>CAVQOB010000010.1:0-356714 GCA_963714325.1 uncultured Alphaproteobacteria bacterium | reverse complement strand
ACCTGGCGCATTTTGTCATCCTCGAGGTTCGCGACGATCTCGCCAAGCCCGAAGAGGCCGATGGCAACGACGACAAACCCGACCCCGTCGGCAAGTTCGGGGATGCCGAAGCTGTACCGCTGCATGCCAGTATTCACATCGACGCCAACCAATCCGAGCAAAAGTCCGAGCAGGACCATCCCGAAAGCGTGCAGCAGTGATCCGCTCGCCAGCACGATCGATGCCACCAGTCCAAGCACCATCAAAGCGAAATACTCCGCCCCACCGAAGCTCAATGCAATGCCGGCAAGCGGGGGAGCGAACAGCACAATGACGACGGTCGCAATGGTGCCCGCGATGAATGACGCAATCGCCGCCACAGCTAGAGCCAGACCCGCCTTGCCTTGCCGCGCCAAGGCATAGCCGTCCATGGCAGTCGGGACCGAGGTGGCTTCACCCGGCATATTGATGAGAATGGCTGTGGTCGATCCACCGTACTGCGCCCCGTAAAAGATCCCGGACATCATGATCAACGCCGACACAGGGGCCATGCCCGAGGTCACCGGCAATAGCATGGCAATGGTAGCGGTCGGCCCGAGCCCAGGTAGAACGCCGACCGCCGTGCCAAGCAGCACGCCGACGAGGCAGTAAGCGAGATTGGTCAGGCTGAGTGCGGTCTGAAGCCCGAGCCAAAGATTGTCGATGATTTCCATCTGTCAGGCCTCAGTTGCCGAGGCCGAATGGGACGGCATATCTCAAATGCGGGCCGACAAGTGCCATCGGCAGGCCCAACGCTTTGACGAAAACCAGGGAGCAGGCAGCAATCATGGCGACGAGACCAGCGACTGCCCGCCATTCGAACCGAAAGTGTTCACTTGCAGCAGCACAAAGCAGCAAGAGAAGAGCCGCTGCAGCAATAAATCCGACCGCATTCAACGCGGTGCCGAACCCGCATGCAGCGCCGATGATCAGCGCCAATGCTCGCCATGGGACTTTGCCGACGGCGTCACCGTTGGTCACGAACGAGCGAACGATAGCGGCCACGCCGAATAGGATGAGCAAGGTGGAGATGATCGCGGGGAAGAATCCGGGTCCCATGCGGGCCGCTGTGCCCAACGGATAGTCTCGTCCAACCAGCAGTCCGATGGTGCCGGCGATAAGGTAGATGGCACCGATCCAGAAATCCTTCGGCGCGCGGATAGCAATTGGCTTGCTCACGGAAGTCCCCCGATATCATTCTAAACGGCAACACGCCTGCTGATCGAAGCAGCAGGCGTGTTGGTTGTCGCGCAATCGCTTAGTCGAGCGAAATCTTTTCCCGTTTGGCGACATCGCCAAACAACTTGCCGTCATCGTCGATCGCTTTGGCGACGCCATCCTGGCGTATTGGCCCAGGGTGTGAAGCCAACAGCCGTGAACTTCTCTTTGATGTCGGGTTCTGCAAGTACGGCTGCAATGTCTGCATTGATGCGATCGACCACGGCCTTGGGTGTGCCGCGGGGCGCCAAGAGAGCGACCCACGATTTCAACTCGAAATTTGCGGGGCCACCAGCCTCAGATACCGTCGGGACATTGGGAAAGCTCGGATGTCGCGACGGAGCCGCAAGCGCGAGGTATTTCACCTTTTGCGAGCGGAACATGGGACCGGACGAGGATGCTGTTCCAAACGCCCATCCCATTTCCCCATTAGCAACGGCCACGAAGACTTGCGGCGTTTCCTTAATCGGCACGTGCGTCATCTTTACGTTCATGCCGTTCTGCAGCATCGAGCCGCCAAGATGCATGTGACTTGCGACGCCTGAAGAGCCGTAAGTCATCCCGCCGTTCTTGGCCTTTGCCTCTGCAACGAGGTCAGGAATGTTTTTCCAGGGCGAAGCCGTCGGCACGACGACAAAGAAGTGCGTCTGGTAGAGAGAGGCAACCGGCTCGAAATCTTTGATGGGGTCGAAGGGCAGCTTTTTAAAGATGTGCGGCTGAAGCGTGACCAGAAGGTTATCGACTTGCAGCAACGTATAGCCATCTTTTGGAGCCGACTTGACTGCTTCGACTGCCGTCCAGCCGTTGGCGCCTGATCGGTTCTCGATGGTCATCGGATGCGCCCAACGCTTGGCGAGCTTGTCCGCGACCTGCCGCATGACATTGTCCGGCCCCGTCCCTGCTGGGAACGGCAACACAACCTTGACCGGTTTGTCCGGGAAGGACTGTGCAAAAGCCGACGTCGTCAACACACCGGTTGTTGCTAAGACGGCAGCCGCGATTGCTTTGAATGCCTTCATGTCAGGTCTCCTCCAGGGTTTGCGTCCTTGACGCCTCTCAGAGGGCGTTCGGCTCACTCTCACCGCTAGGGCTGGTGCTGTGCAATATGCATGACGCTCAAGATATAAATTGATGTTATATCTAGCTTTGCCGTCGCTCCTGCTTCACAGCAAAAAGACACCTTTGCCGTCGCTCTGCCGATTGAAATGCCGATAGGCTTGGTCCGCTTGGTCCAACGTCCAGCGATCCGTGAAGAGCGCGTCGACGTCGAGACAGCGGTCGATGACGAAGTCCGCGCATGCCTTCTGCTGCTGGATCGACATCGTCCACGATGTGATGATTTGGATTTGAGAGCGCAGGAACTCGGCTAGTGAGAATTCGAATGCGGAGCCGAGCCCAACAAGGCAGACCTTTCCCCACGGTCTCAGACAGCGCAGCGCATCCATAGTGGCATCCTTGGCGCCAGACGTTTCGAGTGCCAGCGACGCACCCTGTCCTCCCGTCAACTCCCTAATGGCGTCGATTGCCGACCGATCACGCGGGTTGACGACATAATCCGCGCCGAACAACTTGGCCTTGTCGAGACGGTTGTGCTCGATGTCGATCGCGATGACCCGCGCGCCTTGGGCTTTTGCCAGCATCGTCGCCGATAATCCCACGGGGCCCTGGCCGAAGACCGCGAGCGTGTCACGGCCCGACAGGTTGAGGCGCTCGAAGGCAGCCCAGGCGGTTCCGGTGCCACACGAAATCGAAGCGCCTGCCGCAAAGCTGAGGCGATCGTCGAGTGGCACGACCGTTTCCGCGCGACACTTTATGTAGGGTGCATGAGCGCCGTGGGCGTCGGTGCTATAGACGATGACAGGTACGGTCCTGCACATCTGTGTCCAGCCGGAGCGGCAATACTCGCACGCCGTGCAGCCGAAATAGTGATGCTGCATGACACGTGCTCCGACGCGGGCGTGGGGGAACGTCACGTCTTTGCCGACCGCTGCGATCACGCCGCACGGTTCATGCCCCATGATTACGGGCGTTGCCGGCAGTTGCGCGCGCGGCCGGCGGTAGAAATGCAAGTCGCTGCCGCACATGCCGGACGCTCTGATCTCGATAACGACCTCACCGGGGCCGGGTGTCGGATCCGGGAATGTTGCCAGTTCGACCGTGCAATCGCCGGTGAAGATGATTCCGCGCACTTTCAGTCACTTTCTTGCTTGCTGACACCCAACGCGCACCGAACAGAGCCCAAGCGTGACTGCGGCACAAAGCTGCTGGCTGGCGCCTCACGCGCGGTGCTGATCATCACACTTCTCGTTTCTAGGACTGCGGCCAAATCATTAGCAGCTCGCCGTCAACTCAGCCACCGCTGCTCGTACCAGCCGTCGAGGCCGGCGTAACACGATCGACTTAGAACGGCAGCAAGGTGGCATCGGTCGCTCCGCGAGCGGTCGGCAGTGGCTGGTCGAGTTCGCTCACCGCATCACCCTTGCCGAGACGCTGGCCGCCGACTTCGACCACCTTCAGCTCTTGCTGAGACGTAGAGACAGATCGGGTCGGCAGGCAACAGTATGCTGGTATAATAGGCGTTTATATGACGGCTTTGACATGTGCCTCAAGCGTGAGGGACGGTGGTCCTCAATAAAAGAAGTCTGCATAAGCGACTTCGGCAGCACCGGGAGGCCGTCCATGTATCCTACAATCAAACCATCTATTCGTTTGCTCACAATGCTCGCAGCACTCGGAGTGACCAGTGCAGCGTCAGCGGAACCGCTCAAGGTCGCGTTGATCGAGACTTTTTCCGGACCAGCATCCCTGACCGGCAAGATGATCCAGACAGCAGTCAAGTTCAGCTTGGCCCGATTGGCCAACGACAAGGCCTGGCCGGACGGGATCCAACTGCTTGAGTACGATAACCAGTCAGGCCCGTCAGAGGCTGCCGACAAGCTGAAGGCCGCCATCAACGACGGCGCTCACATCGTCATTCAGGGCGCTTCGTCGGCGATTGCCGGTCAAATCACAGGTGACGTTCAAAAGCACAACGCGCGGAACCCTGGACGCGAGGTGCTCTTCATCAATGTGGGCGGCCAGGCGATGGAACTCACTGGCGCCCGATGCCACTTTTATCACTTCCGCTGGAACACCTATGCCGAAGGCCGCATGCGAGCGATGTACGCGGCCGCCAAAAAGTCGGGTGCACTCGGCAACAAGGTCTACATCATCGGGCAGAATTACAGCTGGGGTCACGACGTCCAGCGTCTCACGCGCGGATACGCCGGCCAATACGGTTATACTGTGGTTGGCGACGTGCTGCACGACGTCAACAAGGTGCAAGACTTCGCGCCCTACATCGCGAAGATCAAAGACTCCGGTCCCAGCAGCGTTGTCACGGGCAATTGGGGCAACGATCTGCTGCTGATGATCAAAGCCGCCGCTGATTCCGGGATGAAAACGCCATTCCTCACGACGGCACTCGACCAGCCCGGCAACATAGCAGCGGCTGGCGACACGGCAGTTGGGCACTACACCGTCCAGCATTTCTTCCCCGACGCCAACGGTGCCAAGAGCGAGGCGTTCGCCGAGGAATACAAGTCGAAGACGGGTCAGTATCCGTACAACGTGCAAGGCGACACAGTGAATGGCGTCCTGGCGTTGGGCGAGTCCTTGAAGGCCCTGAAGGGGAAGCCCGGCGACAAGGTAAGCGTCAAGGCTATCGGGTTGGCGATGGAGACGGTGACGGTTGAGAGCCCCATGGGGCCTGTCACGATGCGGAGCGAAGACCACCAGGCGATGACGCCGACGGCCGTCGCCATCGTGTCTAAGGACGCCAAGTACAAGTTTGACAACACGGACAAGGGCTTCAAGACCGTCAAGCTGCTGAGTGGCAAGGACGCCACCGGGCCTGTGCAAGACACCTGCAAGATGGAGCGTCCGACGAACTGAGGCTGCGCACCGACCGGGGTGCCAGATCGAGCACACCCGGTCGCCTAACACTTCTGTGCTGAATAGGTGCGGCGCAGCGGTAGGGGTGGCGACTGTCAGCAGTGAACGTGCTGCAACTCATGATTCGGCTAACCGAAGGTGCTCATGGAGTATTTCGTTGTTTCGCTGTTGAACGGCGTCGTTCACGGCCTGCTGTTATTCATGGTCTCGGCAGGACTGACGCTTATTTTCGGTATGATGGGCGTCCTCAACTTTGCACACGCTTGGCTCTATATGCTTGGCGCCTACGTCGGCTATACGGCGTCCCGCCTGGGCGGTTTTTGGCTCGGGCTGTTGCTGGCGCCCCTCGTCGCCGGAGCCGTCGGCGCGCTCATCGAGCGATACCTCCTGCGTCGCGTGCATCACCATGGACACGCGCACGAACTGCTGCTCACCTTCGGACTCGCCTTTATCATCGAGGAGGTCATCAAACTCTTCTACGGTGATGCGCTTGTCGGCTACCAGATGCCCGATTACATGCGCTTCGCAGCATTCACGATCTTCGAGACGAACTATCCGTTTTATCGCCTGTTCATGGGGGCGGTCTCGATCGGCATGTTCGTACTGCTGTATCTCTTGCTCACTCGTACCCGCGTCGGCATCATCGTGCGGGCGGCGACTTATCAGGCCGTTCACGGTCGAGGCGTTGGGGCACAATCTGCCGGTCATTTTTCTCGGGTGTGTTCTCGGTTGGCACTGCTTTGGCGGGTCTTGCCGGAGCAGTCGCCGGCGCCTTCTATCCGACCGGGCCCAACATGGCCGTCGAAGTCGGCACCTTGTTATTCGTTGTGGTGGCAGTGGGCGGCCTTGGTTCGGTGACCGGTGCGCTGATCGCCTCGCTGATGATCGGCGTCTTCATCTCGTTCGCCGTTGGCATGGATGTATCGATCGGTTCGCTGCTCGGCTTGTTCGGTCTCGGGGAGTGGGCCAGTCAGGTTGGCGGCCTCCTCACGCTCAAGCTGTCCACTGTCGCGAACGGCGTGCCGTTCATGCTGATGATCCTGGTGCTGCTGCTGCGGCCTGCCGGCTTGATGGGAGACAAGCAATGAACCGCAGAGTGAGCGCTGTCCTGCTTGCTCTCGCGGTGGCGGCGCTCGTCGTCTTGCCCTTGTTTGCCTCACCCAACCTGATGAACGCGTTTGTCAAAATGATGATTGCGGCGCTGTTCGCGCTTGCCTTCGCATTGGCGATGGGCCAGGCGGGCATGTTGTCGTTCGGGCACGCGGCGTACTATGGCCTAGGGGCCTTTGCGGCGCTGCATCTGATGCGCGCGGTGGAGATGAACGTGTTCTGGTTCCCGACGCCGCTCGTGCCACTCGCCGGTGCAGCCGCCGGCGCTCTGTCCGGACTCGTATTCGGATGGGTTGCGACGCAGCGGACAGGCGTTTATTTCGCGATGTTGACATTCGCTTTGTCCGAGTTGCTGGTTTCCGTTGCGCCGGGCTTGAACACTGTGTTCGGCGCGGAGTCCGGCATCTCGACAATGCGCGCTTCCTCGTGGGGGCTGAGCTTTGGACCAGATAGCCACGTTTACTACCTGACGCTCGGCTGGGTTCGTGTTCTCGGCGTGGTGCATGTGGGCGTTCACCAAAACGCCACTCGGGCGTCTAGCGCTGGCGCTGCGCGACAATGAGCATCGCGTGCGCTTCCTCGGTTTCGACACACGCTTGGCTCGCACCGTGATTTTCGCCATCTCCTGCATGTTCGCTGGCGTGGCCGGCAGCTTGCTCGCGATCGCCAACGAGTTGGCAAATTACACAGTCTTCTCGGGCCAAAACTCGGCCAACGTCGTGCTGCATACCTTCATCGGAGGGGCTGGCACGTTTTTCGGACCAGCGTTGGGTGCCGCCGTGATGACCTATTTCGGCAGGATTATGTCCGACCTCACGCGCTCGTGGCTGCTCTATCAAGGACTGGTCTTCGTCTTGGTCATGCTGTTCCTGCCAGAGGGGCTTGGCGGCCTGGTCTCGCTGCATGCCCGCAAGCTGCGCTCGACGTGGCTGGCGCCAGCTGATCGCACCCTATCTGCTCTGCCTCCTGGCTCGGGGCACTGTTGCTCGCTGGCACGGTATTCACCGTCGAGAGCATTCATGTCGTCATGTCCGATGACTATCGAGCATCACGCGCAGCAGCCGGCGGCGCCTGGGTTCCGTACAAGCTCTTTGGAAGGATGTTCGAGCCGCTGGGCTTCCTGACCTGGGCGATGCCGATCGCGCTGTTGAGTGCGGGCGCGTTGATGTTGCCGGTGGCGCGTCGGTTGACTGTTGCAGCCTGGCAGCTTGCCACTGAGGATCAGCACGTCGCCGCGCCGGCTGCCCATTCGATGGCAACAGTTCATCGGGAGGCGTAGCGGCGCATGAGCAACAATCGTACTCGCAGCCACCTTGCGGCCGGCGTCTCTCACCGGATCGAGCGAGCCTGTACTCGAGCTTCGCAAGGTGACGCAAATCTTTCGGCACGATTGAGATCATTCGTGGCGTCGACCTCGTCGTGACACGTGGCCAGCGTCATGCGTTGATCGGACCCAACGGAGCCGGCAAGTCGACTCTTTTCAACCTGATTTCAGGTCACTATAAACCAAACGCTGGTGAAATCCTGCTCAACGGTGCGTCGATCGCCGGACTGCCCCCGCACGTCATCACCCGGCGCGGCCTGTCACGGTCTTTCCAGATAACCAACGTGTTTCCGCGCATGAGCGTCGCGGAAAATTTGCGCGTTTCCGTCATGGGACGCCATGGCCATCGGCTGACGCTGTTCCGCTGCCGTCCGGAACTTGAAGACGGTCAATGCCGAAGTCGACGAACTACTCGAACAGGCTGCGCCTCGGCAAACGGCGCGACGATCTCGCTGGTGATCTCGCCTACTCGGAGCAGCGCGTCCTCGAAATCGGCATGGCGCTCGCGACCGACCCCTCCGTCCTCATTTTGGATGAGCCAACGGCTGGCATGTCGCGAGAGGAGACAGCCTACATTGTGAACCTCATCCGAGCGGTGACAGAGGGGCGCACGCTGCTGGTTGTCGAACATGACATGAGCGTTGTCTTCGCGCTGGCGGATCAAGTCTCAGTCCTTGTGTATGGCGAAGTCATTGCCACCGGCGATCCTGCGACCGTGCGTGCCGACAAAAAGGTGCAGGAAGCCTACCTCGGCGAGGAGGTCGTGGCGTCATGACCCCAGTGCTCGAGCTTGAGGCGGTGCACGCCTACTACGACAAGAGTCACGTGCTTCAAGGTGTTTCGATGAATATAGGGCGCGGCGAAATCGTGAGCCTGCTCGGCCGCAATGGCTCCGGCCGCTCGACGACGATCAAGTCCATCATGGGGCTGGTACGGCCGGCCCGCGGCCGCGTGTTGCTCGATGGAAGAAACGTCGCAGGCGAGCGCGCCTTCCGCATCTGCTGTTCTGGCATCGCCTATGTGCCGGAAGAGCGTGAGATCTTCGCCAATATCACGGTCGAAGAGAACTTGCGAATTGGTCTACAGACCCCTCGCGACGGCGTGCCGACCTGGACGATTGACCAGATGTACGAGTTCTTTCCGCAGCTCAAGGTCAGGCACAATACCGCCGCCGGTATGCTTTCGGGCGGCGAGCAGCAGATGCTGACAATGTGTCGTGCACTGCTCGGCAATCCGCGTGTCATTCTCATCGACGAGCCGACCGAAGGGCTTGCACCAAAGATCGTCGAAGTGGTGACCGAGATGATCCGCGAGATCAGCCGACGGGGCGTTGCCGTGCTTCTCGTCGAGCAGAAACTGACGGTCGCGATGCGCGTGTCCAATCGCGTGTACGTGATGGGGCATGGGCATATCGTTTTCGAAGGTACGCCGGAACTCATTGCGCAACTCACCGGAAGTGAGACGCAACTGGCTTGAGGTTAACTGAGCACTCTATTCTGAAGCGACGTCGCCCGGGTTCATCCATGAGCAACACATCGTCAACCCATGCAGAAAGTCCTGGCCGCCTCGCCGGCCGGCGGATCGTGATTACAGGCGCCGCGTCGGGCATTGGCAAGGCGACCGCGCGCCGTTTTATGTCCGAAGCCGCAACCGTCATTCTGCTGGATCAGAATGGCGATGGTCTGCAGAGCACGCTCGGCGAGGGACGCGGTGCCGTTTTCGCAGTCGACGTCACAGATGAGACGGCGATCCAAACAGTGATCGATGCAGCGGCGGATAAGTTTGGGGGCATTGATGGTGTGATCAACGCGGCCGGGATCATGCCGACCGGACTGTTGCTCGACGTCCCCGTCGCTACCTGGCGTAAGACGATCGAGGTCAACCTAACGGGAACGTTCCTCGTTGCGAGGGCCTGCGTTCCTTACCTAAAGCGGGCGGCCGGCTCGACGATTACCAATATCGCATCCGGCGCGGGCATCCTTCCGAACGCTCCGGGGATCACAGCGTATGCCGCGTCCAAGGGCGGTGTGATAACGCTCACTCGGGCGCTGGCGGCAGAATTGGCCCCCGATATTCGCGTGAACTGCATCTGTCCGGGGATGGTCGATACGCCGATGGCCGATGGTTTTCGGCAGAATGTCGGGAACTACGCCATGAAACGGTTAGCTGATCCAACAGAGATCGCAAATGCACTGCTGTACCTCACCAGTTCCGAGGCGTCATACGTGACCGGCGCCACACTGGCAGTCGATGGCGGGCGTACGTTCCATTGAATTTCAATGCAGTCGATGGTGACGGCAAAAGCGCCCCAGCGACTTGTCTGCAGCTCAGGTCGCGTTTTCGGAAAGAGATGATGTCGATGAAGCGTTTCGAAGGCAAGAATGTCGTGGTCACCGGCGCGGGCAGTGGAATTGGAGCTGCATGCGTGCGTCGCCTGTTCGACGAGGGCGCGACCGTGCTTGCGCTCGATGTGGATCGAGAGAGCGTGGGTAAGATCGTTGCGGCGCTCGGCGGTCACTCGCGGATCGAAGGCACGGTTCTGGACGTTAGCAATCGCGATGCAGCCATCGCGTTCATGGCTTCCGCGCGACAACGGCTCGGATCGCTGACCGGTTTGATTAATTGTGCCGGCATCAAGGGCGTCGGCAACGTCTTCGATGTCGAACCCTGCGACGATGGAGCAAGTCCTAGCGGTGAACCTCGCTGGCACGATCAACATGTGTCAAGCCTATGCCCGGGCAGTGAAGGACGACACGGGATCGCGGGCAATCGTCAATATTTCGTCCGGCGCCGGTGTGATGGGAGTTCCCAATCGCGTGCCCTATGTCGCCTCGAAATTCGCTGTATCCGGAATTACGAAGTCGATGTCGCCGGAGCTTGGGCCGTTCGGCATTCGCGTGAATGCCGTAGCGCCGGGAATGACCCGGACCCCATTCACAGCCTACATGATGCAGGATGCGGCCGCCATCGAGCGGATCAAGGCCGCGCATCCGATCGGCCGCGTCGGCGAGCCTGAAGAAATTGCGGCGGTGATCGTGTTCCTGCTGACGGACGACGCTAGCTTCATGACCGGAGCGGTCGTGTCCGTCGATGGTGGACAGACCGCTTGTCTTTGACGCCATCGACGCGAATGCGCCACGTCAAACGCACAATCATTGAAGCCAACCAAGAGGATCACGCAAATGCCTTATATCATCACCTTTACCGACGACCCGGGTGTCATGGAGCGGAAAAAGCTGCATCGCCCTGAGCATCTCGAATACGTGAACAAAAATGCTCATCGCATCATCGCGAGTGGCGGCCTATTTCCTGAAGGTGATGATTTTCCCAATGGCGGCTTGATCATATTGAACACTGAGGTCCGGCAAGAGGCCATCGACTACATCGAAAACGATCCCTTCTTTCGCCATCGCATGTTCAGCACGTATACCGTGCATCGTTGGAAGAAGTTCATCTTCGACCACAAGCGCGTCGGTTGACCAATTCCGTTTCAGGGCTAGAGCCCCGAAACGAATGGCGCTTCACGTGCAAGCTAATGACTAGGAGCAGAGATGACGCAGAGTTTCGGCCACTACATTAATGGCGCCTTTGTCGACCCGGCCGGTGGCCAGTGGATCGACACCGTTGACCCGTTCTCAGGAACGGCGTGGGCGAAGATCGCGCGGGGCGGAGTGGACGACGTGGCGGTAGCGGTGGCCGCTGCCAAGACCGCTATGACGACCGGCCCGTGGAGCCAGTTTTCTGCGTCCAAACGTGGCTCAGTCCTTCGTCGGCTCGCAGACTTGATCGCTGAGAATAAACAACGCCTCGCCGAGATCGAGGTTCGCGACAACGGCAAACTCCTTGCGGAGATGCAGGGGCAGCTCAACGGCCTCGTCGACTATTGGCACTATTATGCCGGTTTAGCGGACAAGATCCAAGGCAGCACGATCCCGCTGGAAAAGCCCGATATGGTCGCTTTCACGACTCGTGAGCCAATCGGCGTTGTGGCGGCACTGACGGCGTGGAATTCGCCCCTTGCTTTTGTTGCGTCGAAATGCGCGCCAGCGCTCGCCGCCGGGTGCGCCGTGGTTGTTAAGCCGTCTGAATTCGCATCCGTCAGCACGCTCGAATTCGCCAAATTGTTCAAAGAGGCTGGCGTGCCGGACGGTGTGTTCAACGTCGTCACGGGGCTCGGGCAAGAAGCCGGGGCGGCTCTCGTCGCGCATCCGGACGTCACAATGGTTTCCTTCACGGGTTCAGACGAGACGGGTGCCAAAATCTATGCGTCTGCGGCGCTCGGCATGAAGCGCGTGGCACTCGAACTTGGTGGAAAGTCGCCAAACATCGTGTTTGAAGATGCCGATCTCGAGCTTGCAGCTGCAGGTGTGGTCTCGGGGATCTTCGGCGCGGCCGGCCAAATGTGCACGGCCGGGTCGCGCCTTCTGGTCCAAGCTTCAATTCGTGACAGGTTTGTCGAGAGCCTCGTCGCGATCGCTCGTCGTATCAAGTTGGGCGATCCGATGGATCCCACGACGAATGTAGGTCCGATCGCCACGGCACCGCAGTTTGAGAAGGTTCTTCGGTACATTGAGATCGCAAAGGCCGATGGGGCACGTTGCATCCTGGGCGGCAAGCCGGCCGGCGGCTCAGGGCTCGGCGCGGGGCAATTCATCGAACCGACGATCTTCGCCGAAGTGACACCTGCCATGCGGATTGCGCGGGAAGAAGTGTTCGGGCCCGTCTTGTCGGTCATTGCATTCAATGATGAAGCCGAGGCGGTGCGCATTGCAAACGATTCAGCCTATGGATTGGTCGCTGGCGTTTGGACCAGCGACATATCGCGCGCACTGCGCATGTCAAAGGAACTGAAAGTCGGCACTGTCTGGATCAACACCTACCGGACTTACAGCTACATGGTCCCCATTGGCGGTATGAAACGCTCAGGGATAGGTCGCGAAAATGGGATCGAAGCGATTGACGCCTATCTTGAGACAAAGAGCGTCTTCATTCCAACGGCTACGCGGGCACCGGCAAATGTGTTCGTCATGCGCTAAGCAGGAGTTCGGGTGATGCGGAAAAGATTCAGGTTCGTCACCACGGTGTTACTCACACTCGCAATGATTGGGCCTGCCATGGCACAGGAGAGGATTCGGATTTCATCGGATTGGGGAACGGTCAGTGCCGAGCTGTCCGACACTGCGGCAACCAAGTCGTTGCTTGCAATGTTGCCCTTGACGATCGAGATGCGCGATCATCAGCGGCAGGAAAAGACCGGAAACCTGCCGTCGCCTCTGCCTGAAGTCGGGCGTCAGCTCGATTTCTCCATCGGCACACTCGGGCTATGGAACTCAGATCACTTCGTCATCTACTATCGTGCCGGCCAGGTGCCGAGACCCGGGATCATCATCCTTGGTCGCGTGACCGGCGATGTCTCGATCTTCGATCGCCCTGGATCGGTCAGAGTGAGGATCGAACACGACAAGTAAGCGGGCAAGACCTTTCTCCAAGAGCTGTTGTCCTCTAAGGCTTGGCCCGGACTGCCGCGCGCGGCTCCCGGCACAGGCGCAGACCGACAGCTTCGACATAAGCGATGAGATCATGGCTCGACTTGCCGAGATGCTTGTCGAGCCGATGAAAGACGGCGATGTTGCGACTGAGCATTTGTGAGGTCAGAGGAAGGAATCTGAGCTTGCCGTCCTTTACGTCCTCGCTGATGGTGTGCGAGGGAAGAATCGCAAGATGATCGCTACTCGACACGAGCGTTTTGACGAACTGCACCGAGCCGCCTTCGATGATCTGACGCGGCATCGCGATCTGCTGGGACTGAAGGAGAGACTCCAGGACCGTCCGTTGGCTACCCACCATCGGACATACCCAGGGAAATTGCACGATGTCACGCCATGTGACGTCCTGCATGTTGAACACCGGATGCCGCGGCCTCGCAAACACGCGTTGGCGATCGCGAAAAATGACGCGCTGTTTCAGGCCCTCGAGAATGTCGTAGTATTCGGTCATGCCGATGAACAGATCGAGATCGCCGCGCAAGAGGCCAATCAACAATTCGATCTGCACCTTCTCCACGATACGGACACGCAATGTCGGATACTCGGCACGCCACCGTGTGAGCGCCAGCGGCACGACATTGCTTGCGAGGCTCGGCAGAACACCGATGGTGAGGACGCCATTCGCCTTCTGGCCCCGCGTCTGGACTTGGTTGCGCGCGAGTTCAATTTCGTCCTTGATCAGCCGCGCGTGTGAGAAGATCAACTCTCCCATCGGCGTCGGTGTGGCACCTTTCGCGTTGCGCTCCAGGAGCTTGATCCCAAGCGACGTTTCCAGGCGATCCATCGAGGTGGACAATGCAGGTTGCGAAAGGTTCAGTGTCCCAGCCGCTTTCTTCAAGCTGCCTTGCTCGACGATCGAGACGAAATACAGGAGTTTTCTGGGGTCCAAAGTGCGCCGCCTGCATGTTGCGTGTCCGTCTCAGCGCGTGACGATGCCCACGTGGCCGATGTCATCGCTGAGTGGTTCGTGAGGATCGCATCAACGGCCGAGGAACGCCAGCACCTCGTCTTCAGCAATCTTCGCGCCCCTGGCCCTGGCGCCCCATGTGGCACCGGCGATGTGCGGCGACAACGTGACGTTCGGGAGCGCAGCAAGGCGTGGTGGAACCACCGGTTCGCCTTCGAGAACGTCGAGACCGGCGCCCGCAATCACGTTTTGCTCAAGAGCATCGATCAATGCAGCCGTATCGACGGCGTCGCCGCGGCCGACGTTGATCAGGAACCCCTTCGGCCCAAGCGCGGTCAATTCGGGTGCGCCGATGACGTGCCGGGTGGTGGGCATGCCGGGAACAGCGAGCACCAGCACATCGCAAGCCTCAGCCAGCGCGCGCCAATCCTCATAAAGCGGCACGCCCAATGCTTCGTTCGACGGCCTTCGAAGGCCAGCCACGACCATACGCGAGGCGACTGCACGCCTCGCGATCGCCTGTCCGATCCGCCCACTGAGCCCGCCGATGCCGATGGTTTTGCCGACGAGGCTCTCGCCCGGCGGATCAAACCGCTTGCGTTGCCACTCGCCGCTTCGAGCAAAGGCGTCTGCGCGCACGAGACTGCGGCACGTCATCTGAAGAAGTGCCATCGCGATATCGGCGACATCTTCGGTCAGTGCCTCGCCGACTGATCGGACTCTGATCCCGCGCTCGGCCAGAAACGGCAGATCCACACGCTCCTGCCCGACGCCTTGCGACACGACTAGGCCCAGGTTTGGCATCGCACGGGCCATGGCGGCACTACATCCGCGTGTCGCGCTGGTCATCAGAACACGAACGTGCGCGAGTTCCGCCGGCAGCAACTTCAAGAGTGCATCCGGATCGGCAACGATGCGCACCAAGCTCTCGGCATCCAGACGCGGGTAGCTCTGGCCCTCAAACCGCGGAAACGAGATGACCGGTGCGCCTGCTTTGGACGGACTGAGATTGGTCATCGGTACTGCCTGACTTTGTCGGAGGCGCCGTTGAGCAAGAATGTCAGGTCCGAGCCGATCGAGACGTAGCGTGCGCCCATTGCGACCAGTTCCTTTGTAAATTCCGGCTTGGAGCCGAGGCCGCCGAGCCCCAAATGCTTTCCGTGCTTGCGGCAGGCGTCCCATACCTGCGCGAAGGCCTCGCGGACCTTCGGATGATCGAGTTGCCCGGGAATGCCGAGGGCATTGCTCAGATCGTTGCTGCCAACGAACAGAATGTCGATCCCATCGACTGAGG
Source organism: uncultured Alphaproteobacteria bacterium (assembly GCA_963714325.1). Taxonomy (GTDB): domain Bacteria; phylum Pseudomonadota; class Alphaproteobacteria; order Rhizobiales; family Hyphomicrobiaceae; genus CAVQOB01. Next base: position 341,364 of record CAVQOB010000010.1, on the reverse strand, counting down.
CGATGTCGGCAGCAGCCTCGACCGCAGCCGCTGATTCGATCATGGCTACAACCGTCGTCATGCTGTTCAGCGTCTTGATCGCATCTTTTGCGGGGAGCGAGCGAAACTGGAAATGCGGCTGAGCCGACGCATAGGATCGGCCCCCGAGCGGCGGGTACTTCGCGGCCTGGACGATTGCTACGGCATCGGCTTTTGACTCGACACCAGGAACGATGATGCCAAGCGCCCCACCGTCGAGAACGCGCGCAATAAGATGCGGGTCAATGCCCGGCACGCGCACGAAAGGGGTAACGCCTGTTGCCAAGCAGGCCATGCAGATTTGAGATGTCGAATCAATCGAGAAGCTATTGTGTTCGAGGTCGATATAGATCGAATCGAGACCGGCGGTCCGCGCAAGGCTTGCGATCTCGATGCCACGCACCAGCCGCACGATCATGGACAACGCCACTTCGTTGCGGGTGAGCTTTGCCTTGACTGCATTCTGAAGCGTGTCAACTGGAACGGTCATCTCGTCTCTTCCTAGCCTGAGGGACGTGCAAGCCCAACATGCGGTGCGCATTCGTTGGAGATCAACCATGCCGTACGCGCGCCTGCCGCCGGATATAAATCCTTGTTATAGCGTGGAGGCCGTCGGCGTGTTGCCGTTTGCAAGGTTCGGATAGACTGCTCTCATCATCCTTCAGACGTCACAATTCGCGCGAAAGAGGACATCATGAGAGTTGGCGAAGCCGGAACCGCTGAGGGCGGTCGTGTTGGCAGCATGCGCACGGGCGTGTTGGAGCAGAAATTCCTTCTCACTGGCGAAGACGATTCGCCAAACAATTACCTCCTCAATGTCGGGCGCACTGGTGCAGGTGGGTGGGGTACGCCACGCCATCGGCACACATTTGATCAGATCAGGTATGTTTTGAAAGGCACCTATCCAGTCTCGAAGGGACTGGTCATGCCTGAAGGCTCGGTCGCCTACTTCCCGGAGAGCGTCCACTACGGACCTCAAGATCGACCTGAGGGCCTCGAAATGATGGTCTGCCAGCTCGGAGGCGCCAGCGGCCAGGGCTTCTTGAGCGTCTCGCGCCGAGAGGCTGCCAACGCGGCGTTGGCGAAGACGGGTGAGTTTAAGGACGGGATCTACACCTACTTTGACGAGAATGGCCGCAAGCACAACAAGGACGGTTCCGAGGCCTGCTACGAGTATGCGACCGGCAAGAAAACGGCTTACGCTAAGCCGCGGTACAATGAAGTGATCCTCATGGATCCCGCTGCTTATGACTGGATACCGGCCGGCGAGAAGGGCGTGTTTGTCAAGCGGCTCGGCTCGTTCACAGAGCGCAACATGAAGATTGCGTTGGTTCGGCTTGAATCAGGAGCCGTGTTCTCCGGCGGAACCGAGTCGTCAATCGAGTTGCTATTCTTGAGCAAGGGCGCCGTTTCGGCCGGCGGACGCGAGCACGGCGAGCGGGCGGCATTCGAGTTCAAGGCGAACGAGGGTCCGGTTCCCATCAAGGCGCTGGCGCAGAGCGAGTTCCTCAGCATCGTGCTGCCGAGGTTCTGAGGCTTCTAACCCGGTCGTTGTGCTGGGGCATTGCCTCAGTGCCACTCTTCGAGCGTCATGCCATAGCAACCTTTAATCGTTGGAGTTCAATCAGTGCGTCGGATAGTTTTCCTGCCAACGATCGCCATCGCATGCATAGCGGCGTTTGGCGCGACATTGGCGTCATCTGAAGGCGCTGCTGCTCAGGAGTACCCATCGCAGCTTATCAAAGTTGTCATTCCGAACCCTCCAGGCGGGCCGGGCGACGTCATCGCGCGCGCGTTCACGGACCGGGCATCGCAGAAGCTGCCAAAAGGCTTCGTCTTTGAGTATCGTGCCGGTGCGAGCACGACGACGGGTACCAACGCCGTCGTCAAGGCGGATCCGGATGGCTACACGATCCTCGGGCTGCCATCGGCGGGGCTGGCGGTTACACTGTTACGCAAAAAGCTGCCCTACAATCTCGAAACTGATCTTCGCCCCATCGTCGGTATCGGCTCGGTTCCGTTGGTTCTCGTGGCTCGTGCGGGGCTGAAGATCAAAACCATCGAAGAGTTCAAGGCTGCCGCTCAGAAGGGCACTTTATTGTTTGGCTCTGGTGGGGTTGGGACCGTCGGCCATCTCACCGCGTTATCCTTGCTGAATGAACTGGGTGCAACCGCGACCCACGTCCCCTTCCGCGGCAATCCTGAGGTGATGCAGGCCATCCTCGGCGGCAGCGTGGATTTCTTCTTCGGGTCGATCGCAGATGCGGTGGCCTACGCTGAATTGGCCGATGTGGTGCTACTCGGCATGACCGCCGACCGGCGTGCTGCCACGCTCAAAGCCGTCCCCACAATGACCGAACTCGGTTTGGCTAAGATCGACTCAAAACTTTGGTACGCCTTCATGGCGCCAAGCCAAACGCCGACAGATCGCGTCAAGCGTCTGCATGACGCGATCGCCGCAGTAGCCAGTGATCCGGATTTGCAGAAGCAAGTTGGCGCACTGGGGTTCAATGTCGAAATCCGCGACCCAGCCCAGCTGGCGGCAATGATGAAGGCTGAAGCCGCGCGCTGGAAGGTCGTGATCGAGACCAATAAGATTGCGGTAAGCGAATAGCCGAAAGGAAAGCTGGTGTCGCCAACAACGTCCACCGGGGCAGCAGACAGTGGCGCCCCGCAGCATGCGCGGGATTTCGGTGTCCGTGATCGTGTCGTCATCATCACAGGCGCGGGCCAGGGTATCGGCCGCGAGTTTGCACGCCAGTTTGCTGCGGGCGGCGCCAACGTCATCGTTGCGGATTTCAACGGCGACAATGCGGCGCGTGTCGCCAGTGAGATCGAGGCTGCGGGCGGCTGCGCCATGTCGTCAGTCGTTGACATCGGTGATCAAGTTTCGCTCGACGCAATGGTGCGCATGGTGCTCTCGAAGTTCGGCCGCATCGACGTTCTGATCAATAACGCTGGGATTTTTTCAACGCTGCAGAAGCGCCCATTCGACGAGATTCCGCTCGATGAATGGCAGCGCGTTCTTCACGTCAACATCACCGGCGCTTTCCTGAGCGTGCGCGCGGTCTTGCCAGCAATGCGTCAAGCGAAGTGGGGACGCATCATCAACATCGCATCCAATGCAGTTCCGAAGGGCATCGGACAGTACCTGCATTACGTGACATCGAAATCGGCCATCATCGGTATGACAAATGCGATGGCGCGTGAACTGGGCCCCTCCGGGATCAACGTGAACTGCATCCGTCCCGGCGGCGTGCGGACAGAGGTTCCACGCGTGGCCGACGTCACGCCGGAGCGGCGTATTGCGATGCTCAGTGAGCAATGCATTCCGCGCGGGATGGTGCCGTCCGACCTCGTCGGTCTTGCGATGTTCTTGTGCACTCCGGCGTCGGCGTTCATCACCGGCCAGACTCTCGCCTGCGACGGCGGGATGACGCATAGTTACTGACGGTCGAGCTGCCGAGAGCAAAGGTCCTCAATGCGCCAGTATGGCAAATTCTACATCGACAGAAATTGGGTTCAATCCGCGAGTAGCAACTGGTTTGAGCTGATCAACCCGGCAACGGAGGAACCGTTCGCAACGGTCGCCATGGGCTGCGCGGCCGACGTCGATCGTGCCGTTGCGGCTGCGCGACGCGCATTTCCTGAGTTCAGCGCGACATCGAAGGCTGAGCGCATAGCGCTGCTTGAGCGCATTGTTCGCTCCTATGAAAAGCGGATCCCGGATCTGAGGGCGGCAATTGCCGAAGAGATGGGAACAGCCGTCAGCACGACGGTGCAGGTCATGGGGCCGATCGACCATTTCAAGCAGGCGATCGTCACGCTGCGCGATTATGAGTTCGAGCGGAGAATAGGAAACACGCTCGTTCGGCGCGAACCGATCGGAGTGTGCGGACTGATCTCGCCTTGGAATTGGCCAATCCAGACACCGGCCATGAAGCTCGCCTACGCGCTTGCCGCCGGATGCACGTCTGTCCTGAAGCCGAGTGAGTATTCGCCGATCAGCGCCATCCTTCTGGCGGAGGTCCTCCACGACGCAGGGGTGCCGAAGGGTGTCGTCAACCTCGTCATCGGCGACGGCGCTGTCGTCGGACATGCTCTCAGCAGTCACGCCGGCGTCGATTTCGTGTCGTTCACCGGCTCGACGCGGGCCGGCATCGAGGTGGCACGTGCAGCGGCGCCGACTGTCAAACGTGTCGCGCAGGAACTCGGCGGCAAGTCGGCGAACGTCGTTTTGCGCGATGCCGATATCGAAGCGGCCGCCCGCTGGAACGTCACGCGCGGCATGTTCAACTCTGGACAGTCATGCCATGCGCCGAGCCGCATGCTCGTCCACAAGAGTCAAGATCGACGAGGCAATCGGCTATCTCGTCGACGAGACCCGCAAGCTGAAGCCCGGCAATCCGCTCGACCCACAGACGACGCTGGGGCCGCTCGTCAACAAGGCACAGTTCGAACGCGTGCAGCGCTATATCCAGATCGGTCTCGATGAAGGCGCGCGGCTTGTGACTGGTGGGCTCGGCCGGCCCGCTGGCTTGAAGCGCGGCTTTTTTGCGCAACCCACGATCTTCGTCGATGTGAAACCAGCCATGCGGATCGCGCAGGAGGAAATCTTCGGTCCCGTCCTATCCGTGATTCCCTACTCGTCAGAAGACGAGGCCGTTGAGATCGCGAACGGCACGCCCTTCGGGCTTGGCGCCTATCTCTTCACCGCGTCACCCGAGAAGGCCCGCAAAGTCGGAGAACGGCTGAAAGCCGGACGCGTGTTCCTCAACGGCGCACCATCCAACTCCGCATCTCCCATGGGCGGTTACAAACAGTCGGGCAACGGTCGGGAGATGGGCGTATTTGGCTTCGAGGAATATCTCGAAACGAAAGCCATGTTCGGGTTCGACAGTGCGATCATCTCATAGTGCAGAGAACTAGTCTTTTCCCTGTAACGTCGTGGCACGGGTCTTCTTGAAAGCGGCCAGCACCGTGAGGGTTCATCTGGGATGTTGACGATCCGGTTATCGAGACCGCGGCGGCCAACTGGGTGCGGATCACCGGGCTGAAAGGGGCAACGTTACTGATGCGACTTCGGTCACCCACGCGACCGCGTCGAACTTTGCGACGGCGGGCCATCGTGCTGACGTTTTCGTCGCGCCCATCGGCGCCGTTCTGATCGAGGGTTGCGACGTCGACGCCGTATGCGTCGCCCTCGATGGTGTCAGGCGCGAATTTGGATTGGTGGACGGTGCGGCGCACGGAGGTGTCTATCGCCTGGAGCATCAAGTGTTCGCGCGTCATGCACTCTAGCCGGTGTCAATTTGCGATTTGGATAGCGCGCCACCGGTGGCACTTACGTGTTGATCTGACAGTTGCGCTTGGCGGCGCCGACTTCACAGGCGAGTATGGCGGGTTTTCGCTGTAAGGCGTTGGGCGGCACCGGCGCGGCTGGCGATGAAACTCGGGCGCAGGTGCGTGTAGCGTTGCAGCATTTTCCAATCTCTGTGGCCGGACACGGCGGCAACTTGCGGGATGTCCCAATCGGCTTCGAAGAGGCGGCTGATGGCTTCGTGCCGCAGATCGTGGAAATGGAGATCCGGGATGCCGAGGTCGCGGCAGACTCGCCGGAACGCGGCGCCGATGGAGCGACCGTCGTAGGGGAAAATGAAACCGGTGGTTCGGCCGTAGCGATCGGCTTGTTCCTGGATCAGTGCTGCCGCATCGAAACCAGTGTCGGAGACCAACGGGATCACCTGATCGTTGATGTGTTTTTGGCGCGGATGTTTGCGCTTGCGGATCATCAGGGTCGACTGTTCGGCGTTGAAGTCAGCGAACGAGACGCGGCAGATTTCGTCTTGGCGCATCGCAGTCGCGACGGCGAACTTTACGATACGGGCGAGTGGCGCTATCTGCCGCGGATTGGCGTCGGCCGTCGCTATAATTTTCGCCAACTCTGCTTCGGTCGGGCGCCGGTCCCGTTCGGCTGACTTTGCGATGAGCCCCAACCGGTTCAGTGCGATGCGGGCGAGCCGGACGTGTTCGGTCGGCACGGGAATGCCATGGACGGCGGCGGCATGTTCCAGAACGGTGCCGATGAAGCTGATGTCGATGCCGATCGTGACGGGTCCTGCCCCCTCTTTGGCGCGCCGCTTGGCGAAATGAACCAGGCCGTCGCGTGAGATCTGGCCAACGCGTGTGCTGCCAAGACTGTCCTTCAGCCGGAGAAGGGCCGATTCTTTGCTGCGGCCGAACACGCGGCCGACGGCACTCAAATCGGCAAAGTGTAACTCGATCAGATCGGCGAACGTTTCCCGGCGCATAGGCACGCCGCCCACGGGGGTCTCGCCCTTGTCGATCCGGCCTTCTTGCTCTCGCGCCCAAGCGTCTGCGTCGGTCTTCAGCCGGAAGGTCCGGGACAGGCTGTGGCCGTGCCGGCGGATTTGGGCGCGCCACTGTCCAGACGGCAATTTACGGGTCGTGGCCATTGGGGCCTCCACGGATGATTGCTCACGTTCGAGGTACGTTCACTTTTGGTATTGCACACGGCACGGTTTCGTGAGCAAAACGGGTGCAATGTTCCTGACAAGTTCTGGAATTTTCTGCGTACAAGAGCGTGCTCACGTCTGCTCACGTTCTGTGTTTAGTCTCGAAAACTACAAGAAAAACTGTGCAAAATCAAATGCATAAATTCTCAGTCGCGCCCATGATGGATTGGACGGATCGGCATTGCCGGTTGTTCCATCGGATCATGACGCGGCAGGCGCGGCTCTATACGGAGATGGTCACTGCGGAAGCAATCCTGCATGGCCGGCGCGAGCTGCTGCTCGACTTCGATGCCCGCGAACACCCGGTTGCGCTGCAGCTCGGCGGATCTGATCCTGCGAAACTCACTGAGGCCGCGGCGATCGGCGAGGGTTATGGCTATGACGAGATCAATCTCAATGTCGGCTGCCCCTCCGATCGCGTCCAGGAGGGTCGCTTCGGTGCCTGCCTGATGGGCGAACCGGCGCTCGTCGCCGATTGCGTGGCGGCGATGGCGGCGCGCGTGCGCATTCCCGTCACGGTCAAGTGCCGCATCGGCATCGACGATCAGGACAGCGAAGCGGATCTCGAAACGTTTGTCGCGACGCTGAAGACGGTAGGCGTGCGGATATTGGTCGTGCACGCCCGCAAGGCGTGGCTCAAGGGGCTGTCACCGAAGGAAAACCGCGAGCTGCCGCCGCTCGACTACGCTCGGGTCTACCGCGTCAAGCGGCGCCATCCCGACATGACGGTTGTCATCAATGGCGGGATCAATACGTTGGACGAGGCCGAGCAACATCTGGTGCATGTCGACGGCGTGATGCTCGGCCGCGCCGCCTATCAGACGCCCTATCTGCTGGCCGAGGTCGATCGGCGGTTCTTTGGCGACACAAACCAACCGATGGCGCGTGCGGATGTGATGGTGGCGTTGCGGCCGGCCGTCGCCGCGCATCTGGCGCGTGGCGGACGCTTGAACAACATCGCCCGGCATATTCTCGGCCTCTATCATGGCGAAGCGGGCGCAAGGCTCTTCCGGCGGCATTTCTCGGAGTACGGCGTCAAAGCCGGCGCCGGGCTTGAGGTGTTCGATGAAGCCGTGCGGCTGGTCGAGGACGCCCGGGCGCGGCGGCAGGCGGCGTGAATCAATTCACGCCTTCTTCTCCCAGCGGCCTTCGCTGGATTGCTGCCAATAGGTGGCGGTGAGGCCGGCGGCCTTGATGGTTTTCCAATGCGTGCGCGCTTGTGCGACGGCGCCGGTGTCGCGGCCATCAAAGAGAATGACGAGGCGATCGTAGGTTGGGAGATCCGCGGCTGCAGGCAGTGCCGCGCCGTCGACGATGAAGCGCACCTTGGCGCCATTCGGGTTGACTGCATCGGTGGTCAGGAACACCGGCTGCAGTTCAGGCGAGGGGTCGGCCTTGCTGCCGTGCGGCAGGAAACTCTCGTCCTTGTACGTCCACAGCAGCAGATCGAGCGCAGCCATCCGCTCCTCCGATCCGGCCTGGACTACCGCCCGCCACCCACGCGCCAGCGTCCGCTCGATGAGGCCCGGCAAGACCAGATCGAGCGGCTGCTTTTCCAGATGATAAAAAAGGACTTCGGTCACCGTGACGATTTTTTTTGGCGCATCCGACTCTCCCTGCGAGGAGCCGGTCGGATGCGCGCGCCTAGTTCAGAATTCATCGCACAATCAGTGCCATTTCCGTAGGGCGAATGTTGTCATCCCGGCATTTATTGCCGGGATCCAGCGAGCCGAGAACGAGATGGCGCTGATTGTGGGACGATGGGTCCCGGGGACAAGCCCCGGGATGACCGTTTTTGTATTGGGCGAGCGTACAGAACGATCGTCATGGCACCAGGACGATGCTGCCCGTGGTCTTGCGCGCTTCGAGGTCGCGGTGGGCTTGGGCAGCGTCCTTCAGCGGATAGGTGTGATTGACGTTGATCTTGACGATACCCTTCGAGACGACGTCAAAGAGATCGTTGGCGTTCTCCTGGTTCGCCTGCTTGGAGGCGGTATACGTGAACAGTGTCGGCCGGGTGGCGTAGAGCGAACCCTTCGCCGCGAGGATGCCGATGTCCATGCCGGTGATCGCGCCGGACGCATTGCCGAACGAAACCCACAAACCCAGCGGCTTGATGCAATCGAGCGACTTCGGGAAGGTATCCTTGCCGATCGAGTCGTAGACCACGTCGACGCCCGCGCCGTTGGTGATCTCCTTCACCCGCGCCACGAAGTCTTCCTTCGTGTAGTCGATCATATGCGTCGCGCCTTGCGATTTGGCGAGCGCGCATTTCTCTGGCCCACCGGCGGTGCCGATGACGGTGGCACCGAGATGCTTCGCCCACTGGCAGGCGATCGAGCCGACGCCGCCGGCCGCCGCGTGCCACAGCAGTGTCGTGCCGGGCCCCACCTTGTAGGTCTGCTTGATGAGATAGCGCACGGTCTGGCCCTGCAGCATCATTGCCGCCGCCGTCTTGTAGTCGATCGAAGCCGGCAGCTTGACCATGCGATCGGCTGGCGCGAGCCGCTCCTCGGCATACCCGCCGATCGGATTGGCATAGGCCACGCGGTCGCCGACCCTGAGATCGGTGACGCCAGGGCCGACTTCGGTGACATCGCCAGCGCCCTCCATGCCGAGCACGGCCGGCAGCGCGGCGAGCTTATAGAGGCCAGAGCGCTGATAGGTGTCGATGTAGTTGAGGCCCGAGGCGCGTTGCTTGATCTTGACTTGGCCCGCTCCTGGCGCGCCGACCTGAACTTCGTCCCACTTCAGTTGCTCAGGACCGCCATATTCGTGAATCCGGATCGCACGCGTCATGTCACTGTTCTCCAAAGCAAAAAGCGGAATGGGTTGGAAACGTCACCCTTGCCGGGCTAGCCGAATCCGTGTCTTGGGCGTCATCTGGGGCGGTACTAGGCCAACGCTTTCGCTGAAGCCACGCCACATCGCCGCCATCGGGGGGTTCTATGGGCTCGACGTGGCGTACTCAAGAGGGAAACATGGCGTTCAATAAGCTCGGCTGTCCGCAGGGCAGATATGCGCGGTTGCGACGTTGGACATGTGGCACGGCGTTGGCCATGCTCGCCGGTGTGGCGTCGGGCTGTTCGAGCGGCAATATCGAGACCGAGTCTGCACCATCGGGTTTGGCCTGCGTCGATGACAGCAAGGGCTGCATTGACCAGCGCCAGAGCGCGTTGAAGTCGCTGCTGGCTGATAAGAACCGGGGCTGGGTCAAGCAGCCGGCGAGCCCGGCAGCCTATGCCTCGGGGGTGCGCATGTTCGCCTACAAAACCGAGAAGCCGCGGCTCTCCTGTGATGAACTTACATCCGGTAAGCGCGAGGCGGACAATGCGCCGCAGGTCTTGCGCGGGCCCTCTGGGCAGGGATTGTCACCGGCGCAGGTCTCGCGCGGCGTCATGTTCGCCGCCGAGGTCGGCAAGGAACTCGGCGCCGAGATGAAGCGTCGCTGTCGTGCTTGATTTTAGTGGCGATGATGGCGACCGTGGATGCTGCGTTACGTCGGCCCAGACCGGCAGATGATCCGAGCCGACCGTTGGGCCGGTGCCGCCGCGGCTGACTTCAAGATCGCCGCTGACCAGCACATGATCGAGCGCGACTTGCGGCAGTCTGATCGGCCACGCCGGCCAGGTCGGCGTCAGCAGGGCGTGGCGGGTGAGGCCACTTCGGCGCAGGAAGGTCTGAAATCCGTGCGACCAGGGCCCACTGTTGAAATCACCCGCGACGATAACCGGGCCGGCAACGCCGCGAACGATCCGAGCCAGCGCATCGAGCTGGCGCAGGTGGCGCCAGGGATTGCGGCTGGGCCGATGGATGTGTGTGCCGATCACCGTGATTTCAGGCGCATCGGTCTGCGGCGCGACGATCCTCGCGCGCACCAGCGGCGGGATGTCCAAATCGTGCCGTTCGGCACTGGCATGGCTGATCGGAAAACGTGACAGCAGCGCCATCGAGCACGGCCAATGCTGCGCGCACGAAATCTGGTGCGGATAGGTCGCGCGCAACATGTCGAGCATCGCTTGTTTTTCAGAACTCAACTCGCTGAGCACGACGACATCGGCGTTTGCCGCCTGCAGGTAGCGCGTCATCGCCGCGACATCATGCTGCTGGTGCCAGGTGTTGAGGGCGATCACCCGCAACGCGCCGGCACGCGTGGCCGCAACCGACGGCGCCGGGCTGAGCGTCAGCGCACTATGCAGCAGCAAGGCCGCGATGGCGCCGCCGGCAAGCCCTGCGCAAAGCCGAGCGCCCAACTTCGACGCGAGTGCCGCGCTGATCGCCATGATGACGCCATGGCCAAGCAATGGGCTGAGAACGTCGACCACCGGCGAGACGCCGCACGCCAGGACCACGGCCAAACTGAACAGTGCTGCGAAGACAACCAGCCACGCGGCCGCGGTTCGCGACCGCAACGCTCTGGCCGAACCCGATTGCGTGTTGACCGGACTTGTCATCCATGCGCGCCAAAAACCGTTGCCTCAGGGGTCCGTAAGCAGGTTTCATGCCGCGAATTGGCGGCATGCCACCGGCACATTTACCGCAGACATCGCCTCGCTTTGGCACAATTGACATTCAATCGCCTGTCTGGCCTTGCTCACCGCCAGACGAGGGATTGCGAGGGATACGGCATGGAGTTGGCACTGAAGGATATCGCTGAGGCGACGGTGACGTTCGTGCGCGAGCACCGGAACTGGGCGGCGCCGATCGTGTTCGTGCTGGCGTTCGGCGAGTCGATTGCGTTTGTTTCTCTCATTCTGCCTTTCTGGGGCATGCTGGTCGGGCTCGGCGCAATGATTGGAGGGGTCGGCAGCACGGAATTCTGGACGGTGCTGACGGCCGCAGCGGTCGGTGCCGCCCTCGGCGACTGGGTCTCCTATTGGCTGGGCCTCCACTATCACGAGCAGATAGCCAAGATGTGGCCGCTCAGTAAGTATCCCGATCTGCTGCCACGAGGGCGCAGCTTCTTCGATCGCTTCGGCGCCTGGGCCATCGTCATCGCGCGGTTCTCAGGTCCGCTGCGTGCCGCAGTGCCGATCGTCGCCGGCGCCGTGCGCATGCCGCAAGCCAAGTTTCAGTTGGCCAACTGGACATCGGCTTTCCTGTGGGCGGGTGTGCTGCTGGTGTTCGGTGACAACGTCGGCCAGGCCGTCACCTGGATCGGCCGCAAGTTCGGCATTGGCGGATAATCCTAATGCGCGTGTTGCACCGACGGCGCACCGCTGCGTAAAACGGCGAGGGTCAATTGCGCCCTTGTTTGTCGCCGACTTGTCTTACCAGCCCTTGAATGGCGTCTCGACGACGGGCGTTTTGGGCGGCTGACGTTTCGCGTAAGCGACGAGATTGTCGACGGTCAATTGACCCATGGCGTTGCGGGTGTGGACCGAGGCGGAGCCGAGGTGGGGGAACAGCACGGCGTTGTCGATGGCGAGGAACTCGGTATCGAAGTTGGGCTCTGATGCGTAGACGTCGAGGCCGGCTGCGAAGATGATCTTGTTTTTCAGGGCGTGGATGAGCGCCGCTTCATCGACGACCGAACCGCGCGCGACGTTGATCAGAATGCCGCGGGGGCCGAGAGCAGCCAGCACCTCGGTGTTAATAATGTTCTTGGTCGATGGGCCGCCGGGGGTAATGACGATCAGCGTGTCGACGACTTTCGCCATCTCGGTGAGCGAGGAATAGAACGGATAGTCGACGCCGGCTTGCTTGTTGCGGCCGAAATAACTGATCGGCAATCCGAAGGCGGCGCAACGCTTGGCGATGGCTTTGCCGATGCGACCGTAACCGACCATGCCGATGTGGCGATCACGCAGCGTCGCAGGCGTGAGGCGATAGTCGCCGTGCTTCGCCCAGTTGCCGGCGCGCAGATATTGCTCGGCGCGGCCGAGTTCGCGGACGGTCGTCAATAGCAGGCCAAGTGCCGTATCGGCGACTTCTTCGTTGAGCACGTCTGGTGTGTTCGTAACGATGATGCCGCGTAGGGTTGCCGCCGTCACGTCGATCGAGTCGTAGCCGACGCCGAAATTGCCGATCACCTTGAGCTTGGGCAGGCGGGCGAGCATCGCCGCATCCGTTTTGACGCCGGTATGACCGCCGGTGCAGACCGCTTCGACGTGCGGGCCGATCAGCGCCAGCAGCGCCTCGCGGTCCTTCGCTTCATGCATGCTGTGGCAGGTGAAAGCCTGCGCCAGCTGGTCGGCGATCAGCGGCATCATCGGGCCAGTCATCAGCAGGGCGGGCTTGGTCATCGTGCGTCCTCAGGGAATATGCGGGATTGGGGTGGATCTGGCGGCGTCTTAGCATTGGAGGGGAGGGCCGGCAATCTGGGCCGCGCTGGCCTGTCATGCGCCAATAACGCCGCTGGTCGTCGGCGGAGCGTTTGCACGCCGTGGGGTGGGCATGGCAAGGATATGGCCTGGAAAATCCGGTGCCCCGCGCGGCGGGCACGATCACATAGGGATAGAAATCGCGATGACAACACATGCCCCCCTGCGGATCGGGATCCTCGGCGCGGCGCGGATTGCGCGCAATTTCATCCAAGGCATGGCTGGATCCGAAGAGGTGCGGGTTGTTGCCGTTGCCAGTCGCGATACGGCGCGGGCGCAGGAGTTTGCCGGTGCGATGGGTGTGGCGACGACTTTTCCAACCTATGAAGCGCTGCTCGCGTCGCCAGACATTGACGCAGTTTATGTGCCGCTGCCGAACAGCCTGCACGCGGAATGGGCGATCAAGGCAGCTCAGGCCGGCAAGCATGTGCTCTGTGAGAAACCGCTGGCGGTGAACGAGGCCGAAGCGCGGGCGATGTTCGCCGCCGCGCGGCAACACAAAGTGGTTCTCGCCGAGGCCTATCCCTATCTGGCACAGCCGCAGACGATCAAGGCGCGCGATCTCGTGCGATCCGGGGTCGTCGGCAGGTTGCAACTCATTCGGACGTCGTTTGGTGTGCCGATGGGAGACCTGAAGGATATTCGCTTCGACCCGAACCTGGCGGGTGGCGCGCTGATGGACGCCGGCAGCTATGCCTTCAGCATGGTCAGGGCGATTTCCGGCGAGCGGCCAACGCGGGTGCATGCGGTGGCGCAGTGGGCGGAGACCGGGGTTGATCGCGCGATCGTCGCGACGATTGAATTCAAGAGTGGGTTGCTGGCGCAAATCGCGGGCAGTTTTACGACAGCCTATCACCGGCACGCGCATATCGCTGGCGATGCTGGCGTCATTGAAACGACGTTCCTCAATCATCCGCCACTGGGCGGCCCACCGACCGTTCAGATCCGGCGCGGGCCGACCGTTGCAGCGGAGATCGAGACGCTGACACTCGCTGGCGGCAACGGGTTTCGGCTTGAAGCGGAGCAGTTCGCGGCAATGATCAGGGGTGATACGGCCGCGTGGTCCGGCGCGACGGAGCAGGAATCGATCGATATCGCGGCGACGTTGGATGCGGTGCTGCGCAGCGCCCGCAGTGGTACGCCGATCATCGTTGCGGACTAGTGTGATGATCGAGAAGTTCGTCCGATTTCGTCGCGCTCACCAAAACGAACTTCTCGATCTGAATCACACTAGAAGCTCTATGAATCTAGTGTCCCTTTTGATTCCGAAGTTCGCTCAAAGCGGTGCCGCGAAAACTGGCGAACATCGGAATCGGGACACTAGCGCTGGCATCGGCGCGGATAAAGTCTACGACGTCGCGATCCTCGGAGGCGGGCATAACGGGCTCGTCTGCGCGGCCTATCTGGCGGCGGCGGGGCTCAAGTGTATCGTGCTCGAAAAAAACGCCGTCGTGGGTGGCGCAGCTGTCACGGACGAGTTTCATCCTGGCTTTCGCAACTCGGTCGCGGCCTACACGGTGAGCCTTCTCAATCCGAAGGTGATTGGCGATCTTGATCTGGCGCGGCATGGGTTGCGCATCGTCGAGCGGCCGGTTGCGAATTTCTGGCCGGTGGATGATCGTCGTGGCTTGGTCATGCCCTATGGATTGAGCGGGAGACAGGCGGCGATTGCCGAATTCTCAACGCGCGATGCAGAACAACTCGCGCGCTATGATGCGGATCTTGAACGAGCGGCAAAAGTGCTGCGCGAACTTGTACTGGTGACACCGCCGAATGTCGGTGGTGGCGTCTTGGAGATGATCCGCAACGCCGGCGTCGGCAAACGCATGCTGTCGCTATCCCTGGCGGACAAGCAGTTGTTACTCGATCTCTTTACGCGGAGTGCGGTGCAATTTCTGGATCGCTACTTCGAGAGCGATGTGGTGAAGGGTGCTTTTGCGTTCGATGGGATTGTCGGGGCCTATGCTTCGCCGTACACGCCGGGGACGGCCTACGTGCTGCTGCATCATTGCTTCGGCGAGGTGAATGGCAAGGTCGGGCTGTGGGGTCACGCCATCGGCGGCATGGGCGCGATTACGCAGGCAATGGCTTCTTGCGCTCGGGAACGTGGCGTTGAGATCAGGACCGACGCGCAGGTGGCGATGCTCAGGACGACCGGTAACGTCGCGACCGGCGTGGTGCTGGCGAGCGGCGAAGAAATCCGTGCCAAAGCCGTCGCGTCGAACATTTCGCCGAAGCTGTTGTTCCGCAGCCTTGTGCCGTCCGAAGCGGTGAGCGATGAGACGCGCGCGACGTTCACCGGCATGACGACGGGTTCGGGGACGTTCCGCATGAATGTCGCGCTTGCCGAGTTGCCGGATTTTACCTGCCGGCCGGGCAAGGCGTTTCAACCGCATCATGCCTCGGGCATCGTCATCGGGCCGACGTTGGACTATCTCGATCGAGCGTACCGGGATGCGCGCGCGCACGGCTGGTCGACCGAGCCGGTTGTGGAAATGCTGATCCCGTCGACGCTCGATGACACGCTGGCGCCCCGCGGGCAGCATGTCGCGAGCTTGTTCGTGCAACATGTCGCGCCGCAATTGCCGAAACCCCGATCGTGGTCCCAGCCGCACGAGAAGGAAACGTTCGCCGATCTCGTGATCGAGACGATGACGCGGCACGCGCCGAACTTCAAGCGCAGCGTGCTCGGCCGGCAGGTGTTATCGCCGCTGGATTTGGAGCAGCGCTTTGGTCTCGTCGATGGCGATATTTTTCACGGACAGTTGGGGCTTGGGCAATTGTTCAGCGCCAGGCCGGTCTTGGGGTCGGCCAACTATCGCCTGCCCGTCAAAGGGCTCTATCTCTGCGGCTCCGGCGCACATCCCGGCGGTGGCGTCACAGGGTTGCCCGGCCACAACGCCGCGCGCGAGATGATCAGGGATTTCAAGCGGGGTAAAGTCGGGCGCGTGCAACGTTGAAGGCGATCGGTGGAATCACTAGCCACTGCAGCAGTGGCGACAGGCCAGTGCCGAGCAGTGGCAGCGTCGGCATCATCGGCGAATAGGCCCAGCTCTGTCGCACGACGACGTTCAGCCATTCGCTGAAGATCGTGTAGCCAACTCCGAACAGGATCGTCAGCACCAGCGCCACGCGATCGCTCGGTCGTGGCCCGGCAATGCCGCGTGCAGCGGCGAAAGCCGCCAGCAGAGTCGCAATCGCGATCATGACATCGCCAGCGGTGCAATGCAGAACGGCATAGGCCAACTGGCGTGGGCTGTCCGTGGCCCAAAGCGTATAGAGCGGCAGTTGCACGATCTCCCAAGTGAGATTGGCAAGAGCGGCAACCATCACGTACATGCCAAGCGCCGCAATACGGCGTGGGTGGTGAGAGATGGGAGTTGGCATAATTTTGGATCCTGCACGTTGGTGTCCGCCACACTATGAGGCGACCGCCAAACCGGAGAGTCTGCCTTGATGAGAGTCAAGTTGGCACCGATCACGATCGCGCCAAAGGCGTTCTATCCAGCGCGTCCCAATATCCCGTCGCCCGGGTATTTGCGGGATGACACATAGTCGTCGTAGCTGGATAAAGATTACATGGTGCGTGTTTGACTCGGACAAACAACGAGGGTTAGCCACAACGCCCTACTCCGCTGCTTCTCTCGCCAAAAACCCGCCGGATTGGCGGGACCAGAGGTCGGCGTAGAGGCCGCCGCGTTTGAGCAGCTCGGCGTGCGTGCCCTGCTCGACGACGCGGCCTTCGTCCATGATAACGAGGCGATCCATGGCGGCGATGGTCGAGAGGCGATGCGCGATCGCGATGACGGTTTTGCCTTCCATCAGATTGTAGAGTTGCTCTTGAATGGCGGATTCGACTTCACTGTCGAGGGCGCTGGTCGCTTCATCGAGGATCAGGATCGGCGCATTTTTCAGCAGCACGCGGGCGATGGCGATGCGTTGGCGCTGGCCGCCGGAGAGTTTGACCCCGCGTTCGCCGACCTGCGCGTCATAGCCGCGCCGGCCCTTGCCGTCTTCGAGGCCTTCAATGAAGCGATGGGCTTGCGCGCGTTCGGCGGCGCGGCGCAGATCCGTGTCGTTGGCGGTGGGGCGGCCATACAAAATGTTATCGCGCACCGAACGATGCAGCAGCGAGGTGTCCTGCGTGACCATGCCGATATTGGCGCGCAGGCTGTCCTGGGTGATGGCGGCGATGTCCTGGCCGTCGACAAGGATGCGGCCGCCCTCAACGTCGTAGAAGCGCAGCAGCAGATTGACGAGCGTCGATTTGCCGGCACCCGAGCGACCGACGAGGCCGACTTTTTCGCCGGCCTCAATGGTCAACGAGAGATCGTTGATGACGCGGGCCGCATTGGCGCCGGGTGTGCCTTTGACGCGGCCATAGTCGAAGCGCAGGCGATCAAACTCAATTTTTCCGCGCGGCACCGCGATCGGCGCGGCGGCAGGCGTATCGATGAGGCCATGTGGCTTGGAGATGGTCTCCATGCCCTCTTGCACGGTGCCGATATTCTCGAACACTCCGGCGACGACCCAAAAGATCCAGCCGGACATGGCGATCAGGCGCAGCGTCAGGCCGGTGACGACGGCGATCGCACCAAGCGTCACGGCGCCATGTGACCAGAGCCAGATGGCGAGCCCGGTGCCGGCGACCATCAGCAGGCCGTTGAGCGTCCAGATCAGCAACTCCATGGTGGTCAAATTCCGGTTGCTCTCATGCCAGCGGGCAAGCGCGTCGGTAAGGCCGGCGCGCGCGTATTCGTCCTCTCGATCGGTGTGGGCGAACAGCTTGACGGTCATCATGTTGGTGTAGCTGTCGACGATGCGGCCCATCACCATCGAGCGGGCTTCGGCGGTTGCCGTCGAGTATTTCTGGATGCGCGGTACGAAAATCCACATGATCCAGACGTAGGCGGCGACCCAGAATACGAGTGGGATCGCGAGGCGCCAATCGGCGGCCGCAAACAGGAATAGAGCGCCTCCGAGATGGACGATCACGTACCAGATGGATTCGACGGCCTGGACGACGCTTTCGCGCAGTGCGGCGGCATTCTGCATGACCTTGTTGGCGACGCGGCCGGCGAAATCGTTCTGAAAAAAGCCGATCGATTGGCGCAGCACATAGCCATGCGTCTGCCAGCGCACCCGCGTCGTGAACGGCGCGGCGATCGTCTGGTTCTTGAGCAGGTCGTGGGCAGTCGACACCAGCGGCCGCAGGACGAGCGCGACGAACGCCATACCCATCAGTTTCCATTTGTGATCAGCGAGGAACGTTTCGGGTGTCTTGGCATCGCGCATCAGGTCGACGAGATTGCCGACGAAGGCCATCAACGCGACTTCGATCACCGAGCCGACAAATCCAAAAACGAGAAGAACGCCGAACACCGGCCAGATCGGCTGCACAAAATGCCAATAGAAGGCGGCAAGGCCGGATGGCGGGGCTGCGTCAGAGCGCGCAAACGGATCAATCCGCGTTTCAAACCACTTGAACACTTGGTCGAGCATGGGTGATGAGGTATCCGGAAAGTCCCCTTGAGACAAGTGACAGGCCACCGCTGCGGCAATAGGATACCCATATCGGCGGATGCGTAGCCGACAGAGCAGGCATGCGAACAGGGGATGTGGTGACGATACTTGATGCGCGATTAGAGGGACGGAAGGAAGCGGCCCGTACCTGGTTCGAAGAACTGCGCGACGACATCTGCGCGGCGTTTGAGGCAGTCGAAGACGGGTTGCCGGCAGGCGCACCATTGGCGGAACTTGCCGCCGGGCAGTTCGTGCGGACACCCTGGGCGCGGAAGGATCATACGGGCGCCGACGGCGGCGGCGGCGTCATGTCAATGATGCATGGCCGGGTGTTTGAAAAAGTCGGCGTACATACGTCGAGCGTGTTCGGAGAATTTGCGCCGGAGTTCCGCAAGCAAATTCCCGGCGCCGAGGAGAACCCGAACTTCTGGGCGAGCGGGATCTCGCTGATCGCGCATCCGCGGAACCCAAACGTTCCGGCGGTGCATATGAACACGCGGTTTGTGGTGACGTCGAAGTGGTGGTTTGGCGGTGGCGCGGATTTGACGCCGGTTCTGGACGTACGCCGGACGCAGGATGATGCGGATACGCGGGCGTTTCATGCCGCTTTCGAGAGCCCTTGCCGTGCGCATCGGATCGCTGACTACGACCGCTACAAGGCGTGGTGCGATGAGTATTTCTATCTACCGCACCGCAAGGAAATGCGTGGCGTTGGCGGGATCTTCTACGATTATCTGACGCCGGTCGATGACGCCGGCGGATGGGATGCCGCATTCGCCTTCACGCAAGATGTCGGACGAGCGTTCCTCGGCGTCTATCCTGAGATTGTCCGCAGGAATTGGGCTACTCCATTCAACGAACAGCAGCGCGACGAGCAACTGGTCCGGCGCGGGCGCTACGTTGAATTCAATTTGCTCTATGATCGCGGCACGATGTTCGGCCTGAAGACCGGTGGCAACGTCGATAGCATCCTCTCGTCGATGCCGCCGGTGGTGAAATGGCCGTGAAGTGGCGCATACTCAGGGCGCACGAATGATCCGAGGGTCGTCGAAGAGGTCCCACTGTTGCGGCATAATGCCGGCAAAGGTCGATGTGAAGCGCACATCGTCGCGGCGAGCGTCTGTAACATTGCGAATGTAAATGTGCGCGATGCGATCGGGATTGGCGCGTTTCGCGGCGGCATAAACTTCGGGGTCGTCTTCGCCGCTATCGCCGATCAGAATGAAGGTGCGCTCCGGAAAACGGGTGA
The DNA here is from genome assembly GCA_963714325.1 of uncultured Alphaproteobacteria bacterium. Taxonomy (GTDB): domain Bacteria; phylum Pseudomonadota; class Alphaproteobacteria; order Rhizobiales; family Hyphomicrobiaceae; genus CAVQOB01. Next base: position 321,715 of record CAVQOB010000010.1, on the reverse strand, counting down.
GGATGGCAGCGATGGCCGGCGGCTTGGTGACGCGGCCGGGACTGACGATGTTGAGAGCGGTGCGGTCTTTGAGGCGGATATGTTTGAGAGTCATGGACGACAGTGGCAATTGCGCGTCGGTCATGAAGCGCAGCAAGGGTTCGGACAGGTGCCAAGGGCTGGATGAGATGTAGTGAAATGCCGCGCCGTTCGCGTCGGCCAGCTGGCGATAGGCGGCGGCCATGCCGGGCACCGCCTCGAAGGGGGCGTAGAACGTCGATTGCCACATCCGCTTGCGGTCGGTGACGTGGGTGATCTTCACGGTGTCGTCGATATCGGAGATGACCGACAGCCCTTTGCGCGCGATCATTTGGATCGGCGCACGAATGTCCCGGTTGTCGCCGGCGGGCAGTATGGCTTGAGCCGCGATCGGCTGGCTGGGCGTTGAGTTGGTCGTGTTCGGTATCCTGAACTCGGTTTCCGCGTGACCATTAGGTCCGGTCGGCGGGAGGATCATCCTCCTGCCGGCGATCTCGACGACAATGCGCCGGCCGCGCTTGTTGTCGGCCAACAATAAATTTACCCGTTCGTTGAAGAAGCGTTCGGCGGCTTGCGTGACTTCAAGGCCATGCTGGGCTTTGAGCAGGGCTTCGATCGCGCTGCGCCGGACGCGGCTGCTCTGCGGGACATAGACCCAGGCACGCATGGGAACGATCCATTCCCGCCCGTCTAGTGTCAGTGCCGCGGCGGCCGGAAACAGCACAAGGCTTTCAGTCGGTTTGAGATCCGAGGCGACAGAGGATGGGCCAGCTAAGTGTTGGGCGGTCGCAGGTAACATGTGATGGAGCACCGCGAGGCTGATCAGAGCGATAAAACCCAAGGTTGTTGCATTGCGCCTTTTGAGCGTGCCAGACGCTGCCCGCGACGATCCGTCACCAAGAGTGAGTGAAAATTTGCAACCAGCTGATCTTGATCGAGATAAATAGCTCAAGTCGCCGGATCGCCGGGCCGGACACAGATCGGCGTTAACCAACATTATTAACATCCTCTCGACATGCGACTGCAACCTCGGGCTCTTCCGACCGGTCAGGCGGAGGTTGAGGGACCTTCATTCTGATTTTGCCAGAGGCCCAGTTCTAACCCGTGGCCAAAACCGGTGGGATGTCGGCAAACGCGTTGTTGCGTTTGCCACGCGTCCCCATCTTGGGAGAAAACTGCATGTTACGCAAATTGACGTCTTCGTGTTCTTCTATCCGCGGCGCGGTCGCAGACCACCGCGGCGAAAATCGATTGATCCATCGACGCCTGCAGCAGATCGTGGTGGCGAGTTTCGCCTGCCTCACTGTTTTGATCATGATGCCTGCACTGACCGAAGCCAAGACGCCGGGTAAGACACACTGTTTCAATGGCATCTGCCATTATGTTCGGACGATCTCCGAAACCAACGCGTTGGTCGGCAAAACAACCGTTCTCAAAGCTTCGTTCTACGACGACTGCAAAAAGGACAGCTATAACCCGTGTGGCTTGACGTCGTCGGGCGAACACTTCCGGTCTTGGAAAGCCGACAATGCGGCGAGTCCGATCTACCCTGATGGAACGAAGCTTCTGGTTTGGCACCCCAAGACCAAAAAGACCCTGGTGGTCCGCATCAACAATGCCGGCCCCTACTATGGTGACCGCAAGCTCGACCTCGCGCGCGCTGCAGCCGACAAGCTCGGCGTTGCAGCCGGCGTGACCAACGTGCACGTTCGCGTCCTTGCGGCGCCGACACAGAAAGAGGCGACCTATAGCCGTGGCCGGACGTATCCGTCGGTGCCGGGTTATGTCGGCATCTTCGCGGATATCGATCGCGCCTTCTCGGACATCGGGCGCTCGATCGCGGGCCTGTTCAAGCCATCGACGGCGCAGGCGGCGCCAGCGGTCAAAACGGCAACGAAGCCGGCTTTGGGTCAGGCGCCGAGATCAGCTCTAGGGGCAGCATCCGTGACGCCGCCCAAGGCGCTCGTCCCTGCTGTGCCGGCGACTGCCAAGGCTGGCGCCGTCGTCGCGGCCAAGCGCAAGAGCGAAGCCAAACAGGAACCGGTCTATCGCTAACGCACGCTCGCTACTGAGTGATGCGTTACGGGCGGCGCCATCATTTGGGCCGCCCGTTTTCGTTAGAAGATTGTGGATCGCATGCGCTTGCCGATCGATGCGACGGCGTGCGATAGGCAATGTTGAACAAGAAGGGCTGGGTGGCAGCCCTCAACGCTTTGCTGGGCTCGAGTTCATGATGGACCTCAACCGCCGGACATTTCTCGCGAGCGCGCTCGCAGCACCTGTCATCACCCTCGGCGGCCCGACACGAGCACAGTCGTGGCCGGTCAGCCAGATCACGTTGGTTGCGCCATTCCCAGCCGGTGGAACGGTCGACCAGATGTGCCGCCTTGTCCAAATCGGCCTGCAGCAGCGGCTTGGTGCGACGATCATCATCGAGAACAAGGCTGGCGCGCAAGGCTCGATCGGCGCCAATCAGGTCGTGAAGGCCAAGAACGATGGCGGCACCTGGCTATTTGTGTTTGACACCCATGCCGTCAATCCGTCCCTGCAGACACTGCCGTTCGACACCGAGAAAGATCTTGAGCCAGTACTGTTGATTGGCACGTCGCCGCACATCCTGTGCTGCCATCCGTCGCGACCCTGGAAGACGTTCAATGACGTGCTGGCCGATGCCAAGAAGGATCCCGGCAGGTTGAACTACGGGTCGATCGGGACCGGCAGTCTCGGACACTTGACGACAGTGCTGCTCGGCCGCCGCGCCGGCATTCAACTGACGCATGTACCCTATCGCGGCGGCGGCCCGCTGCTCAACGACGCGGTGGCCGGTCACGTCGATCTCGCGATGGCCTCGAGCGCACTGTTCAATACCCAGATCGGTGGCGGCGGATTGCGCCCGCTGCTGCAGACGGGGGCCACGCGCGCTGGCAACGCCAAGGACACGCCGACAGCGATCGAAGCGGGTTATGCCGGGTTCGAAAGCTATGCATGGTGGGGCGTGTTTGCGCCCAAGGCGACGCCAAAGGATCTGGTCGAGCGCATGCGTTCGGCGATCGTCGAGTCATTGAAAGAGCCAGGCCCCTTGAAGCAGGTCACCGAGACGATGCAGATCACGCCGATCTTTGGCGGGCCGGACGAGTTGCGGGCCTGGCTCGGTACACAGATGAAGCAGTGGGGCGACGTCGTGCGCGAGAACGGTATCAAGGCCGGGCAATAGCGCGCGATGATTGCCTTTCCAGACCTGATCATTTTCGACTTCGATGGCGTGATTGCCGATAGCGAGACGCTGTCGAACGAGTTGCTCGCCGATTTCATGACGCGGGAAGGCGTGCCGACGACGGTTGAGGACTCCATGCGGTTGTTCATGGGACGGCGCTGGTCCGACAATCTGGAGCGTTTCGCCGTTCATCTCGGGCGGCCGCTCGACGCGGACTTCGACGAACGGTTCAAGTCCTATGCGCGGCCACGCATGCGCAGCGAAGTCCAACCGGTGGACGGCGCGGAGCGTTTCATGACGCAATTCGCGCATGTGCCACAGTGTATTGCGTCCTCCAGCTCCCACGACTGGCTCAACCATACGACCGAGCGGTTTGCGCTTGCTGACCGCTTCCAAGGGCGGATGTTCAGTGGGACCGAAGTGGCGAACGGGAAGCCGGCGCCGGATCTGTTTCTGTTGGCGGCGGACCGGATGGGTATTGCGCCCGAGCGCGCGCTCGTCATCGAAGACAGCCCGGCCGGGATTGAAGGAGCGCGAGCGGCGGGTATGACCGCGATCGGATTGACCGCAGGGTCGCATGCTCGCGCCGGCCATGATGCACGGCTGCTGGCCGCTGGTGCGGATCACGTATTTGCCAATTACGAATCACTGGCGGCGCAATTGCTCACGCGGTAAATCAGCAGACGGATTTGCGCTATCCCGTCAATGGCCACTTATTGTGTGTAGATTCCTCTGGATCAAACCCAGCTGCAACTTGTCGACACCCCTCTCAACGGCCTAGCGTGATCGCCAGAAGTTGTTTGCGGTCTCGCGTTGCACAGTGCCATCCGCGCTGTTGGCGCGCCGTTCGATGGCTGGTTTTCATGACACGTTGAGGGAGTTAAACACATGTCGACGTTACAGGCTTCGGCTCAAAATCAGTTGCGCCAGTTGATCGAGCAAATCGAGCGAACTCGAGGAAGAGAAAAAAGCCCTCAGCGCCGATATCCGCGACAAGTTCGCGGAGTTGAAGGCGCTAGGGTTCGACGTGAAGGTCATGCGGCAGGTGCTGCGGCTGAGGAAGAAGAGCCAGAATGAGCGGCAGGAAGAGGAGACCGTGCTCGAGGTCTATCTGCATGCGCTGGGTATGTTGGGTGGCAGCGGTAGCAGCATGACGGGCGCGCCGGGTGATATGGACGGTGCCGTGATGGACGCGGCTGAGTAGCGCAATCCGAACCAAGCGCCGCCGCATGTTACTGTGGCGCCGCTGGCTCAGACAAATGTGGGTTGGGTGCCGGTCGTGCGGCGACAGCATTTTCCGACGAAGTGGGCACCGGTTCGTCGTCAAAAATGCGACAAGCAAAGGACTTTAGCGCGCCGATCTGATCCCATCAGATCGGAATAAGCTCTAGTTTTGCGACGTCGAGACCTTGCGGCTTTGCAGGCCTGAGCGTGCCACAGGCGCGATTGGTTCATTCATCGCATTGAGGTTGACCGCTTCGCCCTTGAATTGCTGCGCCCACATCAGCTCGGCAATCTGCTGGCCCGGTCGCAGCCGCATGGGCGGCATGCCGCTGGCGGAATCGATCATCTCCAAAGTCCTGGCAACATCCGGATGCTGCAGGCGTACTAGGGCGGGGTCGTCGGCGGACGCCGTTTGCGTCAGCAGCGGCGCAATCGGGAACGGCCGGTAGGAAAGTTCCTCCGGATGTTCCTCGTCGAAGGCGGGGGCCTGGACGAAGCCGCTGCCAATGGACAGGTCACTGAGCCGCTGCGGCCCAGCGGATGTTCGTCGCGGATCAATAGCGGCTACGCGGGGCGCCGGCGTCGTTGGCGTCTGCAACGCTGTTGCTCCCGTCGGCGCGGCGCCCGTGAGGCTCGCCAGCTGTGGCGTCTCAGCTTTGCGCCGCGCGGCGGGCGCTGGGCCAATCAACAATTGCGGAAATGATGCTGCAGACGCCAGTGCGGCAAGTTCTGTCAGCTTGCGGCGCTCGGTATCTGATGGCCGTGTCGTCGCTGTGATCTGTGATGGCCGGTCGACGACGCGAGGCGGCTCGATGAGTTGTAGCGTCGGACGCGCGGACGTCAGGCTGGCAACACGCGGCTCGACTGGCGGCGGGGCAGCAACGGGCATTGGCGCGGTTGCCTTTGGCGGTTCAACAGCGGCAATGGCCATCGGCTGCCTCTGTGACGTGCGCAGGCCATGGAACTCGGCGACCTGGACAGCCAGATCCTTGTGGCGGGCTTGCGCAACGCGGACATCTTCTATGGTGATCGGACCACCATCTGCTGGCTGATGCTGCGTCGCGCCATTCGGGAATAGCAGTGCCAACTCGTAGCGCGGCAGGCGTGGCCAATGGCGAACGCGGTCGGTGTCGACGTGCACAAACGGCAGCGCCGAGGTCGGATAATAGCCGACGCCACCTTTTTCGCGGATCAGCGCGGAGTACCGCAGGTTCTTCAGTGGCACATCGGGGAAATGAACATCGGCGGCTTGGCCGACGATGTGGCGGCTTTCGCTTGCTTGCCCGCCGACCGTCTTGCGCAACATCTCATTGGTGCCGCGTGAGCGAAAAGCGGAAATGATATGGATTGGTTCTTTGGAGCCAAGTTCTGAGTGGATCTCGAACAGCAGATCAATCAGCGCCGGATCCATCTTGGTGGTTTCGTCTTTCCGCCAGTCGCGCATGATCCAGTTGATTTTTTCCAGCGCGGCGGGGACGTATTGCCCATCCTTCTTGTAGAGGATCGATAGCGTCTCTTTAGAGTGGATGTTGTAAAGCGCGATGGTACGCGACTTGCCATAGGACGCAGTAATGTCCGAAGCGCCAACCACGGCCATCAAGGCCACGGCAGCCACACCCGCCAGCAATCGCTGCGAGAACGCTCCAGAACGCAGTACCAAAACTCAAGTCCCCTTGTCTTCGACCCTTGACGGATCGTACTCACTCAGCCCGTGCCGTTCACTTGCGGCGTGCTGCCGTCCCCAAAGTCGACCCCATAGCACCTCCGGAAGGTGACGATGATGAGGCGAACCAAAGGCAGCCGTTAAGAATCCGGTTGAACAGAGAACGGTTCGCCGCTTGCGGGGCTCGCGCTCATTGGCGGTTCTTTGCTGTCGGGCATTGTCTATGGTATTCAACTAAAAGTTGAATATGTTCTTGATCCAGTTCTCGACAGGAGATGATTTCTGCACAAAGCGAACGCCGGGCTGGCCGAAGCGGGGCGGCACATACTTCTCCTCCCTGGGTTGCGCGATCAGGTGCGCCTTGCCCTCAAGGCCTAATTGTATGCGGTTTTCGTGGCCGTAGATGTCGGTAAAGTTTTTGAGCTTGCCGTCGTCGTCGACCCAAGTTGTGAAATAGGTGACGTGGATGGGTACCCTGCGCTTCAGACGAACCTCGTTGTTCTGCGGGCCGGAGTTCGCCATCTGCACCACGCGGCTCATGGGCCAACCCTGATCATCACCGAGCAGCATTTCCGCGAACTTGAGCGGATCGCGCACGCGCATGCAGCCGTGGCTGTAGGCGCGGACGTTCTGATTGAACAAGCTCTTCGATGGCGTGTCGTGCATGTAGACGTCGTGCTTGTTGGGAAACAAGAATTTGACCTGGCCGAGCGCGTTACTGTTTCCAGGAGGTTGGAAAATGTGGAACGCGCGCATATCAGCAGTCGCCCAATCAACTGTCGCCGGATCGACCTCGCGACCATTGTAGGCGGCTTTCAGGCCGGCCCTGTCCAAGGCGGCGCCGTTGCGCATCAGCTGCGGCTGCAGTTCCTTCCATTTGATACTTTCCGGAACATTCCAGAACGGCTGGAAAACGACCGTCTGCAACTCGCCCGAGAAAATCGGAGTTCTGGGTGTCCGTCTTACCGGTGACGATGCGCTCTTGGTGGACAAGTTTGCCGCCACGGAACATGCGCGTTGTGAATTCCGGAATATTATTCTGGACGTAGGTGTCGCCAAGGTCCGGCATCCAGCGCCACATTTCCATGTTGGCGAGCAACTTCTTCTGCAGGTTTGCCGACGAAATGGGTTGTGCCGCCACGGCAACCGGCTGCTTGCGCTTGTTGCGTGGGTCGGCGTCCTGAACAGGTTCCGGCGCTTTTTCAGGGACCAATTGTCCTGCACGGGCGGCAAGGTATTTCTGCCGCAACCGGGCAAATTGTGGATGGCTTGGGTGTAGGCTTCTCAGATAGGCATCGGGTTGGGCGGCACGTGCGAGTTCTGCCAGCACGCTGTCCGGCGCAAAAACCTGCGGGCGGCGATCGAAGTTTTTCGAGAGCTGTGCGGGGTCCAGGCGGCCGCCGCGGGCATGACGGGCATACTTCAATGCCGCGAGTGACAAAGTGACGTCGGCGTCGGCCATGTCAACGGCGCTGGCATTGGCACTCAGGTTGCTGTTGGGCAGCTTAAAATCGCTTGTCTTGAGCCCCCAATCGTCAGCGATCGCGATCTCTCGCATCAACGCTTGCGCCTCCACATGGAAGCCGGTTGGCGTCAGCCAAATCGGTTCGCCTTGGCGCTGGTCATAGAACTTGGCGGCGGCATCGCGATCCTCGCGATCGCCGGCACTGACGCGGTCCCGCTTCAGCCTTTCAGCAATGTCCGCCGTCAGACTGAAAGCTGGTTTCTTTTCGATGGCGGCATCGAGCTTGGGCTCAATCTTCGGGATTTCAACTTTCGGTGGCTCGAGTGGCACGACGATGTCGAGTTTCGGGACTTCGATCACCGTTGGCACCGCAGCTGCCACCGCAGCGACGCCGTCGCCCGGCGACTGAGCCGGCGCTGTTGCGATCTGCTTGATAGCTGGAGGCGCCGCGTCGGCTGGCAGTTGCTGCGCCGTGGCGCTCGGCATCACGACTGGTGAAATAGTCCAGAACGCGGCCATTGCCGCCGTCGAGACCCATGCGAAACGCAGCATTACAGCACTCCGTGGAAGCAGGTGAAGCCACCGCAGACAATAAAATCCATGCCCTGTCGGACCGGCAAGGGTCCTCATAGAAATGAGGCCGAATTCAGAGAGGTTGTGGCCCAATTGCATGCGCCGCGCAAGCGGGTTGCCCGACAGTGCGTCCCGCCACCCGAACCTCGCAAGATCCTGATGGCGCTGGGCAACACATGCAGCGTTTACGCCGCGTCGATCGCGCGCTCTTCGAGGCCGTAGTCGCGCATTTTGCGATACAGCGTCGAACGGCCGATGTTGAGCCGTTTTGCCACTTCCGTCATATGGCCGCGATAACGGCCGAGCGCCAAGCGAATCATATCGGCTTCCATCGCTTCGAGCGAGCGGATTTCGCCGCTTTCATCGACGGCCGGGATGCCTAAGCTGTTGCGGCCGGATGCGCCGCCCAGGGCGATCGTCTGCGGCACGATATTTTCAGCGCCGAGCACAGCCGGGCCCTTGTACTGCGGCATGCGATCGACGTTTGCTGGCGCGGCGGGAACCGCAGCGCGGAAACCATCGACGTGTGCCGCAATCTGCGGAAACTCGTCGACGGTCAGTTCGTTGCCGTCGGCCAGAACAACCGCGCGGAACACCGCGTTCTCCAACTGGCGAACGTTGCCGGGCCAGGAATACGACGTGAGCAACTCGATCACCGCTTCCGAGACACCCATCACGCGTTTGCCTTCTTCGGCGGCGAAGCGGGCAAGGAAATGGCGGGCAAGTTCGGGAACGTCGCCGAGCCGGTCGCGCAACGGCGGTACCCAGATCGGGAAAACGTTCAAGCGATAGTAGAGGTCCTCGCGGAATTTTCCGTCCTTGACGAGCTGGATCATGTCGCGATTGGTCGCCGAGATCAGGCGGAAGTTGACCTTGACCGGCTTCTTGGACCCGACCGGATCGATCTCACCTTCCTGCAGGGCGCGTAGCAGCTTGACTTGGGCGTCAAGCGGCAATTCGCCGATTTCGTCGAGGAATAACGTGCCGCCGTCGGCTTCCTGGAATTTGCCGATGCGCCTGTCGACGGCACCGGTGAACGAGCCCTTTTCGTGGCCGAACAACGTGCTTTCGACCAAATTTTCTGGGATCGCACCGCAGTTGACGACGATGAACGGCTTGGCGCGGCGTTCGCTTTCGCCTTGGATGGCGCGGGCAATCAGTTCTTTGCCGACGCCCGATTCACCCTCAATGAGGACGGGGATGTTGGACGAGGCAGCGCGCTTGCCAAGGGAGATGACGCGGCTCATCGCTTCGCCGCGCATGACGAGGTCTGAGAATGTCAGCTCGCCCTCGGCCCGCTTCTTGATGCGGGTGATCTCGCCTTGCAGGGCTTCGATCTTGAGTGCGCTCTTGATCGACACGTCGAGACGCTCAGGGTTTGCCGGCTTGACGATGAAGTCGACGGCGCCGAGCCGCATCGCATTGATGGCCGCGTCGATGGAACCCTGGGCCGTCTGGACGATGATCGGGGGGACGCCGGCGCGTCCGTTCAGCTTGTCGAGCACGCCGAAGCCATCGAGGCCGGGCATGACGAGATCAAGTAGAACGAGCGAGATGGAGCCCTTGTCGGGACCTTCGAGCAGCTGCAAAGCCTGCTCGCCGCCTTGGGCGGTTTTGGTCTCGAAACCGAGACGCTTGATGATTTCTTCGAGAATACGACGTTGGGCCGGATCGTCATCGACAATGAGAACGCGCTTGGACATGATACTCGACACTCTACACAACTGACGCAACGGACTATCGCCGGCCGGCATGACTGCCGGTTTCGATCAGGCCCAGGATTGCCCCGGAATTGAACACGCGACGACGATGAACTAACTTTCACGTCCTAGAGTGCCCGAGAGGAGTAAACGCTTCGTTGCCGTCCGCGCCGACATGACGCTTTTTTAGCAAATGCGCACCAACGCCGCCCGCCGAGTGTTCTGTCTCGGGACAAAAGCAAGGCGTTGCCGGTGAACCAGTCCGCTTCCCCTGTCAGCCTCGCCGATCAGGGTGTTTGACGCAGCCGCCAAAATCCTTATTGAGGCAGTATGCGCTGCGGGTGCTTCGATCCTGCGCACATTAGGGATGGAGATGTTTGATGCAGGATCACGTGATCCAGGCTGCGGCGATGGCAACCAACGCTGCTGCCGGCGAAGCGCGGGAGGCCGATCTTGGGCCGATGCCCGAATGGAACTTGATCGATCTTTATCCCGGTCCCGCATCGCCGGAAGTCGGGACTGATCTTGCGCGTGCGGCGACGGAAGCCAAAGAGATCAAGGACACCTATCAGGGCAAGCTCGCAGCGCACGCCGCCCATCCAGAGGCCTTGGCCGTTGCGGTCAAACGCTATGAATCGCTCTCCGATCTGATCGGCAGGCTTGGGTCCTATGCGGGGCTCCTCTATGCGGCCAATACCGCCGATGCGACGCGCGCAAAGTTCTATGGCGATATCCAGGAACGGATCACCGCTGTCACGACGGATTTGATTTTCTTCGAACTGGAGATCAATACGATCGACGACGCGACGTTAGCCGCAGCGCTGAAGCATCCAGACCTCGTCCGATACCAGCCTTGGTTTGATGATCTTCGGAAGGAGAAACCGTATCAGCTGGAAGAGCGCCTTGAGCAAGTGTTCCATGAGAAGTCGGTGACGTCGCGGGCGTCGTGGAACCGATTGTTCAACGAGACGATGACGGCGCTGCGTTTTGAGGTAGATGGCGAACCCGGCCCATTGGCGCTGGAGCCGACGCTGAACATGCTCACGAGCGCCAGTCCGCAGAAGCGGCAGGCCGCCGCCGAGGCATTGGCGAAAGTGTTCAAGGACAACATCCGCCTTTTCACGTTGATCACCAATACGCTCGCCAAGGATAAGGAAATTTCCGATCGCTGGCGCGGGTTCAAGGATGTGGCGGATAGCCGGCATCTCGCCAATCGCGTCGAGCGCGAGGTGGTCGATGCACTTGTCGCGGCCGTGCGAAAAGCACATCCGCGCACGTCGCAGCGCTATTACGCGATGAAGGCGAAGTGGCTTGGCAAGGACAAGCTCGCGCATTGGGATCGCAACGCGCCGCTGCCTGAGAAGCCGGAGCGTGTCATGACCTGGCGCGATGCCGAGAGAACGGTGCTGTCGGCCTATGCGGGTTTCGCACCGGAGATGGCTTCGATTGCGCGCGAGTTTTTCGAGAAAAACTGGATCGATGCGCCGGTGCGCGAAGGCAAGTCGCCGGGCGCCTTCTCACACCCGACAACGCCGTCGTGTCACCCCTTCATACTCATGAACTACCAGGGTAAGGCGCGCGACGTGATGACGTTGGCGCATGAGCTTGGTCACGGCGTACATCAGGTGCTGGCCGCGCCACAAGGGCCGCTGCTGGCGCCGACGCCGCTGACGCTTGCCGAGACGGCTTCAGTGTTCGGTGAAATGCTGACGTTCAAGGCGCTGCTGGCGGAAACGCAAGATCCCCGCGAGCGCAAAGCGCTCATGGCCGGCAAGGTCGAGGATATGATCAACACGGTCGTGCGGCAGATCGCATTTTACAGCTTCGAACGTCGTGTGCATGAAGAGCGCGCTGGCGGGGAACTGACCAGCGAGCGGCTCGGAGCGATCTGGATGGAGGTACAAGCCGATAGCCTTGGCCCGGCGATCGAGCTGAAGGCCGGTTACGAGAACTTCTGGGCGTACATCCCTCACTTCATCCATTCGCCCTTCTATGTCTACGCCTATGCATTCGGGGATTGCCTCGTGAATTCACTTTATGGGCTCTACCAGGAAGCGCATCCGGGCTTCGTGCAGAAGTACTTCGATATGTTGAAGGCCGGCGGCTCCAAGCATCATTCGGAACTGTTGGCGCCGTTTGGGCTTGATGCGCGCGACCCGGCTTTCTGGTCGAAGGGGCTGAAGGTGCTGGAAGGCATGATTGATGAACTCGAGTCGCTGGATCGGACGGTCTGAGTTGCAAGCGGACAGCTGGCCGGTGACGCAGTGGACGGCTATGGTCGCCGCCAGATCGGCAGCGTCGACAGTCGAGGTCATGGCATGAAATTGATCAATCCCAAGTCATTCACGACGAGGCCGGAGATCCATGGGACATTCGGCGTCGCGGCGACGACGCACTGGATCGCGACCGCAGTTGCGATGGGCATTCTCGAGCGCGGCGGCAACGCCTTTGACGCGGGCGTCGCGGCGGCGCTGACGTTGCAAGTGGTGGAGCCGCACCTCAATGGACCACTTGGCGATGTGCCGGTGCTGATCCAGGAGGCTGGCGCCGATGCGCCGAAGGTAATTTGCGGGCAGGGTCCGGCGCCGGCTGGTGCGACCATCAAACATTATCGCGATCATCTCGGGCTCGACATCATTCCCGGCACCGGATTGCTGGCAGCCTGCATCCCCGGCACGTTCCCGACCTACATGATGATCCTCGAGCGCTGGGGCACGATGCGCGTGCGCGATGTGCTCGAAGCAGCCATCGGTTATGCGGAGCATGGCCATCCTCTCGTGGAACGTGCGACGGCGACAATCGATACTGTACGCGATCTCTTCCGCGATCATTGGCCGACTTCGGCGGCGGTTTATCTCAAGGGTGGTCAGCCACCGGCAGCCGGGGCACTGTTTCGCAACGACCGCCACGCCGAGACCTACAAGCGCATCTTGAAGGAAGCGGAGGCCGGCGGCGGCGGCCGAGACAAGGAAATCGCCCGTGCGCTCAGGGCCTGGAGCCAAGGCTTCGTTGCTGAAACCGTCGATGCGTTCTGCCGCACCAACGAGGTGATGGACGTATCCGGGCGAAAGCACAAGGGCGTGTTGACGGCGCAGGATATGGCGACATGGCAGCCGACCATCGAGGCACCGGTTCATCTCGACTATGGGCGTTATCGGGTGTTCAAGCCGGGTCCATGGACGCAAGGCCCGGTGCTGCTGCAGATGCTGGCATTGCTCAAGGGCTATGACCTCGCAAGCATGGATCCGAACGGCGCCGACTACATGCACGTGTGGATCGAGGCGGCGAAACTTGCCTACGCCGATCGCGAGGCGTTCTATGGCGATCCCTCGTTCGTCGGCGTGCCGATGGATGTGTTGCTGTCGGAATCGTACAACGCTGATCGGCGCAAGCAGATCGGCGGTTTCGCCTCGCTGGAGCAGCGGCCAGGTAAGATCGATGGTTTCGACGGCCGGGTGATTGTGAAGAGCCACAGTGGCGAGCGCGTCGGCGTTGCGTCTTCCGGAGCAGGCGAGCCGACGGTTGGCAAGATGGGCGAGACCAATGGGGACACCGTGCACATCGATATCATCGACAAGGCCGGGAATATGTTCACGGCGACGCCGTCAGGCGGGTGGCTGCATTCCTCGCCGGTTATCCCTGATCTCGGTTTCCCGCTGGGGACGCGGGCACAAATGTTCTGGCTTGAGAAAGGCCTGCCGGGTTCGCTGGAACCGGGCAAGCGGCCACGCTCGACGTTGTCGGTCGGCATGAGCTATCGCGATGGCAAGCCCTATATGAGTTGGGGCACACCGGGCGGCGATCAGCAGGATCAGTGGAGTTGCCAGATGTTCCTGCGGCACGTCCACCACGGACAGAATCTGCAGGAAGCAATCGATGCGCCCGCTTGGCATATCGAGCACTTCCCGCAATCGTTCTGGCCGCGCGCCGCGCGTCCCGGCGTTGCGTTGGTCGAGGGGCGAATCTCCAAGATGACCGTCGATGAGTTGCGCCGTCGCGGCCACACGATCGAAATGGGCGCGGATTGGTCGGAAGGACGATTGACCGCCGCCTCACAAACCGGCGTCGAACGCCGCGCCGCCGCCAACCCGCGCGGCATGCAGGGATACGCCGCCGGCCGCTGAATACTTTCGTGCTCAGCGAGGCATCGCCGCAACCTGCGATAGGGCGTCGGCGAGTGATTGACGGGGAACGGCTTCGGCGCCGCTGCCGGCATTGACAACCGGCTTTGCCTCGCTGATGCGTACCAGGGTCCATTGCACCTCCGAGCCCTCCGTACAGGTCACGCGCCGCAGCACCAATTGCAGACTGCGACGTGAGCCCGCGCCGAGTGCGTGATGCGCGCTTTCCTCGATCGAGAGCGTAGCGTTAGCGCAGGTAAACCGCCATTGCGCGCCGTCAGCCAAGGTGAGCAGGACAGTCCCGCTTCCCCAACCCATGCGCACGTCGACGCTCGGGTGTAAGTGAAAATGGATGGCGTACGGCTGGCTCGCGGGTTGGCGGCCCGGCACTGGCAGCAACTGATCGATGCCATCGACATGCGCGCCATCCTTGCAAAGTGAAAGCTGGCGGCGATGGAACAGGCCGAACCGCGCGCCATAGCCGGCGTGGGTTGCAGCGATGGTCAATGCGTCCGCGTCGGCATTGAAGGCCGCTTCGACTGCACCCTGCAATCGCGCGGCTCCATCAAGCCGGCCTGATCGGCGACGATCGGTGACGATCGCTGACGACGATTCTGCGATCACCAGGCTGGAGTGGCTGGACGTTGCGCGCGGCGGCGCGGCGCGTGCGCGATGTTCGGATTGAGGCGCGACACCGGCATTGACGAAAATCGGACAGCGGCCGGCGCTCAGTTCAAACGACAGGCAACCGGCATGGGCGCCGAGGCCGTGCGCGGAGGGTGGCGTGGTGCCGGTGTCCATCACGGCAATTGTGCCGCCGGAGTCAAGGCGTGCATAGCGGCTGTCCGGCGCCAGCGACGGGAGTGCAGTATAGTTGGAATCGTAGGCCAGCGCCGTCGCCAGCGCATCCGGCATGGTGACGCCCATGCCATTGAAGCGCGCGATCGAGCCATCGCCCATCCGCATGTGGCGGAGCATCGGTATCATCCGGCGAATGGCCGACATGATGGCCTCAGGGCAAGTCAGTCGACGGGCGACGAAACATTGTCGCAGCGGCACGAGGTCGAGCAGGATTTCTACGAGAACGCCGGGGTCGCGCGAGATATGGCCACCGTCGGCCAAGATCTGGTTCTCGATTTCGGTAGTCAGACGCAACTCCGCAATAGCGCGTTCTGCATCAGACTGCGGCAGCGAGACATAGGCCTGCAGTAGCGCGATCGCCGCGTTTAGGCGTGGCAGGCCCGGCGGCAACTTGCGCGCCGTGCGGCGCAATTCAGCGACCTGGACGGCCAGCGCCATCATGATCGCGTCATATGATGGCTGGTCGGCACCATCGAGGATGACTTCGGCATGTGCCAGCCACGACAACACACGCCGCGCCTGAATTTCCGCGCGCCACGCGACAGGGCGCTTGCCGCCATTCATCGCAATCCATTCAAGCACGAATGCGCGCGCTTGTTCGGCCATCACGGGCGTGCGGTCGGTGGCAAAATTTCTCAGCCACCCGAAGCCGTGCAACTCACGTTCCCAGGCGGGCGCGGCCGCTGCAACACGGAAGGGTGAGCCGTCGACGAGGTGGAGTGAAACGCCACCGAGGCCGAAAGCACCATCGGCGATCTCGACAAGAAATCCGGGATCGGCAGATCTGAGGTCGGGTGGCACGATCAGCAGCTGCTCGATCGGCGGCAGGCGTCGGCGCCAGAACATGCGAACGTTGGAGCGCCCACCGTCCGAGTCCACGCGTGTTCGGCCAAGGCTACGAACCACCTCGCGCATGCGATCAGATACTGTTGCAGGTGTCATGATGCGTCGTGCCTCGGGTGGCTATGAAAACCCGGTGGCGGCCGACGCAAAACAATTCGAGGCCGCGATCAACTATGCAGTTCGGTCAAGGCAACTAGACCGGTAGGGAGCGGTTGACGCAATCCCACAGCGGCAGCGGCCTGTGGTTAGCCCTGTGGATAAATCATGCAGAGGCTTTGCGGCACCCATTGGGATCAGCCCCAGGGGCCGGCGCGCTTGTCACTGGGGCGTGGTGTCAGCCAGGGTGCCTCGGCAAAGGTTGGGTTTTGGCCGCGCGCGCGCTCCGCCGCCGCAATCTCCTGCTCGACCTTGGCGAGTTCGGCGAGGCGGTTCTCGATTTTTGGGTGCGTGGAGAACAGGCTGTCCATGCCTTGGCCCGTCAGCGGATTGACGATGAACATATGCGCACTGGCCGGATGCACCTGGGCGGTCGGATTGGCGATGCGGCGGGCTGCGTCGTTGATTTTCAGCAACGACGATGCCAGCCAACGCGTGTTGCCGCAAAACAGCGAACCCAGCCGATCCGCTTGGTATTCGCGCGAACGGCTGATCGCCATTTGCACCATCATGGCGGCGAGCGGCGCGATGATCATGGCGAGCAGGCCGCCAAGGAAACCGCCACGGCCGGCATTGCTGCGGCCGAAGATGGCGCCGATCTGCAGATATTGGGCGGTCATCGAGATGGCGCCGCCGATGGTGGCCGCGATGGTCATCGTTAGGGTGTCGCGGTTCTTGATGTGGGCGAGTTCGTGCGCCATGACGCCGGCTATTTCCTCAGGCGTCAGCATGTCGATGAGCCCGGTCGAGGCGCAGACGGCGGCGTGCTCGGGGTTGCGGCCGGTGGCGAAGGCGTTGGGCTGCGGGTTGTGCATGATGAACACGCGCGGCATCGGCAATTCGGCGCGTTGCGCCAGTTCTTGAACAATGGTGTAGAAGCGGCCACCGCTGTTGGCATCGACCTCCTCGGCCTTGTGCATGCGCAACACCATGCTGTCCGATTTCCAGAAACTGAACATATTCATGGCCAGAGCGATGACAAAGGCGACCAGCATGCCGGAATGGCCACCAACGAGTGCGCCCATGGCAACGAAGATGGCGGTCAGAAGCGCTAGCAGCAGGGCTGTCTTGGCATAATTCAGTGGCATGGAACTTGTCATCCATCACAACGGTCGCGCCGATCATCCGGGAGGGGTGTCGTGGTCGACTGCTGCCATGGTATATGGGATGCGGGCAACGCGACAACCAGGAGCGACCATTGATCGGGACCAAGTTATCAGTCGAGCCAGATAAGCCAGCCGTCAATGAAGCGACCGAACCGCCGCCGCTCAGCCCGGCAGCACTGCGGGCGCTGGCCGAAGCGCAAGCCCGCCGGCAGGCTGCGACTGCGAGCGCGCCGCCCGTGGAAATTGGCGGACGCGTCGGCCCGGACCCCATACGTTTTGGCGACTGGGAAAACGGTGGCATTGCCTCGGATTTCTGACCCAAATCATGTCGATCGTGCCGAAGTGAGACAGCACCGGCTGTTCCAATCCGAGAATGGGACGCTTGATTGGCTTCGAACAGCCCCTGTTTCAGCCGGTGGCAAGAAACGCAACTTTTGCTTCTTTCGCCGATGCTCCCGGATAATCCAGCCTTTTGCATACATTTCTGTCGTGTTTCGCGTGCGTTCGTATCAAATTCAGCAGCACATTCATTGAAAATATACCGGTTTTGCTCGTTCGACTGAGCCACGCTCGATTACACCAGACCATCGGCATTGCGTTTGCACCTCTGCCTGCATCAGCCACCGTGCTGTTCCAGGGAGAGACCCATGTTTGCCACGATAAAATCATACCGCGCTCAGTTCCAATCCGATGAACGCGGCGTTTCCTCGATGATCTTCGCACTCTCGTTGATGGTCATGATGCTGTTCCTCGGCACCTCTGTGGATATCGGCCGGGCTTTCCATGCCAACCAGAAAGTGTCCGCTGCCGCCGACGCGGCCGTCATTGCCGCCGCGAAAGGGCTCAAAGACGCCGGTACATCGGTCGCGGATCTTGAAATTCTTGCTGGCAAGTATTTCAACGAGAACCTCAAGGGATCGACCAGCAAATTCGTCACGATCCGAGATTTCGTGTCCGATGTCGATACGACCAAGAACGAAGTCAAGATCAGCTTCAAGGCCGACGTGCCGACCATTTTCGCTCGCGCAGCCGGGTTCCAGACCATCACGATCAGCAAGTCGAGCACGGCCGTTTTCGGCGTCCGCGACATCGAGGTCGGCCTCGCACTCGATGTGACCGGGTCGATGAGTAGCTCAATTGGCGGCAAGACGAAGATTGCCGCGCTCAAGGAGGCCGTTGGCGAGTTCGCGACAACGCTGATGCCGGCAACACCGGTGTCTGGCCAATCGATCCGCGTCGGTCTCGCGCCCTATTCGGCCGCCGTCAATCTTGGCGCATTCGCAGCTGCCGCATCGGAATCGCGCAGCTCGGACGGTTGCGTGACTGAGCGTGCGACCAGCGCCAGCTACACCGACAAATCGCCGACAACCGGTGGCCGCTTCAGTGTTGCTCTAGATGGCCGCAATGACGTTGACGCCACAGAAGGCCTGCAGAACAACGCTTATCAGTGCCCGGGCGCCGTCATCAAGCCGTTGACTGACAAGCGTTCCGACATCATCGCTGCCGTCAATAGCTATCGCGAAGGCGGGTGGACGGCCGGTCATTTGGGTGCTCAGTGGGCCTGGAACCTGATTTCCGAAGACTGGGGCTCCGTCTGGGGTGGCTCGAGCCGGCCCGATAGCTACAGCAAGATTCGCGACAAGAAGCTGTTCAAAGCGGTGATCCTGATGACCGACGGCATCTTCAACACCGCCTATCACAACGATACCTCGGCCAAGCAAGCGCTGGCGCTGTGCCAGAACATGAAGGATCGTGGCGTGGTGGTATTCGCGGTCGCTTTCGCGGCCCCCGCTGACGCCAAGAAGACGCTGCAGGATTGCGCAACGACGGGCGACGCCTACTTCGCCGATGCGTCAGACCCGGAGGATCTGAAGAACGCCTTCAAGCAGTTCGCCGCCACCATCGGCGCGCTTCGCATCTCGCAGTAAGTCCACTGTACCCTGCCGGCCTCCTTTCCCTGGGGAAGCCGTTTCAAGAGGCGCGCATCCCCCTGGTGCGCGCCTTTTTTGTTTGGCTGTGCGCTAGAATGCGGATAGGTGGGGCGCAGCGAAGCCAACCCACGAAGCCAACCCACGTTGGGCGACGATGCGCCGGTTCACGTTTCTGCATCACGGTCTTGAGTTGATGCTGCTTTGTGCCGCAGTGCTCGCTTTTGCCTTTCGGGCGGGCTGGGTGCCGGTTCAATTTTCTCTGCTACCACCGTTGGATTTGGCCGTCGGCGATGCGTGGTTTGCCGATTGGCGGATTGCCGAGCTTGCCCAGGATCGATCGCTCTGTCAGCGGGTATTGCGAGAGCCGCATATCACGGCTGAACCGGTCGGGGATGTGCCGGTGCGGGATGGTTGCGGTCTGGTCAATGGAGTGCGGATGGCCAGGGCTGCAGGCGCAAAAATTGCGATGGACCGTGTCAGTTGTCCGCTTGCGGCAGCTTTGTCGCTCTGGCTTGAACATGACGTGCAACCACATGCCGTCGAATTGCTGGGCAGCCGGATCGTGTCCGTTGTGCATTTCGGTGGCTTTGCCTGCCGGAATATTCGAGGCGCAGCCTGGCTTTCAAGCATACGCAGCGAACATGCGACCGCCAATGCCATCGATATCAGTGGCTTTGTTTTGGCCGACGGCCGGACGATTTCAATCCTTAAACATTGGCGCGGACCTGGACTGGAATCCGCGTTCCTGCGGGCCGTGCATGCGCGGGCCTGCACTTATTTCCGGGTCGTTCTAGGTCCTGAGTATAACGACCTCCACAAAGACCACTTTCATATGGATCGCGGCATGATTTCGCGCTGCCGGTGAACGCAATGGTTGCGTTTCAAAATGGAGCAGTCACGAACATTGCGCATACCATATTCCCAGCTGATGACAATTCGATGGGTAAGCGAAGCATCCGCTTAAGACTCCGAAAACCCTGCGATGAGTAGATTGGTCACAAGATTGTAGCGGGGGTTACATGTCGTCGATTGATGCTTTTGTTCTATCTCGACGCGCGCGTTTGGCGAGCGACCAGAACGGCTCGGTTGCCATCATCTTTGGGCTCAGCGTCACGGTTCTGTTCGGCATCGTCGGCCTAGCGATCGACTTCAGCCGCTCCGTCTCGGTTTCAAGTCGCCTGCTGTCGGCATTGGACGCAGCAGCACTCGCTGGCGCAAAAAAGCTGGACGGTGGAGCGTCGGACAGCGAAGTGCAAGAAGCGGCCAACGCTTATTTTGATCAACAGAAAAACCATTTGAAGATCGGCGATGTCGCCGTGTCGGCGCTCAATATCCAGATCGATCGCAGCAACACGACCGTTTCGACCAATGTCAACGCGACGATGGCAACAACGTTTGGCCGCGTCATCGGTTTCAACAGTGTCAACCTCAATCGTGCATCGTCGGTTAGCTACAAAGTGAAGAATGTCGAGCTGTCGCTCGCGCTCGATATCACGGGTTCGATGTCTGACGGCAACAAGATCGGCGCTTTGCGTTCCGCTGCCACCGACATTGTCGACGAGATGCTCAAGGATCAAACCGACGATAGCCGCGTGCGCGTTGCACTTGTTCCATGGTCTTCATCGGTCAATGCAGGCAGTCTTGCTGCGACGGTGAGCGGCGGGCTGAGCGTCGACGATTGCGTGGTTGAACGCGAGGGCAGCAACGCTGCCACCGACTACTCGCCGTCCGCTGGTGGCGCAGTTGGCGTCGTCACCAGCACTCCCTACGGCTGGTATTCCTGCCCGACAGCCAGCGTTGTCCCCCTGGCTGGCAAGAGTAAGCTGGCGGACTTGAAATCGGCCATCAGCAATCTGCAAGCCAGCGGCGGCACCGCCGGACATATCGGTACGGCTTGGGGCTGGTATATGCTCTCGCCGGAATGGAGCAACGTGCTCCCCACCAGTGCTCGGCCAATGGCCTACGATCCGACGACTAACATCAAGGCGACGGTCATCATGACCGACGGCTTGTTCAACATGGCGTACCTGGGTTCGCCACCTGCAGGTGCCGAGGTGAACGAGTCTTACACGCGGTTCCAGGCACTTTGCCAAGGCATGAAGGACAAGCGGGTGCTGATCTACACGGTCGGCTTTGGCCTGACAGACAGCCGCGCGGTGAGCGAAATGCTGGCCTGCGCCACTGATAGTTCAAAGTTTTTCCAGGCTGCGTCGGGCTCGGATCTCAAAAAGGTCTTCATCAATATCGCCAACCAGTTGCAAGCGATCCGCATCACCAAGTAAACGTTGCGGAAGATGCTTATGAGCGAGAGCCAGTGGCACGGGTTGCCTCAGGCCTCCAGTGTTTGGGCGTTGCGTAAGGCGGATCGCCCTTGCTCCCATTGCAATTCTGCACTAGAACCCGGCTCATTCGACGCTGCTGTCGGATTGATCACGAGGACGATCGGCCAACCCGGGTGCTGCAAGCAGCCCCGAAATCCCTGTTGGCAGGCTGAAATGCCAAGCGACGGCAGACCACCGAAGTCATGAGACGCCGACGATCGGTTCGGGCCGCGAGCACGGGTAGCCTGCGCGTAGTCCCGATACCGTTGGCGCGATGCGCTTTCGTCTTGACCAAACCAACCTCAAACGCAACCCGGATGGCAGGTGGCCCGCAATGGCCCGGCCGGCCGATTGAGACAACCCGATAGGAGACTGAATGTCGACCGCCAGCAGCAAAGAGATGAACCCCACGCGCGATGATTTCGCCGCCCTCTTCAACGAGCATCTTGAAACCGATGATGTGTATGAAGGCAGTGTCGTCAAAGGCCGGATTACGGCCATTGAAAAAGACCTGTTCGTCATCGACGTCGGCATGAAGATGGAAGGCCGCGTTGCGATGAAGGAATTCGGCAACAACGGCAAGGCGACCGAACTCGTGGTCGGCGACACCGTCGAGGTTTATCTCGAGCGCATGGAAAACGCGCTCGGCGAAGCGGTTCTGTCCCGTGAGAAGGCGCGCCGCGAAGAGAGCTGGATCAAGCTCGAGCAGCAGTTCAACAACAAAGAGCAGGTTTCGGGCGTTATCTTCAACAAGGTCAAGGGCGGATTCACCGTCGACCTCGACGGCGCCGTGGCGTTCCTGCCGGGCTCGCAAGTTGATGTCCGCCCGGTGCGCGATATCGGCCCGCTGATGCATTCGCCGCAGCCGTTCAAGATCCTCAAGATGGATCGCCGCCGCGGCAACATAGTCGTCTCGCGCCGCGAAGTTTTGGAAGCCACCCGCGCCGAACAGCGCTCGGAGATCGTCGCCAAGCTCGGCGAAAACCAGGTCATCGACGGCCTCGTCAAGAATATCACCGACTACGGTGCGTTCATTGATCTCGGCGGGATCGATGGCCTGTTGCACGTCACCGACATGGCTTGGCGCCGCGTCAATCACCCCTCCGAGATCGTCAACGTCGGCGATACCGTGAAGGTGCAGATCATCCGCATCAATCCCGATACCCAGCGAATTTCGCTCGGCATGAAACAGCTGCAGTCTGATCCGTGGGCTGGCATCGAGGCCAAGTATCCCGTGCAGGCACGCTTCAAGGGCACTGTGACGAACATCGCCGACTACGGTGCGTTCGTCGAGCTGGAGCCCGGCGTTGAGGGCTTGATCCACGTTTCGGAAATGAGCTGGACCAAGAAGAACGTTCACCCCGGCAAGATCGTGTCGACCAGCCAGGCCGTCGATGTGCAGATCTTGGAAGTCGATCCGCAGAAGCGCCGGATTTCGCTTGGCCTGAAGCAGACCCAGGACAATCCCTGGGATGCGTTCCTGGCGGTGCACCCGAAAGGTACGGTCGTCGAAGGCCCGATCCGCAACATCACGGAGTTCGGCCTGTTCATCGGTCTCGACAATGGTGTCGACGGCATGGTGCATCTGTCTGACCTCGATTGGGTCAAGCAGGGCGAAGAAGCCATCAAGGACTACAAGAAGGGTGATAACGTCAAAGCCGTCGTGCTTGATGTCGACAGCACCAAGGAGCGGATTTCGCTTGGCATCAAGCAAGTCGGCAAGGATCCGATCGCAACCGTTGGTCAGATCAAGAAGGGCGACCAGGTCACCTGTGAAGTCGTCGCCGTTCAAGAGCACGGCATCGAAGTCAAGATCGCCGGCACCGACTTCACGACGTTCGTCAAGCGCGGCGATCTCTCGCGCGATCGTGCCGAACAGCGCCCTGAGCGCTTCAACGTCGGCGACAAGTTGGATGCCGCCGTCACCACCTTCGACCGTGCATCGCGCCGCGTGACCGTCTCGGTCAAGGCCCTTGAGATCGCCGAAGAGAAGCAGGCTGTTGCGCAGTTCGGGTCTTCGGACTCGGGCGCATCGCTCGGCGACATCTTCAAGGCCGCACAGAAGAAAAAAGAAGGCGACGACAAGTAAGTCGCCTGATTTTGAACGCTTGCCGCAATCCATGACGGGGCAGATCACGCGGTCTGCCCCGCTTTCGAATTCGCGATTGCCAAACGTTAGTAGATGCAAAAAAAATGCGTCACGTCATGCGGCTTGGCATCCGTTGCGCTCGAAGTCGCTTCCGACTACGGTGCGGCCGTCACTGAGGCAATAGAAAGAGTTGGGTGCGCATCCATGTCGCTCGATACTGAAGCTGTTCTCGATCGCCGTTCTTTGCGCCGCCGGGTCGGGCTGTGGCGGGGGGGCGCCATTCTCGGCGGTTTCCTGGCGTTGACGGCCGGGTTGTACGCCATGACGGGCGGGCAGGGCTTAGGCGAGCGGCGGCAGATCGCGCGCGTGACGATCGAGGGCATGATCACCGAGGATCGAGACCAGCTCAGGCTCTTGAAGCGGTTGGCTGAGGCCAAGAATGTCGAAGGCGTTATCCTCTTTATCAATAGTCCGGGTGGCACGACGACCGGCGGGGAAGCGCTGTTCGAGGCCGTCCGTAATGTTGCAAAAGCCAAGCCGGTGGTGGCGCAGTTCGGCACGGTTGCGGCGTCGGCTGCCTATATCACCGGGCTTGCTGCCGATCACATCGTCGCGCGCGGCAATACGATCACGGGCTCAGTTGGCGTGATCTTCCAGTGGCCGGAGGTGTCGGGCCTGCTCGATAAGCTCGGCGTCAAAATGAACGAGATCAAGAGTGGGAATTTGAAGGCTGTGCCGTCGATGTACGAGCCGATCAATCCCGAGGGTCGCAAGGTCGCCGAGCAAATGGTGGCGGAAAGCCAAGGCTGGTTCGTGGGCCTCGTCAACGAACGACGCAAGGTGCGCACGGCTGATATCCCGGGCCTCGAACAGGGACGTGTTTTCTCCGGGCGGGAAGCGCTGACTCACAAGCTCGTCGATCAGATCGGCGGCGAGGCGGAAGTGGTGCGCTGGCTGGAGGAAAAGCGCCACGTGACGAAGGAATTGCGCGTCGTCGATTGGCGTCCGCGGCGGGACGCTGATATCAGCTGGGTGCGCCTGTTTGGCCTCGCCATGGCGCGGATGGCCGGATTTGCAACCGAGGACGCAGGCGTTGTTTTGGGCGCCGACCGGACTTTCGGAAGACTGGCGCTTGACGGCCTCGTTTCAGTTTGGCAACCTCTGGAAAAATAAGGAATAACAAGGCCCTTGACCGTTGCGGGAGACCCGTCATCGGCCGCACGGTTGATAACCGGCGCAGGGCATTGCAGAGGGAACGGCGCAGAGGGAACGGCCATGATCAAATCGGAACTGATTCAGAAAATCGCGGCGGCAAACCAACATTTGTATCATCGCGACGTCGAGCGGATCGTAAATGTCCTGTTCGACGAGATCGTGGCGGCCTTGGCGCGTGGGGACCGGGTGGAATTGCGCGGCTTTGGCGCCTTTACAGTCAAGCATCGCGCGCCGCGCACCGGGCGCAATCCGCGCACCGGGCAACCGGTGACCGTCGACGAGAAATTCGTGCCGTTTTTCAAGACGGGCAAAGAGTTGCGCGAACGGCTGAACGACGACGAAAAGCCAAACGGCCGCGCGAAGCATTAAATTCGAATGGCTGATCGTCCAGCGGGAAGGGCCTACCCCATGTTGCGTCGTATCACTTGGCTGCTAGTCGCCATTCCCTCAGCGATTGTGCTGTTGGCGCTTGCGGTTGCCAACAAGCACCCAGTGCGGTTGAGCCTCGACCCGTTCCGAGAACTTGATACGGCCGCACTGGCGATCTCGGCGCCGTTCTATGCCTACCTGTTTGCAGCCTTGACGCTTGGGGTGATCCTTGGCGGCACTGCAGCCTGGATGGGCCAAGGCCGTTGGCGCAAGACCGCGCGGATCAAATCACAGGACGCGATGCGCTGGCAGGCAGAAGCGGATCGTCTGGCGCGCGAGCGCGACACGCGCGTGACGGCGGCCAAGCAGCTAGTTGCGGTCAACCGCTGAACTCTCCCGAGGCCAAGGGCCGTCACCGATGGACATCATCGATGCCGCGACGATCGAAGCCCGGCTGAGCTATCCGGCATTGATCGATGTCCTGGAAACCGCGTTTCGCAACGGCGCACTAGCGCCGCCGCGTCACCATCATCGCATCCCCCTCGACGGCCGGCCCGAGGCGACGTGGCTGCTGATGCCGGCGATCTCGGCCAAGGCGCCGGGAGCCGATGTAGCCGGTCCCTATATGGGGCTGAAATCCGTCTCGGTATTTCCCGACAACGCCGCGCGCAGCGGTAAACCGGCGATTTTCGGGACGTATCTCTTGAACTCGACCGAGACAGGCGAGCTGCTGGCCATCATGGATGCGACGCGACTGACGGCTTGGCGCACGGCTGCGGCGTCGGCGCTGGCGAGCCGATATCTGTCGCGGCCGGATTGCCAAGAGATGGTGATGATTGGTGCCGGCGCGTTGGCACCCTACATGATCCGCGCGCACGCCTCCGTCCGGCCGATCAAGCGCGTCCAGATCTGGAACCGGACATTGCAGCGGGCCGAAGCCGTCGCCGCGCAATTCAGGAATAGTGGGCTCGACGTTCGCGCGGTCAGCGATCTCGAGACGGCGTGCCGCAACGCCGATCTGATCTCGGCGGCGACGATCTCGTCAGAGCCGCTCATTCGCGGCGCCTGGGTCAAGCCATCGACGCACGTCGATTGCGTCGGCGCCTACAAGCCGAATCTGCGCGAGACCGATGATGAACTCGTTGCAAAGGCGCGCATCTACGCCGACACGATGACCGGCTGTTTCGGCGAGGCCGGCGACATCCTGCAACCCATCGCCACCGGCGTGATCGGTCGGGACGCGGTGCTCGGCGATCTCTACGACCTGACGCGGGGTACGGTGAAGGGGCGCCAGACAGCGAGCGAGATTACGTTTTTTAAGTCGGTCGGCGCTTCGATCGAAGACCTGGCGGCGGCGATCGCCGTCTATGAGCATCGCTGAGCGTCGGACATGACATGATTGCAAACATCCTCGGTGTATTGGATTGGCTCGGCATCGTGGTTTTTGCGATCACTGGGGCGTTGGTCGCCAGCCGCAAGGAAATGGATGTCTTCGGATTTGCGCTGCTGGCCACAGTGACGGGTGTCGGTGGCGGCACGGTGCGCGATCTTCTGCTCGGTCTGACGCCGGTGTTCTGGGTGAAGGAGCCTGCCTATGTGGTGGTCTGCGTGGCGACAGCAATTGTCGTCTTTTTTACCGCGCATATTCCGGAAAGCCGCTATCGCCTGCTGTTGTGGTTTGACGCGATCGGGCTCGCATTGTTTGCAGTGTTGGCGACCGAGCGCACGTTTGATCTGGGTCATGGATCGGTGATTGCCGTTGTCATGGGCATCATCAGTGCGACGTTCGGCGGCCTCGCGCGCGATGTGCTCGGTGGGGAGATACCACTGTTGCTGCGTAAAGACATCTATGTGACGGCGGCGTTAGTAGCAGCCGTGACGTTCATTGCGGCCGAGGCAATGGGCTTGCCGCGTTCGGCGGTCGTGCTGCTGGCGATGCTGGCCGGATTTGCGGTTCGGACGTTGGCGCTGCTCTACAACTGGTCGCTGCCGGCCTATCGGAGCAGACCCGGGCGGCCACAAGGTGGCGCGTGAAACCTGCGGCGTTAACACTTCATCGACCATAGTGTAGGGAAGTCCTCGCTCTGTCGCCGCCGGCGACCACTTTTTACGACGTGGTCAGGTCAAAGCGCTAAGTTGTGCTGCATGCCGCCATGAATTCGGAGCAGCGATTTGCGACAGTCCCCGAACGAACTCGAACTCGACACTGATCCGGCAACGATGCGGAAGTTGATCGCCATGGCCTTCGTCGGTGTGACGGTTCTGTGTGGTGGGATCGGCGGCGCATTCTATCTCGCGAACCAAGCCCGGTCGGCGCAATTTGAGAAAACGTCGCCAGACGCGTCGATGGTGCCAACGTCGATCAACGGTTGGCAGGCGCAGCTGCTCAGTGGCGGCAAGATCAAAGCGGGCGAGTTCGATCAAGTGCGGCGTGACGCCTGCGCGGCGATCGAAGCGGTCAATGCCGGCATGCCGCATGGTCGGCGTCAGCCAACCTGCGAGCAGATGCATGAGATGATGCGTGATCCAGGGGCCCTCGCTAAGGCGACCAAGGCCATGCATGAACGGATGCGCGGGAATTGATCCGGCCGTTGCCGTGGCGGCGCGCTCACATGGACAATCCTGTGGCTTGCCCCTACTCTTGGACGATGACAACACGCGTCAAAATCTGCGGTTTGAAGACGGACGAAGCAGTCGCGGCCGCGCTTGAAGCGCGCGCGGATCTCGTCGGATTCGTCTTCTTCCCGATAAGCCCGCGCAACATCAGTCCTGCCGAGGCGGCGCCGCTTGCCGAATTCGTGCGCGGGATGGCAGGAAGCGTCGCGCTGGTGGTGGATGCTGATGATGCTTTGCTCGACGCCATCGTCGCCGAGGTCAATCCCGATATGCTTCAATTGCATGGCGCCGAGACGCCTGAACGCGTCGCCGCCATCCGCCAACGGTTTAACAAGCCGGTCATGAAGGCAATAGCCGTTGCCAGCGCCGGGGATGCTGAGCGGGCATTGGCCTATCTCCATGCCGCCGACATGATCCTGTTCGATGCCAAGCCGCCCAGGGACGCGATTTTGCCCGGCGGCAACGGTCGTGCCTTCGACTGGACCTTGCTCGATGGAGTCCGCGATCGCGTGCCGTTCATGCTGTCGGGCGGATTGACACCTGGCAATGTCGCCGAAGCAATCCGGCAGACCGGCGCCCGTGCCGTCGATGTTTCGTCGGGGGTCGAGAGCGCCCCGGGCGTCAAGGATGACGCACGTATGCGAGCCTTCGTGCGCGCCGCAAAGAGCGTGCAACGGCCGGACTGAGCTGCTATCAGAACTGTCGGAATGCGTGGTGATCATTCGCGACGCGAAGTGGGGCTCGCCCCACACCCAACCGGAGGGGCACCCTCATGATCACCCGCCCTTTGTTAAGTTGCAAAAGGCGGGGAGAGCGAGGGCCGTCCCCTGGCGCGGGTGATAGGGCGGCAGTCCTGTTCGCGAAGCGACGTCTCACGGCACGGCACAAATGACCGGGAAGACAGCAATGGCGACGACTCAAAATCTCAATAGCTACCGCACCGGCCCCGACGAGAAGGGATTCTTCGGCCTGTTCGGCGGCCGCTTTGTTGCCGAGACATTGATGCCGCTCATCCTTGAATTGGAGCATGCCTACAACGACGCCAAGGCTGATCCGAAATTCGCGGTCGAGATCGCCTATCTCAATACGCATTATTCTGGTCGGCCGTCGCCGCTGTATTTCGCCGAACGCATGACGAGGGAATTCGGCGGCGCCAAGATTTATTTCAAGCGCGACGAACTCAATCACACCGGCAGTCACAAGATCAACAATTGCCTCGGGCAAATTCTGCTGGCGCGGCGGATGGGCAAGACGCGGATCATCGCCGAGACGGGGGCAGGCCAACATGGCGTGGCGGTCGCGACCGTGTGCGCGAAATTCGATTTGCCGTGTGAAGTCTACATGGGAGCAACCGACGTCGAGCGACAGGCGCCGAACGTCGCGCGGATGAAGTTGCTGGGGGCCAAGCTCAATCCGGTGACGTCGGGTGCCGGTACGCTCAAGGACGCCATGAACGAAGCGCTGCGCGACTGGGTGACCAACGTGCGCGATACCTATTACATCATCGGCACGGCGGCGGGCCCGCATCCCTATCCGGCAATGGTCCGAGATTTTCAGTCGATCATCGGCCAGGAAGTGCGGGAGCAAATGATGGCGGCGGAGGGTCGCTTGCCCGATACGCTGGTTGCCTGCATCGGCGGTGGTTCCAACGCCATCGGACTGTTCCATCCCTTCCTCGATGACAAGGGCGTGGCGATCTGGGGCGTCGAGGCGGGCGGTCATGGCCTGCATGTCAACAATGGTCACGCCGCGTCGATGAATGGCGGCACGCCGGGTGTGCTGCACGGCAATCGGACCTACCTGTTGCAGGATGCCGACGGGCAAATTCTCGAAGGCCATTCGATCTCGGCCGGCCTCGACTATCCCGGTGTTGGGCCTGAGCATTCTTGGCTGAAGGACACCGGCCGCGTCACCTATGCCTCGGCGACCGACAAGGAAGCGCTGGCGGCGTTGCAGTTGTGCACGAAGCTAGAGGGAATCATTCCGGCGCTGGAGCCGGCGCACGCTCTCGCCCATGTGATGAAACTCGCCCCGACGTTGCCCAAGGACAACCTGCTGGTGATGAACCTTTGCGGCCGTGGCGACAAAGACTTGTTCACAGTAGCGAAGGCGCTGGGGATGACGATTTGAGCGCGCGGCGCAATTGCGGTTGCGCACAATGATTGACTTGCCGCATGCGCCATGGTCAGTTTTCCGCGTGAAGGCAGGCGCGGTCCGCTGGCGGCGATTAGGCTCGGCCAACGAGCCGGCACTGCTGAGAACCAATCACGGGAGAGAAACGATGTTGACCACGAGAATCGTTGTAGGTGCGGTCTGTGTCGCAGCGATGCTCGCGCTGTCGCCGGTCGCGGTGCAAGCACAGGAAACAAAAGTCGCGATCGGCATTTCCGGCTGGACCGGGTTCGCGCCGCTGACGCTCGCCAAGGAAGCCGGCATATTCAAGAAGAACGGCTTGGACGTTACGATCAAGAAAATTCCGCAGGCGTCGCGCCACCTCGCCATTCAATCCGGCGATATCCAGTGCGCGGCGACGACCGTCGAAACGTGGGTCGCATGGAACGCCAATGGCGTCGCCACCAAGCAGCTGTTCCAACTCGACAAGAGCTACGGCGCCGACGGTATGGTCGTTCGCAATGGCATAGCGAAAATTGCCGATATCAAAGGCAAGACCGTCGCGGCATCGGCACCGGGTACAGCGCCCTATTTCACGCTGGCGTGGTTCTTGAAGAAGAACGGCCTCTCGGTGAAGGACGTAACAATTGTCAACATGGAGCCGGCAGCGGCGGCGCAAGCCTTCATTGCCGGCCAGAACGATGTTGCGATGACTTATGAGCCGTATTTGTCGGCGGTGCGGGCCGCCCCGCAAGCCGGCAAGATCATCGCGACGACGCTCGACTATCCGATGGTGATGGATACCTTCGGCTGCACACCGGCGTTCATCGGTGCCAACGAGAAGGCGGTGAAGGCCATCGCCGACAGCTACTTTGAAGCGCTTGAGATGATTGCCAAGGACCCCGCCAAGTCGAACGAGATCATGGGCTCCGACATCAAGCAGACCGGCGAGAAGTTCGCCGAATCGTCGAAGTATCTGCGCTGGCAGGATCGGGCGGCGAACAAAGCGTTCTTTGCCGGCGAACACGCCAAGTTCTCGGGTGAAGCGGCGGATCTGCTGCTCGAACTCGGGATCATCAAGCAGAAGCCGGATATGGGCGCGCTCGCCGATACCCGCTTCATTCAGTAGGCCGTCCGCGATTGCCTTATCCAGCAATGGCACACTCGTTCCACCCGTCGCACCCCGGCCGTCATGCCGGGGTGAACGTATGTGTGCCATGCGGCGCCATCCAAGGACTTGAGCGTGCGCCCACTTGAACCGGTTTCGCAGACATCACGCGTGGTCCTTGGGATCGCGTTCTTTATCGTGTTCTTCGCAGCATGGGCCATCGCGACACTTGGCGGGTTCATTCCGAAGATATTTTTGGCCGACCCGATCACCATGTTGGGCGACGGCTGGACACTGCTGACCAAATTCGGTTTTGCCGGCGATATCGCCATGACGGTCTGGCGGGTGGTCGGCGGGTTTATTTTGGCGGCCATCGTCGCCGTGCCGATTGGCGTTCTGATGGGCGCCTATAAGCCGATCGAGGCGTTTTTCGAGCCGTTCGTGTCGTTCGCGCGCTACCTGCCGGCGTCGGCTTTCCTGCCGTTGCTGATCCTTTGGGCTGGATTAGGTGAAACGCAAAAGCTGCTGGTGATCTTCATCGGCTCGGTGTTCCAGATCATCCTGATGGTGGCGACGACAGTCGGCCAGACACGCCGCGATCTGGTCGAAGCAGCCTACACGCTCGGCGCCGGTGATGGTGGCGTTGTTCGCCGCGTGCTGATCCCGATGAATGCGCCGGACATCGCCGAGACGTTACGATTAGTGCTCGGGTGGGCGTGGACCTATGTCATCGTTGCCGAGCTGATCGGCTCGTCAAGCGGTATCGGCCATATGATCATCGACAGTCAGGCGCTGATGGCGACGGGGCAAATGATCTTCGGGATCATCGTGATCGGATTGATCGGGCTTATCTCGGACTTTGCGTTCAAGTGGTTGAACCGCTGGTTGTTCCCGTGGAGGCTCGCATGACCGCCGGCCAGCTGAGCATTGCCGGCGTTTCGCGCGTTTTCCCAGGCCAGCATGGTGGTCCGCCGACGCGGGCATTGGAGCCGACCAACCTCGCTGTCGAGAAGAATGATTTCATCACCATTCTCGGACCGTCGGGCTGTGGCAAGTCGACGTTGCTGCGGATCGTTGCGGGGCTTGATCGACCCAGTGCCGGCGAGGTGCTGCTCAATGGCCGGCCGGTGACGCGACCGGGGCCGGATCGCGGCATGGTATTTCAGAGCTACACGCTGTTTCCCTGGCTGACGGTGGCGGAAAACATCGCTTTTGGCTTGCGGCAGAAGGGGATCTCCGATGCCCAGCAGCGCGAGATCGTCGCCGGTTATATCGATAAGGTCGGGCTCAAAGGTTTCGAGAAACACTGGCCGAAGCAGCTGTCGGGCGGCATGCAGCAACGTACCGCTATTGCGCGCGCGCTCGCCAATGATCCGGAAATCCTGTTGCTCGATGAGCCGTTTGGCGCGCTCGACAATCAGACGCGCGGATTGATGCAGGAGTTGCTGCTCGGCATCTGGGAGCGGGAACGCAAGACGGTGCTGTTCGTCACGCACGACATTGAGGAAGCCGTGTTCATTGCTTCGCGCGTCGTCGTCATGAGTGCCCGGCCCGGCCGGATCAAGGCCGATATCAAAGTGGACCTCCCATATCCGCGCCATTACACGATTAAGACATCACCCGAATTCTCGGCATTGAAGGCGCGGCTTACCGAGGAGATTCGCGCAGAAGCGCTGCTGGCGGCAGCGCACTGATCCGGATCACAACGGCGCTGGCCGGCGCATGACAACTGAGGACGCACGGGCCGTCGCTGGGAGTGAAGAGCGCGCAGACTTTGGGTCGCAGCGCGGCGGTTGTGCCGGACAGCGCGATGATGATGCCCCCGGTCTGGCAGAAAATTGCGGTGACGGAGCCGGCCGCATGCACTGACGTGGACCCGTCCAGTGGCAGCCGTTCGACAGTATGTGCCACCCGGTCGCGCCGGCTCATCACGTTCAGGTCGGTCACGGCGCCGCCGATCAACGTGGCCGTCGCCGGTTGATCGGCGGCAAACGCCAGCGGCGGCGAGTTTGTGTCCAGCGTGATGGCAGGGCGATCAGCGATCACCAGTCGCATGCCGTCGCCATCTAGGATCGCGAGCGTCCGGTCGATGCCGGGGAAAATAGAGAAAGGTCCATCGGCGGCGACGGTCGCCATGCTGAGGCGCCAAGCGAAATTATCGAGCCCGGCGCCAGCCGGGTGGACGGCGATCTCGATCGTCTCGCCGCCACCGTTTTTCCAGGGACTGCGCGGGAGCTCAGCTGTGTTGATGATCCGCATGGCGGGGCTGGCACTCGGCCGCTCGATCCAGGAAGCATGAGGCGTCACTCTTGCACAGTGATTACCCGCCGGCCAGTGGCGTTGTCGGGTCACGATAGGAATACTCGACCCGGTTGGCAAAGCATCTGATTGACATTTTGGCAGGTGGCGGGTGGACTGTCCGGTATAGGATGGGCCGCGATCGGTTCGGTGACGTCTGGCCGATGATCGGGCGTTTCTCGCTGACGTGACGAGGGGATCAAGGGTGTTCAGTCAACGTATCCGCGCGCCGAAGGACTTCTGGGCGGGCCTCATCTATATCGCCTTCGGCGTCGCGGCCTTGTGGATCGGTGCCGACTACAGGATGGGGACTGCCGGTCGCATGGGGCCGGGGTACTTTCCGAAGGTACTTGCATGGTTGCTGATCGGGCTTGGCGCCCTCTCGCTAGTCCGTAGTTTTGTGTCGACGGGTGAACCGATCACTGCGGTTGCCATCAAGCCGATGCTGCTTATTCTCTTGGGCTGCGCGCTGTTCGGGGTTCTATTGCAGCCGCTCGGGTTGCTTGCCGCCTTGTTGGCGTTGTGTCTGGTCAGCGCCGCTGCAAGCCGGGAGTTTACGTTCGATTGGATGGCGACAGCCGGTCTATTCGCGCTTGTCGCTTTTTGCGCCGTAGTATTTGTGAAGGGGCTCGGCGTGCCGATGCCGCTGATTGGTCGCTGGCTCGAGCCAACGCTTGGTCCGCTGCTGCCGTGGCTCCGCTGAGGCAGTCATCATGATCGATATTTTCGCCAATCTCTGGATGGGACTGCAGGTCGCGGCGAGCCCGATCAATCTGTGGTGGTGCCTGGTCGGCGTGTTTTTGGGAACGGCGATCGGCGTGCTGCCGGGCCTTGGACCAGCGGCGACTATCGCGATGCTGCTGCCGGCGACCTTCGGATTGGCGCCGGTCTCGTCGCTGATCATGCTGGCCGGCATCTTCTATGGCGCGCAGTATGGCGGGTCGACGACGGCGATCCTCGTGAATTTGCCCGGCGAGACATCATCGGTTGTCACCGCACTGGACGGCTACAAGATGGCGCGGCAGGGCAAGGCCGGACGTGCGCTCGCAACCGCGGCGATCGCCTCGTTCTTCGCCGGAACAGTATGTACATTGCTGATTGCGTTGTTTGCCCCGCCGCTTGCAGCGGTCGCGCTCAAGTTCGGACCGGCTGAATATTTCTCGCTGATGGTGCTCGGACTGGTCGCCTCCATCGTGCTCGCTAATGGCTCGATATTGCATGCGCTGGCGATGATTGTTCTTGGCCTGCTGCTCGGCATTGTCGGCACCGACGTCAACTCTGGCGCGCAGCGCTATACGCTTGGGTTGCCTGAGCTCGCCGACGGGATTGGATTCGTCATCGTCGCCATGGGCATGTTCGGCGTCGGCGAGATCATCGCCAACCTGGAAGGCGAAGGCACGCGCGACGTCAGTATTTCGAAAGTCACCGGCTTGATGCCGACCCCTGAGGACTGGCGCCGGATGGTCGCGCCGATCTTGCGGGGCACAACGATCGGATCGATGCTGGGTATTCTTCCCGGTGGCGGCGCGGCATTGGCGTCATTCAGTGCCTATGCGCTGGAAAAGAAGGCTTCGAAGTATCGCCACGAAATCGGCAAGGGTGCGATCGAAGGCGTTGCCGGGCCCGAAGCCGCCAACAATGCCGGCGCGCAGATGTCGTTCATTCCCATGCTGACGCTCGGCATTCCATCGAATCCGGTGATGGCGCTGATGATCGGCGCGATGATCATTCAGGGCATTCAACCGGGCCCCGCCGTCATGACCGAGCAACCCCAGCTTTTCTGGGGGCTGATCGCGTCGATGTGGATCGGCAACGCAATGTTGCTGGTGCTCAATCTGCCGCTGATCGGGTTGTGGGTGAAGATGATTTCCGTGCCCTATCACCTGCTCTATCCGATGATCCTGGTGTTCTGCGCGATCGGCGTCTATTCGCTGTCGAATACGGTCTTCGACGTCTATCTGATGGTGGTGTTCGGACTGCTCGGCTACGTCTTCAAAAAGCTCGATTGCGAGCCGGCGCCGATGCTGCTCGGCTTCATTCTTGGGCCAATGATGGAGGAGTATCTGCGCCGCGCGTTGCTCATTGCCAAGGGCGATGCAACCGTCCTGGTGACGCGGCCCATCAGCGCTGTCATGTTGGCGCTGGCGGCGTGTCTGTTGGTGCTGGTGCTATTGCCAACGTTTGGAAAGACGCGCGAAGAAGCCTTCAAGGAAAGCTGATCGAAGCCGACGCCAATACTGAGGAGACGACCGATGACACTGACAACACTTATGAAGTGCACCATAGTTGCGTGCAGTTTGTTCGCGGCGGTTCAGCCCGCTGCGGCGCAGACCTATCCGTCGAAAGCCATTAAGATCGTAGTGCCGGCGACGCCGGGCGGGGCGATTGATATCATCGCGCGGCTGGTCGGTGACAAGTTGACGGCTTCGCTGGGCCAGCCGGTGGTGATCGAGAACAAGCCGGGTGCGGCCAACAACCTCGGCACCGATTTCGTCGCGAAAAGCGCGCCCGATGGCTACACGCTGGTGATCGTCGCTTCGAGCCACGCCACCAACAAGCAC
Organism: uncultured Alphaproteobacteria bacterium; assembly: GCA_963714325.1. GTDB lineage: Bacteria > Pseudomonadota > Alphaproteobacteria > Rhizobiales > Hyphomicrobiaceae > CAVQOB01. The sequence goes on along the minus strand of CAVQOB010000010.1, from coordinate 286,151 downwards.
ATGTACAAGACGCTGCCCTATGATCCGGTGAAGGATTTCGAGCCGGTGGTCTACACGCATGTGGTGCCACTACTGCTGGCGGTGCATCCCTCGGTTCCCGCCAAGTCGGTTCCAGAGTTGATTGCCTGGATCAAAGCCAATCCCGACAAAGCCAATTATGCCTCGAGCGGTCCGGGCAGCTCGCTGCATATGGCGGCCGAATTGTTCATGGCGATGAGCGGCACCAAGATGCTGCATGTACCCTACAAGGGCTCCTCGGCAGCACATCCCGACCTGATCGGCGGGCGCACGATGATGATCTTCGACACCGTCTCGGCAATTCAAGGCCATGTGAAGTCAGGGGCCGTGCGCGGCGTCGCCGTGACGACATCAGGGCGATCGAACGTCTTCCCCGATCTGCCGACGATTTCGGAAGCCGCCCTCAAGGGCTACGACGCCAGCACCTGGGGCGGCATTCTGGCGCCCGCCGGCACGCCAAAAGATATTGTCGCGAAGTTGAACACCGCGATCAATGCGGCGCTGGCGATGGACGATGTCAAAACCAAACTCACCGGCGCCGGCATTCAGATTCAGGGCGGCACACCCGATACGTTCGCGGGCGTGATCAAGGGCGAAGTCGAGAAGTGGGGCAAAGTGGTCAAGGACGCCGGAATTCAACCGGAGTGATGGCGCGACCGAGTATCCGGCAGGATTGCGTCGCGCGGTGGCATTCAGGGTAACGAGATCGGCCAGTGTAACGAGATGGGCATGAGCAAGAGAAAAAAGACGCCAGAGCAGTTGCGCAGCGCCCGCTGGTTCGCGCCCGATGACTTGCGTTCGTTCGGCCATCGCAGCCGGATGAATCAGATCGGATACGCGGACACGGAGTTCCAGGGCAAGCCGGTCATCGGTATCATCAATACCTGGTCCGACTTTGCCCAGTGCCACGCGCATTTCAAGACGCGCGTCGAGGACGTGAAGCGCGGCGTGCTGATGGCCGGTGGCTTTCCCGTCGAGCTGCCGGCGATCTCACTCTCGGAAAGCACCGTCAAGCCGACGACGATGCTCTATCGCAATTTTCTGGCGATGGAGACGGAGGAACTGATCCGCTCGCAGCCGGTTGATGGCGTTGTGCTGATGGGCGGTTGCGACAAGACCACGCCGGGGCTGATCCTCGGCGCGACGAGTGCTGGTGTGCCGGCGATATTCGTTCCGGCTGGTCCGCAGCTCAGAGGCAACTGGCAGGGCAAGACGCTTGGCTCAGGCTCGGACGCCTGGAAATACTGGGACGAGCGGCGCGCCGGTAACATCACGGAGAAGGATTGGGGCGAGATGCAGGCCGGCCTCAACCGGTCTTTTGGTGTCTGCATGACCATGGGCACGGCGTCGACCATGACGGGGTTGGCGGACGTGCTTGGCCTGTGCCTGCCCGGTGCGTCGTCGATCCCGGCGCCGGATTCAAGCCATGTCCGCATGTGCTCGGCCGCCGGCCGGCGCATCGTTGACATGGTCTGGGAGGACCTCACACCGGCCAAGATTATGACCAAGGCCGCATTTTTGAATACCATCAATGTCGCGATGGCGATGGGCTGCTCGACCAACGCCGTCATCCACGTGCTCGCGATGGCGCGACGTGCCGGCCACGATATCGGTCTTGCCGACTTCGACGCCGCGAGCCGAAAGGTGCCGGTCATCGCCAACATCCGCCCGTCCGGTGATACATACCTGATGGAGGATTTCTACTACGCGGGCGGCCTGCTCGGGCTGATGTCACGGCTCACCTCGTTCCTCGACTTGAAGCAAATCAACGCGTCGGGCGAGAATTGGGCCACGTCGCTCAAAGACGCGAAGGTCTATAACGACGATGTCATTCGCACGCTCGACAACGCCATTTACAAGGAAGGCGCACTCGCGGTTCTGAAGGGCAACCTCGCGCCCGATGGCTGCGTCATCAAGCCGAGCGCCTGTGCTGAGAAATTTCTCAGACATACCGGCCGCGCGATCGTCTTCGACGATTATCCCGCATTGAAGAAGGCGACCGACGATCCGAATCTCGACGTCACCGAGATGGATATCCTGGTGCTGCGGAACGCCGGGCCCCAGGGCGGCCCTGGTATGCCCGAGTGGGGCATGCTGCCGATCCCGACCAAACTCGTGAAGCAGGGTGTGCGTGACATGATCCGCCTTTCGGACGCGCGCATGAGTGGAACGAGTTACGGCGCTTGCATTCTGCACGTCGCGCCGGAGTCCTACGTCGGCGGCCCGCTGGCGCTGGTCAAGACCGGCGACAAGATCACGATCGATGTGCCCGCGCGCACGATCAGGCTCGAGGTCTCCGACGCCGAACTCGCCAAGCGCCGCGCGGCGTTGGTAAAGCCGCCCGTGCGCTATGAGCGCGGTTATGGCTGGATGTTCTCACAGCACATCAAGCAAGCCAATGATGGCTGCGATTTCGACTTCCTGGAGACGAGCTTCGGCAAGCCCGCCGATGAGCCAGTGATCTACTGAACGAGACAGCCTGGAGTGTGACCCATGCGAAAGATCGTTCTCGCGGCCATTGTGTCCGCAGCGTTCGGCCAGCAAGCCGCAGCCCAGGAATTCAAGGCATCCTGCGCCGCGCTAGCGCAAGGTTTTGCCGGCAGCGGTCGCGTGGTGATAGCGGAATTTGTGGCTGCTGGCGGTGTGCAGCTGGCGCCGCCTGCACCCGCCGGCGCGACCGCCCCCGCGCCCGACCATTGCCTGGTCAGGGCCAGGATCAACGAGCGCACCGGTATCGACGGCAAGCCGTATGCGATTGGTTATGAATTACGGCTGCCGCTCAATTGGAATGGCAAGTTCTTTTTCCAGGGTGGCGGTGGCATGGATGGTGTGCTGCGCCCCGCGCTCGGCCTGATCGGCTCCGGGGTGACGCCGCCAAATGGACTTTCCAATGGCTATGCGGTCGCCTCGACCGACGCCGGCCATCTCGAAGAGCCGGGGGCGCTCGGCCCCTATCTGTTCGGACTCGATCCGCAGGCGCGCAAGGACAAGGGCTACAGCTCCGTACCCCCGGTCGCCGTGGCAGCCAAGGCGGCGATTGCGAAGCTGTACGCGAAGCCAGCAGCGCGCTCCTACTTTGTCGGCTGCTCCAATGGCGGCCGACAGGCGATGATGGCAACACAGCGCTATCCAGAGCTGTTCGACGGGGTCATCGCGGCCGCCCCTGCGCATCGCGTGCCACTCGCCGCCATCGATGCCATGGGACACAATCGCGAGTTCCTGAGCGTCGCCCCGAAGCTCGCCGACGGCAAACCGGATATGGGCAGTGCCTTCTCGGATGCTGAGTTGAAACTCGTTGCCGACACTGTGCTCGATCGCTGCGACGCCGCCGATGGTGTCAAAGACGGGATGGTGCAGAACATCGAGGCGTGCGCGTTCGATGTGGCGACGCTCACCTGCACGCCCGGCCGCAATGCGCCATGCCTGCCGGAGGCCAAAGCGAAGGCGCTTGATCGCATCTTCAGGGGCACGCAGAATGCCAAGGGCGAGTTGCTCTATGCGCGCTGGCCCTGGGATCCGGGTCTCGCGAGCCCGGGATGGCGAGCCTGGCGTCTCGGCACGCCGAACGTGAGCCCACCGAATGCGCGCAACATGACCTTGATCCCGGGCTCCATCGCCTATGCCTTCATGAGCCCGCCGGAGAAGCCAGCGGATCTTGCCGGCTGGGTGATGCAGTTCGACTTCGACCGCGATCCGCCCAAGGTGATGGCGACCCGGGACGGCTATGAAGCCGGTATCGAGTACGAGACGGCGATGTCGACCGATCTCGACAAGTACCGCGCGCGCGGCGGCAAAATCTTGTTCACCCACGGCGTCGCCGATCCGATCTTTTCGGCGCTCGACACCGTCGACTATGTTGATCAGCTCGCTAAGCGCTATGCCGACGCGCCGAGCTTTGCCCGCCTTTTCCTCGTGCCCGGCATGACCCATTGCGCCGGAGGTCCAGCCACCGATGCCTTTGACGCACTTTCCGCCCTCGATGCCTGGGTCGAGAAGGGGGCCGCGCCGGACATGATCCTTGCCAAGGCCCGCCGCACGCCGGAAGTTCCCTGGCCGGATCGTACCCGCCCGCTCTGCGCCTATCCGAAAGTCGCGACGTACAAGGGCGTCGGGTCGATCGAGGACGCAGCAAGTTTCGAATGCAGATGATGAGAGGTGCACAGCAATGCCTTTGTCCCCGGCCACCCGAGACAAACTGAAAACCGTCTCCAGCGCGACGATTTGCACGGCGCTGTTCAAGCGCGGTTTTCGCAGTCAGATGATCCAGGATGTGCAGGCGCTGGATGCCAACAAGCCGACGATGGTCGGGGAAGCCTTCACGCTTCGCTATATGCCCGCACGCGAGGACCTCAACGCCATCAGCGTTTTTCAGAACCGCGCCCATCCACAGCGCAAGGCCGTGGAGGATTGTCCGCCCGGCGCAGTATTCGTCATCGACAGCCGCAAGGATGCGCGTGCCGCCTCGGCCGGATCGATCCTGGTCACGCGCCTGCAGGTGCGTGGCGTCGCCGGTATCGTCACCGACGGCGGTTTTCGCGATGCCGCCGAGATCGCCAAGCTGGATATGCCGTCGTTCCATCACCGGCCATCGGCGCCGACCAATCTGACGGTGCATCAGGCGATCGACATCAACGTCCCGATCGGCTGCGGCGATGCGCCGGTATTTCCCGGCGACGTCATCGTCGGGGATGCCGACGGGTGCGTCGTGATCCCCGCGCACATCGCCGACGAGATCGCCGACGAAGCCGTGGAGATGACCGCGTTCGAGGACTTCGTCACCGAAAAGGTGCGGGAAGGGCGATCCATCCTCGGGCTTTATCCAGCGACCGAAGAAAAGACGAAGACCGACTTCGCAGCGTGGCGCAAGGTGAACAAGCGCTGAAGCGGGTCAGGCCGTGCCCGCGGCAAGCATCAATGGCTTGCCACAGGACCGCGCGAGCGGCCAAGATGCGGTGGCCAAATTTCGGGAGGCAATGTCATGACCCAAAAAACCGAACGCTCGATCCACGAACTCTATGAGAGTGATCCTGAGCGTGCCGATGCCGTCGTGTTCGGGCGAACGGCGAATGTGTCGCGACGCGGTTTTCTCGGCAATACTGGTCTCGCAGCGACGGCCGCAGCGGTTGGGGCGAGTTTCCCGTTTGCGGCGAACATGCCAGCGGGCCTCATCCCGGCTGCACTCGCGCAGGACAAAGCAGCACAGCCAGCGACGACGCCCGCCGCCGCGCCGCCCAAGCCAAAGGGGCCGCAGATGCTGGAGTTCCCCGGCAAGGACAAGGGGCTGATCGTACTGGGTGATCGGCCGCTCGTGGCGGAAACGCCAGAGCATCTCCTTGACGACGATACGACCCCAACCGAGAAGTTCTTCGTGCGCAACAACGGGCAGATCCCTGAAGAGGCGAAGGATTTGGCAGGTTGGAAAATCAGCATCGACGGCGAAGTGAACAAGAAGCTTGAGGTGACACTCGGCGAACTCAAAGCGAAGTACAAATCGTACACCTATCGCACGGTCCTTGAATGCGGCGGCAACGGGCGCTCGTTCTTTGCGCCACCAGCCCGTGGCAATCAATGGACCAATGGCGGCGCCGGCTGCGCCCAGTGGACGGGTGCGCGGCTGTCAGACGTTCTCAAGGCAGCAGGGATTAAGTCGAGCGCCATCTATACCGCGCACTATGGCACCGACCCGCATTTGTCCGGCGACGCGACGAAGGAAACGCTGTCGCGCGGCATGCCGCTCGCTAAAGCCATGCAGAACGAAGTGCTGCTGGTCTGGGACATGAATGGCAAACCACTGTCGCATATTCACGGCGGACCGGTGCGGTTGATCGTGCCGGGATGGCCTGGTTCGCTGTCGCACAAGTGGTTGAACAGGATCGTATTACGCGACCGCGAGCATGATGGCCAGGGCATGACGGGCACATCCTATCGCGTCACCAAGATCCCGATGATCCCCGGCGGGAAGGCCGATGACGCCAATTTCAAGATCCTGGAATTCGATGCCGGTCCGCTCGATCATCACCTCGCCGTCCAATGGAACGAAGCTCGCGAAAGGCGCGACGGAAGTAAAGTTGCGCGGCGCAGCCTGGGCCGGCGATCGCGCCGTCAGACGCGTTGACATCTCGGTGGATTTCGGTGCGACATGGAAGGCGGCACAAGTTTCGGCACCAAAAAACCGGTTTGACTGGCAGCGTTGGACCGCCAGCATCAAAGTGCCCAGCGACGGCTACTATGAGATCTGGTCGCGCGCGACGGACGATAAGGGTGTCGCGCAACCGCATATTGCCGGCAACTGGAACCCGCAGGGCTATGGCGGCAATCCCATGCACCGGATCGCGATTCTGGTCGGTTGAGGGCGCGCGCGTGAGCCTAAGGCTTTATCAACGGACCGGACGAGCGGTCTTGGCAGGGACCGGCGTCATTGTGCTGGCATTGGCAACGGCTGGTGCGCAAACGGCGAAAGTGCCGCAATTCGCGCCGCGTGACGAGGACCCGAAGGAGTACGCGGCCGGCCCTGGGCGAGATGACACGTTTTATGCTTGCACTGCCTGCCATGCCTTCAGAATCGTGGCGCAGCAGGGCATGACGCGCGAGCAATGGGATGAGAGTTCTCACTTGGATGACGCAGCGGCATAAAATGCCGGCGATCACTGGAAAAGAGCGTGATGTCATTCTGACGTATCTGGCGGCAAATTACGGCCCGAAGCCTGATGCCGGCGCGCGCGGCTGGAAAAATCCTTTCGCGCCACAGTGAGTTGGTTCGGGTCGTCACCCGTCCTGTAACGCCAACACGTGGCCGGCGAGGTAGAGTGAGCCGCAGATCAATACGCGCAGCGGACCGTGTTCGGTCGACTTGAGGCGATCGAGGGCTGCCGGAACGCCGCTCGCCGTCTCAACCGTGAAGCCGAGCCTGATTGCGATGCCGGCTAGCGTCGCCGGTTCGAATGGCGCCTCGTGTGCACCGGGGATCGGCACGGTGATGATGCGGCGGGCGAGGCCACGGAAGGGTCTGAGAAATCCTTCTGCGTCCTTCTGGCCCATCATGCCGACGATGAGGCAAAGTGGTTTTGACGCGCGCTCCTCAAGATCGGCAAGGGTTTGCGCGATCGCTGCTGCGCAATGGGGATTGTGTCCGCCGTCGAGCCAGAGTTCGGCGTTGGCGGCGAGGCGCTGGGTGAGCGGACCGCTCTCCAGCCGTTGCATGCGCGCCGGCCAGCGCACGGCCAGCAGGCCACGTTCAATGGCCGTGTCGGTGATGCCGAGCGGTTTCAGCAGTTGCGCCGCCGCAATCGCCGCACCCGCATTGATGATCTGATGGCGGCCGATCAGCGCCGGCAATGGCAAATCGAGCACCTCAGCTTCACTCTGATAAACGAGGCGGCCGTTCTGGGCGAAGGCATCGTAGTCTTCGCCCCAAACGAAGATCGGTGCCCGGACATCGCGGGCGCGGGCGCGAATAACCTCTAGGGCGTCCGGCTCCTGCAGCGAGATCACGGATTGTGCGTCAGGCTTGAGAATACCGGCTTTGACGCGGGCGATCTTGGCCAGTGTGTGCCCGAGTTTTTCGGCGTGATCCATGGCGACGGGCGTGATGATCGAGAGCGCGGGCCGATCGATGACGTTGGTCGCATCGAAATCGCCGCCGAGGCCGACCTCGAGGATCACCGCGTCGGCCGGGATTTCGGCAAAGGCCAGGAAGGCTGCTGCAGTCGTAATCTCGAAGAAGGTCATGGAATCGCGACCGTTGACCTTGGCGACACGGGTCAGCAGGTCGATCAGTGGTTCTTCTGCGATCGGGCGGCTTTTTCCATCGGGGCCCGGAACGGAAATGCGCTCGTGAAAGCGGACCAGATGCGGCGACGTATAGACATGCACACGTTTGCCGGCGGCCTCGAACATCGCTTTGAGCAATGCCGTCGTTGATCCCTTGCCGTTGGTGCCGGCGACGTGGATGACGGGGGGAAGTTTCTTTTCCGGCGAACCGAGCTTCGACAGCAGGATGCGAATGCGATCGAGTGACAAATCGATCAGCATGGGATGCAGCGATTTCAGCGAGGCGAGCAGCCGATCGCTGCGCGAGGTATCAAATGCAGCCATGCTCGCCTCGCGGCACCTTCATTCGCAGAGTTTGACGGGATCAGCGTGCGCCGTCATTGGGCAGCGCGCGGCCCTTGGCCTTGGCGTCGGCGTCGCGCTTGGCCTTTTCCCGGGCGTCCAACGCGGCCGCATCGAAGCGTTCGCTCTCGCTGACGGGCTCGGCTTCGACGGCGGTGGCGCTTTTCTTCAAGGCGGCGGCCTTTGGAACGTCTGCGGCGTGACCGTTGACGTAGCCGGCGGCTTGGACCGCCGGTCTCGATTTTGCAGCGGCGTGTCCGCCCATCAGCGTCTTGCACAGCCGCGCAAGGGTATCGCGCAGGTGATGCCGGTGGACGACCATGTCGATCATGCCATGCTCGAATAGATATTCCGAGCGTTGGAATCCAACCGGCAGTTGTTCGCGGATGGTCTGCTCGATGACGCGCGGACCGGCGAAGCAGATGAGCGCGCCGGGCTCGGCAATGTGGACGTCGCCGAGCATCGCATAGGACGCGGTGACGCCGCCGGTTGTTGGATCGGTTAGGACGACGATGTAGGGCAGGCCTGCGTCGCGCAACCGCTGCACGGCGATCGTGGTGCGCGGCATCTGCATCAGTGACAGGATGCCCTCTTGCATGCGCGCGCCGCCCGATGCGGCGAACAGGATGAATGGGCACTTCTTTTCGACCGCTCGCAGCATCGCGGTGATGATCGCTTCGCCAGCGGCCATCCCGAGCGATCCAGCCATGAAGCGGAAATCCTGGGCGGCAGCGACACAATCGCGGCCATCGAGTTTGCCTTCGCCGACAAGGACGGCGTCGCTCATGGCGGTGTTGGCCTTGGCGTCCTTCAAGCGGTCGGTGTAGCGGCGACCGTCGCGGAACTTCAACGGGTCGAGCGGGACCTCCGGGACAGCAACCCGTTTGTACTCGCCGTCATCGAACAAGGACTTGAGACGCAGCGGCGTCTCCATGCGCATGTGGTAGCCGGAGCCGGGTATGACGAACTGGTTGGCCTCCAGGTCTTTGTAGAAGACCATCTGCCCGCTGTCGGGGCATTTGACCCACATGTTCTCCGGCAGCTCCCGCTTAGTGGTGAGGAAGTTGCGGATTTTGGGCCGGACGACGCTATTGATCCAGTTCACGTCGATCGCTCCTTCGCGGCGGCGTTCGCAAATGCCAAATGAGGCGGCCGGACTCTCGGGTCCTGCCTGCCTTGCTATACCCGATCTGGCCCCGGCTTAGCGTTTACGCAATGCCTGGCCAAGGCTTTTCACCAGATCTAGAACCGCATCGGGTGTCCGGCCAGTGGCCTTGCCCCGGGAATCCAGTGATTCCTTGATCGCGGTTACCAGCGCCGACCCGACGACGACACCATCGGCGCCGACGGCGATAGCGCGGGCTTGTTCGGGAGTCTTTACACCGAACCCCACGGCCACGGGAAGGTGTGTCGATTGCTTGATTTGTGCAACCTTGGCGTGAACCGCGATCGGATCGGGAGCCGCCGTCCCGGTGATACCGGTAATGGAGACGTAGTAGACGAAGCCGGAAGTGTTGGCGAGCACTGCCGGCAAGCGCTTGGCATCGGTCGTCGGTGACGCTAGCCTTATGAAATTCAAGCCTTTTTTTATAGCCGGCAGGCAAACCTCGTCGTCCATTTCGGGCGGCGCATCGACGATGATCAGCCCGTCGACACCGGCAGCGGCCGCATCAGTCAGGAAAGTCTCGGTCGGATAGACGTAAATCGGGTTGAAATAGCCCATCAGCACGATCGGCGTGTTCTGGTCTCTGGCGCGGAATGCGCGGACCATGGCCAGCGTCTTCTTCATGGTCTGTCCGGCCTGCAGTGCGCGCAACCCAGCCGCCTGGATGGCCGGGCCGTCGGCCATGGGATCGGAAAAGGGCATGCCGAGTTCGATAATGTCGGCACCGGCGGCCGGCAGCCCGAACAGGATCTGTTGAGCCGTATCGTAGTCGGGGTCGCCGGCCATCGTGAAGGTGACGAGGGCGGCGCGGCCTTCCTTTTTCAGGTCGGCAAAACGGCGGTCGATGCGGGTGGTGGACATGCGGGCGCGGACCTCGACGGAGTTCATCGCCGGTCGTAGGCCGTCCGGGCGGCTTTGGTCAAGCCGGGAGGACGTGCGCTTTAAAACAGTCCGCTCAGCAGGATGTCCTCGTCGAGGATGGTCGCCATGTTGACGCCAACCAGAATGCTGGTGCTTCCGTTGGCGGCGGTGATGTACGTATAACTGCCGGAATAGATCGCGCTCGCGCGGACCTCGGCAATGCTCGCAAAGGTCTGGCTGGAGAAGACGAGGACGTCGCTGGCACCGGCCCCGCCTTGGAAATCATAGACGTAGTCGCCGTGATAGTCCGCGCCGTTAAGCTGGAAGGTATCGAAGCCGGCACCACCGTAGAGGCCGTCGTTGTTCGTATCGCCGCCACCGTTGAGGGTGTCGTTGTCGGCGCCACCATAAAAGATATCGATACCGCTGCCACCAAACAACAGATCCGCGCCGGCATCGCCGACCAGCAGATCATTGCCGGCGCCGCCATTGAGACTATCAGCACCCGCGCCGCCACTGACAACGTCGATGCCATCGCCGCCGTTGACGGTGTCGTTGCCATCCTCGCCGTAGAGCGAGTTGTCGCCGCTATTGCCGAAGATGCTATCATTGCCAATGCCACCGACGACGACGTCCGTGGCTGTCGCGCCAGAAAATGTGTCGGCGCCATCGCCGAGATTGGCGTAATTGTTGGCGGCGTCGGCACCGCCCGTCACAGCGTCGTTGCCGGTGCCGGAGTAGATGATGTCGATGCCATCGTCGCCGTTGATTAGGTCATCGCCGCTGCCGGCGAGTTCAGAGATCACATCATTATCGGCGCCGCCATAAATCGAATCATTCCCGGCATCGCCAACGAGAAGATCGTGGCCAAGTCCGCCATAAATGGCGTCATTGCCGCCGCCACCGTAGATGTTGTTCGCCGCGCTGTTTCCGGTGATGGTGTCACTACCAGTGCCACTGATGACATGCTCGATAAGCGAGCGCGGATCGTTGTTGTAGAGCAGCGAATTCGAGATATTTCCGATCGCCGTGTGACCGGCGCCGAGCGACGCCAACTGCCCACCGAGATTGATCCATCCGCCCGGTGTCAGATCAACGCTCATGTTGGCGGTGCGATCGGAGAAGTCGAAGAGATCAACGCCGCCGCCATCCCAGACGTTCATCAGAATGACATTACCACCGGGCGCGCTCTGCGCGACACCATTGATGCTCATCTGGCCGGTCGTCTTGCTCCAGTAATACGTGGAGTTGCCCGCGTTGGTGGTGAAGTTGGCGCCATACATGACCTGCAGCGCCGCGACGTCGTCCTGCATCAGCGTCTGCGCGAAATCCCAGTTGCCATTGGTGTACCCGGTCAAGGGTGCTCCGGCATAGGACCGGTAGGTCATGACCGAATATTCCATCGAGTTCATGCGCCGATGGTAGGGCCGAGAATACACCTTCGACCTCGTGGCCATGCTTCAGCCCTAGGGCGTGGCCGGTCTCGTGCAACAGCGTGTGGAAAGCCCAGTTACCGCGCTGCGGCGTATCGAGTTCGATGCCAAGGGCGCCCGATCGTGCCAGCCAGACGTCGCCACCCTCAGCCAGCGACGAGGGATAGTAAGCGTGCGCGACACCGGTGTCGTCGGTGTCGCCGTAGCGCAGATCGCCATGCACGGCGGCCGTTTCGGTCCGCTCAGTGAAGGTGAGGTTAGAGACGGCGCTGAAGTTCGTCAGGATGCCGCCACGCACCGCCGCCTGGCCAGTCGCACTCAACGCGCCAAACGATCCCGGCTCGCCGGTGTACCCGTAGAAGCTGCCATTGGTCGGGAAGCTGAACGTCAAACTGGTTGTCGCCCAGCGGATACCGGACAACACGCCGTCGATATCCGCGTTCCCTGTCGGTGCGACAGTGGTCGTATTCGGCATGGTGCTCCCCATGGCTGCGCAATTGCTCAAGCGCGCAAGACCCTCACGATTTGCCACAAGGACGTTTTGAAACTGTCTTTGGATTGTTACGCTTTTTATCCATCGGCGGTCTGATGCGAGCGTGCATTGGCCGCTGACGAAAGGTAACATGATAGACAGCGAGTGCTGCAGCGGGCCATGCCGCCGTTAGGCCCCGCATTAAGAATTGCGCAACCATGTCAATGGAAATCCGGCGGTGCCGGTATCTCCGCGGAGCGCCATCGCAGATGTGTCGCCATTCCAGCAACCCGGCCGTCGTGTCAGCAACAGCAGGAGCCCAACGACCGATGCAGAGGGCCGTTCTGCCGGCGGCTCGATGCCATGCGGCACTGCGGGCAAACCGTTGATCTGTTCGCCCGCTCGACCGGCACGAGATTTAAATCGAATTTTAGCGGCCGGCTAAACGCGACCTTCAAACCTTCCTGGCATGGTGGCACCGTGGGAATAAAAATCCCGGTCACAGGGATAACTTTGCAGGAATCGTCATGCCGAATTTTGTGGGTGGCACTGGTAACGATACATTTACGCTGAATATCGGCGATGGGGCGAGCACGCTCATCGACGCCGGCGGCGCTGATATCGTGAAATTCGGGCCGGGCATCAATACGTCGATGGTGACGTATGCGCGTGCCGGCAACGACTTGGTCATCAAGTACGGCGCGACCGACACCCTCCGCATTTCCGATCATTTCGCGACTGACAGCAATGGCAACGCAACTGCGAGCCGCATCGAGACGCTGCAGTACACCGGCGGCTTCACTGTCAATCTCTCAACTGTGCCGCTGAAAATGTCCGGCACCACCGGCGCCGATACTTTGCTCGGCTGGGTTGGGAACGATCAGATCCTTGGCGATGCCGGCAACGACACGCTGTCGGGCTTCGATGGCAACGACATTCTTTCCTCGGCCGGTAACGACGACGTCGTCTACGGCGGCAATGGCAACGACCTCGTCTATGGCGGCGGCGGTATCGACCTGCTCAATGGCGACGCTGGCAACGACACCATCTTCGGCGACGGTGGCAACGACACCATCAATGGCGGCGACGGCAACGATACGATCGACGGCGGCATCAACAACGACATCATGACCGGCGGCGCCGGTGACGATACCTACGTCGTCGACACGATGGCCGATCAGGTGATCGAAAATGCCGGTGAAGGCATCGATCTGGTACAAACCGGACTGAACTATACGCTCGGCGCGACGCTCGAGAGCCTGACCCTGACCGGGCTCGCCAATGTCGACGGCACCGGCAATTCCAGCAACAACGTCCTCAATGGCAACGCCGGCAATAACGTTCTCAACGGCATCTCGGGCGCCGATACGCTCTCGGGCGGCGCGGGCAATGACACGCTGGTATTCACGGCTGGTGCCGCCAACTCGGGCGTTCTCAATGGCAATGCCGGCGCCGATGCGTTGGTGCTCAACTTGACATCGGATCAGGTCACGCAGGCGCTGCGCGCGGACATGCAGGGCTTCTCGGATTGGATGGCGAGCAACCTCGCCGCCGCCGGTGGCGACGCTGCAGCTCTCGCCGCGCAAAATACAGGCACCAGCTTCACATTTGCCTCGATCAATCTGACGGTGTCAACGCTCGAAACGATCAACATTTTCGTCGATGGCCAACCTGTTCCGCTCGCTGACTTCCTGAATACCGCGCCGACGATCACGACGACGGCGATGACTGGCGACGAGGATCAGGCGATCACCGGCGTCATCGCCGCGACCGACGCGCAAGGCGATACGTTGAGCTTCGCCGTCCAGACTGGGCCGGCCAACGGCACCTTGACGGTGGATGCGAACACGGGCTCCTATTCGTATCAGGGTGCCGCCGACTGGAATGGCGCGGATCAGTTCACCGTTGCCGTCAGTGACGGTCGCGGTGGCATCACAACACAAGCGATCGCGGTCAACATCGCCGCTGTGAACGACGCACCGACAACTTCCGCGGCAACTGCGTCAGGCAATGAAGACCAGGTGATCACCGGCACCGTCCAGGCCACCGACGTTGATGGCGACGCGCTGAACTTCGCAGTTGCCACCGGCCCGGCCAACGGCACGCTGACGGTCGATGCCGACACCGGTGCCTACAGCTATCAGGGTGTCGCCAACTGGAGCGGTTCTGACCAATTTACTGTCGCCGTCAGCGATGGCAACGGCGCAAGCGCGATGCAGACTGTAGCCGTCAACGTGGCAGCTGTGGCTGATGCTCCAACTCTGACAGTGGCCATCACCAATCGCACCGACGTCGCTCGCAACATCGCAGGCACGAAGAACGCCGATATAATCGTCGGTGGCTCTGGTGCGGACACGATTTCGGGCGGCAATGGTGACGATGTGATTTCGGGCGATCCGGAAGACATCTACGTCATGAACCTCGCTATCACCGGCGCGCTGGTCGATACGGATGGTTCGGAGCAGCTGAGTTTCGCCATTGCCAATCTGCCGAGCGATGCCGTCCTGTCGGCCGGCCATAAGAACGCCGACGGTTCATGGTCCTTGGCAACGGCGGATCTCGCTGGGCTCACCTTGACCCTGACCGATGCGCTGCCCTTCCAGATGACGGTATCCGCGCTGTCGACTGAAGGCTCGAACGCCAGCTCGGCATCGACATCGATCGTGATTGATCCGAGCATTGGCCTTGGCGAGACGGCCTACGGCAACAAGGGCGCCGATATCATCAATGCTGGCAACGGCAACGACCTTGTTTACGGAAACAGCGGCAACGATGTCATCCATGGTGATACCGGCAACGACAGCCTATATGGCGGTACCGGCAACGACCAGATCTTCGGCGACAACGGCAATGACACGCTTTACGGCGGCAAAGGCAATGACGCTCTCGATGGCGGCTCCGGCAATGACATCCTACACGGCAACACAGGCAACGACGTCGTTGACGGCGGTCTCGGCGACGACATCGTCTGGGGCGACGAAGGCAATGACACGCTGAGTGATGGTTCCGGTAGCGATCAGGTCGTCGCCGGCACCGGTGACGATCAAGTGATTGCCGGCTCCGGTAACGACACCTACAACGGCACAACAGGCTTCGATACACTCGACTTCTCGCAAGCGTCGGCGGGTGTGTCGATCAATGTGGCGGCCGGTCTTGCCAGTGGTGGTGCAGGCACCGATCTTTTCGCCAACTTTGACTCATACGTCGGCTCGAACTTTGACGACGTCTTCATCGGTGGTTCTGGCAGCGATCGCTTCCAAGGCGGTGCGGGCAGCGACATCATGACCGGCGGTACTGGCGCCGATACGTTTGCCTGGTCGAAGTCGGATGTTTTCACGACATCAGGCGCGCCGAACGGCCTTGATCATGTCACCGACTTCAGTGTCACCGCTGATCACCTTGACGTCAGTGCGCTGCTGGCCGGTCGGTCGTACGCAAATGTTGGCGATGTCCTCAATGCCCGCGATACAAATGCCGGCACAGTGCTCTCAGTCAAGAACGGCACCGGCAATGACTTCACCGACTTCGCGGTGCTCGACGGCGTGCACGGCATTTCGACGGCCACTCTCGCAACGGCGGATTGGCTGCTGACCTAAAGGCAAGTAACGTCGCTGGCCGCCGGTTCCCTGCCTTGATGTCGGATGCGACCAGAAAAACTCGGCGCGTGATCACCCCAGATCGCGCGCCGATTGCGTCATGCGGCCAATCACATGGCGCGCGAATGAGCGTCCGATATCGACGTGATAGGCATCGCACGGCGCTGGCGTTTTATAACTCCGCAGACTAGATTAAGCCGCTGGCGACGACAAGCAGCGCATCGGGTGTCATGATCGGGTGTCATGAGCGACATCGGCTATCATCTCTTTGATACAGCCATCGGCCGCTGTGGCGTCGCATGGCATGCGGCCAGGATTGTCGCAGCGACGCTACCCGAAGCCAGCGAAGATTTGGCGATTGCCCGCTTGCAGCGCCGCACGCCCGACGCGCAACCTTCGGAGCCACCAGTCCCGGTGCAGGCGACGATCGACCGTATCGTCGCGTTGCTCGACGGCAAGGCCATCGATCTGTCGGATACGCCACTCGACATGACGGGTATTCCCCCGTTTCATCGGCGTGTCTACGCGGTCGCGCTGACGATTTCGCCGGGTCAGACGCTGAGCTACGGCGACATCGCCACCCGGCTCGGTGAACCCGGCGCCGCCCGCGCCGTCGGGCAGGCGCTGGGCGCCAACCCGTTTCCGATTATCGTTCCCTGTCATCGGGTGCTGGCTGCGGGTCGCAAGACCGGCGGCTTCTCGGCCCAGGGTGGGGTTTCGACCAAGCTCCGGATGCTTGAGATTGAAGGCGCATTGTCGGACCGTGCCACCTTGTTATTTGATCATCTCCCATTGCAGGCCCCGCCGGCATCCCGGCGCTGAGGATGTGTTGATAGGGCCGGGCTGGCGCGTTGCTCTGGCCTCTGCAAACATGACCTTTGCAAACGGCGCGGCGTGTTCAATAGTAGGCGGGCATGGCAGCGGCAGCGGAGCCGCTGAGCCGAACACCGGGGGATGCCATCCGTATGACAGCGACGTCTGAGACCGCCGGCTTCATGGCCATGAAGGGTGCCGGCTACTACTCGAAATCGACCGGTGGTGCGCGCGAGGTCATCAATCTCGCGGCGCCGATGATATTGGCCGCGGTCGCTCGGATGGGGCTGGCCGACGACGGTCGCGTGTTTCGAGCGGCCGACATGGGTTGTGCTGACGGCGGCACGTCGGTGGAGATGTGGACCGAGGTTCTCGGCGGCATCCGCAAGCGCCTCCCCACACGGCCGATCGAGATCGTCTATACCGATTTGCCGCGCAATGATTTCAGCCAACTGTTCCGAATGATCCATGGCCAGACCGAAGTGCAGAGTTACTACGGTACTGTTCCCGACGTGTTTCCATTCGCATCCGGCACGTCGTTCCATCAGGCGATTTTCCCGCCGGAGACATTGAACCTCGCCTTCTCGGCAACCGCTTCGCACTACGTCTCGAAAGTGCCATGCAACATTTCCAACCACGTGCATATGGTCGGCGCGACCGGCACGGAGCGCGCGGCCTATGACGAGATCGGCCGGGTCGAATGGGAACGCATGCTACATTTCCGCGCCCGCGAATTGGCGCGCGGCGGCCGGCTCGTGTTCCTGAACTTCGGCATCGATGATCAGGGCCGCTATCTCGGCTCGACCGGTGGCGTCTCGATGTTCGATACCTTCAGCCGGCTCTGGCGTGGCCTTGCCGACGAGGGTGCGATCACATCAGCCGAATACGCCAACACCAACTTCCCGCAGGTCTACCGCACCGCCGCGCAATTCACCGCGCCGCTGCAGGACCCGGCAAGCCCCGTCCATCGCGCGGGGCTCCGCCTCGAAGATGTCGAGCAGCGCCTGCATGGCTGTCCCTATGCGCGGGCTTTTCGTGAGCACAAAGACGCCGCGCGTTTCGCACGCGAGTACATCCCGACGCTGCGATCCTGGAGCGAGCCGACGTTCGCCAGCGGCCTCGATCCCTCCCGCCCGGCTGAAGCACGCATGCGCATTCTCGATACGTTCTTCGGTCGCTATGAAGCGTTGGTCGCGCGCGATCCGACGGGCCATGCCATGGACTACGTGCATATCCACCTGATCTGCGTGAAGGAGTAGCTGTGCCGCGCGCGGCGTCGCCACCAGTGATCGCAATGGCACAGCGCTCGCCCGATGACGTCGTGCGATTGGCGCGGATGGGGGCGTTCCACCAGACGCGGCTGTCGTTCCTGCGCCAGTTGCTGCGCCGCATCGATCGGGAGCGCTGGACGTTCAAGCGGCAACGGTTCGAGATCGACGCGCGCGGCGTCGGCCTCGCTGTCACGACGATCGAAACGCGTGGGCGGACCTATAGCCTCGTCGCCTTCGGCCATGATTTGCCGCCCGAGAAACGCACCGACCGCGTCATTGCGGAAGCCTGGGATGCGACGTTCGTTTTATTCGATGGCGCCCCAACCGACGCCGACATCGCGCGCCTTGCCGTCAACGTTCCGTTGCAGGAGGCCGGTCGCTACCTCGACAGCGAGCTTGTTCTGGCGCGTGCCAATCGCAGTGTCCGGCTGTTCGATCATGTCGTCGATTGTTTGAGTCGAGGCTGCCAGCCCGATGGCGCTGACATCGAGGCGATCGGCTATCTGATGCGGACGACGGCGGTCTACGGCAACGGCAAATTCGGTATCAGCGATCGCGATCGCTTTGCGGACCGGCCCGAGTTGGCGGCGCCTTTCCAGGCGGAAATGCTGACCGTCTGGCTGATCCGCGATTTCACCGTGCAACTTGCCGAGCATCTGGCGCGGCTGCGCGGCGGCGACAAAGCGGCCGTGCTTGCTCCCGACGTCAAACGGCGGCTCGGCATCGGCAATGCAACCGGCCTCGGCATGGCGCCGTTCCTGGTGCGCCATCCAGCTTTGCTCGATCGCTGGCATCAGGCGCGTGAGACGGCGCTCGCCCGCGTCCGAGGGCTTGGGCACGCCGACGCCTCGGCCATTGCGCTCGTTCGCGATTGTCTCGCGCGCGCGCGCGCCGGGCTGCAGCATTGGACCACCGATGATCCCATACAGGCGCCGCGCATTCGCATGTTGGCCAACGATCTTGCGCAACTCGCGATCGCGATCGATTCGGGTGTTCTGTCCGGTTCTGGGCCTTGGGATCGCTTCTACCAATTCGCTGCGCGCACGCTGTCACTGGAAGCGCAGGAGTTCACGGTATCGCTCATTCTGGAGCCACAGGGCGCCCTGATCGACGGCCTCGGTGACGCGATGGCCGTCGACGAGCGCGCGACGTTCCGGATCGAGGGCGGCGCGCGTTGCGACCAACTGCGCGCTGACATTGCTCGCAACTATGGTTGGGCGTTGTCGACGGATTTCTCGAACAATCAAGCCAATGCGCGGTTCTGGTACGTGTCAGAAGAAAAGCTGGAACCGCGACTTGGGAACCGATTAAGCGATTCCGGCGCCGAACTGGAGCAGCCGTTGGCCGTTGGCCGTGACGTCAGCCGCCTGCATGCGGCGCTCGCTGAAACCCGCGCCGAAGAGACCATTGCGGCTTTCCTGCTGCGGCTTCCCGAGCATCGCCATACCGTCCGCCGCGTGCAGATTGGTCTGAGCGTGCCCTACGCCGAGGTGCGCGACAATCTCATTGGCGCCGACTTGCGGGCGATCGACCTGTTGCGCTGCAAGCTCTCGTTTTTCGGTGCGACCCGCTTCGATCCGAAATCCGACAAGTGGTTGCGAATCACGCTGTTCCAGGGCGCGCCCGGGCCAGACGAGATCGGAACTGCGGATTTCGATCATTGGATATGGGGCCCGAGCGTTTCCGGAAAAGTGGGTACCGGTTTTCCGGTTGGAAGCGCGACCAGCCAAGAGAGCGTTTCCGGAAAAGTGGGTACCGGTTTTCCGGTTGGAAGCGCGACCAGCCAAGAGAGCGTTTCCGGAAAAGTGGGTACCGGTTTTCCGGTTGGAAGCGCGACCAGCCAAGAGAGCGTTTCCGGAAAAGTGGGTACCGGTTTTCCGGTTGGAAGCGCGACCAGCCAAGAGAGCGTTTCCGGAAAAGTGGGTACCGGTTTTCCGGTTGGAAGCGCGACCAGCCAAGAGAGCGCTTCCGGAAAAGTGGGTACCGGTTTTCCGGTTGGAAGCGCGACCAGCCAAGAGAGCGCTTCCGGAAAAGTGGGTACCGGTTTTCCGGTTGGAAGCGCGACCAAATGATCGTTTCGCTTAACGAAATTGAGCAGACCGCGCTGAAGGCCGCACGCGGCGGCGGCGTGTCGTGGGGCGAGGCTGAGGAAATTGCCACGGCGGCCCGATGGCTGGCACTGCATCGGTTGGATTGGGCGTCATCGCTGGTTCCGGCTCTTGAATTGAAACGCGATGCGACCTCCGCCATCTTTCTCAGCGGGCAACTCTGTGACGTCGCCGCATTGGCAGTCGGGGTTCAACTTGCCCGCGTTCGTGATCCGATGTGGCTTGCGGCCTTTGCCGCCGCGCAAGCCCGCGGCAGCGAACGATCGATCGCCGTCCGCTGGCCGGGCACGTGCATGACAATCGATGCGTTTGGATATCTCAGCGCCTATGACGGTTCAATCGCCGCAAGCATAGTCGATGCCGTTGTCGTTGGTTTTCAAGCAGCCTCGGCGCCGGTCACGCCTATGCCAGCGCCGCATGCCGGTGGCCGCGCCGTCGACACGGCGCTTTGGGTGCGCCTCGGTCGACTTGAAGCGCGGACCTACGTTGCCGCCAGTGATCAGTCACGGATCAGCGGCGCTGGTGCCAGCGTCAGCGACAATGACTGATGCGTCAGCGACAATGACGAGTGCGTCAGCGACAATGATTGATCGCTGTGCGTCGTCTCACGCCTGACCTTCGGTTTCGAAGCTCGTCGCGGCGAGGGCTTCGCGGCTGTCGCGTCCAGCCCAGACGACGAACTGGAATGCTTGGTAGTAGCGCTCGCAGGCTTCGAGCCCCGCTTTCAGCAACGCCTCACACTGCGGCGGTGTCGCCAGCGTTCCATTGAGCATGAGGCCCTGGCGAAACATGATCAGTCCCTCGCTGGTCCACACGTCGAAGTGGCCGACCCACAGCTGCTCGTTGATCTGCGCTACCAGCTTGTAGACTTCGCCAAGCCGGTTGTCGGGAATCTTGAATTCGAAGGCGCAGGCGAGATGCAGCGTTTCCAGATCATCGCGCCAGTTGAGCGAGACGTGATAGTCGGTCCATTGCCCGGCGACGACCAGCGTCAGTTCGTCCGTTGTTGTTCGATCGGTCGCCCAATCGTTGTTGGAGGCGATCTGTTCGACGAGGTCGACGGGGTTCATCACCCGCTCGTAACTCATATCTGTCGTTGCCATTGCCACCCTCGACCGCGCGCCGGATTTGTCCCGGCATCTTGCAAACGTCTTTCAATCGTCGTCTCGCCAGCACCGTGTATAGGTGGCACTGCGTTCTGACCTGATCGTCCGGCAGAGGTAATCGCAGCAGCCCACGAGTTGCAAGGCGACCGTCAGATTGTCCACGGCCAAAATGTCCGCGGCGGGGCAAGCGTCGCCGCAGCGCGGTTTTGCGCGACCAATCGTGCAAAGGCTGTGGATAGCCGGTGGATCGCCGAGGGATAACCCTGGCTGTGATGGCCGTGTGCGATCGCCAACCCGAACTCGCTGGCGTCAACGTTTGGCAAGTGTCGCTTCGAGCGCCGCGATCCGGGCAGCGAGCGCGTCGTTTTCGTCCCGCGCCTTGGCGGCCATCGCCTTGACCGCTTCGAACTCCTCGCGGCTGACGAGGTCCATGTCGCGCAGCACGCGCTCGCCCTGCGATTTGACGAGGGTTTCGACCTCGCGGCGCATGCCCTGCGCAGCGCCGGCCGCGTCGGTCATGAGTTTGGCGAACTCGTCGAGGAAGCGATTGTTGGTCTGGGTCATGGCAGCTTCCGGAGTGGGCGCCGAAGCGCTGTCGGGACGATACTGGACCAACTATGCGGGCGTGGCCGCAGGACTTCAAGGCGACACGGCAGCGCGTGCGGCAAGATGGTGGCGGTTCGCGTTCTTGACAGCGCCGAGGCTCTCGCCCAACGTCGGCTGACACGATTTGGCCACGAAATCAGTGCCCGGGAAGCCCGATGATCACCCTTGCCATCACCTTCCCCGATATCCATCCGGTCGCGTTGTCGATTGGTCCCTTGGCCATTAAATGGTATGGCCTCGCCTATATGACCGGCCTGCTGCTCGGCTGGCTCTTGGTGCGCCGAATGCTGTCGTCGCCCAAGCTGTGGTCGCCGGACAAGGCGCCGTTCGGCATCGACAAGACCGACGACCTGCTTTTGCTGATGACGCTGGGCGTCATCGTCGGCGGCCGCGTCGGCTACGTGCTGTTCTACAATCCTGCCTACTTTATTGCGAACCCCTTGGAGATCCCAGCCGTCTGGCATGGCGGCATGTCCTTCCACGGCGGCTTCATCGGCTCAGCCATCGCGCTGGCAGTCTTCGCGCGGCGCAATGGAGCCAACGTCTGGACCGTTCTCGATTTGGCCGCCGCCGCGGTCCCTCTCGGATTGTTCTTCGGCCGCATCGCCAACTTCATCAACGCGGAATTGTGGGGTCGGCCGTCGAACGTTGCGTGGTCGATGGCATTTCCTGGTGCCGGTCCGGTGACGCGGCATCCGAGCCAGCTCTATGAGGCGGCAACCGAGGGCCTGCTCCTATTCGCCGTCTGCTGGTTTCTGATCCAATATCGCGGCGCGTTGAAGCATCCCGGTCTCATTGCCGGTGTTTTCACCGCAGGCTACGGCCTCGCGCGATCGTTCTGCGAAATCTTCCGTGAACCGGACTACGCGCATTGGCTGACGGTTGGTCCATTGACCGCCGGTATCCTCTATTCGGTCCCGATGATCCTGGCCGGCCTTTGGCTCATCCAGCGCGCTCGTACGCATTCCGTCGCCACATGACCGATAGCCCAGCCTACGACCCCGACGCGCGCCGCGATACGCCACTCGCTCTGAAGATCAAAGCGACCATTCGCCTCGAAGGCCCGATCCCCGTCCATCGCTATGTCTCGCTCTGCCTCAACGATCCCGAGCACGGCTATTATCGTCATCGCCAGGCCATCGGCCGCGACGGTGATTTCATCACTGCGCCCGAGATCAGCCAGGTGTTCGGCGAACTGATCGGACTGTGGTGTGTTGTCGTCTGGCGGCAGATGGGCATGCCCGATCCTTTTCATCTGGTCGAACTGGGTCCCGGTCGCGGCACCCTCATGCGCGATGCGCTCCGAGCGGCAAAGCTCGCGCCGTCGTTCCTCAAAGCGGCGCAGGTCAAACTCGTCGAGACCAATGCGACGTTGCGCGAGCAGCAGCGGGCGGCGTTGAGCAATCTCGAAATTCAACCGACGTGGCACGACACGCTCGAAGCCGTGCCATTGGCGCCGACGATCATCATCGGCAATGAGTTTCTGGATACCACGCCACCCATCCAATCCGTCGCAACATCGGATGGCCTCGCAAGGCGCAGTGTCGGTCTCGATGCCAACGGCGATTTGCAATTTGTCCTGCGGCTGGATCAGCTTCGACCGAACAATGACCCGCCCTGCCGAGTTGGAACGATTATTGAAACGCAGCTGCTTGAGTCGCTTCCCTCGGGCTTGGGCTTACGGTCGTGCCACCATCCACAAGCCGTGCTGCTGATCGACTATGGCGATGTCGCGCCGGTGCAGGGCGACACGCTCCAAGCCGTGCGCAACCATCGCCACGAACATCCCCTGACATCACCGGGCGAAGCCGACCTCAGTGTGCAAGTCAATTTTCATTGGGCAGCTGAGCAACTCAAAGCCGCCCAGCAAACGTTCGAGCCGGACGCCGTCGAACTCAAAATCGACGGCCCCATCGCCCAGGCCGAATTCCTCTCAGCCCTCGGCATCGTCGAACGCGCGCAGAAACTCATCGCTGCAAACCCATCGCAAGCCAACGCCATCGAAACCGCCGTCGCCCGCCTCATTGCACCCAACGGCATGGGCACCCGCTTCAAGGTGATGGGCGTCCGCTCGCCCCAACTCCCGCCGCTTCCCGGATTTCCAGTCACCCCCTAGGTAAGTACCTAGGTGTATTAACCGTACGCTTGTGAGACAATGTTTCGGTAGTCGTGGAAACCGCCTCAATTGACCAACCGACCGAAGCCCTGAAAGAAGCCTTGCCGCCTATGACCAACCCCGTCCTCGTTGAACTGACCCGCGGCCGCCTCGTCGAAAGCATACACACCGGCGCCCTCGCCCTCGCCCGCCCGAATGGCGAGATCGTGGTCGCACTCGGCGATATCCAACGGCTGGTTTTCCCTCGTTCGGCCATCAAGGCGCTGCAGGCCTTGCCGCTGATCGAGAGCGGAGCGGCCGACCGCTTCGAATTTGGCACGGCCGAAATCGCGCTTGCCTGCTCGTCGCATTCCGGCACTCCACGCCATGTGGCAGTTGCGCGGGCCATGCTGGAGCGGGCGGGGCTGACGCCGGATGCCCTCGGCTGCGGCGCGCACGATCCCACGCACGAAGCGTCCGCCCGGCAGTTGTCCGCAGCCGGCGGCAAGCCGACGGCGCTGCATAATAACTGCTCGGGCAAGCATGCAGGCATGCTGGCGACGTGTGTTCATTGCGGCGATAGCGTTGCTGAGTATTTCAAGCCCGTTCATCCCCATCAGCAGCGCATCGCCCGGGTGCTCGCCGAATTCACCGGCGCCCCCGTCAGCGCCGAATGGGTCGCGGTTGACGGCTGTTCGGCGCCGAACTGGCCGCTGGCCATCCGCGATTTGGCGCGCGCTTTCGCTCGCTTCGTCACCGGCGAGGGGCTCTCGACCGAACGCGCGAAAGCGACGCGGCGGATCACTGAGGCTTGTGCCGCCGAACCCGAACTGGTGGCCGGACCCGGCCGGCTCGACACGACAGCCATGACGCGGCTCGGCAAACGCGTCTTCATGAAATCCGGCGCCGAAGGCATCTATTGCGGCGGCTTGCCGGAGCAGGGTCTCGGCTTCGCCCTCAAAATCGACGATGGCAGCAAGCGCGCATCCGAAGCCGTGATAACGGGCCTGCTACAACGCGTCTTCGAGGACGCCAAAAATCTGGGGGCACTTGGCCCATTCAAGAACTGGCGCGGCATCGAGGTCGGTGAAACGCGTCTTGCTTCAGCCTGCGTCCGCGCCCTCGAACCGCTCGCGCGATAAGAGCGCCATCACAGCATAATCGGCGGCATCCCATGCCGCGCACGCGCCATCTGGCACGCATCGTCACCGACCTCGCAATCGCGGCAGACGATCGGCCTGATGTCATAGATGCTGCACGCAACCACGTCGCCAATTTTTCCCTTCAACGCTGAGCATCGATTGCCCTCGCATCGCATCCGCGCGCCGCGCGCATCCACCAGCGCTTCGGGGATCAACGCGATTTCCGCATCCGTCTCCATCGTGAACCGCGGCCACGTCTTCGAATAGTGACAACACGCACCACACGTCAGACACGGATTGGCATCGACCGTCGCCATCACCGTCGCCTCCTGATCGCGATCAAGTTGACCAACGAAAAAGAGCCACCCCTTTCGGAGCGGCTCTCTCACGTTTCAACGCTGAAGTCTCAAGTTGTTACCAACCGATCCTCTCGCGTGAAGATCTTAGAGGGCGGCGATGTTCGCGACTGCCATCTTGCCGGTGCGGCGATCTTCCTGGGTGTCGAACTCGACCTTCTGGCCTTCCGACAGGCCGCGCATGCCAGCGCGCTCGAGCGCTGTTGCGTGCACGAACACGTCCTTGCCACCCTTATCCGGGGTGATGAAGCCGAAGCCCTTTTGATCGTTGTAAAACTTAACGGTACCCTTTTCCATAGTCTGTCCTTCTTAGCCTTCTAGATGCACGGGACCCCCGCAGACGGTTTTAAGCGCGTGCGTCGGTCGTTGAGTATCGAATTCTGGGGGGTCTCTGAACGTGCGCTTGGCAGTGCCTTTGCGTAACGGCCCATTTGTCCGGCCAAAGTCGATGCAGCCTTATAGCCACATTAGTCGTTCGCCGCAAGGTTTACGGCGCGAAAAAGCGATCAATTATTGGAAAGCCAGCACACTCTGCCGTTCATCTGTCATGCAAAGGCGCCTCAACACCAAATGAACAACGGTATTCAGCAGCGAATTCAAGTAACAGGCGGACAATGCCCTGGCCGTCACGGTTTCGTCACGCATTGAATTTCTAGCCGAAAAGCACGGCTCATGTCACGATTTTTCCACTTCTGACGTGTTCTCGCCGCGACGTCGCGGCGCTGGCCGGCTCCAGTGTGCGCGCGCGGCGGACAACATCGGCTTTGCCGATTGGCGCCATCAATTCCTTCTGCGCTTCGACAATGATGACCCCCGCGAACCCCGGCCAGAAGCGCGTTCCCAGTCGCTCAAAAGCCGTTGCCCAGCGGACCAGGAATCGCCGGTTGACCGGCGGCAAATGCAACGCCGACGACCAGCCGACCGGCGTGAATAGCGCGTCGTGCAGCAGCCGCTCCAGTTGCATGCGGCTATAGGGCTGGCCGTGCCCGAACGGTGTTGTTTCCCGCCTCGACCATACGCCGCGCCGATTGGGCACGATCAGCAGCAACCGCCCTTCGGGCCTCAGCACGCGCCACATTTCGCGCAGCAGCGGCCGCGCGCTCTCGGTGAACTCCAGGCAATGCACGGCCAGCAGTTTGTCGACACTACTATCGGGCAACGGCAGCATATGGTCATCGACCATGACGGTGTTGGTGGCGCCGGTCGCCGGCCAGACAAGCGCGCCTTGCGCCGCCGGCATCAGCGCTCCGAGCCGGAGGGCCTCGCCACGGTAACTTGACAAATAGGGAGCCGCGAAGCCCAGCCCCATCACCACATCGCCATCGGCACGGCGCCAGCGCGCGCGAATCCGATGCGCGACGATGCGGCGGACGACGCCGCCGAGGTGGCTCGCGTAGAAGGCTTTGAGGTCTACGACGTCGAGATGCATGGTCGATCCCGCTGGCGAGGGCGAACCCACCGCGCGCCAGCGTTTCAATGTGTTGACTTGGCGTCTAGTGTCCTGATCGCGACGTTCGATGCATGCTCGGCAGCCTCAATTCGAACGTCGCGATCGACAAGGACACTAAAGAAACATGTTTTCTAGTGTGATTCAGATCGAGAAGTCCGTCAAAATATGTGCGGATAGAATGAAACGGACTTCTCGATCATCACACTAGCGTGCGGGAAGCGTCAGAAAAAGCAAGTCTCAGCGAACGGATAGCATCATGGCCAAGCTCGATATCCACCAATTCCCCTGCCTGTCCGACAACTATGGCGTACTGATCCACGACGCCGAGCGCGGCCTGACCGCCTCGATCGATGCGCCCAACGCCGATCAGGTCCGCGCCGCGCTGAAAGCGAAGGGTTGGAAACTCACCCATATCCTGACCACCCACCACCATGGCGACCATACCGGCGGCAACCTGGCGCTCAAGGCCGAGACCGGCTGCACGATCATCGGCCCCAAGGCCGAGGCCGCAAAAATCCCCGGCATCGACAGTAAAGTCGGTGAGAGCGATACCTTCGACTTCGGCAGCGTCAAGGTTCACGTGCTCGACACCCCCGGCCACACCGCCGGCCACATCACTTTCTGGATTCCGGCCGCAGGTGTCGCTTTTGTCGGCGACACGCTCTTTGCAATGGGTTGCGGACGCGTCAACGAAGGCACCATGGAGATGATGTGGCGCTCGGTCGAGAAAGTCTCGAAGTTGCCGCCGGGAACGCGGCTCTATTGCGGCCACGAATACACCGTCGCGAATGCCAAGTTCGCGCTGACCATCGACCCCGGCAACACGGCATTGGTCGCGCGTGTGGCGGAGGTTGAGAAACTGCGCGCCGCTGGCAAGCCGACCCTGCCGACGCGGGTCGATATCGAACGCGAAACTAACCCATTCCTGCGCGCCAGCGATCCCGCCATCCGCAAGCGCCTAGGCCTCGAAAACGCCCAGGATTGGCAAGTATTCGGCGAAATCCGCGAGCGCAAAAACCGTGCCTGATCTCACCGCCGATCAGATCATCGCCCTGCTCGAGCTCAGGCCGCATCCGGAAGGCGGGCAGTACCGCGAGACCTTTCGCGATTCCCGTCCGATCGATGCCAGCGGCCGCGCCGCGTCGACAGCCATCTATTTCCTGCTGCGTGCCGGCGAAGTTTCGCGTTGGCATCGCGTCGATGCTGCGGAAATGTGGCATTGGTATGCAGGCAGCCCACTGGTGCTTTCCATCAAGCAGGATGCGGGACCGGCAACGGATATCGCGCTCGGCAACGCGCTGGCAACCGGTGAGCGGCCGCAAGCGCTTGTTCCCGCGGGCGTCTGGCAGCAGGCGCGATCGGCTGGCGCCTACAGTCTTGTCGGCTGTACGGTGGCACCGGGGTTCACGTTTGCCGGGTTCGAGTTGGCAGCGTCCGGCGTCGCACCGTGAAGCGACTTGCGCCATCCCGAATCAGGGCCCTTGCGATGTCCGCACAACTCGCTTGTGTTTCACCCGATATCACCACCTAAAATTCCGGTTAACACATTGATTTAAAAACGATATCCATATTGTGGCCAAGTCGCGTCCCGTCAGCGCTTGCGGCCGCTTTGCGACTCACCGCAATACTCGTTCCAGTATTCAACGCCGATTCTTTGGCGTGCGGGGGCGAGCAGTCATGAAACGCGAAAGTACAGGTCCGATTCTGAGCGCGGTGTTTGTCGACTACGACAACATCTATCTGTCGCTGAAGCGCAAGAGCGAGGAGGCGGCCAAGCGTTTTGCCAAGGATGCGCCTATCTGGATTCGTGCCATCGAGAACGGGCAGTTGATCACCGCCACCAACGGCGTGCTGGGTGACTCGAAACGCCGCATCGTCCTCAACCGCTGTTACGGCAATCCCGTGCCACGCCGTAACACCCATGACAACTCGACCGACATGAACTCGTTCCCGTTCGTACGGCATCATTTCCTGCGCGCCGGCTTCGAGGTCGTGGATTGCCCGCCGTTGACCGCGCAGTTGAAGAACTCGGCCGATATCCGCATGGTCATGGATATGCGCGACTACCTGACCCACGACACCTACTTCGATGAGTTTGTCATCCTTTCAGGCGACGCTGATTTCACCCCGGTTCTGCACCGGTTGCGCCAGCATGCCCGCCGCACCGTGATCTTCGCCAACGACTATACGGCCGCACCCTACACGGCGATCTGTGATGGTGAAGTGCGTGAAAGCGACTTGATCGCGCTCCTGCTCGACGGTCAGCCGGCCGCGCTGCCGGAGCAACAGATCCAGACCGGGACCTTGGCGCCTGTTCAAGCGGCAGCCCTGCCGCTCCACGTGACCACAGCGCCACAACAGGTCGTGCAAGCAGCCCCACGCCTTGATGACGTTCGCGCCGAGATCATCGCGGAAGTGGTCAATGCGGTGCGTGCTGCCGCGTCACCTGTGCCGCTTGAGGCATTGGCCGATCGCGCGATCCGCGCCGTCGGCCATGATCGGACCATCGGCACCAGTTGGGCCGGCACCGGCGGGTTCCGCGATTTGCTGCGTCACCATCTTCCCAATGAAGTCCGTCTTTCAGAACAGCCGCCCTATTTTGCTTACGATCCCAAGCGGCACGCGGCCCAGACTGAGCGCGTTCCCGCCATCGCCGCGCCTCAGACCGAGGCTTCGGCCATGCGCGCTGCCGCGCAGCAGCAGGCGCTTGTACCGGCCGCCATCGAGCGAATGGTCGAGCGTCCGATGGAACGCCCATTGGAACGTCCAGTGATGGAGCGTCAGGCATCGGCACCGCAAAACTACGCCGCGCCGCGCGCACCCATGGTTCAACCGTCGATCCATGCGCCGGCCGAACAGCCCGCCGCGCGGCAGTATGAGGAGCCAGCACCTGTTCTGCGGCAGCCGCTGGCGCCGCGCGCACCGGCTTCGGCCTACGACGCGATGGCCGTGGCGCCGCAAGCGATCGTATCGCGTGCGCCATCGTCGGAACCGATGTTCCACCGCGCCGCACCGTCGTCCTCGCCGGCAGCGCACGTCCAGGCGCCGCCACGTCCGGACCAGGCCAGTGCCGTGCAACAGGCCATGCAGCGCATTTACGCAGCCTCGCAGGTGCCGCAGCTGGCCGCACCCGAGTATCGCCAGTTGTTCGAGGCCATGGCGCAGGAGATCAACGAGAACGATCTCAATGGCGCGCAGACGCTGACGGGTATTCTCGTGCGTGCCAAGGATCGCGGTCTTGACCTGGAGCGCGACGAGGTCCGGTTTGTGCTTGAGGTGGTCAGCGAGCCCGATCCCTGGTTCGAGCAGGGCGCGTCGGTCAATATCTTTGCTGGCCGGTTCCGCAACTACGTTGTCACCCGCTGCCGCGCGCAGGGGCTCACGCTCTCCGCCGAGGAGCTCGATCTGATCGATGGTTGGTTCGCTAGTGGCAACGTCCCGCAGATGTCCTCGCGCGGGCGCTCAGCGTCCGGGCCGGCCTTGAATCCGGGCCTAACCGCAGGTCCGGCACCGTCGCCCGCGCCGCGCGCACCGGAGGCGCCGCAAGCAACCGCTGAGCCGCGTAACGGGGGCGGCCGGTGGTGGTCTCTGGAAGAGGGCCGTCAGCATGTTGCTGAGCAGCGCCAGCCGATCCGTGCCGAAGCGTCGGCCGCTGAAGACAATGATGACTTCCCGCGCATCGTTCGGACGCGATTGCGCGGCTGAACCGCGTGGACCGTCAAGACCTCGCCCTGGCTCACCGCCGGGGCGGTGTCATTTTTGCTTGGCCTCACGTCTGCGGCCTTGACCAGAGTGTGTCCTTGGCAGCCAACAGTGCGCCCCCCGTGACGAGCAGGGCTGCGATGAAGAGCGTCGGCGATGCGCGCCCAAGCCCGAGCCCTGCCATGATGATCGTCGAAAACAATGGCGTGGCATAGGCGGCGGCACCCAGCAGTCGCAGATCGCCCCGCTTCATCCCTTCATCCCAGAGATAGAAGGCCAAGCCGACAGGTCCCAAACCAAGCCCCGCGATGGCGACCCACGCCACCGCGCTCGTTGGCCAAACCCAACGCTCCAACAGCAAATGCAGCACAGTCGCGCCGATGGCCGTAGCGGCGCAACTGCCGAGCACCGCGATACTCGGCACACCCTGGTACAGCCGTGAGGCCACCGAATAGCTCGACCAGATCAGCGCCGCCGCCAGTGCCAGCCCATAACCGGCCACGCTGCCGCCGAAATCAGGACGCCCCGAGGCGTCCATCAGGATCAGGATCGTTCCGGCGAACCCCAGCGTCGCGCCCGCCAGATGCCACCAGCGCATGGCCTTGCCGCCGAGTTGGGCTGGCAGGAAACCGGAAAAAACGACAATCAGCAGCGGCCAGAGATAGTTGACGAGGCTCGCTTCCAGCGCCGGCGCCCGCTGCAGTGCAAAGAAATAGCAGGCGTGATAGCCAAACAGGCCAAAGACGCCGAGCGCCCATGCGCCGATCGGGACCTCTCGCAGTGTCGCTAGGTTTTGTCGCGTGAGCCGAGCATAGATCAGGCCCACCAGCGTGCCGACGGCAAACGTCATCGCCGCCAACTGGAACGGCGGAATGGCTTCTGCCAGCGCCGTCAGGCTGGCCAGCATCGCCCAAAGGACGACGGCGCCAAGCCCACGCACCGTCGCTGTTCGATCTGCAAGTTCTACCACGCTGGGTCTCGCTCCATGGCCAGTGTTGTTATTCGACCGCCACGTTCTAGACTGACAAGGGGTGATTTTACATCGTAGAGTTAGCAGATGACGAAGCCATCAACGCCCCCGAGTTTCAAGTTCGACAACAGCTACGCGCAATTGCCGGATCGCTTCTACGCACGGCTCAACCCGACGCGCGTTGCAGCCCCACGTCTGATCCGCATCAATGACGGACTCGTCCGCGAACTCGGCCTCGATCCAGATGTGCTGCGGACGCCGCCGGTTGTCGACGCGCTCGCCGGCAACGGTATTCTCGATGGCAGCGCCCCCCTGGCACAGGCCTACGCCGGCCACCAGTTCGGCGGCTTCAATCCCCAACTCGGCGACGGCCGCGCCATCCTGCTCGGCGAGGTCATCGACCGTCACGGCCAGCGCCGCGACATTCAGCTCAAAGGCTCCGGCCCAACGCCCTTTTCCCGGCGCGGCGATGGCCGCGCAGCGCTGGGGCCCGTCTTGCGCGAATTTATCATCAGTGAGGCTATGCATGCGCTCGGCGTCCCGACGACCCGCAGCCTCGCCGCCGTCCTGACCGGCGAGAGCGTCTGGCGTGATAAGCCGATCCCCGGCGCCGTTCTGACTCGTGTCGCCGCCAGCCATGTGCGGGTCGGCACCTTCCAATACTTCGCCGCGCGCCGCGACGTCGAGGCGATCCGATTGCTCGCTGATCACGTGATCACCAGGCACTATCCCGAGGCCGAGCACGCCGGCAATCGCGTCGCCGCGTTGCTGCAAGGCGTCATCAAGCGCCAGGCCGAACTGGTCGCGCAATGGCTGCACATTGGCTTCATCCACGGCGTCATGAACACTGACAACACCACGATATCCGGCGAGACGATCGACTACGGGCCATGTGCCTTCATGGACAACTTTGATCCCGCCACCGTTTACAGTTCCATCGATCAGAACGGGCGCTACGCCTATGCCAATCAGCCCGGCATCATGCAGTGGAACCTCGTGCGTCTCGCCGAAACCCTGCTGCCCATTCTGGCCGACGACGACGCCGAGGCGCTGGAACGCGCGCAAGCAGCCGTCAACGGCTTCCCCGCGATCTTCGAGGCGGCCTACGTTGCCGGCCTGCGGCGCAAACTCGGATTGCGAGAATCTCGTGACGGTGATCTG
Organism: uncultured Alphaproteobacteria bacterium; assembly: GCA_963714325.1. GTDB lineage: Bacteria > Pseudomonadota > Alphaproteobacteria > Rhizobiales > Hyphomicrobiaceae > CAVQOB01. The sequence goes on along the minus strand of CAVQOB010000010.1, from coordinate 253,714 downwards.
GCTCTGGCACAGGACCTCCTCGACCGGATGGCCGCCAACAAGGCTGACTTCACCCTGACCTTCCGCCGTTTGGCCGATGCCGCCGCATCCTCTGCTGCTGACGCGGGCGTCCGCCGCCTGTTTGCCGATCCGCAAGCCTTCGACGACTGGGCCCGGCAATGGCGCACGCGTTTGAGCGAAGACGGCGGTTCTCCCGAGGAGCGACGTCACGCCATGCGCGCGGTGAACCCTGCCTTCATCCCGCGCAATCATCGGGTGGAAGAAGCCATCACCATCGCCGTCGAGCGCGACGACTTCGGCGCATTCGAGACGTTGTTGTCGGTTTTGCAGCACCCCTTCGACGATCAGCCAGGCAATGCGCGGTTTGCTGAACCACCAGAGCTCGATCAAGTCGTCCACCAGACCTTCTGCGGCACCTGAGCCGCGCGCCACCCGCTCGAAGAAAATTCGACAATCATCGAGCGACGCCGGGCCTGACAATCAGTCTCTTTGATGCCGGGCATCAACATTGCCTATCAGGCGAGCCGCTTTTCGTCCCGCGATCGACGCGCGCTGTGCTCTGCGCGCGCTTGCCAGTGCGCCAACTGGCCGGTAACGTCGTGCCTAATCACTCGCTTGAAAAGAAGACTACTCAGGAGGATGACGACCATGATGCGAAGAGTTGTTTTAGGGCGCCTGGCCATCGTGGCTGTGGCGGTTGCAGCGGCAGGAGCGATACCCGCGTCTCCGCTTTACGCGCAGCAACCACCGATCAAGATCGGCATGAGCATGGCCTCGACCGGTGGCCTCGCCGCTGGCGGCAAATCCTCGTTGATCGGCATCGAAGTTTGGCGCGACGACGTCAACGCCAAGGGCGGGCTGCTCGGCCGCAAGGTCGAACTGGTCGTTTATGACGACAAGTCATCCGCCTCCGAAACACCAGCCATCTATTCCAAACTGTTGGACGTCGACAAGGTCGACATTCTCTTCGCGCCTTATGCCACTGTGCCGACGGCGCCGCTGATGCCAATGGTCAAACAGCGCGGCAAACTTTTGATCGGTAACTTCTCGTTCCAGGTAAACAGCAAGGTTGGCCACGACATGTGGTTCAACAATGCGCCCTGGGGTCCGTCCGATAGCTGGGCGCGTGCATTCCTCGACGTCGGCGGCAAAGCCGGCGGCCAGACGGTCGCCATTCTGGCCGCCGACCAGGAGTTCGCTCAAAACGTTGCTGCAGCAGTCAAGAAAGTCGCCGCCGAAAAGAATATCAAGATCGTCTACGAACAGAATTATCCGCCGAGCACCGTTGAATTCTCGGCCATGATGCGCGCTATTCGTGCGGCCAAGCCCGACATGGTCTACGTCGCCAGCTATCCGCCGGATACCGTTGGCATCCTGCGCGCCGTCAATGAAATCGGCGTCGGCGACAGCGTCAAGATTTTTGGTGGCGGCATGGTTGGCGCCCAGTTCACGTCCAACATGCAGGCGCTCGGATCGCTTCTGAACGGCGTGGTCAACTACAACAGCTGGCTGCCCGAAAAGAGCATGCAGTTCCCCGGCGTCAACGAGTTCCTGGCCAAGTATGCGCCGCGCGCCGTCGAAGCCAAGACGGATCCGCTCGGCTACTATCTTGCACCATTCGGGTATGCCTCCGGTCAGTTGCTCGAAGCCGCAGTCAACGCCACCAAGACGCTCGACGACAAGGTTCTCGCCAAATATCTGCGCGAGAACGTGCATCAGACGATCGTCGGTCCGATCGAGTTCTCGGCCGATGGGGAACGCAAGGAAACGGCGACAGTACTCGCGCAGTTCCGCGGCGTTATTGACAAGGACATGGAGCAGTTCCGCCAGCCCGGCAAGCAGGTGATCCTGACGCCACCGAAGTTGGCAACGGGCGAAGTGATCGTGCCGTTCGAAAAAGCACGCAAGTAAACGCCGTCCGGACCGGCGACGCCTCTCCCTGGCACGCAGGGGGAGGCGTATGGGGGAAGAACGCGTGTTTTCATTGGAATTGTTGCTTGACGCCGTCGTGCTCGGCTTGTTGCTTGGCTGCTTCTATGCGGCTGTCAGCATTGGGCTTTCGGTGTCGTTCGGATTGCTGGATGTGCCGCACGTCGCGCATCCGGCCTTCCTGGTGCTGGCGTCCTACGGGGTTTATCTTCTGGGCGAGTATGGGATTGATCCGATTCTGGCCGGCCTCCTGCTGACGCCGGTATTCTTTCTGCTCGGGCTGGCGATGTATCGTCTCTACTACGAGACGTTCGAAAAGCGCGGCAGTGACGCCGGCGTCCGCGGCATAGCCTTTTTCTTCGGCGTCGCTTTCATTATTGAAGTCGGAATCATTCTTGTATTCGGCGTCGATCAGCGTTCGGTCCAGGCGCCCTACATCGGCAAGAGCATCGATATCCTGTCGTTGCGCATCCCGTTGCGGTTGATCGTGGCGTTTGCCGTGGCGCTGGTGTTGACCACACTGCTATCGCTCTACCTGTCGCGCACGTTCACCGGGCGTGCCATCCGCGCCGTCGCCCAGGACGCCGACGCGCTCCGCCTGATGGGGGCTAATCCCGTCAGCACCAAGCAGTGGGCGTTCGGCATCGCCACCGGCGTGCTCGGCATCGCAGGTGCTCTTTTGATTATCGTCCAGCCCGTCGAGCCGACCCTCGATCGCGCCTATATCGGCCGCACCTTCTGCGTCGTCGTCATGGCCGGCCTCGGTAGCATGAGCGGCACGCTCGTCGCTGGCCTCATTCTCGGCGTTGCTGAATCCATCGTCCTGACGCTCTATGGCGCCTCCTGGGCGCCGGCCATCTCGTTCGCCATGCTGCTCGGTGTTCTCGCCGTGCGCCCGCAAGGGTTGTTCGGAAGATGAGCATGCGTGGATTTGGTTTCTGGTTGGGTGCTTTCGCCTTCGTCGCCGCCGCCTACGGGCTGACCGTCGTCGCAACCAACGACTACATCTTCTTCGCCGGATACATCATCCTGCAATTCATCGTGCTGGCAACGGCTTGGAATATTCTCGGCGGCTATGCCGGCTACGTGAACTTCGGCACCAACGCGTTTTTCGGGCTCGGCGTCTATACGTCGGTGTTTCTGGCCAAGGCGTTCGGCGCGCCACTGCTCGCGCAAATCGTCGTCGCCGGCCTGGTCGGTGCGATCCTCGGCTTCGCCATCGGCCTCCTGACGCTGCGCATGCACGGCATCTTTTTCTCCATCGCCACGATCGCCATCAGTATCATCGTCGAGACTTTCATCATCAACTGGAAGTTCGTCGGCGGCGCCTCCGGCATTCAATTGCTGCGCCCGCCGCCAACGGCGCCGTTCGAATCCTATCTACGCATGCTCTTTGTCATCGCCGCCGTGATGGTGGTCATCTCGGTTGCCATCGCTCGCTATGTGCAAGACAGCTGGATCGGCCGCGGCCTGCGCGCCGTACGCGATGACGAAATCGCCGCCGAATGCACGGGGGTGCCAACCCTGCAGTTGAAGCTGCTGGCGTGCAGCATTTCCGGCCTCTTGATGTGTGCCATGGGTGCGCCGGCCGCCATGTACCTGCAGTATGCCGACCCCTCCTCCGCCTTCAATCTCAACTACTCGGTATCGGCGCTCGCCATGTCGTTGATCGGCGGCACCGGCCACTGGATCGGCCCCGTTCTCGGCGCCATCCTTTTGGCGACGACGCAACAGCTGCTGACCGTCACCATCTCGTCCGAGGTCAACGTCCTCGTCCTCGGCGTGATGCTGGTTCTCTTTGTCGTCGGCGCCCCCGACGGGCTGATCGGATTGTACCAGCGGATCTTTCGCCGATCGTCAGGGCGGGGCTCCGACTGGGGCGCCCGATGAGTGAACCCATTCTGCTCGTTGACAACATCTCGAAGCGGTTCGGTGGGTTCACCGCCGTCGATAACGTCAGCATCTCGATCCGGGCCGGCGAACGCTTCGGATTGATCGGACCGAATGGCTCCGGCAAGACGACGCTGATCAATTGCATTTCGGGTGCGCTGCATAACGACGACGGCCGAATCGTTTTCAATGGCCGGGATGTGTCGCAGGTTCCTGCCTACAAGCGCACCCGCCTCGGCATCGCCCGCAGTTTCCAGATCCCGCGTCCCTTCAAAAGTATGACGGTGCTCGAAAACCTCCTCGTCGCCATAGATTTCGCAGCCATTGGCCACGGATTGAGTGTGCGCCAGCAGGAATCGGAAGTTGGCGCCATCCTCGACAAGATGGGGCTCGGCGCCAAGGCACACGTGCTCTCGAGCCAGCTCTCGCAGGTCGAACTGCGCAAGATGGAGTTGGCGCGCGCCGTTGCAGCACGGCCGAAACTGCTGATCTCCGACGAAGCCATGGCTGGGCTCTCCAGTTCCGAAATCGACGAGGTTCTCGATCTGCTCATCACCCTCAACAAAGACGGCATCACCATCATCATGATCGAGCACATCATGCATGCGGTGATGCGGTTCTCTGAACGCGTGGTCTGCCTCGAAGCCGGCAAAGTGATCAGCGAGGGCACCCCACAAGAAGTCATGGCCAGCACGCGGGTGCAGGAGGCCTATCTTGGCGTTTGAGTTGACCATTGCCGGCGTCAGCGCCGCCTACGGTGCCGTCCGCGCGCTCGAAAATGTCTCCCTGTCGGTGCGGCAGGGCGAGACAGTGGTTCTGCTCGGCACCAACGGCAACGGCAAGAGCACGCTGATGAAATGCCTGATGGGTCTCGTGCGGCCAGGTGCCGGCACGATCACGCTGCAAGCCGATGGCGTATCCCACGATCTCACGCGCATGGCGACGGAGGACATCGTCGACCTCGGCGTGGCGCTGGTGCCGGAAGGCCGGCGTCTCTTCTCCAAGCTGACTGTCGAAGAAAATCTGATGCTCGGCGCCTATCGCCGCCAGGCCCGCCCGGCCATCGCCCGCAATCTGGCCTTCGCCTACGAAGCCTTTCCCATTCTGACCGAACGCCGCAAGCAACTCGCCGGCACCATGTCCGGCGGCCAACAGCAGATGCTGGCCATCGGCCGCGCCATGATGTCCTCGCCCCGCCTGTTGCTGGTCGACGAGCCCTCCGTCGGCTTATCACCCTTGCTGGTCGCCCAAACCGTGACCAAGATCGGCGAACTGCGCGAGAAATTCGGCCTCACCGTTCTGATGGCCGAACAGAACTTTCAGCAGGCCGTCCGCATCGCCGATCGCGGCTACATCATCGTCCACGGCTCCATCGCCTTCGAAGGCAAGTCCGTCGAAGAACTCAAGACCAACCCCCTCGTCAAGCAACTCTACCTCGGCGGCGCCGCTTAAATCCGTTGGTGTAACCCCAGCTGCACAGCGTTCGCGCGCGTTGAGATACGGCATGGCAGCCAACGTCCCATCTCGCCTCTATGATGGGCTTGCTGAAATCGCCTGAGCCCAGTAGAGGATGCGCGAAGTCGGCACACGTGCGCCCGAACTGCCAATCGCTGCCTGCAAGTCATACGCTAAAGGAGCCTTTCAATGGCCAAGGAAAAATTCAATCGCGAGAAGCCGCATTGCAACGTTGGCACCATTGGTCACGTTGACCACGGCAAGACAACGCTGACGGCGGCGCTGACGAAAGTATCGGCCGACCGCGGCTGGACCAAGACGTCGATCGCCTATGACGAAGTGGCGAAGGCGTCGGAAAGCCAGGGCCGTCGCGACCCGACGAAGATCCTGACCATCGCGACCAGCCACGTCGAGTATTCGTCGGAAAAGCGCCACTACGCGCACGTCGATTGCCCCGGGCACGCCGACTACGTGAAGAACATGATCACGGGTGCGGCCCAGATGGACGGCGCGATCCTGGTCGTGTCGGCGGTTGACGGTCCGATGCCGCAGACCCGGGAGCATATTCTGCTGGCGCGTCAGGTCGGCGTTCCCCGCGTTGTCGTGTTCTTGAACAAGTGCGACGTCGTCGAAGACGCTGAGTTGCTCGATCTGGTTGAGATGGAAGTGCGCGAGCTGCTGTCGAAGTACCAGTTCCCGGGCGACGATACGCCGGTTGTGCGCGGTGCGGCGATCAAGGCCTTGAATGGCGAGAAGGGGCCCCTGGCGGATGAGGCGATCCTCAAGCTGTACGAGGCGATGGACACGTTCATTCCGATCCCGGATCGTCCGAAGGATCAGCCGTTCCTGATGCCGATCGAAGACGTGTTCTCGATCTCCGGTCGTGGAACTGTTGTGACAGGACGAATTGAGCGCGGCGTCGTGAAGGTCGGCGAAGAAGTTGAGATCGTCGGCTTGCGCGACACGCAGAAGTCGACCTGCACGGGCGTTGAAATGTTCCGCAAGCTACTGGATCAGGGTGAGGCTGGCGACAACGTCGGCTGCCTGCTGCGCGGCATTGACAAGGAAGCGGTTGAGCGCGGGCAGGTTCTCTGCAAGCCGGGCACGATCAAGCCGCACAAGAAGTTCTCGGCAGAGGCCTACATTCTGACCAAGGAGGAGGGTGGTCGTCATACCCCGTTCTTCGGCAACTATCGTCCGCAGTTCTACTTCCGCACGACCGACGTGACGGGGACGGTTCAGTTGGCCGAAGGCACTGAGATGGTGATGCCGGGTGACAACGTGTCGGTGACGGTTGAACTGGTTCAGCCGATCGCGATGGAAGAGAAGGTCCGCTTTGCGATCCGCGAAGGCGGCCGCACCGTCGGCGCCGGCGTCGTCGTCAAGATTATTGAGTAGAACTCACGATCACCGCATATTCGATCCCGGCGCCGACAATGTCCAAGAGCTCGGCGCCGGCGTCGTCGTCAAGATTATTGAGTAGTCAGTTGCTCCGGCTCGATCTCATTGGGGAGCCATCAGGCCGCAAAACGTGACCGGGCGGCACCTACAGCCGGCCGGTTTCGCATTTTGGGTGACCTGACCTAGCGCGACTTATGCAACTCACGCAGCGATTGCACCGTACGGGGTGGCGATGCGGCTACCGGATTGCAGCCTGCGACGCACTGGGCAGAACCGGACGACTCCGACGAGGCATCGGAATTCGCCATGTCAACCTCAGTCTTGTTCTCAGCCTCCAACTTGGCTTTGGCTTGCTCAGCGTGTGTCGCTGGATCGACCGGCTTAGTGGCGGCGGCAGCGTCATCGACCTCGGCGCTGTCATTGCTGTCATCGCGCGCGGTTTCACGCTCGTTCTTGCGGGCAGCTTTGGCCACTGCTCGTGTCGCAGCGCCAACAGCCGCAGCCCCCGCGGCCTTACCAATTGATCGGCTGATTTTTCCCGCCTCGGCTGGTGCTGGGGCGAATGCTGCTGCTCCAAACAGGGCAACGGCTGCAAAAAGTGCAAAGCGACGCAGTTTCTGGATAGCAGCCATCGGAAATACTCCCGGATACGCGGTAAACCGGTCGGGAGCCTATCGTGGCCAAGTTAATTCTGTATGAGCGCCAACGACTGGCAATGTTCCGGCTAGGTCAGACGGCCGTTGTTTTGGATGCGCACACCAGATGACAAATCCCTTGTGGTCAGGCAAAAGCGTTCTGAGGGCGGGCCACTGGCCAGCGCTAGGCTAGTGGGGACCGCACATGATCGTTGTGACGATCAACGAGTTGCCGGGCTACCGGGTGGTCAAGGTGCTTGGCCTCGCGCGCGGCCTCTCGGTTCGCTCGCGGAACGTCGTTAGCAACCTCCGCGGCTCCATCCAGATCCTGTTCGGTGGCAACATCTCAGTTTACACCCAACTCGCCGAGACCACCCGGCAGGAAGCCTTTGATCTGCTGCTCGCCCAAGCGCACAGCATGGGGGCCAATGCGATCATCGGCATGCGCTACGATGCCAATGAAATCGCCTCCACGGTGACCGAGGTCTTGGCCTACGGCACGGCCGTGGTGGTCGAGCACGTCGGCTGACCCAGTGCTAACCTGCGACAAATTGGTCACGGGCAAGTCCCGAGTGACAAGCATGAAAACTTCGTGTATGGAACCCGCTCTCGGGCTTGAGATACGCAGCTCGCGGGCGGCTCCTAGGGGTGTAGCTCAATTGGTAGAGCGTCGGTCTCCAAAACCGAAGGTCGCAGGTTCGAGACCTGCCGCCCCTGCCATGTTTCAAATTCTGGCGGCTCTCGTTGGCGAGGGTGGCCGGACTTTGTGTGTTTGATGCGGCAATACAAATCTGCCGGGTTCTACCCCGGTCAATCGTCACCAAGTACGTCACTAAGGTCAAGAGTTGATGTCGAAAAATCCACTTCGCTTCGTCGACGAGGTTCGCCAGGAAGTTTCCAAGGTGACTTGGCCGACCTGGAAGGAAGTCTGGATCACGACAGCCATGGTTCTCGTCATGGTGACCATGACGGCGATTTTTTTTCTCATCGCTGACCAGATTTTGGGTTGGCTGATCCAGCTGGTTTTAGGGCTCGGGAAGTAGTTGCTGACGTGATGATGCAAGTGAAGACCGCAGCAGCGACGCCGGTTCGCTCTCGGGAAATGCGGGTGCCGGTGGCGGATTCCAGGACTAGAGTCGACAACGCGATGGCCAAGCGCTGGTATATAGTTCACGCCTACTCGAATTTCGAGCGCAAGGTCGCTGAAAGCATCAAGGAACGCGCGAAATCCGCGGGGCTTGAAGCTCAGTTTGAGCAGGTACTTGTGCCGACCGAGGAAGTCGTCGAAGTGCGGCGTGGCCGCAAGGTGCAGGCCGAGCGCAAGTTTTTCCCGGGCTACGTGCTGGTCAAAATGGAAATGACTGACGCGGCCTACGTGCTGATCAAGAATACGCCGAAAGTGACGGGGTTCCTCGGCGCCGATAACAAGGCCTTTCCGATCACTGAAGACGAGGCGATGCGGATTCTCAATCAGGTGAAGGACGGCGTTGAGCGTCCCAAACCGACGATTACGTTCGAAATCGGCGAGGTTGTTCGCGTTGCCGATGGGCCGTTTGAGAGCCTCAACGGCGTTGTCGAGGAAGTTGACGATGAGCGGTCACGCCTGAAGGTGGCGGTTTCGATCTTCGGACGACCAACGCCAGTCGAACTTGAATTCACGCAGGTGCAAAAGACGCAGTAAAAGCCTGCCAAAGAATGCCTTCGTACGTCTGCCCGCTTGGGGCTGAGCGACGAGGGTTGTAACCGCGGGAGGGCTCGCCGCCCGGTATACCGCTAACCCTGGGAAGGTTCGTCCTTCCCTCCACCCTTGGGGAGACATATGGCGAAAAAAGTCGAAGGCTTTATCAACCTGCAGGTTCCCGCAGGCCAAGCCAATCCGTCGCCACCGATCGGGCCGGCACTCGGTCAGCGTGGCGTGAACATCATGGAATTCTGCAAGTCCTTCAATGCCAAAACGAAGGAGATGGAGCAGGGCGCGCCGATCCCGGTGAAGATCACGGTCTATTCGGATCGCTCATTCACCTTCGAGATGCGTCTGCCACCGGCAAGCTTCCTGATAAAAAAGGCAGCCAAGGTGACATCAGGCTCCAAGGCGCCCGGTCGTGACAGCGCCGGGACCATCACGCAGGCTCAAGTCCGCGACATCGCAAAGCTGAAGTTGAAGGATTTGAACACGGACGACCTTGAAGCCGCATCGCGCACGATCGCTGGCTCGGCCCGCTCGATGGGTCTGCAAGTGGTGGAGAAATAAGCCATGGCCAATGCAACTGCAGAACAAATCAAAGCTGCCCGCCTTGCCGGCGGCAAGCGTATGTCTGGTCTGGTGACGGGGCTCGATCGCAGCAAAGCCTACGCCGTCGAAGAGGCGGTAAAGCTGATCAAGGATCGCGCCAAGGCCAAATTCAACGAGACCATCGAGATCGCCATGAACTTGGGCGTCGATCCCAAGCATGCCGATCAGATGGTGCGCGGCGTGTGCAACTTGCCGAACGGCACGGGGCGGACGCTGAAGGTTGCTGTCTTCGCGCGTGGCGCCAAGGCGGAAGAAGCCAAAGCAGCAGGTGCCGATATCGTTGGCGCGGAAGATCTCGTCGACATCGTCTCGAAGGGCACCATCGACTTCGATCGATGCATTGCAACGCCCGACATGATGGGGCTGGTCGGACGATTGGGCAAGGTGCTGGGCCCGCGCGGCCTGATGCCGAATCCGCGTGTTGGGACCGTGACGATGGATGTTACAACCGCCGTCAAGGGTGCCAAGGGCGGCTCGGTCGAGTTCCGCGTCGAGAAGTCCGGCATCGTCCATGCCGGCGTCGGCAAGGCGAGCTTTACTGAGAAGGCTCTTGCCGAAAACATCCGCGCCTTCATCGACGCCGTTTCGAAATCGAAGCCGGCTGGATCGAAGGGCAACTACATCAAGAAGATTTCGTTGTCGTCGACCATGGGGCCCGGTCTCAAGCTCGACACATCGGGCTTCACGGTCGCCGGTCCAACCGGCTGATCAATCAAGAATTCCGGGTTCGCCCGGAATGCTGGGTGGAGCGGCCTCGCCGTTCCTCTCTAGCCTGTCCGAGACTGCGGGTGTCGGGCGTGCCTTCGGGCAAGCCTGACTTAATCTCCGAAATATCCGTGGAGGCCGGCATGAGACGGGAGACTAAGACGGGCGAACTTCAGGGGAAATTCTGGGCGCGCCGGTTTGAACATCTCGAGGCTCTGCACCGTGTCGCTTGCGACGCGGAAAGGGACAGGTTCCTGAAGCGTCGACCGGGTCAACACGATCCGGCCGGCTAGGTGCAACCCGCGGGAGCAGCCGAGCAATCGGCGAACTCGCGACAATACGGAGTTAGGCTGACGTGGATAGAGCTGGAAAACAAGAGCTCATCACGACGCTGAAGGCCTCGTTGAAAGACGCAGGCGTCATCGTTGTGGCCCACAATGCCGGTCTCGTCGCAGCCCAAGCCGCAGATTACCGCAAGCGCGTCAAGGACGCTGGCGGCAAGGTGAAGGTTACGAAGAACCGGCTGGCAAAGCTCGCACTCAAGGACACGAGTGCCGCAGGGATTTCGGATCTGCTCAAGGGGCCAATCATGTTGGCCTACTCGACCGATCCGATTGCCGCGGCAAAGGCTTCTGTCGCATACGCCAAGACGAACGAAAAACTCGTCATTCTTGGCGGCATGATGGGCAGCACCAAGCTCAATTCGAATGGTGTGAAAGCGCTTGCCGAACTGCCTTCACTTGACGAACTGCGAGCCAAGATCATTGGTCTCCTCAACGCGCCGGCGACGAAGATCGCCCGCACGATCAAGGAACCCGGTGCCAAGCTCGCTCGCGTTATCCAAGCGCAGGCGTCGAAAGGCTGATGTGGGACGCTGGATCTTGATCCCAAGCGATCGAGAGACGGCCAAGTCTGAAATGTTCAAACCGAAAGCAAACTGAAGGAATAGAAAATCATGGCTGATCTCAGCAAAATCGTCGACGACCTTTCCAAGCTCACCGTTCTGGAAGCTGCAGAACTCGCAAAGATGCTCGAAGAAAAGTGGGGCGTCTCTGCCGCCGCCGCTGTCGCCGTTGCGGCGGCACCGGGTGCAGCTGCTGCTGCCGTTGAAGAGAAGACGGAGTTCACCGTCATTCTCGTCGCGGGCGGCGACAAGAAGATCAATGTCATCAAGGAAGTCCGTGCCATCACGGGCCTCGGTCTCAAGGAAGCCAAGGACCTCGTTGAGGCCGGCGGCAAGGCCGTCAAGGAGGGCGTATCCAAGGACGACGCTGCGAAGTTTAAGAAGCAGCTCGAAGATCAGGGCGCGAAAGTCGAAATCAAGTAACGCCGATCCCTCTCCCCGTGGTCCGCCACGGGGAGAGGATCGACTGACGGTTTCCCGGAAAACTTGAGTGATGCAGCCCTTGCGTCCGAGTTCTCCGGCAAGCCGTTATCTAGGCAAGGCCGGCAGGGATAGCGCTGCTGACGGCTCAATCACTGGGGGCGACCCCAAGCGCGCGACGAGGATTGGACATGGCTCAGACCTTCAATGGCCGCAATCGCATTCGCCGAGGCTTCGGACGCATCGCCGAAGTGGCGGAAATGCCGAATCTCATCGAGGTTCAGAAGAGCTCGTATGACGACTTCCTGATGGTCAAGGAACCGCCGGGCGGACGCTTGGATACCGGCATGCAGACCGTGTTCAAGTCGGTGTTCCCGATTTCGGACTTCGCCGGCAAGTCGACGCTCGAGTTCGTGCGCTACGAGTTTGAGCCGCCGAAGTATGACGTCGATGAATGCCAGCAGCGCGACATGACCTATGCGGCGCCGCTGAAGGTCAAGCTGCGCCTGATCGTGTTCGATGTGAATGAAGAGACCGGCTCGCGTTCCATCAAGGACGTGAAGGAGCAGGACGTTTATATGGGCGATATCCCGTTCATGACCTTGAATGGTACGTTCGTCATCAACGGCACAGAGCGCGTTATCGTCTCGCAGATGCACCGGTCGCCCGGCGTGTTCTTCGACCATGATCGCGGCCGCACGCACGCCAGCGGCAAGCTGCTGTTTGCCGCCCGCATCATTCCTTATCGCGGATCGTGGCTCGATTTTGAGTTCGACGCCAAGGACGTCGTCTACGTGCGTATCGACCGTCGCCGCAAACTGCCGGTGACGACACTGCTCTATGCGCTCGGCCTCAACGACGAAGAGATCCTCTCGACGTTTTACAAGTCGATCATGGTCAAGGAATCGAAGCGCGGATGGAAGATTCCGTACGCGGCTGAGAAGATGCGTGGCGTGACACCGGTCTCAGACCTGATCGATGCAAAGTCGGGCGAAGTTGTCGTCAAGGGTGGTGAGAAGATCACCGCCCGCCGTGCCCGCGAACTTGGCGAAGCCGGCCTGAAAGAAGCGCTGATTTCGTCGGAAGATCTCGCCGGCAAATATCTGGCCGAAGACATCGTCGACCTCGAAACTGGCATGATTTATGCCGAAGCTGGCAATGAGCTCGACGCCAAGCTGCTGGCTGTCCTCAAAGACGCCAAGCTCAAGGAATTCCCGATCCTCGACATCGACCATGTCACGATCGGCGCGTTCATTCGCAACACGCTCAATGTCGACAAGAACGCCAATCACGAAGAGGCGTTGATGGATATCTACCGGGTCATGCGGCCTGGCGAACCGCCGACGCTCGATGCGGCGACGGCGATGTTCAAGAGCCTGTTTTTCGATTCCGAGCGCTACGATCTCTCGGCCGTCGGCCGCGTGAAGATGAACATGCGCCTCGACCTCAAGGCCGAGGATACCGTGCGCATCCTGCGCAAGGAAGATATCCTTGCCGTCATCAAGACGTTGGTTGATCTGCGCGACGGCAAAGGCGAGATCGACGACATCGATCATCTCGGCAATCGCCGGGTGCGTTCCGTCGGCGAATTGATGGAGAACCAGTACCGTGTCGGCCTGCTGCGCATGGAACGCGCGATCAAGGAGCGCATGAGCTCGGTCGATATCGACACGGTCATGCCGCAGGACCTGATCAACGCCAAGCCGGCTGCTGCCGCTGTCCGCGAGTTCTTCGGCTCGTCGCAGCTCTCCCAGTTCATGGATCAGACCAATCCGCTGTCCGAGATCACGCATAAGCGGCGCCTCTCGGCGCTGGGACCAGGTGGCCTAACGCGCGAACGTGCCGGCTTCGAGGTGCGCGACGTGCATCCGACGCACTACGGCCGCATCTGCCCGATCGAGACGCCGGAAGGCCCGAACATCGGCTTGATCAACTCGCTGGCGACCTTCGCGCGAGTCAACAAGTACGGCTTCATCGAAAGCCCGTATCGCCGCGTCAAGAACGGCAAGCTGCAGGACGAGGTCGTCTATCTCTCGGCCATGGAAGAGATGCGCCATCACGTCGCCCAGGCCAATGCCGCGATCGACGACAAGGGTCGCTTGACCGGCGACATGATCACCTGCCGCTTCAACGGCGATGTGCTCCCCGTGCCGCAGGACAAGGTCGACTTCATCGACGTGTCGCCGAAACAGCTCGTTTCGGTCGCAGCGGCGCTCATTCCGTTCCTTGAGAACGACGACGCCAACCGCGCGTTGATGGGCTCGAACATGCAGCGTCAGGCCGTGCCATTGATAAAGGCGGAAGCGCCGCTGGTCGGCACCGGTATGGAAGAAGTGGTCGCCCGCGACTCAGGCGCCGCCATTGCGGCGCGCCGGACTGGTATCGTCGACCAGGTCGACGCAACGCGTATCGTTATCCGTGCGACGCAGGAGGATGATCCCTCCAAGCCCGGCGTCGATATTTATCGCCTGCGCAAGTTCCAGCGTTCCAACCAGAACACCTGCATCAATCAGCGTCCGCTGGTGACCGTTGGCGATCACGTGAAAGCCGGCGAGACAATTGCGGACGGCCCTTCGACCGAGATGGGCGAACTCGCACTCGGCAAGAATGTGCTCGTCGCGTTCATGCCGTGGATGGGCTACAATTTCGAAGACTCGATCCTGATGTCGGAACGTGTCGTCTCCGACGACATCTTCACTTCGATCCACATCGAAGAGTTCGAGGTGATGGCGCGCGACACCAAGCTCGGGCCGGAAGAAATCACGCGCGATATTCCGAACGTTTCGGAAGAAGCACTGAAGAACCTCGATGAAGCCGGCATCGTTTATATCGGTGCCGAGGTCAATCCGAGCGACATCCTGGTCGGCAAGATCACGCCAAAGGGCGAAAGCCCGATGACGCCGGAAGAGAAGCTGCTGCGGGCGATCTTCGGCGAAAAGGCTTCCGACGTTCGCGATACATCGTTGCGCTTGCCTCCAGGCGTCACCGGAACGGTTGTCGAAGTGCGCGTTTTCAATCGCCATGGCGTCGAGAAGGACGAGCGCGCGATGGCCATCGAGCGCGAAGAAATCGAGCGCCTCGCCAAGGACCGTGACGACGAATTGCAGATCCTCGATCGCAACGTCTACGCCCGCTTGAAAGAAGCGCTGATGGGCGAGGAGGTTGCCAAGGGACCGAAGGGCGCCCGCAAAGGCACCAACGTCTCCGAAGAAATCCTCAGCGATATCCCGCGCAGTCAGTGGTGGGAAATCGGCCTCAAGGACGAGAAGGCGATGGCCGAGGTTGAGGCCATTCAAAAACAATACGAAGACGCCAAGAAGGGTCTTGAGCGGCGTTTTGTCGACAAGGTCGACAAATTGCAACGCGGCGACGAGCTGCTGCCTGGCGTCATGAAGATGGTCAAGGTCTTCGTTGCCGTAAAGCGCAAGATTCAGCCCGGCGATAAGATGGCCGGACGCCACGGCAATAAGGGTGTGGTGTCTCGTATCGTACCGTGTGAGGACATGCCGTTCCTGGAAGACGGAACCCACGTTGACGTCGTCTTGAACCCGCTCGGCGTGCCGTCACGCATGAACGTCGGCCAGATCCTTGAAACCCACCTTGGTTGGGCCTGCCGCGGGCTTGGCCGCGCGATCGACGATGCGCTGGCGCGCTGGCATTCCGAGAACGACGCCGTCGCATTGCGTAAGGCAATGGAAGATGCCTACGGCAAAGGCAGCGCCGTGATGAAGATGAAGGATCCGGAGTTGGCGGCACTCGGCGCTAAGGTCAAGAACGGCGTGCCGATCGCAACGCCGGTCTTTGACGGCGCTCGTGAAGCCGACATTGTTGAAATGCTGAAGACAGCAGGGTTCGACGCATCGGGCCAGGTCACGCTGTTCGATGGCCGGACCGGCGAGCCGTTCGATCGCAAAGTGACGGTCGGCTACAAGTACATCCTGAAGCTGCACCATCTCGTTGACGACAAGATCCACGCACGCAGCATCGGGCCTTACAGCTTGGTGACGCAGCAGCCACTCGGCGGCAAGGCACAGTTCGGCGGACAGCGTTTCGGCGAAATGGAGGTCTGGGCGCTCGAAGCCTATGGCGCCGCCTATACGTTGCAGGAAATGCTCACCGTCAAGTCGGACGACGTTGCCGGGCGCACAAAAGTCTACGAGTCCATCGTGCGCGGCGACGACGCGTTCGAGGCTGGTATTCCCGAAAGCTTCAACGTGTTGGTCAAGGAAATGCGCGCGCTTGGCCTCAACGTCGAGTTGCTCAACTCTGAAGTGCCTGAGCCGCAAGAGGAAGCGCCGCCGATTGAACGGCCGCAGCTACCGCCTGCCGCCGCTGAATGATGCATTGTTAGCAGGAAATGGTGTCGTGGTTTTTGCCGCGGCACCGATGACGCGGGACCGTCGGGTCGTGGTTCCGCGCAAGATGCGAACGAAATGATGCGGCTGGGTCGCCCCACCATCCGCCGAGGAGAGAACCGATGAACGAGATCACCAACCTCTTCAAACAGCAGGTCGCCGCTCCGACGTTCGATCAGATCAAGATCACGATCGCGAGCCCGGACGACATCATGTCGTGGTCCTACGGCGAGATAAAGAAGCCGGAAACGATCAACTACCGGACCTTCAAGCCTGAACGCGATGGGCTGTTCTGCGCCCGAATTTTTGGCCCGATCAAGGACTACGAATGCTTGTGCGGCAAGTACAAGCGAATGAAGTACAAGGGCCTGATCTGCGAAAAGTGCGGCGTTGAAGTGACGCTCGCCAAAGTGCGCCGGGAGCGCATGGGGCACATCGAGCTGGCAGCACCCGTGGCTCACATCTGGTTCCTGAAATCGCTGCCAAGCCGGATCGGCCTGATGGTCGACATGACGCTCAAGGACCTGGAGCGCGTGCTCTATTTCGAGAACTACATCGTTCTCGAGCCGGGCGTGACGACGTTCCGCGAAAAGCAGCTGCTGACGGAAGAGCAGTATTCTCAGGCCGTCGAGGAGTTCGGCCAGGACAGCTTCACCGCCGGCATCGGCGCGGAAGCCATTCGCGAACTCCTGATGGGCCTGGATCTGGCCAAATTGGCCATCGATCTGCGCCAGGAGATTGCGGAGTCGACAACTGATCTCAAGCCGAAGAAGCTCGGCAAGCGGCTGAAGGTCATCGAGGCGTTCCTCGAATCCGGCAACAAGCCAGAGTGGATGATTCTGACCGTCGTGCCGGTCATTCCGCCGGAACTGCGTCCGCTCGTGCCGCTCGATGGCGGCCGCTTCGCAACGTCCGATCTCAACGATCTCTATCGTCGTGTGATCAATCGCAACAACCGCTTGAAGCGGCTGATGGAACTGCGCGCGCCCGACATCATCATCCGTAACGAAAAGCGTATGCTGCAGGAGTCGGTCGACGCACTGTTCGACAACGGCCGCCGCGGCCGCGTCATTACCGGCGCCAATAAGCGTCCGTTGAAGTCGCTCGCCGACATGCTGAAGGGCAAACAGGGCCGCTTCCGGCAGAACCTGCTCGGCAAGCGCGTCGATTATTCTGGTCGGTCGGTGATCGTGGTTGGCCCTGAACTCAAGCTGCATCAATGCGGTTTGCCAAAGAAAATGGCATTGGAACTGTTCAAGCCGTTCATCTATGCCCGGTTGCAGGCGCTCGGGCAGGCGGCCACCGTCAAGCAGGCGAAGAAGCTCGTCGAAAAGGAAAAGCCCGAGGTCTGGGACGTCCTCGACGAGGTCATTCGCGAGCATCCCGTACTGCTGAACCGCGCGCCGACGCTGCACCGGTTGGGCATCCAGGCGTTCGAACCGATGTTGATCGAAGGTAAGGCAATCCAGCTGCATCCGCTGGTGTGCGCGGCGTTCAATGCCGACTTCGACGGCGACCAGATGGCGGTCCACGTGCCGCTGTCGCTCGAAGCACAGCTTGAAGCGCGCGTGCTGATGATGTCGACAAACAACATTCTGCATCCCGCGAACGGACAACCGATTATCGTGCCGTCGCAGGATATCGTGCTTGGGCTCTATTACCTCTCGATCCAGCGCGATAAGGAGCCCGGTGAGGGCATGCTGCTGGGCTCGATCGCCGAGCTTGAACAGGCGGTCGCCGCTGGCTTCGTGACGCTGCACGCCAAGATCAAAGGTCGCTTCACCGCGATCGGCGTTGATGGCAAGGAAGTGGTTGAGGTTCACGAGACGACGCCGGGCCGCATGTTGCTCGGCCAGCTGTTGCCGCGGAAACCGGGCGTGAAGTTCAGCCTGGTCAACCAGTTGCTGACGAAGAAGAATATTTCTGGCCTGATTGACGCCGTCTACCGCAACTGCGGTCAGAAGGAGACGGTGATTTTCTGCGACCGGATCATGGGGCTCGGGTTCTACCACGCGTTCAAGGCCGGCATCTCGTTCGGCAAGGACGACATGGTGATCCCCGAGACGAAACAGAAGTTCATCGGGCAAACCGCAACGCTCGTGCGCGAGTACGAGCAACAGTATAATGATGGCCTCATTACGCAGCTCGAGAAGTACAACAAGGTCGTTGATGCCTGGTCGCGCTGCACAGACCAGATCGCCAAGGAGATGATGGACAGGATTTCGGCCATTCACATCGACAAGGCGACCGGGCGCACGCTGCCGGTCAACTCAGTCTACATGATGGCTCACTCTGGTGCGCGCGGCTCGGAAAAGCAGATGCGTCAGTTGGCGGGTATGCGCGGGCTGATGACCAAACCGTCAGGCGAGATCATTGAAACGCCGATCCTGTCGAACTTCAAAGAAGGCCTCTCGGTGCTTGAGTACTTCAACTCGACGCACGGTGCACGCAAGGGCCTTGCAGATACGGCTTTGAAGACCGCGAACTCGGGTTACCTGACGCGTCGTCTCGTCGACGTTGCACAGGATGCGATCATCTCGGAGGAAGACTGCGGTACCGATGGCGGGATCAACGTCCAGGCGGTTGTCGACGCTGGTACCGTCATCGTTTCGCTCGGTCACCGCGTGCTTGGCCGAACCGCAGCGGAGGACATCCTCGACCCCGTCAGCAAGGCCGTCATCGTCAAGATCGGCACTCTCCTCGAAGAGCGCCAGATCGAAGCCATCGAGAAGGCACAAGTACAAGAAGTGCGCATCCGTTCGGTGCTGACCTGTGAGACGATCAACGGTGTCTGCGGCAAGTGTTACGGGCGCGATCTCGCCCGCGGCACGCCTGTGAACATCGGTGAGGCCGTTGGCGTCATTGCGGCCCAGTCGATCGGTGAGCCTGGCACGCAGCTGACGATGCGCACGTTCCATATCGGCGGAACCGCGCAGCTTGTCGACAGCTCGTTCATGGAGAGCAACTTCAACGGTACGATCAAGATTCGGAACCGCAACATCGTGCGCAATAGCACCGGGCATCTCATTGCCATGGCGCGCAACATGGCAATGGTGGTGGTCGACCCAGGTGGCAAGGAACTGGCCGTCCAGAAATTGCCTTACGGCGCGCGTCTGCACGTCGACGAAAACGATACCGTCAAGCGCGGCACGCGTCTGGCGCAGTGGGACCCCTACACACGTCCAATCCTGACGGAAGTCGACGGTATTGTCGATATCGAGGATCTCGTTGAGGGGCTATCGATGAAGGAGCAGACGGACGAGGTCAAAGGAACCACCAATCGTGTCATCATGGATTGGCGCGCAAGTCCCCGTGGTTCGGAGCTGAAACCGGCATTGCTCGTGAAGGATTCGAAGAACGGCAAACCGATCAAGGTCGCGCGCGGCGTTGATGCGCGCTACCTGCTCTCGGTCGATGCCGTCCTGTCGGCGGAGCCTGGTCAGAAGGTGAAGGCTGGCGACGTGCTTGCACGAATTCCGCTGGCATCCGCCAAGACCGGCGACATCACCGGCGGTTTGCCACGCGTTGCGGAACTGTTCGAAGCACGCCGTCCTAAAGACCATGCGATTATCGCGGAAATCTCCGGGATGGTGGAGTTCGGCAAGGACTATAAGAACAAGCAGCGCATCCACATCAAGCCGGATGACGAAAGCCTCACTGCCGTTGAGTATCTCATTCCGCGCGGAAAAAGCCTCGCGGTCCAACACGGTGACCGGATTGAAAAGGGTGACTTTGTTTATGACGGTCACCCTGCGCCGCATGACATTCTCGCGATCAAGGGCGTCGAGGAACTCGCGAACTATCTGATCAACGAAATTCAAGACGTCTATCGACTGCAAGGTGTGACGATCAACGACAAGCATATCGAAGTGATCGTCCGCCAGATGCTGCAGAAGGTTGAGGTCGAAGATCCCGGCGAGACCGATTTCCTCAAGGGCGAACAGATCGACAAGTTGGAGTTTGACGAAAAGAATGGCTTGATTGAGAAGTCTGGTAAGCGCCCGGCGACCGCAAAACCGGTTCTGCTCGGCATCACCAAGGCATCGCTGCAGACCAAATCGTTTATCTCGGCCGCATCCTTCCAGGAAACGACCCGC
The DNA here is from genome assembly GCA_963714325.1 of uncultured Alphaproteobacteria bacterium. Lineage (GTDB taxonomy): Bacteria > Pseudomonadota > Alphaproteobacteria > Rhizobiales > Hyphomicrobiaceae > CAVQOB01. The sequence goes on along the minus strand of CAVQOB010000010.1, from coordinate 233,630 downwards.
GTCCTCACTGACGCGGCCGTCAATGGCAAGGCTGATATGCTGGAAGGCCTCAAGGAGAATGTGATTGTCGGCCGCCTGATCCCGGCTGGTACCGGCGGCATGCTGCGCCGCATCCGCAAGATCGCTGCTAAGCGCGACGAGTTGATTGCCAAGGAAAATGCCAAGTCGAGCGACGGCAAGGCAGCGGTCATCGCTGCTGACGGAACCGAGGAAACGGCTCCCGCAACCCGCCGTCGGCGTCGTCCAGCAGAGGAAGCAGCAGCTGAATAATTTGCGGTAGAACTTACGCTGTTACATGTATGCAAAAGGCCGCTCGGCTTCGTCGGGCGGCCTTTCCGTTTGACCAATGCCCTGAGCCATGGACCTGCGGCGAAATAGTTCAAATACTCCTGTCAAGCGGTGTTGACGTTCGGTTACACTGTGTATATAACCCGACCACTCTCACGGTAGGTGGTAGGCCTTACTTGGGTTTTTGCGCGTGTCTATAGGATAACGCTCAACCCGGTCTAAACGCTGCCGTACGTCAAGCAGAGGACATTATTGGGCCAAGATCTTGGGCAGCTCCGGCTGCGCACGATCCTCTGGTTTGCGGTCGGAACGTCGGGCAGCCGATGTCTCGGCCAGTTGGTTTTGCCGCCTGCGTAACCGTGCGCGGGCCATAGAGGTGGATCGAGGCGTATGCCGACCATTCAGCAGCTCATCCGGAAGCCCCGGATTGCCAAGACGTATCGCGAGAAGTCGCGCCATATGCAGTCGTGCCCGCAGAAGCGCGGCGTTTGTACGCGCGTTTACACCACGACGCCGAAGAAGCCGAACTCAGCCTTGCGTAAGGTTGCAAAGGTTCGGTTGACGAACGGATTTGAGGTGATCGGCTACATTCCTGGTGAGGGCCATAACCTCCAAGAGCACTCGGTCGTGATGATCCGTGGCGGCCGCGTTAAGGATTTGCCCGGTGTTCGCTATCACATCATTCGCGGCGTTCTCGACACCCAGGGTGTTAGCGCGCGTCGGCAGCGTCGTTCAAAGTACGGCGCAAAGCGTCCGAAATAAGTGGGTGGCGGCACCTGGGCTGGGTCAACCAGCCGGGTGCGCGCTGATGGTTTTTCTCCGGTTGTCGTCGCGGCATCCCGGTAGATTGAGAAGCGAGAAGGAAGAGCGTCATGTCGCGTCGACACAGCGCAGAGAAGCGCGAGATCAATCCGGATCCGAAGTTCAACGATCTGATTTTGTCGAAGTTCATGAATTCGATCATGTACGAGGGCAAGAAGTCGGTCGCTGAAGGCATCGTCTACGGTGCGCTCGATCGCGTGCAGACGAAGGCAAAGGCGGATCCGATCAAGCTGTTCCATTCAGCACTCGAGAACGTGATGCCGTCGGTCGAGGTTCGTTCGCGTCGCGTCGGTGGCGCGACCTATCAGGTGCCGGTCGACGTTCGCTCTGAACGCCGTCAAGCCCTGGCGATCCGTTGGATCATTGCGGCGGCCCGTGCGCGGAACGAAAACACGATGGAAGAGCGCTTGTCGGCTGAGTTGATGGATGCCGCAAACAATCGCGGCACCGCCGTCAAGAAGCGGGAAGACACGCACAAGATGGCTGAAGCCAACCGGGCTTTCTCGCATTATCGCTGGTAATCCCGGCACAACGGACACTGAGGCTGACCAATGGCTCGCCAGTACGCGATCGAGGACTACCGCAATTTCGGCATCATGGCTCACATTGATGCTGGGAAAACCACGACCACCGAACGCATCCTGTATTACACCGGCAAGTCGTACAAGATCGGCGAAGTGCACGATGGCGCCGCGACCATGGATTTCATGGAGCAGGAAGCCGAGCGCGGGATTACGATTACGTCGGCCGCGACCACGTGCTTCTGGCCGGGTCGGGATGGTCGCAAGCGTCGTTTGAACATCATTGATACACCGGGCCACGTCGACTTCACGATTGAAGTGGAGCGCTCGCTGCGCGTCCTCGATGGCGCGGTCTGCGTGCTCGATTCGAACCAAGGGGTCGAGCCGCAAACAGAAACGGTCTGGCGTCAAGGCGATAAGTACGGCGTGCCCCGCATCATCTTTTCCAATAAAATGGACAAGACGGGTGCCGATTTTTACATGTGCCTCGCTGACATCAAGGACAAGCTTGGCGCGCGCGCAGTGCCGTTGCAGCTGCCGATCGGCGCTGAGGCGTCATTCGCCGGCGTCGTCGACCTTATCGAAATGAAGGCGCTGACGTGGGATGGCGACGGCAAGGACGCCAAGATGGTCACCGGCGAAATCCCCGCTGATCTGAAGGACAGGGCCGTTGAATTCCGCGCGGCGATGATCGAAGCCGCTGTCGAAATGGACGACACGGTGATGGAATCCTATCTGATCGGCGGCAAAGAGCCCGACAACGACACGTTGCGCCGGTTGATCCGCAAGGCAACCGTGACGCGCGCCTTCTATCCGATGATGTGCGGCTCGGCCTTCAAGAATAAGGGCGTGCAGCCCCTGCTCGATGCTGTCGTAGACTTCCTGCCGGCGCCTTCCGATCGCGAAGCTTACGTTGGCACTGACGTCAAGACGGGCGCAGAAGTGCTGCGCCGTCCAATCGATAGCGATCCACTGTCGATGATCGCTTTCAAGATTATGAGCTTTGAGCACGTCGGCTCGATCACGTTCTGCCGGATCTATTCCGGCAAACTGGAGAACGGCATGGCGCTGGCGCAGACCACGCGCGATAAAAAGGAGCGTGTGGGCCGCATGTATCTCATGCACGCCGCCGATCGTGAAGAGATCAAGGAGGCCTTCGCGGGCGATATCGTGGCCTTGTCAGGCCTCAAGGATACGCGCACCGGTGAGACCCTTTGCGACGCCTCGAAACCGGTCATTCTCGAAAAGATGGACTTCCCCAATCCCGTCATCGAAATGAAGATCGAGCCAAAGACGAAGGCCGATCAGGAAAAGATGGCCATCGCGCTGCACACGATGGCGTTGGAAGACCCTTCGTTCAGAGTGCAAGTCGATCAGGAGTCGGGTGAAACCATCCTCAAGGGCATGGGCGAGCTTCATCTCGACATCAAGGTCGATATCCTGAAGCGCACGTACGGTGTGGAAGCTAATGTCGGCGCGCCGCAAGTTGCCTATCGCGAGTTGCTCGCGCGGGCCACGGACATCGATTACACCCACAAGAAGCAAACCGGCGGCACAGGGCAGTTTGCGCGCGTGAAGCTGCGCCTTGAGCCGAACGAAGTCGGTAAGGGCAACGAATTCGAGGCTGACATCGTCGGCGGGACCGTCCCGAAGGAATACATTCCTGGCGTCGAAAAGGGCGTCAATTCGGTTTGGGATGCAGGTGTGCTGATCGGCTTCCCGTTGGTCGACATGAAGGTCACGTTGTTTGACGGCGCCTTCCACGAAGTGGATTCGTCGGCGATCGCTTTCGAAATCGCAACCCGTGCGGCGATGAAGGAAGCTTGCGCCAAAGGCGGCGTGAAAATCCTTGAGCCCGTGATGGACGTCGAGGTGGTGACGCCGGGCGATTTCGTCGGTGGTGTCATCGGCGATATCAACAGCCGCCGCGGGCAGATTAAGAACCAGGAAATGCGCGGTAACGCGACGGTCATCCGAGCCAACGTGCCGCTGGCCAACATGTTCGGTTACGTCAGCCAGTTGCGCTCCATGTCGACGGGGCGTGCGTCGTATACCATGCAATTCGCGCATTATGCCGAGGTGCCGAGGAATGTTGCCGAAGAGGTCAAGGCGAAATACGCCTGAGCCAAGAGGCTCCCGGACTGACTGGTCGAGATGAGGTCTTGTGCCGGACGGTCGCTGGGGTTTCAGGAACGAAATATGAGCCGTAGCCGGGGGCGTTCCTGGTCGCGGTTTGGGACAGGGTAAGCAAGACTTCCAGCATAAGAAATTCTGGAAGTTACGAAGAGGAGAGCCTTTCAATGGCCAAGGAAAAATTCAATCGCGAGAAGCCGCATTGCAACGTTGGCACCATTGGTCACGTTGACCACGGCAAGACAACGCTGACGGCGGCGCTGACGAAAGTATCGGCCGACCGCGGCTGGACCAAGACGTCGATCGCCTATGACGAAGTGGCGAAGGCGTCGGAAAGCCAGGGCCGTCGCGACCCGACGAAGATCCTGACCATCGCGACCAGCCACGTCGAGTATTCGTCGGAAAAGCGCCACTACGCGCACGTCGATTGCCCCGGGCACGCCGACTACGTGAAGAACATGATCACGGGTGCGGCCCAGATGGACGGCGCGATCCTGGTCGTGTCGGCGGTTGACGGTCCGATGCCGCAGACCCGGGAGCATATTCTGCTGGCGCGTCAGGTCGGCGTTCCCCGCGTTGTCGTGTTCTTGAACAAGTGCGACGTCGTCGAAGACGCTGAGTTGCTCGATCTGGTTGAGATGGAAGTGCGCGAGCTGCTGTCGAAGTACCAGTTCCCGGGCGACGATACGCCGGTTGTGCGCGGTGCGGCGATCAAGGCCTTGAATGGCGAGAAGGGGCCCCTGGCGGATGAGGCGATCCTCAAGCTGTACGAGGCGATGGACACGTTCATTCCGATCCCGGATCGTCCGAAGGATCAGCCGTTCCTGATGCCGATCGAAGACGTGTTCTCGATCTCCGGTCGTGGAACTGTTGTGACAGGACGAATTGAGCGCGGCGTCGTGAAGGTCGGCGAAGAAGTCGAGATCGTCGGCTTGCGCGACACGCAGAAGTCGACCTGCACGGGCGTTGAAATGTTCCGCAAGCTACTGGATCAGGGTGAGGCTGGCGACAACGTCGGCTGCCTGCTGCGCGGCATTGACAAGGAAGCGGTTGAGCGCGGGCAGGTTCTCTGCAAGCCGGGCACGATCAAGCCGCACAAGAAGTTCTCGGCAGAGGCCTACATTCTGACCAAGGAGGAGGGTGGTCGTCATACCCCGTTCTTCGGCAACTATCGTCCGCAGTTCTACTTCCGCACGACCGACGTGACGGGGACGGTTCAGTTGGCCGAAGGCACTGAGATGGTGATGCCGGGTGACAACGTGTCGGTGACGGTTGAACTGGTTCAGCCGATCGCGATGGAAGAGAAGGTCCGCTTTGCGATCCGCGAAGGCGGCCGCACCGTCGGCGCCGGCGTCGTCGTCAAGATTATTGAGTAGAACGGCGTGAGGATGGGGCGTCCAGAATGGGCGCTCTGTTCTTCGACGACTTTTTTTGGGTGTGCACACATGCAAAGTCAAAACATTCGCATCCGCCTCAAGGCATTCGATCACCGGGTGCTCGATGCCTCGACGCGCGAGATCGTGAATACGGCGAAGCGCACCGGCGCTGAGGTCCGCGGACCAATCCCGCTGCCGACGCGCATCGAGCGCTTCACGGTCAACCGGTCACCGCACATCGACAAGAAGAGCCGCGAGCAGTTCGAGATGCGGACGCACAAGCGTCTGTTGGACATCGTTGATCCGACACCGCAGACCGTCGATGCACTTATGAAACTCGATCTTGCGGCCGGCGTGGACGTCGAGATCAAGCTCTAAGTTTTCCCTTTGGTTCGGGTCCTCTCGCGGGTTCGCCTGTCGATGACCCTCAATAATAAGGAAGGAATGCTCATCATGCGTTCCGGAGTCATAGCGCAGAAGATCGGCATGACCCGCATCTTCACAGACAGCGGGGAACATATCCCCGTGACTGTGTTGAAGCTGGACAACGTGCAGGTTCTCGCGCATCGGACGAACGAGAAGAACGGCTATACCGCGTTGCAGCTTGGCGCGGGCTCGCGGAAGGCAAGCCGGGTGACCAAGTCGGAGCGGCAAAGTTTTGCCGTTGCGAAGGTGGAGCCGAAGCGCAAGGTCGCGGAATTCCGTGTCAGCGCCGACAACCTGATTGAAGTGGGCGCCAAGATTACGGCCGACCATTTCGTGAAGGGGCAGCTGGTCGATGTGACGGGAACCAGCCAGGGCAAAGGCTTCCAAGGGCCGATGAAGCGCTGGAACTTCGCCGGCCTTGGTGCCGCGCACGGCGTGTCTGTGGTGCATCGTTCACACGGTTCGACCGGTCAACGTCAGGATCCCGGCAAGGTCTTCAAGGGTAAGAAGATGGCCGGCCACATGGGTGATGAGCGGGTAACGACGCTCAACATCGAGGTGGTGCAGACCGACACGGCCAAGGGATTGGTCCTGGTGCGTGGTGCTGTGCCCGGCTCAAAGGGCGGGTGGGTTTACATTCGCGATGCTGTCAAGCGCGCACTGCCGAAGGAGGCGCCGAAGCCTGGCGCGTTCGTCAAGGCGGCGGACGTGGCAGTGGCAGCCAACACGGAGCAGAAGTCATGAAGGCCTCTGTGAAAACACTCGACTCCGGTAGCGCCGGCGACATCGACCTCAAGGACGACATTTTCGGTCTTGAGCCGCGTCAGGACTTGATCCAGCGCATGGTGCGCTATCAGACACTGAAGCGCATGGCTGGAACGCATCATGCCCAGGACCGCTCCGAAGTGACGGTCACGGGCAAGAAAATGTACAAGCAGAAGGGGACGGGCGGCGCTCGCCACGGCGACAAGTCGGTCCCGCAATGGCGTGGTGGCGGTAAGGCATTCGGTCCGAAGCCGCGTAGCCATGCGATCGACATGCCGAAAAAGGTCCGTGCGCTGGCACTGCGGCATGCGCTGTCGGCAAAGGCCAAAGCCGGTGAGATCATCGTGCTAGAAAAGGCCGAGAGCCGCGACGGCAAGACCCGCGGACTCAAGGATCAATTCGCCAAGCTCGACCTGAAAAATGCTTTGATCATCGACGGTACCGAATTGGAGCCGGGCTTTGCTCGCGCGGCGCGCAACATTCCGCACATCGATGTCCTGCCGATCCAGGGCATCAACGTCTACGACATCCTGCGCCGGCAGAAATTGGTACTGACTAAGGCGGCGATCGCGGCCCTGGAGGCTCGGTTCAAATGAAAAAGAGCGCTTACGATATCATCCTGTCACCGGTGATCACTGAAAAGTCGACACGGGTTTCGGAATATAATCAAGTGATCTTCAAGGTCGCCGCCAAGGCAACCAAACCGGAGATCAAGTCGGCGGTCGAGACCTTATTCAAGGTCAAGGTCAAGGCCGTGAACACCATTGTTCGCAAAGGCAAGCTCAAATCGTTTCGCGGCATCACCGCGCTGCAGGGCGATTCGAAGCGCGCGATCATCACTCTCGAGGAAGGTTCCTCGATCGATGTGACGACGGGCCTTTAAGGCGGGGCGAGGGAGAAGTCAGTTATGGCATTGAAAACATACCGCCCGACATCGCCGAGCCTGCGCCAGCTGGTGCAGGTCGACCGCAGCCAGCTGTGGAAGGGCGCGCCGGCCAAGATCCTGGTCAAGGGCAAGACCAAGACCGGTGGTCGCAACAATCATGGCCGCATCACGACGCGCCACATCGGTGGCGGTCACAAGCAGTCGTATCGCATGGTCGATTTCAATCGAACCAAGCACGATATGCCGGCGGTCGTGGAGCGTTTGGAGTATGATCCGAACCGCACGGCATTCATTGCCCTGATTAAGTACACTGACGGGACGTTGGCCTACATCCTGGCACCGCAGCGACTGGCGGTTGGCGATCAGGTCATCTCGGGAGTCAAGGCCGACGTGAAGCCCGGCAACGCCATGAAGTTGGCGTCGCTGCCGATCGGCACCATCGTGCACAATATCGAGCTGAAGCCGGGTGCCGGCGGCAAGGCCGCTCGTTCGGCTGGCGCTTACGCACAACTTGTTGGCCGCGACTCCGGCTGGGCCGTGCTGCGGATGAATTCCGGTGAGACCCGCAAGGTACCGGCTGACTGCATGGCGACGGTGGGAGCGGTTTCCAATCCTGACCACATGAACGAAGTGACCGGTAAGGCCGGACGCACCCGCTGGAAAGGCACGCGCCCGACGGTCCGCTCGGTGATGATGAACCCCGTCGACCACCCCAATGGTGGCCGAACCAAGGGTGGTAAGCACTGGGCGACGCCATGGGGCAAGCCGACCAAGGGTTACAAGACACGCAAGAACAAGACGACCGACCGGTTTATCGTCCGCTCGCGTCATCTGGCGAAGTAAGAGGAGAGTCACGTGAGCCGTTCAGTCTCGAAAGGCCCGTTCATCGACGGTTACCTCCTGAAGAAGGCGGAGAAGGTGCGCGCAAGCGGCCGTAACGAAGTGATCAAGACTTGGAGCCGTCGTTCGACCATCCTGCCCCAATTCGTCGGTTTGGTGTTCGGCGTCCACAACGGCCACAAGCATATCCCCGTGAATGTCAACGAGGACATGATCGGACACAAGCTCGGCGAGTTCGCGCCGACACGGACGTTCCAAGGCCACGGCGGCGACAAGAAGTCCGGTGGCTCCAAGCCTGCCGCATCGAAGTAAGAGAGCGAGACGATCATGGGTAAGCCAAAACGAGAGCGATCGCTCGCCGACACCGAGGCGCGGGCTGTGGTGACCAATCTCAAGGTGTCGCCGCAGAAATTGAATCTTGTCGCGCAGATGATCCGTGGCAAGAAGGTGGATGCGGCTTTGGCCGATCTGGCGTTTTCGCGCAAGCGGATCGCTGATGATGTGCGCAAGTGCGTGGCGTCGGCAGTGGCCAATGCCGAGAACAACCACGGCCTCGATCCGGACGAGTTGATCGTCTCGGAAGCCTATGTTGGCAAGAACCTGATCATGAAGCGGTTCCATGCACGTGGCCGCGGCAAGTCGGGCCAAGTGCATAAGCTGTTCTCACAGCTGACCGTTGTCGTGAAAACGAAACCCGAGGCTACTGCCGAGGAGACGAAGTAATGGGCCACAAAGTCAATCCCGTCGGGCTTCGCCTTGGGATCAACCGCACCTGGGACAGCCGCTGGTTTGCCGGCCGTGCCGAATACGGCCGCCTGTTGCACGAAGACATGAAAATCCGCGCCCACGTCATGACGCAGCAGCGCGCTGCCGGCATTTCGAAGGTCGTCATCGAGCGCCCGCACAAGAAGTGCCGCGTCACGGTCCACAGTGCGCGTCCGGGAATTTTGATCGGCAAGAAGGGCACCGACATCGAGAAGCTGCGCGGCGAACTCGCGCGACTGACAGCGTCGGAAGTTCACCTCAACATCGTCGAAATCCGCAAGCCTGAAATCGATGCGACGTTGGTCGCTGAAGGCATCGCCCAGCAGCTCGAGCGCCGCGTGGCCTTCCGGCGTGCGATGAAGCGCTCGGTCCAATCAGCGCTGCAGAAGGGCGCGCTCGGTGTTCGCATCAACGTCTCCGGCCGACTTGGCGGCGCGGAAATTGCACGTCTGGAATGGTATCGCGAAGGTCGCGTGCCCCTGCACACGCTGCGTGCCGACATCGATTTTGGTTACGGCATTGCGCGAACCGCCTATGGCATCATCGGCATCAAGGTTTGGATCTTCAAAGGTGAGATCATGGAACACGATCCGATGGCGTCGGAGCGGCGGTCGATGGAATCGCAAGAGGGCGGCGGTGGGCGTCGCGATAGTGGCGACCGCGGCGATCGCGATCGCCCGCGGCGCGAACGGACCTGAACGGACCGCTGAAAAGATACGAATAAGGCACGAGATCCATGCTGCAACCAAAGCGCTCAAAATTCCGCAAGGCCTTCAAGGGCCGTATCCATGGCCAGGCCAAGGGTGGCACGACGCTGAACTTTGGCTCACACGGTCTGAAGGCTGTGCAACCGGAGCGGTTGACGGCGCGCCAGATCGAAGCCGCGCGCCGCGCCATCACGCGTCACATGAAGCGCGCTGGCCGCGTGTGGATCCGGGTATTCCCGGATGTGCCCGTGACCAAGAAGCCGGCCGAAGTACGCATGGGCTCGGGCAAGGGTTCGCCTGAGCTTTGGGTGGCGCGCGTAAAGCCCGGCCGCATTATGTTTGAACTTGATGGTGTGTCGGATCAGGTTGCCAAGGAAGCGCTGATGCTCGGCGCCGCCAAACTGCCGATCAAGACGCGCATCGTGGTGCGCCAACACTAAGTAGATGATTGAACAGGAATGTTCGCGGGATCGCCGCGGAGGGTGAGATGAAAGCTGCAGAGTTCAAAGGAATGTCGCTCGATCAGCTGGATGACCAGCTCGTCAAGCTCAAGAAGGAACAGTTCAACCTGCGCTTCCAGCGGGCCTCGGGTCAGTTGGAAAGCACGGCCCGGGTCCGTTCGGTGCGCCGCGATATTGCGCGCGTCATGACAGTCCAAAATCAGAAGCGGCAGCCAGGCGCCAAGGCTTAAGGAGAGTATCAATATGCCAAAGCGCATCCTGCAGGGCACCGTAGTGTCGGACAAGAATACCAAGACCCTGGTGGTCGAGGTTGAGCGCCGCTACACGCATCCGCTGCTGAAAAAGACCGTGCGCCGGTCCAAGAAGTATCACGCGCACGATGAGAAGAAGTCATTCAAAGTTGGTGACGTTGTACGCATTCAGGAATGCGCGCCGATCTCCAAGTTGAAGCGTTGGGTCGTCCTTGCGGACAAGGTCTGACGCGCAAGTTTATGAAGCCAAGTGCGCGGCCCATTCGGTGCCGCCTGACAGGATAGTGAGGGAGCTGGTCCAATGATCCAGATGGAGACCAAGCTCGACGTAGCCGATAACTCTGGCGCCAAAAGCGTCCAGTGCATCAAGGTTCTCGGCGGCTCGAAGCGTAGATATGCAACCGTTGGCGATACCATCGTCGTTTCGGTGACCTCCGCCATCCCGCGCGGCAAGGTCAAGAAGGGCGAGGTCATGAAGGCCGTTGTCGTGCGCACCGCTAAGGGTGTTCGTCGCGCCGACGGATCGTTGATCCGCTTCGATCGCAATGCAGCGGTGTTGATCAACGCGCAGGGTGATCCGGTGGGAACACGCATTTTCGGGCCGGTGACCCGTGAGCTGCGCAACCGCAATCACATGAAGATCGTGTCGCTTGCACCGGAGGTGCTGTGATGTCGGCTGCTAAGATCAAAAAGGGCGACCAGGTGTTCGTGCTCGCCGGTCGTGACAAGGGCAAGAAGGGCGAAGTGATTCGCGTCATGCCGAAGGACGATCGCGCGCTGGTGCGTGGTGTGAACATGGTTCGCCGCCATACCAAGCAGACGGCCGAAACGCAGGGCGGGATCATTGCGAAGGAAGGCCCGATTCATCTGTCGAACCTCGCCATCGAGGATCCGAAGGACGGCAAGCCTTCGCGTGTTGGTTTCAAGACGCTTGAAGACGGCAAGAAGGTTCGGATTGCCAAGCGCTCTGGCGAGATTATTGCGGAGAAGAGGTAAGCCATGGCCGATAACGACAAAGCGAAAGCGCCGTCGAAGGGTGGTGACGCCAAGGGCGGCCAGCCAAAGAACTCCGCCGCCAAGGGTGGCAAGCCCCAGGCGAAGGGCGCGAAGGGCAAAGAGAGCGGCATCAAAACCGCGATCCCTAAGGCGCGTCCGAAGGACTACAAGCCGCGGATGAAGGCGCTGTATGAGACGGCGGTCCGCAAGCTGATGGCCGAGAAGTTCGGCTACAAGAACCCGATGCAGATTCCACGTCTGGAAAAGGTCGTCCTGAACATGGGCGTCGGCGAGGCGGTCAACGATCGCAAGAAGGTCGACAATGCTGCCAAGGATCTCGCATTGATCTCCGGCCAGAAGCCGGTGATCACGCGCGCGCGCAAGTCCATCGCCGTCTACAAGGTCCGTGACGGTATGGCGCTCGGCACAAAGGTGACGCTGCGCGGCGACCGCATGTATGAATTCCTCGACCGGTTCGTCACGATCGCCCTGCCGCGCGTGAAGGACTTCCGTGGCTTGAACCCGAAGAGCTTCGATGGTCGTGGCAACTACGCCGTTGGTCTTAAGGAGCACATCGTGTTCCCCGAGATCGACTATGATGACGTCGATGAAATCTGGGGTATGGACGTGGTGGTGTGCACCTCGGCCGGTACCGACGACGAAGCGCGCGAGCTGCTTCGAGGCTTCAATTTCCCATTCCGTACGTAACTCGTTCCCAACCCCGGCGGCATGCTGGTAAGTGGGTTCCAGGAGGACCTGATGGCAAAAGTCAGTTCGATGAATAAAAATAACAACCGGCGCAAGTTGGTTGCGAAGTTTGCGGCAAAGCGCAAGAAGTTGAAGGCGCTGGCGGCAGATACCAAGCGGCCGCCGGAAGAGCGGTTTGCGGCACGTATCAAGCTCGCCCAATTGCCGCGCAATTCGTCGAAGGTGCGCATCCGCAACCGTTGCGAGCTGACCGGCCGGTCGCGCGGGTTCTATCGCAAATTGAAGCTGTGCCGCAACCAGCTGCGTGAGCTTGCCAGCCAGGGTCTGATCCCCGGCATGGTCAAGTCCAGCTGGTAAGGAGGGCTATCGAATGTCAATGAATGATCCGCTCGGCGATATGTTGACCCGCATCCGTAACGCGCAAATGCGCCGCCGGCCGAAGGTTTCGAGCCCCGCGTCGCGCCTGCGCGCCCGTGTGCTCGACGTTTTGATCGAGGAAGGCTATATCCGCGGTTATACCGAGGTGTCGCACAAGAACGGGCTGAAGGAACTCGATATCGAGCTCAAGTATGCCGGTGGTCAACCAGCGATCCGCGAAATCCAGCGCGTTTCGACGCCTGGCCGTCGCGTCTATTCGCCAGTCAAGGATCTGCGCACGGTGGCCAATGGCCTCGGCGTGGCGATCCTCTCGACACCGAAGGGCGTCATGTCCGACAGCCGCGCTCGCGAAGAGAACGTCGGTGGCGAGGTTCTCTGCAACATCTTCTAACGCTTTGGGTGCTCATCAGCCCGAACAGGAAAGACAAGGTTTAATCCGATGTCGCGCATTGGCAAGAAGCCCGTCGCGCTCCCGTCCAGCATCACAGCGACGGTCGCGGGGCAGACTGTAAAGATCAAAGGACCGAAGGGCGAGTTGTCCTTCACGGCGCCTGAGGAAATCAAGGTCGAGAAAACGGCGGCCGGGATCGAAGTAACGCCGGTCGACCTGACGCAGCGCTCTAGGGCGATGTGGGGCATGTCCCGCACCCGCATTGTGAACCTGATCGAAGGTGTCACGAAGGGCTACACGCATACGCTGGAAATTCATGGCGTCGGCTTCAAGGCGGCCATGAAGGGCAAGGATCAGCTGCAGCTGCAGGTTGGTTTCAGCCATGACGTGCTGCACAAAGTGCCAGCCGGTGTCGAAGTCAAAGTCGGTGGCGCCAAACAGGATCTGATTACTGTATCCGGCGCCGACAAACACATCGTTGGCCAGTTGGCTGCCGATATTCGTGCCTCGCGCAAGCCTGAGCCCTATCAGGGTAAGGGGGTTCGCTATCAAGGCGAATTCATCATGCGCAAGGAAGGCAAGAAGAAATAAGGTCCGGGCATCATGCTTCGCAAACAATCACCCATCGACAAGCGTAAGGCACGGGTTCGCCGCACGCTAAAAGCCCAGAACCATGGCCGTCCCCGGCTGTCGGTTCACCGGTCGTCCAAGCACATCTATGCGCAGATCATCGATGACGTGAAGGGCGCGACAGTGGCGGCCGCATCGTCGCTCGAAAAGGGGCTCAAGACCTCGATGAAAACCGGAGCTGACAAGGCCGCGGCGACCGCAGTCGGCAAGTTGCTGGCCGAGCGCGCCGTCAAAGCCGGCGTCAAAGAGGTGGTCTTCGATCGCGGTAGCTTCCTCTATCACGGTCGCGTCAAGGCGCTGGCCGAAGGTGCACGCGAAGGCGGCCTCAGCTTCTAACTCCGATTAAGGAATACACTTATGGCACGTAGTCCTGGCAGAGATCGCGACCGCAACCGCGACGACAAGGAAGATAGCGAGTTCAAAGAGAAACTCGTGCACATCAACCGTGTCGCGAAGGTGGTCAAGGGCGGCAAGCGCTTCGGGTTTGCAGCACTGGTCGTCGTCGGCGACATGAAGGGTCGCGTCGGCTTCGGTCACGGCAAGGCCCGCGAAGTGCCGGAAGCCATCCGCAAAGCGACGGAAGCGGCGCGCCGCGCGCTGGTTCGCATCCCGCTGCGCGAAGGACGCACGTTGCACCATGACAGCCAAGGTCGTCACGGCGCCGGCAAAGTCGTGCTGCGCTCGGCGCCGGCCGGTACCGGCATCATCGCTGGCGGTCCGACGCGCGCGGTGTTCGAGATGCTCGGCGTCCAAGACGTCGTGTCCAAGTCACTCGGCAGCACGAACCCCTACAACATGGTTCGCGCCACGTTCGACGCCCTGAAGGGGCAGGAAAATCCGCGCGCGGTCGCAAACCGCCGTGGCAAGAAAGTTTCCGAGATCGTCTCGCGCCGGCGTGATGGTTCGGCCGACAGCGAAGCGGCGACTGACGCGGCTTAAGTGCCGACGCAGCGCAAGGCTGCTCAGACAACTTGAAGGTGAAGTCCATGGCAGCGAAAAAAACGATCACGATCGAACAGATCACCAGCGCCAACCGGCGGCCTGCGCGGCAGACGCAAACCTTGATCGGTCTCGGTCTGAATAAGATCAATCGTACGTCGACCGTCGAAGATACGCCGTCGACGCGCGGCATGATCAAGAAGGTCAACCACCTCATCCGCGTGGTCAACGACAAGGCTTGAACGCCCAACAATAACACCAGTGCGTTGATCGACGGCTGGTCCACATGACGAACATCGGCGCCCCGATTGGTGCTCAAGGAGTGAAGGCCCATGCGGCTCAATCAGATCAAAGACAACGCTGGATCGCGCAAAGAACGGGTGCGTATCGGTCGCGGTATCGGCTCAGGCATGGGCAAGATGGGCGGTCGTGGTGGCAAGGGCCAGACGGCGCGCTCCGGCGTGCGTATCGGCGGGTTCGAGGGTGGCCAGATGCCGCTGCATCGCCGTTTGCCGAAGCGTGGGTTCAACAAGCTGAACCGCTTGAAGTATAACGAAGTCAATCTCGGCACGCTGCAAGCGGCTGTCGAGACCAAGCGCCTCGATGCAGGCAAGCCCGTCGACGAAGCAGCCCTTGTCGCAGCCGGCATTCTCCGTCGTCCGCAGGACGGCCTTCGGATCCTTGGCGAAGGCGAACTCAAGACCCGCCTCAACGTCACCGCCAACGGCGCGTCCGCAGCAGCCAAGGCCGCGATCGAAACGGCCGGTGGCAGCTTGACGCTGATCGTCAAGAAAGTGCTTGCCGCCGACGAAACCAAGCGCGCCAAAACGGCGGCGAAGAAGAAGGCAAAGGCCGGCGGCGGTGGTAAGGCGAAGCCAGCGGCCGCTGCTGATGCGTAAAATGTGCGTTCGGGTTGTGTAATCCGGAAAGGGCGCGACCTTGTCCAAAGCAGGGTTCAGCACCACGTAGACGCAGCACACGACACGGTTCACTGTCAGCTTAACGGTGGGCACAATCAGACTATCGCCGGAATGCCGGCGCTCCTTGATCTCGCATGCTAGCTGAGATGCAAAGGAGAGGGAGAGACTGAGATGGTATCCGCTGCCGAGCAGCTCGCATCCAACCTGAATTTTGGCGCGTTCGCGAAAGCGGAGGAGCTGAAGAAGCGGTTGTGGTTCACGCTTGGCGCGCTGCTCGTCTATCGCCTCGGCACATTTATCCCGATCCCCGGCATCAACCCGATCGCCTTTGCCGAAAGCTTCAACGCCAGCAAGGCCGGCATTCTCGGCATGTTCAACATGTTCGCGGGCGGCGCCGTTGAACGAATGGCGATTTTTGCGCTGAACATCATGCCCTACATCTCGGCGTCGATCATCATGCAGTTGATGACGAGTGTGGTGCCGACCTTGGAAACCTTGAAAAAGGAAGGCGAGCAAGGCCGCAAGCAGATCAATCAATATACGCGGTACCTGACGGTGGCGCTCGCAGCATTCCAGGCTTACGGCATTTCGGTCGGTCTCGAGGGTTCGCGCGGTTCGTCGGGTGCTGTCGTCATCGATCCCGGCTGGTTCTTCCGCATCACGACGGTGATCACGCTGGTTGGCGGGACGATGTTCCTGATGTGGCTCGGCGAGCAGATCACGGCGCGCGGCGTCGGCAACGGGACGTCGCTGATCATCATGGCCGGCATTGTTGCGGGGCTGCCGAGTGCCATCGCGGGCTTGCTCGAACTGTCGCGGCAGGGCGCGCTGTCATGGCCGTTGCTGATTGCACTGCTGGCGTTGATGCTCGGTGTCGTGGCGGCGATCGTGTTCATCGAAAGGGCGCAGCGACGCCTGTTGATCCAATATCCAAAGCGACAAGATGGTAATAAGGTTTTCCAGAGCAATGCATCGCATCTGCCGCTGAAAATGAATTCGTCGGGCGTCATTCCGCCGATCTTTGCATCGTCGCTTCTTTTGCTGCCGGTGACTGCCGCGCAGTTCATGCAGGGCGGCGCTGGGGCATCGGGTCCCGAATGGCTGAATACGGTTGTCGCGGCGCTGGGCCCTGGCCAGCCGCTGTACCTGCTGGTGTTTGTTGGGCTGATCCTGTTCTTCGCCTTCTTCTACACGGCAGTGGTGTTCAATCCGCAAGAGACGGCGGACAACCTGCGCAAGTATGGCGGCTTCATTCCCGGCATTCGCCCCGGCGCAAAGACGGCCGAGTATATCGACTATGTATTGACCCGCATCACTGTGGTTGGGGCCATCTATCTGGCGCTGGTGTGCGTGCTGCCGGAATTGCTGCGATCCTATGCGGCGGTGCCGTTCTATTTCGGCGGCACGTCGCTGCTGATCGCGGTCAGCGTTACGATGGACACGGTTGCGCAGGTGCAAAGCCATCTCATCGCGCAACAGTACGAAGGATTGATCAAGAAGTCGAAGCTTCGCGGCGCCAGCCCGCGCGGGCCGAGGTGAGGGGACAGGTGCGATGAATTTCATCCTTCTCGGGCCACCGGGCGCGGGCAAAGGGACGCAGGCGCAGGATCTGGCGGCCCGCCACGGCATCCCGCAACTTTCGACCGGGGACATGCTTCGGGCGGCGGTGAAAGCCGGAACGCCCGTGGGCAAGAAGGCCGAAGCGGTGATGAAGGCTGGAAAGTTGGTGTCGGACGAGATCGTAACCGCCATCATCTCCGATCGGATCAAGGCAAAGGATTGCGCGAAGGGGTTTATCCTCGATGGTTTTCCGCGGACCCTCCCGCAGGCCGCGGCTCTGGACGCGATGCTGAAATCGCACAAACTCAAGCTGACCGCGGTGATTGAGCTCAAGGTCGATGACGAGGCACTCGCCGGGCGGATTGAGCAGCGTGCACGGGACACATTGGCGGCTGGTGGCAAGGTTCGGGCGGACGACAATGCCGAAGCCCTGAAGACGAGACTGATGGCGTACTATCGCGAGACGGCGCCACTGACAGGATACTATTTCTGCAAGGGGAACCTCCATTCGGTCGACGGCATGGCCGCCATCAAGGAGGTCGGTAAGGCGATCGAGGGGATCTTGAAGAAAGTAGCAGGTTAACGCTCGGTTGAGCGACGTGAACACTGATTGACAGGGTTGTGGTCAGCCGATAAAAGACCGAGACTTTCGCAATCGGATGAACGGCGCTCGGGTCGGGGGATGGTATCCTTCGGGGACCGGGTGATCTGCGTTGATGTGAACGGTGGATGGGTTAGGCCTTTGGGCGAGCCTGTTCCGGCACTCCCGGGGAACCGGTATGGGCCGTGCGAGGACCAGAATTTCGCGTGACCCGGCCAGCACCGGCGCGCTGACGACGCTAGGCTCTAGGAGACAGACGTGGCCCGTATTGCAGGTGTAAACATTCCGACGCAGAAGCGCGTGATCATCGCGCTTCAATATATCCATGGCATCGGCGAGAAATTCTCGGCTGAGATCTGCCAGAAGGTTGGCATTCCGGCCGAGCGCCGCGTCAATCAGTTGACCGACGCCGAAGTGTTGCAGATCCGTGAGACGATCGACCGTGACTATGCGGTTGAAGGCGATCTGCGCCGCGAGACGGCGATGAACATCAAGCGGTTGATGGATCTGGGTTGCTACCGTGGTCTGCGCCATCGTCGTGGACTGCCCGTGCGTGGCCAGCGCACGCACACGAACGCGCGCACCCGCAAAGGCCCGGCTAAGGCAATTGCCGGCAAGAAGAAGTCTACCTAAGTCCGGCGCACGGCCGGTTTACTTGACGATCCGGACCGCCGTGAACGGCACCGGCAGACCCCAACACCATCGATCAGCGAGACACTATGGCCAAGGAAGCAGCAGCAAGTGCGGGTCGCCCGCGCAAGCGTGAACGCAAGAACATCAGCTCAGGTGTCGCGCATGTGAATGCGTCGTTCAATAACACGATGATTACGATCACTGACGCGCAGGGCAACACCATTGCCTGGTCGTCGTCGGGCACCAAGGGCTTCAAGGGCTCTCGCAAGTCGACGCCTTACGCGGCACAGATGGCGGCGGAAGATGCCGGCCGCAAGGCGCAGGAGCACGGCATGAAGGTGCTCGAGGTCGAAGTGATGGGCCCGGGTTCGGGACGCGAGTCAGCGCTGCGCGCCTTGCAGTCGATCGGCTTGCAGATCACATCGATCCGCGATGTCACGACGATCCCGCACAATGGGTGCCGGCCGCGCAAGCGTCGCCGCGTTTAAGACCGGCGTGTGCGAACGCGTCTGCGTCGACAACCGCGCCTGAGCGCGGGACATGCACCGGCGAACGAGCGCACACGCGTTAAGACATTTGGAAGTGGACGGCGGAATACTCCGCACGTCCGAAATTCAAGCTCTAGAGAGCGAGGCTGTCCTTGGTACACGTGCTGCAAAAGAACTGGCAGGATTTGAGAAAGCCTGGCAAACTTCAGATCACGCCCGGCCGCGAAAAAAGCCGCATTGCGACGATGGTCGCCGAACCGCTGGAGCGTGGCTTCGGCATGACGCTCGGCAATGCGCTGCGCCGCGTATTGCTGTCGTCGCTGCAAGGTGCGGCGATCAACTCCGTCCAGATCGACGGCGTGTTGCATGAGTTCTCATCGATCCCTGGTGTGCGCGAAGACGTCACCAGCATGGTACTCAATATCAAGGAAATCGCGCTGCGCATCCATTCGGAAGGCGTCAAGCGGATGGTCCTGAAGAAGGAAGGCGCGGGGCCCGTCAAGGCGGGCGATATCGAAGTGTCTTCTGACGTCGAAGTGCTGAACCCCGAGCATGTCATCTGCACACTCGACCAGGGCGCCTCGATCCGCATGGAATTCACGGCATCAATGGGCAAGGGCTATGTCGCCGCCGATCGTAACCGCCCGGATGATGCGCCGATCGGCCTGATCGCCGTCGACAGTCTGTTTTCGCCGGTGAAGAAGGTTTCCTACAAGGTTGAGAACACCCGCGAAGGGCAGAACCTCGACTTCGATAAGTTGACCATGACGGTCGAGACCGATGGCTCGATCAAGGCGGAAGATGCGGTGGCGTTGGCTGCGCGCATTCTGCAGGATCAGCTGGCCGTTTTCATTAACTTCGAAGAGCCGAAGAAGGCCGTCGAAGAAGGCCAGCGTCATCCGGAGTTGGCGTTCAATGCAGCACTGCTGAAGAAGGTCGACGAGCTCGAGCTGTCGGTCCGTTCGGCGAACTGCTTGAAGAACGACAATATCGTCTATATCGGCGACCTGATCCAGAAAACGGAATCGGAGATGCTGCGGACGCCGAACTTCGGCCGCAAGTCGCTCAACGAGATCAAGGAAGTGCTGGCATCGATGGGGCTGCATCTCGGCATGGAAGTGCCGAACTGGCCACCGGACAACATCGAGGACTTGGCCAAGCGCTTTGAGGACCAGTACTGAGAAGCGTGAGTAAGCGTCAGTGGTCAGTCGTGAGTGGTTCTGAAGACCGCTCACGATCGGACAAAATGCCCAACGAGGTGAGGCCATAGAACCTCCCCGTAACAACCTAAGCGAACAGAAGAGAGTAGAGCCATGCGACACAAGAAATTGGGCCGACGATTCGGCCGGCAAAGTTCCCATCGCCAAGCCATGTTTTCGAACATGGTCGCAGCACTCGTCAAACACGAGCAGATCGTCACCACCTTGCCCAAGGCAAAAGACCTGAAGCGGGTGATGGACAAGTATATTACGCTTGCGAAACGCGGTGATTTGAATTCGCGCCGCCTGGCCGCGTCGCGAATGGGCGACGAAGCGATGACCAAGAAGCTGTTCGACGTGCTCGGCCCCCGCTACAAGGACCGCAACGGCGGCTATACGCGCGTGCTCAAGGCGGGTTTCCGCTATGGCGATAGCGCGCCGCGCGCGGTCATCGAACTCGTCGATCGCGATGAGAGCGTCAAGGGTGCCGAAGACAAGGCGCGTCACGAAGAGGCCAAGAAGGCCGCCGAAGCCGCGATGCAGAACTGACGTCACGGTGGTGGCATTGCAGTTCAATAGATTTAAACCCTCGGCTCCGCGCCGGGGGTTTTTGTTTTGCCGGCCAAGCGGTGATAATGTGGCGGCTGACGGTTTGCCTAGGAGCACGATAGCAAGATGCAGAGGATTGGACGCGGGCTGGCGGTCGCGATCGCGCTTGCGGGGTTGGTCGTGACGCTCGTCGGAGCGAGTGGTGGCATGGCACAAGATGCACAAACCGAGCGTCAACGGCTGGCGATGCTGGAAGCGGCCGAAAAGGGCGACATCTCCACGATCAATCGCCTGCTGATCGCGGGCGGTAAAGTCGAGGTGCGTGACGAGACGAAGCGAACGCCACTGTTGATCACCGTCGAGTTCGATCGGCTGGAAGCGTTCAAGGTGCTGCTGGCGGAAGGCGCCGACATCAACGCACAGGCGCATGATCAGGATACGCCGTGGCTGCTGGCCGGCGCGCGTGGTCGCACCGAGATGTTGCGATTGATGATCCCGAAAGGCCCCGATCTGGCGATCCGCAACAGGTTTGGCGGCAACGCGCTGATCCCCGCCTGCGAGCGAGCGCATGTCGAAACGGTGCGGCTGCTGTTGGCCGAAACGAAAATACCCGTCGATCACGTCAATAATCTCGGCTGGACGTGCCTGCTGGAGATCGTGATCCTGGGTGACGGCGGCCCGCGCCACGTCGACGTCACGAAACTGGTGCTGGCGGCCGGTGCCGACCCCAATCTCGCGGACGCCAAGGGCCTGACGCCGCTGGCCCATGCACGCGCGCGCGGGCAAAAAGAGGTGGCCAAGCTGATCGCGGCGGCGGGCGGGCGGTAGTGGCACGACAAACAACGGGGCGCAAGCAAAGGCGTGCGACGCAGTGAGATTGTCATGATGCCAACGAGCAATCCGATCTTGGTTTTGATCCTGGTACTTGGCGTCGTTACCGGCGCTGAACCCGTTGCAGCCCAGCGCAAGGTGGCGCCGCCGACGCGCGAGGCGATGCAGTTGTCGTTCGCGCCGGTCGTGAAGAAGGCGGCTCCTGCCGTCGTCAATGTTTATGTTCGCGGCCGCGTGCAGGTGCAATCGCCGTTCGCCGACGATCCGTTCCTGCGGCGCTTCTTCGGCGATCGCGGCGGGCAGACGCAGGAGCGGATGCAGAACTCGCTCGGTTCCGGCGTGATCCTGTCGGCTGACGGCCTGATGGTGACGAATACGCACGTCGTCAAGGTCGGTGCTAACGCCGAGATCAGGATCGTGCTGGCGGACAAGCGTGAGTTCGATGCCAAGGTTCTGCTGCAGGATGAGAAGTCCGACATCGCGATCCTGAAGATCGAGGGCGGTGACGGACGATTGCCGTCGCTCGAGTTCGAGGACAGCGATGGGCTTGAAGTCGGCGACATGGTGCTGGCGATCGGCAATCCATTCGGTGTCGGGCAAACGGTGACGCAGGGGATCATCTCGGCGCTGGCCCGCAGCGAGGTCGGCAGCAGTGATGCGCAGGTATTCATCCAGACCGATGCGGCCATCAATCCCGGCAACTCCGGTGGTGCGCTGGTCGACATGGCTGGACGGCTGGTGGGCATCAATACGGCGATCTTTTCGCGTTCCGGTGGATCTCACGGGATCGGTTTTGCCATCCCCTCCAATCTCGTGAAGCTGTTCGTCGACAGCGCGGTGACCGGGCGCAAAGTCGAACGGCCCTGGCTTGGCGCGAAACTCGAAACCGTGACGCGCGATATCGCCGAGGCGCTCGGCCTCGAGCGGGTGACGGGTGCGGTCATTGCACGCGTGCAGGCGGCAAGTCCGGCGGCGCAGGCGGGGCTGAAAGCCGGCGACGTGATCGTCGCAGTGGACGGCGTCGAGGCCGCCGATCCACGGACCGTTCTGTATCGCCTGACCACCCGTGGCGTCGGCAATCGCGTGCGTTTCGAGGTGTTGCGTCAGGGGCGAAAGGCCATGCTTGATGTCGTGTTGAAGGGCGCGCCGGCGCCCGGGCGGGACGATGTGCGCAATCTCTCGGGCGCGCATCCCTTCGATGGAGCGCGAGTTTCCAATCTGTTGCCGGGTGTTGCTGACGAACTCGGGATCGATGCGGAGGATGGGGTTGCTGTCCTTTCGGTGCGGGCTGGGTCGGTGGCGGCGAAGCTCGGATTCCAGCTCGGTGATATCATCATGCAGATCGGCTCCGAGGCGGTTGATACGGTGCTGACGCTCGAAGGGCTGATCAAGGAGCGGCAGCGGCTATGGCAGGTCGCGGTCAAGCGCGCCGGCCGGGTTTTGACGTTGCAGGTGCCGGGGTAAAATGGCCCGGCAGCAACGTTCGGGTCTGAGGTCGCGTCCAACCTCAAGCACCCAAAGGAGCCGGTTCGCGATGCGTCCATCAGCGAGGCCGGCGCCTCTCCGGACCTTGGGTGCGCTGCTGCAGCGGCGCCCGTCGGTTCGGATGATTGCAGTATCTCACAACGCCATGGTTAAAACACCTAGGTACCTACCTAGGTTGACTTTCATCGAGACCTGTGGGCTGGCACCGGCATCGCCCATCAATCGCCTCAAAGTTGGCAACACTCGCGGAATCCTGCATTTTCATTGGAGGAAGGCATGATTTCCTGGCTCGTTGGCAAGATCCGCTGGTTGCTGTTGATTGGTGCCGTTGGCGGACCGGTTTTCGCGTATCTCGGGTGGTCGGAAGCGGAGCGCATCAAAGCGGTCGAGAAAAACGGGGTCGAGGCGACGGCAGCGATTGAGGGCGCGACCCGACGCAAGGGACGCCGCGGCGGCACCACCTATTCGGTCGACATTGCGTGGAAGGATCCCAAAGGCATTGCGCAGAAGGCGGAGAAGATCACGGTCAGCCAGTCGTTCGCTGGCCAGATCATTCGCGATGACAAGATTGTGCGCAATACGCTGAAGATCAAGTACCTGCCGGACGAGCTGGATTCCAAGCCGGTGATCGTCGAGGACGCGCAACGGCAGGAGGAAAGCGATACGTTCATGATGCAGGCCGGACTTGGTGCCGGTGTGCTTGGTATCGCGGGATCTTTGCTGATGTTCTTGCTGGGTCGGCGCCGCGCGGCACAGGCGTAAGCATCGGCAACGTCGCATCGAATTTGTTTGCACTTTGGCGCCACAGGCCTTTTGATGCGGCATTGAGAGAGTTGTGACGTGGGATTGGAATACCGAGTGATGCGAATGATCGTTTTGGCTGCAGCATGTGTCAGCGTCATCGGCAGCATTTCGACGGCAGGCGCCAACGATGCCGGCGGCTATGAGTGCGCGTTCGGTGCAGGCGCCGCGCAGGTCTATGGCAAGGGCGCCTTCAAGGCCGAGCCGGCGGCGCCGTTGACGCTTGAGATTACCACTATCGATGCGGGCAAACAAACGGCCGTGCAGAAAAGCGCCAAGGGAGAGGGGCCGTTGCGTGTGGTGCGGGCGGTCGGCGCATTGCATTTCCTCGAAGTGGTCAGCGAGGGTTATCTCAATGTCACGACGGTCTACGACAAGGACGCCGTCAAGGGCGCGCATCCAGCCGTCCATTCGCGGCACTTCGGTGTGCTCGGTGAGCCGGTGATTTCGCAGTATCATGGGTTCTGTAGCGCGAAGTAGATTAGCGTTTCGGCGACGTGTCCGAATTTGAAACAGGGTCTCGCGCGGTGCTCAAAAAACTGCTGATCGCCAATCGCGGCGAGATCGCCTGCCGGATCATGCGCACAGCGAAGCGCATGGGGATCAAGACGGTCGCCGTCTATTCCGACGCCGACGCTCGGGCGCTGCATGGCGCGATGGCGGACGAGGCTGTCCACATCGGCGCGTCGCCGGCGACCGAGAGCTATCTGCGGATCGACAAGATCATCGCGGCAGCGCGTGCAACCAACGCCGACGCGATCCATCCCGGTTACGGCTTCCTGTCGGAGAATGCTGACCTGCCGGAGGCGTGCGTCAAGGCTGGGATTATCTTCGTCGGCCCGACGGCTGCGGCGATGCGGGCGCTGGGTGGCAAGGCGGCAGCAAAGGATATCGCAATCAAAGCCGGTGTACCCGTGGTGCCGGGATACCAGGGTGCGAAGCAGGATCTGGCGACGCTGAAGGCGGAGGCCAAACGCGTAGGCTATCCCGTCATGATCAAAGCCGTCGCCGGCGGCGGCGGCCGCGGCATGCGGTTGGTGGCGAGCGAGGCTGAATTCGCGGAGCTTCTCGATAGCGCCAAGCGCGAGGCGGCGAGCAGTTTTGGCAACGATCAGGTGTTGATCGAGAAAGTCGTCGTCAAACCGCGGCACGTCGAGGTGCAGGTCTTCGGTGATAGCCATGGCAACGTCGTGCATCTGTTCGAGCGTGACTGTACGCTGCAGCGGCGCAACCAAAAGGTCATCGAGGAAGCGCCGGCGCCGGGGATGAGCGAGGCGTTGCGGGCGAAGATTTGTGCCGCAGCGGTGGCGCTCGGCAAGGCCGTTGGATACACGGGCGCAGGCACGGTCGAGTTTCTGGTGGAAGGCGGCACGCTGAGCGCGTCCGCGCCCTGGTATTTCATCGAAATGAATACGCGACTGCAGGTCGAGCATCCCGTGACCGAAGCGATCACCGGACTTGATCTGGTGGAGTGGCAACTGCGGGTGGCGGCGGGCGAGCGGCAGCCGCTCGCGCAGGAGGCGATCGTAATGCGCGGACATGCGATCGAGGCGCGGTTGTGCGCGGAGGACCCGGCGAAGGGTTTCATGCCGAGTGTTGGGCCGATCCATGCTTTTGAGACGCCGCAGCACGTCGATGGCCTGCGCGTTGAAACAGGCGTTGCGGCCGGCGCCGAGGTGTCGCCGTTCTACGACTCGATGATCGCAAAGCTGATTGTCGCGCGGCCCGATCGAGCCGCGGCGATCGCCGCAATGGGCGATGCGCTGCTCGCAACCGTGATCGCTGGGCCGCAGACCAATCAGCGGTTCCTAGCGCATTTGCTCGCTGACGCCCGGGTGCAATCGGCGGCCATGGATACCGGTCTGATCGGCCGCGATCTCGAACACTTTGCTGCGCGACGGCCCGACAGTGTGGCGATCGTCACGGGCGTCCCGGCGCTGCTCTCGCATATCTGCGACGACGTCGAGATTGCGGCGCGTGCTGATCCGCTCTCGCCTTGGTCACGACGGGACGGGTTCCAGATCGGAGCGCTGCGCCAGGAGACGCGGTCGGTGATGATAGATGGTCGTGCGCAAGACGTGGTTGTCAACTGGACGTCAGCGGGCGCCAAAGTCGTTGAGCCGATTGTGGCCGGCGATGGCACGACACGACGCTTTAGTGCGCACCGGACGGGAATAGGGCAGTTGCTGGTCGTTGTCGACGGGCAGCAGACCGAGCTCACGACGCCCTCATACGACGCCACCGCGACCGACGATGGCGATGGCAGCGGCAAGGTGCGGGCGCCAATCAACGGTCGCGTCGCCAAGGTCTTCGTCAAGGTCGGTGATGCGATCGAGAAGGGCTCCAGAGTCGCCGTCGTCGAGGCGATGAAGATGGAGCATGTGCTGCCGGCGCCGGTGGCGGGAATCATCGAGTTGATCGACGCGGCCGAAGGTGCGCAGGTGGCCCAGGGTGCGGTGATCGCGGTGATCGGCGAGGCGTGACATCGAAGAGATCGATGCCGCCGATTGAAACGGTGCGCCAGTGCCGGACTTGAGTTGGGGGGTGACCGCGACAGAAAAAATTGATTTGGCAACGGCATGTCTGCGTGCATTGGGCCTATGCACCGGGCTGGCTCGCCTTCGCCTGCTGCGGCTGCTAAGCAACGACGATGTCCCGCACGTTTCTGATCCCCTTCTGCGGCCTGCTGCTGATGCTCAACGCGTTCTCGTGTGACATCATGCTGCCGGCGTTCTGGTCGCTGCAGCAGGGCTTCAGCGTACCAGTTGAGCGTGCGCAGTCCGTGATCCCAGTCTTCCTTTTATCGGCGGGCGTCGGGCAGCTGTTCGCGGGGCCATTGTCGGACCGGTTCGGCCGCAAGCCGATCGTCGTTGCCGGTCTCTTGGTTTATCTCGCCGGGTTGTTTGTTGGGCTGGCCGCCCAGAGCATCGATGTTGTGTTGGCGGGACGCTCGCTGCAAGGGTTCGGCTCGGCGTTCGGAGTGGTTGTTGGACGCGCGATTTTACGCGACACCAACAGCGGGCCGGAGTTGGCGCGAACGATGGCGTTGTCCTTCGCGATCTTCTCGGGCGGACCGATCCTGGCGCCGCTGCTCGGGTTTGGCTTGGTCAGCGCTGGCGGGTGGCGGTGGGTGTTTGTTGGCATGGTGGTATTCGGCGCGTCGGTTCTGACGGCGGCGCTGATCGGCTTGAAAGAGACCAATGCAGCGCCCAATCCAAAGGCGCTTGAGCCGGCAACGTTGCTCGATGCAACGCGGCGCGTGTTTGGCCATCCGCAGTCACGCTATTTTCTGGCCGTTGCCGGCGTTCTGACATTTGCTATCGCGTCGTTCGTGACGAATGCGCCACGCCTGTTCAAGTCGTCGTTCGACGTCGATGGCTTTCGATTTGCAGCACTCTTTGCCGCGACCGGTTTTGGGATCATCTTTGGTCAATTGGCCAACAATCGCCTCATTCAAAAACTCGGTGTCGTGCCGACAACGCGGATTGCGGCATCGGCGATGGCGGCCGTCGCATTGGCGTTGGTCGCGTCGAGCCTCGCTGATGTTCTGAGCCTTCCTGCGTTCCTCGGGCTGATGTTAGTTTTTAATTCCAGCTTCCTGGTGGTGCTCTCCAACTGTGCCAGTCTGGTGATCGAGCCACATCATGAAATCGCCGGCGTCGCGTCTTCGCTCTACGGCTTTTTCTGTCAGGTCATGGCCAGCAGTCTCGTGCTGTTGACGTTGCCGCTCTATCAGGGACGCATGCTGCCTTGGGCCTGTGGTCTCCTGATTGTGACGACCGTGGTGCTTGTTTCGGTGCTCGCCTATCGCCCAAGCGCAAATGCTGCAGTTGCGAAGGTTTGATTCGGCGTTTTGTTAGCCACGCCCGCGCAAAGCAACTCGACTTTAGGTGGGCGAGTCAGCGACACTCAGTCTCAGGTGGTGCTCGCTCGTGGTGTGTACGGGCTATTGCCGCCAGTGCTTCAGCACTCAACGGGAGACCTACAATGGATGCACAGCGACTGATTATCATGGCGGTCATCGGCATCGTCGCCGGCTGGCTTGCGAGTTTCGTAGTTGGCGGATTGCGGGCCGGATTGATCGGCTATCTCATCGCCGGGCTGATCGGCTCGGTGGTCGGCGGTTGGCTGCTCAACGCCGTCGGCGTCCGCTTCAATGCCGGTAATCCGATTGTCGATAGTATCATTACATCGACGATCGGTGCGATCGTCGTGATCGTGCTGGCGCGCTTTCTCGGCATATAGCGAACACGAGCTTTGTCAGGCTCTGGAGGCCGGATCTGCGTGGTCCGGCCTTTTTGCGTCTTAATTTTGATGGGTTG
This sequence comes from uncultured Alphaproteobacteria bacterium, assembly GCA_963714325.1. Classification (GTDB taxonomy): domain Bacteria; phylum Pseudomonadota; class Alphaproteobacteria; order Rhizobiales; family Hyphomicrobiaceae; genus CAVQOB01. Next base: position 205,958 of record CAVQOB010000010.1, on the reverse strand, counting down.
GAATGGATAGATCGCGAACCGGTTTGTCTCCAGGGAGTGTCCATCATGTCGCAATATGCGCCCTATATGCCCTACATCGTCATGGTCGTGAACGGATTGATCGCCGGATGGCTGGCCGGCATGCTGCTCGGCGGCGGCGGGCTGATCCGCAATGCCCTGGTCGGCATCATCGGCGCCTTCATTGGCGGCATGCTGATCCAGACAGGCCTCTTGAAGCTGCCATTCGATCTGGGCGGCTGGGGCAACCAGATCGCCGTCTCGACGGCCGGCGCACTGCTGGTCATCGTACTCGCGCGGATCATCGGGCGGTAAGCGGATCGCTTGTCGTCAGGTCTGCGCGACGCCGCGGTAAATCTCCGCGAGCGGGACGTTGAGATTTTCAAACGTGAGTGTCAGTGATTGATCTCGCTCGTTGATCTCGACGGGCTTAGTGGGGAACTGTCCGACCGGATTGCGCTGCCAAAGCCACAGGATTGGCTCATCTTGGCTGGCGACGATGTAAGCGCTGAGCGTTGCTATCGTCGCGTATTCTTCCGGCTTCTCGGTCATATCGATGCCGATCGATGACGGCGAGAGGACCTCGACGATGATGGCTGGATGTTGTGCGCGGCGCGCCTTATCATCGGTGTCCATCGGCTCAACAATGACATCGGGGAAGCGGAGCCAGTCGGTATCTTCGACGCCGAGATCGGAGGCGGTGACGGCCCAGCGATCAAGGTCGAGGCGCGCACTGAACGCCCGCAATATGTTCGAGACAATCCGCGCGTGCGCCTTGGTGACATGCGACATCTGCACGACGCGGCCCTCCTTCCACTCGTACTTGCGGTCCTGGCGGTCCAGCCAGGACGTGAAAGAAGCCTTGTCGAGTCTGAGGTTGAGTGGCGCGTTCATGGTCCAATCTTAGTCTTGGAGACCATCACTGGCAACGACTGCAATGGTGAAAAATCACCCGAACACTCGGCTGAAGATCGTGTCGACGTGCTTGAGGTGGTAGGCGTCGTCGAACATGGCTTCGAGGTCTTTTGGGCTCAGCTTGGCCGTCACATCCTTGTCGGCCTTGAGTTCGACGAGGAAGTTCTTCCCCTGCTCCCAGGTCTTCATGGCATTGCGCTGCACCAGCGCGTAGGCGTCCTCGCGCGAGCAGCCGGCTTGCGTCAGCGCCAACAGGACGCGCTGCGAATTGTGTAAGCCGCCGAGTTGATCCAGGTTCTTGCGCATGTTGGCCGGATAGACGACGAGCTTCTCGATGGTACCGGCCAACCGGTTCAGCGCGAAATCAAGCGTCACCGTCGCGTCGGGACCGATCATCCGCTCAACCGAGGAATGCGAGATATCGCGTTCATGCCACAGCGCCACGTTCTCCATCGCCGGCAGCGCATAGCTGCGCACCATCCGGGCGAGGCCGGTGAGATTTTCGGTCAGCACGGGATTGCGCTTGTGCGGCATCGCACTCGAGCCCTTCTGGCCGGGCGAGAAAAATTCCTCGGCTTCGAGCACTTCCGTGCGCTGTAAGTGGCGGAACTCGATGGCGAGGCGTTCGACCGATGAAGCGATGACCGCGAGCGTGGCGAAGAACATGGCGTGGCGGTCGCGCGGGATGATCTGCGTCGACACGGGTTCAATCGCAAGACCGAGCGACTTGGCGACATGCGTTTCGACGCGCGGATCGATGTTGGCGAACGTGCCGATGGCGCCGGAAATGGCACAGGTGGCGATTTCCTTGCGCGCTGCGATCATGCGCTCGCGGCCGCGCTGGAATTCGGCATAGGCATAGGCGAGCTTGACGCCGAACGTCGTCGGCTCGGCGTGGATGGCGTGGCTGCGGCCGATGGTGATGGTGGTCTTGTGTTCCAGTGCGCGCGTCTTGAGGGCTGCCATGACGCGGTCGAGATCGGCGATAAGCAGATCGGAAGCGCGAACCATTTGCACGGAGAGGCAGGTGTCGAGCACGTCGGACGAGGTCATGCCCTGATGGACGAATCGGCTGTCCTCGCCGATGAACTCGCCGAGATGCGTCAGGAAGGCAATGACGTCATGCTTGGTGACGGCCTCGATGGCGTCGATTTTGGCAACATCAAAAACCGCCTTCGTGCCCTTGTCGCGAATATTTTTCGCCGCCGACTTCGGGATCATACCGATCTCCGCCATGCCTTCGGCGGCTGCCGCCTCGATCTCGAACCAGATGCGGAACCGCGTTTCCGGCGACCAGATCGCGACCATCTCGGGACGGGAATAGCGGGGGATCATGGTGCTCTCCGGTGTGTGTGACGCGCGGCTGCTGGTGGGCAGCTGAAGCGCCTGAAAAATGTGATCGCGCGGCGCGACAGGCCGCGGCCATCAGGAGCCGTCTCTGACTGTCCGCAACACCCGGCGCGACTGACGCAAGTCCGGGTGCACCAGCTTTTGCGACGCGGCGCGGGTCTGCTATGCCGTCCCCGTAGCATCCCGCCCTTTGCGCTTCAATGGTGACTTGGGGTTTAATGCCGCGAATCTGACCCACCGACGCCCTCTATCCACGAGCAAATCATGAAAACCGACGTCATCGTCCTTGGGGCCGGCATGGTTGGCGTGTCGGCGGCCCTGCACCTGCAGAAGAAGGGCCGTTCGGTTGTCCTGATCGATCGGCGTGGAGCGGCGGAGGAAACGAGCTACGGCAATGCCGGCATCATTCAAATCGAGGGTGTGGTGCCTTATCCGTTTCCACGCGATCCCTGGAAGGTGGCGAAGTACGCCTTCAACATGTTGCCCGAAGCCAACGTCCACTACAGCGCGCTGCCAAAAGTTTTGCCGGCGATCTTTCGCTACTGGCGCGCCACGGCGCCCGACAAGCAGGATGCAATTGCGGCGGCAGCCAAACCGCTCATCAGCCGCTGCGTCAGCGAACATCAAGTCCTGATGCGCGAAGCCGGCATCGAGGCCATGATGCGCCGCACCGGCTATATGCGGCTGTATCGGGACGGCGCGGCACTGAAAGCCGCGGTCGTCAAGGACCAGCACGATCGCGACAAATGGGGAATAAACTTCAGGGAGGTCAGCTCATCCGGCGTCGCGGAACTCGAGCCGCATCTATCCGAAGCGTTCGCTGGCGGGGTCTTCATGCCGGACCCAATCAGCGTCGCCGATCCCGGTGCCGTCGGTAAGGCCTACGCTGACATGTTCGTAAAAATCGGCGGCACGTTCCTGCGCGGGGAGGCCCGGACGCTGGAGCGATCAGGCGACAATTGGCAGGTGCAGACGGCGAACGGCCCTGTGACCGCGCGCGATGTCGTCGTGGCGCTCGGACCGTGGGCCGATGACGTGATGGCCAAGCTCGGCACTTGGGTCCCCTTGTTCGTCAAGCGTGGATACCACATGCACTATGCGGCGCGCGGCAATGCAACACTCAACCGGCCTTTGCTGGATACGGACCATGGCTATGTCATCACACCGATGGCCAAGGGCATTCGCTTGACGACGGGAGCCGAGTTCGGGCATCGCGATACGCCGCCAACACCAGTGCAGTTGGGCAAGGTCGAACCGTTCGCGCGAAAGTTGTTTCCATTAGCCGATCGTGTGGAAACCGAGCCGTGGCTCGGGCGACGGCCCTGCCTACCGGATATGCTGCCAGCCATCGGCGCGGTGCCCGGGCAAAAGGGACTGTGGGCCGATTTCGGCCATCATCATCTCGGCTTCACGATGGGGCCAGTGACTGGCCGGCTGTTAGCCGAACTGATGGTCGGCGAGACGCCGTTCACGGACCCGCGCCCCTATCGTATTGATCGATTCTGATCGAGGGATGCTGCGGGCTGCGGGCTGCGGTCCCTGGTGCCATCGATTGGCCAAGACCGCACCATCCCTCATCGTCGCGGGCCGCCCAGTTCTAGACAAGGCTATTGCATAGTCATTCGTGCACCAATGATTGGAGCAGCACATGCGATTGAAGGGGGCGCCACAATGTGTTCAGAAGCATCATAACTGTGTTTCAGAATTGAGGAACGTCGCCGGTACGTTGTAGCCATTCAAGTGATTGCATAATGTTCTTTTTTACTCTAGCCTTGAGCTAATACAGATGAAGCAAGCGGGCTGACGGTGTCAATTTGGACGCCAAAAAATTTGCAGACGTCCGAATTGGAATTTGCAGGATTACCAGTAGTTCATTTTGAATGAGTTGGGGCTAGATTGTCATGCGTATCTTACCATTCCGGACCATTACGTCCTGTCTTGATCTCGCGCTCCTGGGGCTGGCGACGATTACAGCATCGTTCCTGCGCGAAAACCTGACGGTTGCGCCAGACAAGCTCGATAGTCTCCTACCACTGCTAGGTTTGACACTGGCCATCGCAGCGCCCGTGCACGCGGTGCTTGGCACCGACCGCCAGCTCTGGCGCTATTGCACCATGATCGACTGTCTCCGCGTTGCCGTGGCGGTCGTGTGCACGGTATTGGCGTCGACGCTTGCCGTCTTCACGATCAATCGCATGGACGGCATCGCGCGGTCGATCCCGATCCTGCAGGCGATGCTGGCAATCATGTTCATGGTCGGGGCGCGGGTCGCGACGCGCTTGTGGTTCAGTTCGAAATTGCAGCCGCTCCCGCAATCAGCTGTGCAGGTCGTGACGCCAAAAGCGCAGCAATCATGCGTCCTGGTGATCGGCATGTCGAAGCTGACACACCTCTACTTGGCCGCCGTATCGGAGTTGTCAGCGGGCAATGTTCGCATTGCCGGCGTTCTCGATATCGATGACATGCATGCAGGTCGGCAGTTGCATCAGGTCCCAATCTTCGGTTCGGCCGAAGAACTGCCTGATCTGCTCAATCGGCTATCCGTGCATGGCGTGTTCGTCGATCGGCTGTTGATCGCGGCGCCTGATCATGTGTTGTCTGGCAAGCTCAAAGGGCAACTTAAGAGTTTGCAAGACGCATCGCACATTGCCGTCGAGTTGTTGGCCAGTAAACTCGGCTTGGACGCCACCGTCACCCGCGATGATCAGGCTGCACGTGAGACCGATATGGAATGGCCGGTGGTTTCGCCGGTCTTCGATATCGCACGTCTCCAGCGTGCAGTTCGGCGGCCGTTCTGGAGCGGCAAGCGCATCATTGATTTCGCACTGTCGGTGGTTCTGTTGATTCTGCTGGCGCCGCTGGTGGCCGGGGTCTGGCTGGTTGTCGTTTCGCGCCTGGGACAGCCGACGCTGTTCTGGCAGGATCGTCCGGGATATCGTGGCCGCCTGTTCCGCCTGTACAAGTTCCGGACGATGGGCGGTGCGTTTGATGCGGCCGGCCGGCATCGGCCTGACAACGAGCGCGTGACGGGACTTGGTCTCTTCTTACGCACGACCCGGCTCGACGAGCTTCCGCAGCTTTGGAATATCGCCAAAGGCGAGATGTCGTTCATGGGGCCGCGACCGCTCTTGCCTGTCGATCAATCCGCGGCTTTCGCGGCGCGTCTGGTGGTCCGCCCGGGGTTGACAGGATGGGCACAAGTCATGGGTGGGCGCGAAGTTTCGGCGGCGGACAAGGCGGCGTTGGATGTCTGGTACGTTCAGAATGCGTCGCTGAAATTAGACATCGAGATCGCCTTCCGAACGGTGCAAATGCTGGTGTTCGGCGAGCGGGTCAGCCAAGCCGCCATCGACCGCGCCTGGGCTGACTTGCGGACCAGCGGGATTGCCGCACCGAGCGCCACTCCAGGAGCCGCGTCGCAACTCCCAGGCCGAGTTGCGGGGCCAACGCTCGAGGGATCACCCGCCGCCTGAGTCCCGGTGGTGATCCCGTCCTTCGACCAAGCGAAATTAACGTTGCGATTGAGAAAACTATCTGTGCCTCGCGATTGTCGGGCGCCAGCCTAGCATTATCGGCAAGCACGATTAGACTTCAAGCACGATCAATCGGTGGACCAGTGTCACCCCGAGTGCGGTAGCCGTGGTCGCAGGCGAAGTCGAATGATTTTTGTCTTGCTGGCAGTCGGTCACTGGCTGCGGCAATTAACGCCTTCGCCGGCGTCGCTGACGGTGAGCGCAGTGTGCATGGAACGCAGGGTTTCGCAAACCCGGGCTGCAATGCCGCCATTGAGTACGGTTCTATGGGAGTTGGCATGAAGCAAAATCGCGCGATCGGCGAAGCGTATTGGCCGGAGATCGACGGGTTGCGAGCGATCGCGATCGTATTGGTAGTCGGGTTCCACGTGGGGTTGCCAGTCGTTCGTGGCGGATTTATTGGCGTCGACGTATTCTTTGTGATTTCGGGTTATCTGATCACGGGACTGTTGGCTCGCGAGGTTTCCGAGACCGGACGCATCGATCTTTTGGATTTCTATGCTCGTCGAGCCCGGCGACTTCTACCCGCCTTGTTTATCGTTCTGGTCGCGACGATAGCGCTCGGAAAACTCTTGCTGGTGCCGGTCGGCGAACAGCAGCGTCTGGCGCAATCGGCGATCGCGGCCTCAAGTTTTCTGGCCAACATATTTTTTTGGAGAACGCAGTCCCATTACTTCGCTGATTCTGCCGAAGAGATTCCGCTGCTCCATCTTTGGACACTGGCGGTCGAGGAGCAGTTCTATATTGTTTGCCCATTGGTGATGTTGGCCATCGCAATTGTCTCGCAGCGCAAGAATGCCGATGCCATTGCTTGGATCGTTGCCGCCTTTGTCGCCGCTTTGTTTCTTTCATTTGTTGCGTGTTGGTGGTTGACGCCGTCGCGTACGACGATGGTGTTCTACATGCCGCTGTTCCGGGCATGGGAATTTTGCGTTGGCGGCTTGATTGCGCTTTCCATATCGAGGATGAGCGACAATGCAATCGATCGCCGAATGAGCGAATGGCTCGTTCTTGTTGGGCTTTGCGCAGTTGTCGGTGCCGCAATTATATTCAACAATACGACGATGTTTCCGGGTGCCTTGGCGGCGATACCGGTCCTTGGAACCGCGGCCGCAATTGTTGGATTGCGCAGCTCCAGGAGCGGGCTTGTTGCGCGCGGGCTGTCATCGAAACCCTTGGTCCTGGTCGGTAAACTTTCGTACTCCTGGTATCTGTGGCACTGGCCACTGCTCGCTTTAGCGCGCTCGGCAAGTCCGGGTTCAGAGTGGCTGCTTCGGGATATTGCCCTAGTCCTGCTCGCACTTGTTCTTTCAGCCCTGACGTTCCGGTACGTCGAGGAACCTGTTCGTCGTCAAAGGCCCTGGCCGTTCGCGAGTGCCGGCCAAAGTGTTGCTGCCGGTGTTGCTCTCATGCTGATGTCGGCCGGACTTGCGCTAGTGTTGTGGTCGTCGGCCGACCAGCGGATGGCGAAAGACCCGGTGCTTCGCATGGCGGGGCAGGCGATGAATGAATTGAGTTCCTTTCCCGCTGATTGCCAGTATTTCGGTAGGCCATTTACGGGCCTTGCGCCAATGGATGTCTGCACGTTGGGGCGGGGATCAAGTGGGCCACAGGTCTTGCTGTGGGGCGACTCTCACGCCGATCACTTTAAAGCCGCTTTCGAAAAATTGGCGGAGGCGACAAGTGCGAGAGTCGTCGTGCGAACCATGGGCGGTTGCAAGCCCTATGTCGATCAGATCCCGGCAGGACTTCTTGGAGGAGCCCAAGTTCATCATAAGAATTGTGTCGCCTTTAATCGCGCGGTCGATGTTGCACTGACGGAAGTCAAAGCGTCGGGTGTGCAGACGATCGTACTGGCCGCGCGCTGGTCGGATTTTCACATTCACAATATGAGGTCCGATGAATGGGGCCCGCATCTGCAAAAGCTGATGGCTTCCCTAGTGAGCAGGGGCTTTAAAGTTGCAATATTGGCTGAAGTTCCGCGGCATGAGACATCGGTGCCACGATGTGTAGCGCGCCGTGGCCTGGATGCCTGCGGGCGTCCACGTGCAGAGGTCGACCTTTATCGCGGTAGTTCTCTCGGGGTGCTGCAGGCGTTGACGACGAGTATGTCCGGCGTGCGAATGTGGGACCCTGCCAACGAGTTGTGCCGCGCCGATCAGTGTTTGGCGGCGCGTGATGGCACAGTGCTGTATAGCGACAACAACCATCTCTCGGTCGGTGGTGCTCGACTTCTGGCACCTGCCATCGGCGCCTTCCTAACTCGACCTCAAGATTGGGATGCCCATCGGGGCTCCGACACAGCACGGGAAGCTGCGCCCAGCAAATGCGTGTCACAACATGTTCTTGGAGCGAGCCAAGGCTGTTAAACACAAGGCTGTAAAACACGATGAGAAGGTCGGACGAGGGAAGTCATCATTAAATGTGCGGCATTGCTGGCATCTATGCTTATCATCACGCGGCCAACGCCGTGAACCGTCTGGAACTGGCGCGGATCAGCGAGCATATGAAAGCGCGTGGGCCGGATGGCGAAGCGAAGTGGTTCGATGTTGATGGCCGGATTGGACTGGCGCATCGGCGATTGTCGATCATCGATCTTTCCGATACCGGCGCGCAACCGATGTCAACGGTCGACGGCAAGCTGACCATTACGTTTAACGGCGAGATTTACAATTATCGGGAGTTGCGGCGGCAGGCCGAAGCACAAGGTCGCATCTTCCGCACTCAATCCGATACAGAGGTTCTACTGCATCTCTATGCCCTGAAAGGCGCCGCGATGCTCGGTGATCTCCGGGGCATGTTTGCGTTCGGGATCTGGGATGCCGAGCAGCAGCAGCTGTTCTTGGCGCGTGATCCTTACGGGATCAAACCGCTGTACTATGCTGATGACGGTTGGACCTGCCGGTTTGGATCGCAGGTCAAGTCGTTGTTGGCTGGTGGCGCGATATCCAACGATGCCGATCCCGCAGGCTGGGCCGGGTATTACTTGTTTGGGAGTGTACCGGAACCCTATACGACGTTGCGTCAGATACGCGCGGTGCCGGCCGGCAGTTACGTCATGGTCGATCGGAACGGGATCCAAGCTCCGATGGTCTACCACAGGATCGCCAGCGTCTACGGTCAGCCGAATGCGCTGACGGTTTCCATGGAAGAGTCGCAAGAGTTGATACGGGCTGCGGTTCTCGATAGCGTTCGACACCATCTCGTTGCCGACGTTCCGGTTGGAGCCTTTCTGTCCGCGGGGATCAATTCTGGCGCATTGGTTGGGCTGATGCGGGATGCCGGACAAAAGGATATCCAGACTGTCACGGTGACTTTCGAGGGAACTGAAGGCAGCGCTCATGACGAAAGTTCATTGGCAGAAGTTGTCGCGCGTCACTACGGAACGCGCCATGTCCGGCGCTCAGTGACAGAAGCGGAATTCAATGCTGATCTTCCTCGCATTCTGGCGGCGATGGATCAACCTACAATCGACGGGGTCAACACGTGGTTCGTCAGCAAGGCCGCGCATGAACTTGGGTTGAAGGTCGCAATTTCCGGCCTTGGCGGGGACGAGTTGTTTGGTGGATATTCGTCATTCACGGACATTGCGTCCTGGGTCAAATGGCTAGCACTCCCGTCGCACATTCCGCTGCTTGGTTCCACTCTGCGCCGGGCGATATGTGGTCTCGGACTGGATGTGATGACCCAGTCACCTAAGGCTGCAGGTATGCTGGAATTTGGTGGCACCTTCGCGGGCGCCTACCTCCTTAAGCGTGGACTGTTCATGCCGTGGGAGCTGCCCCAGGTAATGCCGGGCGAGATGGCGCACGAGGGGCTGCGGCGCCTGGGTCCGCTAGCGTTCATTGATGCGCAATTGAATCCACGTCCGAGGGGCGCATTTGCCAAAATTGCCACGCTTGAGGCGGCGCACTACATGCGCAACCAGCTCCTTCGTGATACGGATTGGGCGAGCATGGCGCATTCGCTGGAGGTCCGCGTGCCGTTGGTCGACGCAACGTTGCTCAAGCGCGTTGGGCCGCTGGCCGCAGGTTCGAAGCAGGCGCGTAAGCGGGCGCTAGCGATCAGCCCAGCGAGCCCGCTGCCGCGTGCCATCGTCGAGCGCCAAAAAACTGGTTTCACGACGCCCACAGCCCGATGGTTGCAGAATGGCGCAGTCCATCATCGCAAATATTCCGCCGTGCCCCAATTGCAGAAACAGAATTGCTCGGCATCGAGGCGCTGGGCATACGTCGTGGCGTCTGCTTGATCGGGATGTCGGCGATGGTTGATGTGCAGGGCTGTTCGGGTATGGCTGTCAATACAGATCTCGCTGCAGCCGATAAGGAAACCTATTGCGTGGCTCAAGGACTGGTGGCACGACGCGATGTCAAAAGATTGCCGGGCTGCGAGTTAATCTTTATACATCATAACAATCCAGCGGCGTTGCAAAAATCGATGGCGACATTGGGCGATGACCTGCGGGCATTCGCGAGAATTTCGATCGTCGACAATGGCTCTACGGCGGAGAATGCCGATCGAGCGCGTCAAGTTGCGCATGTGCATGCGGCGCGATTTCTATCAGGAGAAAATTTGGGTTGGGGTGCAGCCATCAATGCCTTCGTCTCGAACCAATGCGAGTATGAGTTGCTGGCGATCGCCGCGCACGACTCGCACTTTATCGCGTTTGACCCGACCTGCTTTGGGGTTTTCGATGACCAGCGCGTCGGAGCAGCCAGTGCGCAATACTCTTTTCCCCTGGCGTGCCGATACAGTCTAGCTCGAGGTTTCAGTGTCGTTCCATTGCGCGGCAACTCCGAGCCGCAAATTTTAAATGGAACTTTCAGCATCTTCAGGGTTGCGGCGCTCGTTGAGTCAGGCGGATTCGATGAAAACGCTTTCATGTACGGATGCGAGGCGGAGATTTTTCTGCGGACACCGTTCGCTCAGAGCAAAAAGGCCTACCTGAACAATGTCATTGTCGATAATCCCACGACAGATAGTGAAGGTGCATTCGTTGTGGCGGCCTTCACTGTGAACTCGCTCTACATTGCCAAAAAGCAGGGCGGTATTGCAGGCTTTACACTGAGGGCCCTCGTTGTGCTGGTCTCATCGATCCGCCATTTCGCGTCGGGTGATAGTGATCGGGGCAGAGTCAAACTGCACTGTCTCGCGTGGTCGGTCAAAGAGGGTGGTAAAGTCGGGTTTCGTCAGTATAGAATTCAAAATCTGCCCAATCGTCGGCCAAATTGAGGATCTGCATTTTCACGCCGAGCTTTATCCCGACGCTCGGCGGACTTGAAGGGCTCGGCGATATGCTGGCATCACGGTTTGCCGCGATGGGGCATAGTGTCGAGGTCTTGACGTCGACACCGGCGACACCGGAGTTTACACCTCCGGCGACGTACGTTATCAGCAGGCCCAAGACGTTCTCGGAGCGGAGCCGAGCCATGGCGCAATCGGACGTCGTCATGTTCATGAACATCAGTCTTGTCGGGATCGGGCCGGCTATTGCGGCTGGTCGCCCCATTGTTGCAACGCATCACGGTTGTTATCGTGGTGTGGGATTGCGCGGAACGGTACTGGAAGGCTTGAAGCGCGCGCTGACGTGGTTTGTGCCGAACATCGCTTGCAGTAAATTTGTGGCGGCAGCACTTCCGGGGCATTGCACGGTTGTGGCGAATGCGCTGTCGGACGATTTCTTTCGGGATATTGCGCCGCGTGAGAAGGCAAGCGACTTTGTCTTCTGCGGTCGGCTTGTGCGCGAGAAGGGGGCCGATCTACTGATCCGCGCGTTTGCCGGCGTTGTCGATAAGGTGCCAGGTGCGCGGCTCACAATTGTCGGTTCAGGACCAGAGCGGGTTCCGCTCGAAAACCTGGTGACCGATTTACGGATATCGCATGCAGTTCGCTTTTCAGGGTCACTCTTTGGACAGCACCTAGTCGACGAGCTGTCCAGGCACGCCTACCTCGTGGTTCCGTCCGTCTGGGAGGAGCCGTTTGGAATTGTAGCATTGGAGGGAATTGCACGGTGCGAAGCGGTTATTGCCACCAATCGCGGCGGATTGCCTGAAGCAGTCGGTGAATGTGGCCTCCTCGTAGAACCAAATGAAAACTCAATATTCGAGACGCTATTGTTATGTGCAAATGCCAGAGCTGTTGGGGCACCACTGCCGGGCAGGCCTGATGACCGCGCACGGGCCGAGCATCTTGCCCGGCATCGATTGGATCTGGTAGCGGCCGACTATTTGCGTGTATTGCAGAAGGCGGTGGATCAATCATGACGGCGGGAAATGCGACTCGGACGTTGCAATCGATGCTGCTGACGTTTCTGCTGTTGCTCACTTACGATGGAGCGCTGCGCAAGTGGATTCTGCCCCAGGTAGAGACTCTCGTCTTTATCACCAAAGACGTCCTGCTGATGATCATGATAGCGTTCGCCGTGTCGCTTGGCCTTCATCAACATGCGCGCGCGCGTGTGCCAATCCATGTGCAGGTTGCGTTGGCATTTTACGCTTTTTGGGTCTTTATCGAAATTTTCAATCCGCATCTGCCGAATATTCTCGTCGGTGTCTGGGGATTGAAATCACATCTTTTATATGCGGGCTTAATTCTGCTTGTGCCAGCGGCGTTCCCCCGAATTGAAGATGCGTTGGGTGCGTTGACGAGGGTTTATCCATTTATTGCTATTCCAGTATCGATACTGGCGCTGGTACAGGTTGCGTCCCCCGTAGACAGTTGGGTTAATTTTCAACTTGAAGCCGGTCAAGCGGCCATGGGCTACTTCGGAACATCCAGTTTGCTGCGCGTCAGTGGCACATTTTCTTACATCACAGGGATGTCGGCCTTCTCGATCTGTATGGCAAATCTTGGCTTGGGTTTTCTGTTGCTTGGGTATCGGTCGCTGCCGTTCCTTGTTGGGCTTGCACTGGTCCTTTTATCGTTGCCAACGACGGGCTCGCGTTCGGTCATTTCAAGCGTGGCATTCGGGGTCAGTGTCATGATGGTGGCGGGCGTGATTGGTCGAGCCTTCAACTTCAAAGTTGCGGCAAGCGCCGTGGGCGGGTTCCTGGCTTTGGCAATGTTTGCGTTTATTGTCGCCGATCTTTCTCATTCGGCCATGGCTTGGGAAGCACTCTATCAGCGGTTCGAAGAAAATCGCCATGACGAGGATAGGATTGTCACGACATTCACCAATGCATTTCGACACTTTGATACGAGTGGATGGTTGGGGTTTGGAACTGGCGCCGCCAACTACGGTTCCTTGGCATTTGTTGATAGCCGGGTCCCGTTCTATTGGTTGCCAAACAACGGGTCGTTCGAGGAAGAATCAGGGCGTATCGTGCTTGAAATTGGTTTCCTGGGCTGGCTGCTGAGTTTGGCTGTTCGGATAATTTTGGTGTTGTGGGCTTGTGTTGTTTTGATCCGCGGTATGACCGCGAGTGACCGAGCCGCTGCAGTGCTGGCATTGCCAGTCTTGATCATGGGGCTGCATCAGGGTAGCGGTGTCTTCGCGGCCTCCTATGGTGCCGTGGCGTACTGGTTCGCTGTCAGCCTGCTGGCGATGACGCGTATCGGACCGCCACCGATCAGAGCGACGGCACCAAATGCCGGTTAACGTCTGGGATGGCCGGCGTCGCGCGGGCGGCAGGCGAATGAGGCATCCATTGTGAGTGTCCTGCTTTGCCATCCTGGGACGCAGCATTCATTCAGGCTTGCTGAGCAGTTGGAGCGGCTTGGTATCCTGCAGGAGTTTTGGACGTCGATCGCGTTGCGCACGGGCAGTCCCATGCAACGCGGATTCGCGGCGATGGCGCCAGCATCGTTGCTTCGGGCGGTCGGGCATCGGACGATCGGCAATGTGCCGCCGCATCGGCTGCATCAGCTTCGCGGGCTTGAGGCCAAATTTCTTTTCGATCGTTTCCGCGGCACTCCAAATGAGGAGGCTTACCAAACAAAGTGTGAGCATTTTCAACGGCGCATCGCTCAGGCATCGATCGACGCGGCCAGTCATGTCATTGGATTCGATTGCGCGTCATGGATTCTCGCAGATCGGGCGCGGGCGATCGGCCGCCTGTTTGTACTGGATCGAACGGCGCCGCACCCCAATGCCCATACTTGGGCGCTGCAATCGATTGCACGAAACTATGGACGCCAATGGATCGGTGCAACGAAGCCTGCTACGGTGAGGACGATAGAAAGCATTGAGCATGACGCCGCCGACCGTATCGTTGTTGGTAGCAGTTTTGTCCTGAAAACTCTTGTCAGCGCTGGAATTTCGCCGCAACGGATTTCAGTCAATCCCTATGGTGTCGATGGCAGCGTATTCTTCAAGCCACCGAATGGTGTCGCAGGTACTCATGGCGGGCCAATCCGTTTTCTGTTCGCGGGTTCTCTGTCGCCGCTCAAAGGTATGGCGGTTCTTCTGGATGCGTGGTCGAGAATACCGCGAGGTTCAGCCAAGCTGACGCTGGTCGGAAGGGTAGAGCCACAGGTGCTCGAACGTATACCGGCGAACCGAAATATTGAAGTGATTGGGCCGATTGCGCATGCGGACATGCCGATGGCTTTTCGGTCGAGTGACGTTTTTGTTTTCCCATCATTGTTTGACGGCTACGGACTTGTTGTTTTGGAAGCGATGGCCAGCGGACTAGCTGTCATTGCGAGCGATGCCAGTGCGGGGCCGGATCTTATTACCGATGGTGTCGAGGGGTATGTTGTCCCGGCGGGCGACGCGGAGAGCTTGGCTCTGCGGATGCTGCAATTCATTGATGCACGTGCGTTAGCGCAGCGCATGGGTGCGGCGGCGCGTGCGCGAGCATTACTGCAGTCGTGGGACGCTTATGGCGATCGATGGGCGTCGATACTCGAAAGCGTTCGATCTCAGGACGAATAGGGACGGACAGCCCAGTGCAATTTGGAATTGGGAAAGTGACGGACGGTGGAGCGCGCTGCAAGTTGAGAGTTTTGCATGTTGTACCTTACTATCAGCCTGCCTTTCGTTATGGCGGGCCCATCTATTCGGTGCACCAGTTGGCGCGGGCGCAAGTTGCTCGAGGACACGATGTGCATGTGTTCACAACGAATATCGATGGCGTAGGCGATCTTGCGGTTCCGCTCGGACGTGCGACCGATCAGGATGGCGTTAGGGTCACGTATTTCCCGCCGGGCGCGGGGCGTCGTCTGTTTCGTTCGCCGGCAATGGGGAAGGCGCTGCGCGAGCAGATTGCGAACTTCGACTTGCTGCATCTGCATACGGTGTGGCTATGGCCGACGGCTTGTGCGGCATTCCTGGCGCGGCGCAATGGCGTTCCCTACCTCTTGGCCCCAAGAGGCATGCTTGTAGACGATCTTATTCGGCGCAAAAATACGGTAATGAAGCGGGCCTGGATTGTCATGTTTGAACGCCGCAATATCGAGCGTGCCGCGGCCGTCCATGTGACGTCGGAACTGGAAGCGTCGGAGTTGGGCGCGCTTGGATTGCGCGCAGAAAAAATTTGTATGTTACCAAACGGCGTGGATCTCCCAGAGTCACGCGAGTCCGAACCGCCGTTGACGCTGCCGGGGATGCCAGAACCCGCCACGCCCTATGTGCTTTTTCTCAGTAGAATTCACAAAAAAAAGGGCTTGGACAAGCTTATCCCGGCAATGGCGCGGATCGCGGCGGTAAATCTGGTGGTGGCCGGCAATGACGAGGACAACTATACTGCAGAGCTGCGCGCGTTGGCACGCGTCGCCGGTGTTGAGCACAGGGTTCATTTTATCGGACCGGTCTTTGGTGCTGCCAAATGGTCACTGCTCAAGCAGGCACGGCTATTCGTCTTGCCGTCGTACTCTGAGAATTTTGGCAATGTGGTTCTCGAAGCTATGGCCGTAGGATGTCCCGTCGTCGTTACGCCGCAAACCGGTATTGCAGAGATCGTTCTTCGCACAGGTTCGGGTATAGTATGTTCCAATGAGCCGGACGTTTTGGCCGCAGAGATTCAATCGCTGTTTTATGATGCGCAGCGTCAGGCACGGTTTGGGAAAGCGGGTCGCGATGCCGTCATCAATGAATTCACATGGCATGCCATCGCCGGTCGACTCGATACAACTTATAATGCCATTTGCGATAGCGGCCGCCTCCGGCATGCCGAGCCGAACTGAAGATCTGCAGAGGGTTCGATGAACAGTGACTTGAGCACGAGTGACAATCGAGCAATGAATGAACCAATTTTGGTCATCGAGCGGAACTCAGGCTTTAACTTTAGCGAACTCCGGGAAATCTGGGCGTATCGTGAACTGCTCTGGGTGTTGGTCGCGCGGGACATCAAACTTCGTTACAAGCAAACCGTGCTTGGATCGGCGTGGGCCATTATTCAGCCGGTCACGACAATGGTGGTTTTTTCGATTTTTTTTGGCAAGCTCGCTCAAATTCCGTCGGACGGCTTGCCATATCCGCTGTTTGCTTTTGCGGGCATTCTGCCTTGGCTATTCTTCTCGAACGCCGTTGCAAGTGCCGGTAATTCGCTTGTCGGCTCCGCGCAGTTGGTGAGTAAGATCTACTTCCCTCGGCTCATCATCCCACTTGCGTCGATCGGAGCAGCGGCGCTCGATTTTGCGGTCGCGTCCGTGGTCTTGCTGGTGATGATGCTCGCATACGGCATCGGATTTGGCCTGGGCCTACTGTTGCTGCCCGTGCTGGCGCTTGGTGTCGGTATCGCTGCGCTCTCGATCGGGATCGCGCTGTCGGCGCTTAACGTCGCCTATCGGGATTTCCGATATGTTATTCCATTTTTGCTGCAGCTTTGGATGTTGGTGACGCCGGTGGCCTATCCGACATCGCTAGTGCCCGAAATGTGGCGGCCAGTGTACTATCTGAACCCGATGGTCGGCATGGTTGACGCATTCCGGTCGATACTTCTCGGGCGCCCGTTGGATCTGAGCGGATTGCTTGTCTCTTGCGCCAGCGTAGTCGTGCTTTTGATCATTGGTATCAGCTACTTCAAGTCGGTCGAGCGCAAGTTCGCGGATATCATCTAGCAGTGTTGCAGAAGGCGAAGGTGACCGTGTCAACGGATACAATGCGAGTGCACGATGTCGTTCTCAGGGTCGAGGGGCTCAAAAAGAGATTTGAACTGAACAAGCGAGGCCCGGGATATGAGACATTTCGAGAAGCAATCGCTAGTGCAGTGGCCGCGCCTTTTCGCCGGTATTCCGAGCTCAGCGGCGAGCAAAGCGCCGTTCGGGGCAACGATTTCTGGGCCCTGAATGGAGTCGATTTCGAAGTGCGGCGCAGCGAAGCCATTGGTGTCATTGGGCGCAACGGCGCTGGAAAAAGCACTCTCCTGAAGGTTCTCAGCCGGATTACCGAACCAACCGAGGGACGCGTCACGATAAAGGGACGTATCGCTAGTCTCTTGGAAGTCGGGACCGGCTTTCATTCGGAATTGACCGGCCGGGAGAACATTTTTCTCAACGGCGCAATTCTTGGCATGAAGCGTCAGGAAATTGTCCGCAAGTTCGACGAAATCGTCGCATTCGCTGAAGTAGAGGCGTTCCTCGACACACCCGTCAAACGCTATTCCAGCGGGATGTACATGCGTTTAGCATTTGCCGTGGCGGCATGTCTGGAGCCGGATATCCTGATCGTCGATGAGGTGCTTGCTGTTGGGGACCTCGAATTTCAGAAAAAGTGCCTCACGAGCATGAAGGGGATTTCCGCTAGCGATCGGACAGTGCTTTTTGTCAGCCACAATATGGCGGCGGTGCAAGCGCTCTGCGATCGCTGCATACTGCTGGACAAGGGGCGGGTCGTGATGATTGGGCCGACCCGGGATGTCGTGCAGAAATATGTCGAAGGTTACAATGCCAGTGATCGATTTGTTCGCGACCAGGCGCCAACGGACCACGCCGCAATCATCGAAGCGAAAATTTCTGTCGATTTCAGTGGCGCGGGGCGTTACGCCGCGCAGGCGCGGCTCGATCTCGTGTTCCAGGCGCCGCAGCCCACGCGCTTAGCGATCGGCCTGATCCTCAAGGATCAACTGGCTATGCCGGTAGGTTATGCGAGCCTTGGGCAATTCAATCCCGACGAATTGGTCGACCTTCGAACTGGCCGCAATGATGTGTCCCTCATTTTTCCGATCGAAACACTGGCGCTAGGCAACTACACGCTCAGTATTCGCAATACGATTCCAGGTGTGGTGGTGGTCGAGGTGATTGACGATTGTCTGAGCTTCTCGGTAGAACGCCCGCCCGGTGTTGGAGCGACTGGCGCATTGCCGCAGAGTTGGGGCTTTGGCGCGATTGAACTCCCCGCTGCGCGCGTTGAGAGTCTGGTTGCGGGTTCCAGCGGAATGCAGCGACGTTTCGAGAATGCGTAGTTCGATTTCGGCATCAACTATATACGGACGCTGCAATAAATTGCGCTCCGGCTGTATGGACGGGCAAAGAGTGTGATGATTGCAACAAGCAATATGGGTCTACTGCCTGGACACGACAGGCAGACGCCCGATGTCAGCATTATTATGTCCGCATTCAATGACGATCGGTGGTTGGTCGCAACCATTGATGCTGTACTGGCTCAGACGAGTCCAAATTTCGAATTTCTGATCATCGATGATGCGTCGACCGACACAACACCGGACATTTTTTCGAAGTATCGCGATCCGCGGATCAAGTTCATCAGGCACGATGTGCGCAATGGCTGGATGAACAACATCAACAAGTTGGCGCAAATGGCGAGCGGGCGGTTGCTGAAGCTGCAGTGTCCTGATGACGTCATGGGACCCCAGTCGTTGCAACGCGCGATGGCGTTCTTCGCAGATCATCCCGAGGTCGGCTACATTATATCCGATTTCTATTTGTCTGATGAGGCAGGGGCAAGAATTGGTGAAGGGAAAAGACTGGGGTTTGCCCCGGTGACACCTGGGCGGCAAGCCGATGTGCATGCCCTAAACCATGGATGTTTTGCCAACACGTCCTGCATTTATGTACCGAGGGATAGGTGGCTTGAGGTGGGCGGGCTTCGCGATGTGACAAAATATAACCCCGCACGATTGCCGAATGTCGAGGATTTCGATTTGCTGGTCCGATTGCAGGGGCGCTATCCCGTTGGCTACATCGATGCGCAGTTGGTAGCAGTACGAATCCACACCGGGCAGGTGCAAGTCAATCCAACCGGGCAGTTGCTGGCGTGTGAGGGGGGACTTTTCGTTCTCAAGACGTTGGCGCAACGGATTGGCGAGACTGGCCCAGAGGCGCGTGACAGAGCTCGCAGCCAGTTGCTTGCATTTGCTGCACGCGCTTTTCTCCAAGCCGGCATCAGGGATATATTCCGCGGTCAGGTGTCGAACGGACTAGCGGAAATACGGGTAACGAGCGACGCTATCCCTCTGCGCCAGCTTTTGCGCCCGTGGCTAGCGACCGCACTTATACCTTACTGCAAAGCGCGGATGAGACGTCTTTTCGCTGCTTTGCCGCGCTTGCAATAATGCCGCTCCGTTGATGGGCCGCTCCGGCGTTATCACCAATCGGGATATGGGCATAGGTCGCAATTCATGAGATTGAGTGTCTGCATCCCGACGTATCGGCGACCGGAATTCTTGCAGCGAGCGGTGGTGTCGGTACTGGCGCAAACGTGCTTGGCGCATGAAATCATATTGATTTCGAGAATCGATGACCATCCAACGAACGAGATGGTGCGCGATTTGATTGGAAAGTATCCCACGGCCGGAATTCGCAGCGTCCATGTCAGCGCGGCCGGATTTTTGCCGCCGATAAGGAAGGCTATCGAAGAAGCGCGTGGGGATATCATTGTATTGCTGGACGATGACGCTGAGGCCCATCCTGACTGGCTCGAAAAAATTGCTAGTCATTATAATGACCCTACCGTCGCCAGTGTTGGTGGCCGGTGTTACAACTATTTTTCCGGAGTGCTGCAGCACTATCCCGCGATATCAAAGGTTGGAACGCTGTCTTGGTATGGGCGAAGTGTTGGCAATATGTATCGGGATTGCACGTTCAGTAACGCCGTCGACGTCGCCCATTTGATGGGTGGCAATATGAGCTGTCGCACGAGCGTATTTCGACAATGCGCGCCGGATTCGCGCTTGGGCAATAATGTGGCATTTCACTGGGAAATGGATGTAGGATTGCAGGTTCGCAAGCTGGGTTACAGAGTGATTTTCGATCCCAAGATCGGTGTTGACCATCACTCGGCGCCTCGCGACGAGCAAGGCATGCGGGTCATCAACTACGATGCGATATATTGGTCGAACCACAACTACGCCTTCATGATGCGGAAGCATCTCACGGCCGTGCGGTTGTCAGCTTACGTCATTTACACTGTGATGATTGGCGGCACGGCATCGCCGGGTTTCGCATATGTCGCCTATTCAATATTGCGTGGACGCCGGTTGCTGTGGCGCAATGAGGTCTTGGCCTCGATCCGCGGTCGTATTGCAGGTCTGATCACGTGAGACGAGGAGCGGCTACCCAGCGTTCGATCGGACGAGATCGACGACGATGCTGTTCTGCTTTGCCAAGCGCATTTGGATGGTAGCGGCACCCTTTGCCATGCGCGCTAAGGCCTCTTGCTGTTCGCGCATCAACGCGTTGAACTGCTGCTTCAGGCGCGGAATATCGAGATCGTCAATGTGCTGGCAGTACTCCGAAAGTCCCATGTCAGCCATTACAGCATCGTTCTTGGCTGCATAACCTATAGACAGCGCTGGCCGTTGACACATCAACGCGCAGACAATGTTGTGATAGCGCGTTGCAACGACGATATTGGTTTGACCGATTTGATGCGCCAATGACTGTTGGTTGGTCGGCAACGTGAAGAATAAGCGATCCTGCGCTGAATCGGGGGTGCGTTGACGGACTGCAGCTGAAACCGTATCGATCGCTGGTCGGTCACTGTCTTCGCCCAATAGAAGTCGCACGTTGTACCCCTCGTCCAGAAGCCAGATGACGAAGTCGGTCATTTTATTTAAGTAAATGGCGGATTGTTGCATGCCCGCTCGCGCCTCAGATCGCCAGCCCCGATAGGTCATGATGCCGACCCCAATTGTTTTCCGCCCAACGCTGCCCAGGCCATCTGTTCCAGCCGCTTTGTGTTCTTTATGCAAGAGCCCAAATACCAGATCGGTATGGACGGCATCATGGCGGGTATCGACACCGAGTGACGTTGCAAAGTCGAAAGAATTTTGGTCGCGATACGACCTGTAGGCTGCTGTCTGCAGTACGAATTTAAAGTAGCGACGACTGAGCCAATGAGTTGCGGGGCCCGCGCCGATACTGACGAGTATGAGTTGCGTACCACGGAGCCGCGACGCGAGTGCCCAGCTGAGAATGAGTGCTGGGTATCCGCTCGGTGGGCTTCCGAAGTCGTCCAATGCGCCGGTTCCCGGAACCAACAAAAGGTCAACCTCGCGCAGGCTGCGATACCCCCAGTACAATGTTTTCAAATGCGACGGGATCCGCAGCAGTGCGCGATTCAGCGCTCTCGCGGCAATGGACTTGAACCCCGGCGGCACGATCGGCCAGCCGGGTACGCCGTAGCGGTCTTGCACGGCAGCAGGATACACGCAGATGCAAGAAAAATTGATTTCTGGAGTTTCACGCCGAAGGGTCTGCACGATGGCTTCAAGCGTTGCCTCGTTGCCGAGGTTGAGGCCACCAAACATTCCGAAAAGTGTCAGTGCCTGAGGTTGGCGCCAATTTGGTCCACTAGACATTTCAGGTGCCCCTATCCAAGCGTCATCGCAGCAGAAATTACAAATAGCAAATCGTTCCAGAGCACGAACTGGTTATCCCAACATGAATTTTGTCAAGCCTGTGACCGTAACGCAAAATGGCAGTGGTCCAAAGTGGTGTTGCGCCTATTCTGCTAAGGCTTGTCACGCGAACGTTGCGCAGACGAGTGTCTCAAGCATTCGCCAAACGCCACCACCGACGTCTGCGTCGCCCGCGCATAGCCCCGGTGCTTCATCCATCAGCGGATCAGCACGGCCGTCGAGGCCTGTTCCAGGTTCAGGTGTTCGGCAAGGCATTGCCTCAAGGTTACGCATGAGACTACAAGTTTTAGAACTCGATCGGGGCGTTATAATGCCTGCAAATTTTGATCCGAAAACTGACGACGGGCTGGATGGTGGCCGACCAGATGTCAGTATTATCATGTCGGTCTACAATGAAAGTCGTTGGTTGCCGTCGACAGTAGATGCGGTGCTAGCGCAAACATGCCGAAGTTTTGAATTTTTGATCATCGACGATGCGTCGACTGACGACACGGCGGCCATACTCGCAAAGTACAATGATCGGCGAATTCGCGTGCTCAGGCACACGTCGAGAAATGGTTGGATGAACAACATCAACAAACTTGCTGAGCTTTCGCGAGGCAAACTTCTTAAGCTGCAATGTCCCGATGACGTGATGTTGCCAACGTGCCTAGAGAGGGCAACACAGTTCTTCGATTTGCATCAGGACATCGGGTACTTTTTTACTGATTATACTATTGTGGATGAATTAGGTCGCTCCAAGAGTTTCGTCTCGCCGCATCTTCCTAAGCCAATCATTAACGGTCGTGATGCCGATTTCCTAGCTTTGACATTGGGTTGTTTTGCTCGAACGTCGTGCCTATTCGTGCCGCGCCTCAAATGGCACGAACTGGGTGGTATGCGAGATGTGACCACCAACAATACTAACAAGCTTCCCATCGATGAGGATTGGGACTTGATGGTACGCCTTCAGGAGCTTAGTCCGGTCGGTGAAGTGAACGAAAAGCTGGTGTTAATCCGGGATCACGCGTCTCAAACGCATCGATCAAAGGACGCGCGGCGGCTCAACGTTGAAGCTCAGTGCAAGATACTCTTGTTGGTTGCAGAGCGGCTGCAGCAAGGAGAATCGATTGCGGGGGCGAGAGTCGTTGAAAGGCAATTGCTCAGGCAGGTCGTCAATGCGGTGGTTGCGCCCGCGATAAGGTCCGTCCTCGCTGGCGACTTTGGCAGCGCTTGGATTGCGGCGAAGGAGTTGCACAAGGAGTTCTCCGTTGCGAGACTATTGACATATTGGGTGGCCTGGGTGGTAGCGCCGTTCTTAAGGGTGCGGCTTGGACGTCTGATACCGGCCGTGGTGCGAACGAAGTGAGACCGCGCGCCCAGAAAGCGGTTCTCCGTTGACCAAGGGCAAATTTGTGCGCCGACTGCATCATCACCTGATCGCGAAAATATGGATATCGCCGCGAAGCGACAGCGCAACCGATTGCGACTACGTCCCTGCGCTGGGACGGATCGCAAGGATCTTAGACGCGACCAACGCTTCTTGCTCTGCAAGTTTGGCTCGCAGGCCTGGTTCAACTGCTGACAATTGGTCGACCCAATGGCGATAGCTGTGCTTAATACGCTCGACCTGCGAAACTAATAAACTCACATCGAAAGTCTCGATTTGTTGGCAGAATTCTCCGAGGCCATAGAGGGACATGACCTCTTCGTTTTTCGGGGCATAGCTGAGAGAGATGGTCGGTCTGTGGCACATCAGCGCGCAAACAACGTTGTGATAGCGTGTTGCGACAACAATATCAGAGCGTTGGATCTCACGTGCGACATCGGCAAACGAGGTGACGCTTTCACTGACAAGTCGCAACGGATCGACATCGCCCATAACCGCTTTGACGGACGCCAGCAATGCGGCCAGTGCCCCAGCATCTGCATCTTCCCCGATCATGAAGCGGAAATTGTTTCCGCTTTTGAGTTGATGGACGACGAACGCTGACAGGCGCTCGATATAGTGATTGAAAATATGCTGTCCTCTCGACGGTTCCCCATGCCATCCGTAGTACCGCATGACGCCGAGACAAATCGTCAACGGTGCCTGACCGTCTGCGAACGTTGGTTCAACAACGGGGAGCTGCAATCCGATGGCGAGGTCGGGGTAGATCGAATCGTTTGAGACATCGACACCAATGCTTCGTACAAAACGCTTGGAATCCGCATCCCGGTATGAGCGGAAATGCGCGGTCCTAGCAACGAGCGCAAAGACTTTCTTGCAAACTCTGCTTTGAGCCGGCCCGGCGCCGATGCTGAGCAAGAGGATCTGCGCGCCATGGTGGCGGCCCAATGCGCACCAAGTCAGAAGTTGAAATGGAAATCCGAAAACGGATGGCGTCCAGTAGTCGTCGAAGACACCTGTGCCAGGTACAATCAGGATATCGGTTTTGCGCAGAGTCGCGTAAGCTGCGCCGATGTTGCGAACATGGGCTGGTGTCCTGAGCAACAGCCGGTTCATGATTTTGGCAGGGATCGACTTGAATGGCGACGTTGTCATCTTTCGAGCCTCAATGCCATGACGCGCAACGACATTGTCCGGACCGACGCAGATACATGTCAGGCGGGCATCGGGATGGTCGCGCTTGAGGTGGTGGATCATCGCGTCCAGCGTCGCCTCGTTGCCGATATTCGCGCTTCCAAAGAACCCGAGAAGAGCGATGTTGGGGCCGATGTCTTGTGGTTGTGTCGTTCCAGCCATTGAGTGCTTCCGATGTGATGCCGATGAGCGGCATGATTTGCTCTAAACGCGGTCCGGCGTAGAGAAAGAGTGCTTCCGCAGGAGCGATTGAACGTTGGTTCCGAAGGTATTGCACCCGAATTTGCGGCGCACAGTATTGGATAGCGCAAGGCGTGCGTCATTTGTCGGAGCGGAGCTACCAAGGACGTTGATTATGGCCTCGGCAATATCGCGCCCTCCCGTACATATCCCCAGTGCTCCATCCAACAACGGATCTGCGCTGCCATCCAAACCCGTTCCGAGCGCGGGCGTTCCGCACGCCATAGCTTCCAGATACGCAATGCCAAATCCCTCGCCTGTGCTTGGCATCACGAAGAGATCTGCTAGCCGATAGTAGTCCGGAAGTTCAGCGGTGGACACGGAGCCGGCAAAGATCACGTGCTCCTGAACGCCGGTTTTCTGCGCGAGGTCCGTGAGGCGTGCGCGGTCGTCGCCATCACCAACAATGAGGTAACGGGTCTCAGGGAAGCGACGCAGGATTGTTGGCAATGCTACGATGACCGTGTCATGGCCCTTATAGCGTTCCGAGGCAGAGAGACGCCCGACAGTCAGTAAAATCCTTTTGTCAGCAAGGCCGAGTTGCTCCATCAGGGCGCGCGACTTGGGGCCAGGCGAAAATTCATCGCCAACGGTGTTGTTCAGGATGCTCATCCGCTCCAATCCGAGATCTGCCCACTGAAGCACGCGGCGACGGGAGTAACGGCTGACAACCAGCACACGGTCGGCGCGTTCAACGGTTTTGCGGGTTAAAATGTTGGGCGGGCACCAAGCCTCGATACCATGGATTTGCAGCCAATAGGGGACGCCGATTGTTGTTGCAAGCATTGCTGCCAGTGGCGCCATAAATATGTGTCCGCAAAAAATAAAATCAAAGTTGCGTTGCATGATGGCGATGCGGCAGGCCTGCAACGAGTATTGAATGCGGCCGGCATTCGCGGGCAACTGCGTTACTTCTTTCGGCACGCCGGTTAGGTGCCCAGAAAAGCGCGGCAAGACGGTAATTCTTTCGATATGGCCACTTCGGGACATTGCGTTGAACAGATCTTGGTTGTAACGGGCAATGCCTCCGCCACATCCATACCCGTCAGTTACGAGTGCCAGAATTCGCAGGTGCCCTGGACCCTGGCTCATTGGTTACGATCCAAATTGGGCTGAACACGTTCTGCCCACTGGTCTCGACGTTGTGTTCGCCGAAGGACGAATCGCATTGCAAGCCCAATCATTGATAGTGTGCCTGGATGTGAAAGTGTGATGGTTGGTCGGCATTCCGTATCATTTTTTAGCGCCAGGCGCACTGCGGGCTCACTGATTGAGTGTGCTGACTTTGATTTTAGCATACAACTTTGTACCAAATACCAAATAGACGTCTGTCACTCTGAGTGGTTATTTTTTGTTTGACAGACTAAGGCGCTCCAGTGGTTCTAAACGCCTCATCTAAACGCCTCATCTAAACGCCTCATCTAAACTAATGGCATCGATTGAGATTGATCGTTAATATGTCAGACATCCACAACGCACAAAATACCTCTACCGCAGGCACACAAGCTGGCACGCAAGCGGCAGCGTGTAGGATCTGCGCAGCGTCATTGAAGCACACGTTCGTCGATCTCGGAAACTCTCCGCTCTGTGAGAGTTTTCTGCAGGAAGCGCAACTCGATCAAATGGAGCCATTCTATCCGCTCAAGGTGCTGGTGTGCGAGCGCTGCTTTCTGGTGCAGTTGAAGGAGTACGTGCGGCCCGAGCACATCTTTGTGGAGTACGCTTACTTTTCGTCGTTTTCGACATCCTGGGTGGCGCACGCCAAGGCCTACTGCTTACAACTCACTGAGCGCTTGCGGCTCGGCCCGGATAACCTTGTGGTCGAGTTGGCCAGCAACGATGGCTATTTATTGCAGCACTTCCTGCCGCTGGGTATTCCAGTGCTCGGAATCGAGCCGGCCGCCAATGTTGCGGCCGTTGCGCAGCAAAAGGGCATCGAGACGATTGTCGATTTCTTTGGTGTACGCTTGGCGAGAAAAATGTTGGCCAATGGCAAGCGAGCCGATCTCATTGCTGGCAATAATGTGCTGGCACAGGTGCCGGACATCAATGACTTTGTTGCCGGTGCTAAACTCTTGCTGGCGCCTGCCGGCCTGATCACACTTGAGTTTCCGCATGTTGCCCGATTGATCGAGCACGCCCAGTTCGACACTATTTATCATGAGCATTTTTCATACTTTTCGTTGACAACGATCGAAACGCTGGCAACGCGACACGGGTTGGCGATTGTCGACGTCGAGGAACTGGCGACACATGGAGGTTCGTTGCGTGTTTATCTTGCACATGCCGGCGGACCGCACCCAGTTCGTGCCACTGTTGCGGCGCTGATGGCATTCGAGACGGAACGGGGACTACGTGATGTTTCGGGGTACAACGGGTTCGGGCTAGAAGTCGCACGCGTCAAGCGTGACCTCGTTGCTTATCTGATTGATTGTCGCCGGCGGGGCTTACGGGTCTGCGGCTACGGCGCTCCCGGTAAAGGCAATACGCTGCTGAACTATTGCGGTATCGGTCCTGATCTCCTGGAATTCACGGTCGACCGCAACCCCTACAAGCATGGCCGCTACACGCCGGGGCGGCACATTCCCATCCGGCCCGTCGAAGCCATCCAGGCGTTTAAGCCAGATGTCATCTTAATCTTGCCTTGGAACCTCAGACGCGAGATCGTCCAGCAGATGCGTTACGTCGGGGATTGGGGCGGAACGTTCGTCGTGCCAATCCCCAAACTTGAAGTCATTGATCCGCGAAAGATTGCACCATGAAAGTTGTCCTGTTCTGCGGTGGGCTCGGAACTCGAATTAGGGAGTATTCCGAGACCATTCCGAAGCCTATGATCCCAATCGGCAATCAGCCGATGCTGTGGCATATCATGCAGTACTATGCACAATACGGCCACCGTGATTTCGTGCTCTGTCTCGGGTACAAGGCCAATACGATTAAGGACTTCTTCCTCTCGAACAAACCGCATTCGTTTGCCGACTGTGTCGTCTCGAAAGGTGGCGCCGAGGTGGAGGTCATTGGCGAGCAGCAGGAAGATTGGCGCGTTGCACTGATCGATACGGGCGTGTGGCGCAATATCGGCGAGCGGCTGTGGGCGGTGCGTAGCCACGTCGAGAATGAGGAGATGTTCCTCGCCAACTACAGCGACGGCTTGACCGACGCGCCTTTGCCGGACGTTATCGAATATTTCAAGCAGAGTGGCAAAGCCGCATGCTTTGTTGCTGTGCATCTGCCGCTGAGTTTTCATCTCGCCGATGTCGATCCGGATGGCCGTGTTCGCGATCTGCGAACGAGCCATCAAGCCGATATCTGGATGAATGGGGGGTACTTCATTTTCCGACCGAAGATCTTTGATTACATGAAGGAAGGCGAAGAACTGGTGCTGGAACCGTTCCAACGCCTGATCGAGGCCGATGAATTAGTCGCGTATCGCTATCAAGGGTTCTGGCGCGCGATGGACACGCTCAAGGACAAGCAGGTCTTGGAGGATCTGGTGGAGAGTGGAAAGATTCCCTGGAGGCTCCAAAACGGTAAGTCTGAGAACGCCAACGTCGTTGGCACGCGCCGATGAGGCCTTTGCCGATCGCCCTGTCGGGCAAAGCGCTATCGGTCCTTTGCCTCGGTGCGCACGCCGATGACATTGAGATTGGAGCGGGTGGAACGATATTGTCGTGGATCGCCAGTGGCGCCAAAGTGACAATGCACTGGTGTGTGCTCAGCGCGGTTGGGTCAAGGGAACAAGAGGCGCGAAGTGCGGCATCAGCGTTTCTGCAGGGTGCGCACGCTATCACAGTAGAGACTGCCATGTTCAGAGATGGGTACTTTCCCGTTGAACAGGCCGCCATCAAGGATTGGTTCGAGGCCCTGAAGCGTCGCAGTCATCCGGACGTGATACTGACGCATTGCCGTGACGACGCGCATCAGGATCATCGGATTGTCGCCGAACTGACGACCAATTCGTTTCGTGATCATCTTGTGCTCGGGTACGAGATCCCGAAGTGGGACGGCGACCTGGGCCGGCCGAATGTGTACGTTGCCCTGAACAAGGCGACCCTCGATCGCAAGTGTGCATTGCTGCTTGAACATTTTGGCACGCAGCGCTCCAAAGATTGGTTCGATGCCGAGACATTTCGTGGATTGGCACGCTTGCGGGGTATGGAATGCCGCGCAGCGGAAGCCTACGCTGAGGCATTTCACGGGCGAAAGCTGCGCTTGGATTAGATGACGGGCTGCGATTGCCGTTGTTGCGAGTGAAATCATGCGGGTTCCAGTGAAGCGAGCAGTGCGCGCAGTCTGTGGCGAATCAGGGTCCTTGGAAAAGCCGGATTCGAGTTGGTGGAACTCGACCGGCATGACTACTCAGATCAATCGAGCTTCATACCGTTGCAGGGCACGTTGGATGGAGCGCGCAGCGCTGGTCTTTCGGTCGGGGACTATATCGATACGGTCATGAGTAAAACGCCAGGTGCGACGCAGCAGGCGGTCGACGCTATGAAGCGGCTCGGCGTATTTTCAGAACCCATCTCGACCGTGATTGAGATCGGGCCAGGTTCCGGCCGCTACCTCGAGAAGACGATCGCGGAATGTCATCCGGCGCGATATGAGATCTATGAAACGGCAAAGCCGTGGGCCGAGTACCTAGTCAAAACCTATGGTGTGCTCCTGCAACCGACCGATGCCCGTTCGTTAAGCGCCTCGGCAACCGGATCGGCGGATCTGGTTCAAGCCCACAAAGTATTCTGTTCGATCAATTTCTTGCCGACGTGCATGTACTGGCAGGAGATCGTGCGGGTGACAAAGTCCGGAGGCTTTGCGGTGTTTGACCTCTTGACGGATGCCTGTCTCAAGCCGGCCATGATAGATCGCTGGGCAGCGACGAAGATGAATGCAGGATCGTATCCGACGGCAATGCCACGCCAAACGGCCATCGACTACTTTGTTGAGCATGGGTTCCACTTATCGGGCACAATCACCATGCCACTGGGACCAGCGCAGACTGAATTGTTTGTTTTCAGGAAATCCTGAACAGTGCTGTGAGTTGTTGCGCGGGCGCTTGGCTTGGGTGTCTTGATGGAACAGCCGGTCATCTGGCCCTGTCTCGTCAACGGCACCCACGTTGGAAACGCGATGCGGCTTGCAAGACGCGTGGACGTGATGACTATATCGCCAGCTTGTCCGCTACTTCGTTTATTGTTTGAGAGTGTTGGCACTGATGACTGTTGGTCCGGATTTTTGGCGTGGAAAACGCGTTCTTGTCACCGGGCATACCGGGTTCAAAGGCGCCTGGGCATGTGTTCTGCTCCAGCGGCTCGGCGCGCGTGTGCATGGCTTGTCGCTGGCTGCAGAAAGTCCGAGTCTTTATGGGCAGGCAAGTGTCGGCGCACGCCTGAACGGCGAGGCGATCGTCGATCTCAGGGACATTGCGGCCGTCCGTGCTGCGGTTGAGACGGCTAGTCCGGAAATTGTGTTGCATTTTGCAGCCCAATCGCTCGTCCGCCGCGCCCATCGGGACCCCTTGGAAACGTTTGGGTCAAATGTGCTTGGTACAGTAAATCTGCTGGAGGCGCTGCGTCAGACCGCCTCTGTTAAAAGTATCCTCGTGACGACGACCGACAAGGTCTACTTCAACAATGAGAGCGGTCAGCCGTTCCGCGAAGGCGATCGCATCGGCGGACATGAACCGTACAGCGCCAGCAAAGCTGCCGCAGAGATGGTTGTTGCAGCCTATCGAGACAGCTATTTCGCTTCACGCGGCGTCGCGCTACTCGTCGCGCGGGCCGGCAATGTTATCGGCGGCGGCGACTGGTCGCAGGATCGCATTGTTCCAGATATCGTTCGTGCAGTGATATCAGGGACGGCGTTGGAGGTGCGCAACCCCAAATCCGTTAGACCGTGGCAACACGTTTTAGAGGCACTACACGGCTATCTGTTGCTCGTCGAACGCAAGGGTCGCGAAACAGGTCTCCACGCAGACCCAGAAGCGTTAGCTTGGAACTTCGGTCCGGCGGTTGCGGACGAAGCCATCACCGTCGAACAAATTTGCATGTGGGCCGCAAAAGCATGGCCGCAGCGGTTCAAATGGAATGTCATGCCGGATCAATCAGGCGTCAAGGAAAGCGGTTTGCTGTTGTTGGACCCGGCAAAAGCGATGTCGCAATTGGGTTGGCAGCCCCGATTGAATCCAGAGGCGGCGCTGCGCAGCACGCTGGATTGGTACCGAGTGGTTCTCGATGGCGGCGATGCTCGGGCAACCTGCGAGCGCCAGATCGAAGATTACCTCGAGGGTCGGCTGTGACCCAAGGCAAGAGTTCGTCAGTCGAACCGACTGCAGTTGAGCACGTTGGTTCAGTCGCTGCACCAGATCCAGCGACCGGCCAAACAATCCACGCGCTCGTTGCCGAGATTTTTCCGATCTGCCGCAGCATCACCGGCGATGGTGTTCGCGAAACGCTACGCGTTCTGCAGCGTCATGCGCCCATTGAGATTAGGGAAATTGCAAGTGGCACAAAGGTGTTCGATTGGACCGTGCCACGCGAATGGAACATACGTGACGCCTACATTAAATCGCGTGATGGCCGGACCATCGTCGACTTCAAGCAGTCGAATTTGCACGTTCTCAATTATTCAACACCAATCAGCGGGCGCTTCTCGCTCGCAGAGCTTAAACCGCATCTCTTCTCGCTGCCGGACGAGCCCGACCTCATTCCCTACCGGACATCCTATTATCAGGAGCAGTGGGGCTTTTGCATAACGCACCGACAGATGCAGGACCTTAAGGACGATACCTATGAGGTCTTGATCGATAGCGATCTCAAGGGCGGCGCTCTGACGTGGGGAGAATGTCTGCATCGCGGCGAGACGGAAGACGAGGTTTTGCTATCGGCGCACATTTGTCATCCTTCTCTGGCGAACGACAATTGCTCCGGTCTCGCGCTGCTGACGCACCTTGCGAAAAACTTACGCGGCGTGCGAACGCGCTACAGTTACCGGTTCCTATTTGCGCCCGGCACAATCGGAGCAATCACGTGGTTGGCCAAGAACGAAGATAAGGTCGGCCGCATCAAGCACGGCCTGATCCTGTCGTGTGTTGGCGATCGTGGTGGCCCCACCTACAAGAAAAGCCGCTGCGGCAATGCCATCATCGACCGAGCCGTCGCCCACGTGTTGGCTCATGCCGGCGGTGACGGCCAAGTCATCGAGTTTTCGCCCTATGGCTATGACGAGCGGCAATTTTGTTCGCCAGGGTTCGATCTTCCCGTCGGCCTCTTCCAGCGAAGCCAGTTTGGCAAGTTCCGCGAGTACCACACTTCGGCCGATAATCTGCAATTCGTTACGCCGCAGGCGCTTGCAGAGTCTTATCACTACATCGTTTCGATTATTGACGTCCTCGAGAATGACCGCGTGCTCGTTAATCTCAGTCCCAAGTGCGAACCCCAACTGGGGCGGCGCGGTCTTTATGCGTCGATTGGTGGTGATAAGGAGGCGCCCGCTCGCAACATGGCAATGCTATGGGTTTTGAACCTGGCGGACGGCAAACATGGTCTGCTGGATATCGCCGAACGCGCCGGGATGCCATTCCGGACCATTCGCACCGCGGCCGAGCAATTGCTGCGTGCGGGCCTGCTGGCAGTGGCGACAGGCGAGTCCGGCAATTGATAGTGCTTCAAAGCGTAGCCGGGCGCTCATGCCATCAATCCCGGCCAACCGAGATCACGCGGGGATATCGTCGAGACCGGGAGTGGCCAGACAATGCCTATTGCCGGATCATCATAGCGAAAGCCAGCGGCTGCGTCAGGGACGTGGAACGCCGAGATCATATACGTGACCTCGGCATTTTCAGTGAGAGCTTGGAAGCCATGAGCAAACCCTTCGGCAATATAAACGGCACGTCGGTTGTCGGCTGAAAGTTCAAACCCCTGCCATTGGCCGCGGGTTGGTGAATCGTCGCGGACATCCACGACAACATCGAAGATTGAACCGCTTGTGCAGCGAACAACTTTCGTTTCGCCGTGAGGTGCGCGTTGGTAGTGCATGCCACGCAGCGTGCCTTTGCGCGCATTGAATGATGTGCTGTGCTGTGGGAATGATGTGACCAGTCCGTGGCCTGTGAATTCGCGCTCGCAATAGATGCGAGCGAAAAAACCGCGGTCGTCGCTGGCGGGTTGCAAGTCGATGAGGCGGATTCCGGCGAGTTTGGTTTTCTGAAAGAGCATGTTCGTGTTCCCTAGCCGAGCGATGGTATTGGTGCGATGCTCTAGACCGACCTGAGACGATAAAATCGATTGACCGAACTATCGACTAGCGGTGATGTCGTGACCAAGTGGCTCGATGCCTCCGCAGAATGCTCGATGCCTCCGCAGAGTAGAGAGGCATAACGTACCAGTCCAACGTGGAGTATCGCAAGTTGCAGGTGTTTTTAAGAAAGATCGTTAGTCATGGCAGAGTTCAATAAAAGGTTCTCAAATTCAGATCGTTTGCGGCAGAAAGCTCATGCTTTGGTCCCTGGCGGTTGTCACACGTACGCCAAGGGCGATGATCAGTTCCCAGAGCTGGCACCTGGCTTCATTGTGCGTGGATTGGGTAGTCACGTCTGGGATGCAGATGGCAACGAGTTCATCGAATACGGTATGGGCTTGCGCGCCGTCACGCTGGGCCATGCCTATCCCGCGGTAATCGATGTGGTAGCGGCTGAACTCAGAAACGGTTGCAATTTTACTCGCCCAGCAAGCATTGAGGTTGCGTGCGCCGAAAAGTTCCTCGGGATGATTCGCAGTGCGGAAATGGTAAAGTTCTGTAAAGATGGATCAGACGCGACATCAGGCGCTATCAAGCTCGCACGCGCCTATACCGGGCGAGATAGTGTCGCGATTTGCGGCGATCATCCATTTTTTTCTGTCGATGACTGGTTCATAGGGTCAACAGCAATCAATGCAGGTATCCCCGATTCAATTAAGAGTTTGACACTAAAGTTTCGCTACAACGATATCGCTTCCGTCCGGGCGCTTTTTTCGGAAAATCGCAACAAAATTGCGTGCCTGATCCTCGAAGCGGCTCGGATCGACGATCCTGTTGATGGCTACTTGCAGGAGGTCCGCCGGATCTGTCACGAGAACGGAGCACTATTCATTCTTGATGAGATGATCACCGGCTTTCGCTGGCACAACGGCGGGGCGCAAGCATACTACGATATCGAACCTGATTTGGCTTGCTACGGTAAGGCGCTGGCCAACGGATTCTCAGTTTCAGCGCTGGCTGGTAAGCGTGAGTTCATGCGGCTTGGGGGGCTTCATCACACTGACCGTCAACGTGTTTTTCTGCTGTCGACAACGCATGGGGCGGAAACGCATGGGCTGGCAGCGGCCATAGCGACTATGGGCGTCTATCAGTCCGAGCCTGTGATCGAGACGCTCGATCGGCAAGGCAATCGTTTGCGACAGGGAATTCAACAGTGCATAGCGCGGCACCAGCTAGAGCAGTGCGTCAGAGTGATCGGAAAGGCGTGCTGCCTGTTCTATGTAACTCTTGATCACGAGGGCAAGTCGTCGCAAGCATTCAGGACCTTGCTGCTGCAGGAGTTGGTTCGGCGCGGGATACTCGCGCCGTCACTTGTCATCAGCTATTCGCATTCGCAAGAAGATGTGGACAAGACAATCGACGCGTTCGACGGGGCGCTAGCGGTATACGCGTCAGCGTTGCGCGACGGAGTAGAGCGTTACCTTGTCGGCCGGGCAACGGATATCGTCTACCGGGCTTACAATCGTGCGGTTTGAATGATCAATGCCCAGATTGCTAGCGCGCATCTTGGGGCGTTTGGTCAGCGCGGTATGGCGATGTTCTGCAACCAATTTGACAACGATGAGTGAATTTTGGTCCAATGCTCATTCTAGGTTTGAATGCCTATCATGGCGACGCTTCAGCGTGCTTGGTCCGTGATGGAACGATCGTTGCGGCGGCGGAAGAAGAGCGCTTTCGCCGGATCAAGCATTGGGCGGGCTTTCCTTCCGAAGCGATCCGCTATTGTCTCGATGAAGCTGGCGCGTCGCTGAGCGATGTCGCGCATGTGGCCGTCAACAGCGACCCGCGGGCTCATATTGGACGGCGCTTGCGGTATGCGGCCTTCCAGCGCCCGGATATCCGACTGGTGCTCGATCGCATCCGCAATCAGGCGAAACGCGCGTCGATCGAAACGGAGCTCGCCGCCGCATTTCCCGGACAACCCTTTCGCGGCCAGGTGCATCGTATCGAGCATCATCTGGCACATCTGGCTTCGACGTTTCTGGTCTCGCCCTTTCGAGAAGCCGTCGCCGTGTCGATTGATGGCTTCGGCGATTTCTCGAGTGCCGCCTGGGGAACCGGACGCGGCAACCAACTCGCCATCGACGGGCGGATCTGGTTTCCACATTCCCTCGGCGCGTTTTATCAGGCACTGACGCAGTTCTTGGGGTTTTCACACTACGGCGACGAATACAAAGTCATGGGTCTCGCGCCCTACGGAGAACCGCACTATCTCAAGGAGCTGCGCGAGATCGTAACGCTTCTGGATGATGGGTCCTTCGCCCTCAATCTCAAGTATTTTCGCCATCACAAGGAAAAGGTCGCCTACGAGTGGAGCGGTGGTAGTCCGCATGTCGGTACGCTCTTTTCGCCGGCATTGGAGACGTTGCTCGGGCCGGCACGTTCGGGTGAACAGCCGCTTGAGCAGCGCCATCGCGATCTCGCGCGGTCGGTCCAGGCGATGTATGAGGAGGCGTTCTTTCACCTGCTGGAAAAGCTCCATACGCGTTACCAGCTTGAAGCGCTGACGTTGGCGGGCGGCTGCGCGATGAATTCTGTTGCCAATGGCAAGGTCATCAGGCGCTCACGGTTCAAGCGTCTCTATGTACAGTCGGCGGCGGGCGACGCCGGCGGCGCCATCGGCGCAGCACTCCAGGTCTGGCACGGCATCGGCGGACCGGCAACGACAGAGCGGCGTGTTTCGCGCACGCTGGCCGGCGATCCCGATGTCGAACGCGCCGTGATGGATCACGCCTATCTCGGACCAGCCGCGCGTAATGACGAGATTTCGGCCCTGCTGCGCGCCCGCGGCGAAGACCTCGCAATACAGAATTGTATCGTTGAGCAGTGCGATGATGAGGCGGCGCTGTGTCGGCAGACAGCAGAGCACGTGGCCGCCGGGCGCGTGGTCGGCTGGTTCCAGGGGCGGATGGAATGGGGCCCGAGAGCGCTCGGCAATCGCTCCATTATCGGCGACCCACGGCGCGCGGATATGAAAAATATCCTTAATATGAAGATCAAGCGGCGCGAAAGCTTTCGCCCGTTCGCGCCGTCGATCCTCCGCGAGCAGGTGCCGGAGTGGTTCGAAGAGGACGGCGACGTCCCGTTCATGATGCAGGTCTATCAAATTCGGGCGGAGAAACGTCAACTGATCCCCGCCGTGACGCATGTCGACGGTTCAGGGCGGTTGCAGACCGTGCATCGCGAGACCAACCCGCGCTACTGGTCTTTGATCAACGCTTTCCGGGAGTTAACCGGCATTCCGATGGTTTTGAATACGTCCTTCAATGAAAACGAGCCGGTCGTTTGCCGGCCGCAGGAGGCGCTCGATTGCTTCCTGCGGACAAAAATGGACGTGCTCGTGCTTGGCTCGTGGATTGTGCACCGCCAAACGGACCATAGACCGGCATGATCGTGCTCGATCGCAATGTCGCGGTCGGGGTTGGCGCTGCGACTTGGAGAAATTGTTTCTCTCAACGACCAATCTTGACTGCGTGAGCGGCGGGTCCTAGCATTAAGCAAGAGCCGAGCCTTATGATGGCTGGCTTCGACGGTTTTATCCGTTGGACGTCTATTTTGGCACCAATTGGACAGGGAAAAAAATGAAAATTCATTCGAATGATCCAGCGCCTGGCAAGGCTCCTCGCTCCGTTTCGGGTTTGGCTCTGACGCGTCGTAATCTGGTGGCGGCGGGCGCAGTGGTTGTGGCCGCATTAACGGCGCGTGGCGGCAATGCGGCGGCGCAGGCAGAGATCGGGACAACTTTGAAAAAGGGCAAGAAGCCCAAGCCCAATATGCAATGTTTCTTGCAAGGAACGGCGGTACTGACACCGCAGGGCGAAGTTGAAATCAGCACGCTTCGAACCGGCGCACTTGTGATCACGCAATCCGGCGTCGCCAAGCCGGTGGTGCGCGTGCGGCATTCGGTTTGCGAACGTGCTGACGGCTGAGGCCTGGTCGAAGGACGATCTGCCGGTATTGATTGAACGTCATGCGATTGATGAGCAGACTCCAAATACCGATCTCTATGTAACGCGGGCGCACACCATCTACATTGATGGCATGTTGGTTCCCGTGCAGGATCTGATCAACGGCAAGACGATACGCGCCGTCGAGCGAGTGGATACCGATAGGCTTGAGTATTTCCATCTGGAACTCGCCGAGCATGATGTGATCATCGCTGCCGGTCTCGCGTGTGAATCGCTGTTGGTCGCTGATGCGTCGGCAATGGCCGGTCCGATCGCGCCGTTTGCGCCGATCGTATCGTTCCACGGCGGTCGCGGAGCGTTGGCGTCCAGGCTGCGCAGTGCAATGTCTCCATTCGTTGAACGACGGACCAGGCTTGATTGCGTCCGGGATCGTTTGGAAGATCGAGCGTTCGCGACAAATATGCAGGTGGCAGCTTGATCACCGCCGGGCCCTCAGGGAGGCGTTGCTATTTGACGTCTGCGCAGAAGGTGGCCTCGGTCGTGATCGGGGCTGCAGCTTATTAAAGTCAGTCTGCAGGAGGCAGGGGCCGTCGGTGTGTGCTGGTCGGTCGGGCTGGACTTTTTTTGAGCCACTCTCGTTGATTGGAGGCAGCACTCGAATTGCAGGGTTGGCGGGTCGGCAGATCGGAGGGGTCGCGGGTGGCAGTTGGCAGGTGGCGATGGGTTGTTGCGCCAGTCAGATTTTGAGTGATGCGGCGGCGCCGCGGCCGGAATTTACCATCTTCGTAATGTGATTGCAGCGATCGAGCAGCTACTCGCGCACGGACGAACCATAGTGTATTGTATGGTGTGGAATGTGTAGAATGACGGTCGGCACATTAGGTTGAACAATTGATCGGTTCAGCCAGCCACCGCACCAAATTGTTTTTTTTCGGTGCAATACTGACGTAGCGAGGTTCATTGTGGTCATGCGTCGATTCGAGAAATCCGAAGATCCTGCCTCTGAACGAACACCAGCCGCGGGCGCGTTTAGCATATTGTCTGTGCGTGCCGTACTTGCGATCGTGCGCAGAAATGCGCTGCTGATAGCACTCGGTGGATTGTCTGGCCTAGCGTATGGAGCGTACCAGATCATATCGGCGGTACCATCCTACAATGCGACGGCGACGCTACTGGTCGAGCATCGCAAGGTCCGAGCCTTGCAAGAGTCCTACGCGTTCTCTACGGAGGAATCGAGCGAAGCCGATCTTGGTGCGCAAGCCGAAATTCTCAAATCGGATAGCGTGCTAGCGATGCTGACGGATCGCTTGCACCCATTGCAGGAACCGGCCATTCAGCCGACGATGTCGGCACGGCTGGCGCAGCTGCTGCAGCCACTCAGTCTCAAGTTCGGCATGTTGGCGCCAGAGTCGCGGCCGGCGGCACCACCCGTGCTCGATCCGGTCAGCGCGCGTCGGCGAACGTATTTCGACTTGAAATCCGGTCTCAGCTTCCGTCGGGTGCCCAGAGCCGCACTCCTGGAAATCTCCTTCCGGGCCAGTACGGCTGGGGAAGCAGCGCGGGTCGCCAATGCCTTCGCCAATGCCTTCATCGACGATCAAGTTGTCCAGCAGCGCGAGGCGGCGGCGCGCGCAACGGATTGGCTGCAAGAGCAGTTGGCGGAAATGAAGAAGTCCGTGCTCGAGTCCGAGGAGGCGATCCAGCGGTTCAGAGTTGCCAATCGGCTGGCAGCGCCGCCGACCGGTCAAGGCGCCCAGCCTATGACTGTCGAGGACCAACGTCTGATCGAGACGCACAAGCAGTTGGTGCTGGCGAGCACCGAGCGCGAAAAACTACA
Source organism: uncultured Alphaproteobacteria bacterium (assembly GCA_963714325.1). GTDB lineage: Bacteria > Pseudomonadota > Alphaproteobacteria > Rhizobiales > Hyphomicrobiaceae > CAVQOB01. Next base: position 167,559 of record CAVQOB010000010.1, on the reverse strand, counting down.
AGCGCGTTATGCCAAATTGCGCGAGATTACGAATAATAAGTGGACTGATGCTGTGATATCGGAGTCGTTCAACGACGCGCTTATCGCGCAGTACAGAACGAAATACATCGCACTTCTGAATGGCGAGCGGGAACTGACTAAGCGGCTCGGCACGACGCACGAAGCCGTCGGTCGGCTGCGGAGCGAGAAAGCGTCCTACGAACAGACCATGTTCAAGGAATTGGAGCGGATCGCAGAAACCTACGGCACGGAGATCCAGATCGCACAGTCGCGCGAGGCGTCACTGGCCAAGGAGATCCAGGCACAAACTGTTAGTCAAAACTCAAGTAACGCCGTGCTGATTGAATTGCGCGAACTTGAACGGCGCAATGCGTCGCTGATGACGTTGTACAACGGGTTGCTCCAGCGCCATCAGACGGCCATGCAGAACCAATCGTTCACGCCGAAGCCAGCGCGTATCCTGACGGCGGCGCAGGTGCCGAGTTTCAAGGACGGTCCCGCGACATCGCGAATCCTGGCCTTCACGATGCTGCTGGGGTTGGCAGCGGGCGGTGGCATAGGGCTGCTGCGGGAACTGGCGGATCGGACATTCCGGACGCGGCGGCAGATCCATACGGAATTTGGCATTTCATCGACATGGTTCCTGCCACGTCTGCCGGCTGCACATTTCCGTCGCTCGGATGGGCAAGCCATTTTGGATGGTCAGGGTGCCTTTGTCGGCGCGCGCGGGCGGGTCGAGGGCCGGTTCTCGCGTGCCGTTCCGGCGGGTCTCTTCGTCGAGCAACTCGAATTGATGAAAGTCGATCTGGACCGGATGCTAACGGGACAGTCATCCCGGATCGTCGGGGTGCTTTCCGCGTTCGATGGCGAGGGGGTAACGACGGTTGCTTCGCGATTGGGGTCGTTCATGGCGCAGACCGGCGCCAAGGTCTTGCTGATCGACGCTGATCTCAAGATGGCCGGGTGGTCGAAGCAGTGTGCTCCTGATGCCGTTACGGGAATTTTTGAAGCGGCGCAAAACGTCGGTGCCCTGGAAGACTATCTCGTGACGCAGCCAGGGTCAGGCCTCAAGATCCTGCCGGTGGCTGGCGATTTCTCGGCAACGCATACGGCACACTTCCTGGCTTCGGCCGAGATGCAGGCGTTGTTGAAGAAGGCGGCCACCCTCTTCACTTATGTCCTCGTGGATCTTCCAGCGGTGAACCGTGGCGCCGACGTGCATGCCATCGCGCCGCACCTCGATGCCGCATTGCTGGTTGTGGAATGGGGCCAGGCGTCGCGCGCAGACATCCGTGAGAAACTCGAGAAAGAAGACGTTCTCGCAGGCAAATACCTGGGGGCCGTCCTGAATAAAGCGCCACCACGCCAGATGAAGAGCTACGAGCTGTTGAACGGGTAACGCATCCTTCGCATTGGTACAGCAAACAAAACAGCCAACTATCGATGATGATAGTTGGCTGTTTTGATATGGACCTCGGTGTCAGCAGGCCGATCAGTTGCGCAGAGCGCGGAAGGCATCGCGGGTTGCCACAATATCACCCGAGACCCCGGCAACCGTGCCGGTCACAGTGCTGACGAAGCCGAGAAATTTCGAGATCTCAACGGATTCGGCATTGGCGACGTAGATGATATCGCGATGTCGCATTGGGAAGCGATCTGCAGCGAAAAACACTGACGGATCACGATAGTTTGCCCGGTAAATAGTCGGTATCAACTTTTCCTTATCGGAGAAGCGATCCAGGTTCATCCCGTACTTTTCCAATGTCGACCGATATTCGAGGCGATACAAGAAAACCTGACGCGGATCAGAGCGTCCGTCCAGCAATCCGCCCGCCTTCGCGATACCCTCAGCCAGCGATAGGCGCTCGGCGTCGAATGCGAACTTACCGGTGAGACCTTGGGTTTGGGAGACGTTGGTAAGCGCGCCAACAGCAATGTAGGTCTGTTGCTGCCGGAAGGCGTAAATCACGTCACCAGGCCGCACGAATATGTTTTCTTCCGGCCTATTGATCAGGTTCGGCAGAAAGACAGTGGCTCGGCTAGCGCCGCGCTGCAACGTGATGAAAACCTCAAACCCTGGGTTTTTGATGCCAGCCTTGGCGATCACATCGAGGACACGCTCCCCGCCAGGCTTGATCTTGGCCTTAAAGTTTCCCGTAGCGTCGCCAAAGATCGAGACATCGGTCGCGTTCTGTTCGACCAACGAAATGATGACCTGCGGTTCGATCGCGCGCTTGGAAAGCTGCGTTTCGATATCCTTTTGCACTTGGCGCAAGGTTTGTCCGGACGCACGCACACGGCCGGCATACGGTACCGAGATAAAGCCTTGGCCATCGATGGCCTGTGCAGGAAGGGTCGCCGGCGCGCCAGGGCGGCCGCCAAGCTCACCCAGCGAGAACAGACCACCACCCGATGACTCGAAAATGCTGACCGAAACGATGTCGCCGATACCCAAACGGAGTTCCGGAGATGTACCCCGGCCTGTACCGAACGTTTTGAAGAAGGATTCCGGACCAACCGTGAAGGCTTCATCCAAAACGCTGCGACTGAGGTCGACGAGGACATAGTTCAGCACAACGTCGCGTGGATTTTTGAGAATGGCTTCAGATGCCTGTCTGTCGATGTGGATATGATGTGGCCCATCGACCGGCAAAGCTGTGCAGCCAGCCAAGGTCGATGCCAGCAATCCGAGCATGGTTAAAGGCGTTGGCTTCATAGTTCCCCCGGTGAGACTGCGACGTTAGAGGCTTACGCAGTCCATTCCACCTGTCCGCCCATACTTCAATCGATTCAACAGCGCTCAGATGCGAGTACAATAAAGTCCGTCGATACCCGGTCGTTCGACCGTCAACGTCATAGATTTCAGCTCCCCAATGCCGAGCCAACCTATGAAGTTCCGCGCCCACCACGAGTGAGCGAGGTCTGCACTTGCTTCATTAGCGTCCGATTCTGTGTGTTGTCGGTTGAAAAGTTGCTGTTGAGTTAAATGGCTGAAATGAGTGTTGCGAGTGCGACACGGGGCTCGGCCACAGTTGCAAGGCGCCCAGTCTGGAAACGCGATGATTGCGCATATCGCCATTGGATAACATCAGTTTGACGTTAAGTGAGGGTTTTCAGTAGGATAGCCCTGCCGCCAGGCGCCGCGTATCGTCGGATATCAGCATTGACTTCTGAAGGTACTGAGCAAATGAGTTTTAATAGAATGAATGATTCGGGTCAAAGGCAATACCAAATAGTCCGAAATGCCGGTGGCGACGCGCGTGCACGTCCAAGCTGTGCAACAACGGCAATGAACGGACCGCGGCCGCGTCGGTGTCTGAGCCGGCCGCGTGCCGGCCGGGCATCTGGACCGGGCGCGCGTTCGGCAAGGTCGGCTCGGGTGCAGCAGGGTTGGAATGGGAAGTGGCTCGCCGGACGGGCGAGACTTGGATAGGATGATGGGCGACTTGGTTTGAGGTTCATTTTGAGTGTTGCGAAGTGAGCGTTTGGCTCGCGGTGTTGATTTGAGGGAGTTGTCATGAAAACGGCATTGGTTTTTGGCGCCGGTGGATTTATCGGGGCGCAATTGGTCAAGCGGCTCAAGCGCGAAGGCTATTGGGTGCGTGGCGTCGACCTCAAGATGCCCGATTTCGCGGAGACGGCGGCCGATGACTTCGTGCTGATGGATCTGCGTGAACCGGCCAACTGCCGGGCCGCCGTCGATCGCAATTTCAATGAAGTCTATCAATTGGCGGCGGACATGGGGGGGGCCGGGTACATCTTCACCGGCGAGCACGATGCCGCGATCATGCACAATTCCGCGACCATCAATCTCAACGTGCTGGAAGCCTGTCGCGGACGCAACGTCAAGCGCGTCTTCTACTCATCGTCCGCCTGCATCTATCCCGATCACAATCAAAAGGATGCAGCGGCGCCGGTGACGCATGAGGCCTCAGCCTTCCCCGCCAATCCCGATAGTGAGTACGGCTGGGAGAAGCTGTTCAGTGAGCGGCTCTATCTCGCCTACAACCGCAACTACGGCATGCAGTGCCGTGTCGCGCGCTATCACAACATCTTCGGGCCGGAAGGAACGTGGACCGGCGGCAAGGAGAAGGCGCCGGCCGCGCTGTGCCGGAAAATCGCCGAAGCGCGCGATGGCACCGAGATTGAGATCTGGGGCGACGGCGTCCAGACCCGCTCGTTCCTTTACGTCGATGAATGTCTGGAAGGAACGATCCGATTGCTGCGGTCGGAGTTTCAAGGGCCGGTCAATATCGGATCGGAGGAGATGATCTCGATCAACGATCTGGCGCACATGATCATGGGGATCGCCGGCAAGAAACTGAAGCTCCGCCATATTCCCGGACCGCAGGGCGTGCGTGGCCGCAATTCGCACAATGAACTGATCGCCAAGACGCTGGGGTGGCGGCCGGAGCAGCCGCTCCGCGATGGCCTAGCCAAGACGTATCCGTGGATCGCCGCGCAGGTAAAGACGGCCATGCAGCGCCATGCGCGTTGACGGCGTGCCGTGGATCTTTTCGTGACAGTTCGGAACATCGCCGTCGTTGTCCTGCAACGACCGCCGGGTCGGCGGCCAACATGACCAAAAATCCCATGCTCGACGATCCCGTGCGTTCGTCGCGTGTCGGTGGCCGGGCGCGCCGCATCGTCTATATCTGCGATTGGCTGCCGCCGGACTATGGCGCGGTCGGGCAGTACAGTTTGCTGTTTGCCCGCGCCTTGGCGGCCGACGGCTTCGATGTCGTGCTCGCCGGGTTGACGTCGGGGCCGGAAGGCACCGAAATCGAGGATATGGCCAATGGTCAGCGTCTGCAGATCATTCGCCTGCATGCTGATCGCTACGACAAGTCGAGTGTCGCGCGGCGACTGGTCTGGACGCTGCGAGCCAATGCCCTGTTGATCCGCCGCCTCTGGTCGCAATTGCGGGCAGCCGATGAGATCGTCTTCACCGGCAGCCCGCCGCTGTTCCTGCACCTGATCGCGCCGGCCAATCTGCTCCTGCGTAAGGAGTTGACCTATCGGATTACCGATTTTCATCCCGAATGCGCGATGGCCGAGCGCCAGCGCATCCCGTTGTGGATGCAGGCGCTGTATCACCTGACCCTGTTCTGGCGCCGCCGTGTCACGACGTTCGAGGTGCTCGGTCACGATCAGATCCAGCGTCTGGAAGATCTCGGGTTTCCGCGCCAACGCATGCGTCTCAAACCCGATCCATCGCCGGTCGCCATTCCACCGGGAACCGTGCCGCTGCCGCGCCCGCCCGAAGTCGCGGGCAAGGTCTTGCTACTGTATTCTGGTAATTGGGGTGTCGCGCACGACTACCGGACATTCGTCGAGGCCTATCGGCGGCATCACGTCGAACGCAGTGGTCGCGTTGTCCTTTGGCTCAATGCCGTCGGCGCCACGGCTGGCCGGGTCGAGACGGCGGTGCGTGAACTGGGCCTGCCGCTGGTTCGCGGTGAACCGGTACCGTTGGATCAGCTGGCATCACTGCTGGTGACGCCCGACGCGCATCTGATCACGCTGTCGGATGCTTTCGTCGGCTACGTCCTGCCATCCAAGGTGCATGGCTGCATCGAATCCGGCAAGCCGGTGCTCTACATCGGGTCGGAACGTTCGGATGTGCATCGCCTGTGCGCGAGCAAAATGACCGCTGACTACGCCCATGTCTCCGTCGGTGATGTGGATCGTTGTGTTGATGCGCTGGATGCGTTAGGGCGCTTGGCACCACGTGTTAAAGATGGCGTCGCGGCGCAGTAGTCGCCGACGGATCGCGGAGCGCTTCGCCAGCGACTTGGTAGCGCTCAATACGCGTTGACGGCCGCCGCTGCGACCCGAACCTTGACCGGCCGGTTCAGCAGGTCGAGCAGGACGACGAGGCGATCCTTCTCGTCCATCTCGATGATGGTACCGATCAAACCGTCCAGTGCGCCGCGAGCGATGCGAACATTCTGTCCAACGGTGAAGGGCTGATGCGGACGGACAATGGCCCCGTCCTGTTCGCGGGCCTTCAGGGCATCGATGAACGTGCCGTCGATGGTGCTCCAGGTGTCACCACATCGGACGATGGAACGAACGCCATAAGTCGATAGCAGGCTGCGCCAGTTCTGATGATCGTCAGTGACGGCAACAAACACGTAGCCGGCAAACATGGGTTTGCGCGTCTCGTAGGTTCGGCGCGCGTGGCGGACTTGACGACTGATCCATGGGCAATAGGCGGTGAACTGCTGCCGCTCAAGGTTTTCGACGGCGAAGCGTTCGCGATGCTGATGCGTGCTCACAACGATCCAGCGTTGGCCGTTGAACGCGAACTTTGGGCTGCAATCCTGCATGGCAACTAAAACCTGAAATGCCCCGTGCCGAAGGTGCGATCCTCGGGGATCGCGCTTGTCCTCAGGTGCAGGCGAATACTATGCGGCTAAGACATCCATCTGACAACAGTGAAGCAAGTGTGATGCAAGGGCTGCGCCACGCCAAACCGTGATCGGACACAAAATCGCATAGTGAACGCGTGCCGGCCGGCCGTGATCATCCCATAGGTCAATGACGCAGGCGCTGTCAGCATCTGCAACACGGCAAGGGTGTCGGATCACCGCTAGTACCCACAATCACAAGTCCCTGGTACGGCTGACGGCCCAAGATGCGTGCCGGGCAGGAGCGGGGTCGCAGGCAAGGCACATCCTTGTCAAGATCGCGCGACACCGCCGGCACGCATCTTCGGCCGCCCGTCTTGGCATTGCCAAGCTCCGCTTGGACGGGTCGCAGATCCCGGGCGCCCGGTGCGTTACCGCCGCTCACCGATGCGATGGCATCGCTGTCGCGACGGCGCCTGCCGGGCACTCCGGCCCCTGCGATCAGACGTGCCAGGGACTTTTGATTGTGGGTACTAGCATCGGGGTGGGTGTGCCGGGGCCATAATATCTTGGCCTGATCCGACAAGTTTGGTGCGGTCAAGAGGACTCGAACCTCCACGCCTTTTGAGCGCTACCACCTCAAGGTAGTGCGTCTACCAATTCCGCCATGACCGCAAGCCACGCAGGCGGATGCCGTAACAAACCCCGAACGCAAATGCAAGGTGGAACTGGGCCGCAAACCCGGCAAGTGGCGAGCCGGGTGGTTCTGGCATTTGGTCGTGGCCCTTGCGACCATCAAACCCTGCTGTAACAGTGGCCATCAGTAGGGGCGGCAACACGTAACCAAGGAGCGGTTGGAAATGGTCGACTGGGCGGTTTCGGACGGCCTCGTTGACTATCAGACGGCCGTTGCCGTGATGGAGGCACGCGCGGGCGCAATCGCCATCGGCGAGGCTCGCGAACTGGTCTGGCTGCTGGAGCATCCGCCGATCTATACCGCCGGCACCAGCGCCAAGCCCGCTGATCTCTTGGCGCTTGATCGCTTTCCCGTGCACACGACGGGCCGTGGCGGGCAGTACACCTATCATGGTCCCGGGCAACGTGTGATCTATGTCATGCTCGATCTGCGACGCTGGGCGCGAGCCGAAAACGGCACCGGTGATGTGCGCCGCTTTGTAACCGCACTCGAAGACTGGCTGATCGAGACGCTGGCGGCGTTCAACGTCAAAGGCGAGACGCGGCCCGATCGCGTCGGAGTCTGGGTGCGGCGGCCGGAAATTGCGCCGGACCGCGAAGACAAGATCGCAGCCATTGGCATTCGGCTGAAGCGCTGGATCAGTCTGCATGGCATGAGCCTCAACGTCGAACCCGATCTAGAGCATTTTTCAGGCATCGTGCCCTGCGGGATTGCGCAGCATGGCGTGACCAGCCTCGTCGATCTCGGGCTCCCCGTGACGATGGCCGATGCCGACGTCGCACTGCGAGCCAGTTTCGAGGTACGCTTCGCCGCGTCGCAACGCGTGAGCGCGCCGTGCACGGGATCTTGTGTATGAGCGTCTCTGATAGAAGGTGCCGTGCCGGCAGCGGATTATTTCTTGCGACTTCATCTGCCCACCCGCGTCAGTTGGCACTTCTCCTGGCGCTTCGGTTGCCCACCAGCAAGCGCGCCAGGGCAACCGAAGGCGCGAGAAAAGAGCGCCGGTTGCTGTCATCCCTCTCCCGTCCTTCACGGGGAGAGGGCAGGGTGAGAGGCAGCAGCAGACCCGGGAGAGATGGCAGCGTGCTCGTGGCCGCCCCTCATCCGCCCTTCGGGCACCTTCTCCCCGCACGCGGGGAGAAGACAAACCGGCTTCAGCCAGCAGCGCGACCAGGAGAACGTCGGCAATCGAAGGCGCAAGAAAAGTGCGCCGGTTGGTCCTGCCGAAGGCAGGCAAACATCATGTCGGCACCTGAAGGCGCCACAAAAGCGCGCAGGGTGCAGATGGGCAACCGAAGGCGCCAGCAAAAAAGCAAAGCGCGCACTGGCGGAGAGCCAATGCGCGCTTGAATAGGGCGGCAGAACGTTGAAAAGTCGCTTTTCTATTGAGAGTGTACGTCCCTCGCCAGTTAAGCTGACCACTTCGCTACGGAACCGCAGCCGGTGGTGTTTTCGACGTTCTGCTGGACGCGAGACGATTGCGACTCAAACCGCTATTTTTTGGCTGGCGGCGTTTGCCCACCAGCTGAACCCTGGTCCGTCGAAGGATCAGGGCTATCATAATACAGAGCTCCGTCCTCGATCGATACGACGTCATTGACTTCGAGTTCGTACTCGTCGTCATCGCTGTCGTTGAGGCGGACAATGCATCCCTTAGCGCAGATGTTTTCGAGCGACTGCTGAGGCTTCAGCGTGTGCTCGACCTTCTTCGTCCCTTCGATGATCACGAGCTTGTGCTCACGCTCATCACGGTTCGTGAGGGATGCTGCCGAAGCGAACGTCGATCCGATCGCACACCCAAGAAGGAGCGCCACGAAACCAGCTTTATATCCTGAGTTGGATCTTTCGGCCGGCTTCAAGGTTTACACTCCGTGCTTACTTCTTCTTCTTCGCGGCCTTCTTGGCAGGCTTCGCGGCTTTCTTTGCAGCTTTCTTCGCCATGGTAGTTCTCCTTTGAGTGTAACACCCAAATCGTCATCGGGTAGGGTGAATTTGTTAATTCTTGCGATGCAGCGCAAATAGAAAACACTGCACGCATGCGTTTCATCATGCATTAGATGTGGACAAGCGGCAAGAGCGCCACACTTTCGACGGCACATTTTATTTTGCCGGTTGGCGACTGCGTTTGCTTCATGCGCGACGCGCGACGATCAAACGGTCGGCGCAACGACGAAGCCATCGGACACGGCGACATGTTCATCGAGGACTTTGAGCATGTCGACGCGCGCGCCATGCGGGCCATTGCGGCAGTGTTCGATCAGTGTGTCGATCGCGGCAGAATTGCCTGATAACACGGCCTCAACTCCACCATCCCGGCGGTTGCGCACGAAGCCATCAAGCGCCAATGCGATGGCGTGACGTTCGACGAAAGCGCGATAGCCAACGCCTTGCACCTGACCTTCAATACGCAGCCGAACGATGCGGTTTGAGTTTTCGTCAGCCATCAATAGCCAAGCGCGAGCCCGTCCTTGCGTCCATCCGAGCCACCCAGCAGCACGCCATTGGGGTGATCGATCATGATCGACTGCCCCCCGCCCCACGGATCGGCGCGCCGATCAATGGTGTGGCCGAGTGCCGCCAAGGCGTGCAGCGTTGCTTCGGGAACACTCTCTTCGGCTTGCAATTTGCCGCCCTCGAAGAAGATGCGCGGGAAGTCGATCGCCTCCTGTACGTCCATGGCGTGGTCGACCATGTTGGAGAGCACATAGACGTGGCCCATCGGTTGAAACGCGCCACCCATCACGCCGAATGAGAGCCACGGCTTGCCATCTTTCAGCGCCATCGCCGGCACCAATGTGTGCAGCGGGCGTTTGCCGGGCCCGATGCAATTGGGATGGTTGGGGTCGAGCACGAAGCCGGAGCCACGGTTTTGCAGCACAACGCCCGTCTTTGGCGTGACGATGCCTGAACCGAAGCCGGCGAAGAGGGAGTTGATGAACGACACAACCATGCCGGACGCGTCGGCGACGGTGAGATAGGTGGTATCGGACCCTTTCGGCACGGGGATCGGACCGAGTTCGGCGCGATGGCGGCGACGATCGATGCGGGCCACTAGGTCGTTGATGAGGTTGTCGGAGAGCATGTGAGAGATTGGCGCGCCAAGTGTATCGGGATCCGCGAGGAAGCGATCGCGGACGGCGTAGGCGAGGCGCGCTGCTTCCATCATCACGTGATAGCGCTCTGCGCTATGGGCGTCGCCGATGGCGCCGAGCCGCGTCAGCATCTTCAACAGGATCAATCCGACGATGCCCTGGTTGTTGGGCGGTAACTCATAGAGCTCGACGCCGTTGTAGGGCACGCCGATCGGCGTGACATAGGTGGAGGACTGCGCGGCGAAGTCCTCAGCCGTATGCAAGCCGCCGAGCGCCTTCAAGGTCGCGACCATGTCGGCGGCGATGTCACCGGTGTAGAAGGCATCACGGCCGTCGCGGGCGATCCGCTTCAAGGTTGCTGCGAGCGCTGGGAAGCGCATGACCTCGCCGGCGCGTGGGGGGCGGCCGTCGCGCAGCAGATGTTGCCGGGCGCCGGCATGACCGTTGATCTTGTCGGCAAGGCGCGCCCAATCCCAGGAGACGCGCGGCGCGACGGGAAAGCCGTTTTCCGCGGCATCGATGGCGGGTGCCAGCGCCGCCCCAAGCGAAATCGTGCCGTGGTCGCGCAGCAGCATGCTCCAGGCGTCGACGGCGCCGGGGACGGTGACGGCATGCGCCGTCGTGACCGCGATCTCTTTGATGCCGGCGCGGGCGTACCAGTCGGCCGTCGCCGCACGCGGCGCGCGGCCGGAGCCATTGAGGCCGATCAAGCCCTTTCCGGGTTTATGGAGTAGCGCAAAGCAATCGCCACCGATGCCGGTCATCGCCGGTTCGATGACGCACAGAAGGGCGGTGGCGGTAATCGCCGCATCGACAGCATTGCCGCCGCGCCTCAGGCAATCGATGGCGGCGGCGCTGGCGAGGGGATGAGAGGTCGCGGCCATGCCGGAACGGGCGATCGTCGGCGAGCGGCCGGCGAGGTGAAAATTGCGCATGACGTGTCCATCGATCGGGGTTCAGAGCTTGCAGAACCTTGCCGCTCGGGCGCGCAAAAAGCAATCATGCCGCAACATGCCCCTCCTGGGCGGGAAGGGCATGCTGCAGTTTCGATCGAGAGAGACGATCGTTCAGGCGAGTTCGGCGTTGGCCGACGCGATGCTGAAACCGGTGCCGGCGGGCATGGCGAAGCCCGAAGCATCGGGCGCCGGGCCGAAGCGATTGTCGCCGGCGTCTCCGGCGGCAAAGTGCAGCCAGATCAGCGCTGCGAACAGCGGCAGGATGGTCGAGGCCAACATCAGGACGCGAGCGAAGGTGCCCTCGTCAAGGACGTCCATGCCAAACAGCATCATTGCCGCGGCGCAGATGAGCACGGTGGCGATCAGCCAGATCGCGAAGGCGGCGGCGAACCACCAGGCGGTGCGGCCGATGTCGTGCAGGCGCTTCGAGATCAACGTGAAGCCGAGCCAGCAGAACACCAACCCGATCAGCGTGGCGACGGTGCCCTGCAGATCGATGTCACAGACCGAGAAGAGCGCCGCATAGGCGACCTGGATCGCCAAAAGATAGATGGTCGAACGCTGCAGTCCGCGGGCGTTGCAACGGCCGCGCGGATCGCCGAGTTCGAGAATCAACTGCGTGAGGTTCTGGGTATTGAGGGACGTAAGGGCCGTCATGGACGCGGTGCCTTTTTGGATGCAATTCTAGGCATCCTGGCACAGGTGCGTTAGGGCGAGGTTACGAGGCAGGGTTAAAGAAGGATGAAGGTTGTTCTCGTTGCCGGCGCTTTCGACACCCTGTGCCAACCGGCACTCTCTTGTGATCGCTGGCTGCTCCGCTCACGCGGAGCCGGCCACCCGCCGCGGTCGGCACCGGGCAACCGAAGCGCCAAGCACAGTGTCACCCGCCGCGATCTTCCCTACTCTGAAAGAAACTGGCCACAGGTCCGTCCCCTCGATGCGGCAGCCAAAGACAACAAGGCCAAGCGTCTCGCCGGTCAGCTCAGGGCTCTCGGCTTCGAGGTGAAACTCGAACGTGCCGCATGACGTCAGCCCACCGTGCCCGTGGCCAGTTTCTTTCAGGAGTAGGGAAGATCCCGCCGTTCACCATGCCCCGCCAAATCCTGTCAACCTAGGTAAGTACCTAGGTGACGCAATTTGTGTGTTTCAGGCACACTCTCTCGCATCCCGGTTCACATCAGGGGCGGTGCGAGGGTCGTCTCGTTTCCCCGGACCGGGCGTTGCAAGAAGGTACCTCGGACGAGCAACGCGCTCCGGTCAGTCTGAAGTGTTCGGATGTGCCGCAAGGTAGACACCGAGCGACATCGTGTCGATCGCACGGTGGGTCCTCAAGGGGACAGATCTCTGGCAAAACCCTTGCAGCAAACGGGGCGGTCGTGTGGCCGTCGAAGTCCGCGCCAGGCTTTTTGCTTGCGCCTTCAGTTGCCCACAAGGCAACCGGCGCGGCGAGCTTGCCGCAAGCAGAGATCGCATGGCCCCGCCGCCCCGATCCCTGAATTTAAAGCAAAACGCCGATGCGAAAGCATGCGGCGTCAAACGTGTTTGAAAACGTGGCCGCGCCTCACGGCTCGATGCTGCCCCTCACCCTAACCCTCTCCCCATTCGAAGGCGTATGGGGAGAGGGAATGTTCTTTTCCCTCTCCCCGTCCTTCACGGGGAGAGGGTTAGGGTGAGGGGCAGCTCAGCATGAGAGCGTAAGGGGCGACCCAGCATGCTCCGTAAAAATACGGGGAGTGGGAAAAACCGCGCGGGTTCGTATTCAGCCACCGAAGGGGTCAAGAAAACTGACTTCGCGCGTCACGCGAACTCGAGGATCACCGCGTCGACGGCGAGACTGTCGCCGGCTTTGGCTTTGATGGCCTTGATGGCGCCATCGCGATCGGCGCGCAGCACATTTTCCATTTTCATCGCTTCGACCACGGCAAGCGTATCGCCGGCTTTGACGTCCTGGCCGGTCGTCACATGGATGGCCTTGACGAGTCCTGGCATCGGGCAGAGCAGGAACTTGCTCATGTCGGCCGCCGCCTTGACCGGCATCAGGCTTGCGAGTTCGGCCTCGCGCTCCGTGTAGACGTAGGCCTTGGCGGCGATGCCGCGATAGGCGAGTTCGTGACCGTTGAGGATCGGGCGCAGTTCGACCGCGATGCGTTTTGCCCCGACGGTCCCGGTCCAGACAGGCTCGCCCGGCCACCACGCCGAGACGACCTCGACCGTGCGGCCAGACCGGCCATCGGGTTCGAGAAAGGCGATCGTGACCGGCGCGTCGTCACTGCCGGAAATGTCGAGGCGGGTTTGCGTGTCGCCGATGCGGACAACGCGGCGCTTTGCAAAACGGACGGCGGGGCCAGCCATCTGATGTGAGATGGAGCGCCGCCGCGTGTTGCCGAGATGATCGATCGATGCAGCGACCGCGGCCAAGACCTCTCGCTCCGCGTCATTGGCGGTGCGGGCGACGAAGCCGGATGGGTACTCTTCTTTGATGAAGCCGGTCGAGATGTTGCCGGATTGCCAGCGCGGGTGCTGCATCAGCGCGGAGAGGAACGGGATGTTGTGCTGGATACCGGTGATGTGGAAAGCGTCGAGTGCTTCGGCTTGCAGCGCGATGGCCGCGGCGCGTGTGGCCGCGTGGCTGACCAGCTTGGCGATCATCGGATCATAGTACATCGAGATCTCGCCGCCTTCGGTGACGCCGGTATCGTTGCGGATCGTGCCGCCGTCGCGTGGGCCCTCAGCGGGTGGACGATACTTGATCAGGCGGCCGATCGAGGGGAGGAAGTTGCGGTAGGGATCTTCGGCATAGATGCGGCTTTCGACCGCCCAGCCGTTGAGCTTCACGTCGGATTGTTTGAGGCTGAGTTTTTCCCCGTATGCAACGCGGATCATCTGCTCGACGAGGTCGACACCGGTGATCATCTCGGTGACGGGATGTTCGACCTGCAGCCGCGTATTCATCTCGAGGAAGAAGAACGAGCGGTCTTGGCCCGCAACGAATTCAACGGTGCCGGCGCTGTCGTACCCAACCGCCTTGGAGAGCGCGACCGCCTGCTCGCCCATCGCGCGGCGGGTTTTTTCGTCGAGCAACGGCGAGGGTGCTTCCTCGATGACTTTCTGGTTGCGGCGCTGGATCGAGCACTCGCGTTCGCCGAGATAGATGACGTTGCCGTGCTTGTCGCCAAGCACCTGGATTTCGATGTGGCGGGGGTTCTCGATGAACTTTTCGACAAAACAGCGGTCGTCTCCGAAACTCGACTTGGCTTCCGAGCGGGCGAGTTCAAAGCCTTCGGCGCACTCCTTCGCATTGTAGGCGATGCGCATGCCCTTGCCGCCGCCGCCGGCCGAGGCCTTGATCATCACGGGGTAGCCAACGGTGGCAGCAATCCTGACGGCGTCCTCGGCGTCCTTGATTTCGCCGAGGTAGCCGGGGACGGTCGACACTTTCGCGCGCGCTGCCGCCTTCTTGCTCTCGATCTTGTCGCCCATGGCGGCGATCGCCTTGGGGTTGGGGCCGATGAAGACGATGCCGGCTTTGGCAAGCGCCACCGGGAAAGCTTCGCGCTCGGAGAGGAAGCCGTAGCCGGGGTGGACGGCTTCGGCGCCGGTCTGTTTGCAAGCGTCGACGATCTTCTCGATGATCAGATACGATTGCGCGGCGGCGGCAGGCCCGATATGAACGGCTTCGTCGGCCATGCTGACATGCAGCGCGTCCCGGTCAGCATCGGAAAAGACGGCGACGGTCTTGATCCCCATCCGGCGCGCCGTCTTGATGACGCGGCAGGCGATTTCGCCGCGGTTGGCAATCAAGATCTTCTTGAACATGCATTCCTCAGATTTTTGGCCTCAGATTTTTGGCCTCAGATTTTTGGCCTCAGAATTTTGGCCTCAGAATTTTGGTCTCAGAATTCGGGTCGCAGAATCAGCCGGTCGACGATCGGTCTTTCAGGCGTTTTAGACCGCTCGCGGGTGCGGGTAAACAAGCCAAAAGTCGGCCGCACGGAGGCGCACGGCCAAGATCGGCTATCGCATCGGCCGCCCTGCGGTTGTTGCCGCAAGTCCACAGCCGCCCAGCCTTCGCGCACGAAGCCTCGGGGAGTCCATGGCATTCCCCAGCATCACTGCATAGGTTAATCGCGCAGGTTCTGCGACGGACGCGTGTGTTTGGGATGTGTTGTGGTGCGTTCTTATTGGATTTTGGGCGGAATCGTCTGGGCTGGGATATCCGGCGTGCCGGTCGCCGCATCGGATCTGCGGTTGGCGGCGGTCCCACTGGATGGACCGCCGATCGAAACCGGACTGGTGACCACGGCTCCGCCCGCCGTTTCGCTCCCAACGCCGGTCACTGAACTCAAAGAGCAACGGCCGCGCCGCGAAGCGACCATCGTCATTGTCGGCGACACGGGGCTTGGCGGCAGCATGATGCCGGTGCATCCCGATGGCGGTGTGCGACAGGGTTCGCGGGTGGCGTGGAGCGCGATGACCGGCGGCATCAGGCACTTGATCAACGGCGATCTCAACTTCGCCAATCTCGAAACCGTGGTGACCGACCGCAACGACCTGACGGCGGTCGAGAAGGCGTTCAACTTCCGCACCCATCCAGCCGGCGTGCAGCATCTGACCGACATCGGCTTCAACGTTTTTTCGACAGCCAACAATCACGCCGCCGATTTCGGCGAGCGGGGTGTGCGCGAGACGCTGGCCCATCTCGCGCGCCTTGAAGGGCGAGGCATGCAGGCACACGCCGGCGTCGGCAGCGATCGGGAGGCGGCGAGCCGGCCAAGCGTCATCGACGTCAAGGGGACGCGGGTGCTGCTCTCAGCGATCGGTATCGGCGCTGGGGCAAACCGCGCTGGCGATCAGCGTCCCGGCCAGTTGGCCTATGGCAGCCACGACGATTTTGCACGGATCGTTTCGCGGCTGGAAGATACGCCCGGTGACTATCGAATGCTCTCCGTGCACCATGGCATCGAATTGGATGTGACGCCGGGTGAAGGGGATGTGAGGAAGCTGCGCGATTCTGCGGTGCGCGATGCGGGCGTCGATCTGGTGATCGGACATCATCAGCATGTCGCGCAAGGGGTGCAGGAGGTCGACGGCAAACTGATCTTCTATGGTCTCGGCAATTTTCTGCATCTCGGCACGCAGGATATGAGCCGCTTCAATATGTGCCGCGACTATGGCCTGCTTGCCCGCGTGCATCTGGCGTCGGGCGCCGATGGACGGCTCGCCGCCCAGGCCATCGAAGTGGTGCCGTTGACCGGCATGCATGCGCGAACGGCGCCGATGCGCTCAAGTGAGGCGGCGGCGCGCGTGCAGGTGCTCAATCATCTGGCGCGTGGCCTCGATCATGGCGCTGGCATAGCGCGGGGCGTGCGGTTCGTGGCCCAGCCGGATGGCGCGGGGCTGGCGTGCTTAGCCGGTGCCGAGCAGCAACCGGGCCGGATCGGCGCGCTGTGCAAGGGGTGGCGCGAACCTGATGCGCCGAGCGAGGCTCTCGCGCGGCAGATCCAGGCGTCCTGTGGTGGCGGTGCAATCGCCGCCGCGTCGCGGGCGCGGGTCGCCGAGGCTACAGTGGGAACGGCTGCGGCGCCGGTTCGCAGCGGCCGGCGCGCGGCGGCGTCCGGCGCGGCCAAGAGCGGCGGCAACTTCTTCACGAGCTTGTTTGGGAACTAGTACCCACAATCACAAGTCCCTGGTACGTCTGATCGCAGAGGCCGGAGTGCCCGGCAGGCGCCGTCGCGACAGCGATGCCATCGCATCGGTGAGCGGCGGTAACACACCGGGCGCCCGGGATCTGCGACCCTTTCGGGCGGCCGAAGATGCGTGCCGGCGATGTCGCGCGGTCTTGACAAGGATATGCCTTGCCGGCGACCTCGCTCCTGCCCGGCACGCATCTTGGGCCGTCAGCCGTACCGGGGACTTGTGATTGTGGGTACTAGGGTCTGATCAGCAGGTGCTCGCGCTTTTCGAGGTTGGCGAGGACGAGTGCTGTGCCGCGGATCACACAATGCAAGGGATTTTCGGGGACGATGATCTTGATACCGATGCGGCGGGAGAGCTCCTGGTCGAGGCGATCCAGCAGCGCGCCCCCGCCGGTCAGATAAATGCCGTGCTCGGCGATGTCGGAGGCGACGTCCGGCGGCAAGTCCTCGACAGCGCGCTGAATGAACTCAGCGAGGTCATCGATCGGTCCAGCCAGTGCTTCGGCAATATCGCCGGGGCGCAGCACAACGGTCTTGGCCCGGCCCTGGCGCAGATCGCGGCCGCGGATATGGATCTCGGTCGCCTGATCCCCAGCATCCGCAACCGCCGTGCCGGCCTCGATCTTGATGCGTTCGGCGTTGGCTTCACCGATCAACAGCTGATGCTTCTTGCGGACATAACGGATGATTGCCTCGTCGAGCGCGTTGCCGGCAACCCTGAGCGAGCGTGCCTGGATGACGCCGCCGAGCGAGAGCACGGCGATATCGGTGGTGCCGCCGCCCATGTCGATGACCATCGACCCCGTTGGTTCGTCGACCGGCAGGCCCGCGCCGATCGCCGCCGCCACCGGCTCCTCGATGATGTAGACTTTGCGGGCACCGGCCGAGAGCGCCGTTTCGTAGACGGCGCGGCGCTCGACCGGGGTGGCGCCGGCCGGCACGCAGATCAGGATGCGCGGCCGGCGGAAATTCAGCATCGTCTTGGCGCGCTTTATGAACTGGCGCAGCATTTCTTCCGTTGCAATGAAGTCGGCGATCACGCCGTCCCGCAGCGGCCGGATCGTTTCAATCGATTCAGGCGTCCGGCCGACCATCATCCGCGCCTTCTGGCCGACGGCGAGCACTTCGCGCGTCCCGTTCTTGGCGCGAACGGCGACGACCGACGGCTCGTCGATGATGACACCACGCCCGGCAACGTAGACAAGCGTGTTCGCCGTGCCAAGATCGATGGCAATGTCGTCGGAAAAACTTTGTGAAACGCTTGACGCCATGATGCTCTCGTTCAGCCCCGCCGGATGCGCGAGTCTGTGCTACATTCGGATCGCACGGGATCAGTCGTGCTGGTGTATTCAAATCGGTCCCGTCCTGCAAGCGTGCTGGATTCACGTCACATGTTGGCGGTGTTGCGCGACGGGCGTGTTGCCTGGACCGTGTGATCGGCGTGCGTGCCGTGCTATGATTTGGGACGTAAGGACTGGGCCAAGAACTGGATTCGGGTGCGATGACGGCAGGACGGCTGAACGACGATTGTTTCGTCCCCGGGCAGGACCGGATGCGGCACGCTGATGCGATCCAGCTGTTGCGCGGGCGGCTGGCGACAGTCGTCGGCGTTGAGCGGGTGGGGGTCGCGGATGCCGCAGGTCGCGTGCTCGCTGAGCGGGCAGTAGCGCTGCTGCCGGTGCCGGCGCACACCAACGCCGCGGTCGATGGATATTCGTTTGCATCGAAGGACTATGACCAAGCCGCCGGCGCAACGTTGCCGATCGCCGGGCGTGCGGCGGCCGGGCGCGCACTCGACACGATCCCGCCCACAGGGTCCGCCGCGCGGATCTTCACCGGTGCGGTCATGCCAGACGGTCATGACTGCGTCGTCATGCAGGAAGATGTCATGCTGGTCGAAACGCGTGGGACCGCAGGCGTGCGCATCCCGCCCGGATTGAAGCCGGGTGCCAACAGACGCAAGGCCGGCGAGGACGTGGCAGCCGGCACTGTGTTGCTGGAAGCGGGAGCGGTGTTAAGGCCGCAGGATCTGGCCGGGATCGCATCGATAGGGTTGGCCGATGTTGCGGTTTTCAAACGGCTCGAGGTTGGCGTGTTGTCGACGGGTGACGAAGTCGTCAGGCCAGGACAAGCGCTGGCGGCGGGCCAGGTCTATGACGCCAACGCGCCGATGCTCGCCGGATTGATCGCATCGGCCGGCGCCCGACTGACCGATCTCGGCGTGATGCCGGATGATCCAACGGCGCTCAGAGCCAAGCTGTTGGATGCAGCCCAACGGTTCGATGTGCTGTTGACGTCGGGCGGCGCCAGTGCCGGGGAAGAGGACCACATGGTCAGGGCTCTGGCCGCGATCGGCAAGCGGCATTTGTGGCAGCTGGCGATCAAGCCGGGCCGGCCGATGTCGTTCGGCCAGATCGGCGATTGCGTGGTGGTCGGCTTGCCCGGCAATCCGGTGGCGGTGTTCGTCTGCTATCTCATGTACGTATGGCCAATGCTGCGACGGCTCGGTGGTGCTCCCTGGCCGGAGCCGCGGCGTTATATGTTGCCGGCGGCATTCGCGTTCGCAGGGCGTAAGCAGGGTCGTCGCGAGTTCTGGCGCGGCATACTCAAGGAGACCGCGAACGGCCTCGCCGTTGAGAAATTTGCGCGCGACGGGTCGGGATTGATCTCTGGTCTGCGCGCCGCTGACGGGCTCATTGATATCCCCGAAGACCACGGCGACGTTGCTGCCGGCGATCTCGTCGCCTTCATTCCGTTCTCGGAATTCGGCATCCTGCAGCGCTGATGACGACTCGGGTGCCTGACGCGCCGGCTGCGTCGATTTCGATAAAATTTGAACTAATTTTTAGACGTGTTTTAGCGCGCTTTCGAGGCGTTTATTGAAACTCATCTGTCATGAATACCTTGGAACAACGTGCGAGCTCCGTGGCGCGCATGACCGTGTGCAGGTGGGAGTTGGAGTGAACCATGAGTGATAACAAGAAAGAGGCGAAGTCGGACGACGAGCACGAGAGCCCGTCATCCAAGCCTTCTGAAGCAAAAACCGAGATCAGGGTCGCGAACAAGGATTCGAACTCGGGCAAGTCCAATTCGGACGACGACAAGAAGGACGGCCGCGGTCACGGGGATGGCGACCACAATGATGATGGTCATGCCGACAACGGCAAAGGGCCGCAGAAGGTGGAGCCTGAGAAGGCCGAGCCGGCCATCGCCGACAGCTCGCATGAGCCGCACGGCAAGTCAAATTCGGACGATGACAAGAAGGACGGCCGCGGTCACGGGGATGGCGACCACAATGATGATGGCCATGCCGACAACGGCCGCGATCATGACGGCAAAGATCATGACGACAAGGATGAGCACCACGGTCATGGCCATGATGAGCATGAACATGATCCCGTCGTGACACCAGCGCCGATTGTTGTCGTCGATCCGGCTCCTGTCGTGACGCCGGCGCCTGTCGATGTTCCGGTTGAGGTCGTCGACGCGACCCCGGTCGTAACGGTCGATCCGGTTGTTCCGGCGCCTGTCGACGTTCCGGTTGAGGTCGTCGACGCGACCCCGGTCGTAACGGTCGATCCGGTTGTTCCGGCGCCTGTCGACGTTCCAGTTGAGGTCGTCGACGCGACCCCGATCGTAACGGTCGATCCGGTTGTTCCGGCGCCTGTCGACGTTCCGGTTGAGGTCGTCGACGCGACCCCGGTCGTAACAGTTGATCCGGTTGTTCCGGCTCCGGCTGAAGTTCCGGTTGTCATCGATACGACACCCGTCATTGAAAGCCTGCCGCCGGTTCTCGTTGACGCAGCCTCGATCAGCCTCAGCGCTGACGATGTCGACAACGCCGTCACCGGCGTCGAAATCATCGGCAGCAAATCGGTCGACGACTTGACCGGCGGTGCCGGCAATGACCGCGTCATCGGCAAGGGTGGCAACGACGTCATTCATGGTGACGGTGTCGCCATGCTGGTGGCGCCCGTGGTCATCAAGGCCGACTTCAGCGGTAAGGGTGGCGTCGATGCGCTCTCCTTCCAGATCGACAACGTGCCGCAAGGCGCGACGCTGTCGGCTGGCAAGAACAACGGTGATGGCAGCTGGACGCTGACCGGTCACGAAATCGAAGGGCTGACGATCTCGGCTCCCGATAGCGCCGACCTGACGCTGAAAGTGACCGCCACCGCAACCGACGGCAGCGGCCTCACGGCGACCGATGATCTCAGGATCACACTGACCAGCGGCCACGACGACGAACTGCAGGGCGGCCAGGGCAACGACGTGTTGTTTGGCGGCATGGGCAATGACGTGATGTTCGGCGGCAGCAAGCCGACCGGAACCAGCGTCCCGCATGTCGTGACTGCGGCCGACGATGACGTGCTCTTTGCCGGCGACGGCAACGATCAGGTGTTCGGCAACACCGGCAACGACAAGGTGTTCGGCGAAGCCGGCAACGACCTGCTTTCCGGCGGCAAGGGTAACGACATCCTTGACGGCGGTGCCGGCAACGACGACATCCGCGGCAACTCCGGCGATGACACCATCGTCGCCAGCCTCGGCAACGACTTGATCAACGGCGGCTCGGGTTTCGATACGCTCGACTTCTCCGGCCTGCAGAGCGGCGTCAATGTCGACCTGCGCGGCAAGGTCGCGTCGGGCGATGGCTTCGCCTACAAGCTGCAGGGCATCGAAGCGGTTGAAGGCTCTGCGTTCGACGATCACTTCGCCGCCAGCATGTACGCCAACACCCTCACCGGTGGCGGCGGTGCCGATACCTTCACCTGGACCAAAAAGGACGTCGTCAGTTACGGCAACGCCCTGGCAACCGATCATATCACCGACTTCTCTGTCGGCGACGTGCTCGACCTGCACGGCATCCTCGCCAATCAGAAGGGCGCAGCGGCCGATCTCATCCGCGTCTCCGAGACGGAGGCTGGCACAACCATCTCAGCCTTCGTCGGCAAGCAGTTCGTCGACGTCGTGACGCTGGACAATGTCCACGGCATGAACGCGCACGACATGCTGGCCAGCGGCATGATCCTGACCTGATCGGGTAACTGGACGACTTCGGACGACGGCGGCTGCAGCCATGCGGCCGCCGTAGTCTATTGCAGCCCTGATCACTGCCGCGTTTCAAAGAGCCGCTCGCGCCAGCTGCGGTCGACCTCGGGTTTGGTCGAGACGCGGGCGGGAGCAGCACTCGCGACTTCGGCGGTGGCGTTCTGGTTGCCACTGGCGGGTGTTGCAGCTTGGGTTGGCGGGCGCGACGGTTGGGCAATGGCGAACGGATTGGTCTTCGCGTGCTCCTTGAGGTCGTTGAGTAACACTTCAGCTAGCGGGACGCCGGCTTGTGCAGCATGCACGCTGCGCGCCCAGGGCTCGCGCGATGAGCCGGTGCCGACGAGCACGACGTAAGAATAAGCGGCGCCATTGCTGAATTGCAGTCCGCCGGTGATCCAGGTGTCGACGGTGGCGTTGGGATCGGCGGTGACAGATGTCCCGGTCTTGGCGAAGTGGAGGCGCAGGTCGGCGCGGCCATCGGCGCACCATTGGGCGAGCGCCTTCAGAGTGCCGTGCGCCTGTCCGCCAACGCGGTAGCACAGCGGCGCCGACACCAGTGTCCGCAGCATTGCGTGCCCCTCGCGGCGGATCAGCGAATGGGGGACGATCGCCTTTTCGGGGGCGGCGGCCATGCCTGGCGCGTCGTGGTGGGTGTAGTCGAACGCCTTGACGAGGGTCGGCGGGGCGACGGGCCTGTGGCCCTGTTCCGTCAGGGCGGCGAGGACGACTGCCGACATCTGGTGCACGCGGCGCGGCGACCCGGCGATCAACCCGCGCACGGCGGCGGTCGAAGGCGGCGTCGCGTCGTCGCTCGACGTGGCGACGGGCATGTTGAAACCGAAGCCGGCGATCAGGCGGCGCATGCGCTCTTGGCCGAGCTGGGCGGCACGCCATTCGAGCGGGCGATTGAGCGAGCAGGCGAACGAGACGAGGGCCTTGCGGCCGTGCGTCAGCGTGCCATTGCCTTTTTCGCAAGTGTCGAGCCCGCGCTCCGGCGCGAGAGCGTCGGTGTAGAGCGTGCCCGGCGCATCGCGGCCTTCGTTGGCGATGCCGATAGCGGCGAGGACTTTGCCGGTCGACGCAACTTGCCGGCCTTCGCGCGCCGGATCGTAACGGCCGGCTTCGGTATCGCGCGCCATGGGGGAGCCGAAGTAGGGCGCTGTCTCGCCACTCTCGTAGTAGCGGACAATCTCGCCCTTGTGGTTGGCGGCGACGACGACGACGTTGGGCATGCGGCGGTCGCTCGCAGCTTTCGCCGGATCGAGCGTGAAGCCTGGGTCCATTTTGCCGCCGAGCGTCTGGTCGAGCTTGGCGAGTTCATTGCGGACGCGTTCGTGGAAGGCGAGATTGGCCGCGACGTCGAGCGTCGTGGTGACGCCGCGCACGTGGTCTCTCCATCCGTGACCGTAAGCCTGCTTCATTTCCTCGCGCACGCCGAAGCGGGCCGCCGGCATCAAGGCGTTGGCGCGGATGACGGGGTTGGCGTGGGCGCGTTTGGCGAGGCTCGGAGCATGGGCTTCGAGCGCCTGCTGCAACTTGGGCCGGACGCGCGGATCGGGCGGGCCCGACGCCATCTGGATGAGATCGAACAGGATCTTCTTCTGTTCGGCGGCGTCGGTGACCAAACGCTCGGCGCAGGTGCGGGCGCGAACCTCGGTGATGTAGCGCCAGCGGTCCATGCGCACGTCGTTGAGCTTGTCATTTCCAGTCAAAAGGATGATCGGTTTGTTGACGGCGGAGGCGAGCACGAATTGTTCGGCAGTGGTCAGATCCTTGGCTTCCTTGCCGAAGACGATGCGGCTCGTCACTTCGACGCCGTGCAGCGGTTGGCCGCCGGTGCGTTGCGCCAGCCAGATGTGGTTGGCGGCCCATTGCTTGAGCGGCGTCGTGTCGCCGCCGCGCGTCAGCTCGTGGTAGATGACGGGGGCGAGCCACCATTCCCTGATCTTGCGTTTCAACTTGGTGCCACTGCTTTCGGCGCTGCTCGGCGGCGTATTGTAGATCACGCGCGCGAACTGCATCGGCAGCGTCGAGCCGCCGACGCCGAGGCTCGGGCGCCTAAGCGCGATCGAGCGGGTGATGGTCGAATAGGGGATCTTGAGCACGCCGACAAGGTCGATGCCGTAGGGGTTGAGCCAACCGCCGAGGTAGCGGTCCTCGTGATAGGAGAGGCACTGCCAATAGGCTTCCGGTGTCTCGCGGACGGGAATTGATTTGTGATCGGGGTTGGCGACGTAATCGCCGATCTCGATGGGGTTGTCAGTGTAGTTGACGTCGCGGCGGCTATCGAGCCGGGCGTCGAACGTGCCGACGAACGACCCGGTCGCGTCGTAGATGGCGGGGGCGACCCAGCGCTCGGCGTCGTAGCGCAGCTTCTCGGCCATGAAGTACTGGCCGATGACGCCGCGCAGGGGAGCGGCCACATAGACCAGCAGCAGCGCGAAGACGACGTAAGCGAGTGCCGCCGTCGCAAGATGCCGCAACGGGCCGATGCGCGGATTGAGGACGACCGCGAACAGCAGCACCCGCAATGCCCGGATCGGCAGGGTCAAGGCCAACTGCAGCACATGGGTCAGGAGTCGAACGAGGTGGATCATGAGGGGCCGCCGCTGGGGCGGACTAGAATCCACCCTACCCGATAAGCCCTATCCAGCCATTATGGCGCCCTTGCGCCTGAAACCGGGCGGGCGGCGGGCGGGGCTGCGGTGGCGTCGAGACTGCCGAGACCAAAACAAAAAAGGCGGACCGCCGGGCCCGCCTTTTTGCGTTTCAATGTCGTCCGCGTCACTCGCCCGAGGCGTCGGCGGTGCGTGCCTTACGCGGCTGAGCCGGCGACGTAGTGCGGTAATATTTCCGCATGCCTTCGCTGGGGCGTTTGACCTTCGGTGCGTCGTCGCCAGAACTGGACGCGACCGGCGAACCGCCGCCGAATGTCTGCCAGGTGACGGTGACCTTGGCGCCGGTATGGACGCGCGGATAGAGGTCGAGCACATCCTGATTGTACATGCGGATGCAGCCCTTCGAAACAGCCGACCCGATCGTCCAGGGGGCGTCGGTGCCATGGATGCGGTAAGCGCTGGCGCCGAGGTAGAGCGCGCGCACGCCAAGCGGGTTCATCGGATGGCCGCCGGGCACCCACATGGGCAACCGCGGATTTTCGGCGCGCATCGTCGGCGTCGGTGTCCACGACGGATTTTCGCGCTTAGAAGAGACGGACGTAACGCCCTGCCAGCGGCTCTGCTCGCGCGGGATGGCAATCGGGTAAGCAATCGCCTCACCGGGGCGGACGATATAATACAGCTTGCGATCGCCGAAGCTGGCGATCATCTGGCCGGCGCCATAGCTCGGATTAAAGCGCACGTTTTCACGGCCGCTGCCGCCGATGGAACTGCCGCCACCCCAATCCCAGATCGTGTCCTGGGCGGCAGCCGGCGAAGCGAGACCGATCAAGGCGGTCACAGCGGCGGCGGCAATGGCGCCCATCAGGGTGCGTGTTGGGATCATCGAGGGAACTCCTTGTGTGCGTCGGCGGGTCTTGCGATCCGCATGCGTCGTCGCGAAACAACCCAGTTACTGGCGACGATCATTCGACCGCTTTGGTGAATCAATCGTTTATGCCAGCGCCAAGGGCTTCGTATTCTTTCAATTTTATGACGATGAGCGGGTTGTCCCGGCTAAGCGCCAACCTGCCAGACCATGCATCGCTGAACACTGTTTCGCAATGGTGCTAGGGTCGCAATCACCGATAACGTGATGCCGCCGATGATTTGGCGAGACCGTTGTGGGGTTTGTGCAACAAGAAGTGGGTAGCCGGATCAATGGCAGCACCTATTGTGCGGCGCTTGCGATTGTTCACGGCGAGGATAAGTGGGAATAAGCCGGGGAGCCGGTCGCAGCCGCGCAACCCACAGGCAGTCCATACCAGCTGGTGAAAAAGGCAGTGCAGCCGGTTAAGGTCCGGTTCCAAGTCCACGTTTCGCCGTTTCGACCGGCGATGGCGCGGACGGTGTGGACGCCATCGCTTGTGATGCGAGTACAGCCACCGCGAAACTGCGAAACTGGGAAACTGCGAAACTGGGAGTGAAACCGTGTTGGCATCGAGAAGCAAGCGATTTGCCGCCGTCCTCGCCGTGTCGCTGGCCGTTGGCCCAGCCGCCGTTGCCCAGGATATCGCCGTCGGCGTTCGCTACAAGCAGTCGGCGGCGGTGCTGGCGCGCTATCCCGATCTCGCCTTGAAGCTCGACACGCCGGCGCTGTCGCCGGGCCGGCAGACGCTGACGACGCAGGCCGAGATGGAAGCCTACGTTACAGCGTTGGCGAAACCGGGCGCGCCGCTGTCGATCGCAACCCTTGGCGAATCGCAGCAGGGGCGCAAGATTCCCGTACTCACTTTCAGCAAGGAAGGACTTGCCGATCCAGCGGCGCTGAAGGCCTTGGGCCGTCCGGTGGTCTGGCTGATCGGCCAGCAGCACGGCAACGAAACCGCCGGCGGCGAAGCCATGCTAGCGCTGGCCAAGGCGCTCGCCGAGGGCGAACTCAAACCGCTGCTCGATCGCCTTGTCGTCGTTGTCGTGCCACGCGCAAACCCGGATGGCGCGGCGGCCGAAAAGCGCGAAACGGCGGCGGGCCTAGACATGAACCGCGATCACGCCGCGCTGTCACTGCCGGAGGTTCGCGCGCTGCATAAGGCGATCCAGGCGCTACCGCCGGATCTGATCATCGACGCACATGAATTCTCAGTTGCGGCCCGCTGGGTCGAGAAGTTCAGCGGGCTGCAGGCGGTCGATTTGATGGTGCTGTCGGCGACGCATCCGATGGTGCCAGAGGCGACGCGGGCGATGGCGCAATCGGTGTTCGAGCTGGCCATTGTCGCCGCGGCGAAAGCGCAAGGCCTCTCCAGTTCCACTTATTACACAACGTCGACGCGACGCGACGATGCGGGCGTCAGCATGGGCGGCAATGCGCCGGGGATCGCGCGCAATGCTTTCGGTCTGATGGGGGCGGTGTCGATTCTGTTGGAGACGCGCGGCGTCGGCGTTGGCATGGAAGCCTATCAGCGGCGCGTCGTCACACATTATATTGCCGTCAAAGCGGCGTTGGAGGTCGCGGCGCGAGATGGCGCAAAACTTCAAGCAGCGGTCGTCGAGGCGCGGCGAGCCTTGGCGGGGGACACGCGCCAGCTGATCGTGGCGCACAAGGTCGGCAATGATCCGGTCGATCTGCCACTGGTCGATCCGGAGACGGGTGCCGAAAAAATCGTCAAGGTGCAGTTCTCGAACTCGCGACGTGTGACGATCACGGAACAGCGGGTGCGGCCGGAGGGCTATGTGCTGCTGCCGGCAGCGTTTGACGGATTGGATGAGCTGGCGCTGATGGGCGCGCAGACCTGCCGGCTGACGGCCGCGGCCGAGATCGATGTCGAGGTTTTCAACGTCACCGATCGTGGCCGCGCCAATCGCCGCGCGATTAATCCCGATCAGAGCGTCAAAGGCCAGATGGAGCGCCGACGCGTCGCCGTGCCAGTAGGCGCGGTTGTCGTGCCGATGGCGCAGCCGGCCGCAGCGCGCATCGCCGCCGTGTTGGAGCCCGACGCGCCCGGCGGGTTCCTCGGCCTCGACGTGGTGATGCTCGCCCCCGATCAGACGCAAGCGCCGATTTGGCGCCTGATGCCCGGCAGCACGATAACGGCTGCTGGACTGGCCGGTGATGGCGGCACACTGTGCGCCGTGGCCGTGAAGTAGCGCGGTTCCAGTTGAGGCGTATCACAATTTCAGGAGCCCGTGATGAAGCTCATTGACCGAAGCAAACTCATAAAGGTCGACGTTGCCTTTGACCTAGCCAAGAGCGACAACGAGAAGATTGTCGTGCAAGAGCAAAAGAAAATCGTGGCGCCAGGAGAGTTCGTCTATATGCAGCAGATGGGCGTGCTGCGTGATGGCAACGATGCGTTCTGTGTCGATATCTTCCTGTTTCAAGCGGAAGCCCAGAAGGGGAGCATCACGTTTGGAATTCAGGCGCGCGATCGTGCCGTAAAGCCTGATAATTCGTACAAATACAGGTTCCAAGGCGAAGCCTATTTCGCGCCCGGTAAATAGGGTCGGTCGGTGGACAGCGACTGCCGAACGCGTTTGGCCATGAGCCAAGCCAGAACCATGGGACGATGCCGGAATCCGCCCATCTCACACCAATCGCGTCCAGGGCCATTAGGAAGCCCGTAGGCTGATTAACCAGCGACTTGGCTAGGGGGAGTGCCAGGTGGTTGGTAAACGCGCTCCACGGGCCTCCAGAACGCAATTGCAGGGCATTCCAGCAGGCGACGCTCGCTCAGGTTGTGGTTGAGCGACTGACCGGCAAAGCCAGTCCGTGTCCCGGCCGCCAACAGTGCTGTCAAAGCGGGCTTGGTATTGGGTCGGGTCGCGGCATACGATCAGGCAATAGGGTACCGGTCAACGGTAGCGAAAACGGCGACACCGCCGATCGGCGGCAAAGTCTGGGAGGACACCATGGGCAAGACTTGGACGAAGGCGCTGGCGGTTGCTGGCAGTTTTGGATTTGGCGCTCTCGGTTTTGCGGCAGCGGCGCAGGCGCAAGTATTGAACATCGCGGTCGATTCCTCGCCCGCCGGTCTCGATCCGCACATCACCACGGCGTTCACGTCGTTCCAGGTGGTCAACGGCACGATCTATGAAGGGCTGACGGCGATCGACAAGGACATCCGCATCGTGCCGGGCCTCGCCGAGAGCTGGCAGATTTCACCCGACGGCAAAAACTACACGTTCAAACTGCGCGCCAATGTCAAATTCCATGACGGCAGCGCGATGGCCGCCGACGATGTCGCGGCGAGCCTCAAGCGCGTGCTGGCGAAAGAAATCGCGTCACCGCTGGCGAGCCGGTTGGCGGCGGTTGACACCGTCACCGCGAAGGACGCCGCGACGGTTGAACTCGTGCTGAAGGAACCGTCAGCGCCGCTGCTGACCGCACTTGCGACCATCGCCATCGTGCCGCGCGCCTTCGAGACCAACAAGGATGCGCTGCAGAAGGCGCCGATCGGCACCGGGCCGTTCAAGTTCAAGGAGTGGCAGCCGAACGGCTTCATCGAACTGGCCAAGCACGAGGGCTATTGGAGTGCCGGCGCGCCGAAGCTCGCTGGAGTCAAATTCAACATCGTGCCGGAGTTGGCGACGCGGCAGGTCGGCCTGTCGAGTGGCCAGTACGCGATGTTGCCGAACATCGACGCGGCGACGGCGTTGCAGCTCAAGGGCAAGCCCGGCGTCAACATGGCCGAGACGCTCGAACTCGCCTACACGCTGGTCGGCATGAACACCGCGAAGCCGCCGTTCAATGATGTCCGCGTGCGGCAGGCCTTGAATTATGCGCTGAACCGGCAGGAGATCGTCCAGGCAGCGCTGTTCGGCGCAGGCGTGCCGGGTGGGCCGCTGTCGCCGGCGCTGAAGGATTGGGCGGTCGATGTGAAGGACTATCCCTGCTACGCGTCGAGTGCTGCCAAGGCGCAGGAACTTCTGAAGGCGGCCGGTGTCGCGATGCCGGTAGCGCTGACCATGCTGGTGCTTCCGCGGCAGGATATCCGCGATATCGCGCAGGTCGTGCAGGCGCAGTTGAATAAGGCCGGCTTCAAAGTTGAATTGAAAATTCCCGAGCTCGGCCAATTCATCCAGGACTGGCGCAATTCGAACTTCGACATCTTCGCCTCGACCAACGCTGGCAGTGCTGATCCCGATGATTATTTCTATCGCACGTTCCGGACGGGGGGATCGACCAACGTATTCAAATACACCAACGCCGATCTCGACCAGCTGCTCGACGACGGCCGCCGGGATCTGAACGCGGCATCGCGCAAGGCGACCTATGCAAAGGCACAGTCGATCCTGGCGTGCGACGGGCCGGTCGCGCATCTGGCCTACGGGCAACTGTTCTCGGCGACGCGAACCGGCCTCGATGGCTTCGATATCATTGCCAATCGCTCGCTGTCGTCGCTGGCCAAGGTGTCTGGCGTGAAGTGATGGTGGGATTGATTTTCCGTGAATGAAGGTGTCATCCCGCACGCAGCGCAGCGTGAGCCCGGGCGAATGCTGGGGCGAACGGTGCACTGCAGATGCGGGACCTTTGACCGGTGCGATTCAGAAGGTCCCGTGTCTGCACCGCACCATCTCCTCCCGCCGCTGCCGGAGGCGATGGTGCGATGCGCACGGGATGACAGCACCTATCCATGAAACATCTCGGCCAGCGCATCCTTGATCTCGTCGTCGTGCTGTTCGGCGTGTCGGTCATCACCTTCGCGCTGATCCGGCTGGTGCCAGGCGACGCGGTCGCGATCATGCTCGGCGCGAATACCGAGATCACGCCCGATCGCCTCGCCGCGCTGCGGGCAACGCTCGGTCTCGACCAGCCGATGCCGGTTCAATATGTCCGCTGGATCGGCCGTGTGCTCTCGGGCGATCTCGGCGTATCGCTGTGGACGGGGCGGCCGGTCGGCGCCGAGATCCGCGCGCACATCGGACCGACGCTGCAGCTGACCGGATTGGCGCTGGTCATTGGTGCCGGACTGGCGGTCCCCATCGGCGTATTGATGGCGCGTTTTCGGGGCCGCGGCTGGGATCGGGCACTTCAGGTCGGATCGGTGGTCGGGCTGACCATTCCATCGTTCTGGCTAGGGATCATGATGATCCTCGCCTTGGCGGCGCTGGCGCCGAGTTTGCAGCTGCTCGGGTACGTGCCCTTTTTCGATGACCCGCTCGGCAACGTGCAACGATTGCTGTTACCGGCGTTTTCGCTCGCCTTGCCGATCCTCGCCAATCTGTCCCGCCTGGTGCGCTCGGCGATGCTCGATGCGCTTGGCCAGGATTACATCCGCACCGCACGGGCGAAGGGATTGCCGGAGCGATTGGTGACGTTTCGCCATGCGCTGAGGAATGCCCTGATCCCCTATGTGACGAGCGTCGGCATCATGATCGGGTATCTGCTCGGCGGCGCCATTGTCGTCGAACAGGTGTTCGCCATTCCGGGCCTCGGTCGGCTGATCCTCGGCGCTATTGCCGAGCGCAACTATCCGCTGCTGCAGGCAACGATCCTGGTGGTGACGTTCGTGTTCGTGCTGGTGAATTTCGTCGTCGACCTGCTTTATGCAGCAATCGACCCGCGGGTGCGGCTATGAGGGTCGCGATCGATCATCCGCCGATCCTCAGGATCGCCGGCGGGCTGGTGCTCGCGCTGCTGGCGATCGCTGTACTGGCGCCGCTGATCGCACCCTTTGATCCGCTGCAACAGGATATTCTCGCGCGCATGAAGCGGCCGAGCGCATCGCACTGGCTTGGCACCGATCAATTCGGCCGCGACGTGCTGGCGCGCGTCATCTATGGCCTCAGAGCCTCGCTCGCCGTCTCGGTCGCAGCGGTCGGCGTGGCGTTGGTGGCCGGCGCGACGCTCGGCCTCGTCGCCGCCTACTATCGTGGGCTCGTCGATCGTGTGGTGATGCGACTGATGGATATCCTGTTCGCCTTTCCGGTGATGCTGCTGGCGCTCGCCATCATCGCCGTGCTGGGACCGGGTGCCGTGCCGACGGCAATTGCCATCGCCATTGTCTACACGCCGATTTTCGCCCGCATTCTGCGCGGGCCGGCGCTGGTGATCGCGGAGAGTGATTACGTGCTGTCGGCGCGGGCGCTCGGTTTTTCAGATGTGCGGATCATCTTCCGCCACATGCTGCCCAATCTCGCGAGCGTGATCCTGGTGCAGGCGAGCCTGCTGCTGTCGGCCGCGATCCTGGTCGAAGCCTCGCTGTCGTTCCTGGGGCTTGGCACCCAGCCGCCGCATGCCTCGCTCGGGCTGATGCTGGCGGAGGGACGCAACATCCTGCTGCTGTCGCCGTGGAGCGCCATCTTCTCCGGCCTCGCCATCCTGATCCTCGCCTTCGCCCTCAACCTGTTCGGCGACGTGCTGCGCGACACGCTCGATCCGCGGTTGAGGGGGTAGGGGGCTGGCATTGCCGCCTCTTGACGGGGAGAAGGTGGCGCTGGACTTGATTCGGAGCCGGATGGGCGCCACTTGATCCGAGGAGGTCCTGATATCCGCTACTCCATCGCTTGCGACTGCGATGCAACGACACACGACGACGAGATGGGCAAGAAGGGAGCAAGCCCTGAACACGATTGTTTCCTTGCCTCCTTTCCGCTGCTGAGTATTGTTGGAGACCATTGTATTTTGCCAGTTGAGGAGCACTGCCGTGCCCCGCTACCGTAACGTGCTTCCCCAGCTATCCGGTGACATTTTCTTAGCCGACGCAGGCGTCGAGACTGATCTCATCTTCAACCACGGGATCGAGATCCGCGAGTTCGCTGCGCACACACTACTGCCCATACCGCAGAGCAGGGCAGCGCTGTCACGCTACTTCGAAGGTTTTCTATCGCTGGCCAAGCAGCAGAACACCGGCTTCATTCTCGACACCGTCACGTGGAAGGCGCATCGGCACTGGGCCGAGAAACTCGGCGCGACTGATGACGAGCTTAAAGCAGCGAACGAAGACAGCGTTCGCTTCATCGCCGAGTTACGCGCGCGCTTCTCAGGCAATGACAAGCCGATCGTCCTCAACGCCGTCATTGGGCCTCGGGGGGACGCCTATAGACCAGAGGCCGTTATCTCCATGGACACAGCCGAACAGTACTTCACTCAACAACTCGGGTGGCTGGCCGCGACTGAGATCGACATGGTGACGGCGCTCACCTTCAATCAAGCTGGTGAGGCTGCGGGGCTGGCGAAGGCGGCACGCAAAGTCGGCCTGCCCGCCGCCATCTCCTTCACCGTCGAGACGAACGGCGCCTTGCCCAACGGCCAGAGCCTCGCGGAGGCCATTACCGAAGTAGATGCAGCCACCGGCCAATATCCAGCCTACTACATGGTCAATTGCGCGCATCCTGATCACTTCGGCGGCGCCTTGCTGGATGCACCATGGGCACGACGCATCCGTGGTATTCGCGCTAACGCCTCGCGTCAAAGCCACGCCGAACTGGATGCGGCGCCAGAACTCGACGCGGGCAATCCTCACGAGCTTGCTCAACAATACCGCGCCCTCTCCAAACGCATGCCCTGGTTGAATGTGTTCGGCGGATGCTGTGGCTCCGACCTTCGCCATGTCACCGAGATCGCTCGCGCGCTCGAAGGCCGAAATGGCACGGTATAGCGACGTCACCCGCGTTGTCTGCGACAGCAATTACCGCTAGCGGAAATCGCCAGCGGGATGGTGGTCTGCCGACCTCCTGTAGCGCTCCAGGTCAGAAGCGACGAGATTGGACCTGCTCGTCCAGCGCATGTCCAGGCGTGCTCAACCACTGAAAGCCACCGCTGGGTGCTAAGCTCAACGCAAAGCCGCCGCCTGACGGCCCTCCTCCTGGCCAAGCGCGCTTCCGCCCGCTCCATGAGGCGGCGTTGCGTTAGGGCGTTGACGTCGGTCTTCACCCCCCTGACACTGCCGTGATTTGCGTCGGCTGCGCGGGCGGGATAGGGCATGCTGCGGCGCGGCGCGAATTCGGCTACAAGGCACAGGATGGGTGATCTGACGATAACATTCGGGGTGGCGTTGGCCGGGCTGGTCAGCTTTCTCAGCCCCTGCGTGCTGCCGCTGGTGCCGCCTTACCTTGCCTACCTCGGCGGCTCGACGATCGACGAGATGTCGGACGACGGCGCCATCAACAACGCGGTCTGGCGCCGCACGGTACTGGCCGCGCTCTGTTTCGTCGCCGGCTTTACGACGGTGTTCGTCCTGCTCGGCGCGGGCGCATCGGTCGCTGGACAATTCATCCAGGCCTATAAGCGTGAGCTCGGCATGGTCGCTGGCGGCGTGATCATCCTGTTCGGGCTGCACTTCCTCGGCCTTCTCCGGATCAATGCCCTCTACAAAGAAGCGCGCTATCACGCCGACATGCAGGGCGCGAGTTTTGCCGGTGCGTTTCTGATCGGGCTCGCGTTTGCATTCGGCTGGACTCCGTGCGTCGGTCCGGTGCTGGCGACGGTGCTGACGCTCGCCGCGCAAGAGAAGAGCCTCGGCTCCGGCGTCTGGCTGTTGTTCGTCTATTCGCTCGGCCTCGGCATCCCGTTTGTGCTGGCAGCGGTAGCGATCCGCCCATTCCTCGGCTTCATGGCGCGCTTCCGCCGCCACCTCGGCCTGATGGAGAAAGTGATGGGCGTCGCGCTGGTGCTGACCGGATTGTTGTTCCTCACTGGATCGATCAACATGTTCGGGCAATGGCTGCTCGAAACATTTCCGCTGCTGGCGCGGATCGAGGAATGGGCGACGCCGCGCGATCTCGGCGGCGAAATTCTCAGGAAGGGGCAGCGTTGAGATGCCGGCGAACCCATGGATCCGGGCGATCTCCGGTCACGTACTGCTGCTGTTGGCGCTTGGGTGGGCCAATATCGCTGGGATTATTGCTGGCGCAATCGCAGCGCCACTGCAGGATTTGTCCGGCTATTGGACGGGGGCCGGATCGGTGACGCTGAGCAGCGGCAATACCGAACAGCTCAAATGCGTGGTGACGTACAAAGTCACGGGCTCGAACATGAAGCAGTCACTGCGCTGCGCCAGTCCAAGCTACAGCATTCAGGCGCAGGCTGACCTGCACGTCACTGGCGATCGCGTCTCCGGCCATTGGGAAGAGAAAACCTATACCGCGACTGGCGACGTCAGCGGCCGCATCACCGACACCGGCCTGACGCTCGCGATCCAGGGCGCCACCTTCACGGCGGCCATGCGCGTGCAGATGGCGGGCTGCCAGCAAACCATCACCATTGTGCCGACCGGTCTCGATGTGACGAAAATTTCAATCGATCTCGGCAAGTGCTGATGTCTTGGGTGTTGGTGGCCAACTTTGTGGCATTCCGGCCGCAGCCCTGCCGCTTTGTTAGGCACGACCCGCCGACACTCTTCCCGGAACGTTTTGAAGCTCTTATAGAAGGCTCAGATGGGGGTGTTTCCGGGGGGACTGCGCCGCCATCTGACCCGCAGATAGGGCGATACTGATCGTTCACTTCTCGGGGGGAGCGGGGCTTGAGGTGCCTTCGGGCATCTCGTCCTGCGGTGATAGAAACCGGTCTGGCTGAGCCAGACCGGTTTTTTTCGTATTCGGCCGGGGTTGCAGCCATTCCACTTGCCCCTAATCGCATTGCTCGCGATTTTTCTTGGCAGATATTGGTCCGCATCGTGGCACGCTTTAGTTGAATGGTAACCATGTCTGCCTAACGTCAGCCCATGACTTTGCACGGGTAGGGCGATTTTACATGACGACTGTGATGGCGGTTTCGATCGACGAAATCAAGGCGCGTGGCAGCATCAAGGATACGGACGTTCTCAAGTTGCGCCGGGCGTATTACGACGACGGGCGGATCACGGCCGATGAAGCCGATGCCTTGTTCACGGTCAACAGCGCGTGCCCGGTGCAGGATGCATCCTGGTCGGACTGCTTCATCGAGATGCTGACCGATTACCTCGTCAATCAGGCCGAACCCGAGGGCTATCTGACGGTTGAAAACGCCGATTGGCTCATCCAGCATATTTCAGCGGATGGCCGTGTCGAAAGTAAAACCGAACTCGATCTGCTGATCACCGTGCTCGACAAATCGCGCTGGTCGCCAGAACGCCTCGTCTGTTTCGCGCTGGCACAGGTCCGCGACGCCGTGATCAAGGGTGATGGTCCGATCCGCGCTGGCCGCGCGCTCGATCCCGGCACGGTCAATGAAACCGAAGTCGATCTGCTGCGCCGCGTACTCTATTCCTTCGGTGGCGACGGCTGTGTGGCGATTTCGCGTGCTGAAGCCGACATCCTATTCGAGATCAACGATGCAACGGCGAAAGCCGACAACGCCACGGGTTGGCGCGATCTTTTCGTCAAAGCGATTGCGAATTGCGTCATGGCGGCGTCCGGTTATGCCGTGCCGACGCGCGAAGAGGCGCTCGCCCGGGAAGCCTGGCTTGATCGCCGCGGCGATCTATCGCTTGGCAACATCGTTTCCGGTATGGCAAGTGGCGCCGCCAGCCAGTTGTCCGGCATGCTGTCGGGCTATCGCGAGCAATCGTCCGAGGAGCGCGCCATCGCCCGCCTTGAACGCCAGAAGATCGAAATCATCACCAATGAAGAAGTCAGCGCCGTCGAAACGCAGTGGCTGGCCGAGCGTCTCGGACGCGACGGCAAACTGACGGCCAATGAGGACGCGCTGGTTGCCTTCATCAAGGCCGAATCCCCCAAGATCCATCCGGATCTGCAAATGCTGGTTGACCGGCTGGCAAAGGCCGCCTGATGGCCGGGCAAAGCCCTGCGCATCTGCAACACAACGCGTGCAAGCCCGGGATCATTGGGTTCTTTAAGCAACACGCGCGATTGCCGTGCTGCAGACATTGCGCTGCCCTCTGATTGCCCTATTGGCTGCCTATCGCGCTTATGCGATTCGGGCAGGCTGCGGCTTTATCGGCCGCGAGAGCAACAGAGGACGTTATGGCACTCAAGCCGGTTGTTGAACGCGGACGTGCGTTCGCGTTGGAGCATGCCGCTCCGATCCTGGCCATGCGCGCGTTCTCGGCGGCGCAATGGCGGGAGTTCGCATTGATCGCGGCGCCCGCTGTTGCGCTGCTGGTCGGCGCGTTCTGGCTCGCATCGAAGTTCATCGAGCCGGCGCCGCCGAGATCGATCGCCATCACGACGGGCGGACCAACGGGCGCCTACTTCGGCTTTGGCAAGCGTTACGCTGAGATCTTAGCGCGGTCCGGCATCACGCTTGACGTCCGTTCGTCGGCCGGAAGCCTCGAGAATGTGGCACGGCTGAACGATCCGAACTCCGGCATTGATGTGGCGTTGCTGCAAGGTGGGATCGCCGACCAAACATCGTTGCCAGGCGTCATTTCCATCGGCCGGATGTTCCTCGAGCCGATCTGGGTCTTTTATCGCGGAGCAGAGACGGTCGATCGTCTGGCGCAGTTGAAGGGCCGGCGTATCGGCATCGGCCCGGCCGGTAGCGGCACGGGTGCGCTCGCAACCGCATTGCTGAAACCCAACGGCGTGACGGCCGAGACCGCGACGCTGCTGGCCATTGGCAACGGCGACGCCATTGCCGCATTGAAGGCGGACCAGCTCGATGCCATCTTCCTGGCGCAGGCGCCGGAAAGCTCGGCGATCCAGGCCTTGCTCAATGATCCCAGCGTAAAGCTGATGAGCTTTTCGCAGGCCGAAGCCTACACGCGGCTATTTCCCTATCTGACGCGGATCGTGCTACCGAAGGGCGCCTTCGATCTGGTCAAGAATATCCCGGCCACTGACATGGAATTGGTGGCGCCGGTTGCCGCCCTGGTTGCGCGCGAATCGCTGCATCCGGCACTGGTCGGATTGCTCGTCGAGGCCGCGCGAACCACGCATCGTGGCGGGGGTCTCTTCACGCGCTCCGGCGAGTTTCCCAAGCCCTTTGATCCGGAATTCGAACTTTCCGAGGACGCCGAACGGATCTACAAGGTCGGGCCGCCGTTCCTGCAGCGCTTCCTACCGTTCTGGCTGGCGACGTTTATCGAGCGCATGAAGATCCTCGTGCTGCCCATTGCAGCGATCCTGCTGCCTTTGATCAAGATCATCCCGGCTGTCTACAAGTGGCGGATCCGGCGACGGGTTCTCTATTGGTACGGTGAGATCCGTAGACTGGACAAAGCGGTGGCTGGCGACAGCAAGCGCAGCGAGCGCAATGCCCATCGCGCTGAGATTAAGCGGATCGATGACGCCGTCGCGGCCATTCCGATGCCGCTCGCATTCACCGAGCAGTACTATGCCTTGCGGGCAGCGATCGATCTGGTCCGCAACCGGTTGGCGGCTGTGTAGGAAGGCGCGACCAGCGGTGATCGTGGCACGGCGCCGATCGGCTTTCGCCTGCTTGCTTAACATCTAAGCCGCAGAGTTTGCGCGCTACTTCGTCTTGCATTCCGGCGTGTCGAGGAAGGTGATGTCCTTCAACTCGCCGCGCAGTGCAAATTCGCCGTAGTCGATGAAGATCTTGCGACTGACGCCATTTTCAAAAAAAAGAAACGAGAGTTCGTAGGACGGTAGCGCATCCTGCTTCTCTTTGCCCATTTCATAATAGCTGACCGACACCGGCCACGCCGGCATGGCGTCGAGCCGTTCGGCGCCCTTGAGAACGGGCAATTGGCCGTTGGCGTCGGGCTTGGCGCGTGCGCCGATAATGGTCTTCGTGTCATAGATTTTCTCGCCCTTGTCGGAGCCGTCATAGAGGTCGATCCGCAGCGACGTCTTGCCCGCGCGCGCTGCTTCGATGATGGCGACCGAGTGTTGCACCGGAAAATTGACGCCGGCCGGAAAGTTCAAAGTCTTTTTTTCCGGCTTGGTCAGGTCGATCTGGACGCCGCTGCTGCCACGCTTGGCCTCGCCTTGCACCGCCTCGGTGGCGCGTTCGTCGCGCAAGGTCGAGGAGGAGTAGCGAAACGTATTGAAGGCGCCATCTTCGAACGTCGACGACCGCAAATCGGTGAGATTGGGCTGGCCATCCTGGCCGACCATCTGGGTCACGAAGCGCATGTTCTGCGTGTAGCCCTCGCAGGCCGAGCCGGTGATCTCGAAGACCATCCGTCCCTTGGCAGCGCTGATGGCACCGGATTTGCGGTTGGGATCGAGCGTCATGTCATAGACGGCGCGATGGGCTTCGAGCTTGACTGACTGCGCATTGGCATTGCCAGGCAGGCCTGCCAACATCAAAGTGAGCAGCATTGTCGCAATAGCCGCCTGTCTGGTGCGGAAATGGTCGATCGCGTTCATCAGATACTCCAAGGGCGACCGCCGGACGGCAGGCGTTAGCGCCACACTATCGGTTGGCGGGCTGGATTGCAAAGTTCGGCGCGCTGGCAAACAGTGTTTCGACAATCGGCTGGTTTCGTCGCCAACCCAGGAGGTCTCCCGAATGCTCGATCGCAGAACGTTCATTCGCCCCATCGCCCATCGTGGCCTGCACAACGCAGGTTTGGGCGTGGTCGAGAACACGCCGTCAGCCTTCGCCGCCGGATTGAGCAAAGGCTATGGCATCGAGTGTGATCTGCAGGCAGCCGCTGACGGCACGCCGATGGTCTTCCATGACGAAACGGTCGATCGGCTGCTGCAGGCGAGCGGGCGTGTCGACACGATGTCGCCGGCGGCGCTGGGCGCGCTCGCCTACAAAGCGTCGAAGGACCGGATCATCAGCTACACAGAATTCCTCGAGTTGGCAGCGGGGCGCGGTCCGTTGCTGGTCGAAATCAAGAGCGAGTGGGGCCCGCAGCGTGTTGGGTTTCTGGAACGGATTGCCACGCTATCGAAAGCATATAGGGGTCCCCTTGCGCTGATGTCGTTTGATCCGGCGGTGATGCAGCGGATGGCCGAACTCGCGCCTTCAGTCCCACGCGGCATCGTCGCTGGTCGCTACGTTGGTCAGGGATGGTGGCTGGATCAACTGGGACAGGAGCGCGGCGATCGCTTGACGGACCTGCTCGAATCCGGCCCCGCCAAAGTGTCATTCTATTCCTATCACGTGAAGGCGTTGCCAACGCCTGTGACGCGCTATGTCCGCGAGGTGCAGGGCTTGCCACTGTTCTGCTGGACCGTGCGGACGCCCGAAGAACGCGCCATCGCCGCGCAATGGTCTGACGCGCCGACGTTCGAGGGATTCGAGCCGTGAGACGGCTCTGAAGGGTCGCGCGTCGCGCTTGAGACCATGGCCCGCGACACGAACGACGGCTGCCAGGGCTGGAATGGGTCACGCGGCGTGCTAAAGAAGTCGGGCATTCCTGCATGCTCAGCCTACTAATCCGGAGTTCCCCCATGTCGATCAAACGTCACGAGCCCTCAAAAATCCTGTCACATGCCGTCGAAGCCAACGGCATGGTCTTTCTGGCCGGCATCGTCGCCAAGAACATCGATGTCGGCGCCGGTCCGCAGAGTAAGGAAATCCTCGGCGAGATCGATCGTCTGCTGAAGCTGTGCGGCACGGACAAGTCGAAGGTCATCTCGGCGACGATCTGGGTGTCCGACATCCGTCATCGCGACGCCATGAACGAGCAGTGGATTGCCTGGACCGGTGGGCAGAATCTACCGGTGCGGGCTTGTATCGAAGCCAAGCTGGCCGACCCGCGCATGCTCGTCGAAATTCAGGTGACGGCCGTCAAGTAGATGGCAGCAATCCAACGCTTGGAGCCTGAAGGCGGGATTCTATCGAACATCGTCGAGGCGGCGGGTTTTGTCTCCGTCGTCTCGCTTGCTGATGATACAGCGCTGGATTGTGTGGGGCAGACGCGCGAAGCGCTGGCTTATATTGATGCTTGCCTTGCCAAGGTGGGGCTCGACAAACGCGCGATCGTGCAGGTGACGATCTGGCTACCGGACATCCGGTTACGCGATGCGATGAATGCGGCGTGGGTGGCGTGGGTTGATCCCGCGCACTTGCCAGCGCGGGCGTGTATCGAAGCCAAGCTTGCCCATCCCGCCTACCTCGTGGAGATGGTGGCGCTAGCGGCGAAGCTCAGAACGTAATCCCGCCCTTGAGCTTGAAGGCGACGTCCTGGGTGCCGTCGGTCAGGCCAAACAAGACGCCGGCCTCGATGTTGAGCTTCGGGCTGCTGGCATCCTTGCCATCGCCACCGCCAAACGCCGGCGCCTTCATGTCCTTGATGCTCAAGCCCTTGCCACTGCCAGACTTGCCGTGGAGGTCGCGCGAGAAGTAGAGCACGGGACCGATGCGG
The DNA here is from genome assembly GCA_963714325.1 of uncultured Alphaproteobacteria bacterium. Taxonomy (GTDB): domain Bacteria; phylum Pseudomonadota; class Alphaproteobacteria; order Rhizobiales; family Hyphomicrobiaceae; genus CAVQOB01. The sequence goes on along the minus strand of CAVQOB010000010.1, from coordinate 126,950 downwards.
TGTTCCTGGAAATCCGTGCCGAGGCTATTGGAGATGTTGGCAATGCTGCCATAGGCCTCGATGCCGACGGAAAATCCGTCGCGAACTTCCTGCTTCAGTGCCACGGCATAGGAGAAATCCAGACCATCCGTGCGGTTCTGCCCGAAGGTACGGGCAAAGAAGGGGTTGACCAGGAACTGGGTTTTCTCAGTACCGAACTGGAAGACTGGGCCGAACGTCAGCGTGTTGGTCTCGTCGTCGCGCAGAGCAAAGTCCGCGCCCATGAACCAAGCGGCGCCGAAGCCCTTGTCGAACTTGCGCAGCACGATCTGCGCTTCGATGCCGGCCGTGGAGGCGACGAGATCATCGCCAACCGCTTTGTTCAGTGTGATCTTCGCGCCGGCCTTCCACCAGTCCGAGAAACCATAGCCCGCGCCGATCTCGATGGTCGAGCGCAGGGCTTCGGCATTGACGGGGAAGCCATTGAAGAAGGTCGAGTTGACACTGATTTCCTTCTCGCCCTTTTCGACATCCGATCCTTTGACGTCGAACACCCCAGCCGATGCCTGATCCATGGCGAAGGACGCGAGGATGGCGCAAGTCAGCAGTCGAACGGTTCGGTTAGGAAACATGGAAGGTTCCAAGCGTGGTCGGGCGGATCGGAACGCAGCACACATACTTTCGCATACACCGCTCCTCGCGGCCTGTCGCTGATCGGCGCTTATTTCGCGTGGTTGTTTTGGGCGTCGTTGCGCCAATGCCACACCCATCAGACCATGGTCGGATGGTTTGGACGGCGGGCCCCTGGCGTTCGGTCTAGGTTCGCCGCCGTTCGCCCCACATGTTCAGTGCATTGGCGGCGACAATGACGCACGCGCCAAGTAGGACGAGCGGCTCAAGGCGCTCGCCGTACCAGCTCGCCCCGATGACGGCGATCAACGGCAGGCGCAGGAAATCGAGCGGGGCGACGATGATGGCGTCGGCGACGGCAAAGGCGCGCGTCAGTGAATAGTGGGCGACGAGGCCGGCGACGCCAACAATGGCGACCCACATCAGCGTTATCGGGTCCGGCCAGATCCACCGCGACGCCATGGGAATAAGCCCGATGGCGACTTGGATCACGTGCATGACGTAGATGATCCGGAAGGCGTCATCGGTGCGTGTCAGCGACTTCATGCAAATCATCGACGAGGCGAACCCGATCGCCGAAGCGAGGCCGAAAAGCAGGCCCGGCGAAATCGCCGTGATCGACGGTCCGACAATGGCGACAATGCCGATGAATCCGAGGATGGCAGCGATGATCCGCGTCAGTGTCAGACGCTCGCCGAGGATCAACGGGGCGAGAAGGGCGACCCACAACGGGCAGGTGAACTCGACCGCAAATAGCGTCGCCAGCGGGATGAGCGGCAGCGCGTAGAGCCAGCTGAACTGACCGGCGTAGTGCAGGATATTGCGCAGCAGGTGCAGCCCTGGCCGTTGTGTCGTAACGTCCCGCAATCGTCCACCCATCGCAACCAGAATGACGGTCAGAATTGCGAGCCCGATGACCGCACGGCCGAACATCAATTGGTAGGTGTCGATGGTTTTCTGTGCCTCGCGGCCGGCGATGGCGATGACCGAAAACGCCAGCAAAGCACCAACCATCCACAGCACAGCCAGCGGCAGGTTCGATGCGGTGCGAGTGGCGTTGCTGGCAGTGGTCATGCGATCTCGGTCGGGCTGGTCTGGTTTGCCTTGGGCCAATGACCAAGGGTAGTGTTGGGTTGACGACCCTATAGCGGTGACCGGCCGACGCGGGAAGTGCCGACGATGGGCGTCTGCACTGCGTGCACCATAAGCGAGGTTTCAATGGCAGCCTACATCATCGGCCAGATCAGCATTACCGATCCCGATCGCTATCGCGAGTATGCCAAGCACACGCCGCGTGTCATTGCCGAACATGGTGGAAAATTTCTGGTACGAGGCGGGGATAAGACGTCGCTTGAGGGGGCAGCGGATCAGCGCCGCGTCGTGGTGATCGAGTTTCCGAGCCGGGCGGCGGCGGAAGGCTTTTACGCTTCGGCCAACTACATGGCCATCCGCAGCATCCGTCAGGCGGCAAGTGAAGGCCAACTGATGATCGTCGATGGCTTCGATGCCGCCGCATGGCAGGCGGCGCTAGACGAAAGCCGCAAACACGGTTGAACGCAGGAGGCTCGATGACCAAAGCTCCAACGCCAAGCCCGCAAGGCGCTTTTTGGGATCAACGCTATTCTGAGCCTGGATTTGCGTTTGGCGAAAAACCCAACGTCTTTCTGATGTCGCAAGCGGCGCACTACCACAAGGGTATGAAAGCCCTCGTGCCCGGCGACGGCGAGGGCCGCAACGGCGTTTTTCTGGCGGAGTGCGGGTTGCACGTCACGACCGTCGATGCCTCGCGGATCGGCGTCCACAAAGCCAAGTTCGTCGCCGGTGAGCGCGGCGTGGCGATCGACGCGCAATGCGCCGACCTTGAAACGTGGCCGTGGCCGCAAGGCCAGTTCGATGTCGTCGTCTCGATCTTTCTGCATTTCCCGGCGGCGCTCCGGCCGCGCATGCATGCGCACATGCTGCAGGCGCTGAAGCCCGGCGGGGTCGTGCTGCTTGAAGGTTATTCGCCGCGCCAGTTGTTGCATCGTGCCAACGGCAGCGTCGGCGGCCCGCATGACGTCACCATGTTATTTGAATCCGATGATCTCCGGCGCGATTTTGCCGGTGCCGATATCGTCAGCCTCGAAGAGGAGGAGGTCGAACTGGCTGAGGGACCGCGCCATCGCGGCCGGTCGAGCGTGGTGCGGCTGGTGGCGCGCGTGCCGGCGCATCCGTGAGGGCCGCTATCGGCGATCCCCCAGCAAACGTGCGAGTAGTCGCCCATCGATGATGATCAGCGCTGTGGCGATCACGGTCGCGCCTACGATTTCACGCGCCAGCAGTTGTTCACCGAAGAGCAAGGCGCCGAGCAGAATCGGCGTGATTGGCACCAGCAATGTCACCAGCATGGCGTTGGTCGCGCCAGCCCGGGTGAAGATGGCAAAATATGTGACGGCGGCCATGGCGGAACCGAGATAACCGATCCCAGCCAACGCACTGAGGGCTGGCATTGATGGCAAGGCCAACGTCCACGGCCTTTCGAGCGCCAGTGCCAGCGGCAATGACACTAAGAATCCGGACATCATCTGCATGGTGGCGATCACCAGCGGCGGTTGATCCTTGAAGCGCTTGGCATAAACGCCACCAACGGCATACAGCACCGCTGCCAGCAGTAGCGCGAGTTTGCCCTCGAGCGCTGTCGACCAACCCGCCATCGCATCGGGGCCGAAGACAACGGCCACCCCCGCAATGCCGGCCAGCACGCCAATGAGCTTGTTGCTCGTGAGTTTTTCATCGCGTGTGTAGACGTGCGCGAGCAGAATGAGGAACAGCGGCGCCGTCGCGACCAGCACCGAGGCAAGTCCACTGGCCGTCGAGCGCTGTCCATAGAGCACCAGCGTAAATGGCACGATGTTCGAGAACAGTGTGAAAACGAAGAATGGGCGCCACGCGCCTCCCAATGGCGGCAGGCGGTAGCCATAAGCGTAGACCAGCGGCGCGAGTAACGTGATCGCCATGGCGAGACGCGCGGCCGTAATGGTCAGTGGCGGCAGCTCTGGGATGACGATTTTGTTCAACGTATAAGCGCCGCCCCAGAGTATCGCGCAAAGCATCATCAATCCCCATTCCCGGGCCCCCATCTGATGGGTTGCAAGAGCAGGGATCGGTTTCTCCGGTGTGCTCATCGGGTTTGCGCGTCTGGACCACGCCGAAACAGTCGCCCGTCGATGATCAGCAGGGCCGTGGCAATGACGCACGCGCCGAGGATATCCTGCCAGCTCATGGTTTCACCGAGAAACAGGCTGCCGAGCACCAGCGGCGTGACTGGCAGTAGCAATGTCACCAGCATGGTGTTGGTCGCCCCGGCGCGGCGCATGATCGTGAAATGGCAGAGCGATGCCAGCGCGGAACCGAATATTCCCATGGCCAGGACTGCGCCAATGGCCGGCAGGCCCGGCATCGCCAACGTCCAGGGCCGCTCGATCGCCAGCGCCAAAGGGGCCGCAAATATGAGTGAGCCGATCATTTGCCCGGTCGCCAACACGAAGGGCTGCATATGGATCAGGGCGAGGCGGGCATAGATGGTGGCGATCGCATAGCACAGCGGCGCCGCGAGCAAAGCCAGATAGGTCGCGGGGCTGACATGGGTCACACCGCCGAATGCCGGGCCCGTAATGATACCGACGCCGGTGATGCCGGTCACGATGCCGACCACTTTGCTCCAGGAAAAGCGCTCACCGGTCAGGAATTGGCGTGCCAGCAGCAGCGTGAACAAGGGAGCGGTGGCATTGAAGACCGCCGACATTCCAGTCGTGACTTCGCGTTGCGCATAGATGATCAGGACAAAGGGAACGACATTATTGAAGGCCGCAAAGGCGACCAGATGCGCCCAGATTTGGAGGTCGGCCGGCAATCGCAGGCGCTTCCAGGCGAGAACCAGCAAGAGAATGGCGATAGCCGGCACCAATCTCAGCGCCGTGATCGTGAACGGCGGCAGTTCGGCACGTGCGAAAGCAATCCAGAAGAACGAACTGCCCCATAACATGGATTGCAGACCGATCAAGCTCCACTCAAATGCGCCGAGGCGGACGCCTGCAATCGGAACAGCTGTTTCCGCCGACGCGTGGGTTGGCGTGGCCTGGGTTGGCGTGGGGTGGTTACGGTTCAAGTGACCTCGGTCATGTGCGTCGATACAGAGAGGTTTCTATAGCCGGGGCGGGTACACACGACTACTGCCGCCCGGGCATGGCGGCCGTGCTCCGGTCTGGCATCATGAGATGGTTGCGCCGCATGGCGTCGCGTCGATCGATAGCACAGTCGCGTCGGCCACAACGGCAAGTTCGGCGGGTGTGACGCAGACGATCGGGCAATGCCGATCATAGATTTCGGCCGCGACCATGGCGCCAACGGTCAGGATCGCATCGCGCTCGGCGATGATGAAGCCTGCCGGTGCGGTGCCGGCGCGGATCGCCTCCGCGAGGACGGAGGATCCCGACGACGAGCCGCGTGCCGCCGTCATGACGATGATTTTTCCGGTCAGACATTGGCCGTGATCGGGATGCCGCCGATCGATGACGCAACCGGTTGCGGCATCAAACCCACCCCAGAAACTCAGCGGTTCGGCGAGTGCAAAGACGTGGGCTTGAGCTTTGCCAGGGACGAGAGTGACGGCGCGGATGCTCATGGGCGAACCACTTTTCCAGCGGCAGCCGACTGGACGCACGCGCGCAACGAACCGAAAGCGACGCCGATGCCGAGATTGCCCGGCGCATACCAGGCCCACTTGCCGGAGTTGGTCATGACCGCGCCCGTGATGTCACGCATGACAGCGGTGACATAGGTGCAGGTGTCGACAACGAGCGTGACGCCGAGGCTGGCCAAGCCCTTGTCCCAACCGCGAATTGTAAGCTGCTCAAGTGTGTGGCGGTTGGTGTTGATGTAGACCGGGATCGTTGGCGGGGTCGCTGTGAGCATCGGCATCAGCCGCTCGAACTGCGCCAATGAGAAATGCGGCGTGCCGAGGCTGACGGCTGATAGCGCCGTGTCGATCGGAACCGTCGACAGTCCGTCGAGTGCGGCGGAAAGGTCGGCCGTTGTGATGCGATGGGTTTGCTCGGGCGGGTGGCCCTGCAGTGCCGCGTCGAGGGTCGGCGCTTCCGGTGTCAGGCCGACGGCATGGAACATCGCGACGGCTCCCGATGACGCTGCGACCGCGCCGAGCGCCTTCAAGTCGTCCTCGCTCGTTGCGGGCGACAACCCGGTGATCGCGGCGATCCGATCGCCGGCTCTGGCGCCGATAATTGAGCCGATGGCGATCGCCACTTGCTCGGTGTCGTCGAAGCAATCCACCGCCGCGTCGATTGCGAAGACCAGGCGACCGCGGCGGTTTTCTGTGAGATGCAACCCGTAGGCGGGCGCCCGTCCGGTCAACGCCGATGCTAGATCGATAAAATCCCCATAGCGGTTGGTGCGTGCGCCGATCACCGCATTGGCAAAGACGATGGCGTTGCTTTCCGCCCAGGCGATCTGATCGCCGAAGCGCGGTCGGAAAAGCGTTTGATAGGGTGCGCAGGTGAAGCTTGCGATACAGCCGAGGTCTTCGTGCGCGCGCATCAGCCGGGTGCCCGCGGTCGCGAGTTCTTGGGTGCCTTGAAAGAGTTCGGGATGGATCAGATCCATGGAGCCGACATTTAAAGTTGTCGGCACGCGCACGCGGCCCTTGAGGCGGACCAGATGCTCGACGAAATCAAGGCTGACCTGGCCGTGATAGAGGCAGCCGTCGATGTGGGCGCTGGTGATGTCGAGAAACCCGGGCGCGCCCATTGCCGCGGCAAAGCGCAGCAGCAGGCGCATGGCAAACGCCGCCGCGAGGCCATGTTTTCCGTCGAGCAGAGCGTGATCAGCGGCACTGAGTGCGGGGGAAGTCATGGCGGCATTTGGCCATGGCCGCAGCGCAATTTCAACGGGGAGATGGCGCCGGTGTTGACGTGAGGCCAAGTAGACGGCCGTCGATGACCAGCAGGCCTGAGCCGATCACCAGCGCGCCGGCGATCTGCGGCGCGGTGATAGCTTCTCCCAGAAACGCGTGGCCGAGGGCAATCGACGAAAACGGGATCAGCAGCGTGACCAGCATCACATTGGTCGAGCCGGCGGCCGCCAAGATGCGGAAGAACAGGATGTAGGCGAGCGCCGTCGATAACACGCCGAGCCCAGCAATCGCCCACAGCACCTTGGCGGAGGGCAGCGGCAGCGTCCAGAATCCGTCGACCGCGCCGGCAATCGGCAACAGCAACAGCGTTGAGCACAGCAATTGAGAGGCGGCTGAGACTACCGCCGGGAAATCTCTGAGACGGCGGCCCCAGACGCCGGAAAAGCCATAAGACAGTGTCGCCGCCAGAATGGCCAGCATCGCCAAAGCATCCCCAGATCGGCCGGCGAAAGCGGCGGGCCCGATCAGGATTGCGACGCCGGCAATGCCAATGAGAATGCCGCCGATCTTGTTCCAACTGAGGGCTTCCCCCGCAACGAATCGCGCGACGAGCAAGGCGAACAGTGGCGTCGAGGCGTTGAGCACGCTGGCGAGGCCGCTGGCGATCCGCATCTGGCCATAGAAAATCAGCGAGAATGGAATGAGATTGTTGAGGATTGCCATGACCAGGAATTCGCGCCACGCCAGCGGTGTCGCTGGAAATTGGTAGCCAAGCGCGACCACCAGCGGGATCAACACGGCGGCGGCGATCGCGACGCGTGCGAGGACCAGCGTGAACGGCGGAACTTCGGGAAGCGCGACGCCGACAAAAAAGAACGTTGCGCCCCAGAGCACGGAAAGAATGACGAGTAAAATCCAGTCGATGGCGCGCATGAGGGGGAAGCCAATCCAGCGTTGAGTCGCTGCTCTCTACGCGAAGCGGCGGCGCCCATCCACCCGTTTCCGGTTCCTCAGGGGTTGCCAGTCCCAAAACGCAGTCGGGCGGCCTCGCAAGGCCGCCCGTCGAAACACGCTCTAAAGCAGGATCGGTTTATTGTTTCGTATCGATGACAGCCTTGATGTCCTTCGAGACGGCCATCGCCTCAGTGAACTGCTTGGCGTCACAATGGTTCTCCATCTTCGACAGCAGCTGCTCGAGCTTGTCGAGTTCATCGTTGGACATCTTCTTGTCCTCGGCCTTCTGCGCGAGTTCGAAGGCAGCCTTGATGCAGTCGTCCGGAGTGGCTGGCACGGCAGCAGTGGGTGCAGGTGCCGCCGGTGCGGTCGCCGCCGGAGCGGGTGCAGCCGGCGCAGCTGGTGGGGTAGTCTGGGCCAGCGCGGTGGTTGCCAGCGCTACTGAAAAGCCGATGGCGAGTGCGAGGTGCTTGATCATGGTGATGATCCTATTCGTTGTTGGTTTTGATCGTTGACGAGATTTGAACGCGAGTCGATCACACGTCCCGCAACAAGCCGCTCGAATATGGCCAGAGAGAGACGCCGGCATGAACCGAAATTCAACGCGTGTTCGGAACGGATGCGGTGGAAACGCGTCCCATTCGCATTCATGGCCTGAAATTCAGGGCGTTAAATTCGGCGGCTGAGAATGGCCGCCAAGGCGCTGGAGAATTCCGCGTAGCCGTCAATCGTGACATCGGGACCAAATGTCGCGACGGGTTCCGGTGTATAACCGAATGTGACGGCGATGATTGGGATGCGCGCCGCCTTGGCCGTTGCGATATCGACGTCACTGTCGCCAACCATGACCGCGCGACGAGGGTCGCCACCGACGGCGGCAATCGTTTTCAGGAGATGATTGGGATGCGGCTTTTGCTCGGCAAACGTATCGCGGCCGGCGATGCAGCCAAAGTGCGAGTCAAGTCGTAGTGCGCCGAGCAGCGCTTTCGATAGCGCTTCGTTTTTGTTCGTGCAGACGGCAAGGGTCGCGCCACTTTGCTTGAGAGAATGCAGCAGATCAGCGATGCCATCGAAGGGCCGGCTGCGCTTGGCGACGTTGGCGGCATAGAGTTTAAGATACCGCAGCCAGAGAGCATGCAACGCCTCATCGGGCACGTTGACATTGTGATAGTCGAAGCCGCGTCTCAGCATGGCTTTGGAGCCGATCGAGATCAGTGGTTTGATCAGCGCATAAGGCGCCGGCGCTAGCCCCTGCAGGGCCAGCATGTCATCAATACACCCGATCAAATCAGGCGCGGTGTCGACCAACGTGCCGTCGAGATCAAAGACGATGGTTTGGCCGGCGAGTTGGCATTTCGCGAACGGTTGCATCAAGATTCCCCCGCCTCGACAATAGGGTGGCATGCTTAAACTGTCACGGCGGATTGCGTCTGGCGCGCTGGCCCCTTAGAGAGGGTGTTCAGATGGAGCGGCTGGGAAGGGATCGATGATGAACGCTGACGACCTCAAACAGGCTGCGGCATTGCGGGCCCTGGAATTCATCGAACCCGGTATGAAGCTCGGGCTAGGCACGGGCTCGACGGCGGCAAAACTGGTCGAATTGCTCGGCGCCAAGGTCAAGCGCGGCTTTGATGTGCTGTGTGTGCCGACGTCGGAGGCAACCGCCACACAGGCGCGCGGCCTCGGTATCCGGCTCGCGACCCTCGATGACGAGCCATTTTTGGACCTGACCATCGACGGCGCGGACGAGCTGGATGATCAGCTCCAATTGATCAAGGGCGGTGGTGGCGCCTTGCTGCGCGAGAAAATTGTCGCCGCCGCATCGGGCGACATGATCGTCATCGCCGACGAGACCAAGCGCGTGCAGCGCCTCGGCAAGTTTCCACTGCCCGTCGAGGTGGTGCGCTTTGGTGCGATTGCGACGCGAACCATGATCGAGGCGTTGGCGGCCGAGGTCGGATGCAAGGGTGATGTCCGCATGCGGCTCGGACGCGATAAGCAGCCGTTCGTCACCGATGGCGGGAATTACATTTTTGACTGTGCGTTCGGTGAACTGGAAGACGCCGAGATGCTCGATGCGATCCTGAAATCGATTCCCGGCGTCGTTGAGAACGGGCTGTTTATCGGCATGGCGTCAAAGGCCATCATTGCCGGAAAATCCGGTGTCGTCGTCCTCGACGCGCCTGAGTTCGAAGACTACGAAGACTAAGCGCATTCCCCAACCCTGAGAGCACCCCGATGCTGGTCCCTTCACGGCGCATGACGATAGCGTTCCTGCTGACGGCACTTGTTTTGACGCTTGGTCAGCCAGCCAACGCGCAGAAAGCCAACGTCGATCCGGCCCGGCTGGCAGCGGCGAAGGAGGTGTTGGTCGCCTCTGGGAGCGCTCAACAGATGGACGCCGTCATGCCGATGATGTTCAGTCAGATGGCGATGATTTTCGGCAATCAGAAGCCGCAGCACAAAGCCGAGATCGACAAGGTCTTTCAGTCATTGGCGATAAAGTTTACCGCCCGCAAGCAGGAGCTGATTGATATCGTTGCAGCACTCTATGCCGAGACATTTTCGACTGACGATCTGAAGGGGCTGCTGGCGTTCTTCAAGTCACCGGTTGGCGCGAAATTTGTCGCCGCGCAACCCCAGTTGCTGCAACAGCAAATGCTCGCCGGTCAGCGCTGGGGTCAGAAAATCGGCCAGGAAGTCGAGGCAGAAGTGCGTCAGGAATTGAAGAAGCGCGGGATCGAGCTGTGATTTTTGAGGACATGGCATGACGGCGGACGACTATGATCTGTTCGTGATCGGAGCCGGCTCCGGCGGCGTCCGTGCGGCGCGGATTGCGGCGGGCCACGGCGCCACGGTCGCGATTGCCGAGGAGTACCGGGTCGGCGGCACCTGCGTTATCCGCGGTTGCGTGCCGAAAAAGCTGTTCGTCTACGCAAGCCGATTTCACGGCGAATTCGACGATGCCAAGGGGTTCGGATGGACCTTGCCGGCAACGCCGGTCTTTGATTGGCGCCAACTGATCGCGAACAAAGACAAAGAGATCGATCGGCTTGAAAAAGCCTATCGTACGAACCTGCAGCGCTCGAAGGTCGAGATCATCGCGTCGCGGGCGGTGTTGGAGGATCAGCACACCGTCCGCCTTGAAAACGACAGCCGGCGGATCAGCGCCAAGACGATCCTGATCGCAACCGGCGGCCGACCGAGCGTACCCGACATTCCCGGCATTGAGCACGCCATCACCTCCAACGAGGCGTTCCATTTGGACAAACTGCCGGCGTCGATATTGGTCGTCGGCGGGGGATATATCGCCGTCGAGTTCGCCGGCATCTTCAACGGCCTCGGCGTCGACACCACGCTGCTCTACCGCGGCGAGAAGTTCTTGCGCGGCTTTGACGAGGATCTGCGCGACGACCTGACCGGCGCCATGGGCAAGCGCGGCGTTGCTATTCGCACCGGCGTGATACCGGCATCGATTGAGCGTCACGGCGATGGACGGTTGCACGTCAGCCTGTCGGACGGCTCGGTCGTCGAGACCGGCGCGATCATGTATGCGACTGGCCGCATACCCAACACAACCGCGCTGGGATTGGAAAAGATCGGCGTCAGGACGGGTCCAAAAGGCGAGATCATCGTCGACGCCGCGTCGCGCACCAGCGTCGACAACATCTACGCTGTCGGCGATGTCACCGACCGGGTCAACCTGACACCGGTTGCCATCCGTGAAGGGCACGCCTTCGCCGACAGCCTCTATGGCGGCAAACCCTGGGCGACCGACTATGACATGATCCCCACGGCGGTTTTCTCGGAGCCTGAAATCGGCACGGTTGGCCTCGCCGAAGCCAACGCCCGTAGGCGGTATGGGGCGATCGACATCTACAAGACGCGTTTCCGGCCGATGAAATATGTGTTGGCAGAGCGTGACGAGCGCATGCTGATGAAACTCGTTGTCGATGCAGCGAGCCAGAAGGTTGTCGGTTGCCATATTCTCGGGCCCGATGCCGGCGAGATGGTGCAGATGGCGGCGATCGCGATGCGGATGGGCGCGACCAAGGCCGATTTTGATTCGACCATGGCATTGCATCCCAGTGCTGCCGAGGAACTCGTCACCATGCGCCAGAAATGGACGCCGCCGAAGGCCTGAATGACCGAACATTAGGGACGTCTGGCGCTGCACGCTTGATCAACGGCGGTGCTTGCGGATAAGCGTCACTGTGCGCCCGTTTCTTGGCGCTGTTTTTGGGCCCGTTGTTTGGCCCGGTTTCGTGGAGTGAGTGGATGCCGCGGCTTGAAGGAAAGATTGCTCTCGTGACCGGCGCTGGCAACGGCATCGGGCGGGCGATCGCGGAGCTGTTCGCGACCGAAGGCGCGGTCGTATATGTGGCGGATGTTGACGCGCCAGCGACGGAAGCCGTGGTGCAGGCAATTCGGGCAGGCGGTGGCCAGGCGACGGCAATAGCCTGCGATGTGACCCGTGGCCAGGATGTCACCGCGTTGTTCCGCGCCGTCGATAACGCGCACGGCAAACTCGATTGCCTCGTCAACAACGCCGGCCTCAACGTGCGCGGCGATTTCCGGCATCTGACGGACGCCGATTACGTCAAGATCCGCGAAGTGAATTTCGACGGCGTCGTGCGCATGGCGCGCGACGGTTTCGAACTATTGCGCAAATCCGGCCAGGGCTCGCTGATCAACATCGCCTCGATCATGGCGCACCGGGGGCTCAGGCAATTGGCCGTCTACGCCGCGACCAAGGGGGCGGTGGCCGCGTTGACGCGCGGCCTCGCGGTTGAATATGCCTCGTTCGGTATTAGGGTGAACACCATCGCGCCAGGCTTCGTCGAGACGGCGTTGACGGAGCGTGTATTGCGCAATCCGGCGTTCTCCAAGGCGCTGATTGACAAGGCTGCGATGAAGCGGCTCGGCACGCCGGAGGACATCGCCAAGGCTGTGCTGTTCTTTGCCAGTGATGATTCGCGCTATTGCACCGGCGCTGAACTCGCCGTCGATGGCGGCATGAGCGCAGGATTGTAGCAAAACCCGGCCGTCGGCCTTGACCTGCCGCATTCTTTGTCTAAGAGCCGGGCCATGGATCGGGAGGACGAGCATGATGCGCGCGGGAACTTTTGTGTGCCGGGCTTTGGGCTTAGTTCTGGGCCTAGTTCTGGGAACCTGCCTCACGCCTGTCCAGGCGGCGAGTTACAAACTCGATAAGGGGCACACGGTTGTCGCCTTCACCTGGCAGCATCTCGGTCTCACCCGGCAGGAGGGACGCTTTTCCGATCTCGAAGGCACGCTGGAATTTGAAACCACAGATCCCGAAGCAAGCACGCTGGACGTCAAGATCATCAGCGGTAGTATCAATACTGGCAACGCGGAACGCGATCGGCACCTGCGCACGTCGGATTTCTTTGATGCCGCCAATCATCGCGTCATCGCGTTCAAGAGCACGGCGGTGCGCAAGACCGGCGACAAGACCGGCGAGGTCGACGGCGATCTGACCATTCGCGGCATAGCGAAACCGGTGACGCTGGCGGTCACCTGGACCTATCTCGGCGAGCATCCCCTTGGAAAGTTCAATGCAGGCTTTGCCGGCAAGCAGGTTGCCGCCTTTGCCGCGAAGACCAAGATCAATCGCAGCGAATGGGGCCTGACGCGGGTCATTCCGCTTGTCGGCGACGAGATCGAAATCCGTATCGAGACCGAGATGATCAGGGCGGATTAGGTGATGTTTTGCGAGGCTGCGGCAATGACCAATTATCGCCTGCATTACTTCCCCGAGTTGGGCAACAGCTACAAGCTCGCGTTGATGCTGACGTTGTGCGGCCAGACGTTCGAGCCGGTCTGGACGGATTTCGCCGGTGGTGTCACGCGCACGCCGGCGTGGCGCGCAGCGGTCAACGCGATGGGTGAAATTCCAGTCTTGGAAACGGATGGCGTGCGCCAGACCCAGACCGCGCCGATCCTGCTGCAACTGGCCGCGCGCTATGGCCGGTATGGCAGCGCGAACGAGCAGGAGCAATTCGACATTCTACGCTGGCTGTTCTGGGACAATCACAAGCTCTCCGGTTACATGGCGACCTATCGGTATCTCCGCACATTCACGCCACAACCCGATCCGCAGGTGTTGGCATTTTTCCGCAAGCGGCTCGACGATTTCCTTGGGATTTTGGAGCAGCACTTGCAGGGTCGCGATTTCGCAATCGGTGAACGGCCGACCGTCGTCGATCTGTCGCTGATGGCGTACCTTTCCTATCCAAGCGACGAAACAGGTTTCGACTGGGCCGTCAGTCATCCAGTGATCCACGGCTGGCTTCTGCGCGTCGCCGCATTGCCGGGCTGGCGGGCACCATACGATCTATTGCCGGGTAAGCGACTAGTGTCCCGTCTCGCAAATGCCGACCAATAAACCTGCAGCTCGTTTCGGCATTTGCGAGACAAAAAGGACACTAGGTGACCTGAGTTTTCTAGTGTGATGACTCCGAAATGCCGACTGAGAAAGCAGCAATCTCGCTGCGGCATTTCGGAGTTTGAATCACATCAGAGCATTATTCGAGAGGCGCGTGAGATCCTGATAAGCCGCTGTCACGGGTGCGTTGTTGCTATGGCCGGCCTGAGCAATGTGCGGCTGCGCGTGGCGTGCTCGGTGATTGGCTGCGGATCGAATTTGCCTCTAGACCTCCGCAGGCTCGCCCGCTGGTATCGATCGGTGAACACTGATATGAGCAGGCGATGATCGCTTGGAAACGCTGAATCCCGCATGACCAGCCCCAATTCCGTCATTCCCGAACCGCTGGCGCGCTGGTCGAGCCGGATAGCGCTGTTTGCGGCTGGGTTGGTTGTCATCACGTTGATCCTGCACCGGTTGTTTTCGTTTCCAACACCCGTCGCGCTCAATCTCTTTGTAGTAGCTTTTGGCGGAGCGGCCATTGCCATTCTGCTGGCCGTCGGAGCCATCGCGCGGATCTGGCGGAAAGGCCGTTCCGGCGCTTGGGCTGCAGCAGGGGGTGTCATCATCAGTGGCGCGGTGCTGCTCTGGCCATTGGCCCATCTTCCGACGTTTCGGGCGCTGCCGCGTATCAATGACATCACGACGGATTGGGTGTCGCCGCCGCGGTTCACGCAACTGGTGCGCGCGCGGGGTGATGGTGCGAACCGGCTGACGTACGCGGGCGAAGCCGTCGCGCGCCAACAGATCGCTGCCTATCCGGATATTCGGCCGCTGGTTGTCGATCGTTCCGTTGAGGAAATCTACGATGTCGTCCTCGAAACGATACGTGGCCGGCGCGGCTTGGGGTGGAAGGTGATGGCCGAGGAACCGCCAATGTTGCGGCCGGCCAAGCCCGGCATCATCGAGGCAACGGAACGCACACTGGTGCTCGGATTCACCGACGACATCGTCATCCGGGTCTCCGGCGACGAGAAGAATTCCCGCATCGATATTCGGTCCGTCTCGCGGTACGGACAACACGACTTAGGTGCTAACGCGTCGCGGGTTCGGCGGTTTACGCGCGAGTTGCAGGCGCGGATCGAGACATTTTCGCCGTTTGGTGTTGCCGGCCGTGGCTTGCGCGGATCACGCGCGATGCAAAGTGGAGCGGGCCAAGCGGTTCCTAGACGGCCACAAGAACGCTCGCCGGAGAAAGCGGGTGCTCGTAGCGCGCCAAACCCTGCTCCGACAGATGCACGACGTGCGACTCCACCGAAAGAGAAGCCGCGGGAATAAGCCGCTTGTCCAAGCCTTTGTAGAGGCGCGGCACGATCGAGGCGACGGATTGCCCGCCTTCCCGGATGCAGGTGATGATGGCCTGTTCGCGCATGCGCCGGTGTAAGAGATAGGCTTTGACCAGGCGCTGGGGACTATCGAGTTGCCCGCCGTGGCCCGGCAAATACAACCGATCGTCGCGAGCCAAGAGTTTCTCGAGCGAACGCATGTAGTCGCCCATGCGGCCTTCAGGCGGTGCGACGATGCTGGTGTTCCAGGCCATCACGTGATCGCCGGAGAAGAGCACGCCAGTTCCCTCGACAGCGAACGCGAGATGATCGGGCGTGTGCCCGGGAGTGTGCACGGCGGCGAGCGTGATGTCGTTGACGGCAAGGCGATCACCATCGCGCAGGACGATGTCGGGGCTGAAAGTGAGATCGATCCGTTCGCTATTGCTCGCGTCGTCGTTCTGGATTCGGCTGGCGCGGGGAAAGGCGCCGTAGCCGGCAGTCTTGGCGCCGGTTGCCTGCAGCGCAGCCGGCAGACCGTCGACGTGGTCACGGTGGGTATGGGTGATGATGATGTGCGTGATGGGGCGTCCGGCGGCGGCCTTCAGGATCGCAGCGAGATGCCGGTCGTCGGCGGGCCCCGGATCGATCAAGGCCAGCCGGGTTCTGCCGATCAGATAGCTATTGGTGCCCTTGTAGGTGAAGGGGCTCGGGTTCTCGGCGACGATACGGCTGATGCCGGGCGCGAGTTGTCGCGGTTCGCCATAGCTGAATTCCATCGTCGTCTTGAACGGCAGGGCGGTCGACATCGGGTCCTCACGGGCAGAGCGCGGCGCATCGCATTCTCAATAGAGCGCTTCCGGGCGGGTGCGAAGGGGTTTTCCAGGACAATGTGCGACAACGCCGCGTCACACGATTTGGCGACGCAGTGCACACGCACAGCGGCGGACAAGAGGAGAGTCGGGAGAGCCGTGTGGGATTTGCCCCTCTTCCTGGGAGAGGAAGAGGGGCCGTTTTGGACAGCGTGTGTGAAGCGCTGGGGACGAAATTCGTTTAACGCAACGTCCAGGCGTGTGGGACCAGAGCGCTGCCACCGATGTCGCCGCGCAGGGCGGCTGGAAGCAACAACGTGGCGAACATCAACCCACCGGCAACACCGAAACATAGGACAGCGCCAGCCTTTGCGAAGTTGAGACTTTTGGCGACCGGTCGTGTTGCTGCAGATAAGGACATGCTGATCTTTGCGCGGGTTCCGAAGTCTTGGTGCGTCGATGCTGTCGATGTTCCATTGATAACCTAAAATCATTTGTTAGTCGAGTTCTTGGTTCTGATAATATGAATATCGGGGGATTTATTAAAATATAAATTATATTTTTACATTTGATTTACGATTTTAGAAACAGTTGCGGGTGGCAAGCGCAGTATCAGTGCGCCAGTCCAACGGTCGGCACGCAAGCAGCGCGCCAAGGTGCTGCCGGATCGGACCGTCTCGCTTCGCGTTCGTCGCTGTGGGCGCCGCAGCGACGCAAGCGCACGCCCCGGCCAAGGTCGTGTTGGCCATGAAGGTCCAGCCTGTCACCCTGCCAGCCGTTCCAAAATTCGCGCCCAGCTGCGCGCGCCCTTGCGAAAGCTGGAGAGGTTGTACTTCTCGTTCGGCGAATGAATTCGGTCGTCGTCGAGGCCGAAGCCGACCAGCAGGCTGTCCATGCCGAGTTCCTCGCGGAACGTGGTGACGATCGGGATCGAGCCGCCGAGGGCGATCTGTGGCGCGTCCTTGCCCCATTCCGCGGCCAATGCGATGGCGGCCTTGGTGATGTGGGGGCTTGCCGCGTCGAACAGCACCGCTTCGCTGCCGCGCATGCCAAGAAATTCCGCCTTGCAATCGGCCGGCAGGCGCTCCCTGACAAATGCCTGAATGCCGTTGATGACGTTGGCAGGGTTTTGCCCGGGCACCATCCGGCAGGTGATCTTCACCGAGGCTTTCGACGGGATGACGGTCTTCGAACCAACGCCCTGATAGCCGCCGGTGACGCCGTTGAATTCCAGCGTCGGTCGCGCCCAGATCTGCTCCATCGCGGAATAGTTCTTTTCGCCGGCCGGCACGCTGAGGCCGATGTCGCCGAGGAACTCCTTGGCATCAAAGCCGAGGCTTTGCCATTGCTTGAGCTGCTTGGCGCTTGGTTTTTTGATGCCATCGTAGAAACCGGGCGTCGTCACCTTGTTGTTCCGATCGTGCATCGCGCCGCAGATGTTCATGAGGACGCGAATCGGATTGGCGGCGGCGCTGCCGTAGGTGCCGGAATGCAGATCGCGCTTGGCGGCCGTGATCACGATTTCGACGCCGGCGATGCCGCGCAGTTGCGTGGTGATCGACGGCGTATCCTTGTCCCACTGGCCGGTATCGCAGACCAGCATAAGGTCGGCGGTGACTTCCTTGGCGTGTTTCTTGAGGAAGCCCGGCAGCGACGGCGAGCCGCACTCTTCCTCGCCCTCCAGCAGCACCGAGACGGCGCACGGCAACGCCCCCGCCACCATTTTCCAGGCGCGCGCCGCCTCGAAAAAGGTCATGAACTGCCCTTTGTTGTCTTGCGCGCCGCGCGCGATGATGACCCGGCCATTGCCCTTCTCGGTTGCGAGCCGTGGCTCGAACGGCGGCGTCGTCCACAACTCAAGCGGGTCCGGCGGCTGTACGTCGTAGTGGCCGTAGAACAACAGATGCGGCATGCCCTTTGGAATGCTCTTGCGATCGTGCGCGACGACCATCGGATGCCCCGTTGTCGGCACGACGCGAGCCTCAGCGAAGCCGATGTCCTTCAACTGCGCAACGCTCCATGCGGCAGCGGCCAAGCAATGCTTGGCATAGGCCGGATCAGTCGAGACACTGGGAATACGCAGCAGCTCGAACAGTCGCGCAAGTGCCGCATCCTGCGATTGATCAAGGGCCTTCAAGACCTCTGGCAGCTGGCTTTTCATAGGGGGAGCGCCTCACTGGAAATGGAAAAACCGGAATGGGTGTTCGACGATCCGGCAGACTGCGCGGACTTGGGCGTGCCGTCAATGCGGCGCGCAATAGCGCCCGTAAGCTTCCCCGAACACTTTCCTTTTGCTTCGCGGCGGCGCGAGCGCTATGCCGGGCGCAATCTTTGCGTCATGCCGAATCGCCTCGCTGTGGGAGCGCTGCCAATGACCATTCAATCTCAACCTGCTTCGTATGCGACTAAGTGGGTCTATGGCTTCGGCGGCGCCAGCACCGACGGCAAGGCGGGCTTGCGGGATCTGCTCGGCGGCAAAGGTGCCAACCTCGCGGAAATGGCGACAATCGGCCTGCCGGTCCCGCCGGGCTTCACCATCACCACCGAGGTCTGCACGGCATTCTATGCCAACGCGCGGTCGTTTCCGGCGAATTTGAATTCACAGGTCGAAGCAGCGCTCGCAGAGGTCGGGAAAACAGTTGGAGCGCTATTTGGTGATGTGGCGCGGCCTTTGCTGGTGTCGGTGCGGTCCGGCGCACGCGCGTCGATGCCCGGCATGATGGATACGATTCTCAATCTTGGCCTCAACGATGCGACCGTCGCCGGTCTCGCCAAGCAGTCGGGCGACACACGGTTCGCCTATGACAGTTATCGCCGCTTCATCACCATGTATTCAGGCGTCGTGCTCGACGTCGAACATCACGTTTTCGAGGACATTCTCGAAAATCATAAGAACCTGCAGGGGTTCTCGCTCGATACCGACCTCGGCGCCGAGGACTGGCAGGCCGTGATCGCGCAGTTCAAAGCGGCGGTGCAAGACGCAACCGGAAAACCGTTTCCGCAAGACCCGCACGAGCAATTGTGGGGGGCGATCTCGGCGGTGTTCGGTTCCTGGCAGAACGGCCGGGCGATCAGCTATCGCCGCATGTATGATATTCCCGACAGTTGGGGCACGGCCGTCAACGTCCAGGCGATGGTGTTCGGCAATCGCGGCGAGACGAGTGCGACCGGCGTTGCCTTCACGCGCAATCCGTCGACCGGCGAGAAGGCGATCTACGGCGAATTTCTGGTCAACGCCCAGGGCGAGGATGTCGTTGCTGGCATTCGCACGCCGCAGCCATTGACCGAGAAAGCGCGCAAGGAGGCGGGCGAGACCCAGCCGTCGCTTGAAGCGCTGATGCCGCAGACCTTTGCGCAGCTGGCGGCCATCTTCGCGCAACTCGAAGGCCGCTACAAAGATATGCAGGACATCGAGTTCACCATCCAGGAAGGCAAGCTCTGGATGCTGCAGACGCGATCCGGCAAGCGCACCACCAAAGCCGCACTCAAAATCGCCGCCGATCTGGTCGCTGAAAAGGTCATCAGCCCGGAGGAAGCGGTTGCCCGCATCGATCCGGCCGCACTCGACCAGTTGCTGCATCCGACCATCGATCCGAAAGCGCACAAGGTCGTGCTGACCAAGGGACTGCCGGCGTCGCCGGGTGCCGCTTCGGGTCGCATTACGCTCGATAGCGCCGAGGCCAAGGCCATGAAGGCGCAGGGTCACGATGTGATCCTGGTGCGCGTCGAAACCAGCCCCGACGATATCGAAGGTATGGATGCGGCGGCCGGCATTCTCACGGCGCGCGGTGGCATGACCAGTCACGCGGCCGTCGTGGCGCGCGGGATGGGGCGGCCGTGCGTCTGTGGCGCCGGCGCGATGCGCATCGATGTCAAGGCCGGTACGATCCTGATCGCTGGGAAAACATTGAGGCGCGGTGACGTCATCACCATCGATGGGGCGACCGGCGAAGTGATCGAGGGCAAGGTCGCCATGCGCCAGCCGGAACTGTCCGGCGACTTCGCGACGATCATGGGGTGGGCGGATAAGATTAGGCGCCTCGGCGTACGCGCCAATGCCGATACGCCGCGTGATGCCCGTCACGCGCGCGATTTTGGCGCCGAGGGGATCGGCCTCTGCCGGACCGAGCACATGTTTTTCGACAAGGATCGCATTCTCGCCGTGCGCGAGATGATCTGTGCCGACGATGAGG
Source organism: uncultured Alphaproteobacteria bacterium (assembly GCA_963714325.1). Classification (GTDB taxonomy): domain Bacteria; phylum Pseudomonadota; class Alphaproteobacteria; order Rhizobiales; family Hyphomicrobiaceae; genus CAVQOB01. The sequence goes on along the minus strand of CAVQOB010000010.1, from coordinate 106,761 downwards.
CGGGTCGGCGGCGCGCGCTGGCGAAGATCCTGCCGATGCAACGCGCCGATTTCACCGCGCTGTTCGAGATCATGGCGGGATTGCCGGTGACGATCCGCTTGCTCGATCCGCCGTTGCACGAGTTCCTGCCTCATGAGGATCATGACATCGAGGAAGTGGCGTTGGAACTCAAGGTCCCCGCCGCCAAGCTGCGCGCGCGCGTGACGGAACTGCACGAATTCAATCCGATGCTGGGTTTCCGTGGTTGCCGGCTTGCAATTCGCTATCCCGAAATCACCGCCATGCAGGCGCGTGCGATCTTCGAGGCCGCTGCCGCCGTGCAACAGAAGACCGGTAAGCCGATCGTGCCGGAGGTGATGATTCCCTTGATCGCCTATCGCCGCGAGTTCGACATTCTGGCCGATGTCATTCGAGCCACCGCAGCGGCGGTCGAGAAAGAGACGGGCGTCACGCTGGACTATCAGATCGGCACGATGATCGAGTTGCCGCGCGCCGCCCTCAAGGCCGACGAAATCGCCGCTGGCGACCAGGGCGCCGAATTCTTCTCGTTCGGCACTAACGACCTGACGCAAACCTGCCTCGGCTTGTCGCGCGACGATGCGGCGCCGATCCTCGACAGCTACACGCGGGCCGGCATTTTTGAGGTCGACCCGTTCGTCTCGATCGATCAGGATGGCGTCGGTGAACTCGTGCGCATCGGCACCGACAAGGGGCGACGGGTACAGCCGAAACTCAAGATCGGCATCTGCGGCGAGCACGGCGGCGATCCGGCGTCAGTCGCCTTCTGCCACGACATCGGGCTCGATTACGTCTCGTGTTCGCCGTTCCGCGTGCCGGTCGCAAGATTGGCGGCAGCCCAAGCAGTGATCAAGGCGAAGGCATCAGGGACGGCGTGATGCGGCTTCGCCGCTCAGTCGTTGTGATCGTGGTACAGCGCATCGTCGCGCCGGCTGGTGGGGCGGGGGCCAGTGTTCTTGGGCATCAAAATTAGCATGATGAATGCCGGCGGAAACAGGAACGAGACCGCCGCCCAGTAGTTCCAGTCACGCCGCTTGATGCCAGCGAGAATGCCTGACGCGATTGCCGCGGTGAGCATCAGCACGCCGTAGATGGCTACGAATTTGGCCATGGAAGCCCCGCGTCGAACCGGAACAACCCAGTGGCTGCTCCTCGCCTGTCATATGGATTGCAGCATCAATGAATTCAAGTGTTTTGCGTCCTGCGCCCGACGTGCAAAGGCGCCCCTCTCAGCTTTAAAACAGGGGGCGCCTTTGACCAACAGATCAGTTCCGGCTGACACGCACGCGCACGCCCGGCGACGGCCGTTCAAGCAACACATCACGACGGAACCGGAACAACTTGGCGGGCCGCCCGCCGGTGTGGGTTTTCACGACGCCGGTCGGCTCTACCAGCCCCATGTTCTCCACGAGGCGGCGGAAATTCTGTTTGTGCAGATGCGGACCGAGGATCGCCTCGACCGTCCGTTGCAACTCAAACAGCGTGAACTCCGGCGGCATCAATTCGAACACGACCGGACGATACTTGATCTTGGCGCGCAGCCGGCCAAGCGCCGTCGCGAGGATGCGCCGGTGGTCGTGTGACAGCGCCACGCCGAACGTGCGCGGCTCGCCCTCGCCCTTGCGCTCGCCGGTCATCGGTCGCGCTTCGTCGAGGAGGCCAGCGGCCATCATCAGTTCGAAACGCTCAAGCACGCGCTCTTCGTCCCAGCCGCCGCTGCCGATGCCGAAGCAAATGCGCAGCTGATCATGCCGGGGATTGTCGGTGTGGACAGCGCCAGCCCACGCCAATAGACGCGGTTCGATGGTCTCGCTGAGGACACCCGGTTTGCCGCGCCGCCAGTCTTCCCAAGGGAAGTAGCGATAGCAGCTCTGCCAGATCAATCCTGTGCTGGTCGCCTCGCCCGCCGGCTGCGCATGCGCCAGCGCCAGATAGCCGATTGAAATGTCTGTCGAAGCGCCATCATCGGCGTCGGCGGCAACCACATCATTGAAGGTGTAGAGTTGCTCAAGATAGCCGATATCGAGGGCGGTCGAACGTTGCACGCAGGAGCGCAGCGCCGCATCGAGGTTGGCATTGGTGCGGGGGTTGAACTGTTCCGATGGCAGCGCGTCGAGGTGTGCTCCAAAGCGGCGGGCGCTTCGTGTCGCAATGTCGGGCGGAAAGGCGCCTTGCGGCGTCAGCACCGCCACCATCGGCTCATCGTTCATGACGGCGACGATGGCCGCAGTGAGGGTGACATCGACGGCCGGTGACGTGATCGGTGGCTGTTCGCCGGCCCAAGTCGATTTCGACGGGGAGCCTTTCGTCAAGGGGCGGGATTGTGCGCGCGTGGCGGCGGGGGTCTTCGTTTGTGGCATGTGCAGGTCCTCGGTTTCAGGCGCTGGTTGTTCTTGGTCTTGTTGGATCAATTGCCGGTCCCGCTTCCGGCAATGGCGGCTTCAAGTTTTGCGTGGCCTCATCGATCAGTCGTTTCTGCTGTCGTTATGGCACAATTGATGTTCCACATGAAGGCATAATATGGCGGTATTCGGGCGTCCGGCCAAGGGGGCGGATGCAAATTTCATTTCAGGGTTTAACAAGTTGGCTAATAGTCGAGATCGTCAGCATTGCACTCAGTCGGCCAGAGCCGAATAGCGCGCGAGCATGGCAGCCTCGGCTTCGGCTGCGGGCCATGGCGTCAGCGTTCGCTGAGGAACCAGCGGCCAGTCAATACCTGGGCGCCCGAAGACCTGCTCGGCTTCAGCGCGGGCAAATCCGGCGAGTTCGGTTGCTTCCAGGAATGCGGCGATCCGGTCGGCAATCTTGATACTCGCGGTAATCGTGTCGGGCAGCGTCTCGGGCAGGCCAAAGCGCCGATGGATGGCGCTCAACAAGCGATTTTCAAAGGCCTTATAGTCGAGCCCGAGTGCGGCCTTGAACGGACTGATCAGGTCGCCGACGACATATTCGGGCGCGTCGTGTAACAGCGCTGCCAGCCGCCAACGCCGCGTCCAGCGTGGCTCCAAGGTCGCGGCGATCTCCTCAACCAAAAGGGCGTGCTGTGCCACCGAAAACGCATGATCGCCCATGGTCTGACCGTTCCATCGCGCAACCCTGGCAAGACCGTGAGCGATGTCGGCGATCTCGATGTCCAGCGGCGAGGGATCAAGCAGGTCGAGACGCCGACCCGACAACATGCGCTGCCAGGCGCGCGTTGGCATGGGTTTCAGCGGCTGGGGCTTCAAGGGTGGGCGGCTGTTCGGCATCGGGATGCTACCAAAAATATCAGGGTTGTCTGGACGAGCCAGCAAGTGCTGCACGCAGATTGCCGCGATACAACGCGAGGCGATCCTGCGCTTCGCTGACGTCAAGACCGCGCGAAATCAGAATCGCCAGTTTGATATGGCCGTGCGCTTGCTCGATGGCGGCTTCGGCGACGGGCGCGGAGCAATCAGCGGCACGCATGACGATCGCCGTCGCTCGTCGCCGCAATTTTGCATTGCTGGCCTGCATTTCGACCATCATGCCATGAAACACCCGACCCAGGCGGATCATGATCCCCGTCGAAATCATGTTCAACACGATCTTTTGCGCCGTGCCGGCCCGCATGCGCGTCGATCCCGCGATGATTTCCGGCCCGGTATCGATGTTTATCGGATGCTTCGCGACCGCCAGCAGCGGCGAGCCGGCATTGCTGGACAGCGCAATGGTCACGGCAGCGGCTCGGTTGGCATGCTTGAGCGCCGCAACCGTAAAGGGTGTCGTGCCACTGGCCGCGACGCCAATGACGATGTCGCTGGCGCCGACGGCGAGCGCCGCCATCGCGCGATCGCCGGCTGCAGCATCGTCCTCAGCTCCCTCGACACTGGCAACGAGCGCCGCCATCCCGCCGGCGACGACGAAAGCAACACGTGAGCGCGGCCAATCGAATGTTGGAGTCAGTTCCGCGCCGTCCTGCACGCCGATCCGTCCGGATGTGCCAGCGCCGGCATAGATGATCCGCCCCGTATCGCCAATCGCGATAGCCGCATCATCGATCGCCCCGGTGATGGCGGGCAGGGCCGGGGCGATCGCGGCGACGGCAGCACGCTGTCCGTCCCATATCGCCGCAACGACGTCCTCAGTCGGCCAGCGGTCGAGATCGGTGAAGCGCGCATCGCAGGTTTCGGTTGCCATCCCATCCTCGCCGACAGCTTTGACGCCGTCAGGATTACCAATTAGCGATGCACAGGGCAAACCCGAACGGAGCAGCGATGGCACGGGGACTGGACGGAGGCGGGGCAGCGCTTGCGCTGGGATGTTTTGGCATCGCCGTGCTGACGATCATGGATGCGGTGGTAAAGGCGCTGGCGGCTCGCTATCCGGTGTTCGAGATCGTCTGCTTGCGTGGCCTGGCGACGGCGCTATGCCTGCTTCCGGTGATCGGTCTGTTAAACCCGACGTGGCCGTCGCCGGAGCGTTGGCTCGGACATGCCCTGCGCGCAGTGTTGTCGCTGCTTGCCACGGCCTGCTTCTTCTATGCATTGGGCCAACTGCCGCTCGCCGAAGTCTTCGCGCTGAATTTCCTCGCGCCACTTGTGATTGCGCTGTTTGGCGTACTGTTTCTCGATCAAAGTGTCAGCGCGCGCGTCGCCATGGCACTGGCACTGGGCTTCGCCGGGATGCTCGTCATCGTTGCTGCCGCAGGCGGTCTTGGTGGCACGGCCCCGCGACCACCGCTGGCACTCGCGGCAGCGCTGCTGGCGCCGGTGATCTACGCGGCGAGCGTCGTGCTGTTGAAGTCGCAGACGGCGAACGAACCGGTGCCGGTCATCCTGACGGTGCAGATGGTTTGCGTGGCATTGTTCGCGGCACCGATGGCGGCCCCCGGCTTTCGCATGCCGGATATGCCCGATGCGCTGCTATTTGCCAGCGTCGGCGTGCTCAGTGCGGCAGCACTCTGCGCCTTCACCGCAGCCTTGAAGGCGCTGGCACCGGCACGCTTTGCAATTCTCGAGTATTCCGGATTGATCTGGGCCGCGATCATTGGCTACGTCATCTTCGACGAGGTGCCACCGCTTCAGACCGGTCTCGGCGCGGCGCTCATTATCGGCGGATGTCTTTTGGTCGTGCGCGAAAAATCGCAACCAGCCGGGTGACATGGCGACGAGCAAAAGGCGAGCGCATTTCAGCCGCCTTGATCAGCTTGACCTTCATGCGCCAGCTGGTCGATCAGGGCCGCCAGCCGCTCTTCCATGGCCGCCAGTTTCCCAACGCACGCGAGCGTTGCCTCGGTCTCCATCGCCTGCGAACGGCTCATCGCATAGATGGCAACGACATGCCGTGCGATGTCTTCACACGTCCGCTGATCGAAATCGCGCCCCTCGCGCCCCTGTAAAGTCCAGGCCAGTTCATGCACGCTTTCAGCGGACGCCAGAATGCGCTGGACCTGGCTCGGCGTCGCCGACGCTGCGCCGGGCGCAGTCGGTGGCATGGGTGCGCGCGCCGTCAACCCATCGCGCAGCGCCGAAAGTTCATCGCGAATGCCCTGCAGTTCATGGCGTACCTGATCGACCAACCCCATCGGCGGTCGCAACGATGATTTGAGCCGGTGCAGGGCATCCTCAAGCAAAGCATTGTCCAACCGCCGCGCCCGGCGGCCATGTTCTGCCAGAAACCAGCGCCCACGGGCCGTCTCCAGCAGCGTCACCTCGATGGCGCGATATTCCTGATCGGCATCGAGAGCCGTGCTGCGCTGGGGCTTGTGCACCAAAGCCGTCCTGAGAATGTTGTTGAAAACCAGTGATACGTGATTCGAACGATGCGATGCGCAGCAAATCAGCAACACTTGTGGAACGACTCCCAAAAGCCGGCGAAGAATACCGCGACCCCGCCCCGGCAGTTGCGCGCTTCGGTACTGCTGGCGTAGACGATCGTGCGGCGGGGGTGAGGCGATGTCGGAAGTCGAGCGCGGTTTGACCGGTTCTAAGGGCCTGGCCGTGCGCGTCTCCATGCTCTACGGCGCCTGGGCGATCGTGGTCGGCACGCAAATGCCGTATCTGCCGATCTGGCTGGAGTGGCGTGGGCTGTCCATCGCCGACATCGCACTCATTGCATCGGCGCCGCTGGTGTTCCGGATCGTCGCGATGCCGGTCGTCGCGGTCCTGGCGGACCGCCATCAAGCCCATCGCGCCCTGCTGATCGTCCTGGCTTGGATCAGCTTGGCGGCACTGTTGCTGCTGCCGGGTATGGCAGGTTTCTGGCCGATCCTGATCGTTCATGTGGTGGCGACCACGGCGCTCAGCCCGGTCTTGCCTTTAACCGAAACGCTGGCGGCGGCTGGCGCCCGGCGTGGCGTGCTCGACTACGGTCGCGTCCGCTTGTGGGCGTCCGTCACATTCATTGTGGCAAGCCTCGGCGGCGGTGCGCTGGTCTCGGGGATCGGGCCATCGGCAGCGGTTGGCCTGATGGCCATCGGCGCCGCTCTGACGGTCCTCGCGGCGCATGGGCTGCCGCGACCGGATCATTCAGCGAAAGAGGCATCAAACCGCCGTCCACTGCGCTGGCAGGATGCCATGGCACTGTTGCGCCATCCCGTCATCGTCATTTTCCTGCTGGCGACGGGATGCCTGCAGTCGGCGCATGCGGTGATCTATGTCTTTAGCGCGCTGCATTGGCAAAAGCTCGGAATTTCGACGACGTGGATTGGCTTGTTGTGGGCGATTGGTGTCATTGCCGAAATCGGCTTGTTCGCCTGGTCAAACGTCGTCTCACGATGGATCACGCCGATTGGGTTTCTGCTGATTGGCGCCGCAGCATCGGTGGTCCGTTGGGCGGTGATGGCGCTGGACCCGCCGCTCGCCGTTCTCGTGCCGCTGCAGACGTTGCATGCCTTGACCTATGGGGCGTCGCATCTGGGCGCCATGCAGTGGATGGCCCGTGCCATTCCGGAATCATCGAGCGGCACGGCGCAGGCGCTGTACGCGACGATGTCCGGTGCCGTCGCGATGGCGCTGGCGATGCAGATCGCAGGTTACAGCTATATCGCGTATGCGGGATTGGCCTACGCCGCCATGGCGGTTCTGGCAATCGGCGGCGGCATCGCGGCCTGGGCCTTGCGCGCGCGGTGGTCGGGTGGCGTGCTGACGGTCGATGGCAGCGCTTAACCCCACAGCGCCGGTGTAGCCGGATGCACGATCGCCCCGTCATAGCGCAGGGATGGTGATCGATCGCGGGCAAGCAGCAGCGGCCCGTCGAGGTCGACCCAATCAGCGCCCGCAGCCACCAGCAAGGCCGGCGCCATGGCGAGCGACGTCGAGAGCATGCACCCAACCATGACCTTCATTCCCGACGCGCGTGCCGCATCGCGCAGCCGCATGGCCTCCGTCAGCCCGCCGGTCTTATCGAGCTTGATGTTGATCGCGTCGTAGCGGCCAACGAGTGCTGGAAGATCGGCCGCGGTGTGCACGCTTTCGTCAGCGCAGATAGGCACGCGGCGATCGCGTCCGTCGAGCGCGCTATCGTCGCCAGCCGGCAATGGTTGTTCGATAAGTTCGACGCGCGCGGTCGCGGCGGCATCGAGCATGGCCGGCAGAATCTCGGGCCGCCACCCCTCGTTGGCGTCGACGATGATGCGCGCGTCGGGGCGGGCCGTGCGCACAGCCATCAGACGGGTCACGTCGTCGCGTCCGCCCAATTTGAGCTTCAGGAGCGGCTTGTCGGCGTGCGCCTGCGCCTTGGTTGCCATGGCCTCGGGCGTGCCAAGGCTGATGGTGTAAGCTGTCAGCAGCGGCGCCGGCGGCGCTAGCCCGATCATAGCGGTGACCGACTGGCCAAGGCGCTTGGCGTCAAGGTCCCAGAGCGCGCAATCAAGCGCATTGCGCGCGGCGCCGGCCGGCAGGGTACTGGCGAGAGCAGCGCGGTCGGGCGGCGAGGACTGAGCCAGAATTTGCGCTCTGACGCCCTCGACCGTTTCGCCGTAGCGCGCATAAGGCACAGCCTCGCCACGGCCCTCGTTCCGGCCGTCGCGGACACGCGCAACAACGACGATGGCCTCGCGGCGGCTGCCGCGGGCGATGACGAACGCGCCATCAACGGGGTAGGACTCGATGTCGACGGAGAGAACGAGCGGCATGCAGCGTCAGCCCTGGTCAAACGTCAGCCCTGGTCAGTTGCTCTTGGGTCCGATCATTGGGCTGGACCTGGCAATCAGCTGAGGCGGCCGCTGGCATGCGCCAGGAATAGATAGACGCGACCGCTGTTTGAGACGAGATGGCCCTGAACGGTTTGTCCCGACGGATCTTTCTGATCGGCGTCGCGTAACAGGCTTTCGAAGTCCATCAGGAAACGGTCGACGGTGCCCTGGAAGTCTAAGTCGGTCCTGTAGCGCCTTAAGATCTCGTCAAATGTTGTGCGGCCTTCGGCGGAATAGATGCTGCGCACCATGATCCCGCGCTGACCAGCCCGGAAGCGCGACCAGATGGCCGCAGCGGTATTCGTATCGATGGCGCGGGCAATGATGTCGATATTGATGGCAGCACTTGCTGCGGGGCCAGCAGCGGCGTGGGAGCGTTGACCACTTTCGTCCTCGGAGGCGCGCGCCAGGAGATCGCCAAGCGACCAGCGATTTTGCGTCGAGGCAGGCGGCGGCGGCTGCGGCATGACTGGCGCGTGCTGGCGACTTTCAGCGATCACGGCCTGGGTCAAGGTCTGGACCTGCAACGGTGCTGGCGCCGGAGGGCGGACATCGCGATGCCGGGCCTCACGTGACGACAGGCTCGATAACTGTTCGAGCGCCTGCAACTGCTCGGAGAGCGCGCGGCGCATCGCTTCCGAACTCTGCCGCGTGACTTCCGGAATTCGTTCAGCCTCGGCGCGCAAGCGACCTTGTTCGTGCTCGAATTCGGCCGCAGCGCGCATCGAGCGCGACCGCAGATCGTCGGATGATTCGGATACGCGGTTGGTCAGCGTGCCCATCTGTTCGGAGACTTCGCGGCTGACGTTGGCGAATTTCGAGCGCATGTCTTCGAGGGCGCGACCGGCGTGCGCCTCGGTTTCCATGCGCACGCGTTCGATCTCGGCCAAGGCGGCCTGCGAATGGCTGACCGCGCCCCGGGCCATCTGGTCGGTCAAGGCGCGCGCCCGCATCTCGGCATCGGTCATCGAACTCTCGACGCTGGTCGAATAGCCGCGCATGACTTCGTCGAGTTGCTCGGCTTTGCTCGACAACTTGTTCAGTGTTTCGCCCAATTCGCGGTGGCGATTCTGCAGTGTCGTGTCGATCCGGAAGTTGGCGGTCTCAAGCGCATTGGCGGCGCGCATGATCGACTGCCCCTGGTTTTCAAAGCGGCCCGTGACCGTATTGACTTGCGTCAGCAGGTTTTCCGAGACGTTCTTCAACAGGTCAGCCTGGCCCGAAAGCCCCTCGATCGCCTTGACGGATTGCCGCGTAATGTTTTCGCTGGTTAGGCGTACGGCATTGATACCGTGCATCAATGTGTCATCGAGATTGTGAGCCTGCTTGCCGAGCGTTTCGGATAGATGGTGGGCGTGAGACTCCATCGCCGTCGTCAGCAGTTGAGCTTTTTCACCGATCGTCCCGTCGATGGCCATCGTCGAACGCAGGATCGAATCGTCGAACAGCTTGAGCCGTTCGGCAAAGGCGCTATCGAGTGCGCGCGTACGCTCGACCAGCTGTCCATCCAGCATGTGGGCGCGGTTGGCGAGTGTCGTGTCGAGTGCGCGCGTGTAATCCTCGAGCACGCCTTGCATCTGGTTGGTGCGGTTGGCGAGCGCACCGTTCAAGGCCTGCGTGTAGTCCGTCAGCACGCTCTGCAAGTGGACCGTGCGATCGCCCAAAGACGATTCCAGATTGTTCGAAGCTTTGTTGAGCGATGTTTCGAGCGCGATCAGGTTCTGCCCGGCGCCCTCGATAATCTTCGCCAGTTTGATCTGCTGGCCCGAGAGCTTCTCGACGAGGGCTGGAATTTCGCTGCCCATTGAGCGCAAGGTGACGTGCATCTGTTCTGTCGACGTGACGAGTGCGGTGCGCTCGCCCGACAGCTCTTGCACAAGACCACGGATCTTGTGCTCGTTGTCCTGGTAGCTGCGCTCCAGTGCGTTGACTTCGTTGTGCACGAGCGCTTCGAGTTCGCCGGCACGGCCAAGCGCCCGCGACACGGCCTCGTTCATGAAGTTGACTTGCTTGCGCACGGCTTGCCCGAGCGACGCCACGGACTGCTCAGCACTGCGGTCGGGTTCGGCGAGACGTACCGCAACTTCGGTCATGGCCGACGACATCAGCCGGAGTTCCTGCGCGCGCCAGACCAGCAGCGCCAGAAACCAGAACAGCACGATGGGCAGCACGATGGTCGCCGTCACCGACATCATCACCGGTCGCAACAGCAATTCACCCAGTGATCCGACCTTGGCGTATTCCGGTGCCAGCATCGACCAAGCAAAAGCGCAGCCGAAGGCGAACCACAGTCCCGATGCGAGTGCCGCAATCGAAAAGGTCTTTTTGGAAGGCTTCTGTTCCAGCGCGTAGATCAGGCCACCAATCGACGGTACGTCGTCATTGGCAGCGATGCGGTCGCGCGAGGGCCCAGCGGCGCGGCGCTTGGCCTTGCGGCGTTGTTGGTCCGATCCGACATCATTGGTGTTGCGCTCCGGCCCGCCGGCATCGCGACTTCCCGGGCTGTCGGAGCCCGAGCTGTCGGAGCCCGAACTGTCGGAGAAGGGCGAACGGCCGTTGGCAGCGTCAAAGCCGTCGTCCTCAGCAGGAACATCCAATTGGCCGATCTGGCGGAATTCTGGGAGCGGTGGTGGTGGCAACAGGCCGGCTGCCCGCGCATCGGGCTGTGCTTGCCCGTCCAGGCGCACCGATGCAGCAGCTGTGGCTGCGCCAACAAGCCCGTCTGCCCCTCGTTTGAACGGCGTTTCCTGCGACATTCCCTCGCCATCCCCGTCCGAGCGCGTCGGCGCGTCCGTTCGGGTCCCCATGACGCCTCACCTTAGGCCCAGCTTACTCGCTAAGTCGATGCACATTCAGAGAAATAAGCACGCAATCCCCGTAAAAATACAGGCCGCGCGCTTTTCGTCCAGCATGTCCTTGTAATCAGGCTTTGGGGCAAAAAGAAGAACTCTTTCCAGGTGGTTAAGGGGCCCACGAAGACTGTCTTATTCATCTTTGTGACCTGCTAGCCATACTTCTTAACGGCGGTTTATCGGCTGAGCATTACACTCTGACCCGACCACTTCTGTGGATGTTGCGATGGAATCCGCACGATGCGCGGCGCGGAATTGGCGAGTTGGTGCGACGGGGGCCTGAGATGTCATTGGCGATGGTATTGGATGTTGATGTCCGAGAGCAGCCGAAAAAAGGCTTTGTCGAGCGCCGGCGCTACCCGCGCGAAGCGATCATCAAACCGATCGATTTTGCTTACCTGAAGCGCTTTACCTTCGGTAATCGCGAACTGGAACGCGAAGTTCTTTATTTGTTCGCGCAACACGCACCGATCTACATTGCGCGGCTCAAAGACGCCGATACACCCAAGACTTGGTATGATGCCGCACACACGCTCAAGGGTTCCGCCCGCGCGGTCGGTTGCTGGCGTCTGGCCCGGGCAGCCGAAGCGGCCGAGAAGCTCAGATTTGGCGGGGATACTGATCGTCGCCAATTCTCGATCGACGTCATCATCGAGGCTGCGGACGAAGCGACCCGCTACGTCATCGAAATCTTCCCCGAGGCATGACGTCTCCGACTGGGTTTATCTGCCGCGCTTGAATTCCATGGGCGGCGCCGGTATCACTCGCGCGCATCAATGGACTGGCGGCGGTAAGCGAATAGCGCCGCTCGATCATGCGTGGAGCAACGAAGGCGGCAATGGCGAAGATCACATACGTTCAACCCGATGGTACCCAGCAGGTCGTCGACGCCGAACCTGGCATGACAGTCATGGAAGCCGCCAAAAAGAATCTCATCTCAGGCATCGAAGCGGAGTGTGGCGGCGCCTGCGCCTGCGCGACATGTCATGTCTACATCGATGCCGGCTGGCGCGAGAAAGTCGGCAAGCCGGCCGAGATGGAAGAGGACATGCTCGACTTTGCGTTCGACGTCCGCGAAGAGAGCCGGTTGTCTTGCCAGATCAAGATCACGGCCGCGCTGGATGGACTGATCATCCGGGTGCCCGACAAGCAGTTTTGAGGCCGGCAATTCTGGGTCAGGCCGTTGTTGCGTCGAGCAGTTCCAAGATCGGGCTGCTCGCCAGTGGTTCGGTGTTCGAGCCCCGGCCGCGTCGCGGTGACCAAAACAATGAAATTCCAGGCCTAATACCCCAGACCTTATACCAGTGAGCAATAGATTTGCCTCGCGATCGACCACCAAGACGAACCAAACAATCGCGGGCCGGACGTTTTGCATGCTGGTATCAGACCATCCGCATCAAGCGGCGGCCTCGAACTTGACGTGGCGGTGATCGCGTCCGAGTTGCATTCCCGCGCCAACCCGCCCTATAGACCGCTCCATCCGGCCGCGCGGATGGGCTGGAATGGCATTCGAACAGGGATCAGAAGATGGAAGACGTAAAGCCCGGAGCCAATCCGATTGATACCGATGCGCTGATTATTGGCGCGGGGCCTTGCGGCCTGTTCGCGGTCTTCGAGCTTGGCCTGCTCGACATTAAGTGCCATGTCGTCGACATCCTCGACAAGGTCGGCGGTCAGTGCGCCGAACTCTACCCGGAAAAACCGATCTACGATATTCCAGCCCTCCCCATCGTCACCGGGCAGGAGCTGACGGACCGGCTGATGGAGCAGATCAAACCGTTCACGCCGGTGTTTCATCTCGGCGAACGCATCGACGCGCTGAAGCGCGAAACGGATGGCCGCTTCCGCGTCGACACAGACAATGGCAAGACATTTTACGCCAAGGTCGTAGTGATCGCTGCGGGCGGCGGCTCGTTCACGCCGAAGCGGCCACCACTGGCTGGCATTGATGCCTATGAAGGAAAAAGCGTTTTCTATGCCGTTCGGAAAATGGATCAGTTTCGCGGCAAGGACGTGCTGATCGTTGGCGGCGGCGACAGCGCGCTCGATTGGACGCTCAATCTGCAGCCGATCGCAAACTCACTGACGCTGATGCATCGCCGCGACGAGTTCCGCGGCGCGCCGCACTCCGTCGAGAAGATGCGCGCGATGGTGGCCGCCAAGCAGATGAAGCTCGCCATCGGCCAGGTGACGGCGCTGCATGGCGACCACGGCGAACTCGCAGCCGTGACGCTCAAGACCAAGGACGGCGAGCAACGGCTGGCGTGCAATCGCCTGCTGCCCTTCTTCGGTTTGACGATGAAGCTCGGCCCCGTCGCCGATTGGGGGCTCAATCTCAATGAGAACCTGATCACCGTCGATACCGAAAAGTTCGAGACCAGCGCCAAAGGCATTTTCGCGATCGGCGATATCAATACTTATCCAGGCAAGCTGAAGCTGATCCTGTCGGGTTTCCATGAAGCGGCATTGATGTCGCAAGCGGCGCACAAAATCGTCTATCCCGACAAGAAGGTGCTGTTCCAGTACACCACCTCGTCGTCGAGCCTGCAGAGGAAGCTCGGCGTCAAGAGCTGAGGCGCCACACTACTCTGCTGCGATGTCCTCGTTCCACAGTGCCGGTTTCTCCAGGATGAAGCGAGCCATCAGCGCGATACAATCGGCGTCGTCGGCGATGACAACCTCGACGCCGCGCGCGCGCAGGAAATCGGGATTGCCGGGAAAATTCCGCGCCTCGCCAATGATGACGCGGGGGATCGAAAACTGCAGGATGGTGCCGGAACACATCATGCAGGGGCTGAGTGACGTATAGAGCGTCATCGACCGGTAGCTCAGCTGCCGGCCAGCGCGGCGCAGGCAGTCCATCTCGCCGTGCGCGATCGGGTCACCATCCTGGACGCGGCGATTGCGGCCTTCGGCAATGAGGCGGCTCCCCTCGGCAAGCACGCTGCCGATCGGGCACCCACCCTCGTCATAGCCGAGCTTGGCCTGCGCATAGGCGCGGGCCAGAAATTGCGCGTCGGTCGCGTTGAGGCCCACCATGTCTCACTCCTTGCCGAAGGTCATTGCAAGCGTGCATGATGCCGCGCGAAATCCAAAACGGGAAGAGGCATGAGCCCGACACAGAACGCAGCAAAGCTTCCGCCTGAACGGCGCGAACACTATCGATGGTTTCTCGATATCCCAACCCGCTGGATGGACAATGACGTTTACGGCCACGTCAATAATGTCGTCTATTATTCCTACTTCGATACGATCGTGAACCGCTACCTGATCGATGTCGGCCAACTCGACATTCACGCCAGTCCCGTGATTGGCATCGTGCCGGAAAGTTTTTGCCGCTTTCACCGCTCCTTCGCCTATCCCGAACCGGTGCAGGCAGCGTTGCGCGTTGGCCGGCTTGGCACCTCATCGGTGCGTTATGAAATCGCGCTGTTCGGCGCCGGGGAAAAGTTCGCTCGCGCCGATGGCTATTTCGTGCACGTCTTCGTTTCGCGCGCGACACAGAAGCCGGAACCGATCCCAGCGACCATGCGAGCGGCGCTGGACGCTATCCGCCTCGGTTGACACGCGTTGTGCAAATGCTGAGCACCACCTGTGGCGCCTTTGCGCCGGGCGCAATAATTCGGCTGTCAAGGCCTCGCGTAAAACTCCCCAGACCGTGCAGAATCAGTCAGCGGTTGCTCGGACTTTTGCACACCGTTTGCACTGGGAACTGTCGCGATGTTGAAAGCTCTATTGGGTTTGATCGTGGGCGTTGGCCTGATGGGAGGGGCGCTGCCGGCGGTGGCGCAGGACTCAGGCCTTGCCTCAATGCATGACTGGCGCAAAGTCGGCAAGAAGACCTGCATGGTCGACCACTATCATGGCGGCAGTGGCACGGGATCGTCCATGAAGGCGGCAGAGGCGGCAGCCGCGAAGGACTGGATCGGCTTCACCGATTTGGAATATGGCAGTGCCTGGGCCGATGTCCGCATCGCCATCAGTAAAACACTGAATTGTAGCCGGACAGGCGCTAAGGATTTCTCCTGCCGCATCGATGCAATCCCCTGTCGCCCTTATTGATTGGCGACGCGTTCTGCTTTCGTGCGAACGTTCCGACCTGAAGCGGTCTGAACTCTCGCGTTACGGCGCTTGCACTGCGCCGCGGTCGCGGCCTCGCCGAGCGCATGAGAATGACAGGTCGTTGATTTCGCTCGGCGGTATCACTCAGCGAAGTTTATTGATCAACGGTTCGCCGGAACGCAGCCGCTCAATATTGCCGGCCATCGTTTCCTGCCGCCGCCGGATCGTGCCGCTGGTCCAGCCGGACATGTGTGGCGTCAGCACGCAATTGTCGAGTGTGTGGAAGGGCAAGCGAGCCGGCAGCGGCGAGGGCTCCTTGGGTGTCGGATAGATGTACCACGTATCGATGATCGCGCCGGCGATGCTCTTCTTCGCGAGCGCATCATAGAGCGCCGCCTCATCAACGACCGGCCCGCGCGCGACATTGATCAGCACGCCCGTCGGCCGCATCGCCGCTAGCGCCGTCGCGCCAACGAAGCCGGTCGTTTCCGGCAGCAGCGGCAGGCCGACGACGATCGCGTCGGCAGACGCCATGAAGGCATCGCGCGCGGAAAGCGGATAATATGCGTCGACGAGTTCGCTGGTGGCGACGGGCGAGCGATTGCACACAGTCACGCGCATGCCGAAGGCCTTGGCGCGTGCGGCGATCTCGCGGCCGATGTGTCCGAAACCGAGTAGCCCAACGCTGGTGGCGCCAAGTTCATTGCGCGCGCCGTCCGCAAAGCCCCACCAATACGTCCATTGTCCCTTCCGCAGGTCGCGGTCGGCGGCGGGAATGGGCACGTGCCGCAGCAGCAGCGCGGTCATGACGTATTCAGCAATCGCCCGCTCGTGTCCATGGCAATTGCATAGCGCGGCTCCGGCCGGCAGCAGCGCCAGATCAATGGCGTCGGTACCGGCGGCAGGCGCATGATAAAGCCGCAGGCGCTCCGGTTTCGGCAGTGTGGCATCGAGCTTGATGCCGATGATAACGTCGGCCTCGGCAAAAGCGCGCTGGGCCTGCTCACTTTCTAAAGCATCCGGCAACTGCGTGATGGTGTGTGCTCCGGTGAGCAATGTCTCGAAATCCGGGCGGAAGGCTTTTGCGTTTTGGCCGTGAAAGACGATTTTCATGGTGGCGATGACCTCGATGTCAAACGGGGAGCGCTGTTTCGATGAGCCGCGCCCAGTAGCTGACGCCATGCGGAATGGCGCTGTCGTTGAAGTCGAACGCGGGATGGTGGCAGGCGGCGCTTTCGCCATTGCCGATCCAGATCATGTTGCCGGGGCGGGCCTCGAGCATAAAGGAGAAATCCTCGCCACCCATGATCGGCGTCGTATTACCATCGACTTTGTCGGCGCCGGCGATCGAGCGCGCGACATTGACCGCGAATTCAGTTTCCTTCGGGTGGTTGATGGTGACGGGGTAGTTGCGTTGGTAGTCGACGGTTGCTTTTGCGCCATAGGCGGCGGCGATCCCTTCGGCTGTCTCTGTGACGCGCTTCTGCAGCAGGTCCCGCACCGCCGGTTCCAGCGATCGCACAGTGCCGATCAGTTCAGCCTTTTGCGGAATGACATTCGAGGCCTGGCCGCCGCGAAAGGTCCCGACGGTGACAACGCCGGATTTCAGCGGATCGACGTTGCGTGCGACGATGGACTGAAACGCAATCAGGATGTTGGCGCCAACGACCAGCGTGTCGACGCCCTTGTGAGGTTCGGCGGCGTGGCTGCCCTTGCCTTCGATCGAAATGTTGAAGAAGTCGGCGGCGGCGAGAATGGGTCCGGTGCGCGTTGCAAACTGTCCAATCGGAATGCCCGGCGCACAATGCATGCCATAGACCTCGTTGACTCCAAAACGTTCCATCATGCCGTCGTCGACCATCGCCTTGCCGCCGGCGCCGCCTTCTTCGGCCGGCTGGAAAATCACGATTGCGGTGCCGTCGAAATTGCGCGTCTCGGCAAGGTATTTGGCAGCGCCGAGCAGCATCGCAGTATGGCCGTCGTGACCGCAGGCGTGCATCTTGCCCGGCACCTTCGACGCGTAGCTGAGCCCAGTGATCTCCTCCATTGGCAGCGCGTCCATGTCGGCGCGCAGGCCGATGACGCGGCCTGAGGTGGATTTGCGGCCGCGAATCACGCCAACGACGCCGGTCTTGCCGATGCCGGGAACCACTTCGTCGCAGCCGAAGGCCTTGAGTTTATCAGCAACGATCGCGGCGGTGCGGTGCACGTCATAGAGCAGTTCAGGGTTTTCATGCAGGTCGCGGCGCCAGGCGGTGATCTCGTCTTGCATCGTCGAGACGGAATTAATGATGGGCATACGGGCTCCGGGAGTGCAGTCGGTTGTGGAACAGTTGCAAGCTTGGCAATGGCCGCTCCGACCAGACCATAGTTTGCAGCCGACGTCAGCCGTTTTGGGCTGATCAAACGATCCGGTCATGTAACGTGGTGGGAAGCGGGGCGTGCATCGCATTGCGACAGCGGCTTGCGACGGAGAAAATCATATTCCAAGGCGCGAGCAAGCAACCGTCGACCATTAACACATCGTAAACGATTCCGGTGCTTGATCGCCACTGGTCTAGACCGGATTCGCGCTGTCTACGTCGCAATATTTGGTGTATTCGACGAATCAAGCAACGTGTAGTTGTCGTTTTCGAAGACCAAATGCGTCCGGCTTTCGGGGACTGCGTGTCAGTGGCGCCGGTCAGCGTTTGATAACTCGAAGCTGAAAAGTTCAAGTTGTTCGCTGCGTTATCTTAGCATCTCCAAAGGAGTGTTTGATGCGCGTGCGCATGACGACGATTGCAGCAATCTCGGCCCTGCTGATGTCGGGCTGCAGCGTGCCGGTTTTGCCGCTTACGTCGACCGAGATCTCGCAGGCGGCCGATGCGCAGCGCGGCGCCGTTGCGGCCGACCAGGAGCCGTTCACGCGGCCTGTCGGCCTCTATGAGGCGATGGCGCGAGCGCTGAAATACAATTTGGATTATCAGGTCGAAGCTGTGCAGACGTCGCTACGCACCGCCGAACTCGATCTTGCCCACTACAACCTCTTGCCGAATGTTGCAGCCAGCGCCGGCTATGCGGCGCGCGACAAGCCAAGCGCATCGAGCAGTCTCAACCTGTCGAGCAATACCTTCAATTTCGACGAATTGACCTCGCAGGACAAACGTCTTCACTCCTCGGATTTGAATTTCAGCTGGAACATTCTCGACTTCGGCCTGTCCTACATCCGCGCCCGCCAGTCCGCCGACAAAGTGATGATCGGCGAAGAACTGCAGCGCAAAGTGGCGCATCGCATTCTCGAGGATGTCCGTTCGGCCTATTGGCGGACCGTCAGTTCCGAGCGGTTGATCCGCAAACTTCGCCGGCTCGAGGATCGCGCTCAGACGGCTCTGACCAATGCTCGCTCGGTGACGAGCGGCCGACAAGTCTCGCTGATCACATCGCTGACTTACGAGCGGGAGCTGGTCGAGATCCGCCGTGCGGTCAAGGAATTGCAACGCGACCTGATCGTTTCCAAATCGCAACTGGCCGCGCTCATGAACGCTCCGCCGGGCACAAAATTCACGGTGGCGATCCCGGCGCAGCCGCCGCGTTCGCCGCGCGTCAAGATGCCATTGCAGAACCTGATCGACGTGGCGCTGCGCCAGCGCTCGGAAGTCAGGGAAAACCTCTACCAGCAACGGATCAACGAGCACGAGGCGCACGCGGCGCTGCTCGAATTGTTGCCGGGCATCAACCTGTACGCCGGTCCGAACTACGACAGCAACAGCTTCCTGCTGCACAATCATTGGGTCGGATGGGGTGCGAAGGCCAGTTGGAACCTGCTGCGCGTTTTCCAGTATCCAGCCAAGGACAACGTGATCGACAAGCAGGATGCGCTGCTGAAAACGCGAGCGCTCGCCGTCACCATGGCGATCATGACGCAGGTCCATGTCAGCCGCATTCGCTACCAGCATCTGGCTGGCGAACTGCGGATCGCTGACGAATACCGCACCGTGCAGAACCGCTTGGTGCGCCAGATCCGCAGCGAGGCCGAGGCGGATCGTGTCAGTGAACAGACGCTCATTCGCGAAGAGTTGAACACGCTGGTCGCCGAAGCCAAATACGACATAGCCTTTGCCAGCCTCGAAAGCGCCTACGCCAATGTGTTCGCGTCCATCGGCTCGGATGTTTATCAGGTCATGAGCACGAAGGAGAACGGCGTCAGTGCGATCGCGGACGCCTTGCGCAATCGCTGGGGCAGTCTCGGTGATGGCAAGATCGACGTCATCACAACGGCCTCAACGACGCCATAGGAACCTTGATGACGCGAGCGCCGCAGAGCTGGAATGCAGGGCTCGGCCGGATCATTGGGCGTGGCATTGTGACGGCGATCGGGGCTGCTTGTCTGCTGCCGGTTCTGGACGCCGGAGCCATCGCGCAAACGCCGATCCAGGTGGCGCGGTCGAGTAAGTTGCCGATCCGCGGCGTGGTGCGCCCGTTGCGGCAGGCAACGATCGCCACGGAAATCGTGGCCCGGGTCGAGACCATCGGCTTCCGCGAGGGCGAGCGGTTCAAGAAGGGCCAGCTGCTCATTGCCTTCGACTGTCGTCGTCACATGGCCGAACTCGCCTCCGCCGAAGCCCAGCATCAGGAAATGAAGGTCGCGCTGGAGACCAACGCGTTCCTGGAAAAGCGCAACGCCGGCAGCCGGCAGGATCTCGAGATTGCCAAGGCACGCGCGGCAAAGGCCGCCGCCGATGCCGATGGTCTGCGCGTCCGGCTCGATCAATGCATGATCAAGGCGCCGTTCGACGGCCGTGTCGCCGAATTGACCATCAACGAACATGAGATGCCGGTGTCAGGCAAGCCATTGATTGCGATTCTGGCTGACGGCGAGCTGGAGATCGATCTGATCCTGCCGTCGGATTGGCTGGGGTGGCTGAAGGAGAAGATGGAATTCAGCTTTATCGTCGATGAGACCGGCCGCGGCTATCAGGGCGAAGTCGTGCGCATCGGCGCGGCGGTTGATACAATCAGTCAGACCATCAAGATCACCGGCCGTTTCAGAAACGTGGACGCCGCTGTGCTGCCCGGAATGAGTGGCGCCGCCACCTTCAGCAACACGGGAGGCTGAGCGTGCGCGGGCCAACACCAGCTCCAACACGTCCGCCGGCCGCCAGCATGCGTGCCGCCACAACCGCGACCGTTGCGCCGTCGCCAGGCATTGACGCTCGCTCGCGCACCATTGCTGCGCAGGCTCCGACACTGGTTGAAGATGAGGCCAATGCCAGTCTGCGCATTTTACTCAGGATTGAAGCCGAGGCGCGCGAAGCCAAAACGGTCGGCGAGTTGCAGTTTCTGATCGCCAACGAGACGCGCAAGTTAACGCGGGCCCGCCAGATTTTCGTTGCGAGCCGTGCTGCATCATCAACCCCGCGCATCGAGGTGATCTCGGGCCTTGCAGCGGTTGATCGCTCGGCGCCGCTGGTGCACGGCGTTACGCAGGCGATCGCCGCACTCGGCCGCGAGTTCGGCTTGGACAAGTTGCGCGAGTTCAGCGCCGCCGCCTATCCGTCCGACGCGCCGGAACTGGTGCGCGGGTATCCCTTCACTGCGCTGTTATGGTTGCCGTTTGTCGACCGCAACGGCCAATGTTTTGCCGGCATGCTGCTGGCGCGCGACGAGCCATGGATCGAAGCCGATATCATCGTCGCCAAGCGCTTGGCGGCAACCTACGCGCATGCCTGGCAGGCCTTGCAGCAGCGATCGGGATGGTTGCCGCAGCTGGTCTTCAGCCGGCGCGTCGTCGCCGGAAGTTGTGCCGTCGCGGCGCTGCTGTTGGCCGTGCCGGTGTCACTGACCACGCTGGCGCCCGCCGAGATCGTTGCCAAGGCGCCGTTCGTTGTGACCGCCCCCATCGACGGAATTATCGATGAAGTCCTGGTCGAGCCTAACGCTGCCGTGATTGAGGGGCAGCCGCTGATCCGCTTCGTCGATATTCAGGTGCGCAATCGCCTTGCGATCGCCGAGCGCGAATTGCACGTCGCGGAAACGCGGGTCAAGAAGGCGACGCAACAGGCGTTCACCGATGTGCGCGGCCGTCACGATCTCGGCGTTGCGATGGCCGACTTCGAACTCAAATCGGCTGAACGTGACTTCGCCCGCGATACCTTGCAGCGGTCCGAGGTGAAAGCGCAGCGCGCTGGCATCGCGGTGTTCGCCGACAAGAAGACGCTGGCCGGCCGCCCTGCCAGCGTCGGTGAGCGCATCATGCTCATTGCCGATCCCAAGGCGGTCGAAATTCAGGTCGATATGTCCGTCGGTGATGCAATCACGCTCGGGGCGGGATCGCGCGTCAAAGTTTTCCTCGATGCGGACCCTCTCAACGCCCGAGAAGCCGTCGTCGAACTCGCCGACTATCAGGCTCGCGTACGGCCTGGCAATATCCTCGGCTTCAAGGTGATGGCGCGCTTGACGGGTAGCGAGCCATTGCCGCGCCTCGGCGCGCGCGGTACCGCGCAGCTCTATGGCGACAGCGTCGCGCTGGCGTTCTATCTGTTTCGTCGGCCGCTCTCGGCTTTGCGGCAGTGGAGCGGGCTGTGATTGCCGCGGGCCCCGCGTCGAAGCCGCCACCCCGCATCGCGGCCTTGCGCGACGATCTCGAGGTCGCGCCGGCAGCAGCGTTGACGACCGGACAGCAGGCCTGGGTGATTTATGATCCCGTGCAGCATCGCCACGTGCAGATCGATCGTGAGACCAAAGACCTGCTGTCGATCTGGCGTGCTGGACTGACCGTCGCAGAGGTGAGCGCGGCGGCGCAAGCAAAACTCGGCCTCGACATCGGCGACGAGCAGATCCTGCGGCTCGACTCGTTTCTGCGCCAGAACCGGTTCATCGACGAGGCAAAATCCGGCGCCTGGCGTGAACTCGCATCGCAGGCCCAAAATGCGCGCCACAGCGTTGCCGAGCAGCTGTTGCACAACTATCTGTTCTTTCGCGTGCCGCTGTTCCGGCCGCAGCGGACGCTGGAAGCGATGCAGCCGGCGATTGCCGTCCTGTTCTCGCGCGGGACGTCTTTTGGTTTTGCCGGCGCCGGCTTGATTGGTCTCTATCTGGTCTCGCGGCAATGGGACGCCTTCCTGTCGACGTTCCATCAGTTCCTGACCTGGGAAGGCGGCATCGCTTTCGCGCTCGCACTGATCGTGGTGAAGGCACTGCATGAGCTTGGCCACGCTTTCACCGCCGTGCGTTTCGGCTGTCGAATCCCGACAATCGGCGTTGCCTTCATGCTGATGACGCCACTGTTCTATACCGATGTCAGCGATGCCTGGCGGCTGTCGTCGCGGCGCCAACGGCTCGCGATCGACGCGGCCGGTATCATCGTTGAAATCTGGATTGCCTGCGTCGCGACGTTGCTGTGGGCGTTTTTGCCTGACGGAACGGTGCGCGGCGTGGCATTCATCCTGGCGACGGCAGGTTGGGTGATGAGCCTCGGGCTCAATCTCAATCCGTTCATGCGCTTCGATGGTTACTATATTCTCTGCGATCTGCTGGGCATCGAAAATATGCAGTCGCGCGCTTTTGCATTTGGTCGCTGGAAAGTCCGCCAGACCTTGTTTGCGCCGCGCCTGCCGCCGCCGGAAGCGATGTCAAAAATCTGGCAGAATGGTCTCATTGGATATGCGATCGCGATTTGGCTCTACCGGCTCGTTGTATTCACAGGCATTGCGCTGGTGGTTTATGCCTACTTCTTCAAGGTTCTCGGGCTAATTCTATTCGCGGTAGAAATCTGGTATTTCATCATCAGCCCCGTGACGCATGAATTCGGGGAGTGGCGGCGCATGAAACGGCAGGATATTTCGCTTCCCCGGACGCGCGTGACGCTGGCCCTTACCGGAGCAATTCTGCTGGCATTGCTCGTGCCGTGGTCCGGGGCCGTCACGCTGCCGGCGGTCTACGAGGCCAGCGACGTGGTGCCGGTGTTCCCGCAGCGTCCGGCCTTGGTCTCATCGATCGCCGTCGTCAGCGGGCAAACCGTCCGCGTGGGCGATGTGCTGATCGAGACGCGATCGCCCGATGTCGAAAACGAGTTGCTGACGACCGAAATCAAGATCAGTGCTACCAAGCTACGGTTGGCTCGCGTCGGCAGGGACGATGAGGATCGCGCCGAGCGTCTTGTCCTGCTGAAAGAACTCGACGCGCAGCAATCCAAGCGCGATGGCCTGCTGGCCGAGCAGCGCGCCCTGATCATTCGCAGCCCCGTCGCGGGGCAGATCCTGGAGCTCGATCTTGAACTTCACGCCGGCCGATGGCTCGGCCGTGGCGACCGGTTGGCGTTGGTGGGGGCGCGGCAACGCCACGTCCTCAAGGGCTATCTCGATGAAAGTTCGCTGGTCCGCGTCGCCGAAGGCGCGAGCGGCCATTTCATTCCCGATGACCCCCAGCAGCCGCGCATTCCCGTGCATCTGCAATCGATTGCTCAGGCCGGCGCAGCAGCGATTGAAATCCCGGCGCTGGCATCGGTTTATGGCGGGCGCATTCCAGT
The DNA here is from genome assembly GCA_963714325.1 of uncultured Alphaproteobacteria bacterium. Classification (GTDB taxonomy): domain Bacteria; phylum Pseudomonadota; class Alphaproteobacteria; order Rhizobiales; family Hyphomicrobiaceae; genus CAVQOB01. The sequence goes on along the minus strand of CAVQOB010000010.1, from coordinate 83,165 downwards.
CGAAGCCGACCAGCAACAGCGCTTGATACCCTTGGCAGCGCAGTATCTCGCCGACCTGACACCGGATGATGCAGTTGCACCCCAGGGGCAGGTGATCCGTGGTGTGGTGCACCTCGACGGGCGGCGGGAAAGCTTGCTGATCCGCGGCTGGCGCCAGATTGCGCGCGTTCTGGTACGCGAAAGCGGCTTTTGATCAGCCGGCCGGCAGCTGCGGCACGGACGCGATAGTGATTCTAAATCAACGGCTTGCAGGGCTCGCGAACATCGCGGCGTCGAATTTGCGCGTCTCATGATTATCCCGACATTAATGCGGCATTAGAATCTGTCATCAATACATAAACTGCGTGATTATTATATTGTTTGGCGGAATAGAATGTATTTCAGGTGTTGCAAATCGGATCAATAAATAAACCTCTATTTTACTTTGGTTGGCGCTAATAGCACAGGCCCGGAAAGGGTTTGTCCATTCTCATTCGCTGATCAGAGTGCCACCATCATGAATAAGATCGTCGACCGCAAAGCCTGGTTCTCAGCCCGGCGCGTCGCTGTTGTAAAAGGCATCGATCTGGCATCGCTGAAGGCGACAGTGTCGTACCGGGTGTTGGAGCCGCGCACCGCATTCGACGCGGCGTTGGTGACGACGGTCGCGAGCGAGATTGGTCATGAGGCCGATCAGACCGCTGCAGCCGCTGACGCGCACGACCAGCAACAACAATCGACCGACGCCGCGGACGGGCTGGTCCAGGCCCTCGAAACAGTACCTGCCGTCGCAACGCCGGCGACCATCACCATCGTCTTCATCGATGGCGCCGTGCACAATCGCGACCAGCTGCTTGCCGGCATTCCCGATTCAGCCGAGATCGTCGTGCTGGATTCAACCCGCGACGGTGTCGAGCAGATCGCCAGCTACCTTGCCGGACGCACGGGCGTCGATAGCATCCACATAATGTCGCACGGCGACGCCGGCCGCATCTATCTTGGCAATGCCGAATTGACGCAACAGTCGGTCAACGGCGAGCACAGCGACGAATTGGCGGCGATCGGCCGGGCGCTGACGGTTGACGGCGACATCCTCGTTTATGGCTGCGATGTCGCAGCAGGTTCGGGTGGGCAGCAGCTCATTGATGCCATCGCCGCCAAGACTGGCGCAGACGTCGCGGCATCGACCGATGACACCGGCTGGGACGAAGCTGGCGGCGACTGGACTTTAGAAGCGTCGTCCGGCGCCATCGAGACGCCGGCCCTCCAGATCGACACCTATCGCGGCATTCTCTCGCAAACCAACACCGGCGCCTGGACGATCCCGGCAGGCGGATCGACAGCCAGCTTTGCCGGCGGCGGTGCGACCGTTACCGTCGGATGGGCTGCCGAAAGCGCCAATTCGTCGTGGGCCGCGGCAACCAACCAAACCCTGAACACGATCGCCGCATTCTCGCCGGCAGTACAGGGCACCGCGTCGCTCGGCTTGGTCTTCAACTGGGACACGACGCCCGAATCTTCGCTCGTTCTTCCAATTCCGCTGGCCTCGACCGACGGCGGCACCGGTCTCTTGACGATATCGTTCTCGCAGGCCGTCACCAATCCGATCATCCACATCGACCGGCTCGGCGGAAATGGCGGCTTCACGAACAATACCTACTCGAACTCGTCGCTTTGGACGCTCCTGAATGGCGCAACGCTGACCGAGCTTGCGGGTGCTACGTCGCATTTCGACACGACCTCCACAACGATAGTGCGCACTCCCAATCAGCTGTTGCCCAACACGTCGGGAACTGAATCGACCTTTACGACCACGGCGGGTACGGCAGCCGGATCCATCCGCGTCAATGGCACATTCGCTGCCGGCACGACGATCCAGTTCCGACTGAGCGGCGCGGGCGTCGAAGGTGCTGGCTCCGACGGTTTCGAGATCAAGGTCACCTATGATCTTACGCCAACCGCCACCAACGACACGTTCACGACGGCAGGCAATACGCCCGTTACGATCAATGTCCGTTCCAATGACACCGACCCGTCGGGAGACGTCCTCACTGTTACCCGCGTAGCTGGAACCAGCATCACAGCAGGCGGCGCCGGCGTGGCCGTGACCGGAGGCGTCGTCACGCTCAATGCTGGCGGCAATCTCATTTTCACGCCGACGGCTGGCTACGCCGGGTCCCCGAGCTTTACCTACACCGTTGCCGACGCCAATGGAGGAGCCTCGACCGCCATCGTTTCCGGCACCGTCGCCAACATCGTGCCGGTCGCTGTCGATGACGGCCCCATCACCGTGACGCCAGGCGTACTGCAGTCTCTCGCCGTACTTGCCAACGACACCGACGCAAACAGTCATGCTCTGTCCGTATCCCAGATCAATGGCACCAACGTTGCCGTCGGCGGCTCGATCACGCTAGCCTCGGGCACCGTCGTCACGCGCAACGCCGATGGCACCTTTGGTGTCGTCATGGCGCCAGGTTCAAGTGACACGGAGACGTTCGCCTACACGATCTCTGATGGATTCGGGGGCGTCGCGAGCGCGAATGTCACGCTTGCCCGCGACAGCGATGGCGATGGCGTCGCCAACAGTATCGATATCGACGACGATAACGACGGCCTTCTCGACACGGTCGAGGGCCAAACTCCGATCAATCTGATTGCTAACGGAGATTTCTCTGCTGGTGCCGCGAACTGGACCAATTCCGGCGGTTGGCTATTTGGCCAAGCATACGCGCAGAATTTCGACGACCCCACGACACCCGAGCGCGTGCTGTCCCAGACCTTGTCGAGCCTCGACACCGCGGTCTCCAACGGCTTCCTGACTTTTTCATTCGATATTCACAGCAACAACCTCAATGATTCCGCTGCCGCGACGGCCTCGGTTGCAACTCTCGATTTCCGGCTTAACGGCCAGACGTTTCTGATCGCCCGCAACGACAACACGAATATCGGTAGACTCGAGTTGCAGGGGGCGACGGAATTCGCCACTGGCTCTGCAACCACGTTCATCGTTTCAACTACCCGGACTCAGTTCACGACAGTAACGGTCCGCGTACCCTACAGCGGCCCGTCCAGCGCTGTATTCGCGATTGCGATGAATTCGAACGGCGACGATTTCCGCGTCGACAATCTGTCGCTCCTTGGCGCATCATTCGTAGACACCGACAGCGACGGCATCTCGGATCATCTCGACATCGATTCGGACAACGATGGCATCACCGACAACGTCGAAGCGCAGACAACTGCTGGCTACATCGCACCATCGGGCACCGGCGCGGCCATGGTCGATACCGACAACGACGGCCTCGATGACGCGTATGATGCAACCGACACCACAGGTGCGTCTGGTTCCCTCGGTCTGACGCCGGGCAATACCGACAGTGCAGATGTCGCCGACTATCTGGACTCCGACTCTGACAACGACGGCAAGCTCGACATCACCGAGCGCGGCGATGGGCAGCCCACATCGATCACTTCGACCATCGACACCGACGGTGACGGCCTGCTCAATATCTTCGAAGCGGGCTCTGTCAATGACGGCTTCGACGTCAACGATTCGAACCGCACGGCGACCACTCTCAATCTCGCCGGTGTTCCGGCGCTTAATGCCACCGGCTCCAACGCTGTGCCGCTGACCACGGACCTCTTGTTCCGCGACGTCAACAACCTGCCAGTCGACGGCAATGAAACCAATTCCGTCACTGAGGACGTTACGTTGAGCATTGCCAACGGCGCGGTGGGCGATCTTCTGCTTAACGCCACCGACATCGATGGCGATACTCTCACCATCACCGGCTACACCATTGCCGGCATCGCGGGCGCGCAGACCGTCGGCTCGCTGGTCACCATTCCCGGCGTCGGTGCGATCCAGATCAACGCCAACGGCAGCTACAGCTTCGCGCCCGTCAACAACTACGCTGGCGCGATTCCCGTCATCACCTACACCGTCTCCGACGGCAACGGCGGCACCGATTCCTCGACGCTGACGTTGTCGATGATCCCGGTCAACGATTCTCCAGTCGACGGCAATGAAACCAATTCCGTCACTGAGGACGTTACGTTGAGCATTGCCAACGGCGCGGCCGGCGACCTGCTCAATAACGCCACCGACATCGATGGCGATACTCTCACCATCACCGGCTACACCATTGCCGGCATCGCGGGCGCGCAGACCGTCGGCTCGTTGGTCACCATTCCCGGTGTTGGCGCGATCCAGATCAACGCCAACGGCAGCTACAGCTTCGCGCCCGTCAACAACTACGCCGGCGCGATTCCCGTCATCACCTACACCGTCTCCGACGGTAACGGCGGCACCGATTCCTCGACGCTGCAACTGACGATGGTTCCGGTCAACGATGCGCCGGCCGGCGCCAACGCTACGGTAACGACGAACGAGGACACCGCATATACTTTCTCGGCGGCAAGTTTTGGCTTCACTGATCCCAATGACTCGCCGGCAGACACGCTCCAGGCCGTTGTGATCAACACGCTGCCGGCGACAGGAACATTGACGCTGAGCGGTGTTCCCGTGACAGTCGGTCAAAGCATCACCGCTGGCAGTATTGGCGGCCTCGTCTGGACGCCGCCTGCTAATGTCAACGGTACTGCGGTCGCTGCATTCACGTTCTCGGTCGTCGATATTGGTGGCATCGCGAATGGCGGCGCCAATACCGATCCGACACCGAACACGATTACGATCAACGTCACCGCCGTCAACGATGCGCCGATCGTTGATCTGAACTCGTCCGGCACAGCGGCCGACACGGACCGCGATTTCAACACGACCTTCAATACAGGCAGTCCCACGGCCATTGTGGTGGCCGATACCGATGCCGACGTGTTTGATACAGCCGAGAACGATATCAGTCGCGTGACCATCACACTCGCGGGCGTCACCTTGGCGTCAACCGACATCGTGACGATCGCCGGGCAGAGCTTCCAGTCTGACGTCAATGCCACGTTCAACAACGTGACCATTGGTGGCTCCAGCGTCAACATCGTCTATGTCGCCTCGACGCATACCGTCACGATCTCCAACGCCACAGGTGCCACAAATCCGATCGCCGAGGCCGACCTCGATACGCTGGTGCGGGGCGTCGCCTATCAAAGCACGGCGCTGACGCAACCACCGAGCAACCGCACGCTCAGCTTCACCGCCACCGACACCTACGGCGCGACCTCGGCCGCTGCCGTCGCGACGGTGACGTTCCTGCCGCCGCCCGTGGCCGTCAATGACACCTTCTCGACGGTGCATGGTACACCTGTTGCTATCGCGGTCCTGGCCAACGACATTGACCCGCAAAATGATCCGCTCGTGGTCACGCATGTCAATGGAACAGCGATTGTTGCAGGCGGTCCAAGCGTTGCCGTCACCGGCGGTGTTGTGACACTCGATGCTTCGGGCAATATCGTATTCACGCCTAACGCAAACTTTGCTGGGCCGACCTCGTTCACCTACAGAGTTGGCGACGGCGCCGGTGGACAGGATACAGCAACGATTACCGGTGTCGTCACAAACGTCGCGCCGGTGCTGGATCTTAATTCGGGCATCAGCAGCGGTGAGCAAGTGACCAACGGGGCCAACCCCGGTGCAACCGGCTGGACAGAGTTGGCGAATGCGGTCGGTAGTGCTCCTGCAACGTCCGGCGGCGCCACCGGTATGTACGTTTTCAACAACAACGACTCTGGCATCGTGACCTTGACGCAATCTGCTATCAGCGGTTGGAGCACAGGGTCGGCACCGAGCGGGGCCGCACAACTGACGTTCGACTTCCAGTGGTTCCGCAATGGGTCTGGCGCCACCGGCGGCGCGGTGATGGAAGTGCAGATCGGTGGTGTCACCTACGCCACGATCACCAGCACAGGCATTGCAAGTCCGGCGACGATCACCTACTCGAATGGAGGCTCAGGTGCCGTCTCTGGTTCGTCGACAACCGTCAATATCAGCCCAGATACGACGGTGCCGATCACCCTCAATCTGCCGACGAGTGTGGCAGCTACGGGAGACCTCGTCTTCTCCTATACTTCATCCAACCCGAACAAAATCGATTTTGCTATCGACAGTATATCGGTCGTTGCAACAGCAGATCAGACCGCAGGAAACAACTTCTCGGCCACATACACGGAGAACGGTTCTCCAGTTTCGATCGCTGATGCTGATAACGATATCCGCGATAGCGACGATACCAACATGGAGTTGGCAAGGATCACGCTGACGAATCCGCAGACCGGCGACCGGTTGCTGGTCAACGGATCGGCAGGCACGACCGGCAGTATCGGTGGCATCACCTGGACGCGGACCAACGATCTTGTCACGTTCACGGGCTCTGCCAGCGAAGCGGACTATGCTGCAGCAATTCGGCTCGTTCAATTCGAGAACACCTCGGAGACACCTGCGACTACGCCGCGCGTGATCAATACAACGGTCAATGATGGCAGCCTGAACTCCAACTCGGCCGTGACGACGGTCACGATCGATCGTGCGCCCGATCCGGTCAACGATGTATTTTCCGGCAATGAAGCCGCAGCGATTTCCGGAAACGTTCTGACCAACGATGCCGACACCGGCGATGGCCCGGCAGCGACGCCGCTTGCCATCGTGACCGGGCCGGCCAACGGCACGCTGACCTCGTTCGATACGACAACCGGCGCCTTCGTCTATACGCCGGCATCGAACGATTTCTTCGGGACCGACACCTTCACATACCGGTACACCGACGCCGATGGCGACAGCAGAATCGCAACCGTGACGCTGACCATCAATCCGGTCAATGATGCGCCAGTCAACACGTTGCCGGCAACGATCGGACCCGTTGCCGAGGATGGCACGCTCGCCATCACTGGCGTGTCCGTTGGCGATGTTGATGGCGATCCGCTGACGACGACGGTCTCGATCAACCATGGTATCCTGAACATCGGTGCGACCGGTGGTGCAACCGTTTCCGGCAGCGGCACCGGGACGGTGACATTGTCGGGCACCGCAGCCCAGATCAACACCGCGCTGGCGGCACTCGCCTATGTTCCAACTGCCGATTTCAATGGCTCGTCGACATTCGAGATCTCGACCACCGATGGAACGGTAGTTGACTCTGACAGCCGGACCATCACGGTCACGGCAATTGCCGACATCGCGACCGACACCGTCGTCACCAACGAAGACACCGCCGTCGCCATCCATGCGCTCGACAACGATACCTTCGAGAACGCCGACGCTATCGTCATGGCGGTGATGCAAGGCACCAACGGCTCGGTCAGCATCGGACCAGGCGGCGTGCTCACCTATACGCCGAACGCCAACTTCAACGGCGCCGACAGCTTCACCTATACCGTCACCTCCGGCGGCGTGACCGAAACGATAACCGTCGACGTCACAGTCAATCCGGTTGCCGACGCGCCGGTCAACACCGTTCCCGCAGGCCAGACGGCCATTGAAGACACCAACCGCATCATCGCCGGCGTCTCTGTCAGCGATGCCGACGTCGGTTCCCTGACCACCACGCTATCGTTGCCGGCCGGTGCTGGCACGCTCACCGTTCTGACTGGCGGCGGCGCCATTATCGGCGGCAACGGCACCGGTATTGTCATCCTGTCCGGCACCGCCGCGCAGATCAATACCGCCATCGCCGCGATCACCTACGCGCCCACCCCGGACTTCAACGGCGCGACCGTCCTGACCGTCACAACCAATGACGGTGCAACCACGGATCGCGAGACCGTCGACATCACCGTGACGCCTGTTGCCGACATCACCAACGATGCCGTCTCAACCACCGAAGATGCGGCGCGCACGTTCAACGTCCTGACCGGCACCAATGGCGCGACCGCCGACACGTTTGAAGGCGCGCCGGCCGTCACCGCCGTGACGCAGCCGCTCAACGGCAGCGTCAGCTTCGCGGCCAACGGCGCGTTGACCTACACGCCGAACACCAACTTCAACGGCACGGATACCTTCACCTACACCGTCACATCAGGCGGCGTCACGGAAACCGCGACCGTGACCGTCACGGTCGCCGCCGTCAACGACGCGCCGCTCAGCACGGTGCCGGCCGCACAGTTGACAACTGAAGACACAGTGATCGTCTTCAGCGCCGCTGCCGGCAATGCGATCGTCATCACCGACGTCGATAGCAACGTCACGACGACGCTGACCGTTGCCAACGGTCGTCTGTCGCTCGGCTCAGCGTCCGGCGTCACGGTCACCGGCAATGGCACCGGCACCGTCACCGTCTCGGGCTCGCCCGCCGCCATCACCGCCGCCTTGAACGGTCTCACGTTTGCGCCGACCGCCGATTGGAACGGCGCGACGACGCTCAACGTCTCGACCTCTGACGGCGTCGCACCGCCAACACTGGCGGCCGTCGGCATAACCGTCACGCCGGTCGTCGACATCGCGCCGAACAGCGCAAGCACTGCCGAAGACACCGCGGCAACCTTCAATGTTCTGACCAACGACAGCTTCGAGAACGCCGGTCGCGTCGTCTCGTCGGTGACGCAGCCCGCACACGGCTCGGTGACATTCCTTGCCAACGGCCAGGTGACCTACACGCCGACCAGCAACACCAACGGTCCCGATAGCTTCACCTACACCGTCACATCCGGCGGCGTCACCGAGACGACCACTGTCACGCTGACCGTCAACCCGGTCAACGATGCGCCAACCGGATCAACGCCGTTCCCGCGCACGAGCATCGATGGCGCCGTCGCCAGCTACAATCTCGGCGGCTTTTTCTCCGACCTCGACGGTGATGCCCTGACGTTCTCGGCCACTAATCTGCCAGCCGGACTGACGATCGACCCGGCAACCGGGCGCGTGTCCGGCACGATCGATGGTCATGCCTCGCAAGGCGGCACGCTTGGCGTCTATGCCGTCTCGATCACCGCCACAGATCCGTCCGGCCTGTCGGTGACACGCGTCTTCAATTGGACCGTCACCAACCCCGGCCCGGTCGCGACCAATGATACCTTCACAGGCTCCGAAGATGTTGCCATCACTGGCAACGTGCGGACCAACGACAGCGATCCCGACGGCGATACCCTGTCGGTGCTGACGACGCCAGCGGTCGCCCCGCAGCATGGCACGCTCGTGCTGCAAAGCAACGGCACCTTCACCTACACGCCGGATGCCAACTACAACGGGCCCGACAGCTTCACCTACACCTTGGTCGATGCCGACGGCGCGACTACAACCGCCGTCGTTTCGCTGATCGTCAATCCCGCCAATGACTCGCCCGTCATTGCGGCGCCCGCCTCAGTCACCGCCACTGAAGATACCCCGTTCAGCTTCACCGGCGCCAACGCGATCTCCTTCAGCGACGTCGACAGCGCCGCCATCACCACCGACCTGGCCGTGACCAACGGCACGCTGACACTGGCGAGCTTGCCCGGCGTCACCATCACCGGCAGTGGCACCAATGCGCTGCACATCGTCGGATCGCCGGCCGATGTCACGGCGGCATTGGCGGCCATGATCTATCAGGCCGCCGCCGACTACAACGGCGCGGCAACGCTCAACATCACCAGCACCGACGGTATCGGCTCCAGCACCGCCAGCATCGCGCTCTCCGTTGGCGCCGTCGCCGACATCGCCGCCGATGCCGTCACCACCAGTGAAGATGCTGCGATCTCGTTCAACGTCCTCACCGGCAGCAACGGCGCGACCGCCGACACCTTCGAAGGCGCGCCATCCGTCACCGGTTTCACGCAACCCGCTAACGGCAGCGTCACCGTCGACGCCGCCGGCAACGTCACCTACACACCGAATACCAACTTCAATGGCGCCGATTCGTTCAGCTACACCGTGACCTCCGGCGGCGTCACCGAGACGACCACCGTCACCATCACTGTTGACCCCGCCAACGATGCGCCGACGCAAGTCCTGCCGCCTGCCCAGAACGGCACAGAAGATGTTGCCGTCGTCTTCTCCGGCGCCAATGGCAATCAGATCGTCATCGCCGATATCGACAGCGCCGCCGTCGTGACAACGACGCTGAGCGTTCCACAAGGTTCGTTGTCGGCCATCGCCACTCTCGGCGTCACCATCACCAACAACGGCACCGGCGCCGTAACGCTGTCGGGCACACCGGCCGCCATCACCGCCGCCTTGAACGGCCTCACCTACACGCCGGTCGCCGATATGAACGGCAGCGTATCGCTAGCCGTTTCGACAAACGACGGCATCGCTGCACCCGCCAACGGCGCCATTGCGATCAATCTCGCCGCCGTCGCCGACATCGCCAACAATGCGACCACAACCGCCGAAGAAGCACCCGCGATCATTGCGGTGCTCGGCAACGATACATTCGAAAATCCTGGCCGCGCCGTCACAGCCGTCACCAACGGCGCCAACGGGTCTGTTGCGATCAATCCCGATGGCACCGTCACCTACACGCCGAACGCCAACTTCAACGGCGCCGATAGCTTCACCTACACCGTCACATCAGGCGGCGTCGCCGAAACGGCAACCGTCATCGTCACCGTCACTCCCGTCAACGACGCGCCGATCACGACAGTTCCGGCCGCACAAGCAACCTTCGAAGACACTGGTCTCAGCTTCTCGAACGTCAACGGCAACGCGATCACCGTTGGCGATATCGACGGCGACGCCTTGACGACGACGCTTTCGGTCACGAACGGCACGTTGAGCCTTGCGACGCTCGCAGGCCTCACTGTGTCAGGCGACGGCACCGGGTCCATCACGCTCGCCGGCAGCGCCAGCGCCATCAACGCCGCGCTCAACGGCCTGATCTACAACCCGACCGCCGACTACAACGGCGCGGCCGTACTCACTGTCGCCACCAACGATGGCGCGGTCACCACCGGCGGCACCGTCGCCTTGACCGTCACCCCGGTCGTCGACATTGCCGCCGACGCCGTGACGACGAGCGAAGATACGCCGATCGCCATCACCGTCCTCGCTAACGACAACTTCGAGAACGCCGGCGCCGCCGTGACCGGCGTCACGCACGGCGCCCATGGCACCGTCAGCATCGGTGTGAATGGCATCGTCACCTACACGCCGAACGCCAACTTCAACGGCACCGATACCTTCACTTACACCGTCACGTCAGGCGGCGTCACCGAGATCGCCACCGTCACCGTGACGGTCGATCCGGTGAATGACGCGCCAGTCACCGCTGTTCCCCTGCTGCAGACCACCAACGAAGATACAGCCGTCGTCTTCTCCAGCGGCAATGGCAACGCCATCGTAGTCACTGATATCGATGGCGATACACTGACCGTGACGCTGACCGGCGCTAATGGCTTGCTCACATTGGGCTCGACCGCTGGCGTGACCTTCTCCGGCAACGGCACCGCCTCCGTCGTCGTCACTGGAAGTGCTACCGCGATCACCGCCGCTTTGAACAATCTGAACTTCGCACCGGCTGCCGATTATAATGGCCCCGCCGCCATTGTCGTGACCACGACCGACGGTCAGGCCACCAGCAGCGGCACCGTCGCCATCAACGTTACGCCCGTCGCCGACATCACCGCCGACACCGTCATGACGTCGGAAGACACACCGGTCACGTTCAATGTTCTCGCCGGCACCAACGGCGCCACTGCCGACAGTTTCGAAAGTACCGCAGCCGTCGTCTCCAGCGTCACGCAAGGCGCAAGCGGAATTGTCAGTTTCCTCGGCGATGGCACGCTGGTCTACACGCCGGACGCGAATTTCCACGGCACCGACACCTTCAGCTACACGGTCACCTCCGGCGGTGTCACCGAGACCACGACCGTTACGGTTCTCGTTGGAGACACCAACGACGTGCCGACGACGGCCGGCCTCGCCAATCGCAACAACCTCGACGGCCAAGTCATCAGCCTCGACGTATCCGCCGTCTTCGCCGATCAGGACGGCGACGCATTGACCTACACGATCACCGGCTTGCCGCCGGGCCTCAGCTACAACCCAACCACCGGCCTGATTTCCGGCACCATCGATGCCGGCGCCTCGCAAGGTGGGATTGCCGGCGTCTACACCGTCTCCGTCACCGCCACCGACGGTTTGCCCGGTGGCAATGTCACGACCAATTTCTCCTGGTCGGTTGTCAACCCCGGCCCGACCGCCCACAACGATACGGCAACCCTGAGCGAAGATTCCGCCGCAACACCAATCGCCGTACTCGCCAACGACACCGATCCCGACGGCGATCCGCTCGTTGTCACGGCAGCGGCGGCCGGCAACGGCATCGTCACCATCAATGGCGACGGCAGCATCAGCTACACCCCGAATGCCGACTTCAACGGCACCGACACGATCACCTACCAGATCAGCGACGGCAATGGCGGTACCAGCTCGGCGACCGTCACGGTCACCGTCACCGCCGTCAACGATGCGCCGGAAACGACCGGCCTCGGCGATCTCGTCGATGTCGACAGTCAATCCGTCAACATCGACATTTCCAACGCCTTCAGCGACCTCGATGGCGACAACCTGACCTATGCGATCAGCGGCCTGCCACCGGGCCTCTCGTTCAATCCGCTCACCGGTCAGATCAGCGGCACCATCGATCCCAACGCCTCCGATCCAAGCGGCGATCAACCCTATCCGATCACCGTGACGGCCAGCGATGGCCACGGCGGCAGCGTTGCGACCACCTTCACCTGGCGTGTCATGAATATCCCGCCGGCCTCCGTCGACGACAGCGTCACGACACCCGAGGACTCACCGGTCATCGCCACCGTCCTCGCCAACGACGTCGATCCGGACGGCGATCCGCTGATCATCACGCACATCAACGGTTCGCCGATCTCGATCGGCAGCGGCGCGATTTCGACCGCTCACGGCCAGGTCGAATTGTCGACCGACGCCTTCGGCAACCAGGTTTTGATCTATACACCCGACGCGAACTTCAACGGCGTTGACCAGCTGGTCTACACCACCAACGACGGTAACAGCGGCATCGACACCGCGACGCTGACGATCACCGTCGTTCCGCGGAATGACGCCCCGGTCGCCGATACGCTCGCCGACTTGGCCAGTGCCGACAGTGATACGGTCAGCATCGATGTCTCCGCATACTTCCACGATATCGACGCGCCAAATGGCGACACGCTGACGTTCGCCGCCATCGGTCTGCCGCCGGGCCTCAGCATGAATGCTGCCGGCGTCATCACCGGCACGATCGATCCCTCGGCCTCGCAATCCGGCCCCTACACGGTTCTCGTCCAGGCGACGGATGCCGGCGGCCTGACCGTCAGCGAGAGCTTTACCTGGTCGGTCAGTAATCCCGCGCCGACCGCCAACGACGACGCCCGGACTCTGGCCGAAGATGTGGATCTGACAACGACCGCCGCTACCGGCATTCTCCCGAACGACACCGATCCCGATCATGATCCGCTGACCGTCGCGGCGATCAACGGCGATACCGGCCTGGTTGGCCAGCAGATCGCCGGCTCGAACGGCGGCCTCTTCACCGTCAGCGCCGATGGCTCCTATACGTTCCAGCACAACGGCGACTTCGAGGACCTGCAGGGCTCCGAGACCCGCACGACGATTGTCAGCTATACGGTCACCGACGGCAACGGCGGTCTTAACACCGCAACGCTGTCGATCACCATTACCGGCACCAACGACGCGCCGGTCGCAACCGACATTGCCGATATCACCACCATCGACAGCGCCCCGCTGACGCTCAACGCCGCAGCTGCCTTCCGTGACATCGACGGCGACGACCTGACCTTCAGCATCGATCCCGCGTATCCGCTCCCGGCCGGCCTCAGCATCGACGTCGACACCGGCATGATCACCGGCACGATCGACAGCTCGGCCTCGCAAGGCGGCGCCGGTGGCGTCTACACCGTCACCGTCAACGCCGACGATGGCCAAGGCGGCGTGACGCCGGTCACCTTCGTCATCACCGTCACCAACCCCGCGCCGATCGCCGGCGACGACGCCAATACCACCGCCGAGGACACCGCCGTTAGCGGCACCGTTGCCGGCAACGACAGCGATCCCGACGGCGATGCGCTGGCCTACGCCGTCGCAGCCGGCCCGCTTTATGGCGCAGTCGCGCTCGATCCATCAACGGGCGACTACACCTACACGCCGGACGCGCATTATCACGGCGTCGACAGCTTCACGTACACCGTCACCGATGCCGACGGCGCCAGCCGCCTGCAGACCGTGACGATCACCGTCACGCCGGTCAACGACGCGCCCGACTCGACCGCGATCGCCGCACAGACCAGCGTCGATAGCGCACTGATCCATCTCAATGTTGCCGCCAATTTCAGCGACGTCGACGGCACGCCGCTAGCCTTCAGCATCGATCCGGCCGATCCGCTGCCGCCGGGCCTCAGCATCGATCCAGTGACCGGTCTTATTGCCGGCACGATCGATCACCTCGCCTCGCAGTCCGGCCCCTACACCGTCACCGTCATCGCCACCGATCCCGATGGCGCGACAACAAGCCAGACGTTCACGTGGACCGTGACTAACCCGGCGCCGGTCGGCCCCGTGCTGCCGCCGCAAACCGCCAATGACGGCACCACCATCAGCCTTCCGGTAAGCGCGGGCTTCGCTGATCCCGACGGCGACACATTGAGCTTCTCGTTGTCCGGCGATCTTCCCGCCGGCTTCGCGATTGATCCCGTCACTGGCGTCATCACCGGTACCTGGCCGAACGACGCATCCGTCGGTGGCCCAGCCAGCAACGGCGTCTACGCCGTCACCGTCACCGCGACCGACAGTCAAGGCGCCAGCGTCGCCAAGACCTTCGCCTTTTCCGTCCTGAACCCCGGCCCGACCGCCGGCAACGACAGCTTCGTTGGCACCGAGGACATGGCGCTCTCCGCTACTGTCATCGGCAACGACAGCGATCCCGATGCCGACGACGTGACCTATGCGCTGGTATCCGCTCCCGCGCACGGAACGATCACCTTCAATCCCGATGGCACCTTCACCTACTATCCCGATGCCAACTACAACGCCCTGAGCGGCGTCGACAGCTTCACCTACAGCATCACCGATGCTCAAGGCCAATCGGCCACCGCCACCGTCACGCTGACGATCGATGCGGCGAACGATGCGCCGGGCCCGCTGACGGCTTCCATTGTCACGACGGAAGATACGGCGCTATCCGGCACCTTGCCGAACTCCGATATCGACGGCGATACCGTCATGTTCGCGCTGACCACGCCGCCAACACACGGGACAGTGACGGTCAATGCCGACGGCACCTACACTTACACGCCTTCGCTCGACTATGTCGGCCTGGACAGCTTCGTTGTCGAACTCTCCGATGGCAGCGGTGGCGTCGTCTTGCAGACGGTCTCCGTGACCGTGACGCCGCTCAACGATGCGCCAGTTGCCACCAACGACAGCGTCCCCGTTGTCGAAGACACGCCGGCCACCGGCAACGTGCTGACCAATGATACGGACATCGACGGCGATCCGCTCTCCGTCACGCAATTCGAAATCGGCGGCGTCATCTATCCAGCCGACGCGACCGCGACGTTGCCGGAAGGCACGCTCGTCATCGACGCCGACGGCAGCTTCACCTTCACGCCGACGTTGAACTACAACGGCCCGGTTCCCGTTGCGACGTATACGATCACCGACGGCACCACCACCGACACGGCGACGCTCACGCTCGGTCCTGTCTCGCCCGTCAACGACGCGCCGGTTGCCACCAACGACAGCGTCCCCGTAGTCGAAGACACGCCGGCCACCGGCAACGTGCTGACCAACGACAGCGATGTCGATGGCAACCCGCTCTCCGTCACGCAATTCGAAATCGGCGGCATGATCTATCCAGCCGGCGCGACCGCGACGTTGCCGGAAGGCACACTCGTCATCGACGCCGACGGCAGCTTCACCTTCACGCCGACGTTGAACTACAACGGCCCGGTTCCCGTCGCCACCTACACGATCACCGACGGCACCACCACCGACACGGCGACGCTCACGCTCGGCCCTGTGTCGCCCGTCAACGACGCGCCGGTTGCCACCAACGACAGCGTCCCCGTAGTCGAAGACACGCCGGCCACCGGCAACGTGCTGACCAACGACAGCGATGTCGATGGCAACCCGCTCTCCGTCACGCAATTCGAAATCGGCGGCATGATCTATCCAGCCGGCGCGACCGCGACGTTGCCGGAAGGCACACTCGTCATCGACGCCGACGGCAGCTTCACGTTCATGCCAACACTGAACTACAACGGCCCGGTTCCCGTCGCCACCTACACGATCACCGATGGCACCACCACCGATACCGCCACGCTCGACTCTCGGTCCTGTCTCGCCCGTCAACGATGCGCCAGTTGCCACCAACGACAGCGTCCCCGTTGTCGAAGACACGCCGGCCACCGGCAACGTGCTGACCAACGACACGGATGTCGATGGCAACCCGCTCTCCGTCACGCAATTCGAAATCGGCGGCATGATCTATCCAGCCGGCGCGACCGCGACGTTGCCGGAAGGCACGCTCGTCATCGACGCCGACGGCAGCTTCACGTTCATGCCAACACTGAACTACAACGGCCCGGTTCCCGTCGCCACCTATACGATCACCGACGGCACCACCACCGATACCGCCACGCTCACGCTCGGCCCTGTGTCGCCCGTCAACGACGCGCCTGACGCCATCAACGATACCGCGCACGCCATCAGCAACGTGCCAACACGCATCACCGTGCTCGGCAACGATCACGACATCGAAGGCGACCTGCTCGTCGTCACCTCCGCCACGTCGGCCAACGGCGTCGTCACCATCAACCCCGATGGCTCGCTCTCCTTCACGCCGGCACCCGGCTACGTCGGTCCAGCCATCATCACCTACACCATCTCTGATGGTCACGGCGGCACGGCCACCGCTGACGTTCGGGTCGATGTCGGCCCACAAGCCTTTGTCGGCTTGCCGCCGTCGCCCGATTCGACTGTCACCACCCCCGCCCGGCCATTTGAAACCATCGTCGTCGAAGGTCTGGTCATGGATACCGTCGCCGATTTGGGCGGCGCTCCCAGCATCACGCCGCTCGCCGTCGAAGGTGTAGTGTTGTCCACCGTCAACCGCGCCGGCAACCTCAACGGCCTTGGCACGCTCGGCGGTCGCAATGGTCTTGTCCACGGCGAAGTCATCCGCATTGACCGATTGCACAACCTCGACAGCATCCTGACGGAGCGTCGCGGCCTCGGCACTTACGATGTCCAGGGCTTGACCGGCTTCTCGCTGCGCTTCTCGCTCAGCAATAACTCGGGCCTGGTCGGCTCGCGTGGGCAGCTCATTCTGGAGACGCTCGTCCGTGAGAACTACCTGATCGTCCAGATCTCGAACTCGTTCGCTCTGGTCGGCAAGCGCGCCGTCGAGTATCGCGTCATGCAGGCCGATGGCCGTCCGCTGCCGGATTGGCTCGACTACACCGGTCAGGGCGTTCTGATCGGCCGGCATCCCGTCGACATCGACAACGTCCGTCTTCGCGTCACCGCCATTCTGTCGGATGGCAGCTCCGTCTCGCGCGAGGTCGAGATCCAGACGATGTCCGGCGAGATCCAATCGCTGGTGCCCGGCAAACGCTCGGAACTGCCGCGCTTCTTCACTGAACAGCTCCGCACGCAGGGTATGTTGAACCCGGCCCAAGTCACGAGTCTTGCCGACGCCATCGCCGGCTGACCAGAGTTGGCGCCGCGATCGATGCTGTGAACACTGCGAACGCCGGCGCAAACCGGCGTTTTGCATTGAGAAGCCGAATTTCCCTTATGACCCCTAGGTAAGTACCTAGGGTTCTTAACGCTGGCGATGTGCGATACTGGGGGTTCGTCGCCGCCTCGTATCACCTGGACCCTCGTCATGTCGCCGCTTCTCGCCCTGCCAAATCCCCTCAGCCTGACCCAAGCGTTTCCTGGCGCCCTGCTGCTACTCGCCCTGGCAAACGCCATTGGCAAGGCACTGGCCGATGCTTTACGATCGTTTCGGAGCAGCGTGATGCTGCCACGCCCGCAATCCAGCCATGGGACCGCCAACGTGATTATCAAGAACCAGGAAGACGTCACCACGGCCGTTCTCGCCGAGGTCGCGCGTACCCCCGACAAGCGGTTGCGCGACATCCTCACCGCTCTCGTCACGCACCTGCACGCATTTGCGCGCGAGACACGACTGACCGAGGCCGAATACCATCGCGCCATCGGCTACATCAACACGCTCGGGCAGATGACGACCGCGACCCACAACGAGGGCGTGTTGATGGCGGGCTCTCTCGGCATGTCGGCGCTCGTCTGCCTGCTCAACAACGGCGACAACGGCCAGGCCGAGACCAATGCCAACATGCTCGGGCCGTTCTGGCGGCCGGACTCACCACAGATGCCAAACGGCGCCTCGCTGCTGCGTTCACCGACGCCTGGCCCCACCGTCTACGTCACCGGACGCTTCCGCGATCGCGCCGGCAAGCCGGTCGCCGGCGTCAAGGTCGACGTCTGGCATTCATCGCCCGAGGGCTTCTACGAGAACCAGGACCCCGAACAGGCCGATTGGAACTTGCGTGGCACCTTCACCACCGACGCCGCCGGTATCATCCATTTCCGCTCGATCAAGCCGGCCGGTTATCCCATCCCCATCGACGGTCCCGTCGGCGAACTGCTGCGCGCGCAGGGACGCCACAACATGCGCCCCTCGCATCTGCACTTCCTCGCCTACCGGGAAGGCTTCAAGACACTGATCTCTCAGGTCTACGCCAGCGACGATCCGGTTATCGACAGCGACGTGCAGTTCGGTGTCACGAAAGCGCTCATCGGCGATTATGTTGCGCAATCCGGCCCCGCGCCCGACGCCGACATCAAGGGTCCCTGGTTCAAGCTCGACTACACCTTCACGATGGACGCCGGAACGATGGAACTGCCCCGCCCGCCCATCAGCGGCAAAGCGAGCGGCGAACGCCCGCAACTACCGCGATTGGAGCGCAGAGGCTAGGGGCACTGCGGCCTGCATGTGACCCGTTGCCGGCGTTTCGATGGCCGCCACCCCACCCCAATACTGTCATGGCCGGGCTTGTCCCACGGCTGTCCGGTTTAAATCGTGACGATTCAAAATTCTCGTTGAATAGCAGGTTGTTTATTTGTTTTCCGACTCGCATGGACGTCAACTCCGGTCTGGCATTTTTGCGTCATCCCGGCGCAGGCCGGGACCCACGGTAAAGCACCATTGTTCGTCGTGGCCAAATGCCACAACGATTGAAAACCGCTCCAAACGACACGAAGATCCAGCATTTTTGACACTTCGGCTTGTCGTAGGTCCCGGCCGTCGATGCGAAGCATCGCTCCGCGATGACGCCGGGATGACGGGTGGTCGGACCGGTGCAAGCATACTTAAACCGGACAGCCGTGGGCTTGTCCCGGCCACCCATTGTGCCGCAATCTCGACGCTGGTTGCGAGGTAGGCCGATGCAGCGCACGCATCACTATTTTGTCTACCTGCTCGCGAGCAAAGCTCACGGCACGCGTTACACCGGCGTGACGAATGACCTGCGCCGCCGCTTCGAAAACCATCGCAACGGCACTATCCGTATGTTCACGCGGCGCTTAACCGCGTGCATCGCATCCGCTGCGCGATGGGTGGCCAGCACAAGGCCGGCCATGACCATGGGGTTTGATCGCGCGAACGTCTCTTATTGACCCTGGCTGTGTCATCAGGTGAACCAGTCAGGACATCAGTGACATGTCATTGTTCGCGGCGCATGGTGGTCTCCCAAGCAGATCGGCTCCGGTGCGGCCCCCATGTCCAACGCAGTATTGCTCGAGTTGTTTCCAGACGAAGTCCATAGGCACTTTGCACCCATGAAGATCGGGAACACGATCAAGGACGCAGATGAGGGTGCAGAACTGATCCTTGGTGGAATAAAGACGGCGACGTCTTCGGCGCATTGGCACTATCCCGATGGCCGAATTCCATTCGTTGGAGCGTTGTCAGTTGTCGTTGACGGGGCTGACCTGACGCGCGGCGTGGTCGAGACTGTCCGCGTTGAGCACGTCGCCTTTTCAGCCATCAATGCGTCCTTCGCCTTTGCCTACGGGGAAGGACCGCGGACGCTCGAATGGTGGCGCATTGTTATCGGGGATTGGTATCGGTCGGAAGCCGAGCGCCACGGCGTCAAGTTCGATACCAACACTGTCCTGATTTGTGAGTGGTTCAGATTGATCGGGCGTTTCCCCGAGCCCTCTCGACATATCAAATAGCGTCTAGGCTTGATGTCTGTTGTTGCCCCGTCGCCGCCATCGACACGAGTGCTGTCGTGCCGCCTCCACCCGATCACCCGATATCGCCACCATCAAAATAATCCGGGTCCTTCCAGCCATCCTCGTCATAGTCGGCCATGCATTGCTCGGCAAACGCTTCCATCTGCTTCATCTGCCCGTTGCCCATCGCGTCGAACAGCGGGAACAGCCGCACCAGTTCGTGGCTGCCGGCATAGTTCATCTCATACAACTCGTGGCGCGCACCGAACTCCGTGCCGACCGCATCCCACAACAGCTTCATCGTCTTGATGCGCGCCTTGTAGTCGATGCCGTTGGACCCGCGCACATACTTCGCCAGATACTTGTCGATGTCCGGGTTCTTGAAATCCTTCGCATGCGAGGGCAGATAAATCAGCCCCGACGCCACCACCTTCTCGACGATCGAGCGCACCGCCGGATAGGCTTCCGTCGCAAACAGCCGATAGGCGGTCGATGCGCGGCCATTCGGCAAGACGTGCCCGTTGACCCAGGGCTCCGGATTGCACGCCATCGCGTCGGTCAGCGACCAGAACAGATTGCGCCAGCCGATCACTTCGCCGATCTGTGTTTGAACGCCGCGAAAACTCTCGACCCCCGTTGAGCGCGCCGCCTTCATCAGCAATCCCGCGATGAAATCGAGTTTCACGGCAAGCCTGGTGCAGCCCTGCAGCGTAAAGCCGTTGACGAACCCGGACTTGGGATAGAACTGCTTGAGTTTTTCGACATCGCGATGGATGAACACGTTCTCCCAGGGGATGAACGCATTGTCGAAGATGAAGATCGAGTCGTTCTCGTCGAAGCGCGAGGAGAGCGGATAGTCGAACGGCGTGCCGGTCTTCGCCGCGATCAGCTCATAGGATTGCCGGCAGATCAGCTTGACGCCCGGCGTGTTCATCGCCGCGATGAACATCACCACCATGCTCGGATCGTTGATCTCCTGGCCCATGTTCTGGCCGAGGAAGTTGTAATGCGTCAGCGCCGAATTGGTCGCCACCACCTTGGCGCCCGAGACATAAATTCCAGCGTCCGTTTCCTTCTGGACGGTGATGTAGACGTCCTTGACCTGCTCGGCCGGCTTGGCGCGGTCGATCGGCGGATTGACCAGCGCATGGTTCAAATACAGAACGGCGTCCTGTGCGCGGCTGTGCCAAGCGCGCGCATTGCCGGCGAATTGACCATAGAACTCCGCATTGGCGCCGAGCGTGTTGAGGAACGCCGCCTTGTAGTCGGGGCTGCGGCCCATCCAGCCATAGGTAATCCGCGCCCAGGCGGCGATCGCGTCGCGCTGGGCGATCACCTCCTCGCGCGACGTCGCGGCCTTGAAGAACTTGTGCGTGTAGCCGCCGGAGCCGGTGTTGGTCGGCGCCGTCAGCACCGCCTTGGTCTTGGCGTCGTGCAGCGCATCATAGAGCTTGGCCAGTGACCGCGCCGAATTCCGGAAAGCCGGATGGGTGGTCACGTCAGCGACGCGCTCGCCCTGGAAATAAACCTCGCGGCCGTCACGCAGCGATTGCAGATACTCCTTGCCCGTGAACGGGCGCTGCTTGCCTTCGAGAATGGCTTCGGGTCGTGTCGGCATCAGGGTCTCTCAATCGCGGTCGCAAAGAGCACGAGCTTATCCCATGCGTCGTCACGCCGCTACGACGTCCACAACGTCAAGCCCTGCCGGTCAAGCACGTTGAAATGTCGATCCGCCAGTTCTCTCGGTCGGGCGCGTCAATGGTCCATGCCGTCGCTGGTGGCATATCCCAGGCTCCCCCGCGCCGCATCATCTCAACCGCGACCGCGCGATCTTTCCACGTCAGCGCCACGTCGAGCTCCAGCGCCTGACCACGGCGCCAACCCCACGTCGTGCCATCGTCCTCGAAGTGCCGTCCACGACCCGATCCTTCGCCACCCGCGACGGCGAGATACATCCGGCGCGCCGGCGCCTCGTGTGGCTTGATGGCAGGCGTCGCACTGGCGAGCACGAGTGCCGCGCCAACGCGCACAAAGATCGGCGGCCGGCCCAGCTCCGCGGCGACAGTGACGGTCGTACCAGCGGCATGCAACGCGCCGGTGTGGAAATCGATCCAGCCAAGCGGACCTCTCGGCAGATACTGCGTCTTCGTGCGCGCGCCCTCGGTGACCACCGGCGAGAACAGCACGTCCGGACCAAGCATCATCGCGTCGTGTTCGGCAAACGCACAGGGGTCGCTGGAAAAATCATGGAACAGCGGCCGGATGATGGGCGATCCATCGACGTGTGCGACATGCGCCAGCGCATAGATCAGCGGCAAGAACGTGGTGCGCAGATGCAGCGCCTGACGGATCTGCGGCAACACCTCCGGATGCGTCCACGGATGCGTCGCCGCTTGCCAATCCGGCGCAACGTCCGGTTTCCACGAATTCATCACGGCGCGCGGATGCAGGGCCATCATCTCGACGAAGCGGCAGAGCAATTCCGGCCCGGGTCTCGGTCCGGTAAAACCGCCGATATCATGGCCGACGTTGGATTGCCCCGACAGCGCCAGCGACAGCCCATTGCGCAAATTCCACTTCAAGGTGCGCCAGGACGTGGCATTGTCACCGGTCCACGTCTCGCCGTAGCGCTGCAGGCCGGCCGGACCGGCCCGCGTGATCGTGAAGGGGCGTTGATCCGGCGCGCGCGATCGCGTCGCCTCGAAAGTCGCGCGCGTCATCAGAAGCGCATGCAACGGCCGCGTTGCAACCGCGTCCAGAGCGCGGCCGAACCCCGTTGCGGTTGCGTGCTCGCGACCGATCTCATGCTCGTTGTTGTCATTCCACCCGGCAGTGAAGCCGACATCGAGCACCTGTTTGGCCAGGCACTCCTGCCACCAGGAGATCGTCACCGGGTTGGTGAAATCGAGATACGATCCCATCCCGTCCCAGAACTGTTCAAGTACCGGCTCGCCACGGTCGTCCTTGATGAATCCACCGGCCACCTTCACCGCCGCATAGTCGGGGTGATCGTCGATCAGCACTGGCTTCAAGTTAGCAACCGTCGGAATGCCCATGCCCGCCAACTTTTCGAACAGGGCACTTGGGCTGGGAAACTTGTCGCGGTTCCAGGTGAAGACATAGCGGCGCTTGCCCCGACTCGAATAGCCGGAGCCGAAATGGATCGCGCTGATGGCGATGTCCTCGGCGCGGCATTGGTCGGCGAATGCGCTGATGACCGCCTGCGCGTTGGCGTCGTCGGCGTGATGCATCGTCGTGAAGGCGAAACCAAAACTCCATTTCGGCGGCAGCGCCGGCCGCCCCGTCAACAGCGTGAAGCGGCGCGTGACCGCGGCCACATCCGGCCCGGCGATCAGCCACAGATCCAGGCCCGTTTCTTCCACTTCGACGTACCGGTAGATGCCGTGATAGTTCGATCGTTCGGCGCCGAGATCGAAGGTCAGCGGCGCCAGCGTGTCGTAGAACATCCCGCCCGCAACCGCCGCCTCGCCTTCGCCGGAGCGTACGATCATGAACGGCACGTGCTTGTAGAGCGGATCGCCGATCTCGGCGTCGTAGCCGAGCGCATCCAACTGCAGCACGCGAAAGCGTCGCCCGGTGCGATCGAGCGGCCCGGTCTTGTCGCCGAGGCCGAAGTGCCGGTCGCTCGCATCGCGTTGCTGGAAATGACGCACGCGCGTATCGCGTTCGGCCACCGCGAATCCACCCGTGGCACGGTCGCGGATCCATGGCCGCCAGACCGCGTCGACCCGCTGCTCAACCGCCAGCCGCAGCGGCGCGCCGGTCAGCGTCAGGCGAAAATTGCCGGCCGTCACCACCGTCGCGCTCTCGGCTGTCGCGACGTTTACGGCGCCCAGCGAGAACCCCGTGATGTCGTCGCGATGGCGCCCCTCCCAGGGGACATCGCCTTCAGGCGCGACCATCCACGTGCGATCGACCGGCAGTCCTTTAGCCGGTTCGACGACGACGCGCAGCAGATCATTCGACAGTGCCCGGATGCGCAGGCGATACCCATCATCGAGTGCGGCGTCGAGGCCGCGGGCGTGCGGCGTGATCGCGCCGAGCGATTTCAGAATGCGCATGGGCAGGCGACCTTATGGCTCGGTTGGCTCGGTGAATGTCAGGCGATTGCCGCTCGGGTCGGTCAGCGTCAACTCGATTGTGCCCCACGGCATGCGCTCGGGCGCACCCGGTTTGGCGTAACGGAACTCTCGGGCGCGCAAGGCATCGGCAAACGCAGCAAGCCCGGTCATGGCGATGCGCACATGACTGCCGGGTGTCGCATCGCCGTGATGCTCACTCAGATGCAGTTGGCACGCGCCGCGCGTCAGCCCCATGTAGAGCGGGAAATTTTCACTGAAGCGATGTTCGAACTCGATTTTGAAACCGAGAAAGTCGACGTAAAACGCGCGCGTCCGCTCGATGTCGAACATCCGCAGTACCGGCACGATGCGGCCGAAATCGCTCATCCCTGGGTCTCCGAACTCCCTGGCCGCGCATAGGAGAGCTGGCTCGCGGCGTCGAACAGGTGCCGCGAACGCACATCCCCGAGCGAGACGCCGACGATCTCCCCGCGAACAACCTTGGTCTGGCCGGGCAACCGCACCGAGAGCGTCTCGCCCGACGGCAAGGTGCCGTGCAGGTAGCTCTCGCCACCAAGCTGTTCGGTCAGCACCACTTTGAGCGCAACGTCGCCGTTGCCGGTCTCGACGGGCCGGATATGCTCGGGCCGGATGCCGAGCTTGATAGCCGTTCCGACGGCCACCGCCGGCGCCACGCAGGCAGCGGCAATATCGCCGCCGGCCGCGAGCGTCGCCGACACCGTGTCAGCCTGCGCCGCCGCCACCCGGCCATCGAGAAAATTCATGCGCGGCGAGCCGATGAAGCCCGCAACGAACAGATTGGCCGGGCGATTATAGAGGTCGAGTGGCTTGCCAAACTGCTCTAAGCGGCCGTCCTTCAGCACCGCGATCCGATCCGCCATGGTCATCGCCTCGACCTGATCGTGGGTGACGTAGATCATCGTGCTACCGAGGCGCTGATGCAGATTGCCGATCTCGACCCGCATCTGCACGCGCAGTTCGGCATCGAGATTCGATAGCGGCTCGTCGAACAGAAAGATTCTCGGCTCGCGCACAACCGCCCGGCCGATGGCAACACGCTGGCGCTGGCCGCCGGATAGCTGCCCCGGCCGCCGGTCCATCAGCGCCTCGATGCGCAGCATCCGCACCGCCTCGTCTACCCGTCGCGTGATCTCTGCCCGCGGCGTTTTCATGTTCTCAAGCCCGAATGACAGGTTCTGGCGGACACTCATATGCGGGTAGAGGGCATAGCTCTGGAACACCATCGCGAGACCCCGTTCGGCGGCCGCAACGTCGTTGACGCGCCCGTCGTCGATCAGGATATCGCCGCTGCTGGCGGTCTCGAGCCCCGCAATCATCCGCAGCAGTGTCGATTTTCCGCACCCCGACGGACCGACGAATACCGTGAACTCGCCGTGCTTGATGGCGAGGTCGATGCCGTGGATGACCTTCGTCGCGCCGAAGCTTTTGGTGACCTGTTTCAGTTCCAGCGTTGCCATTACTTGAGCCCCGTGTTGGCGATGCCGGTCGTGATGTGCTTCTGCAAAAAGACGAACACCAGCGTGACCGGCAACAGGGTCAGCACCGTCATGGCCAGCAGATAATGCATGTTGTCGTTGAGTTCACCCTTGAAGGTCGAGAGGCCCAGCTGCAGCGTGAAGACTTCCGATTGCGTCAACACGATCAGCGGCCACATGAAATCGTTCCAGCGCCACATCACCGACAGGATCGCCAGCACCGACAATGCCGGAAGGCTCAGCGGCAGCATGATGCGCCAGAAGATCTTCCACTCCGACGCATTGTCCATCCGCGCGGCCTCAAGCAGTTCGTCGGGGATGGTCAGCATATATTGCCGCAACAGGAAGACGCCGGTTGGTGTCGCAACCGCCGGGATGATCACCCCCCACAGTGAATTGATCATGCCGAACGCACTGACCGTCATGAACAGCGGCACCAGGATTACCGTCGGCGGGATCAGCAGCGTCGCGACGATGATCAGCACGATCGCGTCACGCCCCCTGAATTGGTATTTCGACAGCGCGAACGCCGCCATGGCATTGACGACAAGCGTGATCAGTGTCGCAACAACCGTGACGAACGTCGAGTTCCAGAAGTAGCGCAGGAAATTAAATGTCCGCGTCTGAGTCGCCCCGATGGTCGGCTCGGTGTAGTTCTGATAGCGCGGCGCGAGCCGGTCCTTGCGCACCAGCTGATCGCGCGGCACTTCGAACGCTGTTTCAGGTTTGGCGAGGTCATGAACCAGCGCGTTGCGCCCGCGCGGGGCTCGGAACGCGACATCGACCGTGCTGCTATCCGGCTTGCGCCAGACGAACACGCTAAGCGGCGTGCCATCGGCGGTTGGAACCGTGATCTGTTCATAGGGCAACAGGCGTGGATCATTTTCGACCAATGCCCGCTGCGATTTGATCGACGACAGGAACATCCAGGCGACCGGCAACAGCACGATGAGTACGCCGATCGCGAGATAGCTGTAGGCCAGCACATCAGTCCAATGCAGGCCATGGCGATTGCGCCGGCGCGTCAAGAATGACGAGACATCGGTTGTCGTGATCATCCCCCCGCCTTCTTTCTCGACACCGCCAACTGGAACAGCGTCAACACGAGCAAGACACCCGCCACCAGCACCGATGACGCCGACGCAATGCCGTAGCGCTTGGCGTCGCCGATGAAGGCGGACTCGTAGACGTGCTGGATGATCATCTTGGTCGCCTGTCCCGGACCGCCGCCGGTCAGCACGTAGACCTCGTCGAACACCTGGAAGGCACGGATCAGCGACAATACCAGCACCACGATCATCGTCGGCATCAGCAGCGGCAACGTGATGCGCCAGAACTGCCGCCATTGCGGCGTGCCGTCCATCTGGGCTGCCTCATACAAGTCCTTCGGAATCGCCTGCAGGCCAGCGAGCAGGATCAACATGTAGAAGCCGAGATGCGCCCACGTATAGACGAAGATCACCCAGAACATCGGCCAGCCCGAGCGCGCGTCGACCAGCCAGTTGATTGGGCGATAGTCGGCCAGTGCCAGCGCTTGCGGCCGCAACAGCGACAGCACCAGCAAGAGGCTCAATGCAACCACGAGGCCCCGCACCGGCGCAACCGCACGGCCGCCGCTAAACCGCATCAGTCGGCCGGCTACGCCCGCCAGGATGAGGCCAACCAGCAGCCCGAAGACAGGTGCGAACCAGGCCGTTGCCAGCGAACTGTTCCACCCGTCAACCCCATCACTCAACGCCGCATTGAGAAATCCCCCGCCGCTTCAGCACCCAATCCCAGATCACCGCCACGACTACCGGCGACAGCATCACCGGATAGAAGAAGACCGCCCGCCAGAACCCGCGCGCGCGGATCTCGCGGTTGAGGACCAAGGCCGTCGCCAGCGCCACGACGATCATGATCGGCACCTGCACGACCGCGAAAAACAGTGTGTTCCAGATGCCGGTCCAGAACGAATATCCAGCGACCGGACACGACTTCGGATCGAGATAGCTCGGGCAGTTCAACAGTTCGCGGAAATTATCGAGACCGACATAGGGCCGCTCGGCCAGAATCGCCGAGGTGCCGCCGGTGAAGGCGATGTAGAAATTGAGGATCATCGGCCAGAACGAAAACAATCCGAACACGATCAGATTGGGCAACACGAACACATATGCCATCCGATGCGCACCGATGTGGCGCTGCAGGGCACGTAGCGGCACATCGAGCAGGTCGCCGAACAATCGCCAAGCCGCCGCGATGGGAGCGACGGCAGCCGTGCTGGAATTGGTCGGCGATACTGGCTGCGACATTGGGCAACGATTCCCTCTCCCCGCTCTTGGCGGGGAGAGGGTTAGGGTGAGGGGCGGCATCCGCACCAACGGAGATCGCTCCAAACGCTCATTGCCATCCGCGTGCTTGCGGATCGATCTCGGTCCGAGCCAGCGGCTGCCCCTCACCCCGCCCTCGCCCCGTGAAGGACGGGGCGAGGGTGCAAGTTCACTTCTTTACGGCGTTGTCGATTTCTTCCTGCACCTTCTTGTAGGCATCCGGCAGCGTCAGCGTGCCGGAGATGGCCTGCGCGATGTAGTTCACCGAGGCATTGTAGATAGCAACGTTGCGCTGATAGCCTTGCAGCGCGTGCGCCGGCGGCAGGATTTTGGCGAAGTCGGCGGTGAACTGCTTCAGTGCCGCCTGTGCCGCCGGGCTCACCTCTTTGCCGTATGTCAGACCTTTGTCGGCGATGCCCTTATGTGCGGGGATCTGCACCGTACGTTCGTAGTACTCTCTAAGGATCGGCTCGGAGACCATGAACTCCATCACCTTGCCGACTTCAGCGGGGTGCTTGGTTGCCTTGAACGCCACCATCGCCGCGCCACCTGGCATTGCCGAGCAACCGGCTGGGCCACACGGCCCCGGCGCGACGACCCATTCGAACTTGTTGCCGACATCGGACACATACTTCTGGATCATCCACGATCCCGCAATGTGCATCGCGACATCACCATTGATGAACATGTCGCCGGCGTTTTTCCATTTGGCGCCGGAAGCGGCCGGCCAGATATCCTGGGGCATAAGGCCGTCCTTGTGCCATTGCACAATGCGCTCGGCGGCGGCCTTGAAGCCGTCGTCGACGACGGCCGTCGGTGTACCGGTCCCGTCAAAGTATTTCGCGCCCATCGAGATCGACATGCCGGCGAAGCGGTGGCCGGTTCGGTCCATCGCCATCCCGGCATAGACCTTGTTCTTCTTCTGCACTTCGGCCGTCGCCTTTGCCCAATCGTCCCAGGTCGCGCCAGCAGCCGGCATCTTCACCGCAGCGGTATCAAACATCGTCTTGTTGACGAACGGGCCGGTGACCGTCAGCTGCGTCATGAATCCATAAATGCCCTTGTCGGCGGCGCCGACGCGCATCCACGGCAAGGTCGAGCCGAAGTTGGTCTCCCAGTTGGCAGCATTCACATGCGGCGTGAGGTCGAGATAGTATTTGTTGAGCCCGCCTAGATTGGTCACACGCGCCATGTCCGGCGCTTCGCCGGCCTGCAAGCGCGTCTCGAGTTGTTCGCGGATGACGGCGAATCCAACCTTGTCGACCGTCACCTTGATGTTTGGATTGGCCTTCTCGAAACGGTCGAGCTGATCCCGCGCGACATCGCACTCATTGGCGTCGGCGTAGCACAGATAGCGCAGATTGACGGTCTGGGCCGACGCGCCAGACGAGCACGCGACGCTGAGGCCCGTCAGCACCCCCGCAACAACCGCTCGGTTGACGCGCGTGGATCCGTAATTCGTCATCGTCCGTTCTCCCTGAAGACTGGTTTGATATGATCACCACTTTGAGCTGCTCTGGTGGCAACTTGGCAGCGGGTTGCCAAGACTGTCAAGCCGCGCGACACAAGCGGCCAGGACCCATCGAGAAAGGACATGAGCATGCACCAAATACCGCTGGAAAGGCCTTCGTCGAGGTTCGGAATCGAGCGCTTGCGCGCATGAACCAAGCCCGTCAGCCGCTGCATGATCAGGCAGCCGTGCGCACGCGCCTGGCAGGGCTACTGGGCCTTGCCACGCCGACAGCGTTCCGGATTGTCGAGCAACGCGCCATCCCGCACGCATTGCCGGGCACGCGCATCGAGCGGCTCGAACTTGCAACGCCGTCAAACCTGCGCGTGCGCGGTTTCTTGACTGGGCCGGATCGCCCGTGGCAGCACTGCCCGGCCGTTCTCTACTGCCATGCGCATGGCAATCGCTATGACATCGGCGCCAGCGAGCTCATCGACGGCCGTCCAGCGCTCCTCGCCCCGTCCTACGCGCAAGCCCTCGCCGAGGATGGCATTGTTGCACTGTGCATCGATTTGCCCTGTTTCGGAGAACGCCAGAACGAGACCGAGAGTGGCGCAACCAAGCGACATCTCTGGCACGGCGGCACGCTGTTCGGTGCCATGCTCGCGGATCTCGGTGGCGCCCTCTCGCTGCTGCAACAGATCGACGGTGTCGACCGGGATCGCATCGCCGCTGTCGGCCTGTCGATGGGTGCAACGCTGGCCTTCTGGCTCGGCGCGCTGGACACCCGCGTCGCGGCCGTTGCACAGCTGTGCTGCTTTGCCGATCTTGCAACGCTGGTCTCAGCTGGCGCGCATGATCTACATGGCATTTACATGACTGTTCCGGGTCTTCTCTCGGCATTCAGCACGGGCGAGATCGCAGGCTTGGTCGCGCCTCGACCGCAATTGATCTGCATCGGTTTGCTCGATCCACTGACGCCACCAATCGCCGCGGCCATCGCCAACGCCGCCATCCGCGCGGCTTACGAGCGTTGCGGCGCCGCGGGGGCACTGAGTACCTTGACCAGTCCCGACACCGGACATGCCGAAACGCCAGAAATGCGCGCAGCAGTGCGGTCGTTTCTGGTTCGCGCACCATCGCGGCGGTAGCGTGTTTCATGTTGGGAGGCCGCGCCCGGAATTGAGTGCGGGTACGCCGATCTGCCGGTTGTCAATGGCCCATGCACCGCGTGCACGAACCGGCTGCAAACGGCGGCGCCAGCTCGGATCGGCCGACCGGTCAGACTGGCAGCGATCCTATTCCGCCACTTTTTTCTCGGCCGGAGGCGCAGCCTCAACGGGAGCGGCAGCAGCAGTCGGAGCGGCAATTGCTGTAGCTGCCGCCGCTGCTGCGGCCGTAGCGGGCGGGGTAACAGCCGCCACTGGCGTGGCAGCGGCCCTCTTCACCACCGGCTTCGACGGCTTCGCTTTGGCGACCGGTTTTGCCGGCGCTTCGTTGCTGGCACTGAACCCGAACAGCGACGACAGCGGCGCATTCTGGCTGACGCCACCGTTGTAGGCCTGCAGCACCTTCACCTTCGTACCGACTTTCGCGATCGATGCGAGATGCACGACGTGCTCGTTGCGCAAGCGGAAACAGCCGGACGAGTTGGCCCGGCCGACGCTGCGGTCGTTGTTGGTGCCGTGAATGCGGTAGATCGTGTTGCCGAGATAGAGCGCGCGGGCGCCTTGCGGGTTCTTGAGCCCGCCGGTCACCGTGATCGGCAGGCCGGGAACGCGCTTGTGCATTTCTGCCGGCGGCGTCCACGAGGGCCACTCGGCGATGCGGCTGATGCGCTCTGATCCGGACCACGTGAAGCCGTCGCGGCCGACGGAGATCGGGTACTCATAGGCTTTCTTGTCGGGCAACAGGTAGAAGAGCTTGCGGTTCTGCGTATCGACGATGATCGACCCGGGCTCTTCGGCCTGGTCGAAATAGACGATCGCTGGCGTGGCCGGCTTGATATCAGGTCGCTCGCCGCCCGGCATGAACTTCGGGTAGACTGTGGGGCCGTAGGATTTGCGCCGCTCGGCGCGCTCGGCCTCTGTCTGCTCCGCCTTCTGCTTGACCTCGCTGTCATAGACAGGGGCACCGCCGCTCCAGGTGGACTGCGCCTGGGCTGGCCCGGAGATTGGTCCCGGCCCAGCCGCTAACAGAGCGAGGAGAGCGGCGGCCATCATCGGCAGCGTCGAGATCGGCAGCGTCACATGCATCCCCATTGGCCCATCCTCAATAGTCCATCATCGCGGCGAACAGCTGCACTGAATACGCGAGCAAGCCGTGTCGGCACAAGTTGCGTTCGAGCAGGACCGTCATCGCCAGCCGAACCTGTGACATCCCAGCGACAGCTAAAGGACAGCCGATGCACCAATGTGTGCCTCTACCTGAATGGACCGGGTGCGAGCAAAAGTGATGGTTGGGGGCGGGTCGGTAGTCGGGGCGTTAGATGCTTGCGAGGGCGGATAGACCGGGCAGGCGCGGCGAGATAGTCGGCGCCGCGTCCTGCGCGGCCAACGTCTTCGATGCTGACGTTCGCTAGAATACCCCTGTCCACGCCCCGCTTGAATTTGGCAGCGGGTCGGTTAGGTATCGGTGCTTGGGCAAGAAACTCGGGATGATGGAACGCACGATGTTGCAGCTGGCTTTCATTGGTTTCGGCGAAGTTGGGACGCGGTTCGCCGCCGACCTGCAGCGCCGTGGCGGGATCCGCGTGGCGGCGTTCGACGTGCGGCTCGGTGATCCCGAGCGCGGCTCACACATGCGACAACGCGCGGCGGCAACCGGCGTGACGCTTGCCGCAACGCCGTCCGAGGCGGCGCGTGGTGCCGCGGTGGTGATTTCGGCGGTGACGGCATCGCAGACAATCGCGGCGGCGGAGACGGCGCGCGCCTACTTAGTCCCGGAACAGACCTTCTTCGATGTCAACTCGGCTGCACCCAGCACCAAGCGGCGGGCGGCGCAGGCGGTGGCCCCCAGCGGCGCGCAGTATGTCGAGGGTGCTGTCATGGCGGCGGTCGCCGGGCCCGGCATCGCGGTTCCGATCCTGGCTGGCGGGGCGGCGGCGAAGGCGTTGTCGGAGCGGCTCAATCCAATCGGCTTCGCCATGCAGCCGGTCGCCGAGGAGATCGGCCGGGCGTCGGCGATGAAATTGTGCCGCAGCATCGTCATCAAAGGTCTCGAAGCCTTGATGGTCGACTGTGCTGCGGCATCGCGCGCGGCTGGAGTCGAAGCCGAGGTCTATGCCAGTCTCGCCGGCACATTTCCGTCGATCAATTGGGCGGAGCTGGCCGTGCGGATGCAGGAACGGGTCGGCAAGCACGGTGTTCGGCGGTCAGAGGAAATGGCCGAGGCGGCAGCGATGTTGCGCGACATCGGGGTCGAGCCGGCATTGGCGGCAGCGGTGGCAGCGGCACAGCGGCGTGGCGCCGGGCGTTGAGCGGGCTGGCGGTCGCATCGTCGCGGCCGGAACATTCCAAATAATTTGCACCCAAGAATTTGCAATTGTCGTTTGCCGGTTCACCTGCCATCGTGCCGATCACAAACATCGGGAGCAACAAGCGTCATGCTGATCAATCGCCGTCAGACCATTATCGCTGCCAGCGCAGGCGCCGCATCGTTGATGCTGCCGGGAACGCACGCCGCTGAGGCACAGAGCGCCGCAACGCCTGCTGCGCCCGCGCAGGCTCCTGGCTACTATCGCTACAAAATCGGTGACATTGAAGTGACCGCGATCAACGACGGCTATGTCGATCGCCCGTCGGACGGTTATGTCAAAAACACCGCGCTGCCGGATGTCGACGCCTTCCTCAAGGGGCTCAATCATCCCGCCGGCAAGGTGCGCGTGCCCTACACCAGCATGGTCCTGCGCACCGGTGGCAAGACGGTGTTGATCGATTCCGGCAACGGCAACTCCGGCGCGCCGACGACCGGCCGCTGGATGGCGAACTTCCGTGCGGCGGGCTTCGATCCGGCAACTGTCGACACCGTGCTGCTGACGCACTTCCACGGCGACCACATCAATGGGCTGCGCCTGAAGAACGGTGAGGCGGTGTTTGCCAAGGCCGAGATTGTCGTACCGGCGGCCGAGTGGGCGTTTTGGATGGATGACAGCCGCATGAGCGCGGCCCCCGATGCGATGAAGCCTGCTTTCCTCAACGTGCGCCGCGTCTTCGCGCCGATCGCGCAGCAGGTCCGCCAGATCGCTGCCGATAGCGCGCCGGTCCCAGGTGTAACAGCGGTCGCGGCTTACGGGCACTCGCCCGGGCACACGCTCTATGCCATTACGTCGGGTCCTGCGCGATTGTTGATGGCTGCCGATACCACCAACCACACCAGCGTTTTCCTGCGCAATCCCGATTGGCATGTGTTGTTCGACATGAACCCTGATGAGGCCGCGAAAACTCGCCGGCGCGTCGCCGAAATGGCAGTCTCGGAGCGGATGCAGGTGGCGTTTTATCACGCGCCCTTCCCCGCAACGGGCTTCATTGAAAAGGCTGGCAACGGTTATCGTCTGGAGCCGGTTCAATGGTCGTGAACCGCCGCAAACTGCTGGCTGGCGGCGCGGCGCTGGCGGTCGCCGGCGCGATGCCGCAACGGACAAGGGCGCAAACCGCCTGGCCGTCGCAGCCGATCAAGATGGTCGTGCCGTTTCCGCCGGGGGGTAGCACCGACGTGCTCGCCCGCGTCATCGCGCAGAAACTTGAGCCGGCGCTTGGCAAGCCGATCATTGTCGAGAACCGTGCCGGCGCCGGTGGCGTGCCAGCCGCGACCGCCGTCGCCCGCGCGGAGGCGGACGGGCATACGCTGATGATGGGCCATATCGGAACGCTGGCGTTCAATCCCGGACTCTATCCCAATCTCGCCTACGATCCAAGGGTTGACTTCGCGGCGGTAGCGCGGATCGCGACGGTGCCGAACATTCTTGCCGTGCACCCGAGCGTGCCGGCACGCACGACCAAGGAATTGATCGACCACGTCAAGGCCAACCCCGGCAAGCTCAATTACGGTTCCGGCGGCAACGGCAGCAACACCCACATCACCATGGCCTACTTTGCGGCCCGCGCCGGGCTCGATATCGTGCACGTGCCCTATCGTGGCGCGGCGCCGGCAGTGAATGATCTGGTCGGCAATCACGTCCAGGTGATGATGACGGGCGGCCCCTTGTTGCTGCCGCTTGGTGCCGGCGGGCAACTGCGCCTGCTCGGCGTCTCAAGCAAGGCGCGGGTCGCTTTCGCGCCGGATTTACCGCCGATGACCGACGTGTTGCCGGGCTTCGAGTTAGTGCAGTGGTACGGCATTGTCGCGCCGGCCAAAACCCCGCGCGAGATCGTCAATCGACTGAATGAGATGGTCAATCGCCAGCTGGCGACGCAGGAGGTTATTGATGTTCTGGCGAAGGACGGGGCAATCGCCGCACCCGGCAGTCCGGATGATTTCGCGGCCCTGATCGCCAGCGAGATCGCCGTTTGGAGCGACGTCATCGCCAAGGCCAACATCAGGATTTGATGCTTCGCTGATCAGCACTTTACGCCGGCCGGACGACGGAGTAGTGCAAACCATGGCGTCATTGCAGTTTGAGAGAGATCGCCCGTATGGCAGCACTTAAGAAGTCAGGTCTCGTGATCACCGCGCACCCCGGCGACTTCGTCTGGCGCGCAGGCGGCGCCATCGCGTTGCATGCGGCCAAGGGCTACCGCGTCAAAATCGTCTGCATGTCCTACGGCGAGCGTGGCGAAAGCCAATTCGCGTGGAAGGCGGCGGGTGCCAAGATGCCGGACGTAAAAAAGCAGCGTCGCGACGAGGCGGAGAGGGCGGCCGGTGTGCTCGGCGCCGAGATCGAGTTCTTCGATGCCGGTGACTATCCCTTGCGCCCGACGACCGCCATGATGGACCGCACGATCGATATTTTTCACGAAATGAATCCGGCGTTCGTGCTGACGCATGCGCTCGAAGATCCCTACAACGTTGACCATCCCGAGGCGACGCGGTTCGCCCAGGAAGCCCGTATCGTCGCGCAGGCGGCCGGCCACAAGCCGGACCCGACGCGGGCCTATGCGGCGCCGCCACTGTTCCTGTTCGAGCCGCATCAGCCCGAGCAATGCAACTTCAAGCCGAACGTCATTCTGAATATCGACGACGTCTGGGAGACCAAGCGCAAGGCGTTCGAGGTGCTCGCGGCGCAGAAGCATCTGTGGGATTATTACACCCGCGTGGCGCTCAATCGCGGCATGCAGGGTGGGCGCAATTCTGGCCGCGCCATGACCTACGGCGAGGCTTATCAGCGTTTGTTCCCTGAAGCCCTCGAGGTGCTGGCATGACCTTCAAACCCGTCGTCGTGCGCAACATCCCGCGCGCGGATGCGCAAACCATCAAGACGCTCGGCACGTTGGGTGTCGCAACCGTCCACGAAGCGATGGGGCGTGTCGGCCTGATGCAGACGTATATGCGCCCGGCCTGGGCTGGTGGCGAGGCGGCGGGGAGCGCCGTGACTGTGCTGGCCCAGCCCGGCGACAACTGGATGATCCACGTCGCCATCGAGCAATGTAAACCCGGCGATATGCTGGTCGTTGCCGTCACGGCCGAGAACACGGATGGAATGTTCGGCGATTTGCTCGCCACGGCGCTCAAGGCACGCGGCGTCCAGGGACTGGTCATCGATGCGGGATGCCGCGACGTGCGCACGCTTAAGGAGATGGGATTTCCGGTCTGGTCTCGGGCGATCTCGGCGAAGGGCACGGTCAAGGCGACGCTCGGTGCGGTAAACATTCCGGTTGTCTGTGCGGGCTCCGCCGTGCAGCCGGGCGATGTGATCGTCGCCGATGACGACGGGGTGGTGGTGGTGCCGCGCCGCGACGCCGAGGCGGTTGCGAAGGCAGGCCTGGGCCGCAATGCCAATGAAGACGAGAAGCGCAGACGCTTGGCGGCGGGTGAATTGGGTCTCGACATGTACAACATGCGTCCGGCGCTGGAGAAGGCTGGATTGCGCTACGTCGACAAGCTTGACGATTGAACGGCAAAGCGCTGGGGCCTTCGGGGGAGCATGGCAGACTTTTCGCGGCGCTATGACGTGCTGGTCATCGGTGGCGGTAATGCGGGGCTGTGTGCGGCGATCGCCGCTCGCCGGGCTGGCGCCAGCGTGCTCGTGCTCGAAGCAGCTCCCCAGTTCTACCGGGGCGGCAATACGCGCCATACCCGCAACATGCGCTGCGCGCACGACACTGCGACCGAGACGCTGTCAGGTCCCTATACAGAGGCCGAATTCTTCGACGATCTGCTGCTGGTGACCGGCGGCAAAACCGACGAGGATCTCGCGCGGATGATGATCGCCGAGTTGAAAGACATGCTGCCGTGGATCGCCGAGCAGGGCGTACGGTTCCAGCCATCCCTCGGCGGCACGCTCAGTCTCGGCCGCACCAACTCGTTCTTTCTCGGTGGCGGCCGGGCGATGTTGAACGCGCTCTATCTGACGGGGGAAAGACTCGGCATCGCCGCGGCCTATGACGCGGAGGTCACGGGGCTCGAGATCAAGGACGGGATGTTCCTGTCGGCGACGGTCAAGTGCAAGGGTGCGATCGCGCGGGTCGAGGCCAGCACGCTGGTGACGGCGGCGGGCGGGTTCGAGGCCAACATCGACTGGCTGCGTGAAGGCTGGGGGCCAGCGGCCGACAATTTTCTCATTCGCGGTACACCACACAATAAGGGCACTGTGCTCAAGATGCTGCTGGCCAACGGCGTGCAATCCGTCGGCGATCCGACGCAATGCCATGCCGTTGCGATCGACGCACGCGCGCCGAAATTCGACGGCGGCATAATCACTCGGCTTGATTGCGTCGTGTTCGGCGTCGTCGTCAACAATCAGGCGCAACGGTTCTATGACGAGGGCGAGGACATCTGGCCTAAGCGTTATGCGATCTGGGGGCGTCTCGTCGCGCAACAGCCCGATCAGATCGCCTACATCATCTTCGATGCCCCGGCCCTCAACCTGTTCATGCCCTCGCTCTATCCGCCGATCGCCGCGCCGACGATTGCTGAGCTGGCATCGAAGTTGACGCTCGATGGCAAGGCGCTGGAAGCGACGCTCCTGGCGTTCAATGCCGCTGTCAGGCCGGGGACATTCGATTTAACCATCCTCGATGACTGCCGGACCGAAGGCCTGACGCCGCCGAAGACCCACTGGGCGCGCCGCATCGAAACAGCGCCCTTCTATGCTTATCCTGTGCGGCCGGGCATTACATTCACTTATCTCGGCACGCGGGTGAACCGTGAGGCGCGGATGATCATGCACGACGGCAAGCCCGCGGCGAACATGTTCGCAGCCGGCGAGATCATGGCGGGCAACGTTTTGGGGCAGGGCTATGCGGCGGGGATCGGCATGACCATCGGAAGCGTGTTCGGCCGTATCGCTGGCCGCGAAGCCGCGCGCCGCGTCAACAAGACCGAGCATCAAGCGAAAGCGATACGCGCATGAGCATGCCGGCTGCCACCTCAACCGATCACGCGACGCCCGCGCTCGCCGAAGCGGACCGCCTGATGACGATTTGCAATTCTTGCCGCTATTGCGAAGGATTGTGCGCGGTCTTCCCGGCGATGGAAATGCGTCGCGCCTTCCCTGATGGCGATCTCAACTATCTGGCCAATCTCTGCCACGGCTGCGGCGCGTGCTATATCGATTGCCAGTTTTCCCCGCCACACGCCTTCAACGTCAACGTGCCGCAGACGCTGGCGATCGTGCGCGCGCAATCCTATCAGGCCTACGCGTGGCCGCGTGCGCTGGCGCCGCTGTTCGCCCGCAACGGATTGGCGATCAGTATCATCGCGGCATTGAACGTTGCCATATTCATCGCGGGCTTCGTCGCATGGCACGACGCCAAGGCCTCTGTTCGGCATCCACACCGGCCCGGGCGCGTTCTACCGGCTGATGCCGCACAACGCGATGGTTGCGATTTTCGGGGCGGCATTCGGTTATGCTGTCCTGGCGCTGGTGATGGGCGCCCGGCAGTTTCTCGCGCGATACCTGCCAACCCCTCGCAACGCTGCGTCAACCGCAATCCCTGTGGCAGGCAATGCGCGATGCGGCTTCCCTGCGCTATCTCGATGGCGGCGGTGTCGGTTGCTACGGTGCCGATGAAACGTCCAACCGATAACCGCCGTCTCTATCACCATTTCACCTTTTACGGATTTCTGCTCTGCTTCGCGTCGACATCGGTCGCGACGCTCTACCACTACCTGCTGGGGATGCAGGCGCCCTATCCCTGGTACGACCTGCCGGTCGTGCTGGGAACCCTCGGTGGGATTGGTCTGGTCATCGGTCCGATCGGGTTGTTCAAGGCCAAACAGGCGCGTGATCCCGCACTGCAAGTTAAGGCGCAGCGCGGTATGGACGTGGCGTTTCTCGCCATGCTGTTCCTGACCGGTCTGACGGGATTGCTGCTACTGGTGTTGCGGGCGACTCCGGCGATGGGGCTGCTGCTGGCGTTGCATCTCGGCGTGGTCCTCGGTCTGTTCGTGACGATGCCCTATGGCAAATTCGTGCACGGCATCTATCGCTTCATCGCGCTGGTGCGCTACGCGCGCGAGCGGCATACGATGACCGCCGGCTAGTGGTGTACTCGTAGATTGGGTTGGCACGAGCTCGCTTTTGACCACTTGCGCCCAGGGCAAACGCGCGTGATCCAACAGCACACGATCACCCGATCACGGGGCGTTGCCGTGCATCTTCACAACCACCTTGATCGCGTCGTCGACGCGGTCGCGGGCATAACGGATCGCTTCGGGCAGCGCCTCGAGGTCAAAGGTGTGCGTATGGATCAGTGTTGCGTCGAAGCGCTTGGTCCGCATGAACGCTTCGGCGCGGTGGGTGGCACTCTTGCCTTCGCCACGGATCCCGAACAGGTAGATGTTGTTGCGCACGATGTGACCGACATCGATCAACGCCGGGTCATGCGGGAAGGCCGCGAGACAAATCTTGCCGCCGCGATTGCACATGCGGGCGGCCTCGTTGATAGCGTCCGGCGCACCGGAACATTCGATGACGTAATCGACGCCCCGCCCCCATTGAGCCGCCGCACGGTATCGACGGCATTCTCGCGTCCGACATTGACGACATGATCGGCGCCGAGCTTTTTGCCCTTCTCAAGACGTCCGTCGCGCGTCCCGGTCAGAAAAACTGGATACGCACCAAGCGCCTTCGCAACCGCCACGCCGAGAAGCCCGATCGGCCCCGGGCCGAGCACGGCAACACTTTCCCCGGCAACGAGCCCGCCAAGTTCGGTCAGCCCGTACATCGAGGTGCCCGCGGTGACAACCAGCGTCGCCTCCTCGTCGGACATGGTGTCGGCGATCTTGATCAGCGTGTTGATGTTGTTGACCGCGTATTCGGCGAAGCCGCCGTCGGTCGTGAAGCCGTTGGCGCGATGGCCTTTGTCAACGTCGCCGTAGTTGAGGCCATAGTTCAAGCAACTCGTGTACATGCCCATGCGGCAGCGCTTGCATTGACCGCAACCCGCATGGATTTCGACGGTGACCCTGTCTCCAATGCGGAATTCGTCGACGCCAGGGCCAAGGGCTGCCACGGTCCCCATGTACTCGTGCCCAGGCGTCCAGTTCTTGTTGTAGGGCAGGCCACCCTGGATCATCGCCGGCGGACCCGACTTGATCACGTCGAGATCAGTCGCGCAGATCGCGCAGGCATCGATCCGCACCAGCACTTCAGCGCGTTTCGGCACCGGCGTCGGTTTTTCGGTGAAAATCAGTTCCTCGGGATTGCCAAGCACCCACGCGCGCATCTTATCTGGAACCGGAACGGCGTTGTGATCGGTCTTGACGGTCGGTGGGGCGTACATCGGCGGCTCCAGAGCAGATGGCGTTCATCGTTGGCAGAGGCGGCCGGATCACCCCGCCAGCTTCAATCGCACCTCATCCGGCACCGGCAATGGCATGTTGCCGCTCTTCTTGAACTCGACGGTGGTGAACAGCAGGTCGGTCTTGCCGATGTTTTCGACGGAATGGACGAGGTGCTCGCCGCGGCCGTACTTGAGGTGCCGGGTGTCCCCGGGAAAGTGCGTCGACTCGGTGATGCTGCCGTCCTCGTAGTAGCCGCGCGCGCGGCCGTGGGTGTGGCAGGTCCAGAAGTAATCGAGGACGTGGCGATGGAAACTGCAACGCTTGCCGGCGGGAATCAACAAGTGCCAGACGCGCAACTCGTCGGTTTCTGAGACCAGTGTCGAACCGACCAGCGGACTCATACGGTTGTTCTCAAGGTCCTCAGTCATGCCGGCGGGCCACGTGTCGAAGGAACCGGCGGGGGCAATCAAGTCATAGGCCGACATTGACAATCTCCATCATGAGGCCAACCGCGCAAGTGTCGCTGGAACGATCAACTTATGAAAGGGCAGGATTGCCGCCAGATAGGCCCGGCCCAATGCATTATGGCGGTGGACCAGTGTCGTGGCGGTGACGCGTCGCGTCGTCTCAGTGAGTAAAGCCACATCGACGATGATCCGGAAATCGAGATGCGCATCATCGAAGCCCAGCACGACGCGTTGGGGTGAAGAGGTGACGATTGGGAAAATTCCGATGTGGCGGCTCTTTGGCGGTGCCTCCGTCTTCAAACCGAACGGCGCCACCACGATGTTGCGGAGCGTCATCAGTGCCGCAATCCAGCGGGGTTGGCGACTGAGCGCGATCTCGGCGGCTTGCAGTGCGTCGATTGAACGATCAACGTCGATGGCAAAGGAATCGGAGAAATCCGCTTTGGGCAAAATTATCGCGCAATCCGGTGGTGTGTCGACTTCGATCGGGCGCATCGTCGCTCCATGGCTGTACCTTGTGAGGACACCGTGAGACTAGTTCGGTTCAACGGCAGCGGCTCTGTGGCATTTGGTCAGTCCATCGAACATGCCCGCTCAAGGGATCAACAGCGACGAACCGGACGTGCGCCCGGCTTCGAGATCAGCATGAGCTTTGGCGGCCTCGGCAAGCTTGTAGCGGTGCCCGACATGCGGTTTGACGGCGCCTGAGGCCACAAGTGCGAACAGTCGACCCGACGACAATTCCAGATCGGCGCGGCTGGCGGCATAGGTCTGTAATGTCGGGCGGGTGAAGTAGAGCGAGCCGAGTTTCTGCAGGGTCGCTGCCTCGACCGGCGGCGGCGTGCCCGACGTCGCACCGAACGAGACGAAAACGCCGCGTGGGGCCAGAACTTTCAGCGTCGTCTCAAACGTCGACTTGCCGATCGAGTCATAGACGACCGGCACGTTGCCGCCGGCGATTTCCTTGACGCGCGCGACGATGTCTTCCTTGTTCCGATCGATCACCGCAGTATAGCCGTGGGCGAGCGCAAGTTTGCATTTGTCGGCGCCGGCTGCGACGCCGATTAACTTGACGCCTATGGCCTTTGCCCATTGCCCCGCAACGAGGCCGACACCGCCTGCCGCCGCATACATAAGCGCGTACTGACCGGCTTTGACCGGCGCGCAGCGCTCCATCAGGTATTCAACCGTCATGCCCTTGAGCATCAGAGCGGCGGCGGCCTCATCGGAAACACCAGCAGGGAGCTTGACGAGTTCGCGCGGCGGGGTAATTGCGGTGCGTGGCATAGCTGCCGGGTTCGCCCCCGGCATAGGCAACACGATCGCCAGCCCTTAGATCGGCAACGCCCGCGCCAACGGCTTCGACGACACCGGCGGCTTCGTTGCCAGCCCCGCTCGGCAGCGCGATGGAGTACGCGCCAGAGCGTTGGTAGGTGTCGAGGTAGTTGATGCCGATGGCCGCATGGCGCACGCGGACCTGACCGGCGGCGGGATCGGCGAGTTCGATCTTGTCGACTTGCAGGACCTCGGGCGCACCCGTCTTGTGAAATCGTACTGCTTGAATCTGCATCGCCGCTTCCTCAAACTCCAGATCAAAAAACGCTCCCCTATGGTTAGCAGCATTTAGCGCGCCTGGGAACGTCATCATGCCGGCTGATCGGGGCGATCACGCCTGAACCATTGACAGGGGGTGAGTGGTCCCAGACACTCGCTGCAACAACAAAACTGTCCACTGGGAGGATTTGACGATGGTCCAAGTTTGGCACCGACTGCGTTCGCTTGCTTTTACTGGCGCGATTGCTGTCGGCAGTCTGTTGTCCGCGAGCGGCGCGGTCGCCGAGGATATCAAGCTTCGCATGGCGTCCGGTCATCCGGCGGTCAATACCTATGTGAACCTAATGCAGACCTTCTTCGCGCCGGAGGTGACCAAACGCGTCAAGGAACGCACCAAGCACACGCTCGAATTCATCGAGGGCTATGGCGGCGCGATGGTCAAGGTCAATGATACGCTGGAAGGTGTGCAAACCGGCATCATCGACATCGGCGGCTATTGCTTCTGCTTCGAGCCCTCGCGGCTGCCGCTACACGCGTTCCAGGTGATGATCCCGTTTGGCACCATGAGTTCGAACGCCAGCGTGAAAATGGCACGCGCCGTCTATGACAAAGTGCCGGCGATGTCGAAGGTGTTCGAGGACAAGTACGGGCAGGTGCTGCTCGCGCTGATCGCCGACAATGGCTACAACCTGAACACCACATTCGAGTGGAACACGGTCGGTGATCTCAAGGGCCGCAAGCTTGCGGGTGCCGGGCTTAATCTCAAGTGGCTCGAATATGCCGGCGCAACGCCCGTGCAGTCGTCGTTGCCCGAGGCCTACACGTCGCTGCAGACGGGCGTCTACAACGGCTGGATCATGTTCCCGTCGGGCGTCGTCAACTTCAAGCTCAACGAAGTCGCGAAGTATTATACCGAGATCGGTTTCGGCGCGATCACGTGGCATGGCCTGACCATGAACAAAGCCAAGCTGGCGCGCCTGCCGAAGGAAGTGCAGGACATTATCGCCGAGGTCGCCAAGGAGTATGAAGCCAAGACCGGGACGGTGAACGAGGAGAACTATCCCAAGCAGCTGGCAACGCTGAAGGAGCGCGGGTCGATCGTGCGGCAACTGCCCGACGCGGTGAAGGTCGAATGGGCATCGTCGCTGAAGGGGTGGCCGCAGGACAAAGCGAGTGAACTCGATAAGGCCGGCCATCCTGCATCGCAAGTTCTCAAGATTGCACTCGAAGAAGCGGAAAAGCTCGGTCACAAATGGCCCGTGCGCTACGAGGTCAAGTAGAGCTGTCGGGGGATGCCGGGCCGGGCGCCGATCTCACGATAGGCCCCGGCCCTCACTTTGACCGCACGCCGCCCACGCCCCTCCACCGACGGCGGCACACTCACACCAAGCACCTGCGGACGACGATTATGATCGATCGATTTCTCGAGACCGCATCGCGGGTTATGCTGGTGATCGCCGCCATCATCGGCTTCACGCTGGCCTTCATCGTCTGTGCCGACGTGATCGGCCGCGTCGCTTTCAACCGGCCGCTGAAAGGCACGCCGGAACTCGTCTCCAGCGCCATCGTCATCATCTGCTGGTTGCAGGCGGCCTATGCCATCCGCTCCGGCGGCATGATCAACGTCGACGCCTTCACCAGCGTCATGCCCTATCGCGTGCAATCGTTGCTCGGCATCGTCGGCTCACTGCTTGGCGCCGGATTGTTTGGGCTGATCTGTTACGCGAGCGTCGAGCAGGCGGCGTTCGCCTGGACGTCGGG
Source organism: uncultured Alphaproteobacteria bacterium (assembly GCA_963714325.1). GTDB lineage: Bacteria > Pseudomonadota > Alphaproteobacteria > Rhizobiales > Hyphomicrobiaceae > CAVQOB01. The sequence continues at coordinate 38,998 of CAVQOB010000010.1, read as the reverse complement.
CGAGTTCGACGGCGAGGGTGCGCTGCGCGTTCCCGCGTGGCCGGCCCGGTTCGTGCTGGTGCTGGGCGCGGGTCTCGCCACAATCAGCTATGTTCTGCTAGCGATCCGCCAGGGCCAAGCCTTCGCGCGAGGTGAGCCGCCGCTCACCGTTTCCAGCTCGCACGCCACCTAACAGGACCCAACCCCCGTGTTCGATATCTCACAGATGCTGTTGCTGATCGCCGTGCTGCTCGGCATGGTTTTCGCAGGCGTGCATATCGCGGTCGCGCTCGGCGTCGCATCGGTGTTCGGCCTCTACCTGATGCAGGGCGATATGGGCGCGGTCAGTTCGTTCGTCGCCAACACCGCGCAGAAGGCCCTCAAGGACTATGTCTTCGCGGTCATTCCCTTGTTCATGCTGATGGGCGAATTTCTCGCCAAGTGTGGTGCGGCAACCGATCTCTTCGCGCTGGTCAATCGGCTGACGCGACGAGTGCCCGGGCGTCTTGCGGTTGCGACCGTGCTGGCGAATGCGATCTTTGCTTTCGTCACCGGGGTCAGCATCGCCGCCGCTGCTGCCTTCTCGCGCATCGCCTGGCCGGAAATGAAGCGCTTCGGCTATGAGCGGCAGTTCGGCCTCGGCTGCATTGCCGGATCGGCCTGCCTTGGCATGCTGATCCCGCCGTCGGTGCTGATGATCGTCTGGGGCGTACTCACCGAACAGGCGATTGGCAAACTTTTCATCGCCGGCATCATTCCGGGCTTCGTGGTCGTCATCGCTTACTGCACGTACATCCTCTATGTCGCCTACACCCAACCGCATCGAGTTGGCGAGGGGCCGAACGTGACCGCCGCCGTCGCCGCGCAGAATGCCGCCGAGGACGAGCGCGATCTCGGTACGGTCATGCGCAGTACGCTCGCCGTGCTGGCGCTGGTGCTCGGCGTGCTCGGTGGCATCTGGCTCGGGTGGTTCACGCCGACGGAGGGGGCCGGCGTCGGCGCCGCCGCGTCACTGGTGTTGGCGATCGCTAAGGGTGTGCGGCCGAAAGAAATATTCGAGGTCATTCTGACAGTCGGGCGGACCTCGGCGCCGCTGTTGCTGCTGCTGGTGTTTGCACAGCTTTACAGCCGGGTGCTGTCGATGACCGGCATCACCGGGGCGGCGAAGGCGCTGTTCCTCAATTCCGGGCTCGAGCCCTGGCAGGTGCTGACGATCATGGTGATCATCTGGTTCATCCTCGGCTGCCTGATCGATAGCATTTCGATCATTCTGCTGACGGTGCCGGTGTTCTCGCCGGTGGCGCTGGCGCTCGGCTACGATCCGATTGCCTTTGCAATACTCGGCATCATCGCCATCGAGACGGGGCTGCTGACGCCGCCGTTCGGAATGCTGGTGTTCACGGTGAAGTCGGCGTTGCCGAACGAAGACGTGTCGACGGGCGAAATCTTTCGCGGCTCGGTCCCTTACTGGATCTGCCTGCTGGTAGTGATCGTCATCATCGCGGCCTATCCGCCCTTCGCGACGTGGCTACCGAAACTTTGACAGGAGAAACGTGCCATGCCGGCCTATTGGCTCGCTCGTAGCAAGATCATCGATCCGATCGCCTACAAGCGCTATACGGATCGCGTGCCAGCGATCATCGCCAAGTTCGGCGGTAAGGTGCTGGCGCGCGGCGGACGCTTCCAGATTCTCGAGGGACCGGAAAAATTCCATCGCTTCGTCGTGATCGAGTTCCCGTCGCTTGAGGCTGCGGTCGCCTGTCAGCAATCGCCGGACTATGTCGAGGCATCGGCGCATCGCCGCAACGGGGCCGGCGAAGTTGAATTGGTGATCGTGGAAAGCGGCGACGCGACCGTTGTTTGAAGAGGAACTGACGATGACATCGGCGAAAGCGACGAAACGCAAGCTCAAGGTCTCCAAGGCCGCCGTCGATCAGGCCTTCAAGGATCTGTCGAATTGGGGGCGCTGGGGCAAGGACGACCAGATCGGCACGCTCAATCATGTCACGCCCGCCGATATCGTCGCGGCAGCCAAGCTTGTCAAGAAGGGCCGTGTGTTCGGCCTTGGCATGCCGCTCGGCCAGAGCGGGCCGCAGCGCGGACTATTCGGCAAGCGCTGGAACCCCATTCACACCATGCTGGCGACCGGCACCGACGCGATCGCGGGACGGCAGGGTGGATTGCTCTACAGCGATGATGCCATCAACATGCCGATCCAGTCGGCGACGCACTGGGATAGCCTCGGGCACATTTTCTATCACGACCAGATGTACAACGGACACCACGCCTCGTCGGTCGATTCCAATGGCGTCTCGAAGCTCGGCATCGAGCACGCGAAGGACAAAATTTGCGGCCGTGGCGTTCTGCTCGATATCGCGCGCTGGAAAAAGCTCGATCATCTGCCTGATGGCACCGGTATTTCCAACGATGAACTCGACCAGTGCGCCAAGGCGCAGGGGGTCGCAATTCGCAAAGGCGATTTCATAATCATCAGAACTGGTCAAATGGAGAATTGCCTGAAGCGCAAGGAGTGGGGCGGGTACGCCGGCGGCGATGCGCCCGGATTGAAATTCGAAAGTTGTTATTGGCTGCACGAAAAGCAAGTGGCCGGCGTCTGCACGGACACCTGGGGGGTTGAGGTGCGGCCGAACGAAACCAAGGACGTCAACCAGCCCTGGCACTGGGTCGTCATCCCCGCAATGGGCCTCTACATGGGTGAGATGTTCGACCTCGCCGACCTCGCCGCCGATTGCGCGAAGGACAAGGTTTATGAGTTCTTCTTCAATGGCGCGCCGCTGGTCATTCCGGGCGGCACCGGTTCGCCGGTCAATCCGCAAGCAATGAAATAGGGTGGTGCGCGGCGCGGGGACGGCTGATCCGTCCACGCAGCCAGGCCGCATCAGGAAAACCGATGCGGGATTGGCATTCTCATAATTTCCTGCCACTCGGCAGCGCCGGTACGATTCCCAGGTTCGCTGACTGTTAGTCGCCGCCGCTAATCGTTGTTCTACTACCCAGGGTTGCCTCATGAACCTCGGCTTCTTCACAATGCCGATCCATCCGCTCGACAAGGATTGGCGTCAGTGCCTGCGCGAAGACCGGGAAGCGTTCATCCTCGCCGATGAACTTGCCTTCACTGAGGGCTATGTCGGTGAGCACGTCACCGACAAATCCGAGAATATTACTTCGTGCGCGATGTTCATCGCGACGCTGGTCGATGTCACCAAGCGCATCCGCCTCGGCACTGGCACCGTCAATTTGCCAAACGCGCATCCGGCTCAGGTGGCCGCCAACCTCGCCATGCTCGATCATCTTCTCGACGGGCGCTTGATCTTCGGCATCAGCCCGGGCGGGCTACTGTCGGACGCGGAAGTGTTCGGTAATCTCGATGCCAATCGCGCCGAAATGTTCCTCGAAGCGATCAATCAGGTTTTGGCGATCTGGGGTGGCGAGGCGCCCTATAATCTGAAGGGCAAATACTGGACGATCTCGACAGAACGTACGCTGATCCCTGACATTGGCCAGGGCTTCATCCCAAGACCACTGCAGCGGCCGCATCCGCCGATCGTCGTGACGGCGGTGGCGCCACACTCGAAGGGCGTGACGGAAGCAGCGGCGCGAGGCTGGGATCCGATCTCCGCCAACTTCCTGATGCCGGTCTGGGTCAAGAGCCACTGGCCGAAGTACGTCGAAGGCTGCCAGAAGGCAGGGCGTGTTGTTAATGCAGCAAACTGGCGTGTCGCCAAAAGTGTGTTTGTCGCCGATGATGATAAGACCGCTCGGGACTATGCGACCAGCGCTCTCAGTCCTTATCGGCAGTACTATGCCTCGCTCGCGACAAAATTGATTAAGAATGGACGCGCAGAGTTGTTCAAGACGTCGCGCGACATGCCAGACAAGGACGTGACGCTCGACTTTATCTGCGACAACCTGATTATCTGGGGTTCACCGAAGAAGGTTGCCGATGAGATTTTGGCATTCCGCGAAAACGTCGGTGATTTTGGCACGCTACTTTACGCTGGTCACGATTGGCGCAATCGCGACCTTGGCCGTCGGTCGATGGTGCTGATGGCAGAGAAAGTTATGCCAGTGGTCAATGCTGCAATCAAACGTCCGAACAGCAAGGTTGCGCAATGACAGTCGCTAGACGGCGGGAGTTATAATGACGGCTGCCTATCAGTTGACGATCAACGGGCGAAGCGTGGCAACGGTCGCCGACGCAGCGACGCCGTTGCTTGATGTGCTGCGCAATGAGCTTGGCCTGATGGCGACACGGTTCGGTTGTGGCACGGAGAGCTGTGGCGCCTGTATGGTGCTGGTTGACAGCCAGCCGCAATATGCCTGTACGCTCACCATCGATGCTCTTGCCGGCAAATCGGTGACGACGCTCGAAGGCCTCGGCACGCCGGAGCGGCCGCATGCGTTGCAACAGGCGTTCCTCGACGAGCAGGCCGGCCAGTGCGGCTATTGTCTGTCGGGCATCATGATCTCGGCGAAAGCCCTGCTCGATCGCAATCCCCGGCCAACGCGCGCCGAGATTGCGGCCGCGCTCGATAAGCATCTGTGCCGCTGCGGGGCGCACGCGCGGATCTTTAAGGCGGTGCAACGCGCGGCAGTAACGCTCGCCAGTCAGGCGGGCGCACGATGACCCGCAAACCATTGCCGATCGGTCTCATCGACAATCCGCGGCTCGATCAATGGATCGGCTTCGAGACGAGCGGCAAGGTGCGCATCGCGACCGGCAAGGTGGAGCTCGGGCAGGGCATCCTGACGGCGCTAGTGCAGATCGCGGCGGAGGAACTCGACATCGCGCCAACGCGCATTGTGCTTGCGACAGGCGATACGGCTGCGAGCCCGAGTGAGGGTTACACGGCCGGCAGTATGTCGGTCGAGAACTCCGGCGGATCAATCCGGCTGGCGGCGGCCGAGGTGCGGGCGCTGATGCTGGCGGCGGCGGCGCTGCGGCTCAATTGTGCCGCTTCGGAACTGGTGATTGTTGACGGCGCGGTGGCGCGGCAGGGAGCGCCGACTGGGCTCGACTATTGGACAATGGCACCATCAGTCGATCTCAACCGCCTGGCGACTGGAGCCGTGTCGGTCAAGCCGATCGAGGCCCATGTGGTGATGGGTACGAACCTGCCGCGCGTCGATCTGCCGGCGAAGGTCTTCGGGTCCGGCGCACCATTCATTCATGACGTGCGCGCGTCGGATATGCTGCATGCCCGCGTCATCCGCCAGCCCTGGCCCGGCGCGGTGTTGGATACGGCGAGCCTCGGCGTGGCGGGCGACGGCGAGACCGTTCTGATCAAGGGAAACTTCATTGCGGTGATGGCTCCGACCGAGCGCGGCGTGACCCGCGCTGCCGAGCGCATGATCGCGCGAGCGCGCTGGAGTGGCGGGCGGCCGCACGATGCGGGCCAGGTGGCACCGGGATGGGTCGCGACGGCCAAGTCGATCGATGCGACGACCGAGCGTGGTGCCGTGCCGCCCGCGTCGGTCGGCGTCAGGCAGTTCCGCCAGCGCTATACCAAGCCGTTCCTGGCGCACGCCTCGATCGGACCGTCGTGTGCTCTCGCGCGCAACGACGGCCGTCGGCTGACGGTGTGGACGCATGCGCAGGGCGTGTTCTTCCTGCGTGGCGCCATTGCGCGGTCGCTCAGTATCGATCCGACGCACATTCATGTCATCCACCTGCAAGGTGCGGGATGCTACGGCCACAACGGCGCCGACGACGCTGCCTGCGATGCAGCTGTTATCGCGATGAGTACGCCCGGCAAGACGGTGCGCGTGCAGTGGAGCCGCGAGGATGAGCTCGCCGCTTCGCCGCTCGGCTCGGCGATGGTGGTGGAACTGAGTGCGGAATTGTCGACGGCCGGGCGGCCGCTCAGTTGGACGACGGAGATCTGGAGCGGGCCGCACGCACAGCGCCCTGGCGCCAACGGCGGCGTCAATCTGCTGGCGGCTGACGCCATGCCCAATTCGCCCCCGCGCCCGCTGCCGCAGGAGTTGCCGGAAACTTCGGGCTACAGCGCGATGCGCAATGCGCCGCTACTCTACGATGTGTCGCACCAACGCCTGATCAATCACGTCGCCGCTGACATTGTACCCCGCACCTCGTCGATGCGGGAACTCGGTGCCTTTGCCAATGTCTTCGCAATCGAAAGTTTTATGGATGAACTGGCGGCCGAGGTGGGGATCGATCCGGTGACCTATCGACTCGGCATGATTTCTGATCCGCGCGCGCGCGCGGTCATCGAAAAGGCGGCGGCGATGGCCGGCTGGCGCGAGGGCGCGGCGCGCGCTGAGGGGCACGGCCGTGGCTTCGGTTACAGCCGCTACAAGAACCGCGCCGGATATCTGGCCCTTGTTGTCGATGTCCACGTTGCCGATGCGGTGCGTATCGATAACGTCTGGTGTGCGGTTGATTGCGGCCTCGTCATCAGCCCGGATGGCGTACGCAATCAGGTCGAAGGCGGCATCATTCAGGCGGCGAGTTGGGCGTTGAAGGAGCAGGTGATGTTCGCTAATGGCCGCGTTGCCGTGCGCAGCTGGGACGACTATCCAATCCTGAAATTCTCGGAGGTTCCCGAGATCGAGATTGCACTGATGGCACAGCACGGCGAACCAGCACTCGGCGTCGGCGAAGTCGCTCAAGGCCCGATGGGGGCCGCGATTGCCAATGCGGTTGCCGCTGCGCTTGGCGTGCGCATCCGCGATCTGCCGCTGACGCGCGAGCGGATCATCTCAGCCGCGCATGCCTGATCGCGCTCCCGTCACCCGCCAACACCGACAATCTTGCCCTCCTCCCCTTGGGGAGAAGGTGGGCGCCCTTGGGCGAGGCGCAGAAAGAGTAGAGCCCCGGACGAGCAGGTCTATGTACGAGTTAGAACTTTCAGGCGCGGGAATGAGCCCTCAGAGTCCCAGCAGTTTCTTCGCCGTGCCGCCGCAGATCGCAGCGGTGGTTGCGGCGTCGAAGTTGCTGCCGACGACGTGGCCGATCGGATCGTAGTCGGCCATGTCGAAGGGGTAGTCGGTGCCCATGACGATTTGGTCGACGCCGAACTGCCGCACCAATTCCTGCAGTTGATGCGGCGTGAAGACGACAGTGTCGAAGTAGACGCGCTTCAGGTAGGTGGTCGGCGGATTCGGCAGGTTGCCGTGCGAATCGGATCGGGCACCCCAGGCATGATCGATGCGGCCCGAGTAGGCCGCGAGATAGCCGCCACCGTGGACGGCGAGCAGTTTCAGTTTCGGATGCCGTTCGAGCACGCCGTCGAAGATCAGGTAATGCAAGGCGAGCGTTGTCTCCAGCGGATTGCCGACGACGTTGTTGAAGTAGTAGCGGGTGAAGCGTTCGCCGTGCGTGAAGCCGTTGGGGTGAATGACGACCAGGGCGCCGAGTTCTTCCGCCCGCTTCCAGAACGGCGCGAATTGCGGGTCTGACAATTCCTTGCCGGCGATGTTGGTGAGAATCTGCACGCCCTTGAAGCCGAGCTTGCCCATGCAGCGCTCGAGTTCCTTCACGGCTTCGCTCGGCTCCGACATCGGCACGCTGCCGAGGCCGACGAAGCGGTCGGGGCGCTGCGCGACGTATTCGGCGATGCCGTCATTGACGACGCGTGTCGCCTTGACGGCAATGTCGAGCGGCACCGTATAGTAGCACTGCGGCGGCGGCGGCAGCACCGCCTGCATGTCGAGGCCCATGGCATCGAGATCGCTGAGGCGCTGAGCCAACGGCCGGCGCGCGATGATATCGATTTCCTGTTTGGCGTTGAGCGCCTTGGTCTCGGCATTGGCGAAGTGCGCCAGCGGAACGGTTGAAAGGTCGAGGTGCGGTTTGACGATCTCGATCGCCTCGGGAATGGCGACGTGGGCGTGAATGTCGATGGTGATACTCTGCGGGCGCGTCTCGCGGCCAGGCTTGCCGTGCTGGCGGGCCGCTGTCGGGGTATATTTGTTCCATTGTTGCGTCATAGAGTGTCCTTTCCAATTCAGTGCACACCAAGGTGGCGGGTGATGATGGGGTCGTCGATGGTGATCGAGGCGGCAGGGCCCGCATGGACGCTCGCGCCGGAGTTGATGATCAGGATATCGTCGGCGATCTCCAGTGTCAGGCGAATATTCTGCTCGACCAGGATGATCGACAACCCTTCGGTCTTGAGTTTGGCGATGGTACGGCCGACCTCGGCGACGATCTGGGGGGCGAGGCCTTCGGACGGCTCATCCATCAGCAGCACGCGCGGGTTGCTCATCAGCGCGCGGCCGATGGCCAGCATCTGCTGTTCGCCGCCCGATAGCGACCCGGCGTACTGGCTCTTGCGCTCGTCTAGCCGCGGGAACGTCGCGAACACCCGCGCAAGATCCCACGGCGATTGCGCGCTTTGCTTCGCCGCCCGCGCCGCAACGATCAGGTTTTCCTTCACCGTCAGGCTGCGAAAGATGCGCCGCCCCTGCGGCACCAAGGCGATGCCATGGGCGGCGATCCGCTCCGGCGCCAGGCCCGCGACGCTCGCCCCGAAAACCCTAATGTCGCCGCGCCGTGGCCGCAGCAGGCCGACGATGACGTTCATGCAGGTCGATTTGCCCGCGCCATTGCGGCCGAGCAGGCCGAGCAGCCGGCCTTCGCCGAGTTGCAACGATACGCCTTGCAGCACGTGGCTGTCGCCGTAGTAGGCGTGGACGTTGTCGAGGGTTAGCGCCTCAGCCGCCAAGGTAGACCTCCCTGGTGCGAGGGTCAGCGACGACTTCGGCGCGCGTGCCCTGCACGATCACTTCGCCGAAATTGAGCAGTGTGATGCGCTCGGCGAAGTCGAGCGCGACGTCCATGTTGTGCTCGATCATGACCAGCGTCATGTCGCGCGGCAGCGACAACAGCAGTTTCTGCACGTCCCGACGCTCGTCAACGGAAAGACCGGCGAACGGCTCGTCGAGCAGCATGACTTTCGGCTGCTGGACGAGCGCCATGGCGATCTCGACGCGGCGGCGCTCACCGTAGGATGTTTCGGACAACGGGCGGCGTGCAACATGGTCGAGGCCGACTTGGGCCAACGATGCCATAGCGCGGTCTTCAAGATCGCGTTGCGAATCGAGGGCGCTGAAGGCACTCCATCGTCGCGGCGATAGGCCGAGTGCTGCCATCACGACATTGCGCAGAATGCTATCGCGGGCGAACAGCGTGATGATCTGATAGGTGCGTGCGAGACCCAGATGCGGGCGGCGGCGGGCGGCGGCGAAGGTGATGTCACGGCCGAACAGCGAGACAGTGCCGGCATCGGGGAAGAATTCGCCGGTGATCTGGTTGAACAGCGTCGTTTTGCCGGCGCCGTTCGGCCCGATGATCAGGTGCCGCTCGCCGGGGACGACGGAGAGATTGACGCCGCGGGTGACGTTCAATCCGCCGAACGATTTGACCAGGCCTCGCACGACGAGCGCGGTCATAAGCGGACCTCCGCTACCGGCTTGGCGCTCGGGTGGATTTCCGTTGGTTTGCCGCCGCCGATAAAGCGGCGCAACAGGCGCTGGCTGCCGGGCACCAGGCCCTCCGGCATGAAGCTGATGATCAGCACGAAAATAATGCCGAGCACCATATTCCAGCGTTCGACGTAGGCGCTGACGACGTTCTTCATGATCACGACGATGGCCGCGCCGGCAATCGGGCCGAACAACGTCGCGGTGCCGCCCGACACCACCATCAAGAGAACTTCCGCCGAGGTCTGCAGGGCGGCGACCTGCGGGCTGACGAACTGGTTGTAGTAGAGGAAGAACAGGCCGGCGATGCCGGTCCAGAAGCCGGAGAAGACGAACGCCAGGAAGCGGATCAGCCAGACATGGAAGCCGAGCGCCGTCATGCGGCGGGGTTGGTCGCGGGTGCCGCGCACGGTCGCGCCGAACGGCGAGCGCACGAATACCGCCATCGACGCGAGTGCCAGCAGAAAGGCAATCAGCGTCGCCCAGTAGAAGACGGGTGCGGAGCCCAGATCAATCCCGAACGGCGCCGGCCGCGACTTGAAGTTGATGCCGTTGTCGCCGTTGGTCAGGCTCGACCAGCGATAGGCGATCCCCCAGAGGATCTGCCCGAGCGCTAAGGTAATCATCAGGAAGCCGATGCCGGTCGATCGCAGTGCCAGCACCGCGAATAGGCCGGACATGGCGACCGTCGCCAGCAGCGCCAGTGCGGCCGAGGCGGCGTGCCCGGCGCCTGCATTGAAGGCCAGCGCTGCCGTATAGGCCGACATGGCGAAGAGTGCGGCATGGCCAAGCGAGGTCAGCCCGGCATAGCCGACGAGCACATTGAGGCCGAGCGCGAAAATGGCCCAGAATAGGATCTGGCTGGCGACATTGACGTAGTAGATGTTCTGCAGCCAGAACGGCAACGTGATCAGGGCGACAAGTGCGATCAGCGCGGCGATGGTGCCGGATCGGGTCAGAACTCATGTCGCGACCCTGCCGAACAGGCCTTGTGGCCTGAGCACGAGCACGAGCACCATCGGCAGGAACAGGATGACATAGGCGAGGTCGGGGAACAGGGCCTGGCCGAAGTTATAGAGAAAGCCGATGATGAAACTTCCGGCGAGCGCGCCAGCGAGACTACCGGTGCCGCCGAGAATGACGACGATCAGCGCCAAGGGGAGCATTTCCGCGTCGAGACCTGGGTAGATCGACAGATAAGGCGAGCCCATCACGCCGGCAAATCCGGCAAGCCCCGCGCCGAGACAGAAAACAAGCGTGAACAGCTCCGAGACGCGGATGCCGACGACCCGGGCGATCGGCGCATCGTCGACGCCAGCGCGGATCATCGCGCCGAGCCGCGTCCAGTCGATCAGCACCCACAGCGCGATGGCGATGACGACGGCGACGGCGACGATCGCCAGCCGGAAGATCGGAAAGGCAAAAGCGCCTGATCGCAGCGCACCGGCGAGTGCCGGCGGTGTCGCCGGCTGGATCGGATCGCCGGTCCAGATCATCAGGCAGAGATCGGCGATGATGAAGGAGAGGCCGAGCGTCAACAGCACCTGGGCGAGCTCCTGGCCGGCGAGGCGCCGTAACAGGAAGCGCTCGACCAGACCGCCGAGCGCGGCCATGCCGACGGCACCCGCTAGCAGCGCCGCCCAGAAGCCATAGCCATTGGCCAATACGCTGGCACCGACATAGGCGCCGAGCATGAAGAATGAGCCGTGCATCAGGTTGGGAATGCGCATCAGACCGAAGATCAGCGAGAAGCCCGCCGACAACAGGAACAACAGGCCGCCGAGCGCGACGCTGTTCACCGCCAGTGTCCCCCAAAGCCCCATTTGCGTTTTGCCGATCTCCCGGATGACAGCAGCGCACCAGCGGCTGGGAACAAGGCGTCCACAGCCGCTGGTGCGCTCAATAGTGAAATACCTATTCCAGGTTCTTGGCTGGCGGATAGTCGCGGGAGTAGACGGGGTTTTTCATGAAGTCGGTGTCGGAATAGGTCCAGAACTGGCTGACGTTCGGATAGGTCTTGATGACAGTATTGACGAGTTGCCCATCCTTGCGCTCGCACCGACGCACGAATACCGAGCCGACGGCATTGCCATATTTGTCGATGGTGAAGGCGCCGCGCGGCGAGTCGGTGATGGCAACCTTGTGCAACGCTTCAGCAAAGGCCGTGCCATCCGTCGATTTGTCGCCGGCAATGGCGAGGGCCGCCTCGACGCACTGGCCGCCGATATACATGCCGGAGGCGTAGCCGCCAGGCAGCACGCTGTAGTCTTTCGCCATTGCGGCGATCAGTCGTTTGTTCGATTCTGATTCAAACGACGCTGAATAGGTTGCCGCCGAGACGGCGCCAACCGCTTCGTCGCCCAAGCTCTTGAGCAGCGCGTCGTCCATCGCCGTCCATCCCGCGAGGATGGGAATCTTGCCCTTGAGGCCGAGGTCGGCATAGGCGCGCAGGAACTTGACCGGGTTGGAGCCGGCAAAACCGGTGAACACGCAATCGACGTTGGCGGGGATCTGGGCGATGAAGGGTGTGTAGTCCGGCGTCACCAATGGTGGCCAGAGCTTTTTCACGACCTTGCCGCCGCCTTCCTCGAAGACGCGCTGGAACCCGGCCATCTGTTCGTGACCGAAGGCGAAATCTTCCGAGATGGTCGCGGCGCGCTTGTATTTTAGATCCTTCAGCGCGTAGTCGGCCATGACGTGGCAGCACTGCGCCGACGTCGTCGTCGGGCGGATGATGTAGGGGTTTGCTTTGCGCTGCGTCACGTCTTCGGCGGCGGCGACCGCGATCAGCGGCGTCTTGGTCTGCAGGATGTAATCGGTGATCGCCAGCAGCTCGAAGGCGGCGAGCGGTCCGAGGATCACGTTGACCTTGTCGCGCTCGACGAGTTCCTGCGCCTTGGTCTTGGCGCCGGCCGGATTGCCGCCGGTATCGGCGACCACCAGTTCGATTTTGCGCCCGGTCAAGGCGTTGCCCTTTTCCTTCAGGAAGGCGACGAGGCCTTGTTCCATCTGGTTGCCGCCTTGCGCGAGCGGGCCGGTCTTGACGGTCATCAGGCCGATCTTGAACGCCGCGGCCTGGGCGATTGTCGGCATGCCGAGTGCGGACGCGCCAGCAGCGGCACTGAGGCCCTTGAGTACGGTTCTGCGCTTGATGGTCATGGCTTTCCTCCGGTTATCGTTGTGTCGACGCTAGCACGTGGATGTTCATCGCGTGCCAGATTGTGACGGAATGATCGGCAGAAGTATGTAGGGCTGTTGTGCACTGCCGAAGTGCAGTGTCGTGCGGCCGCCGAAGATCTCCCTTGGGCGATCGATCGGGTCATCGTGCAGGAACGGCCCGCAGCCTTTCAATTCATTCTTGAAGTTGGACAGCTTGCCGCCGCTGCCGCCGCCATACTCGTAGTCGCGGCCGCGCACCGTCAAAGCAATCCGGCTGCCGGCGGGCGCAACAATCGATGTTGGCCAGATTTCGATGTCGAGTTCGACGGGTTGGCCGGGCGTCAATGGCTGTACTTCATCGTGGGTGTGGCAGGGGCGGTAGGGCTTGGAAAGTTGGCTGTCCAGTTTCCGGTGTGAGGCGCGCAGCCAGCCCTGGCCGATCGGCGTATGCGGGTCGATGGCGCCTTGGAAGACGATCTCCTTCATGTCGGCGCTGAAGACGCGCAGCACCAGGAATAGATCGGCGTCGGTTGTCGAAGACGAGACGAACAGACGGGCGGCACTTGGACCGGTGACCTCGGTCGTGTGTGCGAGCGGCGCGGTGATGAACGTTAGTCCGTCGCCGAGGGCATCGAACGCGATTGCATAGGCCTTCGCGCCGGTTTCAGCGGTTTTCAGTGAACCATCACTGATATCGAGAAAGTATTTGGTCCACAGCGTCCGCGCGATCGGCCATTCATTCTCGGCGCGCTCGACAAATATCTCGCCGGGATGGCGCACCTGCAATTGCACGCGCGGCTGGCCGGCCCAGGCGGCCTTATCGCCCTTCAAATAGCAATCGAAGAAGCGGCGTTGCAGATCGCGGCCGTAGTCGGTGTAGAAGTGTGTCCAATGCTCGATGCCGTGCGCTTCGAGAAATTTCTCCTTCGATGCCGCGCGCATAAAGCCCTCGAAGTTGCCGCGGGGATGCAATCCTTGCCCGCCCCAGTTGGCTGCCGACAGGAACGGCACGGTGATCTTGTCCCATTGCGGCGACCGCGCGCGATGATAGGCGTCGTCGAGCGAGTGATTGCGGATTTCCGCTCCGAAGTCGCAGCGGTTCTGAGCGAGCACGTTGTCGGCAAGTACGTCGGAGCCGCAAATTAAGTCTCCTGTGACACGGCTGCGGCGCCCCCGCTCGCCGGAGCCGTACTGCACGGTTTTCACCTGCATGTCGTACCAGTTTGCCCAGAAGGTCGAGAGGATGCCGCCGTGATGCGTCATGTCGCGATAGAAGTCGGCCGCTCCTTCCCAGATGCACATGGCGGCGAGATGCGGCGGTTGCAGGGATGCGACATGCCACTGGTTGATGCCGAAATAGGAGACGCCGCTCAAGCCGACTTTGCCAGTTGACCAGGACTGCACGGCGGCCCATTCGATGCAATCGTGGAAGTCGCGCGTTTCACGGGGCGAGAAGTGATCGACATAACCCGGCGACGCGCCGCAGCCGCGAGAATCGACGCGGACACAAGCGTAGCCGTAAGGCACCCACTTCTCCGGGTCGACCACTTCCCAGTTCTGATACTTGTTGGTCGATCCGGCCGTCACATCGGGATGGCGTTCGGCCATGCGGTTCCAAGCGCTGGGGTAGCCGTCCTGGAACGCCAAGCCCTTGGCGTAGGGCCCGTAGGTCAGCAACACGGGGACGGGCTGGCCTGAAACGGGGCGGTAGATATCGGCGCGCAGAACTAAGCCGTCGTCCATGGTGATGGCGGCGTCCCAGTCGATATGCAGTCCGTCGCGGATTTCGCTGCGCGGACGCGGCAGCGATGCTGCGGACGGCTCGACGGTGTGACGGCTTTGCTCGCTCACAGTTTCCCCGTCGAATGCGCACGCGGCCGGAACGGAAAACTTAGACCCTGTTAGCGGTCGCGCGGAAATAACAAGACATGCTCGCAGTGATTAGCTTTCCTGATGTTGGCGCCGAAAATCCAGCGGCGATCACCGCTTGAGGCCGGCCATCTGTTCGAAAACGGCGCAGACCGCGCCGACGTCCTCGACATCGCGCCCGAGAGCGAGGGCGGCATCGTAGAACGTATTGGTCAAAGAGAAGAGCGGCGTCGGGCAATCGAGCGCGGAGGCGAAGTCGCCGATCACCGTCATGTCCTTCTTCCAGGTGCGCGATCGCATCGTCGCCGGCAGGTAGCTATTGCGGGCCATCATCGGCGCGCGCAATTCGAACACGCGCGAGGTTCCAGCCCCCGAGCCGACCACTTCGACGATCTGATGCGGGTCGAGGCCGGCCTTCATGCCAAGCACCATCGCTTCCGCCGAGGCGACGTTGTGGATGGCAACCAGATGATTGGCGACGAACTTCATCTTGGTGCCGTTGCCGTAGGCGCCGAGCTGCTGCACTTTGCGCCCGAAGCCGAGAAACACGGCATCCATGCGCTTAATGGCGGCATTATCGCCGCTGGCGAAGATGACCAGATCCTTGGTCTGCGCCTGTGCGCCAGTGCCGGAGAGGGGGCAATCGAGCGCGGTGTGGCCGGCGCCGCCGAGCACCATTTGAAACGCCAACTTATCGTCGAGTGACAGCGTCGAAGTCTCGGCGACGGTGATCGCCCTGGCTTTCGATGCGGCAATAACTTTCGCGGTTTCATGGACCGCCTTGGCGCTCGGCAGGCTGACCAGGATTTCAGGCGCCTGCTCGGCAACCTCGGCAGCACTAGCGGCAATGGCGACGCCGGCCTTGCGCGCGGCGGCGATGGCAGCAGCGTCGAGGTCAAAGCCGATGACCTCCATGCCGGCGAGGACCAGGTTGCGCGACATGGCGCCACCCATGATGCCAAGGCCGATCATGCCGACTGTTCGGGTTGCCGCTGTCTTCGCCATTGAGTTCCTCATGGTTGCAATTGGGGAGGTGTTGGCCGATGTTAGTGCAGGCCACGGGCAATGACACGCCAACACGTCGGAGCAGAGGAGCAGACATGCAGATCGGCATAGCAGGGCTCGGGCGAATGGGGGCGGCGATCGGACTGCGGCTGATAGAGACCGGGCATACCCTTACAGTCTGGAACCGGACGGACTACAAAACCAAGCCGCTGGTCGATGCCGGAGCAAAATTGGCGCCGTCACCTGCCGCATTGGCAGCTGGCGTCGAGACCATCATCACCATCGTAACTAATGCGGATGCGCTTGCCGCCATTTATGACGGTTCAGCAGGAATTCTTGCCGCCGATCTCAACGGCAAGCTGGCGGTGGAGATGAGTACCGTGCAGCCGCACGATCAAGTGGCGCTGGCGGCGAAGGTTCGCGCGCAAGGTGCGGTTTACGTAGAATGTCCGGTGGGCGGCACGACCGGGCCGGCGCGGCAGGGCAAGCTGCTCGGTCTAGCTGGCGGTGAGAGTGGCGACGTCGCGCGCGCGCGACCGTTACTGGATCAGTTGTGCCGTCGCGTCGAGCACGTTGGCCCGGTCGGCGCCGGCGCCAGCATGAAACTCGCCATCAACTTGCCGTTGCTGGTCGCCTATCAGGCGCTGGGCGAGGCCTATACGCTGTGCCGCCATCTCGGCCTCGATCAGACGGCGCTGATGGAGCTGTTTTCCGATACCTCGGGCGGGCCGAATATTCTGAAGGTGCGCGGTCCAGCCATTGCGGCCGCCCTCAAAGGCGGCGAAGCCGGACCACCAGCCTTCGATGTCGACAGCATCCGCAAGGATCTGCGCACGATGATCGCTGAAGCCAAGTCGCGCGGCGTATCATTGCCGCTGGTCGAGAAGACGCTCGCCATCTACGACGATGCCGCGCAGGAGGGCTGGGGCAACCGTGACGGATCGTGGCTGCCGGCCTACTGGCCAAAGCGCCAGCCGGGTTGAAGGCGCCAGATTGAATGACGGACACCGAGAGGAACTGAGATCATGGCAGCGATTACATTGGCACAGGCGAACATCATTGCGGCCGCTGCGCTCGCGAAAGGGCGCGCGATGAAATTCGATCCCTTGACCGTCGCCGTGCTCGATTCGGGCGGCCATCTCGTCGCCCTGCAACGCGAAGATAACTCCGGTATACTGCGTGTGGAGATCGCGACCGGCAAAGCCTATGGGGCGCTCGGGATGGGAGTTGGCAGCCGCGCACTGTTCGAGCGCACGCAGACGGCGCCGCTGTTCCTGACCGCCGTGATGGCAGCGAGCGGGGGTAAATTCGTGCCGGTGCCTTCGGGCGTACTGATCCGTGATGCGGCGGGCGCCCTGCTCGGCGCGGTCGGCATTTCCGGCGATACCTCGGACAATGACGAAATGGCCGCGATCGCCGGGATCGAAGCCGCCGGTCTCAAGGCGCAGGTCGGCAAGGCGTTGGCGTCGTAGTCGCTGAACACGAGCAGCAATGGAGGACCGGCCATGATGAAGCTCTATACCTACTGGCGATCGCTGGCGACGCTCCGCGTCCGTATCGCCCTCAATCTGAAGGGGATCGCGACCGAAGCAATTTTCGTCGATCTGGCACAGGGACATCAAACCCGGCCGGAGTTCGTCGCGGTCAATCCGCACATGGCGGTGCCGGCGCTGGTGGTCGATGAAGGCCCCGCGTTGTTCCAGTCGATGGCGATCCTCGAATACCTGGAGGAGACGCATCCAACGCCCGCGCTGTTACCGGCCGATCCGCGTGGGCGTGCGCGGGTGCGGGGATTGGCGCAGATCGCGGTCGCCGACGGGCATCCGCTGGTCGTGCCGCGGGTGCGCAATCATTTGGAGCAGGCGCATGGCTGGCCGGAGGAGAAACGCATCGCTTGGGCGCGTCATTGGATGGGGGCAGCGCTCGCCGGCATGGAGGGGCATCTCGCACGCGATGCGGCGACCGGTCAGTTCTGTCATGGCGATACGATTTCTCTCGCCGATGTCTGCCTGGTCAGTCAGGTGGTCGGATTGACGGTCTTCGGCGGAACACTTGAAGTCTATCCGACTGCCAAGCGCATTCACGAGCGCTGCATGGCGATCGACGCGTTCGCCAGTGCGCATCCGCGCCTGCAACCGGACGCACCGAAATCCTGATCGATCAGCCGTCGCCCGCAACCTTTACCGGCAGGTTGGTCGCCGCCGAACGGCAGATGGCTTCCAGCGTAGCGATGTTGCCGATTTTCTGGGCGTCGGTGAATTGATATTTGGCTTTGCCTGTACACGCCGCCGAAAACGCTTCGAGGTTTTCGCGCACCGTGTCGGTCCAGGCCAACTCGCGGACCTCGCGGCGGCCGTCGCGATGCTGCACGGTCAGCGTGACGGGACCCGGTGTGTCGGGGTGTGTCTGGTTGCGCACTTCCACCCAACCTTGCGATCCAAATACCGTCAGACCGATATAGAGCGGCGTCACCAGAATGACATTGATATAGCCGGTGGCGCCGGATTGGAACTTGAGATGCACCGAGACGACATCGCCGTTGTCGGGGTAGGCGACGCGGCTGCTGGTCGCCGCGAAGACTTCGGCAACCGGGCCGAACATATCGATGAACCCGTCGGTCAGGTGAATGCCCATCGCGGTCATGCCGGCTGCGGGGGCGTCTTTCGGCGATGTGCGCCAGTCGGATTTAGGGACATTGGCGAGCTTGTCGTGGCTGAAGTTCGCCTCGGCGTGCATGATCACGCCCAACGCTCCGGATTGGACCAGGCGGCGGACCTCGACGAGCGCCGGCTCAAAGCGCCGCTCGTGGCCGATGCCCAATTGAACGCCGGCTGAGCGGCAGGCGCCAACCGAGCGCTCGGCGTCGGCCCGCGTCAAGGCGAGCGGCTTTTCGCAGAACACGTGCTTGCCGGCAGTGGCGATCGCCAGCACCTGCTCGGTGTGCAGCGAGTGCGGCGTGCACAGGATGATCGCGTCGATGTCGGAGCGTGCGATGGCGTCCGCGAAGCTGGTGGTAAAAGCGACGCCATGTTCGCATGCGAAGTCGGCGTTCGCGGCGTTGGTGTCGACGGCGAGCGTGATCGCCAGCACGGATGAGCCGTGCATCCGGCGGATCATGTGCCGGCCCCACCAGCCCAACCCGACAATCGCCGCCCGCATCATGTTTATACTCCTTCGGACAGCGCGGCGGGCCGGCAATAGCTGCCAGCGGAAAATATGAGCGGCTCTCCATCGCGATGGCGGGCGCGCAGGACGCGGCCGAGAAAGATGGTGTGGTCGCCGCCGTCGATCGTGTTTTCGAGCGCGCACTCGAAGTGGGCGAGGGCTCCTGTCAGCAGCGCGCAACCACCTTCGCCCGCCGTATGGGCAATGCCAGCGAGTTTGTCGACGTTGGAGCGGGAGAAGTGCTGGCAGAGCGGCACCTGCGTCGCGGCGAGTACGTTGACGGCAAAGTGGGTCGCGTCGGTAAAACTGGCGAACGATCCGGCGCGCTTGCCGAGGCTCCACAGGATCAGCGGCGGGTCGAGCGAGACCGTTGAGAACGAATTGGCGGTAACGCCTTCCCGCTTGCCGGCGGTGGTGACGGTCGTGACGACGGTCACGCCGGTTGCAAACCGGCCCATGGCCTGGCGCAGTTCGCGGGCGTCGATGGGGGACACAAGGGGTTTTGCCACTGTTTTGCTACGTTTTGCCATGCGCCGATCGTTTGGTGACAGATGCGGGACCGGCGTCAGGTCGCCGACCGGGCTTAGGGATCATGCAAAAGATAGTGCGTGACGGCAAGTAGTCCCAATAATATGATTGCATTGTTTTGATTAGAAAAAAAGATGGACTGAGATGTCAGGCAGCCTCCGGGAAATTCGACTTTTTGTCGCCGCCTACGAGGAGCGTTCGTTCACAGCGGCGGCGACGCGCGAAAATGCGACGCAATCCGGCGTGTCGCAGCACATCCGCAAACTCGAGGACAGTCTCGGCGTACAACTCTTCAGTCGCGAGAAGGGGCACGTAGTCGCGACGCCGGCCGGCGACAGCTACTATCTGCGCTGCATCGACGTGTTGCGCGCGCACGCGGCGGCGACCAGTATCGCGCAGTCATTCGCCACCGGTCTTGACGGCGCGATTGTCATCGGCCTGATGCCGACCATGACGCGCTGCATGCTAGCCCCTGTGCTCAGCCAATTCACCACCGACCATCCGAATGCCGTCGTGCGCATCGTCGAAGGCTACAGCGGTCCCCTGACCCAGCAGGTCCGATCGGGCGAACTCGACTTCGCGATCGTGCCGGCGTTCGCGGGGCTGCCGGGGCTCAAGAGCCGGCTGTTCCTGCGTACGCCGGAATTGCTGGTCGGCGGCTCAAGCGTGCCTTGGCCGCATCTGGCGCCGCTGACATTGAACAAACTCGGCCCATTGAAGCTCGTCCTGCCAAGTAAAACCAACACGCGCCGACAACTGATCGAGACCTATTGCGGCTCCAACGGCGTCGAGATCACGCGGTTGATCGAAATGGACGCGATGCTCGGGACGCTGGATTTCGTCAGCCGCTCGGATTGGCTGACGATCCTGCCGGGGATCATGATGGCGATTGATGATCCGGCGGGGCGGCTCAAGGTGGCACCATTGATCGATCCGCCGATGAGTCTCGACCTCGCGTTGATTGAACCGTCGCGGCGGCCGATGAGCCCGGCGGCGCTCGCGTTCCTCGCAATGCTGGAAGCCGAAGCGCATCGCCTCAATGCGCGCTGGTATCCGCCAGCAGGGGCCGTTGCAATCGCCCCAGCGGCGGTACGGCCGGCGCGCCCGTCGTCGCCTCGCAAAGCAGCGTCAGCCAAGGCCCGCAGACATAAGGTTTCCTGATCGCCGGTATGCGGGCAATGCGTGTTGACAGGGTTTCCTTGCCGGCGAATGCTGACCGCCAACACCGTCAGGAATCATGCTCATGACCACGCCCATCGTCCCACCCGGCTCCAAGATCCCGCGCGACCGCGTCGCCTATTCCGCGATCGTCGACCGGCCGAAGCTGAAACTACCCGATGATGGCCGGATCATCGTCTGGACGATCGTCAATCTCGAGGTCTGGGATATCGCTCGAGTGATGGCGCGGCAGGTGTTGCCGCCGCCGACCGGCGTTTCGCTGCTTCCGGACGTGCCGAACTGGACCTGGCACGAGTACGGCATGCGCGTTGGCGTCTGGCGCTTTTTCGATCTGTTCAAGCGTCTCGACATTCGGCCGACGCTGTCGATCAATGCGCGTGTCATCGAGGACTATCCGCGCGTCAGCCAGCAAGCCCGCGATGCCGGCTGGGAATTCATGGGGCATTCCTACGAGCAGGGGCCGATCCACAAAATCGACGATCAGCCGGCGATGATCGGGCGCTCACTCGACATCATCCAGAAGTTCACTGGCGTGCGGCCGGTCGGCTGGCTCGGGCCCGGCCTGACACAGACTTTCGATACGCCTGAGCATCTGGCGGCCGCCGGCATCAAGTATATCGGCGACTGGGTGTACGACGACGAGCCAACGGTAATCACGACGTCGAAAGGCCCCTTGGTGACTTTGCCGTATACCGTCGAGCTTAATGACATCCCGACGATGATCATCCAGCATCACGAGTCCGGCTACTGGCAGCAGCGCTGCACGGATTACTTCGACCGCCTCTATGCCGAGGGTGCCGATCGTCCGCGCGTCATGGCGATTGCAATCCATCCCTATATTTCTGGCCAGCCACATCGCATCAAGTACCTCGAAACGGTCTACGAGTATATCAACCGGCACAGCGGCGTCGTGCACTGGAACGGTGTCGAGATGCTCGATTGGTATCAGAGCGAACGCCAGCGGCTCGGCCTTGCGTGATGGGATCGCCGTCGCAGCCTAAAGTCCCTTGATCAATCCAGCATCAATCAGCAATCGATTGAAGCGGCGCGCTTCGGCGCCGCCCTTGCAGCGGAAGAACAGACCCTGGCAGCGCTGCAGGATCTGTTTCTGTTCTGCAAAGGCCGGATCTAGCGGGATGCCAGCTGTCTCCAGCACGACCAGCGGCAGGTAGGGCGCGTCGAGGGCCGCAACCGATGGCGCCTCATGGCGTGGGGTGAAGTTGATGGTATCAATGGCGTAATAGGTTGAGAGAAAGCGCGGGTCGCCAGCGGCGATCCGCCTGACGCGCATCGAATCGTCCTGGCCTGGATCGATCATACTGCGTGCGAAATAGGGCTGATGATCACCGAAGCGAACGATGAGAAACGCTTCGTCGGGAAACTCACGCTGTAAGCGCTGCAGAAACGCCTGATAGTCGACGGCCGTCAGATGTTGGCGCCGCAGGTATTCGTCGACGTCGGGAGAGTTGCCGGGATCCTTCCAGTCCGTTGCGAGATCGGGGCGGAAACGGAAGCTCCAGGGGAAATGGTTCTGCGCGGTATAGACATGCAGGAACAGCGGCTGCCGGCCCAAATGCTTGGCGATCGTATCGGCTGCCTTGTTGAAGTAGAACGCATCGGTATCGAGAAAGTTGGCGCCGAGCGCTTTTGAATCGAGGAAGTTCTGAATGCCGGCCGACGCCTGGAACCGCGCAGCACCGAGAAATGCGCCATACATCGAATAGAGCGTAAAGGTCTTGTAGCCGCAGGCGCCGAGCCGTTGCGGCAGCCCCCGCTCGACACGGCCGGCGGCAATCCGCGTCACGAAGTCGGCGAAGCGTCCATAGGAGCGCGCCGACAATCCCGTCAACACGTTGTATTCGGTAAACCAGCTCGGGCCGCCGGCGCCTTCGACGGTCAACGTGCGCTGGACGCCGTCGCTGGATTTGAAATGCGCGCCATAGCCGTCGGGCACCTTCACGCCAGCAATGGCGCGAATGTCGAAACTCGATTCGTCATGCACCATGATGATGTGTGGCGGCTTGTCTACCCGGCATGATCCGCTGGCCGGCACCGCGAGGCGCTCGGCGACGGTCGCATCGGACTCGAGGATTCCCCGCGTCATCAGATCGCCGACGATGGTGACGCCCGAACGCATGAACTTGGAGAAGTAGTTCTCGTCATAGAATTCCTCCCAGGGGTCGCTGGGGACGATGAGGCACAGCGCCACCAGGGCGGCGAAGCATGAAGCCGCGCCGCGCATCGCAAAGGCTCGCGCGACACGCGCCACGTCGATCCACCAGATGGCGATCAACGCCGCGAGGCCCACTAATCCCGCCAGCGTCGCGCGGGCATTGAGATTGGGAAAAATGTTGAGCAGAAAGGCGATCGTTTCGGCATCGATCAGCATTAGATCAACAAAGTTGACCGTCATCAGAAGCACTTCGAGCTTGAAGCGCGACAACAGGATCAGCAGCACGAGGCTGGCCAGCGCCAGTGCTGCCGAAACCGCCGGGCGCCGCAACAGCGCCATCCCGGCAAAATTGAAGAAGCCCCAGGAGATCACGAAGGCCAGCTGCGGGATGAGGCGCGCTTCGGTCTTGAGCAGGATGACCAACGCCGCCAGATGTAACGCCACCAGCACGACAAGCGGCAGCGTCACGCTGGCGCGACGTACGTCGCTGGCCAGCGACCGCAGCACAGACAAGGTGGCGATGGCGGCGGGCGGCATGGACCTCTCATGAGGCCCGGAAAGAGGTGCTGACACCGCCGGGCGACGGTCGCTGTCATATAACGGCAATAAACATGAAACGGCGATGAACGCCACGCATCGCCAGGGCATCCAAACAAGACTTTACGATGTTTGGTGAAGGTCGCCTAAAGCAGCCCTGGCCCCAATGCCAGTTGGACCGGCTTGAACGAGCGCCGGTGGATCGGCGTCACGCCGAAGCGCTGCAGCGCGTCGGCGTGTTCGGGCGTGCCGTAGCCTTTGTGGCGGTCGAAGCCGTAGCCCGGGTAGGTCGCGGCGAAGGCGATCATCAGCCGGTCGCGGGTCACCTTGGCGATGATCGACGCGGCGGCGATCGACAGGCACTTGGCGTCGCCTTTGACGACCGTGCGGGTGGCGCAGCCGAGCCGCGGCGCCTTGTTGCCATCGATCAGCGCCAAGCGTGGCAGGGGATCGAGTGCCGCGACCGCTTCCGCCATCGCCCACATCGTCGCGTTGAGAATGTTGTCGCGATCGATGCGCTCGACGCTGGCGATGCCAACGCCGACCTTGGCCGTGGCCATGATCTTCGGGAACAGGATGTCGCGGGCGTCGGCGTCGAGGGCTTTGGAATCGGCGATGCCGACCGGGATGCTATCGGGATCGAGGATGACGGCGGCAGCGACGACCGGTCCGGCCCAGGGTCCGCGCCCCGCCTCGTCGACGCCGCAAATCGGCCCGCCGCCGATCTGCATCTCGTTGGCTTCCAGTTCGAAGGTGGCTTTCATGCGTCTGGCTTACGCCGATCCGGCCCAAACACCAAGCGAGCGACGAATGGACGTTGGATTTTTCGTCGGGGAGCGCCGCCCCTATTCGCAGCGGCCGCATGTTGAATAGCATATTAAGGACGCTACGGGTGCCTCATTCCATAATCGAGGGCGGAATGTTACCGCTACAAGCATTATTTCTGATTATTGACATTGGACGGTCCCGATCATGAGCAGCACGGGCACATTGCCGCCACCGCCGTCGCGCGAGCCAGCCTTTGAGCGTTTCAGGGAATGGTTGCGGTCGTTGCTCGGCGCGCGCGATCAGGCATCGTCCGCCGTTATGGCGCCGGCTGCAAAGTCAACGGCGAAGGACGCCATCCAATTGCTGCACTTCCACGAGATCCTCGTGGACGAGCATGCAGCGATCAAGCAGCGCCGAAATGCCATCGCCAAAAAGGAAAAGGGTGCCGCTGACGGCCCAACCGATGTCATGCAATTGCGGCCAAAGCCTTCGACGCCAGCGGATGGCCCCACGACAAAGCATGGTCCTGTATTGCCGCAATCAAAGGTGATCCCACTCCCGGATCTCGAGCGTGTAACGCCCAACTATGACCGGTTGAAAGGCAGTATACCCGGATCGAGTAAGCCATCCGCTTCGGGTGACACTCCGAAGGGCGATCCCAAAGACCCATCGCTTGACCCGACGCGGTCGCGGCCACTAATGCATGACACAATCGGCCTCAGTTTGTCCGGCGGCGGCATCCGGTCGGCATCCGTTTGTCTGGGTGCGATGCAAGCCCTGAACGCCAAAGGCGCGTTCAACCGCATTTCCTATTTATCGACAGTCTCCGGCGGTGGCTACATCGGCGCGGCGACCGTTGCGGGCATGAACAAGACAGGCGGCGAATTTCCCTTTGGCCAGGACAACGACGTCCGTGATACCCGCTCGGTCGGCCATATCCGCAATTACTCAAACTATTTGATGCCGCGCGGCTACAGCTTTCTGCACAATGCGACCGAGGCGCTGGTCGTGATCGCGCGCGGGCTGCTGGCGAACGCGGTCTTCGTCACGGCGGGCCTGCTGGCACTGGCACTAATCACTGCATACGCATTTCCGGCATACACCGATCTCAAGCACGGCAGCTTTCTCATCCGATTGGTTGATCGGTTACTCGGCTATGCGCATATCGGGCCGATTGTGACCGACACGCCTGGATGGCTGGCGCAGGCCTGGGCGCTGAGCATCGTGATGGTCGGTCTGTTGGCGCTACTCCTGCTGTTATGGGCATGGCGCTGTTCCAGGACGACGCATCGTGCTGGCGACGTTGGCAGTCGCTCAATCGTCATCGCCAGGCGCGTCGCCTACGCGACGGCTGCGGTCGCTTTGCTCGATGCCGTCCCCTGGCTGATCCAGATGCTAGGCGACGCCTACGACTATCTGGAAACCAGTCCGGGCGTGCGCCGCGCGCTGCCAACGGGGCTTATCACTACAGCAGTTTCCATTGCCGCATTTGCGTCGAAGATTGCGAATTTCCTCAAGACAACCGCCCATGCGCCGGGGCTCTGGACGATCCTGCGGCGCGGCTTGGCGCGCGTTGCACTGATCTTTGCGGCGTTGATCGTACCGGCTTTCCTGGTCTTCGTGTTTTTGCACATCACGGCATGGTTCATGCCGGACGCAATGCCGTATCATGATTACCAGTCCACAATTCCATTGCTGTGGGGTTGGCTCGCCTTGCTGCTGCTGGTGATCCTTGCTGCCACCTATCGCCCCAACGCCTACTCGCTCAACCGCTTCTATCGCGACCGATTGAGTCAGGCGTTCCTGTTCGATCCGACGACGTTCCCCCCGCCAGTACGCGCCGAGGCAGCTGCATCAGGCCCCAGGGCATCGCGCTCCAGTGGTCCAACGCCGCTGAACGAACTGCGCCTTTCCAAACTCGACAGCGCCGCTTCGCCCTATCTGCTGATCAACGCAGCGATGAACCTGCAGGGATCGCGAGAGGCCAATGGGCGTGGTCGGCATGCTGATTTTTTCATCATGTCCAAGCTCTACACCGGCTCTGAGCTATCACGTTACATATCGACCGGTGGCAATGTTGCAACTCGCACGATGGAAGACATCGATCCGAGATTCGATTTGGCAACGGCGATCGCAACGTCGGGGGCGGCGATCTCGTCGAACATGGGTAGCCAAACAAATGGCTTGCTGGCTCCCACGCTGGCATTGCTCAACGTCCGGCTCGGCTATTGGTTGCCTAACCCCATTGCGATCATGAAACGCAGCGCGCGGCTCAAAGCAATGTCTCAGGACGTGATCGATACTTTACGCACGCCACTATTCCTGTGGAAGGAAATGACCGGACAAATTCATGAGGGCTCTGACTACATCTACTTGACCGATGGCGGGCATATCGAGAACCTCGGCATCTACGAATTGCTGCGGCGCGGCTGCCAGTTGATCATCGCGATCGACGCCGAAGCCGATCCCGAATTTGCGTTCCCCTCGTTGGTCAGGCTTGAGCGGCACGCACGCATTGATCTCGGCGTCCGTATTGATTTGCCGCGGCAGGCGATCACTGATGTCAGCCAGAAAGTCAGCGCAGCGTTCCGCGGCGAGGCCACCGCGCCACCCAATCCGGCCGGTCACGGACCGCATGCCGCGATCGGACGAATTTATTATCCAGCTCTCGATGACCAGCCCGGTGCTGTCGGCACGCTGCTCTACATCAAGTCGTCACTGAGTGGTGACGAGCGCGACTACATCCTCGACTACAAGCGCCGCAATCCCGACTTTCCTCATGAAACAACCGGTGATCAGTTTTTCTCCGAGGAGCAGCTCGAAGTCTATCGAGCCCTCGGCTTTCATATGCTTGCGAGGGTCATCGACGGTCGCGACGGTGTTGCGTGGAACGATGAAGGGGAAGGAGCCTGGCTCAGCGCGCGGGACGCCATCGACGAAGTGCGCCGGTTGCTCAAGCTACCGGCGCTGGTATGATGTCGATATGGTGAGGTCGGCTTGCGCCGCTCAGTCGTCGTCTTTGACGGGCCTGCGGGTTTGCTTGCGCTTGATGATCCGCCAGGGACGGTCGCGCTCGACGACGATCGGTACCACCGGCTTGCCAAGCATCGCCATGATCGATGTTGGCATGTCGGCTTCGACGCGCATCCAGATGCCGTCGACCGACCCGCGAATGCGGAAGCGGACGTCGCGAACGGGTGGCCGGAAGCCGCCGTTGGCGCGGAAGAACCCTTCGGCGAAAGCGCGCAGATCGCCGTCGAGCAGGTCGGGGCGTTGGGCGGCTGCTTCAGCGGTCAGCTCCACCGCGCTGGTGATTCGCCGCTGCATGCTCATGATGCGGCCGTAGTCGATCGCCGATCCTGCTAAGCCGGCGATGACCGCCAACGAGATTGCGAACAGGATGACGACCGAACCGCGCCGTTCGGCGGACCATTGGCGCGCCCTTCGGGCGGCTGGCGTCATAAACGAATCTCGAAACAGCCTATACATTGCTGAAAATGCAGCCCTACGGAAGATCCGGCAGCAGGATAGAGTGCAATCGTTAAGATCCCGGCCGAATTGGGATCGAGGGGCCCGTTATACCGTGCCAGATGGACCTGGGATGCTATCGCTTTGCGCGCCGA
Source organism: uncultured Alphaproteobacteria bacterium (assembly GCA_963714325.1). Classification (GTDB taxonomy): domain Bacteria; phylum Pseudomonadota; class Alphaproteobacteria; order Rhizobiales; family Hyphomicrobiaceae; genus CAVQOB01. The sequence goes on along the minus strand of CAVQOB010000010.1, from coordinate 11,545 downwards.
CCATGTCATGATCCGCTATTGGCTAGCAGGAGCGGGGCGTTGCCCCCGGCAAAGGGGGCAGAATGTCCGTCAATGTCCGCGTGTGGCTAGGAGTAGCTTTGAGCCTGGCGCTGCCAAGCTCACCGCGCGCGCAGCTGGCGCCCTCCGCGCCGGAAGCTACTTCCGGATTCGAGGCGAAACCGCTGGCCCGGGCCAAAACATCGATGGTCGCGGCAGCCCATCCACTGGCCGTCGATGCCGGCAATGCCATGCTGAAAACCGGTGGTAGCGCCGTTGATGCGGCGATTGCGGTGCAACTCGTGCTCAATCTGGTCGAGCCGCAATCGTCCGGCATCGGCGGCGGTGCGTTCCTGCTGCATTGGGACAATGCGCGCTCGAAGATTAGGAGTTACGACGGCCGCGAGACCGCGCCAGCATCGATCAAGCCGGACGTGTTCATGAAAGCGGACGGCAGTGCGCGCACCTTCGACGAAGCCATGTTCGGTGGCGACAGCATCGGCACCCCAGGCCTGGTCGCGATGCTGGCGACTGGCGCACAAGCGGCACGGCGTCCTGCCCTGGGCGCGGCTATTCGAGCCGGCGATCAAATTGGCTGAGGAGGGGTTTCCGGTTTCGCCGCGGCTCGCCAAACTGCTGATCGAATTGGGCCCGCTCAAGTTTGCCCCGAACGCGCGCGCCTATTTTTTCGACGAAGGCGTACTGCCACGCGCGCCCGGATCGCAATTGAAAAATCCAGAGTTCGCCGCAACGCTGAAAACCATTGCTGCACAAGGCGCCGGCGCCTTCTACAAGGGTACAATCGCCAAGGCCATCGTCACGGCGACGGCCGATAGCCCAACGCACAAGGGTACACTGAGCGAAGCCGATCTCGCCGGTTACGTCGCGAAGGAGCGCATGCCCGTCTGCACCACGTATCGTGCGCATCGCATCTGCGGTATGGGCCCGCCTTCGTCGGGCGCGCTGACGGTGGCTCAGACCCTGCGGCTGGTCGCGCCGTTCAACCTCGGGACCCAGCCGCTCAACCCGCAGGCGCTGCATCTGATCGCAGAAGCGATGAAGCTTGCCTACGCCGACCGCGATCAATTCATCGGCGATCCCGACGTAGTCGCCGTGCCATCGGGCTTACTTGATGAAGCGTATCTCGCGCGCCGTCGCGCCTGGATCGATGTCGAGAAAGCCAAGCCGACAGCTGACCCCGGTGAACCACCCGGCCTCAACGGCCGCCGCGCCGGCATCGACGCGACCACCGAGAGCGTCGGCACCAGTCACATCTCGATCGTCGATAAGCGCGGCAACGCCGTCGCGCTCACCACCACCATCGAGAACGGTTTTGGCGCTCGACTGATGGCCGGCGGATTCCTGCTAAATAATGAATTGACCGATTTTTCCTTCCGCCCCTTCGACAAGGACGGCATCGCCATCGCCAACGCCGTCGCACCCGGCAAACGGCCACGCAGTTCAATGGCGCCAACCCTTGTCTTTGGCCCGGATGGCCGGTTGAAAATTGTGCTCGGTTCACCCGGCGGCTCACGCATCATCCCTTACGTGGTCAAGTCCATCGTCGGCATCATCGATTGGAAACTCGACGCGCAAGCAACCGCCGAACTCGCCAACTTCGGCGCGCGCAATGGCCCCTTCGAGATCGAGCAGGTGGTTGCTGGTGTGATGCCCGGCCTGCACATGGCCAAGCGTGGCCATCAGGTCACGATGCCCGAGATGACCTCCGGCCTGCACATCATTGTGCGGCGTGCCGATGGAACGCTCGAAGGCGGCGCCGATCCCCGGCGAGAAGGTGTGGCGCGGGGGCAGTGAGGGGCGCGCGCACCTTTCCGCTCGCCAGGCTCACGGTGATAGATGCCGCTAACTGACGGATTGACGAACGTCAGATCGGCGCAAATTCTAGGTATCAGCCTTGCGATCGCCGCGGCGCACCGAGCCTCACGGTACCGGCATGACATCGACCGCTACCGACATCGTCTGTTCGCCGCCGCCGAGCAGCACGCCGCTGATCGGGCAAATGTCGTCGTAGTCACGGCCATAGGCGAGTGTGATGTGTTCGCCGCCCGGCACAACGCCGTTGGTCGGGTCGAAATCGATCCAGCCGCAATCAGGCGTCCACACCGACAGCCAGGCATGCGACGCGTCGGCGCCGGCGAGTTTGACTTGTCCAGGGGGCGGACGTGTCAGCAGGTAGCCGCTAACATAACGCGCGGGAATGCCGATCGAGCGCAGTGCCGCGATGGCGAGGTGAGCGAAGTCCTGGCACACGCCGCGCTTGATTTCGAGCACGCGGGCGACAGGTGTCGACACGTCGGTCGCCTTCGGATCAAACTTGAAGTCCTCGAAGATGCGCTGCGTCAGATGCATGGCACCGGCAAGCGCCGGTCGGCCGGTCGGAAACGAACTGCGCGCGAAGTCTGCCATCGTACGGCTGACGGGCGCATGGCGCGACCGGCACACGAACTGGCGGACATCGACGTCGATCGGCGTATTGGCGAGGGCCGGCGGCGCGGCGACCGCCTCCCATGGAGTGCCGTTGACGAGGTCGGGCAGCGGCGCATTATCAACCACAACGGTGCTGCGCGCGTGCACGACGAATTCGATATGCGCATCTTCGATACGCAACAGCACGGCTGCATTGCCGAAGGCGTCGACAACTTCGACATTCGACACCGGTGCCGGCTCGATCAGCAGGCTGTGATGCAGCAAGGCTTGGCGCGGCGTCGGTCGCGGCTTCAGGTGCACGACATGCTGCGATTGGGCAACGGGGCTTCGATAAGCGTAGCCTGTGCGATGGCCGATTTCGAACTTCATTGCTCCTGCCGCGAGCGCGCCCTCACCCATTTCGGTTCCGTCTCGACCACACTGAAATATCGCCGCGTGATGGCATCGGTGAGGAGCGGAATACGTTCGATTTGCGCGCTGAGCATCGCGACAAGCGCGCTGCGGCGGCCTTGGGCGTCGGGTTCGGCAAGGCGCACGACATCGGCCAAGCGGACATCGCTGAGCATGGCGAACGCGGTCCGCTGCACGTCCGTCCGCCCGGCTCCGCCACCGCCTCGCGGCAGCGTGTCGATATGCGCCGCGAGGGCGGAGAGCTGAAAGCCGAGGCTACGCGGATTGGATTCGTCGACGATCAAAAGATCCAGCACCGGCGCGATCATCGGATTGAGCCGGTAGCGCGAGCGATAGGTGATGAAACAGTCGGCCAGTTCAAGGGCGAACAGCAATCCGACGGTGTCGTCCTCATGGCTCGTCTGCAGCACGGACGTCAGCATGTGTGCGAGACTGTCCACACGGGCCATGCGGCGGCCCATGTCCAGGAACGACCAACCGAAGTTGCGCGTCATGTTCTCATGCGACAGGCCGTTGAAGGCAGCAAGAGCGCCAAGGCCCGCGTCAATCAGATCGAGCGCCTCGCCGATCGAGGCCGTCGATGCTCCTGCCTGCCAGCGGCGCCCTACGTAGAAGGTGTTCAGCGTGCGCCACGCCTCAAGCGATAGACGATCGCGCGACAGGCTGGCGATACGGTGAACGTGCTCGAGGATACGCGGCAACGCGTTGCCGACTTCGCGCGAAGTCATCAGGAAGCGCGCCAGCTCGGCAATGGTGCGCGTGTCGTCGAGACCGTTCGCAGTGGCGGCCGGCGGCGGCCCGGCACCGTCGCGCTGCAGCAGGGCTGCCAGCATCGCTCGCGCCAACCCGAGATCCTGGCGCGGGCCGCTGTCCTCCTCGATCCGCCCGAGGCAGTTGCGCAGGACGCGGAACGTCCAGTCGGCCTGTTCGGTGTAGCGGCCGAGCCAGAACAGGTTGTCGGCGGCGCGGCTTGGCAATTCGCGCGGGCTGCGCAGGATTGGCGCCGTTTCGAGTGTCGGTCGCCAGAGGCTCTTGAACACCGGTTGCGCTGCCTCGCTCGTCACCCAGACGTCGCGGGAAGCGCCGTCCGGCGCTGTCAGCGCCATGGACGCGCCGGGATCAACAGTCATGGCGAGGCCGCCCGGCATAACGGCGAAGCCGCCAGGCACGGCGGTTGCGAAGATGCGCAGAGCAAACGGCATTGCCTCAAGGCCATTGGGTCCATAGGAGGGCGCGGTTCCCAGTATCGATTTTTCTTCGGCGACCAGAATAGCGCCGTCGATCTCAATCTCGGCCAACAGCGCTGCGCGTTCGGCCGGTGATAGCTTGGTCGGATCGCGCGCGGGGGCGGCGCGGCCAGGGCGTGCGGTCTGCTCGTTGGCGCGACGGATGAAATAACGGTCGATGTCACCGACCACTGTCGTGCGCACAGCCGCGTCGCCGAGCCACCACTTGTTGACGTCCCACAGCGTCAAATCTTCGCCCAGCAACTGCTTGCACAGTCCCGGCAGATAGCTCCCGAGACCACGGTTCTCGGCCAAGGAGGTTCCGAGCGCATTGACCACGAGATCGGGGTTCTGACGCACCGCCTGCACGAGGCCGACGGGGCCGAGAAAGCCTGACGGGTCGAGTTCCAAGGCATCGCACGACGCGCCTGCGACGCAGCGCACGATCAGATCGATCGGATGCAGTCCGTCGAGTGTTTTCAGGAACACGCGACCGTTCTCGGCTCTGAGATCGCCGCCTTCAACCAGCAGGAACCCGAGATAGCGGGCGAGATACGCATGGCTGAAGAAATCGTTGTGGCGCGGGCCGGGCGTCAACAGGGCGATTGTCGCGTCCGGTCGGCCGACGCGTTGCGCGAGCGCATCCTGCATCTGCTGGAAGAAGGGGGCCAGCCGCACGGCATTGCTGGCCGAGAACATATCGCCGGACACGTGCGTCAGAATGGTGCGGTTGGCCAGCGCATAACCGATGCCGGCAGGCGTCTCGACGTGCGTGTCGACGACGCGCCACTGGCCATCGGGCCCCCGCGCGATGTCGACGGCGAAAAACTGGATGCGACCGCCCTTGGGCTTGATGTTGCGGCAAGCGCGCAGATAAGCGGGATCACTAAACACCAACTCAGGCGGTATCAGGCCAAGCTGCAGTGTATCCTGCGCGCCGTAGACGTCGTCGAGGATCGCCTCGAACAGGCGCGCGCGCTGCAACACACCGGCTTCAATGCCGGCCCAGGTCACCGGCGAAAACACCAGCGGCATGAGGTCGAGCCGCCAGGGCTGCACATTGCGTGACGGATCGGCGAACAGATCGTGCGCGATACCAGTCTCGCGCACACGCGTGTTGATGCGTTCGATGCGATCCAACCGCTGCGGGTGCGTCAGCGCATCGAGGCCGGCCAGGATCGGCTGCCACTGCGGTCCGAAAAATTCATCGCCGTCGAGTAACTCGTCATAGGCGGCGTGGCTGGCGTAGCCGTCCGCGACAGAACTTTTGGCAACCTTGATGGCGGATGCGGACATGCTGACGGCAACCTGTTGATCGCTGGGCGCGGCGTCAGAGAGATCGCCGGTGCCTGGGGTGATCGATTCGCCCGCGGCCCGGTCAGTGTACCAGCCTGCGAACCGGTTCCACCAGCCGCCTGTGGCGCCGCTGCCACGGTTGTCGCCATCACTGTTATCGCCGCCATTGCTGTCGGCCGTCATCGGGCGCGGCGCAGGTCGAGCGTCAGCGGGAAGTCGGGATGCACACCGCTGGCCTTTGGCATTGCGGCCCCTGGCGTGTGTCCCAGCCCATCGAACCGTGCCAGCCGCCGGCCTTCTGCTTCGAAGGCATTGACCGGGAACGCCTCCATGCTGCGGCCGCCCGGATGCGACACATGGTATCGGCAGCCCCCGACGGCACGGCCGTTCCAGGTGTCAATGACATCGAACGTCAAAGGCACATGCGTGCCGATGGTCGGATGCAGGATGGCAGCGGGTTGCCACGCGCGATAACGTACGCCTGCGATTCGCTCGCCGAACGTGTCGGTTGGCGTGAACGGCAGGTTATAGCCGTTGCACGTCACCGCGTGGCGTCCGTTCGTGTCGCCGGTGACACGCACCTGGACGCGTTCGAGCGAGCTATCGACGTATCGCGCCGTACCACCAACGGCGCCTTCCTCACCAAGCACATGCCAGGGCTCCAGTGCTTGCCGAATCTCGACGTTCAGTCCTGCACTCGTGATCGCGCCGCAGACGGGAAAACGGAACTCGACATGCGGGGCGAACCAGTCGTGCTCGATGGGCAAGGCCGCACCCTTGAGGTCGTCGACGACGGCGCGGAAGTCGGCGGCAACAAAGTGCGGCAGCATGAACCGGTCGTGCAACGCCGTACCCCAGCGGACGAGGGGACGCCGGTAAGGCGTCTCCCAGAACCAAGCGACGAGGGCCCGCACCAACAATTGCTGGGCAAGGCTCATGCGCGCGTGCGGTGGCATCTCGAATGAGCGGAACTCGACCAAGCCAAGGCGTCCCGTCGGGCCGTCGGGCGAATATAGCTTGTCAATGCAGATCTCGGCACGATGCGTGTTTCCGGATACGTCAATCAGCAGGTTGCGGAAGATGCGATCGACCAGCCAGGGCGGGATCTGTCCACCCTTGGCTTTGGCGACTTCGTCGAGTGCGATTTCCAATTCAAAGAGTTGATCGTGCCGCGCTTCGTCCATGCGCGGCGCTTGACTGGTCGGGCCGATGAAGAGACCTGAGAACAGATACGACAGCGAGGGATGGTTCTGCCAGTAGCTGACGATGCTGGCGAGCAGGTCGGGGCGGCGCAGGAAAGGGCTGTCGGCCGGCGTCTTGCCGCCGAGCACAACGTGGTTGCCACCGCCGGTTCCGGTGTGACGGCCATCGAGCATGAATTTTTCGGCCGCAAGTCGGGTGAGGCGTGCTTCCTCATAGAGTGTGGTCGTCACAGCGACGAGATCGGGCCAATTTGTGGTCGGATGGATATTCACCTCGATCACGCCGGGATCGGGCGTCACCTTGATGACATTGAGACGCGGATCGGGGGGCGGCGCATAGCCTTCGAGCCGCACCAGTATCCCCGTACTTTCCGCCGTCGCCTCCAGCGTCGCAACCATGGCGGCGTAGTCCTCGGCATCGTACAGCGGCGGCAGGAACACGCACAGATGTCCGTCGCGCGGCTCGATACACATCGCCGTGCGGACGGACCCGACCACTTCGTCAGCGGCGCGCGGCCACGTCTGCGGGGCCTGCAACGCCACGGCACGGCGCTGACGCTGCAGGGTCTGGCGATCTGGCAGCCGCTCGGTCGGCGTGAACGGATCGGCCGGCTCAACGCTCGGATAGTTGATCGGCGCGACATAGGGCAGCGAGCCGAGTGGCAGACGATAGCCAACCGGACTGTCGCCCGGCGCCAGATAAAGCCGCTCGCGCCTGAGCTGCCAACGTTCCGTCACCCAGCGTCGGCCGTTTCTGTCCTGGGATTTGTCCTGAGACTGCCAGACCTGGATCGGCAGCACGTAGCCGGTCGGTTTGCCCAAACCGCGATCGAACACGGCAACAAGGCGTGCCCGTTCGGCGGGATCGTCGAGCTTGTTATGGCGTGGCTCGACGCCGAGCGGTAGTTTCTGTTCGACCAGCGCGAAATGCCCGGGGTCCTCGTAAGCCGCGATTGGCGCATCGGCGGGTAGGCCAAGATTACGGCACAGCTCCGTTGAAAACCGCTGTGCCTCCGCGATTGTTGCCGGCGCACGCGGCTGCTCGCGGTCGATCAGCTCGGGGTTCACCCACAAGGCCTCGCCGTCACCGCGCCAGTGCACGGCATAGGACCAGCGCGGCAGTTGCTCGCCCGGATACCACTTGCCCTGGCCATAGTGCAGCATGCCGCCCGGCGCGAAGCGTGACGCAAGCCGCCGCATCAGCTCCTCGGCGTAGCGCTGCTTGGTCGGGCCGACGGCGGCGTTGTTCCATTCCGCGCCATTCACATCGTCGATGGCAACAAAGGTCGGCTCGCCACCCATGCTGAGGCGCACGTCGCCAGCGGTGAGTCGCTTATCAACGGCATTGCCGGCCAAGACGATGGCCGACCACTGCTCGTCGCTGTAGGGCAGTGTAACCCGTGGCGTCTCTCGAATGCGCGACACCGACATGGCAAAGTCGAATGTCACTTTGGCTTCGTCGTGCGCGCCCGAGATCGGTGCGGCGCTCGACGGGCTCGGCGTCGCAGCGAGCGGGATATGGCCTTCGCCGGCGACCAGGCCAGAGGTCGGGTCGAGACCGATCCAGCCGGCACCTGGCAGGTACACTTCGGCCCAAGCATGCAGGTCCGTGAAATCTTTATCCGTGCCGGACGGGCCGTCGAGTGCCTTCACGTCCGGCTTCAGCTGAATGAGGTAGCCAGACACGAACCGAGCCGCCAGTCCCAGCCGGCGCAGAACCTGCACCAGCAGCCAACCGGTATCGCGGCAGGAGCCCGAGGAAAGTCGCAGTGTCTCGTCCGGCGTCTGTACACCCGGCTCCATGCGGATCAGATATTTGATCTCCTGCGCCAGGCTCCGGTTGAGATCGCAGATGTAGTCGAGCGACGTTCCGGCACCGCGCCGGTCGAGGCGCTGCATGTATCGCTCGAGCATCGGCCCGCCCGCCGTCGGCTCGAGGTAAGGTTTCAACTCGGCGGCTAAACCTGTCTCATAGGCGAACGGCCATGTTTGCGCGCTTTCCTCGACGAAAAAATCGAAGGGATTGATGACCGCCTGATCCGCCACGAGATCGACGGTGACCGAGAACCGCTGCGTCTTGTCGGGCACCACGATCCGGGCCAGGAAATTGCCGAACGGATCCTGCTGCCAGTTGATGAAATGGGCGGCCGGCTCGATGCGTAGCGCATAGGCCAGGATCGGTGTACGGCAATGTGGGGCCGGGCGCAGCCGGACGGTGTGCGGGGCGAGGCTGACCAATCGGTCGTAGCGATACTCTGTGCGATGTGTCAGTGCGGCGTGCAGCGCCATCAAGTCCCCGCGGTTGCTTGCGCCGGCGCATCCGGCAGGACGTCAGGATTGTTTCTGGTTCTGGCTCTGGTTTTGGGTGGCGGCCGGCGTCGGCTTCTCGCGATTGTTCGTTTCTGTCGCTGACGGTTCGCTCGACGGCGCCGACATGGGGCTTGGGAAAAATGCGGTCCCGATCTCTCCCGACACCTTGATCAGCGTCATCTGCACCCAGTCATTGAATACATGCAAGCGGGCCAGAAGAGCTGGGTCGTGGCTGGCCGATTGCAGACCCTGCATCAGGATTTCGCACGCTTCCAGCCCCCTATTTGCACCGGACAGGCGAAAACCACCCGCGCAACATATCGAGCGCGTCGCCGATCTCACGCGCACAAAAGCCGATTGAGCGCGGATGACTTCGATTGAAGGCCAGGAACCTCGCCACGCGTTCAGCGTCGGTACTCCCTTGCTCAACCCGGTGGAACACCTGATAGGCGCCAACCGTGCGTAAAATGGTCGACCAGAACATGAAGTCCGCTGCCGGATCGGTACTGGCGGCGACCTCCCCCGCTGCCTGAGCGAACTTGACGTCCAGCAAACGGCTCGTCTGGTCGGCGCGTTCGACCATCAGGCCAAGCTTGAAGAACTGATAGCCCTCGTCGCGGTAGAGCAGGCCCTCGGCGATACCGATCTGGGCGAGGCATCCGGACCTGATATCGGCGCAAGTGCGGGGCAGTTGCGAGCGGAGAATGGCGTCGGCGCCGATCTCACCGACCGCGCCATGGAACGTATTGAGCTGCGTCCACATCTCCAAGCGGAATGAACGGCCGCAGTGCCCGCGCATTTTCTCGCGCCCAATGGATCGACGATCGGATCGAGCCGGGATTGGCGCTGTCGGTCACGTAGAATGCGATGATGGCCTCGGGCGACGGCTCGAACCGCTCGCGAAAGCGCGGCTCGTCGGTGTGCAAGGTCAGCAACCAGTTCCAGCCCGCCACCTGATTGTGGCTGCCGAACGACGATTGCATCTCGATGACGCGCGCAAGGCTCGCTGCCCGCTCGAGGTAGCGGGCGAGCCAGAACAGTGCCTCAGCATTGCGTGACAGGAGTCTCAGCGGTCTTCCGTCAGCACCCAAGTGTCCTTGGTGCCGCCCCCTTGCGATGAATTGACGATCAGCGAGCCTTCCTTAAGCGCCACCCGTGTCAACCCGCCGGGCAGCACCCAGGTGTCGCGACCGGTCACCGCGTATGGCCGCAAGTCGACGTGGCGTGGCCGCGCCCCGCCGTCGACGAGCGTCGGCGAGACGGACAGGTCAATCATGGGCTGGCTGATGAAGTTGCCGGGATCGGCCTTCAGCTTGGCGACCGCTTCCTCGATCTCGGCCTTGCTCGACTTCGGGCCGATGACGATGCCGTAGCCGCCGGACTCGCCGACCGGCTTCAAGACCAATCGCTCGATATTGGCGAGCGTGTAGGCAAGGCCCTCCGGCTTCGCCGCAGATGTGCGTCTCGACGTTGGCAAGGATTGGCTCTTCTCCAAGGTAATAGCGGATGATGCGCGGCACGTAGGCGTAAACGGCCTTGTCGTCGGCGACACCGGTGCCGATCGCGTTGGCGAGTGTCACCGTGCCCGCTTTGGCGGCCCGTGAGCAGGCCGCGCACACCGAGCATCGATGTCGCATTGAATGCGTCCGGATCGAGGAAATCGTCGTTGATGCGCCGATAAATGACGTGCACCGGCGCTCAGTCCGTCGATCGTGTGAGCGAACACATGATCGTCCTCCACGACCAGATCGCGCCCCTCGACCAGTGCCACGCCCATCTCGCGGGCGAGAAAAACATGCTCGAAATAGGCAGAATTGTAGATGCCGGGCGACAGCAGCACGACGGTCGGCTGTTCGACGCCGGCGGGTGCCACCTCGCGCAGCTTGCCGAGCAGGCGCTTGCCATAATCCGACACCGGCCGGACATTCAGCCCTGCCATCAGATCGGGAAACGCGCGTTGCATCAGGTGGCGGTTCTCGACGACGTAAGATACACCTGAGGGGCTGCGGCCGTTGTCCTCCAGGACGAGGAATTCGCCTTGACGGTCGCGCACGATGTCGGTGCCATTGACGTGGATATAGGTGCCGCACGGCAGATCCAGGCCGACCATCTCCGGTCGATAGCAGCTGTTGGTGAGCACGAGTTTCTCAGGAACGACGCCGTCCTTGAGAATTTTGCGATCGTGGTAGACGTCATGCAGGAACAGATTGAGCGCCTTGACGCGCTGCGTGACCCCGGCCTCGATCTTCGCCCATGCCGAGGCCGTCAAGACACGCGGGATGACGTCGAACGGCAGGATCCGGTCGATGGCGTCCTTCTCGGTGTAGACCGTGAATGTAATACCGAGCTTGAACAATTCGTGCTCGGCATCAATTGATCTCTGCTTCAGTGCGCTGAGTTCGCTCGTCTCAAGGCAATGCCACAAGGGGGCGATCTGGCGGCCAGGCTGTTTATCCGCCCCGAGCAGTTCGCAATAGAAATTCCCGGGATCATAGCCGTCCAGGGCGGAAATCGTCGTGGGATGTTTAAGCGCTGCAATAGTAGCCATAAAAGGGATCCAGCGTCGAATTCCGAAGACTTGACTGTACGCGTGCGTTGCCCCAGTTGTCTTGTGCAAAAAAATGGCATTCGACGCCCAATAATCGAGCAAGCCCT
>CAVQOB010000009.1:0-129874 GCA_963714325.1 uncultured Alphaproteobacteria bacterium | reverse complement strand
GAAAACCTGTTGGCCTTTGCGGCCTTTGAATGTCACCGGCACCAACTCATCAGCAAACCGTCCCGCCTTCTGCGCGGCAATAGCTTTGGCGTGTGACGCGACAGCGAATGCGTCCTGTTCGGAGCGCGAGATCTGAAACTCGCGGCGCAGGTTCTCGGCTGTCTCCAGCATGCCGCCCGGCACCGGATAGAACTTGCCGCCCGAGGTGACGCGCCCGCGACCGATCCGGCAATAGAACTCGGCCTCACGTCCGCGCAGCCCCCAGCGTGAGCCGAGGCTGTAGTACTCGGCCTGGCTCATCGAGTCCGCGCCGCCCGCGATGACCAGATCGGCCGCCCCCGTCTGCACGGCCATCGCCGCGTTGATCACGGCCTGCAGCCCCGAGCCGCAACGCCGGTCGATTTGCGTGCCGGGCACCGAGATGTCGAGACCCGCATCGAGCGCCGCGATGCGCCCGATGGCTGGTGCCTCACTGTTGGGATAAACCTGCCCGAAAATGACGTCGTCAATGTCCGCACTCTTGACGCCCGTGCGCCGCACCAACTCCTTGACCACAGTCGCGGCCAGATCGGCCGCGGGAACGTCCTGCAGCGTGCCACCATAGCCGCCGACAGGCGTTCGGATCGGTTCACAGATGACGGCGTCGCGCATGGCGGTCTCCTTCGTTTTCAGTAGGATTTCGGCAGGCCGAGGACTTTGTCCGCGACGAAGTTCAACACCATCTGCTGACTGATCGGGGCGATCTTCAGATGCCGCGCTTCCATCCAGAAGCGCGAAACATGATATTCTGACGCCATGCTGTAGCCACCGTGGAACTGCATCGCCGCATCGGCTGCCTCGAAGCCGGCATCGGTGGCAAGGAACTTGGCAGCATTGGCCTCGGGTCCGCACGGCTTGCCCTCGTCGAACAGTCTGGCCGCCTTCTGCGTCATCAACTCGGCCGCCTCGAGCCGGATCCAGCTTTCGGCGAGCGGGTGGGCCACGGCTTGGTTCTTGCCGATCGGCCGGTCGAACACGATGCGGTCCTTGGCATATTGCACTGTCAGATTCAGCGCACCGCGGCCGAGGCCTATGGCGGTGTAGGCTACGGCAATCCGTTCAGGATTGAGGCCGTCGATCAGGCAGCGAAAACCCTGGCCCTCTTCGCCGACGATTTCGTGCTCGAACGCTTCGAAGTTTTCGAACACCATCTCGTTGCTGTCGACCGCGTTGCGCATGATCTTCTCGATCCGGCTGATCGACACCCCCTGCTTGCCTTTGAGCTGCGACAGAAACAACGTCATGCCATCGAAAGGGCGCTCAGGATTGCGCGGTCGCGTGCGGGTCAGCAGCAGAATGCGGTCGGCGTTCTGCGCATTCGAGATCCAGACCTTGCGGCCATTCACCAGATAGCGACCGCCCTCTTTCTTGGCGAAGGTAGACAGCCTGGAGGTGTCGACACCATTGTCTGGTTCACTCACACCGAAGCACATCATCTCCTCGCCTTTGGCGAGTTTCGGCAGGAACTCCCGCTTCATCGCATCCGAGCCGTGGTGGATCACCGGTCCCGGCGGGAAGACGAAATACTGGAAGATCGAGTTGGCGTTGAAGCCGCACCGTTGACCGAGTTCATCGAGCACGACGCCGGTCTCGGTGAGGCCGAGGCCCATGCCGCCGTATGCTTCCGGCATCAGCATTCCCAACCAGCCGCCGTCAGCGAGCGCCAGTTTGAAGTCCCAAGGGTATTCTTTTGCCTTGTCCATCCTGCGCCAGTAGTCGAGGTCGAACGTGTCGGCGATCCGGCTGATCGACGATCGGATTTGATCGAGTTCGGTCTGGTCAAGTGGCATGCGCGTCACTCCGGTTTCGCCGTTTGTCTCGGCGGGATCAGGTCCAGCGGTGTCGCGGCATCCAGTGCGGACAAGTCGCCGGTTGCCTCACCGAGATAGCGGGCTCGAATGGCACGGCGCATGATCTTGCCGTTCTTGGTCTTGGGGAGCGCTGCCACCGGAATGATCTGCGCCGGTACAAGCGCCTTGCCGACAAGCCGCGTCACGCCAGCTGTTGCCTGCGCGAGGTCAAACACACCGGTCGACTTGAGTGACACGAAGGCGACGATGGTCGAGCCTTTGTCGGGGTCGGGCACGCCGATCACCGCCGCCTCGGAGATCTGCGGATCGGTAACGAGCGCGGACTCGATTTCAGCAGGCCCGATGCGCCGCCCGCTGACCTTGATCGTATCATCGGATCGCCCGTGAATGTGCCAGAACCCCTGGGCGTCGACGCTCGCGAGGTCGCCGTGCACCCAGGTCTTTGGCCAGCGCTCCCAATATGTGCCGAGATAGCGCTCGGGATCTCGCCAGAAGGCATGCGTCATGCCCGGCCAGGTGTTGCGCACGACCAGTTCGCCGATGCCGACAGCTGCTTCACCATTCACGTCGAGAACGTCCGCGTCCATTCCGAGAATTGGGCCGGCGAAACTCGCGGGCGCCATCGGCGTAATCGTGTAGTTGGTAAGAATTCCGCCACCGGTTTCCGTGCCGCCGGTATAGTTGAGAATGGGCCGGCGCTTCTCTCCGACCGTCGCGAACAGCCATTGCCACGTCGGCGTATCCCAGGCCTCGCCGGTCGATGTGAAGGCACGCAGCGACGAGAGGTCCTGCTCCGGCGCGGTGTCGCCCATGGCGGCGCGAATGCCGCGCGCCGCGGTCGGTGCCATGCCGAGGACCGTGACTCGGTTGCGTTCGACGATCTGCCACAGTCGGGACGCATCGGGATAGTTCGGCAGACCCTCGATCCAAACGATCGTGGCGCCGAACTGAAGCGTGCCGAGGACCATCAGCGGGCCAAGCATCCAGCCCATATCCGCGATCCAGCCCAGCCGGTCGTCCGACTGGATGTCGAAGCCGTAACCGAAGTCTATCCCTGCCTTGACGAGAAATCCGGCATGACTGTGCACGATCCCCTTCGGCGCGCCCGTCGTCCCCGAGGTGTAGATGATCATCACGGGATCATCCGGGTCGCAGGCTTCTGTCGCCACGGTCGCCACATCACGGCCGAGATCGGTCCATGCGAGATCGCGCAACTGCATCCCGCAAGGGCTGCCATCGTGGCGAATCTTGATGACGTGACGAAGGCTCGGGACCTGCCCAGCCGCCGCATCCGCGATATCTTTCATGGCGACGCGTTGGTCGCGCCGCGTCGTGCCGTCGACGGTGATCAATACCGTTGCCTCGGCCGCATTGAGCCGGGCCGCCAGCGGTTCCGGTCCGTAGCCGGAGAACGCTGGCACGCCGATGGCACCGATCTTGGCGCAGGCGAGCACGGCCACCGCCGCCTCCGGGATCACGGGAAGAAATAATCCGACGCGGTCGCCCTTAGTGATGCCGATGGCCACCAGACCAGCTGCCACGCGCTCGACCTCTCGACCGAGTTCGCCATAACTCATCTCACGCCGCGCACCATTGTCGCCCTCGTAGATCACCGCGGCACGAGCCGCAGCCGTTGGGTCGGCGGCGTGACGTTCGACGCAGTTTGTCACCACATTGATGCGTCCGCCGCTGAACCAACGCGGAAACTCGTGGCCGCCCGACGCGTCAATCAACGTCGACCATGGCTGTGAGAACGAGATGCCAAGATCGTCCAATGCCTTGCGCCAGAACTCTTCCGGCGCATCGATCGAGGACCGATGCAGTTCAGCAAGGCTCGTCACGCCCCAGCGTCGCATCGCCTTTGCGAGTTGGCTGCGTGCGACGTCGCGGTCCGAAGGCTGCCAGACCGCCGCTTCGGCGGCCCCGAATGACGCGCGCCCTTTCATCGTTTTTGCAGCGCCGCGTGCATGGCGATGACCTCCTTCGCGGTCTTCACGTGGGCGAGATCGATGTGCATCCCTTCGTACACGACAGCCGCGACGCCCGCCTTCAAGCCGGCCTCGAATGCTTCAATCATGCCCTGATAGAACACCACTTCGCCGTTCGTTGGCGTGAAGACCTCGTTGGCGATGGCGATGTGCTTGGGATGAATTGCGACCATACCCTTGAAGCCGAGTTGCTTGTTCGACCGCGCGAAGGCGACCGCACCGGCGTCATCCTTGAGGTCCTGCCAGAGCCCGACGATCGGGAAATTCTTGCCGGCCGCCCGGACAGCGAGCACGGCCCGCGAGCGCAGATAGAGCGTCTCCAAGCCCCCCGGCGTGAATTCGAATCCGATCGAGCGAGAGACGTCGGCGTCGCGCGCTGTGCCGGCAAACAAAGTCGCGCAGCGCGGCGATGCGGCCAACATCGCCTCACAGGCGGAGTAGGCCTGGGCGGTCTCAAGCGAGAGAATGAATTCAAGCGTCCCAGGCGCCACGCCGTTCCGGCGCTCGAAATGATCGACCAGGGCATCGAGTTGTACGATATCGCGCGCGCCATAGGTTTTTGGCGGCAGAAATCCATGGCAACCTGGCACCGCGACGGCCTCGATATCGTCACCCGCCATTCCGGTCTCGAGCGCATTCAGTCTTACATAAACGCCGACGCCAGGATGGTCCTTGGCCAGCATCTTGATGGTGTCGGCCACCATGTGCCGCGTCTCGGCCTTCTTGGTCGACGGTACCGAATCTTCAAGGTCCAAGATCACCGCATCCGCCCCGGCGGCGACGGCCTTCTCCGCCCAACCCTGGCGATGGCCTGGAACGAACAACAACGATCGCGTTGGCTTCATGGTGACGCCTCCTCAGGCCTGTCGGAATTACATCTGCCTCTCCGGGCTTGTAAACGAAGCTACAGCCTGCTGAGGCCGAACCTGCCGGGCACGAAGGCTAACCCGATGGCGTCCGGGTGCGGGGCTATGTGCATCCCCGCTGCGATCGAGCCATCTGATCGACGATGACGCGTGCACATAGCGCTGGCCTATCACCTGGCAAGGGCACGTCCGATAACCGGCCTTTGTGCCGTACGCTATCGTAGCGTCTCAAAGTGCACGGGCCATGCTCCGCGGAGGGACCAGTGGATCGACTGGAGATGCTGCTCGCGAAGTCCGAGATCGAGGACTGCCTGAAGCGCTACGCGCGTGGTGTCGATCGGCGCGACTGGGCGGCAGTGCGCGCTTGCTTTCACCCTGACGCGCTCGATCATCACGGCGAGTTCCGCGGCAATCGCGACGAATTCATTGCCTGGGTCAGGGAGCGGCATGCCGAGATCCCATTTGCGATGCATTATCTGCTCAATTGTCTGATTGAGTTCAGAGCGGACCGCTCGGCTGCGGTCGAAACCTACTTCTGGGCCATCCAGCGACGCGAGACGCGTGGCGAGAGCGGACAGGTGCAGGGGACGGATTTCGAGGTGTTCGGCCGCTACGTGGACCGCTTTGAGAGGCGCGAAGGCGCGTGGCGGGTCGCGGATCGCAAGGTTGCCTACGACTCGACGCGCCAGTCTATGAGTTCCAACCACCTGCGAAAGATGCCTGGCGTCCTCGGTCGGCGGGACCGGACCGACCCCGTGTATGGCATCGCGACTGCAGACGAGTGAAATCACTGAGGCCGTCACGGTCGCCGCAGTGCAGACCGGCTTGACATAGGTATATCCTATGGCGCACGCTTTGCTCCTCGATATGGAGCATGGCTGGCGATGGCTGCAAGTGATCAAGGCCAAGACGTACTGACGCTCAAGCAGCTCGCATACTTTCTCACTTTGGCTGAAAACGGTTCAATCTCGGCGGCGGCCAATGCGCTCAATATGGCGCAGCCCTCCTTGTCCGAGAACATCGCCAAGCTCGAGCGTCAACTCGAAGTGCAACTGGTCATTCGCGGCTCCCGTGGCATCCAGATGACCGAAGCCGGCATGATGCTGGCCGAACGTGGTCGCGTGATCGTCGCGAGTGTCGATACGCTGATTTCGGAACTGCGTTTGCTGAGCGGAGAGCCCCGCGGACCCGTGTCAGTTGGCTTTCCGCCATCACTCAGCATCCTGCTGAGCGTCCCTCTGCTCGAGACCATCAACAGCGAGTTCAAGGCGATCCGCCTGCACATCGCCGAGGCGATGTCGGGCGACATTCTCGATTGGCTCGACACCGACAGGATCGATGTCGGCTGCGTCTATGAAATCTCAGATAGCAGCCCATATTCGTTCGAGCCGCTGCTGACGGAGGAGTTGTTTCTCGTCACCGCGCCCGATAACTGGCCCGACACGTTCGGTTCGGACGGCGTCGCGCTAAAGCCCGTCCCCGCCACGCAACTCCAGAAACTGCCCCTCGTGCTGACCAGTCCGACCCACGGCGCGCGCAAGCTTCAAGAGAAGTTCGCGCGCGCCGGAGGATTCGGCCTCAACGTTGTGGCAGCCATCGACTCGCTACCGCACATCGTCGAGATGGTCAGCCGCGCCAGCGCTTACAGCATCTTGTCACACGGCGCCGTCATCAAGGAGGTCGCGGCCGGCCGTATCGGGCTCGTCCGCATCGCTGAGCCAACGATCCGCCGGACGGCCTACATGGTGCGCAAGCGGAGCAAAGCGGTCTCGCGCGCCAGCGCCGTCGTCGAGAGCACGATCTTCTCAATCATTCGCGAATTGGTTGCGCGTTACGACATCCAGGCCACTTTGCCGAGCAAGAAGTAGCCGACTGCATATCGTCCAGCGCGCCGCTGCGAATGTTGCGGACGGGTAACGGTTTTTGAAGTTGCGCAGGGATAGATCGATGGGTAGGGAGACATCAAGATTAAAAATAGGCACCGTTCTGACGCACCTTGTTGAATTACTTCAAAAATATACTACACACGTTTAAATTCTATTTCGTCGAATTCAATTTCGACCAAGATAATCAATACTATTTCAAGTGTCATGACATTTCTGGAAGCCGCAGCGTCGATATTGTCGTTATCGCGCATCGGCGGCTTGCAAATCAGCAACGATGCGCACTCGCCGAGCTTTTATGACGGCACCCTCGCAATAATCGCTCGGGTCGTGCCCTACCGCGCCGGCTGCACCGCCGGCACGACCGAGCCCCGCGTACTTTCCGGCCAAACCGGCGCTTGGGTGGCGGGTCTCGGCCCTGACGGGTGACGGTCACTGCCGCAAGTGGCGGATGCAAAAATGCCTTTCGACATCAACGCAACTTCGCGCCGACGCAGAACAGTGCTTGCGACGCGAGTGCTGTTGCTCATTCGCACCCTCTCCAATGGCAATGGCGAACATTGATAATTGCGGATACTGTTTTGTCGTGTGTCGCCCTTTTCCCGCGAAGCTCGCTGTACAGCATCGTCCGGCACAGCCAGGTGGCAGAGCCTCAACGGATGGAGGCGCTGTTTCGGCCCAACACCACCAGTTTGCCGTCGTGCTCGGTCATCTCAAGGCCAAGCCTTCGGTCGCCGCGAAGTGCGGCCAGCCTTGACATGCCCTGCGCGCGCCGGCCGCTGCAAAAAGTGGTTGGGGCGGGAGAAAGCCTGCGGCGCGGTTGAACTAAAGAAATGCCTCAGGCAAGCGATAGTGAAGCCAAGCAACTCCTAAAACACTCACATCGGGGCGAGCGACGATAGAGCGGAAAAAGTGCCTCTGACAGGGATCGAACAAAAGAAAAAGGCTGGTTCATTGACCGACATCCCGCGATCAGAGATCGACCGCTCCGGACGCGCGCGAGCGTGCTGCGCATGCCTACGGCATCTGTTTGTCGGTAGAAATCCAGCATCAGAATATAACACTACAATACGATGTGGCGCTTTAAACTACGCGCGAATACACGCGTTTCACTATTCCATTTCCCAGGCATTGCGCGATAATCGATGAAACTCAAAATCCGGTGGTCAATATGACTGATGTATTTAGAACCAATGGTATCAATCCTGCCTATTATTCGGACGACCCACCCGAGACTGATTGGCGTCGACCGCCCGCTCCGGCACCGAGCCAACGCATCGCAACCCAAAGCGACGCACGCGACGCAAGACGATCGCACATTGTAGAATCGCATGATGCCCACATGGGCAATGCTGGCGACGACCAGCAGCAGTGCGCAACGTCTGGTGGACCGACGGAAGTAACACCACGCGTCCATACCATGGCCACCCACCCAGCCAGCCGCCACGCCGATCACGGCTTAGCGCGCAAGCGCATGAAGCACGTCGATCGATACGTCGACCGGAAGGGTACCGCCCGTCACTACTACAGGCGCGGACGCGGACGGCGGATCGCGTTGGCTGGCCTACCCGGTACACCAGAATTCGAAGCATCCTATCGTGCCGCGGCATTTGTCGTCCATGAGGCGTTCATGCGCAAACTCAGACGGGATGCGGAAGCCGGCACAATCGGACACCTTGTGCGGCAATATCTCAAAAGTCCCTGCCTCGATCACCTCTGCGCCGTGACGCGCCGGGCGCATGAGCGCGTGCTCAACGGTTGGGTCGCAGCCGAAGATTTAGCGATGCGGCAAGTTGCCGTGCTGGGGCCAAAAGCAATGCAGCAGATGATCACATGGCGCGCCGCCACGCCGGCTGCGGCGAACGATTTATTGCGGAAGGTGTCTATGCTGATGCAGTTTGCCATACAGCGCGGGTGGCGCAAGACCGACCCGACACGCTCCATTGCGCGATTCCCGAGTGGTCGTCGGCGGCGGATCTGGACCAAGGCGGAACTCGCAGCGTTCGAAGCGCGGTGGCCGATTGCGACGACCGCCGGGAAGGCATTCCTGCTCCTGGTGGTGACTGGAAAGCGGCCAAAGGCCATCGTCAGGTGGACAACAGCTGAATTGACCGATGAGCTGACCCGCACATTGGCCATCGTACATGTACCCCCGTCAGGCCGGTTCATATTGACGACCACCAAGGGGCAGCCGTTCACGGCACATGGCTTTGTCAATTTCTTCGCCGCGGCCGTTCGCGCCGCGACACTACCCCTCGATTGCGTGGCCGGTGGCCTGCGCAATTCACGCCCCAATTTTCAGCTCGCGGAGGGTGTGCCGCAAGTGATCGCCAGACTGCCGGAATGCACAACGGCTTTGCACAACAAGAGGTCGCTTACCCATGCGCCAGCGTGACATACCCTTCGACCACCGAGACAGAGATGCCGCGAAACAGACAACGCATGGCACTAACTCTGAACCCTTCCTGAAGACGGTCGAATGTGCCGACATGCTGCGGCTCAGCCCGCGCACACTGGAGCGCATGCGCGTCCTCGGAGGCGGCCCGCGATTTGTCAAGGCGGGGCCAGGTGTGCGCGCGAAAGTTCTCTATCGGCTCTCGGACATCACGATTTGGACCGCTGCGCACAGCTTCGCGTCGACATCCGAGTATGTGGCGCGCTGACGTGGGGCCTCTCGATGGCTGTCCGATGCCGCCGTGAACAACCCCATGCAGCAGCAGCCCCGGGCGCAGCGAATTTCAGATTTGACAACGCGGTCGGAGTTGGATTGTGACCGCAGTATCCGCTCCGTCAGATTTTGCGAAGAGCTCGTGTCCGCGACTCCAAGAGCGCTGTCGCGACGTTACATTTGTGATCAAGCCGCAGTCATTTTGGTTAGCCCGCATTTTTTTGTCGACTAGGTTTTTTCTTTTTCGCCGGTTTTGATCGTTTTGCAGACACATTTCTGCTGGGCTTCGTCGGCGGCGAAGCTTGCGGATGCGTCACGCCGGTCGATCGGGGGCCGGGTCCGGTTTCCGCAAGCCCGGCGATCACCGCCCGGCACCGTTTACCGATGGCCTTGTGGACCTCGGGCAAAAAAGCGTGACCGCCCGCCGGCATGGCCGTCACATCCGCCACCGCCTGATCGAGCTCGGCCACCATCTTGGACGCGAGCGTCTCGATACGAGCGACAAGTCGCGTCGGGTTGAGGCCGCAATCTTCGGCCATCCTCAACCAGTGGCGATGTTTCAAGTATCCGCCGCGGTTCTTTCCGGCAACTTTTTGTGCGAGATTTTTCGTCACGCCCTCCCACACGTCGGCGCACATGACATCGTAGATCGGCGCGACTTTGAACCCGTTGCCGGTGATCATGAGCGAGTAGTTCTTCGCGTGGGCATCGGTGTTGCAGACCATGACGTTAAAGAGCACGGCATCAAGAAGCGCGATCGTATCCGCCGCACTCATGACATTGCGGGTGAGAGAAAACATATCGCTCAGAGTCGGACCGGGCATACCTGTTTGGTTCGATTCGTACTTGGCCGACGGCGGCTTGCCCAAGGCCTGGCAATAGTCCTCTTGGTGAAGACGCCGCACGCGGTCCTTATGTCGCTGACGATCATAGCGCGTGACGAGAAGATAGGCCCGTTTCCCCGCCTTTCCAGTGGTGACTTCGGGCGCGTTCAGACCACAACGCCGTGCCAAGACCAGACATAAAGCCTCATTGTGTACGCCGCCTTCGAGGCTCTCGGAATCCGGCTTCAGAATATGCGTCGATGGCGCACCATCGAGCGGAATGCAGATGCGTCCCTTCCCATCGACTGCAACGCCCAGCTTGCTTTGAACGCCGGCCAACGACATCGATACGCCTTCGTCGCCAACCAAGAAAGGTTTCCGCGGGAGTTCCGTGATGATGCGCTGCAATTCCGTTGATGTTTCGATAGGCTTCCAGTGCGTCGTGCTGGCGGTCCCCGGCTTGCCGATCGAGAGTGCACCTGCGGTATCGCGACCGATCTGCCGCAACACCTCCACGACGTCCTCGCCGGATGCCCCGAGCCTCGATCCGATCGTTTTAAGTTGCTGCCCTTCAGGCAGAAGGTTCGCTGCCCAAGGCAAGAACACGCCAGGCAAGATCGGTCGCGACGACATTGGCATCGTGACCGAGAGCGGGAATGCACCCGGCGTCTTGAGCCACGCGGGATCGTAGACGAACGATGAGCCCGCAGCACCAATCTCGATCCGGCCAACGATGCGGGCCTCGAAATAGACGGAAATCCCACTCACAATTGCCCAACCTCGTCATCGTCCGGCAAATCGGGGAGCAAGGCATTGGTCGCGGTGCCGTCGGCCAGCAGGTCAAAGATCCGCAAGCCAACAGCTTCGGCAACGAGCAAGGCCTTGCCGAGTTGACAGCTGGGCTTGCCGCTTTCCAGATCGATCACGAAACGACGACCGACACCCGTGGCGAGCGCGACATCGTCCTGGTTCATATGCAAGGCTTTGCGACGCTCGCGGACGAGACCACCGAAGCGGACGGCTTGCCGACCTCCAAGCTGTTCCGCTGCGGTATATTTTGCCATTGCCGGGGCTTCTTTGATGTTGATGGGCCTCTGCGGGAACACTTAGCACGAAATCCCACTCTTTGCAGCGCAGTGTTACCGGTCGGGAACAAAAATGTAGACATTGTCGTCGCGATCGAAAATGTTCCTGATCAGGAACATAATCCGGAAACCTGCGAAACATAGCATTTATTGTTCCCGATCAGGAACAATGCCAGAGCCCTTCAAAAAGGGATAGAACAGTCCGCCAAAGTCCGCAGGCCGCACGACTTTTTGATCGCAGAAGGTCGTCGTTGATCGTCAGTAGCAATCTCCGATCGCACCCAGCATCCGTGTCGATTGTCGCCAATACAGGACGGGATCAACCGACAAGTCGTGCTCACGCTCTGCTCATACAATTTGCTAAATGGCCTAAAAACCAAAGACTTCGACTCAATCCATCATAGGCGCGACTGAGAATTTATGCGACTGGGTTTGCACGCTGGTCCGATTGGCTTGCGAGGGATGCGGTGCGACTGGGAGCCCACTGGCACTCGCCTTGGCGGGCCACCGCTCTGGTCGCCACACCACGACTGGACGCTATGTATATGATGTTGGGCGCTATTGTCTCGCGCAAATCTGCGGATCACTTGAAACCCTCGCTGCTGGCTCGGCGACGCTAACCCGACCAACCGAGATGGCCGAGAAAATCGCGCGTTCGCGCCTCCTGCGCATTGTCAAAAATCTGTGCCGGCGGTCCCTGCTCGACGATACGACCACGGTCGAAGACGATCACCCAACTGCCGACCCGGCGCGCGAACGCCATTTCATGCGTGACGACGATCATCGTCATGCCTTCCTCGGCGAGCTTCTTCATCACGCTCAACACCTCGCCGATCGTTTCCGGATCGAGCGCCGACGTCGGCTCGTCGAAGAGCATGACTTCCGGGTCCATGGCGAGCGCCCGCGCGATGGCAACGCGCTGCTGCTGCCCGCCCGACAGCATGCTCGGATAGCTGTCGGCCTTGTCACCCAGACCAACCTTCTCAAGCAGCAGGCGTGCGCGCGCGTTCGCCGCCTGCGAGGAATCGCCAAGGACTGTTTGCCGGCCAACCGCGACGTTGCCGAGGGCCGTCATATGCGGAAACAGTTCAAAGTTTTGAAATACCATGCCCATGCGGCGGCGCACGTGCCGGGCCTCGGCTTCGCTCGACGGCAACGGCGCGCCATCGAAAACAATGCCACCGCCATCGATGGTCTCGAGCGCATTGGTACATCGCAGAAGCGTCGATTTTCCCGAGCCCGAGGGCCCGATCAGGCAGACGACCTCGCCGCGATTGACGCTCGCCGAGATGCCATCCAGGGCGGTGAAGCTGCCGAACCGCTTGACGACATTGTCATAGATCACGATCGGCTTCTGGCCGGCGCCCTGGCGTGCCGGTTTCTCGCCCGCGCGGCCGCTCATTCGCTTACTCCCCACTTCCGATGAATCCAGTCGACCAGCTTCGCTTGCGGGTAGCCGAGGCACCAATAGATCAACGCCATGACCGTCAACATTTCAAGAACGCGGAACGTTTGGGATCGCACTTGCAGGGCGCTATGGGCGAGGTCGCCGACGGCGATCACTGAAACGAGCGACGTATCCTTGAACAGCGACACCCAGGTCGAGGCGAGCACCGGCAAGACACGCCGCACGGCCTGTGGCAGCACGACCTTGCGCATCATCTGCCACCGGCTCATGCCGAGTGCGAGCGCTGCGTCGAGCTGGCCGCGGCGGATCGAGTTGACGCCGGCGCGGAACGTCTCGGAGTTATAGGCCGATACGTTGAGGCTCAGCGCTACGAGCCCGGTGGCAAAGGCGGATAATTGCACGTCGACGATGATGGGCAGTACATAGAACGCCCAATAGACCAACAGGATCAGCGGCAGGTTGCGGAAGGTCTCGACATAGACCAGACCGAGGCCACGCAGTATGCGGTGGCGCGATTGCCGCAACAGCGTGATGGCAATGCCG
This sequence comes from uncultured Alphaproteobacteria bacterium, assembly GCA_963714325.1. Taxonomy (GTDB): domain Bacteria; phylum Pseudomonadota; class Alphaproteobacteria; order Rhizobiales; family Hyphomicrobiaceae; genus CAVQOB01. The sequence goes on along the minus strand of CAVQOB010000009.1, from coordinate 116,759 downwards.
CCGGGCACGGCGATCGCCATCGTCAAGACGGTCAGCAGCACGGTCACGACGACACCGTCGAAGAGCATGCCGCGATGCTGCCAGGCGACGGACCAATCGAGGTTCATGAGCGACCGAGATGCGCGATGCGCCGGTAGAGCATGTCAACGCCACGCGTGACGGGAAACAACAACAGGAAGTAGATGATCATCGCGGTCGTGAACACCTCAAGCGGGCGGAAACTCTGCGCGGCAACCGTCTCCGATTGCCGCATCAGTTCGGGCACGGCGATGACGGTGGCGATGGCGGTGTCTTTGATCGTCACCGACAGAATCGAGCCGAATGCCGGCAACATCCGCACGACCGCCTGGGGCATGACGATCTTGCGCACGACTTGCGCCCGCGACATGCCGAGCGCGAGACCGGCCCGCGTCTGGCCCGGCCGCACCGAGGTGATCCCGGCGCGCACAATTTCGGCGACGTAGGCCGCCAGATGGATCGTCAACGCCAGCAATGCGGCCCAGAACGGCGGCAACGTCGCGCCGGTCAGGATTGGAAAGGCAAAGAACGTCCAGACCAGAACGACCAGCACGGGGATGGCCCGCATCGTATCGATATAAAATACCAGTGGCGCACGTAGCCAGCCCGGCCCGTAGGTCCGCCCGAGGCCAACCGCGACGCCGACGAGCAGCGCGCCGGCCATCGAGGCAACCGAAAGGCCGATGGTGAGCAACAGCCCCGATGCGAGGAAACGCCAGCTGTTGATGACCGGCGACAGATCGATGTCCATGCGTACGCCGAGAGATCCAGTGCCAGCCCCAAGTCGCTCGCCACCCGATGCACGCTCTGCAAGGGGGGGCGAGAACAGCTTTACGTCTTCACATCTTGTCGATCACCCGCAGCTCGTCGGCATCGAGCTTGGCCTGCATACCCTTGGCGACGGCGCGAAGCCAATCGAGGAACGGGCCCTGGTTCTTGTCGATGGCAAGCCCGACGGGCTGCGCTTTCTCGGTGCTGCCCTGGCAGTTGTTCTCACGCGGCAATGCCGCAAGCCCTTTGACTTTTTTCTGCATTGCCGGGAACGGCACGCGATTGATTGGTGCTGCGTCGGCGCGCTTGGCCATGATTTCCTCGATCGGGGCGGCACCCGATCCCGTTACGGCGCGCGTCTTCGCCTTGGGGAAGCGTTCCTTGACCCAATTCTCTTCAGCGCTGCCAACGAAATAGGCGATCGTCACGTCGGGGTTGTTCAAATCATCCACGCTCTTGGCGGCGGCGATTTTCGGATTGGCCTCGAGACCAAACAAGCAGACGCTGGTCCGCGAATAAATCACGAAGTCGACAACCTTCAACCGCTCCGGCGTCTCAGCCAGAGCCGTGATCGACAAATCGACCTGGTTAGCGGCCAGCACGGGTACCTTAGTTTCATGACTGACCAGCACGGGTTGGATTTTGACGCCGAGCAATCGCGCGTATTCCTTCGTCAGCGTCCACACCGGACCATCCCAGGTTTCGCCGCTGCCGCTGGTGTTCTCAGCGAGCCACGGCAAATTGGCGAGCACACCGACGCGCAGTACGCCGGACTTCTTGATGGCATCGATGCGCGCGCTGGCACCAGCCGCAGGCGGCTCCTGCGCAAATGCCGCCGCTGATAGCGTGAGCGCTGCAAGTGTGGCAGCCGTCGCGCAGGCTTTGACCATGGGCATGTGCTTCCTCCAGATTTTATTGTTGCAGACTGAGCGATCGACAGCGTGTTGCGTGGTTCGCTGGGACCAATGCAATCGACTTGCTTTGTAGGTATGCCATGCATGCTATTCGCGCCGCTGCCGCCACACCATCGCCTTTTTCGGCCCGGCCCGATTGCAGCATATCGGACATTTGAGCGCCTTGGATAGTAGCGTTCGACCGTCTCCAGCAACAGGTTCAGTTTGGACGTCAAGCCAACTTCGACGTAACTTAACGAGCGCCCCTTGGGTCATGCATCGTACGGCATCATGCGCGAGGTCGAACAGAATGCGCGGGTTACTGTCAATTTTGGTCTTGATGGCCGGACTGACGGCTACCGCCAAGGCCCAGACTGCGATTGTTGAGACAGTCGACATCATCGCTTTTGGTCTTTATCGGACACAAGACAGCGAGCGCGTGCGCAGTGATGACACCGCTATCGGGCATATGACCCTCGTTTCGAAGTACGAACTTGTGACGAAAACGCAAACCATCTGCGCCACGCTCGGCGTGTCATTCGGGGTCGAGTTTGTTGTCGCCGGCAAACCCATGGGGGCAGCCGTGTCGCTCGACAATGTGACGGTATTTCCGCCACAAGGCGTCGTCCACCCGAACGGCAAAAAATTCCAACTCAGCAAGTTCACGTCGCAACCGACAATCGGTGGAACGAACTATCGCAGCTACACCTTCGACGAGCCCTGGGAGATTGCGCTCGGCCCCTGGGTGTTCGAGTTCCACCATCAAGGCCGCAAGGTCGGCGAGCAGCGCTTCACGGTTATTCCATGTCAGGCGGTGTCCTAGTAAAAAGTCGTGCCAAGAGGCGGCGACCCCAATCGATCAAGACCTCAGCACTGTCTGCCAGCGTCTGACGAGCAAGGCCTTGCGCACCGCATCACCTTGGGGAAGTGACGTGATAATCGCGCGCTCGCACGGCGTTGACTCGCATGCCGGTCGCGCGGGAACGTCGACCACCTCAAGACAGTCAACCGGTTGAAACTGCGCGATGGCGCCGATCGGCTCGCAGAACCAACCCCTATGCCATCCCGTGCATCCCATCTTCAGGTCCTCACGACTCAAGCACAAGCTTATCCTTGTTAGACGTAGCAAGCCTGATGCCAAACAACACGTGGCGCCAAAAACGTCAGCAATACCAGCGATTTTCGCTCCAACTCATGATCGGGCGATGTGACGCCGTGATGAAGATACAGGCAGGCTGCATTGGACCTGTGCATAACGTTCTAAGTACGCCCACCGATGCGCCCGATCAGCGCCAGTGGATCATCAGGTGCCCTATGCCCGCGCCATGCCACGTGCTGATCGGGTCGCGCGAGCAGCAGCGGTGTCGGATAGAGCGCTGCGGCTTGGCGCGAGACGACATCCAGCACCGTCAGAGGCATGCCGCATTTGGCCGCTGCCTGCACCAATGGCGTCACGTCGATCGCGGGATCAAACCGCAGGAGCGTGTAGGCGGGCCCAGCCGCGTCGTAGAGCGAGCGGCCATCGTCAAGCCACAGGTGCGGCGTCCGGCAGCCTGGCACCGTCGATGGCGTGAACGTCGCCATCGTGTAGGCGGGTGCGGCATCGCCGTCATAGGCGATGATCGGCGAGCGGTCATAGTAGCTGCCGAAGTTCAACCCCGCGGCCGCGTACTGCTGCACATTGATCGCCAGCGTCGACTGCCCGACGGCATCCCGCGCCTGCCGCCCCGCCGCACTGTCGTCCTCAATCTCGGGTGGCACCGCGCCGCGGCGCTTGATCTCCTGTTCGGCATGCGACATGGCAAAGCGCGAGACCTGTTCGGTGATCGGCAAGCGCTCGGCCTCGTAGGCGTCGAGAATTCCGATTCCCGCCCAGCCCTGCAGCTGCGCGGCCAGCAGCCACGACAGGCCGATGGCGTCGGCAATCCCCGCATTCATGCCGAACCCCGCATAGGGCACCCAGATGTGAGCGGCGTCGCCGGCGATGAAGATGCGGCCGGACCGGAACCGGTTGGCGATCAGGCGGCGGCCAAACCAGTCTTCCTTCGAGAGCACGTCGAAGGCGAACGCCGCATCGACGCCGAGAATGGTGCGGATGCCGGCACCGCGATCGACGGCATCGAAATCGGTTTCGCCGGGCTTGAGATAGTTGTGCACCAGCCAGTGCTCATGCCCGTCGATGGCATAGACCATGCCGCTGCGGCGCGGATTGATCGCGCCGGTTCCCCAGGCGCTCGCCGACTTCTGCTTCGCGATTAGCTTCGGGGCGCGGATGAACGTCGACTGCACGCGCTGGATGATGGCGTCACCTTCAAACGCCGCGCCAATCGCCTTGCGCACGATCGATCGCCCGCCGTCGCAACCAACGACATAGTGCGCGCGAACCGTATGGTCCTCACCTGCGGTGCGATCGCGCAAGCGAACGTCGACGGAGTCTCCGACCTGCTGCACTGCTTCGACGGCGGTTTCGCTATAGACGGTGATCCGTGCATCGGCCATCGCCGCTGCCAGCAAAATCGGCTCGAGAAAGATCTGATTGATGCGGTGCGGCGGCTCCGGTGTCGGCCAACCGCTGTCGGCGCCGGTCCTATCGGTGAAACGGTCGCGCCGGCAGGGGATGTGGATGCGGCAGAGTTCATCGCCGGTGAAGGTGGTGCGATAGGAAATGTCGTGTGCGTAGTCCGCCGGCAAGCCGGCGTTGCGAACTGTCGTCGCAAGACCGAGCCGACGGAAAATTTCCATTGTCCGCGCCGAGACGTGATTGCACTTGGGCTCCGGCGGCTGGCCCGCAGCGCGGCGTTCCACCACCATCACTTCGATCCCGCGCCAGGCCAGATCGAGCGCCAGCGTCAGCCCGACCGGTCCGGCGCCGGCAATCAAAACGGCTGTGTCTCGCTTGCGTTGCACAGCGGCTCCTCGCATCGCATCTGGGCGTGATCGCTGAATCGCTTGGCGGCGACCACGGCAAATCGTATCGTTCCCGCGGGCGAAGCGATAGGAGCGAAACATGCGACGTTCGATACGGGTCTTGGTGACAGCCGTTTTCGTCGCCGCCGCCAGCGCCAGCGTGCCCGCGCAGACGCCCTATCCGGCGAAACCCATCACACTCGTCGTTCCCTTTCCTCCCGGCGGCACCACGGACCTGCTTGGCCGCATGGTCGCCGATCAATTGAAGACCGGCCTTGGTGCGACGGTCGTCGTCGAAAACAAGCCGGGGGCTGCGACGACGCTGGCGGCGGGGCAACTCGCCAAGGCCGATGCCGATGGCCATGCATTGATGATCGCCACCTCGACGACGCTTGCCATCAACAAAACGCTCTACAAGAAACTTCCCTATGACCCGATCGCGGATTTCACGCCGATTGCGCTGGTCGCCGGCGTTCCGTTCGCACTCGTTGTCAACCCATCCATGCCTGTCAACACCCTGCAAGAGTTCATTGCCTATGCCAAAGCGCGGCCCGGCGCATTGACCTTCGGATCGCCCGGCATCGGTAGCCCGCATCATCTTGGTGCCGAAATGCTCAAGACCGCTGCCGGGCTCGACATGAAGCACGTTGTCTATCGCGGCAGCGTGCCCGCCATGAATGACGTGATGGGTGGCCATATCCCGTTGATGATCATGGATCTGCAGCCGGCGCTGCCGCTCATTCGCGACGGCCGACTGAAGGCACTCGGCGTGACGACTGCCAAGCGCGTCGCCGCAGCGCCTGAGATTCCAACCTTCGCCGAGCAGGGGATCGCCGGCTATGAGGTGGTGGCGTGGCAGGGTATCATTGCTGCCGGCAAGATTTCTCCAGCCATCACCACCCGTCTTGCGGCTGAAATCGACAAGGTCTTCAGTGCGCCCGCAACCCGTGATCGGCTGATCGCCATTGCACTCGAGCCGCTCACATCCACGCCGGAAAGCTTTGCGAGTTATGTCAAAACCGAGATTGACCGCTGGGCGATGATCGTCAAGGCTTCGGGTGCTACAGCCGAATAGCACGAATTGGAGAGCCAAGCATGCTGCATGAAATGCGAGTCTACACCTGCATCCCCGGCCGATTGCCGAACCTGCTCAAGCGTTTCGAAACGGTGACGCTGAAGCTCTGGGACAAGCACGGCATTAAGCAGGCGGGGTTCTGGACGACGCTGATCGGCGAGCACAATCATCAGCTCACCTACCTCGTTGCCTGGGAAAGCCTCGCCGATCGCGAGCGCAAATGGAATGCCTTTCAGGCCGATCCGGAGTGGATCGCCAAGCGCGCCGAAAGCGAAAAGGATGGGCCGATCCTCGCCCAAGTACAAAGTCAAATCCTGCAGCCGACGGCGTTCTCGGCGGTCAAATAATCAACGCAAAAAAAGCAAAACCCGGATCCGAACTCGCTCGGCTCCGGGTTGAAATTATTCGTCCTCAGAGCTTCAGCGCGACTTCTGCAGGAAGGCATTCAGCGCGTTGAGCTTCGCCTTGGCGGCATCGGAGCCTTTGCCCGCCGCTTGACCATAGAGATCGACGGCGCGCATTGCGTCGGCTTGGCCGGCCAAGCGTGGATAGCGTTGCAGCGCCAGCGGATCATAGGTCTCGCCCAGCGCCATCAACAGTTCGGGGTTGTCGTTCTTGGCCGCGTCCGACAGCAATGCGCGGGCATTCGCTACGTTACCAGCCTTCAGCCAGCCTTCCGCCCGGCCGATCACGGCACGGACTTGATTATCGATCGGCTGTACGGCGCTCGGCGCGACCGGCAACGGCAAGGCAGCGATCTGCTGGCCAGAACCGGAGCTTGCATTGGGTGTCGGGCTCGGCGCGGGTGCTGATGGCGCCGGTGCTTCACGGCGCGGTTCCGCCGTTGGCCGCGTTTCGACGACTTTCGGAGCGGGCGTTGGGACTGAGGGAGCAGCGACTGGCGCTGGCGCTGACGGGCGAACCTCGATCGCTTTCGGCGCAGGAGCTGGGACGACAGTCTCGGTACGCGGAGCGATGGCCTTCGGTGGCGGGGTAACTGCCGGTGGCTGCACCACGGGGGCTTCAATGGCTTTGGCGACGGACGGCGTCGCCGTGTTCGACGGCGCGATCGCTGCCGACTTCAGCGGGGCGGGCGCTGCCGGTGCAACGGGCGCAACAGGGATCGGCTGTGTCTTCTCAACGGTCGTCACTGCTGGCTTCGCCGGTGGTAGCGGAGGCAGGGCCGGGCGCGAAACGATGGGAGCTGCTGCGGATGGAATGGGAGCGGGGCTTGGTTCCGCGCTCGGCGCTGCAACCTTCACTGGCGCTGGATCTTTGGCGGGCTCTGAGCGCGGCGCAACGGGCCGCGCCGGCGCGCTCGCCGCATCGGCCTCTGGCTTCAGCGCTGCAGTCTTCGGCGCTTCCTTGGTCACTTCAGGCGCTTTCGCCGCAACCCGATGGATGGGCTTTTTGATTTCACCAGGTTTGTGCTGGCGAGGCGCGCTTTCAGCGACGGGATGCGTATCCTTGATCGACGCATGCCGCCAGCCGGCTGTCCGCGTGGCGTGGCTTTCAGCACACGCCGACAAAGCCAAAACGGCCGCGATCGACGTCATCAACGGGCGAATCCGGGGAAGTGTCAGCGGCAGTGTGCTCACAGGATAGGGCTCTCTGTTCGGGCGCGAACGGCTCTTCGCGCGCTTCGACTCGGTCGCGCTATCATCGGTTGGTCCGGTAAAGACCGGGTTAATGCCTGATCGAAAACCGGACAGCGGCGGCCTGTGCACGCTGCTCCAACCCAGGTGTTCTGGCCGGCGTACAGACTTGCGTTCTGGCCTCGCAAACGGCGTGACGATGCGCTACGTGTTGACCGCGCATCGCGTCTTCCGTGGCACAGGCAATCCCATGACACTGTTCACACTGCCCGAACTCGAAGCCGCCGCCACCCTGGTTCACGCCCAAATGCCGCCGACACCTCAATATGCTTGGCCTCTGTTGGCCCGCCGCACCGGTGCCGAAGTTTGGGTGAAGCACGAAAACCACACCCCGACCGGGGCCTTCAAAATTCGCGGCGGCCTGGTCTTCATGGATGGCCTCAAGCGCTCCCACCCGCACGTTACCGCCGTAACCTCGGCCACGCGGGGCAACCATGGCCAATCCATCGCTTTCGCTGCATCGCGCGCTGGCCTGCGCTCGGTGATCTACGTGCCCAAGGGCAACTCGGCCGGCAAAAACAATGCGATGCGCGCTTTCGGCGCGGAACTGATCGAGCACGGCGACGACTTCGATGCCGCCAAAGCCGAATGCGGCCGTGCCGCCGCGAAATCCGGGCTGCACTTTGTCCCCTCGTTCCACCGCGATCTGGTCATGGGCGTCGCCACTTATGCCTTGGAGTTCTTCCGCAACACGCCGCCCTTGGACGCCGTTTACGTCCCCATTGGCCTTGGCTCCGGCATTTGCGGACTGATCACCACCCGCGACCTGCTTGATCTCAACACTGAGATTATTGGGGTCGTTGCGGAAAATGCGCCGGCCTATGCCCTATCCTTTGATGCCGGCCAGGTTATCGCCACCAACTCGGCCCGCACGTTTGCTGACGGGATGGCCGTCCGCCAACCTGATCCCGCAGCGCTTGACCTGATCAAAGCCGGTGCCGCCCGTGTCATTCGTGTCACTGAGAGTGAAATCGCGGCCTCAATCCGGGCTTACTATGACGATACGCACAATCTCGCCGAAGGTGCCGGCGCCGCGCCGTTGGCGGCGTTGTTGCAAGAATCACAGCGCATGGCTGGCAAACGGGTCGGGGTCATCTTGTGCGGCGGCAACATCGATCAGGCGGTTTTTCAACAGGTCCTGGCCGGATCGACACCATCCGCCTGACAAACGCAAAAGTGCGCTATTTTGATCGCGCTGGCCCATGGTTTGAGTCGCCCACCCCCGGGATGTTTGCTAACGTCGCGGAATAAGAATCATGGAACGATCGCGTTCCACAAAGGAGTCGCATGCGCGCTCAATACGCCCTTCGATTAGCCCTTCGATCATCGGCTATCGCTGCCGTCGCCGGGATATCCGGCCTGATCGGCGTGGTGGCGTCCGCCGATCCCAGTTGGGCGCGCCAGCCTGACACCGACAGTGCCAACCGCTCATTGCTCGGCAGCTATCTCGCCGGCCGCGTCGCTCGCGGTCTCAACGATACCCAGCGCGCCGCCAGCTACTACTCCAGCGCACTCGCCCGCGACCCCGGCAACGAACAACTGCTGGAACGCTCGTTTGACATGGAAGCGACCGAGGGCAATTGGGAGCGTGCGGTGCCGCTCGCCGAACAGCTGGCCAAGGCCCAGCCGACGCATCGCATGGCCCGCATGTTCTTGAGCCTCGTCGAGTTCAAGCGCGGCAACATCCGCCTTGCCGACGAGCACATCAAGGCCGCCAACGCCAATCCGATCGGCGAGTTGACGTCGACCATCGTGCGCGCCTGGTTCAGCCAGTCCGAAGGCCGCAGCAAGGAAGCGCTCGAACTGCTCGACGCGCCGAAAATGCCGGAGTGGGCGCAGGATTTCCTGCGCTATCATCGTGCCCTGCTTGCCGATGTCGCCGGCCGCCGTGCCGAAGCGCGTATCGCCTACGACCGCTTGTTCAAAGGCGAGCGTCAGCGGCGCATCCGCACCACCCTCGCGTTCGGCCAGCACGCGCTGAACGCTGGCGATGTAGCTTTGGCCCGCACAACCCTTCAGTCCCATATCGAGCGCACCAAGAGTGAGGGCCACCCGATGGTCCGCGCGCTGCTTCGGCAAGCCGATGCCAATGAGCGCACGGTGTTGCTCGTTTCGAATCCGACCGATGGCATTGCCGAACTGTTCTATGAACTGGGTGAGGTCTTGAATGCCGAGGGCGGGATTGGCCCGGGTGCAATGTTCATTCAGTTCGCGCTCTACCTGCAGCCGCAGTTCCCGTTCGCGCTGGCAACCCTCGCCAACGTCAACGAAGCGACCAAGCGCAATGCGGAAGCCATCGCCATCTATGATCGCATCCCCAAGGGTACGCCGCTGGAGACCAGCATCGATATCCGCAAGGCGATCAATCTCAACATTCTTGAGCGTGTTGATGATGCGAAGACACTGCTGGAAGGCGTTGCGCAGCGCAATCCGCAGGATCTCGCGCCGCTTGATGCCCTCGGCTCCATCATGCGCGACCACAAGCGCTACGAGGAAGCCGCCACCTATTATACGCGCGCCATCCAGCTGATCAAAAAACCCGAGGCGCGTCACTGGTCGTACTTCTATCATCGCGGTACCAGCTATGAGCGCTCGAAACGCTGGGCTTTGGCCGAAGCCGATCTGCAGACCTCGCTGAAACTCAGCCCCGACCAGGCGCTGGCGCTCAACTATCTCGGATACTCCTGGGTCGATCAGAACAAGAACCTCAAGCAAGGCATGGCCTTGATCGAGAAAGCGGTGAAGTTGAAACCCGACGATGGCTACATCGTCGACAGCTTGGGATGGGCGCATTTCCGCCAGAACAATTTCAAGGAAGCCGTCCGCTGGCTCGAACGCGCGGTCGAATTGCGCCCCGAAGACCCCGTGCTCAACGATCATCTCGGGGACGCACTCTGGCGCGTCGGCCGCGAACGCGAGGCGCGCTTCCAGTGGGAGCAGGCGCTGACGCTCAAACCAGAGCCCGACGACGCGGAAAAGATCAAGAAGAAGGTGAGCAAGGGTTTGCCTCAGCAAGCGCGCGCTCCAGCGCCGCGGCCGACACGGCAGGTGCAGCGCACTGATGTTCTGAAGAAGCGCACCGAGAACCGGACTCCACAGACGCCGACCGTGCAGTAGGACGATTGGACGATCCCGATCCCCGATGACTCGACTGACCGATCTCGCCCGGGCCAAGGTCAACCTCTCGTTGCGCATCCTCGGCCGGCGCGGCGACGGCTACCATGCCATGCAAAGCATCGTCGCATTCGCTGCCATCGGCGACGGGGTGGTGATGGACTTGGACCGGCCGACCGGCCTGCAACAAAGCGGCCGCTTCGCCGCTGCGATCATCGGCCCTGACCTCGTTGCGCGCACGCTTGACGCTGTCACAGCGCGCTTTCCGCAGGCCCGCCTTGGTCATGTCACCGTCGGTAAGACCCTGCCGGTCGCGGCCGGCCTCGGCGGCGGCTCCGCCGATGCTGCGGCCGTGCTGCGCTTGGCGCAACGCGCCAATCCCGCGCTCGCCGACACCGCAGCGTGGACTGCGCTCGCGGCCACCCTCGGCTCGGATGTTCCGGTCTGTTTCCTGAATGTCGCGGCATGGATCGAACAGACCGGCACGACCGTGACGCCGATCGATCGCATGTTCCCGTTGCATGTGGTGCTCGTCAACACGCTCGACGTCGTGCCACCTGACAAAACCCGCCAGGTGTTCGCGCAGTTGAATGCGCCAGCACTGCCGCCGGGCGCGGCCGCGACGCAACCGCCACCGCACTTCACCGACGCGGCCAGTGTCATCGCGTACCTTGAGCAAGCTGGCAATGACCTCGAGGTGCCGGCGCACAAGATCGTGCCGGCCGTCGGCGCGGCGCTCGGCGCCTTGCGTGCCGAACGCTTTTGCCGTCGCGCCATGATGTCTGGGGGTGGCCCAACCTGCTTCGGCATCTTCAACGCCGGCGAAGACGCCGCTGCCGCCGCCGCATCCCTGTCGCGCCAAAACCCGAACTGGTGGATCGTCGCGACCACGCTCTGCTGATGGTGTAGGCGCGTGCGCTTTTTTGGCGCCTGCAAGTGCCCACAAGCACCCGGTACTCTTTTGCTTGTCGCTTCCGACACCCCTGCGGCGAGCCGGCCGGTAGCGACTCCACGTGAGCGGAGCCGGCCGCCAAGCACGGCTTCAGGTGCCGACTTGATGCTGCGATTTTCCCTCGCCCCGTCCTTCACGGCTACGGGATTCACACATCTCGGACGGCCATAGCAAGGGCGAAGCCGTCGAGGCGGTCTTGGAGTCGTCGCCAGCCGGCGGCCATGGTCTTGGGGCCAGGAGGCTTGTAGTAACAGTTCCAGCCGCCGAGCCGCGCCGCCACCCAGGACACCGCCGCAAGCGAGCCTTTAGGATGCGGGTTCTTCTGTCGCGCCGTATTGCCTTCGAGGCTCGCCGATATGATGGCAACGGCCTCGATCTGGTCGCCGTCGATCACGTCGGTCGCCGGCCGCGGACCGCCGTCGCGGGCGTCGACCAGCTGCATGATCCTCGCCGCACCGATCAGCCCGAACGCCGCCAGCTTGAACAGCCGGCGCGCATCGGTGACCTGCGATGCCTCGACGTCGAGGCCGTCCGATTTCAGCGTGCGGAACAGCTGCTCGATGCGCCAGCGCAGCCGGTAGAGCTTTGCAACCTCGTTGGCCTCGGCCAGCGTTCCCACAGGCAATGTCGTGAGCAGCCGCCACATGAGCGGCTTGGTGCCGGGCGGCGGCGCCACCTCGGCGATCTCGACGAGCCCGAGGGAGATCGTCGCCGGTGTGCCCGCGACCGCGGCAAGTTTGCGTGGTCGGACGATGTCGACGCGGCCGGCCGTTATCGTGACCTCGGCAATGCGTCCCTTGTCGCCGGGGCCGCGCGGGGGGACATGCACGCTCGCCACACCGAGCAGGCGGAACGTCTCGGGCATCTCGAACAGCGGTGTGCCAAGCGTCGTCGCGCGGTCGTGCCGAGCTCGCACGATCATCTCCACGTTCGCTGGCCGGGCCGCGAAGTGCTGGTAGATGTCGGCCTCGCGATCAGCGACCGAGACCACCTTCGCTGCGACATCCGCGACGCCGGCGCAGGCCCGCGTCGCCGCGAGCCAGCGGGCGCTCTCCTTGTCCGCGATGGCGCGCTTGGCGCGGTCGCCGACGGGCGCCTCATCGCGCGTCCAGATGTCGGCGTGGACGAGCCCCAGCACGGCCTCGTGCTCGGCATCGACCAGCAGCAGCGGATGGCAGAAGAAGCCCGGGCTGACGCCGTCGCCGGCAGGCCCCAGGCCCGTTCGCCGCGCGGCCCTGTCCTTGAAATTGACCTCGGTCGTGTCGTGCACGGCCAGCACGTATTGCCCTTTCGCGGCGGCCAGCGTGCGCGCGGCCGCAGTCGCCAAAATGGCGGGGACGGTAACATCGTCGTGGTCGAGGAAGCGGGCCGCGCCAATCTCGCCGGCCCGGCCGCCGCCGATCGTGCGCAGCACCAGACTGCCCGTCTCCACGATCGCGTCGAGCACTTCGTCGCCGCGCCGTTCGGTCCGGATGTCCTTCGCCCCCCACGCCATGATCACCTCCGATTCGGTCGAGCTACGATCTTAAATCAGAGACGCCTTGCCCCCGCCACCCACCCGAGTCACTCTGCCGCAGACATTCACCCCATCACCTCATTGCAAAGCGGATGTGTGAATGCCGTAGCCGCCAGCGGGGAGAGGATGCCCGCAGGAGAGGGTGAGGGGCAGCAACTAGCTCGTATGCGCAAGTCGTCACGCACGACTTTTTCCGCAGGCCCTCAGGCATCTCATTCAGAGCAGCCCCTCACCCTAACCCTTACTCTGAAAGAAACTGGCCACGGGCACGGTGGGCTGACGTGATGCGGCACGTTCGAGTTTCACCTCGAAGCCGAGAGCCCTGAGCTCACCGGCGAGACGCTTGGCCTTGTTGTCTTTCGCTGCCGCATCGAGGGCACGGACCTGTGGCGGCCGGTAGAGCACACCATCGCCGACCATGTGGTAGATGGCGGTGAGGATCTAGCCGGCGACCTCGATGGCGGCCTTCTTGCGCCCATTCCGGGCGGCGAAGCGGCGAATGCGGGAGAGTAGGTGTTCTTGGTTCGTGCTGCAGCCATGGCGCCTTGCACGCGCAGCGGTTTCAGCCAGGCCCTGCCCTTCTTGACCCGTGTCGAGCGCTTCTTGCCGCCGTTCTCGTCGAGACGGGGCACGAGGCGGCCCAACTCGAGAGATGCCTGCGGTGGCAAAGCAGCTCATGTCTGTTCCAATCTCTGCCAGGATGGCAGACGCTGCCCGCTTCTTCACACCAGAGATCTTCGTCAACTCGTCGACGAGCTGACGAAAGGGGGCGAGCAAAGCCTCTACCTCCGTCTCGAAGCTGCGATCCGCTGGGCGAGCACGTCGATCATGGTCAGGTGCTCACGACCAGGCAGGCGTGATGGCGCGTGAAGCGGCCGTGAGGGGGCCGCCAGTCCTCGCGCGACCTTTATCCGCAATGTCGAGGCCCGCCAGTCGCGCATGATCGGTCTCGCCAGCGACCAGCGCCTCCAGAATGCGCCGGCTGCTGATGCCTAGCAGCTCGCACACGACGGTTGCGAGTTTGATGTTGGCGTCCTCCAGCACCTTGCCGATACCGTTCTCGTGCTGCGTCATCTGGCGTTGCAGCTGCGTGCGCGTCCGCGTCAGATCGCGCAGCTCCCGGATCAGCTCCGGCGGCACGAAGCTCGCGCGCATCAGGCCGTGGGCCAGGAGATCGGCCAGCCAGCGGGCATCGCTCGCATCGCTCTTGCCGCCGGGCAGATCGCGCGCCTCGTGGGCGTTGACCAGCATCAGCGTCAACGCGGCGTCCAGATGTGCCATACAGGCTTCCATTAGACACCGGTTGCCTCCCTCACGACATGCGTGACACCACGCTCTTCGAGCCAAGCTGCGAGCGCGAGAAGATCGCGCGTCGTGGTCGCGAAGCGGCCCTCCTCGTAGGCGATCTTGCGGCTTCGCACGGTGCGCGCGCAGACTGCCACGAAGGCGGCATGCACATCAAGACCGGCGCACTTCTTATGTCGGATATTCACTGACACCTCCCAAGTGACAGGAATGCCGTGGCCAGTGTCCTCGTCTATTTGAACTCTACTCTGCGTGCTCCGAGACGGAACGGTGCGCTGAGCCCGCCGCCGTCCGTGGCGACAATGACATGTGCTCTGAGGCCCCAGGATCAAACTCTCCCTCGGCTCACGCGCCAAAAAACGGCATCATTTCCACGAGCCACAGTGAACGCTTCCATCCTTCATCTCCTCCCCTTCGGCGCGATCTCTCTCCCCGTGAAGAACGGGGAGAGGGACGACAGCCGCCGCGGCCATAGCAAACGGGAACGCCACCCCGGGCATGTTTGTTGTCGCGCAGCTCATCCGAAAACCGCTGCGCACTTGTCGGGCTGCGCTCGCGCATCCGGCCGGCGTTATCCCACGCGCCATGCCGCGCCGGGTGCTGGTCGGCACCTGAAGGCGCGAGAAGAAAGAGGGACGGGGCGGCTTTGCCTCGATCCTGAAGTCTGGGGGTCGTCTCGGCAAATGCCGCCCCGCTTGCTTGCAAAGACCATCCGGTGCCGGAGCTCGGGATCGCCTCCTTGGCCGGTCCCTTCGAGAGGGACTTCAATAAGCCCGGACTAAGCCCCGCTGCGCAGGCTCATCCGAATTGCAAGCTCCCGGCCCGGTCACGCGAGTGCGCTGCAGACGTTCCCACAGGCCATGGATGCGAGAGAGTGTGACAAATTTTTCCGTACCCGACACCTAGGTACTTACCTAGGTTGACAGCCTTTGGCGGGGCATGGTGAACGCGAAAGCAGCCCACTGTTTTGCTGGCTCGCGCACCCTATCCAAAAACCGCTACACACCCTCGGGGCGGGCCGGAGGGCAAGTTTTTTGGGGCGCACGAGCGGGCGGCTGGCTCCTTGGCAGTGGAGCCGCCGGTGACAAGCAAAGAAAGTCTAAAACCCCATCGCGGCGCCGTCGCTGCGGGGGTCGGTTGCGCCTTCGAAGATGCCTTCGGCGTGCCGCACGACCGCGCCCGCGTGTCCCATCGAGGTTGAAAATGCCGGTAGCACTTCGACGTCGTGACCGGCTCTTGCCATGCGTTTGACGAGCTTCGGATCGAACCGGTTCTCGAGTTTCAACGTGACGCTTTCCTCCCCCCACATCTTGCCGAGCAGCCAGCGCGGCGCGGTGATCGAGGCCTGCAATCCCTGCCCGAACATGGCGTAGCGCGAGAAGATCGCCGACTGCGTCTGTGGCTGACCTTCGCCGCCCATCGTGCCATAGACCATCACCCGACCATCGCCGAGCCTGGCCAATGCGGGATTGAGGGTGTGGAACGGTTTGCGCCCCGGTGCCAGCAAGCGCGGACCCGGCTTGTCGAGGAAGAAGCTTGCACCGCGATTCTGCCAGACGATGCCAGTCTCGGGTAGCACGCAGCCGGAGCCATATTCGAAGTAGATGCTTTGGATGAAACTGACGGCCACGCCATTGCCATCAATGGCGCCGAGCCAGATCGTGTCGCCCTTGTCGACCGGCGCAGGCCAGGCCATTGCCGTCTTCCTGTCGATGCGCTTGGCGAGGCCGTCGAGGATATCCTTCTGCAGGTAGCGCGCGGGGTCTTCGGTCATCGAGGTGGGATCGCCGATGATCCGGTCGCGCACCAGGAACGCCTGCTTGGTCGCTTCGATGATGCCGTGCAGATACTTGAAATCATCGGCCTCCTTAACGCGCATGCGATCGAACAGCGCGAGGATCATCAGCGAGGCGAGGCCCTGCGTTGGCGGGGGAAAATTGTAGAGCTGGCCGGCGCGCACCTTCACTGTCAGAGGCCTCAATCGCTGAGCGGTGTGCCGCGCCAGATCATCGGCGGACACCGGCGCGCCGATTTTAGCGAGATCGGCGACCAGGCTCTTGGCGATACCGCCGGCGTAGAAATCCGCCGTGCCGTCGCGTCCCAGTCGTTTCAATGTCGAACCCAAGGCCGCCAGTTTCATGAGTTGGCCCTCGCGGGGGGCCTCACCATTGACCAGGAATTGCGCGGCGAAGCCTGGCGCGTCTTTCAACTCTTGGCACTTTTCCGCCGTCAGATCGGCTTGGCTGCGCGTGACGGCAAAGCCGTTCTCGGCGTGCCACACCGCGTCCTCAACCAATCGCGACAGTGGCAATCGCCCGCCGAGTTCACCCGACAATCGCAATGCTTCGCCCCAGCCCGAAATCGTGCCTGCGACGGTATTCGCGGCCAACGGCCCACGCCATGGAATGGTTTTATGCCCATGCTTCTTGTAGAGCGCGGGTGTCGCTGTGGCAGCGGCCGCGCCGCAGGCATCGATGGCGATCGGCTCTTTGCCGGGCACCGACACGATCCAGAAGCCATCGCCGCCGATCGATGTCATATGCGGATAGACGACCGGCAACGTTGCCGCCATGGCGACAGCAGCCTCGATCGCCGTGCCGCCGTCGCGCAACACACGCAACCCCAATTCACTCGCCAGATGATGCGGCGAGGTCACCATGCCGCGGCGGCTGCGAGGCGTATTGAGCATGCCTGTCTCCTGGCGTCGGAACACCCGCTCGACCAGCGGCGCACTCCTTCAAGCGTCCAACAACGCCTCATGCCAAGAAAGCAGGCTCACGTCCAGAAGTGCGACCGTGAAGGCTTCGCATGACGCTCAAACCGCCAATTCGACGTCGAACAGATGACCGGTCAGGGCCTTGCCACGGCCCGATACCAAGTACATGGCGAGTGCGGCGATGTCGGCTTCGCCGGCGAGCCCCGGCTCGGAGCTAACGCCGCCGCATTGTGGCGCTACCGCGTTGAAGCGGATGCCTTCGCGGCCCCATTCGGCGGCTTCCTTACGAGTCATGGTGGCGAGCGCGGTCTTGGCGAACATGCCGAACGCACGCTCGGCGCCCGTTGGCCGGCCGGGCAACGTCGCGATATTCAGCACAAGGCCCTCGGTCAGCGTCAGCCGCATGCGGTTGGCAACAATCCGCGAGACGAGGGC
This sequence comes from uncultured Alphaproteobacteria bacterium, assembly GCA_963714325.1. Taxonomy (GTDB): domain Bacteria; phylum Pseudomonadota; class Alphaproteobacteria; order Rhizobiales; family Hyphomicrobiaceae; genus CAVQOB01. Next base: position 99,402 of record CAVQOB010000009.1, on the reverse strand, counting down.
TGGCAACAGCAGCCGTTCAGCGACCTGCCGCTCGACGTCGTCGGCCGACTGCATCGGGGTACTGCGCGTGCCGGTCAGCGGAATGATGTTGATGACCGCGTCGATACCGCCGAACTTGGTCACGGCCGTGCGGGCAAACTGTACGACGGCGTCTGTTGTCGTCTGCACGCCGCCATAGACGGCGAGATCGACGGCGGTTGGCGCCAGCATCTCGGCCAGCGCCTGCATCTCGTCGCTGGTCTCGTCGAACTGGAGGACCAGGCGCGCCTTGGCATCGGCGAAGCTGCGGGCGATGTCGACGCCCATGGCGCCGGTCAGCCCGGTGATCAGCACGCGTTTGCCCGCGATCTCGGGATAGGAGTGGCCAGCACGCAAACCATCGACAACACTCATCAGCATGGCAATTCCCCTCGTGACGCGGCCGCGCAGTAATGACGACCACTTGCGGTCCCACCATCGCTGCGATTCGGCTAACGAGACCTAAATGCCGGCCCGATTCGGGTGAGGTCGGGGCCAGAATCCAGCGCTTACCCGGCCCCTTTACGGCAATCCGAGGGCACGTTCCGGCAGGCTATTGAAAACAGTCGAACTCTTGACCACTCCCGGCCACACGTCCGAGACTAATAAAACGTTCGCTGGCGTGCAGCAACGAAGTGTTAGGAGTTTCATCATGGCCGAACGTTCGTCCTGGTTGCGAATCGACAACGTCACGAAGCCGGCGCCAGCCATTCAGGCCATGTGGGACGAGAGCCAACAGCGGCTCGGCTATGTCCGCGAGTTCCTGAAGCTGCCGTTCGAGCCGGATCGCTTGGCGCTATGGCAGGGCTATATCAACCGGCTGATGCGCGGCAAGGATTGCCTGCTGTCGGGCCAAGAGCGCGAGTTGACCGCCCTCGTTGTCAGCCTTGAAAACCGCTGCGAAGTCTGCATCATCACCCATGCCTGTGCGCTGCAGGCCCATGGCATGCCGAAGATCGACGTCGACATCGTGCTGTGCAACTGGCGCCGGGCGTCGCTCTCGAAACGCGAGCACGCCTTGGCCGAATTCGCATCCTTCATGACATTGACACCTGGCCATGCCACCGAGACGACGCTGGACATCCTGCGCAAGGGCGGCCTTAGCGAACCGGAAATCCTCGAAGCCGCGCAGATCGTCGCGATCTTCAATGCTACCAACCGGATGAACAGCGCCATCGGCACCAAGATCGACGCCGGTTCGCTGGCCGCGTTTCGCGGAGGCAAGGGATAGGGTGATCACGACGGCCGTCACGACACGTCTCGCCTTCTTTCGCTGAGAAACGCTCGCTCCAGCGGATTGTTCGACAGCGCGATGGCGCGATCATATGCGACTGCTGCCTCGTCGTGACGCCCGACCCTGCGCAAACAGTCCGCGAGTGTTGCATGGAACGGCTGATAGCGCTCAAGCGCCGGCCTTAGCGCGTCAAGCTCGGCCAGCGCCGCCGACGGCGATGTTGCATACGACACTGCGGCGGCGCGATTGAGACGCACGACCGGATTGGGCCGCAAGCGATCGAGCCAATCATAGAGGCCGATGATTTGTGGCCAATCGGTCTCGGCCATCGATGCAGCTTCGGCATGAACTGCGCTGATCGCCGCCTGCAACTGGTAGGGCCCGAGTTGGCCGCGCCTCAGCGCCTGTTCGACGAGAGCCGCACCCTCGGCCATGTGTGAGCGCGACCACAGGGCGCGGTTCTGATGTTCGAGGGGGACCATCCGGCCGTCGGCATCAATCCGCGCATTGCTTCGCGAATCATGCAGCAGCATCAGCGCCAACAGCCCCATGATTTCCGGCTCATCCGGGCGCAGACGCAACAGAATGCGGGCCAGCCGGATGGCTTCGTCGCAAAGACTGCGGCGGACCTGTGTGTCGCCGGACGTCGCCGCGTAACCCTCGTTGAAAATGAGATAGAGGACGCCCAGCACCGAGCCCAGTCGTTCGGGCCAAGTCTCCCCATCGGGCACCAGATAAGGGATGCCAGCTTTCTTGATCTTATCCTTGGCGCGGACCAGCCGCTGCGCCATCGCCTCTTCGGAATCGAGAAAAGCGCGCGCGATGGCCACGGTCGTCAAACCACCAAGCGTGCGCAAGGTCAGGGCAATCCGGGTTTTCTCATCCAGCGCCGGGTGACAGCAGGTGAAGATCAACTGCAGCCGCTCATCGGGAATCGCGCTGTCATCAATAGCGTCGGCGCTCAGCTGCTCCACGTCGATCAACAGTGCATATTCAGCGCTCTTTTTTTCGAAATTGCGATGCCTGCGAATCCTGTCGATGGCCTTGCGGCGCGCTGTCTGCAGCAGCCAACCCACGGGGGATTGTGGCAGGCCGCTGCGCGTCCAATGCTCCAGCGCCGCCTCCAACGCATCCTGAAGGCTGTCCTCGGCGAGCTGAAAATCCCGCAGGATGCCAATCAGCGACGACAGCAACCGCCCCCACTCATCACGGACGAGTGTGTCGATCGCCTCGGTGATTGCTTTCGGGGGCGGCTGCATAGCCATCGGATCCAGCGTCAACGTCGGTTCAGTATTCCATGACCGGGCGAACCTCGACACAACCGAACCTGGCCGACGGGATTAGGGCTGCATATTTGATCGCAGCGTCGAGATTGTCGCAATCGATCAGATAAAAGCCGCCGAGCTGCTCTTTGGTTTCAGCGAATGGCCCATCGATGGTTTCGATTTTGCCGTTGCGCACCCGTACGGTAGTGGCGGTCGAAGTGGGCTGCAGCCCCTCGCCTGCCAGAAAGACCTTGTCGTCCTTGTAGCGTTTGGTCGCGGTCATGTATCCGGCCATGAACTCCTTGAACTCGGGGCTACCGTACTGGGGTTCTGTTTTCGATGCGGCATAAATCAGTGCGAGGTATTTCATCGTTGTGCTCCTAACAAATGGGCCGCTGTGGCCATTTCCACCTGCGTTGTTGCCGGCTTACTCTTGAGACGAATGGCGTCCACTGCAATCGACATCAGGCCCGATTTTTATGGTCCGCCACTGGCGAGCCGTTGCCAGGCAATCAGAGTGATGGCGATCAACATCGACAGCTGTGTCCCGGCCGCGCCGATGATGCGTGCTGGCGCAGCGGCATTGTCATGCTTGATGCCCCAGGGGTGGACCAGTCGTGCGACGAGCAAGAGACCACCCACACTATGGAGCCATCCTCGCGACGCTCCGGCGACCTCAGCCAAACCCATGAGGATCAGCGCCAGGGGACGAATTCGACAAAGTTCCCGTGACGCCGGATGCGTTCGGCCAACTCCGGACGATCACCATGTCCCAGGGATATGCCGGTCTTGGCGCGCAAGACGATCGTGTGGGCGCTGAGGGCGATCATCAACAGTCCTAAGGGCACGGCATAGATACTGGTGTAATAAAAAGTCATCGTGTCTCTCCTGAAAACTGGCCCATGCGGGCGTGACACGGCAAAGACCAATGGGCGACGGCTGGATCGACACGCCGGACAATTTTTTCGAGCCAGCCAGAGTGTCCGCTTGCCAATGGCCGCCGAGTTCTCAATACTATGACGAGGCGCACTTTTTTGGCGCGATGACACCGATTGTTTTTTGGCTTTGTGGAGGCGTTGGATGGGACGGTGGGAATCGGCCAGTGCGTGGTCCGTTTGGACTGCTGCGATCCGCGCGGTTTGGCTTGCTTTCGCCTGTCTCATGGCTTTGTGCACGGCAGCCCTCACCGACGACTACGCCGACGGCCGCAAGAAGATCGCACTGGTCATCGCGCTGAAGGACTATCGCTTCACGGCGCCGCTGGTCAACACCGTCAGTGATGCCAAACTGATCGCCGGCAAACTCAAGGACGCGGGCTTTGCGATCCACGAAGCCTACGACAGCGAACTCGACGATCTGAAGCAGGCGATCGACGGCTTTCTCACCGCCGCCACTGGCGCCGACGTGGCGCTGGTCTATTATACCGGCCATGGACTGCAGATCGACGGTCTGAACTACATCGTGCCGGTCGAATTCAACGACCGGCGCAGCGATCCCCTCGACGGCCTCTATCCCATCAGCACCTTACTTGGCGCACTCGGCGACAAGGTCAAAGCGCGCGCGATCATCCTCGACGCCTGCCGCAACAATCCGTTCCTCGCCTCCATCGCCCGCAATCTGAACCGCAAGGGTCTGTCGCGCGGCCTCGCGCCGATAGAGCTTCCGGTCATCGACGCTGCACGTGCCGGCGGCAACGACGGCGCGCACGGCCTGCTGGTCGGCTACGCAACGCAACCTTTCGACGTCGCCGACGACGGCGCCGGTGGCATCAGCCCCTACGCCGAGGCGCTGCGCGACGCGCTTGCCAATGCCGACGAAGATCTGAATTCCATTCTCGTGAAGACCGCGCGCACCGTGCTCTACACGACCAGCGGCAAGCAGCGCCCCGAACTGCGCAACGCGCTCTCGGCGCCGCTTTTTCTGCAAACCCGCGCCAAGCCACTGCCGTGCGACGTGTTGGCGGCGGAAGAGGATAACAACATCTCGGTCAAGGGCGTCGAATTCGACAAGATCGATACCCTCGCCGCCATCCCCGCTTGTCGCACCGACCTCGCGCGCTTCCCGAACAATCCGCGCCTCATGCACAACCTCGCCCGCGCCCTCGACAAGGCCGGCCAGGACGTCGAAGCCGTGCAGCTCTATCGCCGCGCCGCCGAAATGGGCTTCGACTGGTCGCAGAACAATCTCGCCGTCATGTTGATCCGCGGCGAAGGCACCGGCATCGATCTGAAGGAAGCGATGGTGTGGTGGCGGCGCGCCTATGCGCAGGGGCTCCGGCAAGCGGCGATCGAATACACCGAGACCGACCTTGCGGAAATTTTCGCCGGCAATGCGGCCCACCCACCCAGCCCGCGGATGACGGCCGCGCTGCAAACGGCGTTGAAGCGGACGGGTGCCGCGACACTCCCGGTATCGCGCACCTTCGACGATCCGACACGCGCGGCGCTGGCGGCCTTCAAGGCGAAAGAGGGACTGCCCGGCCCCGGCGTCTCCTGGCAAGTGATCGACCGGCTCGCCGCGATCGACGAAATTTTCGTGTTACGGAGGGCGCCGTGATGCGCCGTCTCGGTAGAACGGTGATCGCCTGCTTGGCATTTTTGCTGCTGGCGTCCAACGTGTTGGCACAGTCGCAAATCAAATACCCGATCGTGTTCGCAATTGGCGAAACGACGCTGCAAAAGCTAGGCATCAGCGGAGTAACGGAACTCGGCGACGAGCGCGACATGAACCTGACGCCGCATCGCTGCTATTCCTACGGCGGCGATGGCAATGGCATTGCGATTTCAGAGGCCCTGCTCGCGCGCCACAAGGCCAAAGGATTTACGCTCGAAAGTACCTGTCTCGGTTTGGTCAGCGAAGCGAAGTTCGATCCGGAGACTGGCCGGAGACTTCCAACCTACATCGCAGCCGACGAGGAAGACCTTCGCAAGGCGCTCAAGGGCCGGGCTCTGAACTCTGTACCAAAGCGAGAGTTGAAGGAATGGCTTACGGACCGGGGCTTTTTTTCCGAAGAACAGCCATATTCCGTCCCTTCGTGCTTCAAGGATGGTGCGCCCTATTCCGATTGCAACTGGCGCTTCGACATCATGAGCGGTAAGCCGCTGACACCCGAGACGACGCGGCGATTTAGGGAATTCGGCCGCGCCCTTGAAGCCGGGATGGCGCGCGCGCTGCGCGACGAGAAAAAAGCCTGCAAATCAGACAACGAACAGTGGCCGTGCGGGAAACCTCGGGCAACGTATGAAGAAGGATTTATGGCTCCCGACGCGAAGTTCATTGGCCAAACACTTGCAAAGCATGTCGACGCGGCGTTACTGCCGAAAAAGCTGACCCAAGGCACCGTCGCCACATTCCTCGATATTTCGACAGCGTTTCCGCGAGGCTTCGGCTACGCGTTGAAAGCCGAAGAGAACGGCGGACCAGCGGCGGCATCTGAGTTGACCTTGCGCTACTACCATGGCGAGTATGGCGAGCCGACACGCGCGTCACGGATCGATTTCCGGCAATTGCAGAGCTACTTCGAGAGATGATCGGCGCGACCGGGCGGGCGCCTGTCCGCTGGCAAAATTGATTGAGAGTGGTGCTATGGCATTGCAATGGCTTTCTGGAGTTGCAACGGCCGCAGTGATGATCGCCCTGGCTGTCACGCCGGCGGCGGCACAACCGGCCGTCACCTTCCCTATCCTCATGCCCGATGCGAAGCCGCTGGCGACGTTCGGAATCTCGATGCCCGATGGCACCGAGGCGCTCGATACGGCCAAGCGCTATCCCGTCCATTGCTATACGCAGGAAGGATTTGGCTATGGCATCAGCGTGTCCACCGAACTGATGGCACGCTACAAGGTGAAAGGTTTTTCGCGGCACAGCCTCTGCCTCGGCCTGCTCAGCGAAGCCCGTTACAATCCCGAGACCGGCGCGCGGCTGCCAACCTACCTCATCGTCGACGAGGCCGAATTGAAGAAGGCGCTCAAGGGTCGCAATCCCAAAACCATGACCACCAAGCAACTGGAAAACTGCTGCGGCGAGCAGTACACCGGCAATGAGCTGCCGTTAGTCGTACCCGACTGTTTCAAGAACGGAGCGCCGTACTCGGATTGCAATTGGCGTTTCGATCTCAAGACCGGCGCCGCGCTGACGCCCGCGACAACGCAACGCTATCGCGAGTTCGGATTGGCGCTCGAGCGGGGCATGGCGCGCATTCTCTCCGGCACAGTCAAGGGCTGCCCCTTCAAGCGGACCAATCATACCGCGCTGACAGGCTGGCCGACCTGGCCATGCAATCCCCAAACGATCGAGACGTCCGATACCGGATTCCTGCGGCCCGAATACGACAGTGTCATCGATGCGGTCAGGACGCATGCCGGCCGCGAGTTTCTGGCGAAAGACCTGACGCGTGGGACGCTGACGCAATTTCTCGATGTGTCGGCAGCGTTTACGCGCGGATTCGGCTACGCGCTCAACGCCCTCTATTGCCACGAGTGCGGCGGCCCTTCCGTCGCGCCGGCCTACCTGCTGCGCTACATCTTCGACACGCCGACGCGAGCGTCGTCGATCAATCTGCAAGACCTGAAGAAGCGATACGACGATTGATTTTTGAAATCTTGGAGAAGCGACTTGCGCTCGTTCGGAATCGTTGCGTTGCTATTGACGGCCATGGCGGGCGGCGTGCCAGCCTTCGCGCAGCAAGCCATCCGATACCCGATTGTCTTCATCGACACCTTTGAGGCCTTGCACCGGCTCGGCATTGGCGGCGACTTGCGCCCGCTGAAAAACAAGTGCTATCACTACGGCGAAGCGTCCTACCGGGTCTCGCTGTCCGACGACTTCCTGGCGCGATACCAGGCCAAGGGCTTCACCCTTGAAAGCCTGTGCCTGGCGCTGATCAGTGAAGCTCGCTTCGATCCCGAGACCGGGCAACGATTGCCGACCTATATCCGGTTCCACGCCAAGGAATTGCAGCAAGAACTCGCTGGCCTCAAGCCGGATGATCCGCCGGGCATGCTGAAGTACAAAGGCCGCGATCCCAGGACGTTCACGGCAAAAGAGATGCAGGAATGCTGCGATTCGTTGATCGGCTTCATCAGCGAGGAGCAACCGCTGGCGGTTCCGCCCTGCTTCAAGAATGGCAATCCCTATTCCGACTGTACATGGCGCTATGCGATCAAGAGCGGCCAGCGCCTGTCAGATCAATCGGTCGAGAAATTCCGCCAGCTTGGCCGCGCCATGGAATTGGTCATGGCGATCGCCATCCGCTCCGCGCCAATGTGCCGGGAGGACCAGAGGGGTGCATGGCCTTGCACGACACCACGGGATCGCGACGATCGCGGGTGGCTTGCAGAGGAAAGAACGGGCGACATCGACATCCTGATCGATCAGCTCAGAGAGTCGTTCCCAAGCATCCCACAATTCCCGCCAGCTTTGTTCAAGGGCAATAACGCCACCCTCTACGACATATCAAGCGCCTTCCCGCGCGGCTTTGGCTATGCGCTCTATGCTGACGGCGGCGCTGGTCCGAGCGTCTCGCTGGCGGCCGTGCGAGGCGCGCTCGGCGAAGGCGAACCGGCGAGCCGCGTCAATTGGAGCCAGCTTCGACGAATCCTGGAGCCATAGGCGCAAGTGGCATCAGCCGTATTGCACCGGATGCGGGTGTGGCGGCGCAACACGCTTCGCACTTGCGCCCGATTTGCACACGGCGCGCTGACGTCCAACGACGGTGCATAGAATTCGCCACCAAATCAAAACGTCGGCGGTGTGCACGCGCTGATCAGCGCGCATGGCTCCGGCCCGACGGCGCGAAACCGATGCGGGCGGCGGCTTTCGCAATGGTAGGCGTCGCCCAGCCCCAGAATTTTGCGCTCGCCGTCAACGGTGACGTCCAAGTGGCCAGAGATAATCTCACCACCTTCCCTGCCTTGAGTTGACCACAGTGGTGTGCTTGCTCGCCATCACGTTGCGCGATACAATTCTGGCATGAACGTCATGGCCAAAAACACGATCTGCTTGTGGTTCGACAAAGACGCTGAGACGGCTGCGCGCTTTTATGCCGAGACCTTTCCCAATAGCGTGGTCGGTTTTATCCTTCATGCACCCAGCGACTACCCGTCAGGGAAAGCAGGCGACGTCTTGACGGTCGAGTTCACAGTGGCCGGCATCCCCTGTGTCGGCTTGAACGGCGGCCCCGCATTCAAGCACAATGAAGCGTTCTCGTTCCAGATCGCCACCGATGATCAGCAAGAGACGGATCGCTACTGGAACGCCGTTGTTGGCAATGGTGGCCAGGAAAGCGCGTGCGGTTGGTGCAAAGATAAGTGGGGCATTTCCTGGCAAATCACGCCGCGCGTCCTGATGGAAGCACTGGCTGCAGGCGGCGACGAAGCAAAGCGCGCGTTCGATGCGATGATGGGCATGACGAAGATTGATGTAGCCACGATTGTGGCTGCACGCCGCGGCTAGAATGCATGCCCTTTCAAAACGTCGGCGGCGTACACGCGCTGATCAATTCACACGGCTCCGGCCCGACCGCGCGGAAGCGATGCGGGCGACGGCTCTCGAAGTAGTAGGCGTCGCCCGGCCCCAGGATTTTGCGCTCGCCATCGACGGTGACTTCCAAGCGGCCAGAGACAATCACGCCGCCCTCGTCGCCCTCGTGCACGAGCGGCACGCGGCCGGTATCGGCGCCTGGCTCATAGCGTTCCTTCAAAATCTGCAGCGCGCGACCGGTCATGCTCTCGCCGACCTGGAGATAGGAGATCCGGCCCTTGCCGATCTCGACCAGCTCGTCGGCGCGGTAAAACGACTTCATCGGACGCTCCGGCTCGGCCGCGAAAAATTCGGCGAGGCCGATCGGGAGCCCCTCCAGAATGCGTTTGAGCGCGCCGATCGATGGGTTCGCCCGGTTCGCCTCAATCAGCGAGATGGTCGAGTTGGTGACGCCCGCCCGCTTGGCGAGTTCGCGCTGCGATAGCTTCTGCGCCATCCGCAGCGTCCTCAGCCTGGCGCCGACATCGAAGGTATTGGTGCGATCCATCGGCAATGGTCCCGGGCGTGTTTCGAGTGTGTGATATAGCGCAATTCCTATTGCATGATGTCAAATATTTCAATGCGTTGAGAAACATGAGAAAAGGACTTGAGCTAAGATATTGAACGGTGCCAAATGCCGCTGAGACACTGCGCACGGCTTTCGGAAACTCACCGCCATGACCAAGAAGCGACCGCCCGCAACCTCGACCGTCCAGATCGATACGCCGCGCGTGCTGGCGACCGAGTGGCGCTTTGCCCCTGGCGCCGAGACCGGATGGCATCGGCATGGGCATGACTATGTCGTCGTCCCATTGACCAACGGCCATCTGCTCATCGAAGGTCCGGGCGGCACCGAAACGGTCGTGCCGATGACGGCTGGCGCCTCCTATGCCCGCAACGAGGGCGTCGAGCACAATGTCGTCAATGCCAGCCCACATGAATTCGTGTTCGTCGAAATCGAATTGAAGTGAAGTGAAATGTAGGTTGGGTTAGCGTCGGCCTCTGACTATTCTTCTTGAACGAAGCCGCCCATCCGACGCGTAACCCAACAACTCGGAAAACCGCCGGCAGAAAAAAATGCGCGTCGCTAATGTTGGATTACGGGCGGCATAACCCAGATACCTGTTTTCGGCACCGTGGCCGCCCTAACCCAACCTACAACCAACACTACTCACCACTCTCAACGACCACCGGAGGAAACACCCCATGGCCCCGCTCGATATGAAACCGAATGAGCTTGAATCCTATTGGATGCCGTTCACGCCGAACCGCGCCTTCAAGAAGCAGCCGCGAATGTTCGCCGGCGCCAAGGACATGCACTACATCAAGCCCGATGGCAGCAAGGTGATAGACGCGACCGCGGGTCTCTTCTGCGTCAACGCCGGCCACACCCGCAAGCCGATCGTGGAAGCAATTCAAAAGGCGGCGGCGACCCTCGACTATGCGCCACCGTTCCAGTACGGGCATTCGGATCAGTTCAAGTTGTCGTCACTGCTGACACTGATGGCGCCGGGCGATCTCGACTACGTGCTCTACGCCAACTCGGGCTCGGAAGCCGTCGAAACGGCGCTCAAGGTGGCGCTCGCCTATCACAAGGCACGCGGCCAGGGCTCGCGCACCCGCTTCATCGGCCGCGAGCGCGGCTACCACGGTGTCAACTTCGGCGGCATCTCCGTTGGTGGCATGGTCAACAACCGCAAAGCCTTCGGCAATATGCTGGTCGGCGTCGACCACATGCCAGCGACCTACAACAAAGCCAAGCAGGCCTTCACCAAGGGCGAACCGGAGTGGGGCGTCGAAACGCTCGACGAACTCACCCGCATCATCGGCCTGCATGACGCCAGCACCATTGCCGCCGTCATAGTCGAACCGGTGGCCGGATCAACGGGCTGCCTGCCGCCGCCCAAGGGCTACCTCACGAAGCTGCGTGAGATCACTGAGAAGCACGGCATCCTCTTGATCTTTGACGAAGTCATCACCGGCTTCGGCCGTCTCGGCTACGGGTTCGCCGCTGAGCGCTATGGTGTCGTGCCGGATATGATCACCTTCGCTAAGGGCGTCACCAACGCCGCCGTGCCGCTTTCGGGTGTGCTCTGCCGCAAGGGGCTGTACGAGACGCACATGCAGGGGCCTGAATATCTCATCGAGCTGTTCCACGGCTACACCTACTCCGGCCACCCGCTGGCGGTCGCAGCCGGCGTTGCGACGCTGGAACTCTACAAGCAGGAAGGACTGTTTGAACGCGCCAAGGCGCTCGAAGGCAAGTTCGCCGACGCGATGATGTCGCTCAAAGGACTGCCCAACGTCGCCGACATTCGGCCGATCGGGCTGATGTGCGGTATCGATCTCGATCCGATCCCAGGCGAAGCCGGCAAGCGCGGCTATGCGGCGATCGAGAAAATGTACAACGACTTCGACATCTACTGCCGCGTCGGCATGGATACGCTCGTCACCTCGCCGCCGCTGATTGTCACGGAAGCGCAAATTGGCGAAATCACCGACAAGATCGCCAAGACGATCAAAGCCGTCGCCTGATCGACGTGACCGTTGTCGTACTGTAGTTGTCGTTGCTGACGCGGGGCTGGGTGCGCAAGCATTTGGCCCCTTTTGTCCGCCCGAACGTCAACAATCGCCGTGTAAAGCTTGAAAATCCTTTGGAAAACGCCCGATAGCCCTTGTCGCCCTGATTGCACATCAGTCTTGCGGCGCGGATAGTTGTGGTCACCGAATCAGCGCGCACCGGGGGCTAGCGCCGCATGACCGTTACAACAACTGCGCCAAGACAATTGGCGCCACCACAGCGTCCAACCACAATCCGAGACCTCCTGGTTGGGGCATCGATGTCGGTTGTCGCCGGCGCCTTTGCGGCGGGCCTTGCGATGCAGGGCGGAATGGCACTGTGGGTTGCCTTGCTGGTGGCGGCCGGGATCTATGCGGTCATGCTGTCAACGCACACGGTCGTCCGACGGGCCGGCGCCCAGGTGAGTAGGCTTGGCAATGCAAAACGCAAAACCAGCACAAAATCGGCCACGGACGCCCGTCAACACTGGTCGCACGCGCTGAGCCCTGTTGCGCACGAAGCGGCGTCGGTTGCCCCCGTTGCTGGCCATGGGCGGACCGATCACGGCGTCATACATACAGGTACAGAACCATCCATCGACGCGACGCAACGCGATCCGTTCCATTTCCGACCCGACCGCGCCGAGCATCAGTTGGCGGTAACCAGCGAACCGTTCATCGACACTCGCGGTCATGAATTCTACGAGTTGGCGTTGCCGGCCAGGGCGGTCCCTGCTCCGCTATCGCCGCACGACGCTGCTCCCCTGTCTCAGCGCGATACCATACCTTCATCACAACGGGATCGCGATTTCGAACATCTGCAGGGGCTGATCAAGCAATTGGCGTTCGACACACGCGATGCCGGTGCGCAGCGCCAGCGTGCTCCAGCCGTGACCGATTTCGCCGCCCGTCATCCTACGCCCACGCAGCAGGATGCGGCACCGGTTGCGCCCGAGTATCATTGGCTGGCCGATGCGATCCTGCGGGAAAACGTCAACGTCTATCTGGACCCGATCCAGGGTCTATCCGAGCGCAAACCGCGCCATTTCGAAGTCAGCGTCCGCTTGCTGACTGTGGACGGCGCGGAAATCCAGCACCGCGACGTGATGGCCGCCGCGCGCCTGACGGGAATGCTGCCGCAGCTGGACGCGATCAAGCTGCCGCGCGTCGCGCGCATTGCCCGTCGTATCCAGGATGGCGGGCAGGCGTCGGCCGTCCTCACGTCGGTGTCGGGTGAATCGCTAGCCGATCAGATCTTCCACGACGCCGCGTCGCGCGCCATCGGCGACGGCGAGGGCGGACATCTGGTGCTCGGCTACGCGCAGTACGAAGTGCGTGCGTTCGGCCCGGCGCATTGGCAGGCACTGACGTTGCTGGCCGAATGGGGCCTGCGCTTCGCACTGGAAGAGGTCGTCGACCTCGACATGGATTTTGGATTGCTGCGCGCGCGCGGGTTTGAGTTCGTCAAGCTCGATGCGGCCGTGTTGCTCGATGGCATGCCGGGCGCAGGCGGGACTGTACCGGCGACGGATCTGTGCCGTTACCTCGGAGAACTGGGCCTGTCGCTGATTGTCGGCCATATCGACGACGAGTGGACGATGTCGCAAGTGCTGGCCAGTGGCGCGGTGTTGGGCCAAGGCTCGCTGTTCGGCTTGCCGCGGCCGGTTCGCGCCGATGTGGTGGCGGCTGACCAGAACGCGGTTTGAACGGCGCATTGTTCTTGCGCCTTCAGGTGCCGACACGCACCCGGCGCTTGCGCCTTCAGGTGCCGACACGCACCCGGCGCATTGTTCTTGCGCCTTCAGGTGCCGACACGCACCCGGCGCGGTCGCGCAAGTTGCGAAAACCGCTTCCCACGGTTCCGGAAGCACACTATGCAGATGATGTCTGACATCAGAATGTCTGTCTTGGACGCCGCATGAGCGCTTTTGATAAAACCATCGCCGTTCTGGATCACGTCCGCGATCTCGCCGCGCGCTATGATGCCTGGATCTGCGATATCTGGGGCGTCCTGCACAACGGCGTTATGCAACACCCCAGCGCCGTCGAGGCTTGCGTTGCCTTTCGCCGCAGCGGCGGCAGTGTCGTCCTCGTCACCAATGCCCCACGCCCCAATCACTCGGTCGCCGAACAATTGGCACGACTTGGCATCGGTCCCGATGCCTACGATACGATCATCACTTCGGGTGACGTGACACGTGGCCTGCTCAAGGAACTCGGCCGCGCTGCGGTCTATCACATCGGACCCGCGCGCGACCTGACGGTTTTCGAGGGCTTTGATCTCGCCCGGGTCGCGGCCGACGACGCGAGTGCGATCATTTGCACCGGGCTGTTCGACGACACACGCGAGCGACCCGAGGACTATCGTGCAACGCTCGCCGCGCTCGCGGCCCGCGGCGTCACGATGATTTGCGCCAACCCGGATCTGACGGTCGATCGTGGTGGCGTGATCGTGCCGTGCGCTGGCGCGCTCGCGGCATTCTATCGGTCACTCAACGGTCCCGTCGTTTATGCCGGCAAACCTTACCTGCCGATCTACGCTCAAGCTTTCAGCACGATCACGGCCTTGCGCGGTTCGCCTGTGCCAACTCCACGCATTCTTGGTATCGGCGACGGCGTTCACACGGATATCGAGGGCGCGTGCGGCGCTGGCATCGCTGCCCTCTACATCGCCAGCGCGATCCATTTCGACGGGCCTGTCACTGCCGGCGCGGTGACCGCCCTGTTCGGCCGAGAGCCGTTCCGCCCCGTCGCCGCGCAAGCGGCGTTGCGGTGGTAATGGACCTCGATCGCGCCGGTCAGAACCTTTTTGATGGTTGCTGCCAAACCATCACATCGGTTGGCTTTTACCGGCATTGCCTTGAGTGCCGCTCCTGCACATCGGAAATCACCGGGCGCTGACCGTGTTCGATTTTTTGTTCGCTTTGCGCTGCAATACGAAGTGCTATTTGGCCAGATGGCTGCGGCTTCGATCCTATCGCCCATTCCAACCCTACTGCTGATATTCTTCGGCCAGACGTTCATCATCCCGGAAAATGACTTCGTTGCGCTCGGTGAGCTTGCCGAGCGCCAAATCTGCGAACGCCGCGCTGCAATTGACGCTCGCGCACACCATCGGCGGCGTCGCGCACGGCTCCTACTCACGATGCTTCTGCCAGGAGCGCCATCACATTCGATCGCGACGGCATCCCTTCCCAGCCGCGCCCGCGCTCCGCCTTGACCGCTGCGGCCGCGGAGGCAAACCGCGCCGCCTCAAGCGGGGCCATACCTTCAGCAAGGCCGAGCGCATAGGCACCATGGAACACGTCGCCACAGCCCGTTGTGTCGGTCACAGTCACATTGAATGCGGGTATCGGAGCTCAACTTGCCATCGATGAGCCACAAGCTTCCGGCTGCACCACGCGTTACCGCAAACACTCTTGAACCAGCGTCGGTCGCACACCGGCGAAGCACCTCGGCGGGATCGCCGTTGCCAGCGTAGTCGCGCAAACCCTCGGCGGAGAACACGATGTGGCCGGCCAGAGCGACGATACGCGCCGTGCCGTCACGAGGGCCTCCGTCGGCATCGATGACTGTCGGTTTACCGCGTGCATTGGCCCGTTCGAATACGGCAACGGCCCCCTCGGGCCAGCGGCTATCGGCAAGGACCACGTCGACAGTGTCAAGTTTGTCTATGGGCAGGAAGTCCTGCGTCGTCCGGCAGGCCCTTGCGGTAAGCGATGATGCAGCGCTCGCCCTTGTCATCGACAATCACCACAGCTCGGCGCGTCCGCCCCTCGGGAATGACCGCTACGCCGCCTGTGTCGACGCCGTGACGCGTCAAGGCAGCGAGTGCCGCCTTGCCGGCCGCATCAAGTCCCGACGCGACCCCAGAAGGCCGCCGCGCCACCGAGATTGGCTGCGGCGATCGCCCCGGTCGCGGCGGGACCGCCGAAGCGTTCCTCGATGGTTTCGGCGGCGACTTTGATGCCGGCCGCCGGCAACGTTGCGACACGATACACCTCGTCCTGCACCACTGCGCCGACGCACACGATCTTTCTGCTCATTCCGCTTTCCCAACGTCGACAATGGACATCATACCGTTTGCGCATCCGTACCATGCGGCAGGCCAGCCTTGCGCACATCGTTCACCTATGCATCACTTGCGTCAGAGTGCCCGGATCCCGGCAAGGACTTTGTGCAATGGAAACGACGCTGCCACAACTGGTCACCGACCTGAAGAGCATTGGCGTCACTCTGCCAAGGCGATCAGCCCTCGTTCACCACCAGCAAGCGTCCACCAAATGACATGCTCGATCGCTGGGCGCGGGCCGCGCTGCTTGCCGACAACGACGTGCGCGCCGCGGCGGGTTGGGCGATCCGCGAGGCGGCGCAACACGCCGGCATCGTGCCAAGTTCGATCCAGGATCTCTACATCGCCCGCGCTGACGGGAAGTGGGAGAACAAGACCGTACCGGCCATGAATCTGCGCGGCTGGACCTATCAGACGTGCCGCGCGGTGTTCCGCGCCGCGATGAAGCTCGACGCACAGATGTTGATCTTTGAGCAGGCGATCGGAGAATGGCAGTACGCCGAACAGCCGCCGTCAGAGTTCACAGCTGGTGTGCTTGCAGCCGCGCTGCGCGAGGGGCATGTCGGACCCTGTTTTTCTGCAGGCCGATCACGACCAGATCAACGCGGCGGCTTACAAAAATGACAGGGCGGCCGAGACCGAGCGCTTGCAGCGTATTATTCGCGAGCAGGTGGCTGCCGGTTTCTACAACATCGACATCGATGCCTCGACTGTTGTCGACCTGTCGCTGCCGACCGTCGTCGAGCAGCAGCAGCTCAATGCCGAGATCACCGCGGAATTCACGCACTTTATCCGATCGATCGAGCCGAAGGGCGTTACTATCTCGCTTGGCGCCGAAATCGGCGAAGTCGGCCACCACACCACGACTCCTGAGGAGATGCGTGCGTTCATGGCAACGTACCCTGCTGCGATGAAGAAGCTGACCGGCGAGCACATTGTCGGAATGAGCAAGATCAGTGTCAATTCCGGCACCTACCACGGTGGAAAGGTTTTGCCCGACGGCACGCTCGCGGATGTGAACCCCGACTACGGAACGCTGGTCACCATCTCCGACATCTGTCGCAAGGAATTTCACATGGCGGGCGTGGTGCAGCATGGCGCCTCGACCCTGCCCGGGCATCAGTTGGCGAAATTCCCGGCCTCGGGCGCTATCGAGATCCATCTCGCGCTTGGCTTTAACAACCTGATCTTCGATCACCCGAGCCTGCCGAAGGACGTGAAAGCGGAGATCCGCGATTATGTGTTTGCCAACCACGCCAAGGAACGTGCCCCCGGTGAGACGGACGCTCAGTTTCTTTACAATGTCCGCAAGAAGTCATGGAAAATCATGAAGCGCCGCTTCGCAGACCTTCCCGCGCGAACGCAGGAGGACATCATGGCGTCACTGGAAAAAATGTTCGCGGACATGTTCACCTGGATGAATGTCGGCAAAACGAAAGACCTCGTCACTAAGTTCACGAAAGTTGTGAAAGTACCCTCACCAGCGCCGTCAGGGATCGCAGCTTTGCTCAAGGGGGCGTGAGCGGCAGAAGGTTTGTGTATGGCCGCGGGTCAGACCAATGAGCGAGAAGCGCGGCGCCAGACCGCGGACATAGACGGTAGATCACACCACGGAGGAAACCAATGGTAATCGGATCCATCTCGAAGCGGGCCATGCTCGCAGTGTTGTTTGCGGCAGGCCTGCCGATCACGGCATCGGCTCAGACTGAAGTGCGCTGGGGCCAGTGGAAGACGACCGAAGTCGGCGAAAAGCTGATGGCCGAGATCAAGGCTGCGTTCGAGAAGGACCACCCAGACGTCAAACTAACCATCGTAGACAGCCCGTTCACGGGATTCCATGATCGCTCGGTGGTCCAGCATCAGGCCAAGCGCCTGCCCGATGTGCTTGATGATTCAGGTGGACTGGGTCGCTGAATTCGCCGATCTCGGCATGATCGAGCCACTTGATCCGTTCATGGCCAAGGATCCGTCGCTGTTTGAGAAGATTCCGGTCACGTTCCAAGCCAAATGGAAGGGCAAGCAATTCTACGTGCCGCTCGAAACAGGGTCTGTTGCGCTGTTCTACAACACTGACATCTTCGCGGCAGCCGGAGTCGCTGGTCCGCCGAAGACCTGGGAGGAATTCGCCGAGATCGCTAAGAAGGTAACGAACGCCGACAAGAAGATCTACGGTGTCACGGGCACGCTCGCATCCGAACCGCCTACGAACATGACCTATGACATCTATCCGCTGATCCTTCAAAATGGCGGCAAGATCCTCGACGGCAGCAAGGCCGCATTCAACAGCCCGGAAGGGATCGCTGCTGTCGAGACCTATCTTAAGCGGATCAATGTCGACAAGGTCACGGCGCCTGGCATCCTTTCGAACGGCGAAAAGGAGAAGCGCGCCAACTTCGCGTCAGGCAACATTGCCATGATGTTCGAAGGACCGTGGGGCATCTCGATCCAGAGGCAACTCAATCCGAACCTGAAATTCGACGTGGCGCCGCTGCCGACCGGCAAGACCAACGGCACCATGGTGCGCGGCTCGCTCAACACCATGACCGCGCAGGCCCAAAACAAGGACGCCGCCTGGAAATTGATCAAATGGCTCTCGGGGCCCGTCGGCAACGACATGTGGGCCAAGGGCTCCGGTGCCTTCCCAGCCAACATGACCGTCGGAGAAAAAGACTGGTTCAAGGAGCGCAAGATCTACTCGGCATTCGTGTCTCAGATGGGCTGGTCGAATGCGCAATCGCCGTTCCTGAACATGCCGAACGCGGTGCAGATGAACAAGATCATCACCACCGAGATCCAGAATGCGAACCAAGGCAAGAAGTCGGTGAAAGAGGCTTTGGACGCTGCCGCTGCCGAATGGGACAAGATTCTCGCTGCCGCGAAGTGAGCGCGGTGTAAGCGCTGGTTCAAGTGTTGAGGAGCACTTCGGAGGCGATCGCGCCCCAACAATAGCGAAGAACCGTATCGGTTGGCGCGTGCCGATCGCCAACCGAAGGCGCCTTTCAGAGCCACAACATTCGCGGCGCTCACACTGATCACCGGACACATGCTCGTGCTCACTTTCCGTCAGCGCTACCGTGACGAACTGCTCGCCTACTCGTTCCTGTGGCCAGCTCTGCTCATTCTGTTCGCGCTGCTGATCTATCCTCTCGTGTCGGTGATCCGGCTGAGCCTTTACGACAGCAACATGACCCGCGAGACTTTTGTCGGGGTCGGCAACTACGCGGCGCTGCTTGCCGACGCGCTGTTTTGGTCGGCGTTCCTCAATACTGTGTTTTTCACTGCTGGGAGTGTCATACTGCACCTCGCGATCGGCCTTTCGATCGCGCTGTTGCTCAATGCCGACATCAATCGACGTTTTCGCTCGCTCGCACGTGGTATCTTAATCGTGCCGTGGCTCTTGGCGCCAACCGTCGCCGGTATGATTTGGGTCTTGATGCTTGCACCGTTCGGTGTCTTCAACGGCCTGCTGGTAACGCTCGGCCTTGCGTCGGCGGGTGCGAATACCGCTTGGCTTGGAGATCCAGCGACGTCGCTGTGGTCGGTGACGGCGATGAACGTGTGGCGTGCATTCCCGTTCTTCATGGTCATGCTGTTGGCCGGACTGCAGTCAATCCCGCAGCAGCTTTATGAAGCAGCCCAGATCGACGGCGCCTCGCTGCCGAAACAGTTCTGGTACATCACATTGCCCGAGCTGAACCCGATCATCGCAACCGTTGTGCTGCTCGATTCGATTTGGACTTTTCGCGCGTTCGATCCGGTGTTCGTCATGACCGGTGGTGGACCGATGAATTCGTCCGAGGTGCTTGCGACGGTTATCTATTTCGACGGTTTCCAGAAGCTCAAGTTCGGTTACGCCGCGGCCGAAGCCGTGGTGATGTTTCTGGTCCTGTTCGTCGTGAGCGCGATCTATGTGCGCCGCGCGATGGCGAATGTGTATTAAGTGTGCGCGTTGCGAGTGTTGAACAAAAAATGCGCCATGCCGGAGCGAAAGTTGAATGAATACGGGGGAAACGCTGGGACGGGCAATGCGCGGCATTGGGGGGCAGCGTCTGCTGCAATTCGCGATCTATGCCTTGCTCGTGGCAGCGATCACCGTCATGTGTTTCCCGCTGGCGTGGATGCTGACGGTCTCCGTCCGCCCCAACGTCGAAGTGACCAAGATCCCGCCCGATTGGCTGCCGCAGGTGTTCACACTTGAAGCCTATCAGAAGATCTTCAGAAACCCAAAGTATCTGCGCGTGTTCATCAACTCGTGCGGCATTGCACTCGTTGTGACGGGTCTGTCGCTGGCGCTTGGATCCATGGCCGCGTATGCGCTCGCGCGCTTCCGCTTCATCGGGCATCGCACGGTCCTGATGTTTCTCATCACCACACAGATGTTTCCGCTCGTTCTCCTGTGCATTCCTTACTTCCGTGTCTTCATATCGCTCGGCTTGTACGACACGCTGATCGCACTTGTGATCACCTACCTGACGTTCACGCTGCCGTTCTGCATTCTAATGTTGAGGAGCTACTTCCTTAATATCCCGCGCGACATGGAAGAGGCGGCCATGGTCGATGGTTGCACACGGCTTGGTTCGATTTTCCGCATTCTGTTCCCTGTTTCGTATCCAGCCTTCATTGGCGCGGGACTTTATACGTTCCTGCTCGCCTGGAACGAGTTCCTGTTCGCGATGGTGCTGATCGAATCTTGGGAGAACCGCGTGTTGACGATGGCCATCTACTCGCTGATGGCCGAGTTCGTTACCGATTGGAACACCATGATGGCGTTCTCAGTGCTCGCGAGCTTGCCGCTGGTCGTCGCCTTCATCTTCCTGCAACGCTACATGGTCCAGGGCATGACCGGGGGCGCACTGACATCGTGAGGCGGTAGCGTTTGCCTTTGTCCAGACGTACATCTGGCCGGCCGTCGGTGATTTCGTTGGCGACGTATCGACGGTTGGCAGGGCCCTGGTCAAAGCCGATATCCACGGCGTCGTCGGCGGCGCGTTGTCCGTCGCGCAGGGTGGCGCCTCAGGGCTCGTTTGCCACACATGCGTGTGCGTGACTTGAAGCACACGTTCGGGTGCCGCTTGCGGGCGGCGGGGGTGAGTTTTGAGGATCGTCAAGATCTCCTCGGGCATAAATCCGCGCGGATCACGACACACTACTCGGCCGCTGAGTTGACGCGGCTGATCGAAGCTGTCGAACGGATTTGTGATCGAGCGGTGGCGCGACCGCAACTGGTCATCTTGCGTGGTCCTGCAGCGTGGGACTCACGCAAAAGTCACGCAGACCAACGGACTCCTGTGACACCCAAAGCAGCTAAGTCGTTGATAGGAAATGGTAGCGAGACCCAGACTTGAACTGGGGACCTACGGATTATGATTCCGCCGCTCTAACCAGCTGAGCTATCCCGCCATACCATTAGCGATGCGATTTATAGGGCGCCTTCCCCCCGTGTCAAGCAAGCTTGCTTGAATTGCCGCCGCGTTGGCTCCGGCACGTTATCACTGTGATTGTTGTTGTGTCGCCCAACGAGAAAGGCCCGGCGTTGGACCCGGACCTTCTTCAATCACACGCGGCAATCCGGCGCCGTTCGACTGTCGCGTCAGTTTGCCTGGACCTTCTTGAAGCGCATCATTGTGAAGATGCCCATCGGGCGCAGGCCACGCTTCTCGACCAGTTTCAATTCCGGACAAACCATGACGCGGCCGAAATCGAACAGGGGATGCCAACCGAGCTTGTCGCTGAAGGGGGCCATGCGGCGCTCAACCCAGCCACGCACGCCGTCGTCAGTCGAAAAATGATTGACCAGCATGACTTCGCCGCCCGGACGGCAAACGCGCGAGAGTTCGCGCATTACCTTTTCTGGGTCAGGCACGACGGTCATGACGAACATCGCGACAACGGTGTCGAACGATGCCGCATCGAACTTCAATTCGCCAGCGTCCATCTCGTGCAAGCCGGTGACGTTGTCGAGCCCTTCTTCGGCGACGCGCTCGCGCGCCTTGTCGAGCATTTCAGGCGACAGATCGATGCCGACGATGTCCAGCGACCCATTGTAAGCCGGCAGCGACAGACCGGTGCCCACGCCGACCTCAAGAACGCGACCCTTCGATTTGTTGATCAGTTCGACGGCATGTTTGCGACCTTCGGACGCGACGCGGCCAAACGTGTGATCGTAAACCGGTGCCCAGCGGCGATAGACATTGCGGACGGCGTCTTCATCCATCTGAGCCTGCACGACCCTGCGATCCGTCACAGTCCTCAGTTTTTGCAGCAGCTTTGCAGGACCGCGGTCTCTCGATGGCATTGTCGACGGCATGATCGATACACTCCCCTTAGGCACAAACAGTTTCGATTGGAAAATTCACAAACCCCTAGAACGCCGTCCGCTAAGGACCACGTCCTAGCTGAACGGTTGCTGAACCTGATGTCGTTTCAATGGCATCAACCGCATTTGTGGGGCTGGCTGCGTCGGAGCGCCGCATGGTACGGGCAATGGTGCCGCCGCCGAGAATGCGCGCGCGAGCGTCCTGACTGTCATAGAATACGCATGCTTGCCCGGCCGATACGCCGAACTCACTGCTGTTGAGCACAACCTTGTACCCGTCCTCGCCGGCGAGCAGGGTTGCGGCAACCGGCGGCTGAGTCGAGCGCATCCGGACGGCAATGGCCAGCCCATCGCGCGCGGCAGCAGAAAGTTCGCCGTCACCCAGCCAATTCACGTCACGCAATGATAGCCCATGCGTCTCGAGCCGCTCGCGCGGCCCGACAATTACCTGACGGCGATTGGTGTCGAGCTTGACGACAAAGAGCGGTTCGCCAGACGGCACGCCGAGTCCTCGGCGCTGGCCGATGGTGTAATTGATGATGCCGTTATGTCGCCCAAGCACGCGCCCGTCGATGTGGACAATGTCACCGGCTTCGGCGGCGCCGGGACGAAGTCGCTCGATGACGTCGGTATAGCGCCCCGAAGGCACAAAGCAGATGTCCTGACTGTCGGCTTTATCGGCAACGGGCAAAGTGAACACTCGCGCTAGGTCGCGCACTTCGTTCTTGCGCATGGCTCCGAGCGGGAAGAGTAACTGCTCCAATTGCTGGCGTGTGGTCGCATGCAGGAAGTAGCTCTGATCGCGTTCGGTATCGGCTGCGCGATAGAGCATCGGGCCGACTGCCGACTCGCGACGCTCTATATAATGTCCAGTCGCCAGCGCATTCGCCCCCAATTCGCGCGCGGTATCGAGCAACTCCGTAAACTTGATCTGACTGTTGCAAGTCACGCACGGGATCGGCGTTTCGCCGCGAATATAGCTGTCAGCGAATGCCTCGATGACACGGTTGCGGAACCGCTTCTCGTAGTCGAGGACGTAATGGGGAATCGACAATGCTTCGGCGACACGCCGTGCGTCGTGGATATCCTGTCCGGCACAGCAACTGCCTTTTCGGCCAACTGCGGCGCCGTGATCATAGAGTTGCAGGGTGATACCGATGACGTCATGGCCGGCGCGCTTCAAGAGTGCAGCAGCAACAGCAGAATCGACGCCGCCGGACATGGCCACGACGATGCGTAATCGTGGCGACGTGCGACCGCCCGCTGGACGAATCTCGGAGTGATCCTGCATCATCGGCTACAAACAACCATCCGTGTGATCAGAGTCCCAAGCGCCGGAACCCAGCGCGTGACGGGTCATTAGGCGATTTCGGCCACGTCGGCCCGCAAGTCGGCCCGCAAGTCGTCCCGAAAATACGATACTGCAATCGCTGGCAACGCCCCGGCAGATTGGTATGGTTTTCCTGCTCAAGCCACGCGGCGGCAAACTAACCACGTTCAGCGGACTGCGCAAGACAATTGCGGTGGTGTTTGCATGTGGCGCGCGATTTGCAGGTTGCCCCCCAGCCTTCCCACCGGTCAGTTCTTGAAAACCGGCCTTGAAAACTGGTTGGAAGTGCTTCGACCGGTGTCAGTATAGAGCGCGGTCATACAAGTTGCGCATTTACTACGCCTGAGACTTTCCTTCTGTTAGCGTTAACCACATCAGTAACAATTGTGATCAACTTGCTAAGCGGAACATTTACTATGCGACTTAGGTCGATTTTAATGGTGTTCAACTAAGCTGAGCTTCGGGTCACTAAGCGTGTAATGAGTATCATGACCGAACAACAGTTCAGAGCGCGTGTGCGTTACGTCATTGGGCCGGACGGAAGTCCGTTAACAGTGGCGGATCTTCCTCCGAAAGACACTAAACGCTGGGTTATCCGGCGCAAGGCTGAAGTTGTCGCTGCTGTTCGCGGCGGCCTGCTCAGTCTTGAAGAGGCCTGTGAGCGCTACACGCTCACGGTTGACGAGTTTCTGTCTTGGCAGCGCTCGATCGATCGTCACGGCCTGCCGGGGTTGCGCGCTACGCGCGTCCAGGACTATCGAGGCTGAGGCGCAACGTCACGCCGGTACTGACGACAGCGAGGCGTAAGCCCGCTGTTGAGGTGGAATAGCGGCTGTCTGAGATCTCGAACGCGGCTGTTAAGTCACTTTTAACCCGCCTCGAAGCGTTGTTGCACGTGCGCCCTCGCGCCTTGTCACGCTTTCTTTTTGACTTTCTTTGCCGGTGCTGGCGCGACAATGGGCGGCGGCGGGCGAACGATTTGCGCCAGACAGCCTTGCGCACCACGCGCCCAACCCAACACATCCTGACGCATGGCGTCGCCAAGATCGGCAGCGATCTTTTTGTTTTCGATGACGATGCGCGTGCTTTGTCCGCCGCCGTCCTCACTCAGATTGATCAAAAACGCGCGCGCACCACGCGGATTAGGCTGAGTGGGATCGCGCTCGTGCAGCGCAATTTCCGCGGCTGGCGCAGCAGATGGTACATCGGCATGAAAAATGTGCGTCGGCCGCAGCGGGCCATTGGCCCCGAACCAGCAGACGAGCGCGTTGCGTGCGACTACCCCGTACACGTCGACAACTGTACCTGGTACGGTTGGCGTGTCACCTGATGGAAGCGCGCCAAGTTGCGGGCTGCCGACACCGCTGCTTGCACACGCGGAAAGGAGCGTCGACAGCAAGGTTGTGACAACAAGGCATCTCAAGCGTGATTCGCGGGCGACCAAACTTGCGCAATCCTCCACTGTCTTGTGCGGCCAGCCGGTATGTCGGCGGCGAGAACTACTGCTGGTGCGGTTGTAACGGCGGCGCATTTGGCTGTCGATACCGAACGCATCTTTCCACAGCCGATGCTACTCGGGCGCGACTGCGAATCACCGCCGACATTTCAACGCTCAGGTCACGATGTGCGCCGGCCACGGCTTGGGGCGATTTTTTATAGTACTCAAAGTTGTTGTCCGCGCAGCGCCGGATCAATTCAACAATGCGCCGTTGCGATCACCCTTCATACGACTGCGATCCAATTCGCGGGCGGGTTCAGCGGCTTCAAGAGCCTGTAAATCACTCAGAGCGGCTTCATGCTCCTGGCGCGCTGCATCCAGCTTGGTCTTCAAGTCGTGGACCGACGTCTGGAGATTTTCGCGACGTTGATGGGCTGACTTGGCGAATGTCGAATAGGCGAAATGATTGACATCCTTAACTCCGGTCCGCTCCTCTTCGGCCATAATTTGCCGGTCGAGATCGGAGGTGATCGTATCGAAATCGCGAATTATCGATTCGATGTCGCTCGCCTTCCGCGCCTTTTCGGCGACTTCAAAACGCTTCAAGCGCAGGGCGGAATCTCGCGACTTCATAACTCGTAACCTCAAAACTCAGACGCTTACCACTTGATCACCACGTGACCATCAAGTTCCGTGCCAGCATTAGGGTTGCTTTTTGGGGCAACCCGGCCAAACCACACTATCGCAGGGCATCTGCAACCGGTAGCCTGCCTTTCCCCCATCCTCGCATTAAGCCTTTAAGTTGCGGTAAAGCAACGCATAACCTTACTTCCGACGATTTAAGGCGTCAACGGACGTTGAAATCGCTTTTCTTGCTTGGGTGCTGAGTTGCAAATCAGTTAGGTACGATGTTGTCCAGGCACGAACGGGTGATTGGGCGCCAGCGATCAACCACCGTCGCTACACTCGTCGCGTTTATGTTCTGCTCCATGTTCGCGCTGTTGCGACTTTCTTGCAATGCAGGGTTGTGGACTTGAGCGACGTTCGTCGTCTTAAGCCCAATTGGAGTCATTGTCCCAGTTCGGCGTCCCGGGTCGACGGTTCTCTGTCCCAGTGTGTCGCAAAACAAAATAGTCAAAAATTAAGAGTTGGAAGCAATCGGCAATTAGAATTTGTTAACTTCTCCAGATTAACTTCCTGGGAAGAGAGATTAATCGGGGATCTGTTCGCGTTCTCTTCGAAAATCGGGGCAGCAAGTTCGATAGAAATCGGACTGGTGAAGAGAGGAATGACATGCGAGTTCTTCTGATAGAAGATGATAGCGCAACAGCGCAAAGTATCGAATTGATGTTGCAGTCGGAAGGCTTCAATGTCTACACGACCGACCTTGGCGAAGAAGGGGTCGATCTTGGCAAACTCTACGACTACGATATCATACTGCTCGATTTGAATTTGCCCGACATGAGCGGCTACGAAGTCCTCAAAACGCTACGCGTTTCGAAGGTCGGCACACCCATCCTAATCCTATCTGGTCTGGCCGGCATTGAGGACAAAGTGCGCGGCCTCGGCTTTGGCGCCGACGATTATATGACCAAGCCGTTCCACAAGGACGAGCTGGTCGCCCGCATCCATGCGATCGTGCGCCGCTCGAAAGGCCATGCCCAATCGGTGATTGAGACAGGCGACCTAAAGGTCAATCTCGATACCAAGACAGTCGAAGTCAACGCCCAGCGCGTGCATTTGACCGGCAAGGAGTACCAGATGCTGGAACTCCTATCGCTGCGCAAGGGCACGACGCTGACCAAGGAAATGTTCCTAAATCATCTCTACGGTGGGATGGATGAACCGGAACTCAAAATCATCGACGTCTTTATCTGCAAACTCCGCAAGAAGCTGCAGGCAGCTACCGGCGGCAAACACTACATCGAGACTGTCTGGGGGCGCGGTTACGTTCTGCGCGATCCCGGGGACGAGCATGTCGCGGCCTGAAGGCCCGCTCTGCGTTTACGCAACGATTGAACGCATAACGGGAGCCTGTGAGGCTCCCGTTTTTGTTCTGTCAGCTTATTTGCCGGTGCCTATTTGTAGTGTTTACCCGAGTGCTTGTTATGCTTCGCATTGGACCAGCCACTGTGGGCATGGCCGGCCTGCATCGCCACCATGCCACGTGGGGCACCGTGATAGACGCCACCACATACGCCGCCGGCGCCGCAGCCCTGGGCCACAATCTGGCCAGCTACCACGTAGCCACCACCGTCGGAGCCACCTTGGTAACGACCTGACGCCGCCGCTTGGGCCCACTGAACCTGACGCACCATGACAACGCGAGGCACGAGTTGGACCTGCGGAACAAGACGTTCCTGGCGAACCATCATGACCCGAGCGATCGAGACGAAGCGTTGTGCCTGATAGCCCTTGGCGATCGCACCACCAGCGCTGCTGGCCGCAAGCGCGGCTTGGCGCATCGCCCGGCCATACACGGGCGTTGCAGCTACCGCCGTTACCGGCATGACCGCTGGGGCCTCCGCCGCCGTGGCCACCTTTGCCACCACCGCCGTTACCGGCATGACCGCCACCGCCGAAGCCGCCCTTGCCGTCGCCGCCGCCATGGCCACCTTTGCCACTACCGCCGTTACCGGCATGACCGCTGGGGCCTCCGCCGCTACCACCGCCGGCCCCACCCTTATCACCGCCAGCACCACCGTGACCGGCACTACCACCGCCACCTTTGTCTCCACTACCGCCGCTTCCGCCGCCACTACCACCGCCAGCTTTGGCGTTGGCAATGCTGGCCTGAAGCATTTGCATGCTAACGCCGGCAGGAAGGCTCATGGCAAGAATCGCCGCAGCAACAGCGACATTTCGCGATCGCACTTTCCACATTTTCTCTACTCTCCGTTACAACTTATTGAAATTAAGCATTTATTAATCATGTAATCAAGCGGAAGATAACTTTAACAAACCAAGCTGAGGTCGCGTCGATCGGAATTTCGCGTTATGCAGACCGAGTAACTTCAGAGGATTGCCGTCGCATGCCGTTGAAAGCCGCTATCGTCCCGGTGACACCGTTCCAGCAAAACTGCACGCTGCTTTGGGATGATGCGACGAAACTTGGCGCCGTGGTTGATCCGGGTGGCGATCTCGGCCGCATTCAAGAGGCCATCGGCAAGGCCGGGTTTCGGCCAGAGAAAATTGTGCTGACACATGGGCATATCGATCATGCCGGCGGCGCGCTGTCACTCAAGCGGGCATTGGCTGGCATCCCGATTGAGGGACCGCATTGGGGCGATAAATTCCTGCTCGATAACTTAGAGGCACAAGCACGGGCTTACGGGATCGCTGATGTCAACGCGGTCACGCCGGATCTGTGGCTGGATCAGGACGGCTCGATCATGATCGCTGGACTGGTTTTTGCCATCAGCCACTGCCCTGGGCATTCGCCGGGTTCGCTCGTCTTTTTCAATCGCGAGAATAAGTTGGCCTTGGTTGGCGATGTGCTGTTTCAAGGCTCAATCGGCCGCACTGACTTCCCATACGGAGATCATGATGCGCTGATTAGCGGTGTCAAAGCCAAGGTGCTGACGCTCGGTGACGACGTGACATTCATTCCAGGGCACGGTAGCCCGGGAACAATCGGCGAGGAACGGCTGACCAATCCGTTTGTTGGCGTGAATGCTTGATCTGCAATCCGGAGCCGATCGGTAAATTGGTTCGTCTCAGTCCCGGTTCAGCGCAATCGTCACACCTTTAAACGCAACACCTTCTGTCGTGATGGCGACGGTTTGGCTGCTGCCGGTTGTCGCAACGGCAAGGGTGCCGGAGATCCCGCCGCCGCTGATCGATAGATTGAGCTTATTGGCTGTCGCCTGTCCGGTGACATCACCAGCGGCGTTGAACTGGCGCTCTTCCCAATTGCCGGACACGCGACCAGCGTTTGAAGCTAGTGCGGCGCGCAAATCGATCTTGTTTGATGCACTGGCGCAGCGTAGCGCCAAGCTCATTTGGACCCCCCTGTCCTTGTCCGTGTAGTAGGCCTTGCACTTCAGTGCTTCGGACTTTCCATCAGCAAGGCGAATCTGGCCTGCGCCTGACCAAGTCCCAGCCAGTAGAGTAAAGGGTCCGCTTGATTGCGCCAACGCGCCCGACGACGCAATGAGAACACCCGCTATTGCAGCGGCTGCCGCGGCACTGAACCAAGCTACAAAGCCTTCCGACACAACGACCCTCCATCGCACTGGCGAAGCTGATCCGGACCAACCTCTCATGCTCTACCTCAATTTGATGCTATCTTTCCCAATATGAATGGTGCCCCAATTGTGTGAGACACAATTTTTTCGTCACCCCGGCTTACATCAGCCCGGGGCAACATGAAGCCGACTGCAAACCGCACGTCGACGTGTCGGCGCCCAGCTCCACCTGTGGCGGGCCGCATACTGCAACGGGGTTTCCTTTAGTTGCAAGCGTTCTCACGCCTGACGGCAAGGCCGATCGTGCGGCATTACCACTTGCATCCCAGTGCTGATGTTTGCTGTTGGATGGTCGCAGCGGTCTGCTTGCACACGGTGTCAAGCTGCGCCTTACCGGAAGCATCAGCGGCGACGGCGCGCCAATTCGTTTTCAGCTGTTCGAGCACTGCGTTCATGGCGCCTTGTTGGGCCGCCGGGACATTGCTGCCGATGCAGCTGGTGTAAGTCTTGAGGAATGCATCGCACGATGCGACGCCGGTGTCCTGCGCGCGCACTGGCGATGCGACAAGGGCAACCAAGGCGGCGGCTAGGGGAAGCAAGGGAAAAAGGCGCATCACAGGTCTCCATGCAGAGTCGCAGCGGGACAGCGGCGATTTTCATTGAGCTAGCGATATCCGATTCATGCGCTCGGCGGCAGCATTGCCTGCGGATTTTTGGTACCACGCGGCATCATCGCCACGCCCCCCATGTTCGGCGGCCCGTGGAGGCAACAAGCCTCGTTGGTACTACCGTCGCCCGATCGACCGTCATGTCCGTTGATCGAATGATCAGTCCGGAATTTCCAGATGATCATGCATCTTCGCGCGCGACCGGCGTTTCGACTTCGCTGGTGCAGGTGGTGCCTCTTCCCAGCGCTCGTAGCGAACGCCCGGAAATATGATGATCTCGCACGCCGACGTGGCGGTGCGGCCGTTACGATGTGTCCCTGCCCGAAATTCCAAGATCGTGGCCATGCCTACTGTCCCGATTTCGCACCAATCCGGCGTCACGACGCTTTGGCGGATGCGTCTCGCTCTACGCGCACTCTCGAAGCGATTGGGACCATTGGAGCGCGGAAGGATTTAATGAATGGTTAAGACGCTGACGGTCAGTTCAGGGCTGTTGCAAGCCAGCCATCAAGGCCATGTTCGCCACGACGATCTTCCACTTCGACGACCCAGAGATCGGTATCGAATGCCCGCTCCCGCGCAATGCGTGCATCAGCCTCCGGCTCGGGCAGTGTCGGCGTCTTGTGGATACAAACGAAGCGGCGTTCGGTATCGACATCGTCGAGGCCCTGCGGTGCGGGACCAAAAACTGTGACTTGGCCATCTAGCCTATTGATCTTGATGACAATGGCGCCGGCCGTGTCGTCGCCATGCGCGATGACGGCCGCGAAGCAGCCTTCAGTCGTCCGCCGCCGCAGATAGGCCTTTACCCAGATATCCGATCTAATCCGCATAGAACCAGACCATTGCTGGCAATCCCGGGGCCGGCAAGCGGCAATCCTGGCCATATCACTTGTAGCTACCGTTTGGCGATCGGCCGATTGGCGCCGAGCCCGCGTGCGAGCCGGGAGAAGAGCTCTGCTGAGATCCGCCCGGTTGGCACCAAACCCTGATCCATCTCGAACTCGCGCATGGCGCGTTCGCTTTCTTCGCCGATCAGGCCATCGACGCGGCCGGGCTGGTAGCCGAGCGCGACGAGTGATTGCTGCACCGTCCGGATCATTTGCTCGGCGTGTACAGAGCGCACTTTGCCATAGCCTTGATCGACTTCGGAGGCACCCGACTGACCTAGCAGAATGCGCTTCAGGAGCGTTTCCGTGGCTTCACCCGTCAATGCCGTGCGATGGTCGTGTTCGAATGCCATGATCGCTGCCCGCGTCACCTGGCCCGGCACGCCATCAGCGACCAGCGGGCCATAGCCGCGTGTGGTCAACTCGCGTTGGACGGCCCTGATCGTCTCGGGATTGCCCTCAGCGTCGGGTGCAAACGGCAAATTTTCAGGCTTGGCGGCATCGGGCCTCAGCCGCGCAAAGCGGACGGCGGTCTCTTCGCGCGTTGGCAAACGGAAGGGATGGGCCGCCGTGTTCGTCGCTGCCTGCGGCATGGGCGTGGATGCAACTGCTATTTTTGGCGTATCCAATTCCAAGCGGCGCTGGCGTTCGGCGCTCGCTCGCTCTGCCGCCAGGCGGGCACTTTCGGCAGAACGTGTTTCGCCCTGCAAGAGGGTGGCATTGAGCCCACCCCCCACCAACAGGGTGAAAAATATCCCAAGTATCAGACGTGTCTGACCCGGTGTCATCGACGACGCTCCCGACGCTGCAACTCGTCAACCGGCATTGCTTCACTGCGCAAGGTAAACGCAGCAGCGTAAACGATGTGTTAATTGACGACTTTGCGGGACCCGAATAATTGCGCCCAATTTTATTCAAATTCGATGCTATTTCGCATCAAATCGATAGTCCGGCTTTGGCGGAACAGAGATGTTTAACTGGTAAAACCATCGCAAGGAGACGCATCGAAGACGTCTCACGTCGTCACGGGTTGGTGTGCTATGTTTATTATTCGCGGTGCGTTCTGGTTGGGGGTGGCAGTCATGCTGCTGCCGACCGAGGAGCGAAATCAGACCAAGCTAATGAGTACGGTCGTCTCGACGACCGAACGCGTCTTGACGTTCTGTGATCGCAATCCCATCCTTTGCCAAAAGAGCGCTGAGTATGGCGCACTCTTTCTCAAGAAGGCTGAGTTTGGCGGCCGCATGCTGATGGACATCGCCAACGAGCGCGCGCGGATCAATGGAGAGCCGCAGCAGGCTGCAAAACCCGCACGACTGGAACCAACGACGGCTCCCGTTAGCCCGAGCGCCGGTCCGACCGCTGTCGCGCCCATGAAGGTCAAGACTGAAACCATCGGCAAGCCGGCGCGCAGCGCTGCAGCGAGCGACAGCATTGGCACGCTGCTTCGCGACGCAATCTAAGCGCGCTTCCGGATTGCAAGGTTGCTGGACCAGGAACGCATCAGCTGCTTCATATTTTGCTCTCGACCGGCACTGCCGTGCGGCTTTGCGGCGGCTTGCGTGGCGCGCCGCTGGCGCTTAAATGATGTGCCATGAGACCAACTGATATCGAAACAATTCGCGCGGACTTTGCCGTTCTTGATGATTGGGAAGACCGCTACCGTTACGTGATTGAGCTTGGCCGTGCGTTACCACCGTTCCCGGACACGCAGCGCACCGAGGCCAACAAAGTCCGCGGCTGCGCCAGCCAGGTCTGGCTGTCGACGCAGAGTGCTGGTCGGGGACCCGCCATCCCACTCCAAATCGACGGCGACAGTGACGCCCATATCGTGCGCGGGCTGGTGGCCATCCTGCTTGCCATCTACCGGGGCAAATCTGCTGCCGAGATACTGACCAGTGACGCCGGCGCCGTTTTTACGGAATTGGGCTTGAGTGAACACTTGACGCCGCAGCGTTCGAACGGATTTGCTTCGATGGTCGCGCGGATCAGAGCCGACGCTCGAGTGATCGCCGGCGCCTGAATCTCGTGCTCAGCGATCACGCCAAGCATCGAGAGTCGGGCGAAAATGTTCAGCTCCCCAATGACGCGGCTTGGCAGCTGGCGGCGGTATCGGGGCAATGATGCCGTAGTGTCGCGCAAGCCGTGTCAGGCCCAATTGCAGCACGACTTTGGCTGAACGCTGCGGCAGGTCGTGGCTGCGCTCGGTCTCTTCGAGCCGCATCTCGAAGCAACAGACATCGATCATGACTCCGGCGAGTTCCGAGCCAACGGCGTCGAGGGCGGCTGTCACACGTTGGCGGGCTGCAGCGACGGAATCGGCGATTTCGACACCGGCACCAGGCGTGGTGCGCCGCGTTCGCTTGCTCTGCGCTGGTGCGGACCACTGCGCAGTTACGCGCGGCAGCAGCTGACCACGTATGAAATCAGCAGCAAGACGCTCGCCGGCTTCGCGCTGCGCGCTTGAGAGGATCGGACGACCGTTGCGGTCGCGGCGCTGGGTATAAGCATCAAGCGGCGAAAGCACAGGCTGCCGCCGGAAGGATGGCGCACGAACTTGATTGCCACTAGGCGGCCGTCGCAGCAGCGGCGTGCGGAGCCGAGCGTTCGCTACCTTCAGCTTTGCTAATCGCTCGCTGGCATCGGGACTGAGGCGCAACTGGCGAGCGCTGCCTTGCGTCTCCAAAATCAGCCAACCGGCGGCAAGAAGGCGATCGATCATCGCCATTGGTAACAGGACGCCCGGGGCGGAGACGCGTCGCAGTGGCTCAATGAGCTTGACGGTGTCTGCAGGCGCTCCGTCGCTGGTCAGATGAGCGCCGGGCTTGCGCAGTCTCTGCAAGATTGAATGTGCCGCCAAGCGCTTCGCTGTTGATGTCATTGCCGACAGTGAGGCATGAAGATCGGACATCGATTGTCCCTCGTTAGAGACGCAAATGCATGGGCGATGCGGTGAACTCAGCTGATCAGTGCCGGCGCGGGAGCTGCTGGGGCTGGCCACGCCGGAAACAGGCGATCATAGCTTCTTCAAGTAGGCTCAGAACGCGATCCAGGCGCGGTTCGTCGCGAGCATCCTCGACGGTCGCACAGGCTTGCGCCACCGTTCGCCGATCCAGGCCGTAGAGTTGACCGATATTGGTCAGGCGCAAGCCGCCGACAACATGCAGCAAATACATCACGACTTGCCTTGGAAAGACTGATGTTCGGGCGCGCTGAAGTTCCGGCTGCAATCTCAACCGATCGATCCGATAGGCTATCGCGACGAATTCTTCGACCATTCCTCGCAGCAAGTGTGCGTGGATCGTCATGGAAATGGGTGCGGGGAATTGGGACGCCAACCGCATATGCGGAGGCTGGCAACTGTCGAAGCACATCGTCGACTCCGGAGAAAGTTCTACCAGACAACGGACAATAGACAGTTTGCACACCCAGCATATTAGCTGACCACAGAGAGAAATGCGCCTGCATTTTACTGATGTGGTGAATGCTGACGCTGCGCAGCTGGCGCCGTGGCAACGCGAGCGATGCCACACAATCGAATTGGAGAGAGACGTTGCAGGGAATGTCCACACGAATTCGCGAACTCAGAAAGGCGCGCGGTTTCACACTTCAGCAGTTGGCCGACCAAGCCGGAACCACAGCGCAAACTATTCAAAGGCTTGAGACCGACAACATGTCGGTTTCGGTGGATTGGCTACAGCGGATTGCGCCGGCTCTCGGCGTCACACCTGCCGGATTGCTCGAGGCGGACAGCACTCGACGCGCCGTGCAATACCTCGGCGAACTCGATGCCCATAGCGTCGTAAGATCTATCCCCGCCCGGCAGAAAGCGCCTACCGTGCCGATCGAAGTGCCGGGTAACGCACCGATGGCTATTCGCGTCAAAATTCGCCTCGGTCCCTATGATGCGGGGACGTTGCTGATTGCCGATCGGCTCGCCGACGATGATCGCGCGTCAGCTGACGGACGCGATTGTGTCGTCAAAACTCTCGACAAATCGCTACTTTTTCGGAGGATCGTCGCGGGGCCGGGGGGGCAAGTGGCGCTGGTACCTTACGCGCCTGCGCGCGTCGTCGATCGAGATCTCAAGATCACCTGGATCGCGCCGATATTGATGGCCGTAAAATACTACTGATCGCCACTAACCATACTTGGCAAAGTTCCCGCTGCGGCTGTGTGTGACACACTTGCGGGATGTCACATCTCCCTCGATCCGCCGGCCAACGGGTACCAGCTTCACCGCTTGACCGCCGGCGGTTGCTACTTCCGCTGCTATCGCTTTGGCCGCATGAATGTGAAGACCTCAGTCCTGCCGGCTGTGCTGAGATCATCGCCAAGCTGCGCCATGCGCTTCGACAAGAACGCGTTCGCGGAATAAGCGGCCACTGGACCTATGATCTGGCGCGCCACATCAATTTGCTGGCGGCCTTTCGAGCGGAATGCGCCGCCTTGGCGGAACTGACGCCGACTACTTCTCGCGGCGCATACCGAGGCCCATCTTCTTTGCCAACTGTGATCGCGCCTCGGCATAGTTCTCTGCCACCATCGGATAATCGTGCGGTAAGCTCCACTTCTCGCGGTATTCCTCCGGCGCAAGATTGTGATGGGTCCGCAAATGGCGCTTCAAGGACTTGAACTTGTTGCCACAATCGAGACAGGAGATCTGATCAGCCGTGACGGACTTCTTGACCGCCACGGCTGGCTTTAACTCTTCCCTGGCGACGGCTGTCGTCAATCCGCTGGCCCGCGCCAATGCCTCGTGAACCTCGCCGATCAGAGACGGGATATCGCCCGGCACTAAAGTATTCTTGCTGACGTACGCGGCGACGATATCGGCCGTCAGTTGCACCAGATTGCCGCGTGGTTGTTCGTCCGCACTCATGTTCCAGGCCTCTCCAATGTCGACAGCCAATGGCTCGATGTGTGCGCGCCGCCGCCGCAAATCTCCAAGCAATATTGCAATGATCACACGTGAAACAATGCAAATCAGTTGCTCTTATCTTGCACATCAACAAAATTCGCAAGTCTTATTCAAGCAACATCGCTGCATTTCCCTACATGATAAACTTTCAGAGTAGTTATTGAGGCCATTGGACGCCAACTATTCTGCAAGTTGCACTTGCGCGACATAACTGCGTTGATGTTTTTGTTATGACTTCCAAGGTGTTAAATTCCTAACTTGCTTCTTTGTTGCCATGGAGCAACGATCCGGCGATGGCGCATCGGCGGCATCCACTACGGATCACGAGAAGTTCGCTGGGGTGAAGCCATAGGCCAATGGAGCAACTAGTTGCTAGACTGTTGGTCCGCAATTGACGCCATATATTAGGCATTGGCCACGCACTGAGGATGCCATGACCGAACCAACCCAGAAAATCGTCAAGACCGAAGCCGAATGGCGTCAACAACTATCGCCCGAGGCGTTCAAGGTGACGCGGAAACATGGGACAGAGCCGGCCTTTACGTCACCGCAGAATGGGGAAAAGCGCGCTGGTGTGTTCGCCTGCGTCTGTTGTGGCGCGCCACTCTTCGAGACCGCAGCCAAGTTCGACAGCGGGACGGGTTGGCCGAGCTATGTCGCGCCGATCGAAGCGGGGGCCGTCAGCGAACATGACGATAGTTCGCTATTCATGCGCCGCACCGAGGTCCGTTGCCGGACTTGCGACGCACATCTCGGCCACGTTTTTCCCGATGGCCCGGCACCGACAGGTTTGCGCTACTGCATCAATGGTGTCGCCTTGCAATTCAAACCTAAGCCGGCCCATCCTGGCGCCACATGAAGAACACGTCGTCGCCGGTTCGATGCCGCACTACCGACCGCTGTGAGCCCGAATTGACCGTTGAAGTGTGGATCTCAGTCCATGAGAGGTCCCCATGTTCAAGTCCCCAAAAGAAGTCAGGCCATTGTCTCGCAAAGAACGTTCGTTGTCGCCCGGAGAGGCTGTACACCCCATGTCCAATACCGAACTGCGTTCGACGCCCAGATCTTTGGCCCCCATGACCCCTACGCCGCGTGCGGCCAAACGCCCGCAGAGCCAAACCCGTCATGGTGTGACTCTGGTTGACGACTATGGCTGGTTGCGAGCCGACAACTGGCAGGATGTCATGCGCGATCCCAGTCTTCTCGACGCTGAGATCCGGCAGCATCTTGAGGCTGAGAATGCCCACATGGTAGCGGCACTCGCGGACACGAGCCCACTCCAAGAACAACTGTTCGCTGAAATGAAGGGCCGGATCAAGGAAGATGACAGCTCAGTTCCAACACCTGACGGACCGTGGGCCTATTACACGAGTTTCGTGTCGGGCGGGCAGTACCCGCGCGTCATGCGCCAGCGGCGCGATGGCACTGCCGAAACGGTGCTTCTCGACGGCAACAAGGAAGCCGAGGGCCAAGCATACTGGCAGCTCGGGACTGCGGTGCACAGTCCGGATCACAGGTTGCTCGCTTATGCGATTGACAATAAAGGATCGGAATTGTTCACGCTCCGCGTGCGTGATCTTGCCAGCGGACAGGATCTGCCAGATTCCATCCCGGACACGCGCGCGGTCGTGTGGGCTAGCGACAGCCGAACACTCTTCTATGTCCGGCTCGATGACAACCACCGCCCGCTTTCGGTGTGGCGGCATGTGCTCGGCACCGAAGTCCGCGATGACGTGCTGGTCTACGAAGAAAAGGATGTCGGCTTCTATGTCGGCCTCGGCAAAACGCAGTCCGGCCGCTTCATCAGCATCGACGTGCATGATCACCAGACGACAGAGGTTCACCTTATCGATGCCGAAGCACCGCTAAAACCGATCCGGCTGATTGCTGCACGCAGGTTCGGGCATGAGTATGGGGTCGAGCACCACGGCGATCGGTTGATTATCACAACAAATTCGGATGGCGCCGAAGATTTCCGCATTTGCTCCGCCCCGATTAGCGACCCGAGTGAAAGGAACTGGACCGAACTCGTCGCACACGAGCCAGGCCGACTGATCCTGGAGACCATCGCGTTCAAGGATCATTTCGTCCGACTGGAGCGCGAGGACAGCCTGCCGCGCATAGTGATTACCCGATTTTCCGATGCAGACACGCATTCAATCTCATTCGACGAGGAAGCCTACTCGCTTGGGATCGCCTCAGGATATGAATACGATACTGAGACACTACGGTTCACCTATTCGTCGATGACGACACCAGCGGAAGTCTATGACTACGAGATGGTGGCGCGGACACGCTCACTTCGTAAGCGCCAGGACATCCCGAGCGGACACGACGCCGCTGACTACGTCACGCGCCGGCTCTTTGCTCCGGCGAAAGACGGCGAATTGGTGCCCGTTTCCATCCTCTATCATCGTGACACGCCACTCGATGGGACCGCACCGTTGTTCCTCTACGGGTACGGCAGCTATGGCATCTCTATCCCCGCGAGCTTCTCCACGGCGCGGCTTTCACTGGTCGATCGCGGCTTCATCTTCGCTATCGCACACATTCGTGGCGGGAAAGACAAGGGCTACCGCTGGTACACCGGCGGCAAGAAGGAAACGAAGCTCAATACGTTCACCGATTTTATTACCGCAGGCGAGCACTTGATCGCTACTGGCTACACGAAGCGCGGCCGCATTGTCGCCAATGGCGGCTCGGCGGGAGGGATGTTGATGGGTGTCGTCGCGAATATGGCGCCGGAACTCTTCCTTGGCATCATCGCCGATGTGCCGTTCGTCGACGTTCTCAATACCATGCTCGACGACACACTCCCGCTGACACCACCGGAATGGCCGGAATGGGGCAACCCGATCACCTCGAGAACGGAGTTTGGCGTGATCCATTCCTACTCGCCCTACGAGAATGTTGCGGCCAGGGCCTATCCACACATCTTCGCCTATGGCGGCTTAACTGATCCCCGCGTGACCTATTGGGAGCCGGCAAAATGGGTTGCACGGCTACGCGAGCTCAATACTTCGCACAACATGATCCTTCTCAAGACCAATATGGAGGGTGGTCACGGTGGCGCTTCCGGCCGCTTTGAGCAGCTAAAGGAAATTGCCGTTGACTACGCCTTCGCCATCAAAATCGCCAAGTCGGCCAGTATTTAGACCGCAGACTGTTGGCCCGGGCCGCCGCGCGCGTCCCGGGTGCGCTCAACGCAATCGGAGCGATCAAGATGCGCCCGCCATTGGCATCAGTCCCACAAGCCTATGCCCTTTGATCAGGTCCGCGCGACGAAAATCATGAAAATTCAGTTGGCAAGCGCATCAACCTGCGCTTCTGACGAACTCCTTCCAGCTCATTGTTTTGATAGGAATTTGTCGGTCTTTGGCGGACCTTTGGGGATAGTCATGCTATTGCGTGACAACCTTGAATTGTAATTCTCTTGTCAGTTTAGCGCCGGATTGGCAATCAACTGCGCAATTGACTAATCGGTCAGCCCGGCGTGTGTGTCGCTATAAGCACCACGCACATTTGCAATCGGAATCCGCTAGCTGCATGCTTGAACCCGACGGCGCGGCTTAGTACGTCATGATGCCGGATATTTCCTGAACGCCACTAACGAGGAGTTGCGCAATCAATGCGCCGAGATTTTTTGCGTCGCGTTTTGAAATCCTTACTCGCGCGATCTGCGCACGTGGAGAAAGTCGCCAAGCGACTTCATGAATTCAAGACTGAACAAAGCAACGTACTGCGCGCGACGGCTGCCACCTATAATCAACTGCTCGATAAGCGTTTTCTGGATTGGGGTATCGACCGATCAGGTGCCGTTCGCACGCTCACAGGTTTTAGCGCCAATTACGCGCGCGATTTGCTGGTAGTTTGCGATCAATCGAAACATTATGGCGCACTTGTCAGCACTGCCAGCAAGCTGGCGGCGCGGCCAGAATGGAAGAACGCCGTCGCCATTATCATCCCCGATCGCGATGCGGAAGCAACTTATAGTCCTGCTGCCGGAGACGCCAAATTCGTCAATTTGCAGCGGTTCTGGTTGGATCCCAAAGCCGACCTCGCCAACCACGATGCCGCGCGCGAAACGCTGGCTCGGCTGCGGGCTGCGTCACAGGCAACGCGGAGCGCAGCTCGTGGCGACGCGCCAATCGATATGATCGAAGCCATGGCTATGGACCTGCATCAGCAATTGATTATTGGATTGAGGTTGGCCGCCGCACTCAAAGCGGCACGCGAGGAAGGCGCCCGAGCCATCTTTGTCGTCACACACCAGAATGATGAACGCGTGCATTCGTTCTGCTATGAAGTTCTGGCTCGAAGCGGAAACCGACCGATCTGCGCCATTGCACTGCGTGACAGCAGCCTGCGCCCCTCGTTTGCCGAGGTTAGGCTAGATTTTGATGTCGACGCCGCCATCCAGGACGCGCGCGCGCATCTCGATGGTTTTCCTGAACCATCTCGCGACGACGAACCGCAGAAGCCCACGACCAAAAAATGCGCCATGGCTCTGATCACAGACGCCGCACCTGGTTCGGCGTATTGGCAAGCGGCCATCAATATCGCGACGGCCGCGTCAAAGCGTGGGCAACCGCTGACCGCACTCGTATCGCAGGATCGTGCAGCGGAAGCCTTGAAACCTTTCTGCGATACGATCGATATAGCCAGCGAAACGACGACCAAGCTCCAGCCTAGTCGTGATTTCGCTGCAGCCTATGATAAACTGCTTGATGCACTTGAGAGGGTGTCGACTGCGCCCGCGCCAACGTCGTCGCCGATGAACGCGCTCGCGCTCTTGCTGGCTGCCTCGCGGCTGACTTTTCCGGTGGCGATCGATAACATCGGCCTTCGCGCGTACGCGACCTGTGAACGCGTTCGAACTTGGCTGATCGACCGCGATATCGGATCGATCATTGTCTTGCCGCATTGGAGCCGCCTTGCCTGGCCGGCAATCAATTGTGCCAAGCCGCTCGGGCTGCCGTGCGCGAGCTCGCCGGCCGTTACCGTTGCAGGGAGCAGCGCATCCCTGGTCGAATGGCAAAAGCTGGACCTGATTGGCTGCTATGGAGAGCAATGCCGCCTCGCGTTTGAGACCGCCGGATACCCGCGCGAAAAACTGGCCATGATCGGCAGCGTCTCACTAGACCATGCCCTGTTGATGTCGCGGAAAACTGTCAGGGAAGGCGCAACGCCGTTCGGCCAAATCGCATCCTCCGCCGAACGCATCATCTTGTTTGCGACGTCCGGCGTCAATCACAACGAAAAGGATATCCTCCGCGAGATCTTGGCCATGTGCTCGCGGCCGAATTCGAGGACTGCACTGGTGATCCGCCCCCATCCATCGTTCGGCCGACAGTTCTACGAAGAGCAATTGACAGGTGTCCCAACCGACGTCGCATTGGTTGTCACCGACAGCACCGTGCATGAAGCGCTGATCGCGGCGGACGTCGTAATCACTGATTTTTCGACGGTTGGAGCGGATGCCGTCTTGGTCCAGCGCCCATTGCTTGTCATCAACACGACTGGTGGACCATTCCCCAGCAATAACTATGCCGATCTCGGCGTCGCCGTCGAAGCGCGAAGCGTCGGAGAGGTCGTTCCTAAATTGAAACGACTGCTCGAAACCGGCAACTATTGGCCAGGTGCGACGGCGAAAATCGCAGCATTTACCCATGCTTACAATTGGGGTGGGGATGGCCTGGCAAGTCAGCGCTTGATCGAAGGTCTGCAGTCGCTGGCTCCGCCGCATGACGGCACCGATGGCACCTATCAGCAGGGGCTTGGCAATGGCGCCGACGGAGCCGGAACCTCCGAGAGTAGTGCAGCAAATTGCAACGACGACGACATCAGCTTCTTTACCATCGACCCACTGAAATTTTATCCACGAGACCAGACGCTGGCAGGCCTTCGGCAACGTCAGCGCGGCATGGAACAAATGGCCAAGCGCTATCAGCTGACTGGCAAGTCGGTGATTAGCCTGTCGGCGCGCCGTGGATATGCCGAGTATTGGTTGCATCGAGCGGGTTGCCGACTGATGCTGGTCGATACCGATCGAAACGATACAATTCAGCCGCGGCTGCGATCGATTGGGTCGAAAGCAAAGGACGTGCGCGCCGATCTGCCGCTGGCCTATATGATCGCTTCAACTGAACGGGCAAAGCACTACCTCTGGCATGAGCACGATGTTTGCCTTATTCATGATGCAGGACAGAATTCGGACTTCAGTACAGGTCACCAAACCGCACAAAGGGAATGCGTACACAAGGAGCCGTGTCACCCAACGTCCGGCGACGCAGATCCCGGAACTGTTCCGGCGGATGTGTTCGCCAACGGAATTCTGGCACTTGCTCGCGCTGCACTGTCGGAAGGTGGCTTGCTCATTCAGACGGTGTCGACTCCGACCCGCTCTGTTGATGATCAGCGTTCGACCAAATATCTGAAGTCTGCCCAGGCGCAACTCGCGGCAGCTGGCTTTCAACTTGTCGAAACTCAGTATGTGATCGACGATCCGGCGATGCATATCCTGATCTCCATCCGTGGCACTGAGCAAGATGCCGATCGGATTAGAGAGAACTTGGAGTCGCGACCATCATTTAACGAGTATAGTTTCTCGGGGGCGCAAGCGCGGTATCTGATTGCTGGGGACGGCGGTGACGCCGATGCCAAGTACTTCACAGCACTCGCGCAGAGCGAAACCACGCCATCTCGGGTGTTTGCGCAACATTGGCGCGCTGCTGTGGAAGCAACTGGACGCTCGGTGACGCAGGCGATCGTGCCGCTAGATCAAGCGCTTGCACGCTTCTCGCAACCGGCGTGTCAGCACGCTTTGTGCCTCGGTGATCGTGCCGAGCTGATCGCTTGCTCCGCATATCAGCGGGGTATTCCCGTGACTTTCCAATGGGATATTGCAAAGCCGCCTTCCGCTATCCCACAGTTATCTAAGTCGCTCATGCGATCCAGTCGCGTACCAGCTTTGACTTTCGGGGCACCGATTGATGGTCAGCAAGGCCAGTTCGATCTCATCGTTGTCGCCGGGCAGGACCTTGAAGATCGAAGGCGAACCGAAGAACTGCGCCGATGGTACAAAGCGCTTGAGACAAACCATCAGGACGTCGCGTCCGTACCGCCATTTTTCGATGCCAAGCTCTTGGCGATGCTGAAGCGCTGTCTGCGACCCGATGGCATCCTGATCATCGAAAGCAATTCTGGAGGATTCGATCTACGCCGCGTGCCAGTGGTGATTGAGCGCCTCGTTATGGAGTTGCGCAACGTTGGCGTTACCGCACTCGAATTACGTTGCGTCAAGGATGCACCAGCGTTGATCCATCTGATTGCCTTCCGCGGTGAACTCGAAGCCGGTGGTCGTGGCTTCGGTAAACTGCTGCCGCAACACGAGATCACGAATGCCCATACCTACATTGAACTGGACAGCACCACGGAATTGTTCTGGAGTTCGACTTTGTCGGTTTCGAAACGACTGCCGATGGGTCGGCGTGAACGACGCAATCGTTGGCTGCGGCAGTGGCGCCTGCAGCCAGGCCAACGAACAGCAGAGTCCAAATCCAAGGTATTGGCAGCAGCTGCGATCGCGAGTGAAGCCGAATTCGCGCGCAATTTTTCACTTCGTTGGCGTAAGGCGCTGGAGGCGGCGGGGCATCCGCTAGAAAAACTGCTTAGGTCGCTGGAACAGGCACTTCTCAGGTTTGCGATCGAGCAACCGCGCAATACGGCGTGCCTTGGCCCTCGCGCAGAGCTCGCGTCGTCTTTCCTCTTCCAGAAAGGTGCATCGGTCACCTTTGTACCCGAATCCGTCACTGTAGACTCGACGGTGTCGCGACTGGCGAATGACGGTATGCCGCGTACGCCACAGATCACGATCGCCGTCGATAACCGAAGAGCTGCGGAAGTCGCGCCGTTTGATTTCATCGTCGCCTTGGGCTCCGAAAGGGAGGAAGAAGCGCGCGCGGCGCGGATGTTACCGTGGTTGAGCAATTCGAGCCGCGGCGGGGCCGCGACCGCCACCGTAGAAAATCCGCCGACGTTCTTTGAAGACGATTTCATTGCGTTCCTTAGTGGATCACTGGCTCCTGGAGGATTCGTATTCTTAGAGTGTCGGACAGGTGGGTTGGATCTTCGGCACAAGCCTCAGGTCTTTCAGTCGCTGCGAGCGCAGCTCCAGTCCATCGGCATTTCGCCGATCGAGATTTATTGTGTCACAACCGCTCCCGGCCTCATTCTAATGATCGCAGCGCGCAGCAGCGTTGAAGCGGCAAAGCAAATTGCCAGCAGAGCCGCCAATCGCAGCAAAATCACCAATGCGCATACTTACATCGAGTTGGAAAGTACCGTGGAGCTAACCTGGACCGCCGCCAGAGGCGATCTGCACGAGCCGAAATTGAATGAGCGGACGGACATTGCTGGCCGCTTGCTCTCGCTTGCAAAACGCGTTCGAGGCGCCGTCCCAAATCGAAGTCAATCGAGGCGATCTTAACCACGAAAGCGATGTCGCAGCAGACGAGTCGAGCCTTGTCAGCCCATGGCTAGCGCGGCATAGTTCATATCCGTCCGCCCTCAACGCCAAGCGCTCGGACAAATGTGAAGCGACTGCTTTGCTTGGCGCGTTGATTGCCACAACAGGATCTGTCTGTGATGCCAAAATCGTCGACCGATAGCCCATTAAATCTTGGCGGCCTGCCTGTTGGCGACCTGGAGGAATTCACACGCAACATGCTGCGCCTGATGGAAGAGGGCAGCAAGGTTATGGCAGGCCTCGCCGAGCGTTCGGCCGGCGCTGGTAGTCCTGCGCCCGGTATGTCTGGCGAGCAGCAGGATGCTGCCAAGCTGATGGCGGAAATCGCGCAACAATGGATGACCGATCCGAACCGCCTTGCCGAGGCCCAAAGTGAATTGTTGCGTGGCTATACGGAACTTTGGGGCCAAACGCTCAGTCGGATGATCGGCCAGTCCAGCGCTGAACCACTGGTCAAGCCCGAGCCCGGTGACGCACGCTTCAAGGATTCGGAGTGGAACGACAACCCTTATTTCGATTTCTGGAAGCAG
The DNA here is from genome assembly GCA_963714325.1 of uncultured Alphaproteobacteria bacterium. GTDB lineage: Bacteria > Pseudomonadota > Alphaproteobacteria > Rhizobiales > Hyphomicrobiaceae > CAVQOB01. The sequence goes on along the minus strand of CAVQOB010000009.1, from coordinate 54,928 downwards.
GCCTACCTGATGACCTCTTCATGGGCCGCGTCGACGCTCGACAAAACGCAGGGCCTCGACGAACGGACCCGGGCTCGCGCCGAATTCTATCTGCGGCAATTGTCGAGCATGATGTCACCGTCGAATTTCATGGCGACGAACCCGGAGGTCATCCGGGAAACACTCGCGAGCAATGGCCGCAATCTCGTCGCCGGGATGGAAAATTTGGCGAGCGACCTCGCGCAATCCGGCAGCATGTTGAAGATCAGCCAGACTGACACTAGCGCCTTTGAGGTCGGCCGGAATCTCGCGACAACGCCCGGCAAGGTCGTATTTCAGAATGACCTGCTGCAGCTAATACAATATGCACCGAGCACACCACAAGTTCACGAGATTCCCTTTGTCCTGGTCCCGCCGTGGATCAACAAATTCTACATTCTCGATTTGGGTCCGCAGAAGTCGTTTATCAAATATATTGTCGACCAAGGCTTTACGGTGTTCGTCGTCTCCTGGGTCAATCCGGATGAGCGTCTCGCATCGAAAACCTTCGAAGACTACATGAAGGAGGGCATTCTCGCCGCAACCGATGCCGCCAAGCGTGAATGCGGCACCAAAAAAATCAATATTCTCGGCTACTGTATCGGTGGCACGTTGCTCGGCACGGCACTCGCCTACCTCGCGGGCCGCGGCGAAGATCCTTACAACTCCGCGACGTTTCTGGTCGCACAGGTAGATTTCGCCAAAGCCGGCGATCTGAAGCTATTCATCGACGACGAGCAATTGAAGAAGCTCGAAGTCATGATGGCGGAGAAGGGCTACCTGGAAGGCAGCAGAATGGCCACGGTTTTCAACATGCTGCGCCCGCGCGACCTGATCTGGCCCTATGTCGTCAACAACTACCTTTTGGGCAAGAAGCCGTTTCCTTTCGATTTGCTATTCTGGAACCAAGACTCGACGCGGATGCCGGCCGCCAACCACAACTATTATCTTCGCGAATTCTACCACGAGAACAAGCTGGCGCTTGGCCGAATGCAGATCGGCGGCGTCAAGCTGGATCTCGGCAAGATCCGCATTCCCGTGTTCCATTTGGCGACACGGGAGGATCACATCTCGCCACCGAAGTCAGTCTTCACCGGGGCGAAGATGTTTGGCGGGCCAGTCGATTTCGTGCTGGCGGGCTCTGGGCATATCGCAGGCGTTGTTTCTGCCCCCGGCAAGACAAAGTACCCCTACTGGCGCAACGCCAAGCCGCTGTCTCACCCTGATAATGTCACGCTGGAAAGCTGGATCGCTAATGCCGAAGAGGTGAAGGACAGTTGGTGGCCGATGTGGACCCAATGGCTGGCCAGCCATTCTGGCGGCAAGATCAAAGCCCGAAAGCCCGGCGCCAAACTCGGTACAATCGAGGACGCGCCAGGCAGCTACGTACGGACAAAAAGCTGATGCCATTCATGCGGCGACGCGGGTAGACTTGGCATTGCGGCGTTTCGGCGCAAAACCGGCGCTTGCAAGGAAGTTTGCGAGCAAGGCATGGCCATGCTCGGAGGCGATGCTTTCCGGATGGAATTGCACGCCGTGAATGGGGTGTGCCTTGTGCGAGATGCCCATGATGATGCCATCTTCAGTTTCGGCGGTGATTTCCAAGTCCGGCGGTAGCGTCGCCCGCTCGACGATGAGCGAGTGATAGCGGGTAACTTCGAAGCGTTTGGGAATGCCGGCAAATAGCCCATGGCCCGACGTCGCGATGGTCGAGAGCTTGCCGTGCATCGGTGTCGGCGCGCGCAACACCGTCCCGCCGTAGCACTGTCCGATCGCCTGGTGCCCGAGACAAACGCCGAGCAGCGGAATGGTCGGACCGGCCGCTTTGATGAGTTCGAGACAGATGCCGGCATCATCGGGGGTGCAAGGCCCCGGCGACAGCACGATGGCCTTCGGTTGCATTGCCAGCGCTGCCGCGACGGAAATCTTGTCGTTACGGATCACCGTCAATTCCGCGCCCAAATCGCCAAGAAAGTGGACGAGATTGTAGGTGAAGCTGTCGTAGTTATCGATCAGGAGAAGCATGTGGTCTGAAACCTGCGGAAATGGCAACAGTCACCGCCTGAGGCGGGGCACGATCATAGTCGCCGCATCCATCAATTCTACAATCAGGACGCCACATCGCGCAACGACTCTCATGTGGGCATGTCGGCGATCAGGGCAACGAGGCCAACTAGTTTAAAATGCGCACCAACCAGAGCGATAACGCTGGGAATGCCACGCACAAGGCTAGGCGCACGACGTCGGCGACGAGGAACGGCAGGACGCCGCGGTAGGTGGCGGCGATGGGAATGTTGCGGGCCAACGCAGAGATGACGAAGACATTCATGCCGATCGGTGGGGCTGTCAGTCCGATACCGACTACGATTAAGACCAGGATACCAAACCAGATTGCGACTTCATCCGGGGTCATACCGAAGTCGAGTGCCTGGATCACTGGAAAGAACACTGGTAGAGTTAGCAGGATCATGGCCAATTCGTCCATGACGGCGCCCAACAGGATGTAGAACGATAGCATCGCGATCAGCACCACATAGGGCGAGTAACCAGAGCCGCCGATCAATTCTGCGGCGGTGGTTGGCAGCCGAGAGAGCGCCAGGAACGCTCCGAAGACTTCTGCGCCGAGCAGAATTATGAAGATCATACCTGACGTTTCCGCAGTTTGCCGGATCGCTTCAAAGATATCCTTCCAACCGAGTGAACGCTGCGCCACTCCCACGAGCAGCATGGCAATGGCACCTACCGCTGCTCCTTCCGTCGGCGTGAAGACGCCGCCATAGATCCCACCGACGACGACAAGAGCGATCATGATGGCCGGCATGATCGCAGCATCGACAAGGATACAGATCGCAGCAAGGCACAGCAGAGCAATCTGCGGAAATACTTCACGCACTGCGGCGCCGTAACCTTGCCCGAAAGCCTTGGTGATCAGCGATTGCTCGACGTAAAAGTACCAGAGCGAAAGCGACGCGACGACCGCTGCCGTCAGCCATTGCCACCAGCGTCTCGGCGTCGCTTCGATCTCAATTCGATCAGCGAGAGGTGCCAGTCCTGGATTGCGGCGAACCACGACCGCAATCGTTAGGCAATAAAACAGCGCAGCCAGCAGGCCGGGAATAAGGGCAGCCTGGAACAGCTTGGCGATATTCTGTTCAGTGGTGATGGCGTAGACGACTAAAATCACTGATGGCGGGATCAAAATGCCGAGCGTACCGCCGACAGCAATCGTACCAGTCGACAGTCCACCGTCGTACTTGAAGCGATTGAGTTCCGGCAGCGCCGCACGGCCAAAGGTCGCAGTCGTTGCGACTGATGAACCGCAGATCGCACCGAACGCCGTACAAGCGCCGATGACGGCCATGGCGAGGCCACCACGAAATCGGCCGAGCGCGCGCTCAGCCGCCTTGAACAGTGCCGACGCGATACCGGCCCGCTCTGCGAGCGCGCCCATCAATATGAACAGCGGAATCACAGAGAGTGTGTAATTCGCAAACTGGTGATAGGCGTTGGTCTTCATATATCCGAAGAATGCCATACCACTCGACAGGTAAGTGTAGCCAAAGGCACCGACGAGGAACATTGCAAAACCGATTGGTGCGCGCAGCACCATCAAACCCAGCATGACAGCAAAACCCAGAAGGGCTATGAATGTATCGCTCATCGGACTTCACCAGAGCTTTGTTTCTCGATCAATCGAAGTGCGGTCGCAACGGCGGTCACGGCCAGCACGATGCAGAGCGCAGTCGAGATGGCAATGCTCGGCCAAATCACCAATTGTCGCTGCATGGTCGTCTCGCCGCTCTTGATTGCGTCAAGCGTTCCGAAGGTCAGGCAGTAGGCGACGTAGCCCATCAGCGCCGCATAGGCGAGATCCCAGAAGGCATCGACGACATTGCACGCTCGCACTGGCAACCATCCAGTGAATGTGTCCACCATGATGTTCCCGCGGCGAGCTTGAGTATAGGGCAAATAAGCGAATACCGCGATCGCGGTTGCCATCTTGACGTATTCGAAATCACCGTCGATTGGCGCGTTGAACAGCCAGCGCATCACGACACTGGTTGTCGCAAGCAACGCCACAGCGAGAGCCAGCATGCCACCCAGAACGGCGATCCAGCCGGTGATGCTGAGTAATAGCGACGACGAAACTTCAAGCACCTCCCCCGCCTCGACAACCCGTTCCGGCATATTGTTGTCCGGCGTACTCATGCGTTGTCCTCCGCGGAATGGAATGCGCAGTGATGATGTCAAGCCGCCCGCATCGATTCCAAGTGGCTGGAGCTCAGAATCAGTTGAGGCTTTGGCGTGCTTTGCTGCTGTCCCGTCCCAGTCGCGGTCAATTGCTCATTTTTTGGGCCGTATATCAAGTCTCTGCATCGGGCTGCTTGGCGGGGTGAGCTGCTGCAAACGCCGGATGCGCTTCGCAGGAAGCCATAATGCGCGGCAGATTTCTCAGGCGGCTAACGTCCACGCCGAAGCGCGTCGCTGAGACCATCTGCGGCACTAGGCAAATATCGGCGAGGGTTGGCGCATCGCCGAAGCAGAACGCGGCGGATGTGCCGGACTTCTCCAGCGTTGCGTCAAGCGCCGCGAGGCCAGGCTCGATCCAATGCCGGCACCAGCGATCGACGCCTGCCTGATCCAAGCCAAACTCTGATTTAAGATGTTGCAGCACACGCAAATTCTGGAATGGGTGGATTTCGCAAGCGATCGATAGGGCAAGCGCGCGGACGGCGGCGCGATCAATCGGATCGCGTGGCAACAGCGGCGGTTGGGGATAGGCTTCGTCCAGCCATTCGATGATGGCCAGCGATTGCGTCAGGACCCGCCCTCCGACTTCAAGCGCGGGAACTAGGCCATGTGGATTGATGGCCTTGAACGCATCAGACCGCTGTATCCCTTCGCGCAAATGCACGGATTCGAACACAGGCTGGACACACTTCAGGTTGAACGCGATGCGGCAGCGATAGGCCGCGGACGAGCGGAAATAGCCATAAAATTTCATCGTCACGCTCCAATCCGCATAACTGTACGCTGCTCTCTGCTGGCCCCGCACCACACTGAACGCACCTGCCATACTGTAATCGGGTTAAGCCGAGACGCCAACGTCCAGCGGGCCACTGTAGATCAAGCCGCCGCTGCCGAGACAACAAAAATATGGCTTGAGACTGACAATTTCCGTGATGCTTCCGGGCAGAACAAGCGAGTGAACACCTTGCTTGGCACTGTCATCGCAATTGTGTATCAGGCGGAAAACGAAATACTACTGGTTGCTCCGAAGAAGTGGAGTGACTTGCCAAGGCCAGGAGACCTGTGATGCGACCAGAAGGCAAAGGCCCGCTCGAACTCACTCTACTTTCAATATCCGACATTCGCAGCCCAGCTGGCCGCGGAGCAAGAGGGCGAGCAGATTCGCCATCACGTTGTGATCGCTGGCGCCGGTCCGATCGGCATGACGGCCGCCCTTACGCTGGCGCGTTATGGCATCCGAAGTGTACTGCTGGATCGCAAAGACACCTTCAACGACGGCAGTCGCGCCATCTGCATCGCTCGGCCAAGCATGCAGATCCTGCAGCGTATCGGTGCTGTCGCGCCATTTCTGCAGAAGGCGTTGGGCTGGCGGCATGGCCGCAGCTACTACCGCGATCGGCAGATCTATCGGCTGGAGATGCAGCACAGCGAGCACGAGGAATTCCTGCCGATGTACAATCTGCAGCAGCAGTACATCGAAAAATTTCTTTATGATGCCGTCGCGCAATCCGCTCTCATCGACATGCGCTGGCAGAGCGAAGTCACGGGCATCGATGCAATGGCGGATGGTGCGACACTGACAATCCAATCGCCGCTTGGGGACTATAAGCTGTCGGCGGACTATGTGCTCGCGGCAGATGGCGCACGCAGCACAATACGTTCGATGTTAAACTTACGGCTCAAGGGCGAGAACTACGAGGGCAAGTACGTCATCGCCGACATCCGCATGACGCATGATTTTCCAACAGAACGCCGCGCCTTCTTCGAGCCCGCGAGCAATCCCGGAGGTACTGTATTGATCCACAAGCAGCCAGATAACATCTGGCGCATCGACTATCAGCTACGCGAGAGCGACAGCGAACAGCACGCCATCAGGGAAAGCAGCATTCGCGAGCGCGTGCAAGCAATCCTTGCCGATATCGGCCACAGCGGCCCTTGGGAGTTGGAATGGTGGAGCATCTACACCGCCAATACACTCTGCCTCGATGACTACAAACACGGCAATGTGATTTTCATCGGCGATAGCGCGCATATCGTACCGATCTTTGGCGTGCGCGGCCTAAACAATGGGCTCGCCGACGCGCACAATATTGGCTGGAAACTCGCCTATGTTCTGAACCAGCGTGCTGATCCGCGGTTACTCGATAGCTATACGCCGGAACGGCGCGGTGCGACCCTCGATGTGTTCGCCAACGCGACAAAAAGCACACGCTTCATGACGCCACCGACGCGCGGCTGGACACTGGCACGATCGGCAGCGCTGTCGCTGGCGATCTCCCAAGACTTCACGCGCGGGTTTGCCAATCCGCGCCAGATGCTGCCCTTTACATATGCGACGAGTCCGTCGACGACGGCGGCGCAGCGCGACAGTGATTTTCAAACAGGCCCGGTCATTGGTGCAGTGACCCTCGACGTCCGGCTTGCCGACGGCGGCCATCTCCTGGAGCGCCTGGGTAATGGATTTTCATGTCTCTTATTCTGCGATCGGCCATCGACAAATTCGGAGGCAGAACTGCTCAACCAACTCCGCGCGCTCGATCCGCGGCTGACGGCGCTGGTCGTCGCCGTGGCAGGCGCTTCGGTGCCCGAGGCGGCGATCATCGATGCGAACGGCGCCATTGCCCGCATTTATGACGCCACACCTGGTACGTTCTATCTGTTGCGTCCGGATCTGCATATTGCGGGGCGCTGGCGATCGGTTGCGCCGAGCGAGGTTTTGGCGGCGATGCATGCCTGTCTTGGCAAGGTTTCACAAGGGACGGCACAATGATGACACCCATGCCCTTCGAGCAGCTTGAGCGTGCCTATCTGCGCCTCGCCGAGGCGATTGATCAGGCCGGGCCCGAGCAGGAAGCGCTATTCCTCGCGAAGCTCGTGCTGACGCTTGCGCATGAACATGGAGATATCGACGCATTCGAGCGTTGTATGGCGGTTGCTCTCAAGGATCTTGAATAATTGTCGTCAGGTGCTACGTCAGGGCGAGATTGAACCAAGCAATCGGATCTCGCAGAGCCATTGTGCGTATCTCACCCGACTGGCGCCGACTGCGAGACCGCGTCAGCGTCGTAACGATGCCCTATCGCCGGTAACGGCGCTGGATGAGGATATTGGCGACCGCCGTCAGCACAAGCGTCGCCGTCATCAGGATAAAAGCAACAGCGGCGCCAAAGGGCCAGTTGTTCAGCTGAAACTGACCAAACACCAGTGGCCCCATCATCTTGAACTTTGGCCCACCCAACAAAACTGGCGTCGCGTAAGCATTCATGCCGAGAATGAATGTCAGTATGGTGCCCGCCAGAATGCCAGGCAGCGCGAGCGGCAACAGCACGCGCCGGAACATCGTTATGGGGCCAGCGCCAAGGCTAAACGCGGCCTCCTCGACGTTGCGGTTGATCCCTTCGATCACGCTTTGTAACGTCAAAACCATATAAGGCAGGTTCACGGCAATGATACCGGCAATAACCGCGCCTTCCGTGAACATGATCTGCAGCGGCTCGGCGAGCAGCCCGTAATTCAGCAATGTCACGTTCAGGAAGCCTTTGCTGCCGAATAGCGTCATCCAGCCTGCGGCGCGCACGGCATTGCCAACAAATAATGGCATCACCACCAACATGATCAATACATTTTTGTAGCGCGTTTGGGTCCGAGCAAGGACATAAGCGAGCGGAAATCCCATGACGAGGCAGATCACGGTGCACAGTGCCGAGACCTTCAAGGTCGTCCAGAAAATATTGGTGTAGTAAGGATCGCCGAAAAACTTCAGGTAGTTGTCGGCGGTCAAAGCCTCAATCATCATCTTGCGTGGATCGAAACGATTGAGACTGTACCGCAACAGGATCAACAGAGGCACCACTAGTCCAGCGGCAACAAACACGGTCGCCGGGCCAATCAACATTGACGCCGAGAGCAGCGACGTGCTGCCCTCATCGTCAGTGTTTCGGCTCGGTGCGGGTGTTGGTGCCATTGATGCGATCCGCGAGGTTCGCGATCAGCTCTTGAGATCCTTGTCCCACCATTCCTTGAGCGCGACATCGTTTTTAGTCATATAGGCATAGTCGAGGTCGACCATTTTCTTGATCTCGTCAGGGGTGAAGCCGATGCGCTGATTGAGTTCAGGCGCAACCGTTGCGTTGGTCACAGTTGGGTTGTAGCCCATGTCGACAGCGAAAGCTTCCTGTGCGCTTTTTTCGAGCATCGCGTCCAAATAGGCGTAAGCACCATCTTTGTTGGGCGCGTTCTTCGGGATGACAAATCCGGATACGTAAGCAAGCGTACCTTCAGTCGGCGAGACGGCCTGCACCGAGATGCCAGCATTCTGCCACTGCACCACGCGTGCTTTCCACATCACGCCGAGGCCAAATTCCTCCGACTTTAGACCTTGGGCAAACGCCTCGTTGGTCGGATAGATGCGCATTCCAGCCTTCTTGCAGGCCATCAACAGCTTCTTGCCTGGTTCGAAATCATCAAGCTTGCCGCCAGCGGCGAGCGTCGCGCAGGCAATGGTGTATTGGTACTGGATGTCGATGATGGCCAGCTTGCTGCCGTGCTTCGGATCGAACACATCCTTATAGCTGACGGGAGCCGGTGTGATCATTTTCGGATTGTAGACGGCGACCTTGCCCGAATAGATGTGACCGACGCCATAGGGGTACTTCATCGATGGCATAAGGTTCGCGGCATGCTTCAGTTTGCTGTAGTCGATGGGCAACACGGTTTCAGCGTCATGCATCTGGAACATGTTAATCGCGGAAAGCCCCTGCACGTCAGTTGTGCCACGCGGCAGGCGCTGCTCAGCCAACATCTTAGAACGTCGTTGCGGGTCGCCGGCTTGATCCTGCACGACTTCCCAACCGTCCTTGATCAGGATCGGCTGTTCAATGTTCTTGTTGAGCAGTCGCGCATAGTCGCCGCCCCATGTTCCGACGACGACCTTACCTTTGGCTTGTGCGATGGCCGGTAGGCTCAATCCCGATGCCACAACAGCAGCTGTTGAACCGATCAAAACATCGCGGCGTTTCACTGTATGGGACTGGGGCATGGCGTCTTCTCCAATGTGAACGATAATGGGACTTTCGGCGAGTGGGTGACTTCGGAAAACATTTTGGCGCTATCGCGGCTCCATCCAACCCGAATGATATCACCGACTTTAGGCGCGTGCTGCTCAGGCTTATTCGGGAGCTGCAAGATCACGCGTTCGGCAGGGGAAAGTCGCGCGTGGATATCGATGTGTGGGCCGAGATACGATGCGAATTCAACGATTGCGTCAAATGCGTTATCAGCAGTCTCATTGGCTGCCTGCAAAAGACCGATTCGCTCGGGCCGCAATGCCATCGAACTTGGCCCCATGGCGCACTCAGGGCAGGACATTTCCAATCCACCAACCGAGACAAACCTGCGTGGTGCCACAACCTTTCCGTCGATGAACGTGGACCGACCGACAAAATCGGCAATGAACCGATCAGCCGGGCGCTCGTAAAGGTCGTATTGTGTTCCGATCTGATGGATGCGGCCTTCGTTCATCACGACAAGTCGATCAGCCATGGTGAGTGCTTCTTCTTGATCGTGCGTCACCATGACGGTCGTCAGACCAAGGCTGCGCTGTAGTTCGCGAATCTCAACTCGAACATCCTGACGCAGTTTTGCGTCAAGGTTCGACAGCGGTTCATCAAGCAGCAGGATATCCGGCCGAAACACCAGCGCTCGCGCCAGCGCCACGCGTTGCTGTTGGCCACCCGACAACTGCCGCGGCAATCGATCACCAAGATGCGCTAACCGGACAAGTTTGAGAGTCTCGGCAACCTTTCCGGCAATATCGCCAGCGGGCGTCCTGCGCATTTCGAGGCCGAACGCGACATTCTCGTTGACCGTCATGTGCGGAAACAGCGCATAGCTTTGGAAGACGAGTCCCGCATTGCGCCGCCACGGCGGTAAATCGGTGATATCAAAGCCGCCAAGGCGCACTGAACCGGCAGTTGGATCGACAAAACCCGCAACGATCCGCAACGTGGTGGTCTTGCCGCAGCCAGAGGGTCCAAGCAAGACGAGAAATTCGCCGTCCGCGACATCAAGATTGACGGCGTCGACCGCTTTGGTATCTCCATAGCGCTTGGTGATATTTTGAATCTCAAGCCGCGCCATCGCTAAACGACCCTACCAATCTTGACGAAACGATCCGTGATAAGCATTGCGGCAGCGATCAACAGGATCTGCAATACTGACACCGCGGCGATGGTCGGATCAATCTTCCATTCAAGATATTGCAGAATTGCAATGGGCAGTGTTGTCCGACCAGCCCCAACGATAAATAAACTCATTTCGAGATTGCCGAACGACGAGATGAACCCGAATAGTGCCGCAGCGATGATGCCCGGCAGAATGGCGGGAAGCGTGACGCGGCGGAACGTCGTGATCCGATCGGCGCCAAGACTGTGTGCGGCTTCTTCAACCGAGCGATCCATGCCCGTTAGGCTTGCGGTCACGAGCCGCACAGTCCAAGGAATGACTACCAAAACATGTCCGGCGACCAGTCCGCCGAGTGAACCGAGAATTGGCCACGACGTCAGGATTTCAGCCTCGACATGAAAAACGTACAGCGCAATCCCCAAAACAATCCCTGGGACGACCAGTGGCAGCAACAATAGGCTGGAAAGAGCTTCTCGGCCGCTAAATCGAGAACGAACCAGACAAAATGCAGCGGGAACACCAATGAATAATCCCAACGCCGTCGCCAGGACAGCCACTTGCAGGCTCAAAATGAAGCCCGATACAAATCGATCGTTGCCGGGCACCGCCTGAAACCATTTAAGCGAATAACCCTCGGGGGGAAACGATGGGATTTCCTGCGCAAAGAAAGAGAGCCACGTGACAAAGAAAAGCGGCAGTAAGATATAGGCCAGCGATAATCCCGCAGCGGATTTCAGTGCTACCCACCCGAGGGTTCGCGACTTCAGGAGTGATCGAGTGGCATTCACTGCGTGGCATCCTCCAGGCTATCACGCAGGTCAGGTCAACTTGTTCTTATGCAGGCGACCGCCCTTCATGATCAGGCTGAGATGTTGGCCTTGATCGCCCAACAGTGCAAGGTTTCTCAACGGATTGCCGTCAACGACGATTACATCGGCGAAGGCGCCTGGCTGAACCGTCCCAATTTGACCGGGCATACGCAATACTTCGGCCGCGATCGTCGAGGCCGAGTGGATGATCTCAATCGCGGGCAATACTTCACGTCGGATGACAAACTCCCGAGACTGATCCCAATGCAACTCGCCCAAAAGGTCACTGCCATATGCAACCGGCACGCCATTCCGTTTGCAGACATCGAGCGACTTGAGCCCTCCTTCAAGGACGAGTTCATTTTTTTCGAGGCTTTCGCCGGTCATCCCAAACTGCTTGGCACGCTCTTTCATAGCGTAGTACGTCACCACATTGGCAACGAGAAACATGCCCTTGCTGACCATCAACTTTGCCGCTGCGTCGTCGATGAGATTGCCATGCTCGATGGTGCGAACACCGAGCCGTGCCGCGCGCGCAATGGCATCGGCCGAATAAGCATGCGCACACACGTAACGCCCAAAAGCTGTCGCCTCCTCGACTGCCGCAGTCACCTCGCCATCGGAAAACTGAAGGCTATCAAGCGGATCATAAGGTGAAGCCACACCGCCGGACATCATGATTTTCACGTGATCTGCGCCCTGACGCATTTGCTCGCGCGCAGCCTTGCGCACAGCGTCAACCCCGTCGGCAACAGCTGACTTGAATTGCAGCCCATTGCAGCAGATGCATTCGCCGCCGCTACTCGTCCGTCGTCGCGAGTCCGAATGCCCTCCCGTTGGCCCGATCGATTGACCGGCAATGTAGATACGCGGGCCCACGATATGTCCGGTTTCCACGGCGGTCTTGATACCCCAGTCACAACCGCCCGTGTCGCGGACGGTGGTAAAACCGCGATTCAACATGGCGCCGAGTCGTGTCGACGCACGCGCCGCGAGTAGCGTCAATGGCATCGCTTCAAGGAAACGAATATTGACTTCCGAATGGAGAGCGTGGACGTGGCAGTCAATCAGACCGGGCATCAGCGTCTGTTGGCAGCAGTCAATCACGTTTGCGCCGGTGGCCTTGATCGGCTTGTCCGTGAGCTCTTTAATCCGTTCGCCCTCAATCAACAGCTGATAACCAGCGCGAATTTCGCCGAACGCAGGCTCAAGCAAGCAGAAGTTGGTTAGCAAGTAACGCGTCGAGTTCGCCTGCAACATGGCGCTATCCCCGTTTACGTCAGTTCAGCCGATTTTTGTGGAACCGCCCGCCCTTCATGATTGCTGTGAGATGCTTGCCATCCCCTTGCAACAGTTTCAAATCGTTCAGTGGATTGCCGTCGACAACGAGCAGATCGGCCAACGCACCGGGCTTAAGGCATCCAAGTTTTCCTTCCATCCGGACGACCTGAGCGCCAATAGTTGTTGCAGAACGGATTATCTCGGCGGGGGACACCACTTGCGCCCGGATTGTAAACTCGTCTGACTGGGCAACCTGCAACTGTCCTAGTAGGTCTGTCCCGTAGGCAACCGGAACTCCATTACGTTTACAAATCTCGAGCGACTTAAGCGCACCGTCGATCACCAGATCATTCTTCTGCAACATTTCCGCGCTCATGCCATATTCGCTCGCGCGCTTCTTCATTTCAAAATAAGTCACCAGATTGGCAACGAGAAACATGCCCTTGGCTGCCATCATCTTAGCCGATGCGTCGTCGATCAGGTTGCCATGTTCAATGGTCCGCACGCCTGCTTTGGCGGCACGTGTGATGGCTTCCGGAGTATAGGCGTGGGCACAGACGTAACGCCCGAATGCCGTCGCCTCCTCGACGGCTGCCTCGACTTCTTCCATGGAGAACTGCAGGCTATCGAGTGGATCATAGGGGGACGCCACGCCACCCGACATCATTATCTTGACTTGGTCACACCCCTGCCGCATCTCCTCACGCACCGCGCGGCGAACCTCTGCGACGCCGTCGGCAATACCCATCGAGAATGACAAGGCGTTGCAACAGTGACAGCGTGACCCCGCGTCTGTACGGCGCCGGCCGTCACTATGACCGCCTGTCGGACCGATCGCGCGGCCTGCAATAAATAATCTCGGCCCTGGGAATAGCCACTTCTCCGTCGCCTCCTTCAGTCCCCAGTCTGCGCCACCTGTATCGCGCACACTCGTGAACCCGCGATCCAGCATGCGCCGCATCAAATCCGCCGCGCGCGCACTCATCAGCGTCAATGGCACGCTCTCCATGTTACGGATCACCACCTCCGACAAGACCACATGCACGTGACTGTCGATCAGACCTGGCATTAGTGTGCGCTTGCCGCAATCGACAACGTCCGCTTTGGCAATCTTGATAGCCTTGGGGGATACTTCCTTGATCTTGTCGCCTTCGACCAGCAGTTCGTACCCGCCGCGCGTCTCGCCAGCATCCGGATCGAGCATCTCGAAGTTCTTGAAGTGCAAAACGGTCATGACGGTCGATCCTTGTGAGTGGGGTAACGGGGCGGCCTTCAAATGCTGCCGCTTGGGTGCAGGCCGTCAACTCACACCAGCTGCATGCCTCTAACGCTAGGACGGCAGCGTTAGCGGACCATCAATTTCCTGCATAATGGATGGCACCAGCAGCCCCGCCAGAATCTTCGCCGCCGCAATCTCTTTCGGCCCGTAAGTGCCTTCAACGCCGCAGAAATTTAGCGTACCGAGCCGTCGCCCACCAAGCCGGATCGGGGCATTGAGGATGGCTGAAATACCCAACGAAAAAATCAATTCATGATCGAAGAAGGCCTGCTTCACTGCAGCACGGTCGACCGCAAGGAAGACTTCGCCGCGATCCATCGCGCGGTGACTTGTCGTGATCTTGTTGAGCGGCTTCTTGCCCCCAAGCGGGTATGCTTTTTCATCGCTCGAGTGCACGCGCTCGACCACCTGCTCGGCTTCATTGTATTTCAGCGTGGTCAAGAGTACCCAACCGCACGTCTCAGCCGCGACCCGCTCGACCGACGTGTAGATTCTACCGCGATCAGGCACTTCGTTGCTGAGGGCAATGAGGGCTGCGACATCAGCGGTTGTCAGGTCTCGGAACTTGGTTGGCATAGCGGGTTCTCATGACTTGCTGGTGCTGGACGAGGTAACGGATAGCGGCGCGGGCACGAAGGCACGACCGGTTCGTTCGGGGATTAGACCCTTGCTGTGAACCCGCAGGACCAGCAGCAATGCCAGCGCGATCAAGATTTCACGCAGCGCCGCGCCTTGCACGGCGCTGAGACTGGGAATGTGCGGGACGATGAAGCGCGTCGATTCCAGGAAGAAGACGACAAGCACAGCCCCAACGATCGCGCCGAGATTATTGCCAAGTCCACCCGCCAGTAGCGAGAGCTTGATATAGAGCGTCAACAGTGGGGCAAACAGATCCGGCGCAATGTAGCTAGTGTAGTGCCCGTACAACGCGCCTGCCAATCCAAGTGCAGCCGTACCGACCGCGAATGCTTTGACCTTGAAAAGCAGCACGTTCTTGCCCGCGACCTGCACAATTTGTTCGTCTTCACGGATGCCACGCAGCACGCGGCCGAATGGGGCGTGTGCTAGGCGCTCGAACAGAAAGAAGAGAACAACGACAATTGCCGTCACAATGCAAAGGTAGAGCAAATTGAAACCGTGCGGCCCCAATACCTGCCGCATTGGTCCCGGAATGCCGGATAGCCCGTCGGTGCCGTTGGCGATCCAAAGCTCATTTGACATGATGATGCGCATTGTCTCGGCAAACCCAAGGGTCACGATCGCGAGATAGTCTCCTTTGAGCCGTACGGTGATCAACGCCACCATCACCCCTACCATGGACGCGGCGGCCGCACCTGCTATGACGCCGGCAAAAATTGGCCAACCCAGTTTTAGCGTCAGCAAACCAGAGGTATAGGCGCCAACGGCAAAAAAACCGACCAGTCCAAGATTGATCAACCCGGCCATGCCCCAGATGACGTTCATGCCGAGTGCCATGATCGCATAGAGACCAGCCGTGACCGCCATTGCGACGAAATAATGTTCCATACCCGCCGTCTCCTAGTAGGCCCGCGCACCAAGAATGCCGCGCGGTCGAAGCGTCAGAACGAGCAGAATTGCAATAAAGCCAACTGCAGTTCTGTATGCTGGACTGAGCACTAAAAGGCTCAGTTCTTCGGCCACGCCGATAACAAGTGCGCCAACGACGGCACCTGGCAGACTGCCGAGGCCACCCACCACGGCTGCTGCGAAAATGGAAAGGATTGTCTTGAACCCGACAAGTGGGTCGATGGTCGTATCGAGCCCGATCAGCATGCCGCCAAGCCCCGCCAACCCCATCCCAACGAACGAGACGATCCGCGCCATCATGTCCGCATTAATGCCCTTGATCGCCGCTAGCATTGGATTGTCGGCGACCGCACGCATGGCTTTGCCGGTCTGAGTCATTGAGAGGAATGCGAATAGAAGTACCATCACAACGACCGCAAAAACAATATTCTCAATTTGTTGCGGACTGATGCGAAGCCCAGAAATCACCCAGTCGCGGCGGAGTGGCAGGTTGTAACCGCGCATTTGATTGCCGAAAACGAACCGGACCATGTTCTCAAGCAGAATGGTCAACGCAATCGAACCGATGGCCGTTGTGATAAAGCCCGACTGACGCAATGGCTTTAGTACATACTCATCCGAGAGCAGCCCAACCAGACCCGCAATCACGAACGACGCCAACAATGAGGGTATGACGGGCAGACCAAGCATCGTGTTGGCAACAAAGCCCGCATACGTGCCGATGGTCATATGGGAAGCCAGGGCGAAGTTCGTAAATCGCAATACTGCAAAGATCGACGTTAATCCAATGGCCGGAATGGCAAGGATCGTCCCCGCCATCAGGCCATTCAATATCAATTGCAGAACTTCCATCCGTGGCCGCCCGCTACAACATGCAAAATGAGAGGATCCGGCACGTCTGCGCGCCGCGACCCCGTTTGGATCAGACGAGTTTTAAGAACTCAAGTTTCCCTTTCGTCACTTTCATGTAGCGGAAGCGGCATCCTGAGATATCACCGATTTCAGTGAAGTCGCAGGGGCCTGAAGCGCCTTCGTAGTTGATCTCCTTGTTTGCGGCCAACGCCGCCAGCCCTTCGACAGCGCTGTAGACCTTCTGCCCGGAACCTTGGCTTATTTTGCGGACATTGTCCTTCAGCGCAACGCCAGAGACTTCTTTAGCCTTGGCCAAGGTCAGGACCGCGAGGCTCGCCCAGTCAGTCGCCTGTGCCTCAAAGCCGTCAATCTCTTTTGCGCCAAGTCGCGCGGTCGCGAGACCGTAACCCTTGCTATCTATGTCTGCTGATGGTTGCCCTGTCATAACGCCCTCGGACACTTCTGGCGGAACTCCGTCGAGCGTCTTCTGCGGAACGGCATAGGATTGGCAGAACTTGCCGAGGTCGATATTGGCCTTATAGAGGTCGCGCAGGATCACAACCGTATCGGGCGCGTAACCGTTCAGGTACAGAAAATCTGGCTTCTCCTTCATCGCTTGATCAATCTCTGAGCGATAGGTGGGCTTGTCCTTCTCATAGATGATATGCGAGACGACACTTCCGCCTTTCGACTTCAGAACCGAATCGAGATGTTCTTTTGTAGGCAATGCGAACGGCGCCTGAATTCCAATGACCGCGACACGTTTGTGTCCCATACTGGCGATGAAATCAGCATGGCTCGTCGCCTGCAATTTACTACTTGGCTGCGTGCGGATCAAAAAACCTTGATGTGGCAACAAGGTGATCGAATCGGCACCCGATACCGTCATTATGAATGTCTTGGATTCCCAGCACACCGGAGCCACCGCAGCGGTCACGGCCGATGCCCAAGTCCCCATGATGATCGGCACTTTGTTCACTTCAATCAGTTTGCGCGCAGCACGGACGGCCGCTTCCGGATTAGTTTGATCGTCCTCAATCACCGGATCAATCTTGCGGCCGAGGACGCCACCGGCTTTGTTCACTTCATCAAACACAGCCTGCATGGCCTTCAGCATCCGTGGACCATCGTTACCGCCTGCGCCGGTGAGAGGTGTGAGAATCCCTACCTTGATCGGCTCGCCCTGAGCCGACGCCCGCACTGGCAATGTCGCTGCAGCGACACCTGTCGCAGCTATCTTGAGAGCAGTTCGGCGTGTCACTCGCGTCATGGGTTGTCTCCTGTTGGCTGGTAATATCACTACGCTATGCTGGATCGCCCGCCCTGGCGATTGGTCTCTCATGCGCCGCCCAGAAAAACGCGCCGGATATCAGGATCGCCGGCAAGAGTTGCCGCGTCGCCCGTCCGGGCATTCCGACCATCGACTAAAACGTACGCCCGATGTGCGATGGCGAGTGCCTCGTTAGCATTCTGTTCGACCATGCCGATCGCAAGTCCTTGGCGATTGATCTGGACGATTGCCTCGAAGAGGATTTCCGCCGCAACTGGTGATAGACCAGCCGACGGCTCATCGAGCAAAAGCACACGCGGTTCAACCATCAGCGCCATCGCCATGGCCAGTATCTGTCGTTCGCCGCCGGAGAGCGTGCGAGCCGCCTGTCGCCGTTTGCGCTCAAGAACTGGAAATCGCCGGAACACGTCGGAGATCCGGCGCTCGATGGCTTTGGAATCGGTATACCCGCCCATCTCCAAGTTTTCGCGCAGCGTGAGCGTGGGGAAGATGTTGTGCTCTTGCGGGACATACGCTACGCCGAGCCGCGCGATCTCACGTGGAGCCTTGCCGGTGATGTCGGTGCCGTCCAGCACGACGACTCCGCTCTTCGGCTTGAGAAGCCCCGCCAGCGTTTTAAGCAACGTCGATTTTCCCGCACCGTTCGGGCCAATAATGCAAACGATTTCCTTTGCGCCTACTACAAAATCAACACCCTTGAGTATTTCGTCACTGGTACCGTAACCCGCGACAATGCCCGTTGCCGACAATTGATTTATCAAGCCGTCCTCCGCCTACGGCGGCCCATGTAAGCTTCCTGGACGTGCTCGTTGCCAACAATGTCCTCAAATGAGCCATCTGCGAGATGCTTGCCTTCGGCCAAAACAATGACCCGGTCACAAAGACGGCCGACGACATCCATATGATGTTCGATCAATAGGATGGGCAGCCCTTCCGATGTGAGCGCTCTAAGATGATCGCCGATCTCACGGGCCAGTGTCGGATTGACACCTGCGACCGGCTCATCGAGCATGAGCATCTTGGGTTCCGTCATCAAGGCTCTGCCAATTTCCAGCAGCTTTTTCTGCCCGCCCGAAAGATCGGATGCGGGATTGTTCAGCACGCGCGACAAGTTGAGTTGAGCCGCGATGGCAACGGCCTTGTCATGGAGTTCAGCCTCACGTTGATGCCCCGATCGCGATTGTGTGACGGCGGACCAAAGAGTTTCACCCGGTTGGGCCTTACCATACAACATCATGTTGTCCCGCACGCTCAGGCGCGGAAGCCCGCGCGCGATTTGAAAAGTACGCACCAATCCGGAGCGTGTAATCTGATCCGGTCGCCTCCCTGTAATGTCGCGACTGTTGAAGATGATGCGGCCGCCATCTGGTGGAATCACGCCAGTGATGCAATTGAAAAGCGTGGTCTTGCCGGCGCCGTTCGGGCCGATCAAACCTGTGATGCCGTGTCCCAGAACCGACAGCGATACGCCGTTAAGTGCATGAACGCCATAGAAGCTGCGCGTTACCGCCTCTACCCGCAGCATCGCGTCGTCGGTCGGAACCATCATGCGTTCGCCTGCCAGGATAGATGCATTGCGAGAATGCTAGCAGTTCCGTGTCAAGCCGCAAGGTCATCCCTTCAATGCATTGCGGTTTGCGCGACCGCCATTGCAACCAATATTGCTCCGGCACCGCCAATGCGAGCTGCAGGCGAAGACCTTTGAATTCCCTATGAAAGAATGGGCGATAAACGTTGTAACACTGGCAGCATCGGCGAAATCGAGCACGCAACTAATACTGCACCATGCTGCACTGCATCAGCCACTGCACATGCAATCAACGACGCCGTTCACCTGCGGAAGACCAGCTATTGGCGAGATCCCATGGCTTCTGTCGCCGATTTCGTCCTAGGCTTCCTCAACCAAATGCATAGCAACTTTACAAAGGACCGCCTTTCCATGAATCGGACAAGCGCAACCGCATCGGGCCAACCGAGCCACGCTCGTGCCATCATTGTAGGCGGCGGCATCGCTGGCTGCTCCATTGCCTATCACCTCGCCAAACTTGGCTGGAACGATGTCATCTTGCTGGAGCAGGGGCGCCTCTCTGGCGGCACCACATGGCACGCAGCCGGACTCGTCGGCCAATTGCGCGGCCATGGCAGCCTAACCAAGTTGATCCGCTACTCAACGGAGCTCTACGCCGGCCTGGAAGCAGAGACTGGTCTCTCAACCGGCTGGAAGCAGTGCGGGTCGCTGACCGTCGCCCGCACCGAAGAGCGCATGACATTGCTCCGGCGCGTTGCGGCATCAGCACGCGTGCAAGGCGTCGACTGCGAAGTCCTCTCACCAGCTCAGGCAGCTGACAAATGGGCACCCATGCGCACGGACGATCTCATTGGTGCGGTGTGGTTGCCGGGCGATGGCAAGGCAAATCCGGCGGACATTACACAGGCCCTTGCAAAAGGCGCACGCGCGCGCGGCGTCAAAATCCTGGAACAGACCAAGGTCCTCGACATCGACGCCAGCAACGGGCGCGCGAAATCCGTTCGCACAGCCCATGGAACGATCAACACCGATACAGTCGTCATAGCTGGTGGCATGTGGTCGCGCGCGTTGGCCGCCAGTGTCGGCATTCCGATTCCGCTGCATGCTTGCGAACACATGTACATCGTCACTGGCAAGGTTCCACAGGTGCACACTGACCTGCCCTGTTTGCGTGATCCAGACGGCTACATTTATTTTAAGGAGGAGGTTGGCGGCCTGCTGATGGGCGGTTTCGAACCAAAGGCCAAGCCGTGGGGCATGCAGGGGATCCCCGAGCCGTTCGAGTTTCAGCTGCTGCCTGATGATTGGGATCAGTTCGAAATTCTCATGCAGAACGCGATCCAGCGAGTCCCGGCGCTGGAAACCGCTGAGGTCAAGCGCTTCATCAACGGCCCAGAAAGCTTCACCGCCGACAATAACTACATCATGGGCGCAGCACCGGGTGTTCAAGGGCTTTTTGTTGCAGCCGGATTTAATTCGATGGGTATCGCCTCGTCGGGTGGTGCCGGGATGGCGCTTGCTGAATGGATCGACAAAGGCGAACCACAGATGGATCTATGGCCGGTCGACATCCGCCGCTTCGGCGCCTTCAACATGAATACAGCCTGGCTCAAGGACCGTGTTGGCGAAGTATTGGGGCTGCACTACATGATGCCCTGGCCTAACCGCGAATTTGAAACGGCACGACCCTTCCGCCGCTCGCCGCTGTTCGATCGGCTCGACACCAAGGGCGCCATTTGGGGCTCAAAGATGGGCTGGGAACGGCCGAACGTGTTTGCGCCGCCCGATGCGTTCAAGCAGGGCGCGCCGCGCGCCATCGAATACGGATGGAATCGCCAGAACTGGTTTCCCTGGGCAGTTGCCGAGCAGAAAGCAACGCGCGAAGCCGTCGCCATTTTCGACATGACCTCGTTCGCGAAGTTCCTGGTCCAGGGCGCTGATGCCGAGGCAGAACTGAACCGGTTGTGCACCAACGACATCGCCGTTCCCGTCGGAACCAGCGTCTATACCGGCATGCTGAACACGCGCGGTGGATACGAAAGCGATGTGACCATTTCGCGTTTGTCGCCAACGGAATTCATGATCGTTACCGGCACAGCGCAAGCCGTACGCGATGCCGATTGGATCCGACGTAACGTCCGGGATGGTGCGGCCGCAACCTTGACCGACATCACGTCGGCCTATGCCGTGCTCGCCGTCATGGGACCCAATGCGCGCAGCTTGCTGCAGCGGGTCAGCCAATCACCATTGGATGCGAGCAACTTTCCCTTTGGCTCAGTTCGATCGATCGAAATCGGACACGCGACAGTGCTCGCATGCCGCCGCACGTATGTCGGCGAACTTGGGTGGGAGCTTTTTATACCGACAGAATTCGCGACAACTGCGTACGACGCTCTGATGACGGCCGGTGGCGATCTCGGCATTCGCGACGCCGGCTACTATGCGCTAGAGGGACTACGGATCGAAAAAGGCTATCGGGCCTGGGGACGCGAACTCACGCCCGATACCACACCATACGAAGCGGGACTGGGCTTTGCCGTCAAGCTCGCCAAGGAAGGCGGATTTATCGGTAGCGAAGCACTCATCGCCAACGGCAGGGCGCCACCCGCACGCCGCATAATCAGCCTTGTGGCCAGCGATCCGAATGCCCCGATGGCACACGGTGGCGAGTTGGTATTGCGTGATGGCCGGGCGATCGGCGAAGTAACCTCGGCCGCCTTTGGCGCAGCATTCGACCGCACCGTCATGTTGGCCAACATTGCAACCGGCGGCGTCGCTTTGACCCGCGCAGCCGTCGCCGAACAAGCCTGGGAAGTGGATATCGCCGGCACCTGTATTCCCGTGCGAGCAAGCCTGCAGGCCCCATTCGACCCAACGAACGCGAAAGTCCAATCATGAGGCCTCCCCCTGCATCGCGACACGGTTTCGCCTGATGGAATTACACGTTTTCCTAGCCGTTCTGGCAGCCGCTGCATTCCATGCCGGCTGGAACACCATGCTCAAGTTGCGGCTTGAGCCGTTGCTGGCACTGTCTTTGATCGCGGCCGCTTCTGGTCTTGTTATGCTGCCGGTGTTGTCGGTTGCCGGCCTGCCTGCGCCAGCCGCCTGGCCCTATATTCTGGCGTCGCTGGCCATTCATCTGATCTACTACGTAGCCCTCGGTGAAGCCTACCGAACCGGAGGCCTCGGCCAAGTCTATCCCATCGCCCGCGGCGCGGCGCCGCTGATTACAGCGCTCACGGCATGGCTTTGGCTTGGCGAAGCGCTGAGTGTTAAGGGATGGCTCGGCGTCATGGTTCTGGCGTCAGGAATCCTGATACTGTCATTGCGCGGCGGCTTGTCAGGTCTTGATGTACGCGCCGTCGGCTTCGCGCTGATCACCGCGTGTGCCATCTCCGCCTATACCCTGGCCGACGGGATCGGCGCCCGCCAGGGCGGTAGCACACTGGCCTACATCAGTTGGCTGTTTGTCCTCGACGGAGCGATGATGTTGATATTCGGGCTCGTCGTCTATCGCGACACTTTTGTGGCCGAGCTCCGGCAATCCTGGCGTCTCATCGTTGCAGGCGGCGCACTGTCAGCCGCCGCTTATGCGATTGCCATATGGGCGATGACGCAAGCGCCGATTGCCCTCGTTGCCGCCCTACGAGAAACCAGTGTTCTGTTTGCTGCGGGCCTGGGCATCATCATTCTGCGCGAACCTATTCTGGTGTCACGTATCTGCGCGGCGCTGCTCGTCGTGGCCGGCATGTTGCTGTTGCGGTTGCGCTGATCGTCATTTGCTAGCCCAGCTGATTGCTCACCTAAACTTTACGGACAGCGAGCCCCGTTTGCTCGTGCTCGTCGCGCGATCCTTGGTCAACCAGACGGCTTTGCCGCAATTCGCCCGCAGCTTCCAATATCGGATAGGCGACGGATGTCAGATGCGAGTTGATCCGTTTGAGATCGCGGATCACATCCAAGTGTATCGAACTCGTCTCAAGGCTTTCGGGTCGGCCGTCGCGCAGGCGCGCATAATGCTGCTCCGCTGCCTCCACCTCCTGCGCTCGAAGATCGATTTTGATCTGCAACAGGCGGCGAGCCAGCGTGATATCACGAGTTGCAAAAACATTCAGAGCCAAGCGCATATTGTCGACAACCTGCTCATGAAATCGCCGTAACTCCGACAGCCCTTCTGCAGAGAATGTCAGGCGCTTTTTCATCTTTTTCGCGGCCAGCTCCATCAGGTTCTTGTCAACGATATCGCCGATATGCTCGAGGTTGGTGATGAAGGTCAAAATTTCCACGTAACGCCGACTGTCGGCTTCGGTCATGTCCGATTTTGACGCGCGGATCAGATAAAGTTTGACAGCTTCGTGCAGACGATCGACTTCATCGTCGGCCTTTTCCAGAGCCTTGATGCGTTTGCCGTCGGAGGACGCGATCGCATCCAATGACCGGCGCAACATGCCGAGCACGATATCGCCAACATGCAGTGTCTCACGCATGGCGCACGCCAACGCTTCGGTCGGCAAATGCAGCGCGCTTGGATCGAGGTGTTGCGGCATGGCGGCCGCTTCGGTATTGGGTGGATCGGGCAACAGCCGCGTGACGACGGCAGCAAGAGGCGTTAGCAGCGGCAGAAATGCGAGGGCTACGGCGACATTGAAAATCAGATGAAAATTCAAGACTTGTCGGGCCGGCGAGGCGCTGAACAACTCGATCAAGTTTGGGTAGTAGGCAGCCAATGGCCAAATCAGGACAACGATCGCCAGGCGCGCAATCAGATTGCCGAGCGGCACACGCCGCGCCTTGACCGATGAGCCGGCGAGTGCCACCAGCGGCGTGATCGCACCACCAATGTTTGCCCCCAGCACGAGCGACAGTGCCAATGTTGAACCAATCGCTCCTGCCGCCGCCAGCGACATAATGAACAATATGATTGCGAGGCTTGAGTGCGCCAGCCATGTCAGTATCGCGCTGATGATGATCGCGACCAGCGGTTCAGATCCGATTGCACGCAAAACGGATTTGACTGCGGCGCTGTCCCGCATGCCACTCGAAACGCCGCTTATTAAGGTCAGCGCCAGCAACATCAGGCCAAGTCCAATGGCAATACGGCCAGCATTTTTGCTCTGGTCGCCATCCGAAACATTGAAGAGCACGACACCGGCAAACAGCCCGACGGCCCAAAGCCCTTTAATATCGAACGAAAAGATCTGGGCGACCAATGTACTGCCGACATCGGCGCCAAGCATGATCGCCAGTGCAACCGGCAAAGCGACCATGCCGCGCCCCGCAAATGAAGCCAGCAGCAACGCCGTGGCGGTTGAACTCTGCAGGACAGTTGTGACGCCAAGGCCGGTCGCGAAGGCCGTCAGGCGATTGCGCCCGGCACCCGCCATCAGCGTCCGCAACACTGGGCTGAATGCGCGCGTCATCCCGGTACGCACCATCCGGACACCCCACATCAACAAGGCGACTGCGCCCAGCAACGTGACCAGGAGCTCGCCTCCCTGAATGGCCATGCCTTCTACTCTCAAGCTAGGAGCTGCATCGGATTTTAAGTTCTCGATCAACGCGATAGACGACTCTGGGCCGATTGTATGCGCGCCAGCATCAACTCCCAAATAGCCATCGTCAATAACAGGCATAGTAAAATTGAATAGTCAGGCGCGATCGGCTCAGGTGCCCGCAATCGCGCGGTGCTAACGCGCTCGGCAAATACTGATGACAATCGGAGACTTGTGATTGTGGGTACTAGGTATTGCCAAGCCAACGATTCGCCTGCGCCAACCGTTGCGCCGTTTCGAGAAACCCACTGACTAGCCCGCGATTCCTTAGATCTGCTCTACAGATCACATACTCGCCGACCGAAAAGTCGGCACCCCGAAGCTCGATTTTTGCTACTCGACGGTCATCCCCAGCCTCGCTGGAAAAGACGACGCCGACGCCGAATCCGGCGGCAACGGCCTCGCGAACGGCCTCTCGCGTTGAAACGTCCAGAACCTGCGCCGGCCGCACATCGGCAGCCGTCAGCCTGGTTTGGATGATCTCACGCGTGATCGAGCCTCGCTCGCGCACGATCAGCGCATACCCGGCAAGTTCGCTCAGTCGCACAATCTTTCGCCGAGCGATCGGATGCGACTTGGGTGCCAGCAGGACAAGGCGATCTTTGCGGATCTTGGCGGTATGCAATCGCGCGTCCTGGCTGACTTGCGCCATTACCCCGACATCCGCCTCGCCACTCAAGATCTGCGCGATCACCTCAGCCGAGTTGTCAATGCGCATCGAGAAGGCGAACCCTTTCAGCTTGCGCTTCATCTCCGCCAGGATCGGAATAACGTGTAACGCGCTGTCTGCACTCACCCGCAGTAGCCCGCGAGACTCGAGTTTTGGGGCGGCGACGACGCGGGCAACCTCGTCGACCACGACTGCCAGCTTCTGGGTCGTCTCCATCAGAGCTTGGCCGGTCAGGGTCAAACGGATCTGGCGCCCGGTCCGCAGGAACAGCGGCGCACCGATGCTGTGTTCCAAGCTGCGCACCTGGGCGGAGAGCGTCGGCTGGCTGACCCCGGCCAGCCGCGCGGCGACCGTGAAACTGCCCGCCGTTGCAACTTTGTGAAACGCTAGCACGCATGTCAAATTCATATACATTCTCTATGACAAGCATTGATCATTGAGACTAGATTATGCCGCGCGGCACGGCTAGATATTTTCAAAGGCAACGAGCCGGGCCCAGCATACTCGACCCAGCGCGCCTGATCCGGCACAACTGTGATGGATGAACTCATGTCAGCACCTGCCGCCAATGCTTGCCTGATCGGCGGTTCCGAGACCGGTGATCCCCTGCTGCTCACGCCTGGGCCACTGACGACGTCAAAGCGCGTCAAAGAGGTGATGGTCCACGACTGGGGCTCGCGCGACGCAGCATTCCTGAAAATCAACCAGGACGTTCTTGCGGGCCTGCCTGAGATCATTCATGGCAGCGATCGCTACGTGGCAGTACCGATGCAGGGCTCCGGCACATTCGCCGTCGAAGCCATGCTGACTACTTTCGTGCCGCCCGACGGCAAGGTGCTGTTGGTGATCAATGGCGCCTATGGGCAACGCGCCAAGCGGATCCTCGATATTGCGCGCCGCGCCAGCGTCGTTGCTGAGACGCCTGAGGATACGCCGCCGGATCTGGCCAAAATCGACGACCTGTTGACTGCCGACAAGGGCATTACGCACGTCTTTGTCGTCCACTGCGAAACCACGAGTGGCATTCTCAATCCAGTCGAGCAGATCGCCAAAATTGTCGAGACGCACGGCCGCAGCTGCCTGATCGATGCCATGAGCGCCTTCGGTGCCATTGCCCTGGACAGCCGGACGTGCCGATTCGATGCCGTCGCCGCGTCAAGCAACAAATGCATCGAAGGCATACCTGGGCTCGGTTTTGTCCTCTGCCGGAAAGCGGCCCTGGACGAAACGAAAGGTTATGCAACCACTTTGGTCCTTGACCTTTATGATCAGGCGCAAAATCTCGCAAAGACCGGTCAATATCGGTTCACGCCGCCCATTCACGTGATCGTCGCCTTCCACCAGGCCCTGCAGGAGTTCCAGGCCGAAGGCGGGCAACCCGGCCGTGGCGGCCGCTATGCAGCGAATAGCAAGGTGCTGAGCGAGGGCATGCAAGCGCTAGGCTTCAAACCGCTTTTACCGGCGGTACTGCAGGCGCCAATTATCCACACGTTCCATATGCCGGCGGACCCGAAATTCGTGTTTCAGCGCTTTTATGATGCACTCAAGGACCGCGGCTATGTCATTTACCCTGGAAAATTGACGGTCGCGGACAGCTTCCGGATCGGCTGCATCGGCCGCATCACACCGGATGACATGCGGCGCTTCCTTGCGACGGTCGCCGACGTATTGACCGAGATGGGCGTGACCAACTTGAAGAACGCAGCATGAGCAACCCACCCGTCACCTGCAATGATCGTCACTATGCTTGGCCTAAAGCGCCGACCGTGGTGGTCTGCCTGGATGGCTCAGAACCCGGCTATATCGAAGACGCAATCAAGGCGGGTCGCGCGCCGTTTTTTGCGCGGATGTTGAGTGAAGGGGCTAACCTCCTCGCCGACAGCGTCATTCCAAGTTTCACCAACCCCAACAACCTCTCGATCATCACCGGACGGCCGCCAAGCGTGCACGGGATTGCCGGCAACTTCTTCTACGACCCGGCCAGCCGGACCGAAGTGATGATGAACGATCCGAAATTCCTGCGCGCGCCGACCATCTTGAGGCAGTTCCACGACGCCGGTGCCAAGGTCGCGATGGTGACCGCCAAGGACAAACTGCGCCTCCTGTTGTCCGATGGACTGAACTACGCAACAGGCCGTGCCATCGCATTTTCGTCGGAGCGGGCGGACCTGGCGACCAAAGCCGCCAACGGACTTGACGACGTCCTGCGCGTCGTCGGCAAACCACTGCCGGACGTCTATTCAGCCGACCTCTCGGAGTTTGTCTTCGCCGCCGGCGTCAAGTTGATGCAGAGTTTCCGTCCCGACCTGATGTACCTGTCGACAACCGACTATATCCAGCACAAAGTCGGGCCAGGAACCAAAATCGCCAACGATTTCTATGCCATGATCGACGGCTACCTCGCCGCACTCGATAAGCTCGGCTGCATCATCGTCGCGACGGCTGACCATGGCATGAACGACAAACACGGCCGCGACAAGTCCCCCAATGTCATCTATTTGCAATCACTCTTCGATCAGTGGCTGGGCCAGGACAAGGCCCGCGTCATTCTACCGATCACCGATCCCTATGTCGTTCACCACGGCGCACTCGGCTCGTTTGCGACGGTGCATACGCCGCCCGATGCCGACACGCTGGCGCTGATCGCCAAGCTCAAATCGATTCCCGGGATCGATGTCGCGCTGACCAAAGCGCAAGCCTGCCAGCGATTCGAGTTACCACCGGACCGGATCGGCGACATCGTGCTGACATCGACGCGGCACGTGACACTGGGGACATCGCGCGAGAAACACGATCTCTCCGGGCTTGACGAACCGCTGCGCAGTCACGGCGGATTGACCGAGCAGCGCGTGCCCATGATCGCCAACCGGAAAATCAACCTACCCGCCGCCCGTCAGCTGCGCAATTTCGATGTCTTCGATGTGGCGCTCAATCATGTCGCCTAGACGGCAAGGAACCAACCATGCAGGCCGCAACGCCAACCGCGATCCTTCCAACCAAGCCGCACGAAAAAATGCGCATCGGCGGCAAGCTGGTCGATGCTGACGAACGCGTCGAGGTGCGCAACCCTTACACCGGCGCAGTCGTCGGCACCGTCCCCTCGGCCAGCCCGAAACAGGTCGCTGATGCCTTCAAGGCCGCCAATGCCTATCAGCCAAAGCTGTCGCGCTACGATCGTCAAAAGATCCTGCTGCGGACGGCCGAGATCCTGGCCAGGCGTCGTGACGAGATCGCAACACTCATCACCGCCGAGTCAGGGCTTTGCTGGAAGGATTCGACCTACGAAGTCGGCCGCGCCTACGACGTTTATTCGCTGGCCGGTCAACTCGCCATTCGCGACGACGGCGAAATCTATTCCTGCGATGTAACTCCGCAGGGCAAGGCGCGTCGCATCTTCACGTCGCGCACTCCACTGCTCGGCGTGCTCTCCGCCATCACGCCGTTCAACCACCCGCTCAATATGATCAGCCATAAGATCGCGCCGGCCATTGCGACCAACAACCGGATTGTCGCCAAGCCGACCGAGCTGACACCGCTGACGGCGCTGCTGCTCGCCGACATTCTCTATGAGGCGGGATTGCCACCGGAAATGTTATCGATCGTCACCGGCAATCCTCGCTCGATGGGGGACGCCATGATCACCGATCCGCACGCTGACGTCGTGACCTTCACCGGGTCCGTCAAGGTTGGCAAGTATATTGCCGAAAAGGCCGGTTACAAGCGATTGGTGCTCGAACTCGGCGGCAATGATCCATTGATCATCATGGACGATCTTTCGGACAGCGATCTCGACAAGGCCGCGGAACTAGCGCTGGCGGGTGCCACCAAAAACTCTGGCCAACGCTGCACGGCGGTCAAGCGCATACTTTGCACGGAAAAGGTTGCGGACAAGTTCGCCGCGCTGATCGTCGCCAAAGCGAAAAAGCTCAGGTGCGGCGATCCCATGGATCCTGAAACGGACGTTGGAACAGTGATCCATGAAGGCGCCGCCAAATTATTCGAGGCGCGCGTCGCGAGCGCTGTCCTGGCGGGGGCCAAAGTTCTCTATGGCAATCCGCGCCAGGGCGCGCTGTTCCCAGTCACAGTCGTCGACCACGTGCCGCACACCTGCGAACTCGTCCACGAGGAGACCTTTGGTCCTGTCGTGCCGATTATCCGTGTCCCCAACATAGTTGAGGACATCATCAAGATTTCAAATTCCACCGCCTATGGGCTTTCCTCGGGTGTGTGCACCAATCGGTTGGATACCGCGACGAAGTTCATCAATGGCCTGCATGTCGGCACCGTGAACATCTGGGAGGTTCCCGGCTATCGCATCGAGATGAGTCCGTTCGGCGGCATCAAGGACTCTGGTCTTGGCTATAAAGAAGGTGTTTGGGAAGCGATGAAGAGCTATACCAACATTAAGACCTATTCGCTGCCCTGGCCGCAGGGCTGATCAACGCGGATGGGTAAGGGCAAGCGAGATGAGCTGTTCAGTCATCTACCCACACGATGATTTGGCGCTTGCAAGGCTCCGACATGACTATCGCCCGGGTGGTCCCCTGGAGCGAGCCTTCTACATGTCACCCGACATATTCAACGCTGATCTGCAACACATCTGGCGCCGCGGTAGTGTCTCAGTTTGAAATTCAATGATCTGGCTGATCGCCACGCCTATTGTTTTCAATAATGCCCAGATGATGTTTGAGCCCGTCAATAATTTCGGCTCGCTGTTCATCCGTCAGGCTGGTTGCTGGTGGTAAATGTTTGTGTGCACCATCCGGCATTTTGTACACCAAGACGAAATTACCGCTTGGAAGTCGCAACTCTCCCATCGGGCCGTGGAGCCCGAGAGCAGTAATTTGCCGATTATATTCGTGCAAATCCATGGCGACTCCGTCGAATTCAACCGACGAGAGCTACCACGACACTTTCACAACTGTCTATATTGGCTCGCAGCCAATTATTCAGCGCTGCACGCCACTACCGAAGTAGTCCGGCGCTCGCTTACCTGAGCCAATAGCTCGCGTGGAACGATCGCCCACGGCCTGTGCGCGAAGTCGCCCTTTGACGTAGGGATGGCCGCCACATCCAAATGCCTCGCACGAAACATGTCTTCAAGCGCCAAGGGGATTGCGCTGTACAAATCTGCAGCATTGACGGCAGACACAAAAAAGGTCGGCTCATCTTCGCTCGTCGCGAAGAATACGCCGGTCTTGCCTTCTCGAATTTTTATTGTCATCAGGGTTGCTGTCTGGTCCATGACCACGCCCGTGCCTGCCTGGGTTAATTTTACATTAAGATGCAACTCACCAGCCCAAAGACCCCTTTGTCAAGAGGAATCCGCGTGCCCGTGATTCGTACAGTATCACACTGAACCCCTAACGGTGTCTTAAGTTAGGCTTTTGTTAACGTCCGATGTGTATCCGCCACATCAAAAGATTTCACGCTTCCGATATGACTTAGGGCGACCAGGCTTTGGTGCCGCAACATCGATCAGTCCAACCACGTCTTCTAAACACATCAACTTGTCAGTAATGCCAGCGGCCATGGCAGGCGAGACCTTGAGTGTCTTATGAATACGGCAGAAGTTGTAAAACACGAAGTAGAGCGAGATTGCGTAGATGTGGCTCTCCAGCTTCTTGGAAAAGCCATTGGTGAGCCGAGTAAACCGGCGCATACTCATGCGCATCGTTAGGTTCTGACGCTCAACATAGCTCGTGCTGATGTGTTTTTCGTCGGGCTTTCCTTCGATAGGCGTCTTGACGATGCCCGTGCATTCGGCGGGGCTGTAGCGGCCCTTGGCACTCTCTGGCGACGCACCGTAGAGCTTCACAAGCTGGGCATAGTCCACGTCGGCACCGAAGGCACCCTCAACGGCTTCGAGATAGGCTTTCAGTCCGTCTGTCGTAAGTTGCACGCGGGTTGCCAACCGAGAGGCAACACCGTCAACGAAGTATTTGGCCGTCTCGCCGCTGCGGTCCCCAACGTACCATTGCAGGATCAGTTTGCTGTCGGCATCAATGGCCGTCCAAGTCCAAGTGTCGCCAGCGCCTTCAATTGGCTTCTTCATCGCCGCAACGTTCTTCTGCTTGGCTGCTGTAAAGCTCCAAATCTCGTCCATCTGAATGCGTTTTGAGCGCACACCGACCACGTTCTCGTCATGGAAGCCCATGCAGACTTTGCCCGCGTCCTCAAGCATCTTGGCGACCGTGTTTATGCTCACGTCAGCCACCCGTGAGATCGACCGCATGGACGATCCCTCGCAGAGCATCGAGAGGATTTGGACGCGCTTAGCTAGTGGGAGCTTGTTCATAGATTTAATATATGAACTTTTATGCTTGGCGTCAAGCATTTTCAACCTACGACCAATCTAAGTCGTGGCTTTAACTTCCAGTCCGTGCATTGCCTCAAATTTTGTGGCGGTTAATCCGGTTAGAGTTGCTAGTTCCTCAATGTTATATTGCAGTGGTCCGAAATGCGACCTAACCAATTGCGACAAAAGTTTCGGTGTTTCCTTGATATTTTGTAATTCAATTGGCTCTCGCGTTTTCCAACCCTTTTTCGACATTGTTACCATATAGTAACTGTAAGTGCTTTCCGTAATTCTCCCACAGCTCCTCGCCTTATATACAAGTGAATGCATCGACGTTTTCCAATGCATTTTTAATGCCATAAATTTTTCCATCGAAAGATTATAAAAATCTTTTGCGATGTCAGAAGTAGGCATCAAAAATTCTGCGGCAAACCGGTTTGCCTCGTCTTCCATTGTCGGCGTTGGCAACGAGTGCATAATAATGTGGCCAAGCTCATGACAGATCGTGAACCTAAAGCGATCCTTTGGCTGGCGTGAATTGATAAAAATAATTGGTGGCATATCGTCCGATGGAAGCTGCCCGAACCCGTCGCACAAATCTGTACCAAAGTCGTAGGCAACCACAATGATGCCTGCGCTCTCAACGAGAGACGTGACATCATCAATTGGTCCCCGTGGAATGCGCCAATGTTGGCGTATTGCTGCTGCAATCTCTTCAACGTTACCGTTGTACTTATCCACGTCTAACGAGGGCGCATGAGGGCGTTTTGGTGCCAACTCAACCGACCTTAGCAAAAGAGACGCGGTAATTCTGTAAATTTCAGAAGTCGCAAAAATTCGTGACCAGTCGCTGCCAGAAAGTTTTTTTCGTTTTCTGTTGTAGGTTGCCGGTGCAGCGAGACGAGTGTGAGGATGCAAGAAAAACTCAGTTTTAAACCCGAGGGCTCCCGCGATTAAACCAATTTCGTCGCTTGATGGCTCAACAAGACCGTTCTCTATCTTGGATAGTTTGCCTTGAGAAATAGCTCCGCCCAATGCACTCACGAGGTCCCCTTGCGTGAAATCCAGTCGCATCGCGCGCAATGGCGAGCATGTCAGGATTGAAACGGCGCATGGAGCTACTCTGCTTTTGTCTTCGGTGCAGCGGGTATGCGAACCAGCTCTTCCTCATCACTCATATCTGGCAATGATGTTCCGATTTCGCCAGCTACAAACGCAGCCGTTGGCTCCAATTCGTGAATCCAATGATGTCCATTTTCGCTAGGACAAACAAGGACAACGGACGGGTTTCTCGGTTCTAAATCGTTAGGAATATAACCAAGATATAAGTTGGTCGCATCCGGAATTACGCTTGTATCAAATGTGATTTGCTCTTCGTTTGCTTGAAACTCAAATGACGTCTGAGTTTTCGTAAGTTTGACGACGCCATCTTCATCGGACTTTTTAACCAGCATCTTGTATTGGTCCAGCAAGTAGAAATACGTTGTCTGGTTGTCATCGTCGATGCGAACGCCATCTTTGCCTTCAATAACGGAGCGAAGTCGATCGACAATATGATCGCGTGTGATTTGCCGCTTGGTATTTACTCGATGCAGATGACCCGTGTTGGTATACTTGTCCAACTGGTCCCGAACGCCAAAAACTGCTGCTGAATACAGGTCACCTAATAGGTGCTCAATGTCTTTCAACGTATGGTCTTTGCTTTTTGGCATGGCTGTCTCGCTTTGACGTCAATTTGAGACAACCATAACATTCTAACTATGTTTTTGATACAAAATTATTCCAATATTATTTCTTTGCCCATCGGGCCTTAGCCGCTTTCTTTGCAATATCAATGCGTTGAGCGCCTGTTATTGCTTTCGCACGCGCACGGCCACCCCGCGATCCAAGACTGACGGCAGCCTTATCCTTACCGTCTTCGGTCTTTGCATCTTCTTCCTCGCCAGTAGCGATCCTAGCTACCTTGATAGCGTTGCCGATAACGTCGGCTGGGCGCTTCTCGCCTTTGGGGCCTTTAGGCATGCTTGATGCCTCCCCGCTTAACAATGTCCGCGACTGTCTCCTTTACGTGGACGAAACTGTCATCATCGCCGGGAAACGCTATGATTGTCCCGCTCTTGGTTTCCGTGATCGCCACGGCCGCATCCAAGTTTACCAGAACCGTGCCGCCGTCTTTTTTGTGAGTGCATTTAACCCAGGTTGCCATGGTGTCCTCCAGTGCTTTGCGCTAAGCATAACACAGGAGATGGACACCAGTCGAACGGATGTCAACAGCATCTAATTTCAAACTGAGACACTACCGGCGCCGCCATTGGCTGTACGCGGGACATGCCTGCGAACTGGCGAACCCCGGCGACTGGAAAACCTGGTCGCTGGGCTTTGATCAAATTCTCCTGGTGCGCGGCCGTGATCGCCAGATTCGCGCCTTTCACAATGTCTGCCGCCATCGTGGAGCGAGGATCTGTTCCGCAGTCAGCGGCACGAGCAACCTGCTCGTCTGCCCCTATCACAATTGGACCTATGATCTGGAAGGGTCATTGCGCACGATGACCGAAGCCGAGTTTGGCATATCGCGATCCGATCTCGGCCTGAAAGCAATCGCCTTGCACGACCTGGGCGGCCTGCTGTTTGTAGCGCTTGCCCCCCAGCCCGTTGACTTTGCGCCGGCCGCCGCAGAAATCGCGCAGCAGATGCTCCATCAGGGTTTTGCGGACGCGAAGCTCGCCAAGACCATCCGCTACACCGTGCAGGCCAATTGGAAACTCATCTTCGAGAACAACCGCGAATGTTACCATTGCGCCAATGCACACCCCGAATACGTTGCCGGCACATACGACGTCGCGCGCTTCGATTCCGCGCGGCATGCCGAGATCGATGCCGAAGAGCAGCGGGCATTGCAACGATTTACGGCCCTTGGAATTGGCAGCGCGACCGCGTCGTCGGCGATGAGCGGCGCATTCTGGCGGGTCACACGCGCCCCTCTTCTCTCGGGTTGGAAAACACAGAGTCTCGATGGTGCGCCAATCGCGCCTCTCATGGGCCAGATGCGGTCGCAGAGCGTCTGGAGCGATGGCACGCTGCGCTGCACCGTGTTCCCGAATTTCTGGCAACACGCCAGCGACGACCACGCCGTTGCTACGAGACTGACACCCATCGACGCAACAACAACGCAAGTCGATGTTTCATGGTTCGTCCACAAGGAGGCGATCGAGGATCGCGACTACACGCTCGCCGCTCTGCTGCCGTTCTGGCAGCGCACCAGCGAACAGGATTGGGCGATTTGCGAAGCCAATCAAGCGGGGGTAGCGTCGCCAGCCTACACGCCGGGTCCCTATTCAACGACGCGGGAGTCGAACGTGCAGCAGTTCATCGATTGGTACCTGGCGGCGCTGGCGCCGCATGACGGCAGTCGAGGGCACACCACCGGCCTTCTTGGATACAAGGCGCGCACCGGTGTCTGAATCAATTCCGACCCACGCCGAGATTGTCGTGATTGGCGCCGGCGCCATTGGAGCCGCGATCGCGTGGCAGCTGGCAGCAGCCGGTCAACGCGACGTGGTGGTCCTGGAGAAGTCCGGGATCACGCACGGTTCGACGTGGCATGCAGCCGGTCTTGTTGGTCAGTTCCGGACCCGCGAGGATCTGACACGCGTCATGCAAGCATCCGTCGCACTCTTTGATGCGATCGAAGCAGAGACGCCCGTTGACTGGCGCCGGGTCGGCTCGCTTCGCCTGGCGTCATCGCGGGCACGATGGAACGAATTGCAGGACGGCCACCGCCAAGCTCGCCAATTCGGCGTTGACTATCAATTGGTCGATCCCGCCGAAGCGGCACGGCGTTTCCCGCAACTGTCGCTCGACGGCGTTGAGGGTGCGGCATGGATTCCCGACGATGGCTACATCGATCCGACCTCTGTCACCATGGCCTACGCCGCCAGAGCCCGCAAATATGGCGTGCACATTCGCGAAGGCGTCACGGTCACCGCGATTGCGAAAACGTCTGGCGATGGGTGGTCGGTCAAGACGACCCACGGAGCGATCACCTGCGCCACGCTGGTCATCGCCGCCGGCGTTTGGGCACGGACCGTCGGCCGCATGCTTGGACAGACTTTTCCGGTGGCGGCCCTGGAGCACCAGTATGCCATCACGGAAAAACACGCATCGATTGCCCGCGATTTACCGGCGCTGCGCGATCCTGATTTGAACTTTTATTTAAAACCTGATGCCGGCGCGTTTGCCATCGGTGGCTGGGAGCTTGCGACTCTTCCGGTCCATGGTAGCCTGATGCCGAACGAATTCGGCCAGGAACTGCTGGCTGCAAATGTCGATCGATTGCAACCGATCCTGGAGGCGGCGATCCGTCGAATTCCGCTGATTGAGACACTGGGCCTCAAACGCATCATCAACGGCCCGATCCCGGTCACGCCCGACGGGGAACCTCTGCTGGGGCCAGCCCCGGGACTTCCCGGTCTGTATTTGGCGATCGGCTTCACCTCTGGAATCGCGGCCTCTGCCGGCGCGGGCCAAGCCCTGGCGCGCTGGATTATCGATGGACAACC
This sequence comes from uncultured Alphaproteobacteria bacterium, assembly GCA_963714325.1. Lineage (GTDB taxonomy): Bacteria > Pseudomonadota > Alphaproteobacteria > Rhizobiales > Hyphomicrobiaceae > CAVQOB01. The sequence goes on along the minus strand of CAVQOB010000009.1, from coordinate 18,809 downwards.
CGAATTTGCACTGCCAAGCCTTGACCCTCGCCGTTTCGGCACAGCACCTTTGACGATCGAAGAGGTCAATCGACGGGCCATCGCCGCTTATGCGACCTACTACGCTTTGACGCGAAACGACGCTTCGGGGTGGAAAGATCACCCCTTGTCGTCGTAGTTTCACGTGGACGTTACAAAAGCCTGCAAGTCTGTTGCAGCTAATCTGATCGGGAGGAAACATGCTCAAAACCATCATGATCGCCACCACCGCGCTTGCCTTGAGCACCATGGCGAGCTTGGCCCAGAAGACGCCACTGGCGGTCTATACCGCCTTGGAGAATGACCAGCTCAAGATTTTCAAGGACGCGATCGAGAAGGATGTGCCGGATGTCGACATCCAATGGGTGCGCGATTCAACGGGCGTCATCACCGCGCGCATCCTCGCCGAAAAGGCCGCACCGAAAGCCGACCTGGTCCTCGGTCTAGCTGCTTCGTCGCTGCTGCTTTTCAACAAGGAAGGATTGATCGAGAAATACCAACCCGCAGGCGCCGATAAATTGAAGCCCACCTTCCGGTCGGCTGATGGCACGTTCGTCGGCATGGACGCGTTCCTCGGCGTTGTTTGCTATAACACCGTCGAAGGCGCCAAGGCCGGAACGACAGCGCCGAAATCCTATAAGGACCTGCTCGACGCCAAGCTGAAGGGCAAAATCGTGATGCCGCACCCGGCATCATCAGGTACCGGCTACCTGATGGTCGCTGCATGGCTGCAGAACATGGGCGCCGGCGACGGCTGGAAGTTCATGGATGGCCTGCACGAGAACATCGCCGTCTATACCCATTCCGGCTCGGCGCCGTGCGTGCAGGCAGCAAAAGGCGAACGCGTCGTCGGCCTTGGATTCGACATGCGTGGCGCCCGCGAGAAGTCGGCGGGTGCGCCCATCGATATCATCCTGCCAACGGAAGGCGCCGGCTGGGACATGGAAGCCTCGTCTATTATGAAAGGCACCAAAAACCTTGCCGCTGCCAAGAAGGTCATGGATTGGGCAGCAACAAAGACCGCGAATGAGCTTTATTCCAAGTACTATGCGCTCGTCGCCCATCCGGATGTCAAAAATCTGCCGGCCAACTATCCTGGCGATGCCGAAGCCAAGATGGCCAAAGTCGATCTGCAGAAGATGGCCAATGATCGCGAAGACATTCTGAAAGAATGGTCGAAGCGCTACGAGTCCAAGGCCGCACCCAAATAATAGATGCCATAACAAGCCCCTCGCCCTGACATCAGGGTGAGGGGCGGATTTTTCGATGAACCAGGCCAGTGTTACATTCGCAGCGCAGCCCGCTGCTCGTACAGCGCATCTCGCCATCCGCGACCTGACCAAGCGTTTCGGTGCCTTCACCGCCCTGAATGGCGTCTCTCTCGATATCGCGCAAGGCGAACTCATTTGTTTTCTCGGCCCCTCAGGCTGCGGCAAGACGACGTTATTGCGTGCCATCGCCGGCCTTGATCGCCAGGATGAGGGTACGATATCGATTGCTGGTCGTGATGTTTCGCAATTGCCGCCAGCCGCCCGCGACTTCGGCATTGTCTTTCAATCCTACGCGCTGTTCCCCAATCTCAGTGTCAATGCCAACGTCGGCTATGGCCTGGTGAACCGCCGCGCCGCGCAAGATGCGACCCGGCGCCGCGTCGCCGAACTGCTGGCGCTGGTCGGCCTGCCCGAACAGGGGGAAAAATACCCGAGTCAACTTTCCGGTGGCCAGCAGCAACGAGTCGCGCTGGCGCGCGCACTCGCCACCTCACCCGCGCTTTTGCTGCTCGACGAACCCCTTTCGGCACTCGATGCACGCGTGCGGGTGCGTCTGCGCGATGAAATCAAGTCCCTGCAGCGCCGGCTGGGCGTCACAACCATCATGGTCACGCACGATCAGGAAGAAGCGCTGGCCATGGCCGACCGCATCGTCGTGATGAACCAGGGCGTGATCGAACAGATCGGAACTCCGTCGGAAATCTATGCTGCGCCCGCCACCGAATTCGTTGCCGATTTTGTCGGAGCCATGACGTTCCTCGATGCAACGATCGTCGAGCCCGGCATTGCCGTTGCAGGGCCGTTACGGCTGAGTGCGCCTGCTGCTCGGTCATTCCCGATCGGCGCCAAAGTTCGCATCGGCTTCCGCCCGGAGGAAGTTCAGTTGCGCAACATCGCACCCGATACCGGCAATCAGGTTGCTGCCAATGTGGCGGCAATCGACTATCTCGGCTCATTCTGCCGCGTGACACTCACTCCACAAGGCGCCACAGAATTGAAACTGACTGCTGATCTTTCGGCCAATGATATGCGCGATCTCGCGATCGTCGAGGGGCAAAGCGTCACGATCGCCTTGCCGGAGCAACGGTTGCGCGCGTTCCAATCGCCGGTGGGGGTCCGCGCGTGAACGTGGCAGCTAACACAGTCGAAGTTCCAGTCAGGGGTGGCGAGCCATCGTTCATTTGGCGCGAGGCACTGCTGATGCGCCTCGGCATCACGGCGTTGGTGCTCTTCCTTTGGGTCGCGATTGCGCTGCCGCTCGCCGTCCTGCTGATCAAGAGCTTCGAAGACAAGCAGGGGAAATTTATCGGCTTCGCCAACTACATCGCCTATTTTTCGACGCCGGCACTCGTCACCTCGCTCTGGAACAGCATCTGGATCGCCGTCCTTTCGACGGTGATCGTCGTCAGCTTGGCCTTCGCCTATGCCTACGCGTTGACGCGCACCAGAATGCCGTTGAAAGCACTCTTCACGGCAATCGCCATGCTGCCGCTGTTCGCGCCGTCGCTGCTATCCGCGATCTCGTTCATCTACATCTTCGGCAATCAAGGCATTCTGAAACACTGGCTGCTCGGTGCATCGGTATACGGCCCCATCGGCATCATGCTTTCGCAAACATTCTACTGCTTCCCACACGCCTTGCTGATTTTGACAACCGCCCTGGCGCTGGCTGACGCGCGGCTCTATGAGGCGGCCGACGCGCTCGGCACGTCGCGCTGGCGAGTGTTCTGGACCATCACCATCCCCGGCATCAAATATGGCTTGGTCTCAGCGGCGTTCCTGGTTTTCACGCTGGTCATCACCGATTTCGGCATCGCCAAGGTGATCGGTGGACAATTCAACGTGCTGGCAACAGATGCCTACAAGCAGGTCATCGGCCAACAGAATTTTTCGATGGGCGCGGTTGTCGGCTTCGTCCTGCTGCTTCCAGCCGTGCTCGCTTTTGCGGTCGATCGCCAGATCCAGAAGAAGCAGGTGGCGCTGTTGACCGCGCGCGCCGTACCGCTGGAACCGAAGCGTCGCATCGTCGGCGACAGCATCGCGCTGCTCTATTGCCTGCTCATCAGTGGCCTTGTTGTCGCCGTTCTCGGCGTCTCGGTATGGGCATCATTCATTTCCTACTGGCCCTATAATCTCTCACTGACCGCCAAGTGGTACAATTTTGCAGACTTCGAGCCCAATGGCTGGGGGCCCTATTTTGCGTCGCTGAAGGTCGCTGCCATCGCGTCGACCATCGGGACGGCAATCGTGTTTTTTGGCGCCTATCTGATCGAGAAGGGCGAAGGCTTCAAAGCCGGTCGCGCGCTTGCGCATTTGCTTGCCATGCTACCGATGGCGGTGCCCGGTCTCGTCCTCGGATTGGGCTACGTCTTCTTCATCAATGCGCCTTGGAACCCGCTCGGTGTCCTCTATGGATCAATCCTGCTGCTGGCAATCAACTCGATCGCCCACTTCTATACCACCGCACATATCACGGCCGTCACCGCGCTGAAACAGATTGATCGGGAATTCGAATCGGTCTCGCAGTCGCTTAAGGTACCTTTCTACACAACGTTCCGCCGTGTCACGCTGCCGATCTGCATGCCGGCCATTCTCGATACGGCCGTCTATATGTTCGTCAATGCGCTGACCACCGTTTCGGCCGTCATCTTCCTGTATGGACCCGCGACCAAACTGGCTTCGATATCGATCGTGCATATGGATGAGTCAGGGGCCACCGCCGCTGCCGCCGCGATGGCGACCATGATCGTTCTGACGGCGATTGCCGTAAAACTCATCCACCTCTTGCTCAACACTTTCGTTTTCGCGCGGATGCAGACATGGCGAAAGCGCTGAGGTTTGCCCAACGCCATGAAACAAGTCCCAGTCCAGCTCTCTGAATCCGACACCAACCAGACGTCGCGTCGCGCCGAATGGCAGGCGCGCAGTCTTGGCGCCAAGGCACGCTCACTCCTCGATGCCGACGCTCGCGCGTTCCTCCACCAGTCGGTATCGACGCCGTGCCTCAATGCGATCGCCAAGGCCGAAGGCATCTGGATCGAGGATATGGCCGGCCGCCGCTACATGGATTTTCACGGCAACAATGTCCACCATATCGGTTACGGCCATCCGCGCTTGAAGCGCGCCATCGCCGAGCAGATGGACGCCCTGCCGTTCGCACCGCGCCGCTATGCCTGCGAGCCGGCCTTGGCGCTGGCGGACAAACTCGGCCGCATTGCCCCGGGCAACCTCTCCAAGGTCTTGTTTACAACCGGTGGCTCGGATGCGGTCGAGGTCGCTATAAAAGTTGCGCGCGCGGCGACGCGGCGGCACAAGACGCTGTCGTTCTGGGACGCCTTCCACGGCGCTGGTTTTGGCGCGAGCGCGCTATCCGGTGAGAGCCTGTTCCGTTCAGGACCCGCCGCTCCACTGCTTGCCGGAAATTCTAATGTCGCGCCGTTTGCGTGCTACCGCTGCCCTTATGGCTATCCGGTCGATGGGGCCGGTATGGCGCAGCTCCAGCTGTGCAACACACAGTGCGCCCGCATGGTCGACTACGTGTTGTCACGTGAAGGTGACGTTGCAGCCGTCATTGCAGAGCCGGCACGCGCCATCTCCTATCTGCCGCCGCCTGGGTTCTGGCAAATTGTCCGCGACACCTGCAACCGGCATGGCACGTTGCTGATTTTCGACGAAATTCCAACCGGCCTTGGTAAAACCGGTCGCATGTTCGCCTCCGAGCACGACGCCGTCATCCCCGACATTCTCGTATTGGGCAAAGCACTTGGCGGCGGTATCCTGCCGATCGCTGCGGTCATCGCCAAGCCGGAACTCGATGTCGGCGCCGACTGGGCGTTCGGCCACTATACGCATGAGAAGAACCCCGTCACCGCCCGCGCGGCCTTGACGACGATCGAAATCATTGAGGACGAGGGACTTGTCGAAAATGCCGCAACGGTTGGCGCGCATGCTCTATCACGGCTCCAAGACATGAAATCACGCCATCCGGCGATCGGCGATGTGCGTGGGCGCGGTCTGCTGTTGGGCGTCGATCTCGTGCAGGACCGGGACAGCAAGGCACCGGCTGACGATCTCGCCGAGGCAGTCCTCTACGGCTGCATGGATCGCGGTCTGTCGTTCAAGACCTCGATGGGGAACATCCTGACGCTGACTCCACCGCTGACAACAACTGCGGACGAAATGCATGCAGCACTCGACATTCTCGAGTTGGCGCTGAAAGATGCGACCCAGTCCCGGGGGCACTGACGTGCTGGTCCCGCAACTGAGGAGGTTCCATGTCCGGCAATATGACATTCGACGCTTTGCAAGCGGCAACCAGCGCCGGCGAGATCGATACTGTGGTCGTCGCCTTCGCCGACATGCAGGGCCGCCTGATCGGAAAGCGGTTTCAAGCCGAATTCTTTGTTGGCGGCGCGCATGAAGAAACGCATGCCTGCGACTATCTGCTGGCCAACGACATCGACATGGAGCCTGTCCCCGGGTACGCGGCAGCCAGCTGGGCCAAAGGCTATGGCGACTTCGTGCTGGTTCCGGATATGTCAACATTGCGCCGGACGCCCTGGCTGGAGGGCACCGCACTCGTGTTGTGCGACGTGCGCGACCACCATCATCACGACGTCCCGCATTCACCGCGCGCCATTCTCAGAAAGCAGATCGCGCGCCTGGCTGAGCGCGAGATGACGGCCTTGTGCGCCTCGGAACTTGAGTTCTACCTGTTCGACGAGAGTTTTGAGAGCGCCGCCGGCAAGCGATTTCATGGCCTCAAGACGGCCGGAACCTACATCGAGGATTACAACATTTTGCAAACGACAAAAGAGGAAGGCGTCATGCGCGCCATTCGCAGAGGCCTGCAGGGTGCCGGCATTCCCGTTGAAAACTCTAAGGGCGAATGGGGCCCAGGACAGGAAGAAATCAACGTCCGCTATGCCCCGGCACTCGACATGGCCGATCGCCACGTCATCCTGAAGAACGGCATCAAGGAGATTGCCCACCTGCAGGGCAAGGCCGTGACCTTCATGTCGAAATGGCGCTACGATTTGGCTGGGTCATCATCGCACGTCCACATGTCGCTATGGGATGCCAACGGCAAGACACCATTATTCGCCGATCCCAAGGCCGAGCACGGCATGAGCGGCCTAATGCGCGCGTTCGTCGCCGGTCAACTCAAATATGCGTCCGACATCACCTATTTTCTCGCCCCGTACATCAACTCCTACAAGCGGTTTCAGGTGGGCACGTTCGCCCCGACCAAGGCCGTCTGGAGCCGGGACAACCGAACCGCCGGCTTCCGCCTCTGTGGCGAGGGCGGCAAGGCCATCCGCATCGAATGCCGCATCGGCGGCGCCGACCTGAACCCCTATCTGGCATTTGCAGCCCTCATCGCGGCCGGCCTTGCTGGCATCGACGAGAAACTGGAACTCGGCGAGCCCTTCGCCGGCGACGCCTACGTTGGCGACGGCATTGCGCATGTGCCAAAGACACTGCGTGAAGCGACGGCCAGTCTCGCCGCTTCGCAGTTCATGACCACAGCCTTCGGCGCCGACGTCGTCGCACACTATGTGCACACCGCTCGCTGGGAACAGTTGGAATATGATCGTCGAATCACCGATTGGGAATTGATGCGCGGCTTTGAGCGCTATTGAGAGAATGGCACGATGGGACTTTTGGTTTGCAGATCTCCGATCGACGACACGATCATCGCCGAACGGGAAACGTTGCCCTGGTCGGAGATCACTAAAGCCGTGCAAGCCGCAGTGCAGGCGCGGCGGACATGGAGCGAGTTTTCGCTCACCAAGCGTGCCGAATCCATGTTGCGTTTTCTGGACGCCATGCGCGATGCCAACGCGGATGTGACACGGGAATTAGCGGTGCAAATGGGCCGCCCTGTGCGCTATGGCGGCGAGTTTCGCTCGCTTGAAGAGCGGGTCAAGTACATGGTCGCCATTGCCGAGGACGCGCTCGCACCGGTGCAACCTGAACCCAAAGCCGGCTTCAAACGGTTGATACGGCGCGAGCCGCTTGGCGTCGTTCTGACCATCGCGCCTTGGAACTATCCCTATCTGACTGCGATCAACACGATCGTGCCGGCGCTGATGGCGGGCAACGCTGTGCTGCTGAAACCAGCCACCCAGACGCTGCTGACCGGCGATCGGTTCCAGGCCGCCATGGACAAGGCTGACCTGCCAACGGGGCTCTTTCGCACACTGTCACTATTGCACGAAGATGCGGCACGTCTGATTGCTTCGGGGATGGCCAATCACGTCGCGTTCACCGGCAGTGTGGCTGCCGGGCGCGCCATCGAGCGGGCAGCGGCCGGGACATTCACATCGGTCGGGTTGGAGCTCGGCGGCAAAGATCCGGCCTATGTGCGTGCCGACGCCAATATCGATCACGCCATCGAGAACCTCGTCGATGGCGCCTTCTTCAATTCCGGACAGAGCTGCTGCGGCATCGAACGGATCTATGTGGCGCACAACCACTACGACAGGTTCGTCGACGGGTTTGTCGCCCTCACCCGAGCCTATGTCCTCGATGATCCTCTGCTTGACGCAACGACCCTCGGCCCGATGGCCTCGGCACGCTTCGCCGATGTCGTGCGCGAGCATACAGCCAAGGCCTTGAGCAAGGGCGCCAAAGCGCATATCGACCCCCAGCGCTTCAAACGTCATTCGAACAAGAGTGCTTGGCTGGCGCCGCAAGTGCTGACCGATGTCGATCACACGATGAGCGTGATGATGGAGGAGACCTTCGGGCCAGTCGTCGGCATCATGAAAGTGCGTGACGATGCCGAAGCCATTCGGCTCATGAACGATTTGCCCTACGGCCTTTCCGCATCAATCTGGACGGCGGATCTGGACGCTGCCGAACAGCTCGGTCGACAACTCGAGACGGGCACGGTGTTTATGAACCGGTGTGATTATCTGGATCCAGGCCTCGCCTGGACCGGCCTCAAAGACACAGGTCGAGGCGCAACTTTGTCGGCGATCGGCTACGACATGCTGACGCGTCCAAAAAGCTATCACTTGCGCACCGTATAAGACCTGCTGAATACGAGTGCGATACGGCATCGACAATGGAGTACGCCATGAAACTCACCGGTAACTGGAGCTACCCGACGACCATCCGCTTTGGCGCCGGCCGCATCAACGAGTTAGCGGCTGCAGTCAAATCCGCCGGCATTGCGCGGCCCCTGCTCGTCACCGATCCTCGGCTTGCGGCTTTGCCGATGGTCCAACAGGTCCTCGCGCAGTTGCAAAGCGCCGGCATCGCGGCAAACGTATTCTCGGCGATCAAGCCCAATCCCGTCGCCAGCAATATTGAATTTGGTATCGTCGCCTTGCGAGCGGGCCGGCACGATGGCGTCATCGCCTTTGGCGGCGGCTCCGCCCTCGACGCCGGCAAGGTCGTCGCCTTCATGGCTGGGCAGACCCGGCCGATGTGGGACTTCGAAGATGTCGGTGATTGGTGGACGCGCGCCGACCCCAAGGGCATCCTGCCGATCATTGCCGTCCCGACAACCGCTGGAACCGGGTCGGAAGTTGGCCGAGCCGGCGTCATTACCGACGAGACGACGCACACCAAAAAGGTCATCTTCCATCCGCTGATGATGCCGAAAGTGACGATCTGTGATGCCGAATTGACCGTGGGCATGCCGCCGTTCCTGACCGCTGGAACGGGCATGGACGCGCTCGCTCACTGTCTCGAAGCGTATTGCAGCCCATCCTACCACCCACTCGCCGATGGTATCGCCCTGGAGGGCATGCGGCTCGTCAAGGACAACCTGGTTCGCGCTTTTAAAGATGGAACCGATATCGAGGCGCGCGGGCATATGATGTCGGCGGCGGCCATGGGTGCGACGGCATTTCAGAAGGCGCTGGGCGCCATCCACGCGCTCTCACATCCAGTCGGCTCCCACTACGATACCCACCATGGCATGACCAATGCCGTGTTCATGCCTTACGTTCTAGTCTTCAATCGTCCGGAAATCGAAGTCAAAATCGAACGCGTTGCAGCCTATCTGGGCTTGAATTCCGGCTTTCAACCCTTCCTGGACTGGATCTTACGGTTGCGTCGGGAGCTCGGCGTTCCGCACTCGCTTAAAGATTTCAATGTCGACGATAAGAAATTTGCACTGATGAGTGAGATGGCACCGAAGGACCCGACCGCAGGCGGCAATCCCGTGCCGATCGACGCCGCGGCCTGCCTGCGACTTTATGAATTGGCCTATGCCGGCAAAGTGTGAACTGGTCGGGATAGACGCGTCGCCCGCAACGGCTATGGAATCACGCGCTCGACGTCAACGCCGCGACAGTCGATCTCATAGTCGAGGACGTTCACCGGTGGGCGGCAATAGTGCCAGACCAGACCGTGCTCGGCCGCGCCGCGCCTGACGATCTCATCGGCAAGATGCGCATAGATATCGAAAACGGTATAGAGTTGCGTGGCTGTCGTTTGCCGCCAGGTGAACCCGAGCATACCCATGCGGCGCTCCATTTCACCAAGTACAGCGCGCGCTTTTTCGGTCATTCCGCCGGTGCTGGTATCACCAGGGCGGACGACATGCTGGCCGTAACTGCCCTTACCTTCTGGCGCCTCGCCGCTGCCCGAAACGACGAACGAGGAACGGGCGCCAGCGTCCTTCACTGTGAACGAAAACGCATGGAATGACGGCTCGGCTGGTTGGTGTGTTTCCGGGCAAACATTCGATCGCGCGACGGGATTGACGATACCATCCGTGATGCCCCACGCCTTAAGCGTCGTAACGTACATTTGATTGAAGACGCGAAAGCCATCTTCGGTGAATGGCGCCGGCGATCGCAATTCGCAGGCGCAGAACGCCGTCAACGGGCGGCCTGCAGCGGTGATCCATTTTTCGATGCGCGCGAACCCCTCGGCCAGCGGGATGGGAGCCTGAAACCGCACGCGTTCGATGCGATAACCGGCCTCGGCGGCAACACCACCCGAATACTGAAACATTCCGGGAATATAGCGATAGCCGCCGGGGGGAAAAGTTGCAGTACTCATGGTTTGGCATCCGTCTCGTAGCGGTAGTCAAAATCGCAATGCGTGGCACCCTGCATGATGGTCTGCGTTCGCTTGAGCGTGAGCTTGGCGTCATAACCCTCGCAGAACGTTCCGTCCCGCTGGCAAGAGAGCAGATGGCCGATCTCTCCAAGCCCCATCGCATGATACATCTCGGCGTACTGACAGCGCGTGACATCATAACGATAGCGCGTCGCAGACTTCTCCTTGACGTCGATTTCCAGCGCGCCGCCCTTCGTCCAAAGGTCCTGCCGATCGATGAAACTCTGCATCGACGTCCTACCACCGACGGCTGCTGCCATCTCCTGCGCTTGCTCGATCGACGAGCGGCGAACAGCTTCAGCGACGGTCCGTTTCGCAATATCGATGCCCTGCTTGGCTTTGAGCGCTTCGTAAACGTGTTTCAGGATAGCCGCTTCAATTCGGCGCTTTTCAAGCATCGCCATGCCTTCGTTGGTGGACATCATAGGGTATCCTTGTAAACTCCACGTGATTTCAGACGCTTTGGTGGACTTGACGCATGTCGTGACAGCAGAAGATTGAGGAAAGACTGCTAGAGATGTTAGCAAATAACAAGTCTTGGTGTGTTTCCTTGTTCTCTGTTGCTGCCCTGCGGCGACGTCCCCGGACACCGATCGCCCCCATGCGCTTTCGCAGAAGACTTCCGCAATGGCACTCCCCATTGTCTTGCCTATGATCCCCAATGCAATGCCAGTCACCTGGCCGCCATCGTTGTGGGCTTCGGTCACCCCTTCCGGACCAGCACTGCCGGAATTGATCGGCGCGTTGACTGCGGATGCCATCGTGATCGGCGCCGGCTTCACGGGACTGTCGACCGCATTGCATCTGAGCAAGGGGGGCGCCAATGTTGCAGTGGTCGAAGCCATGGAACCTGGCTGGGGTGCCTCAGGTCGCAACAACGGTCAAGTCATCCCAACGCTGTCACGACTTGATCCAGACGATATCATCGCCAAGCATGGCGATGCAGGCAAGCGTTTTGTCCACTTGCTCAAGGACAGTGCGGCATTGCTGTTTGATCTGGCGCGATCTGAGGGTATCGACGCCGAGGCGGAACAGACCGGATGGATCCAACCGGTGCACACGCCGGGCCGCATGAAAATAGCTGAACGCCGCTTCGCGCAATGGTCCCGATACGGCGCACCGGTCGACCTGCTCTCGCGCGCTGATATGGCACAAAAACTTGGCTCCGACGCTTGGCACGGTGGCTGGTCGAATGCGACAGGCGGCCACATCAATCCACTCGCTCTATGCCGCGGGTTGACGCAAGCCTGCCTTGCAACGGGAGTGCGCGTCTACGCCCGCTCGCCAGTGATTACGTTTGGCCGCGTTGGATCGAATTGGATAGTGACAACGGATCGCGGCCGCGTCGTGGCTCGTTCGCTGATCCTTGCCACCAACGCTTACACCGGAGAAATCTCAAAACGCCTTGCACCGAACGTGGCCCGCGAGGTCGTTCCCATCCTATCCTGGCAGATGGCGACAACACCGCTGCTCGACAATGTGCGCCGCACGATCCTACCTGAGCGGTCGGCCATGTCGGATACTCACGGTGAATTGTACTTTGCCCGCTTCGACGCCCGTCATCGCCTCGTCACAGGCGGCGCGCTTGTTGCCTCAACGCACGGCGCCGGTCGGCTCAAACCGTACATCGCCACGCGCCTCAAGGGCCTCTTTCCCCAAATCGGCGACGTAAGTTTCGATTTCGTTTGGAATGGCTATGTCGGCATGACCCGGGATTTCATGCCGCGTATCCACCGACTTGGCCCAGATGGCTACGCCTGGGCGGGCTGTAACGGTCGGGCGGTCGCTTTATCTGTGGCCCTTGGTCGCGAATTCTCCCGTGCAGTACTCGGCACACCCGTGCAAGACCTGGCCCTGCCACTGACTAATCCCGAACCGCTGCCAATGCACGGCTTGGTACGGAACGCTGCGCCAATGATGCTGTTCAACTACAAGCGCCGCGACCGCCGCGAAATCTAATTTCCGCAGCGGTATGCCATTTGCGGTCAATTGGCTGCCGAAGCTTGATTGCTGTTGCCGCTGGTCGCTGCGGGATTGACAACCGGCTTGGCGGTGACGCCCGTACGCTCCACTGCGGATTGCAATATCAAACCGAGCATCTCTGAATAACGCATACCCTGGAAACCGGCCATAATGTTCAGCTTGCCGTCCCAGCACCAGCCGGGATTGGGATTGACCTCCAGCAATTTTATGTCGCCATTGGCGTCAGCGCGAAAATCGAATCGTGCATAGTCACGGCAATTCAAACGTTCGAACAGCTTCGCGGAATTGTCGATCATCTGTTGTTGAATGTGATCGGGGAGCGTTGCTTCTCGATACTTGATCTGCGTCCAATAGGGGCTGTCCGGCTCCCATTTGGACTCGTAGCCAAGAATTTTTGGTAAATTGGCATCGAGTTTCGAGAAATCCACTTCTAGGATCGGCAATGCACGCAGCCCCTGATCTGGATTTCCAATGAGCCCGACTGAGTACTCGGCCCCCGTCAAGTATTCCTGCACGAGGATCGGCCGTTTGGGGAACAGCACACGAAGCTGATCGAGGTATTCCAGCAGCGCCCGTTCGTTCTTGACGACGGCATCCTTGGTGATCCCGATTGAACTATCGCCGAAGTTCGGTTTCAGAATAGCAGGAAAGACCGATGGCAACGTCGCGCCTTGATCTCCAGCGCGGACATACGTTTCAAGTGGCACCGGGACATCAAGCCCCTGTGCAACCGCGCGCACTAGTCCTTTATCGTAACACGCCGCCAAACAGCCAGGATTTCCCCCGGTGTAGGGAAGCCCTAGCACCTCAAGCATCGCCGGAACGTGGAGCTCCTTGAAGGCATCATTATTGAAGCCTTCATCGCACAGATTGAATATCAGATCCGTGCGCAATTCGGCGAGATCGCGCTCAAGAGTCTTGTGATTGTCGAGATAGCGGAACTTATAGGCGCCAAGTTCGGACAAACTATCCTTGAGCTTGCGAACGGTATCGAGATCCTCGGGATTGAATTGTCCGCCGCGCTTGACCGTGTCGGGCAATCGCGGGTCGCCCATCAGGATCGTCACGTCAAGCAACTGCATCTTGCCGCGTGGCTTCTTGGCGGCCATTTGCGGCGCATCCGCGGTTAGTAGAATGCGTCGCGCCATCATGCCGAGATCCTGATCCCGATCGCTGACCGACTTAGCGGTGCCGTGGTGACGGATATTGCGGAATCCAGTCTTTTCTAGCAGCTTGGTGATGCTTTCACGCGTATAGAGCCGCTCGGCGTAGAACTGATCGGCGATGACGCCCATCTCGTCATTGACGATCACTTCGCGGCTGATCAGCCGCTCGCCATCTGCGCTGATCGAGCGCTCGCGGTTGACGAAATGATGCTCGTCGATCCATTCCCACGACCGCTTGTCGAAATTCTCGTGCATATGTGCGCCGTCAGTAATGTCGAGCATGATCTGGCCTGTCGGGCGCAGAACCTTGCCGACAGCAGCCAGCACCTTCTCGTCATCCTGCTTGTTCGAAAAATATCCGAACGAATTGCCCATGATGCAGACGCAATCGATGGAATTCTCGGGCAACCGCGGATTGCGCGCGTCGCCTTCCTTGAACATGACCTGCAGGCCTTCGTTCTGCGCTCGCTTTTTGGCGAGCCTTACGAGATACCGCGAACGGTCGACGCCCATGACATTCTTGAAGCCGCGCCGCGCCAACTCCAGGCAGTGGCGACCCTGGCCGCAGCACAAATCAAGGATGGCGCTATGCGGTTGGATCGCGGCGGCGGCAACGATGAAGTCGACCTCACGCCTGGTATTTTCAGAGTTCTCAACGACGTCGCCGTCGGTCTTGACGTAAAGCGCATTGAACAGTTTGCGCCACCACTCCTCAGGAAGATGCTGCTCGAGGTCCGAAACCGGACCGAGGCACTGACGCGCGGGCGCGCGTTTCGGCCGTTTTGGCCTTGCAGCTATTGCCATGACGGACCAAAGTCCTCCTCGCTGCCGGTGGTAGCAGCCGCCGAAAAGCCAAGCATTCGTGTGCCTGCTTTCCGATCGACGCCGGTTGGCCGGCCGATCCATGTCCACCGAAACACCGAGCCCCAAAGGCTCGGCTGCCTCGACCAATTCGACAGCGACGGCCACGCGTTGTCACCCGCGCGGCATCGCTTCAAACTGCGGGCGATCCTTAGACTCTCGGATTTGGATGTCAAATACTTATCTGTGGAACATGACCTGTACTCACAGTTGGCCTCCTTACCGGCGGCAGGCAATGATCACGTGCCGCGTGTCAGGACGGCGACAAAAAAGCCATCGGTTCCATGCTGGCGCGGCGTCAGCAACAGTGCATCATCAGCCCGATCAGCGGATGCTATTGTTGCATCTTGGCCAAACGCTTCGGTCCAGGCTTTACGCCAAGGCATGGGCGCAAATTCGGGGTGGGCTGCAACAAATGCTGTGATCTGATCAACGTTTTCCTCAGGCAATAGCGAGCACGTCACGTATACAATGCGGCCACCCGACTTGACGTGGCCCGCCGCCAAATCCAAGACATCGGCCTGCTCGGTTCGGCGAACTCTCAGTCCCTCTGGCTTGATGCGCCATTTCGCGTCGGGCTTGCGCCGCCAAGTTCCAGTACCGGAACAGGGGGCGTCAACCAGCACCACGTCAAAACCGTTGCCGAGGTTGGCCAATGCGCCTCGGTCCCCACCATTGATGACTTCGACATTCTGTACACCCGCCCGCTGCAATCGCTCGAAAATCGGTCGCAAGCGCAATTTGTCAGCGTCATAAGCAACGATGCGGCCTTCGTTCTTCATGGCCGCAGCCATGGCCAATGTCTTGCCACCAGCCCCGGCGCATAAATCAAGCACTTGATCTCCTGAGCGAACGCCGGTCAATGCTGCGGCGATTTGCGAACCTTCGTCCTGCACTTCGAACCAGCCACGACCGTGCGACGCATCGGCTTCGACGTTCGGCTGACGACGTGCGCCATCCGGCGGTGCCAAACGGATGCCTAATGGCGAATGCGGCGTAGCAATGGCTCCATACATGGCCATGGACTGCAACACCGTCTCGCGGCTGGCCTTGATCGTGTTAACGCGGACATCAACCGGCGCACGCCGCGCGAGGCATTGGCCTTCCGCAACGACCTGATCACCGAGGGCGCGCGCCAAGGAGGCATGCAACCATTGCGGATAGTCCCCCTGAATCCAGGCTGGTGCGCCATCTAGACTGGCTTCTACAATCCGCACTCTCTCGTCGGCAGTCAGAAGCGAAGGCGCGTGTGTTTCCCCGGAACATAGTTCGGCAATCTCGTCGCCTGATACCCCTTGCTGGCTTAATGCCCCCAGGACAGCTGCACGTGAACTTGGGGAACCCATGATGTAGGTTGCCGACGCCTGCCTGCGCAGCGCGTCGAATACAGTGTTGCCAATGGCCGCACGATCACTAGAGCCGGCGAACCGGTGGGCTTTGCCCCAATCTGCTAGCGCTGCCGAGGCGGGCCGATGCCGGTTCAGTACGTCGTGCAGGACCTCGATCGCGGCCTGAATCCTGGCGGCGGCTTTCATTTCGAACGACCTTTCAGGCTTGGTGATGCATGCAGCGAAGGAAATACTATCGAAAAAAATGCTGGATGGGCATATCCACCCGTTATGTCAACCGGCCGACACTCATGCAAAGGGGCCGCTCGACGGCGGCCCCTCGCAGCTTTCTGTTCGTGAGATCGGCGGCGATGCGCGGCTGGCGCGTCATCAAGCCTGCGACCGAACTTCAGTTGGATCGCGGAAGTGAACCCGACGCGTCCCCGAGAAATCCTAGCGCCATCGCCGTCCTCAAGTTCCCACTCGACATCGGATCACCTCCCTTCAATTGTTGTACACTTTTAAGGTGTGCCACACAGTGCTGTCGTTGTGTAGGACATGAGCGCCACAGCGTTGCCGAATATTGATACCCGCCGTGACCGCCCATATCGCGGGGGCAGCCGCAATAACTCAGCTCAGCGCCGCAGGCCTTGGTTGGTCGCCTTCGGGACCAGTCGCAAGTTCATAGGATTTGCCTGCGCGAGTCCGTCGCGACCGGCCCTCGAACTCCGCGCCGGGCATAATGGACAAGGCTTGATGGTGAATATCGCCCTCGACGCGGGACTTGTCTTCAAGTGTGACTTGGCGGCCGCGAATGGCTCCTTCAACGGCCCCCTTAACGACGACCGATCCGCCAGCAACCGTCCCGGTCACTCGACCCGTGACACCGACAATGACATCAGCCCCCTGGACGTCTCCCTGCACTTCACCATCAATTTGCAATGTTCCTGCGCTAATTATCTTCAATCCCTGACCGATGATTGTCAGGTCCTTCCCAATGACAGATCGTGCTGACGCTGACGAGGCAATCGTGGTGTCAGTTCGATCAGTTTCCATCGCACCACCGTTTCTGGCTGCCCCCGATAGAACTGACGGCGACGTTGAGGCCGCCACTGTTTTTTCGGCTGACGCCGACAGTTCCTTGACGTTGCGAGTGTTGAGTGTGGCCGGCTGAACCGGCGCGCTGCGCATAAGCATGCTAACCCTCCAAAATACGCGTTACTTGACCCGCAATCGTACCGGAGCTAGACGGTTTGGCCGAATTGTGTCGATGCAAAGGTTGTCCTCAGCCTGTTATTTTTGACTAGAGTAGTTCGAGATGCACGACGCAGAACAGAAAAATTCGCATTGGCAGTCTTGTGCCGCCGCGTTGGGTGCTCGATCGTGCAGTTAATGATTTGAGCACACGACAACGACAACGGGAGATTTAGGGCCGTGGCATCGTTCCTAAAATGCACACTCTTGATGACGGCGATCTCGTTGAGCGCTCTTGAGCCTGCGATCGCGCAATCAGCCCCCCAATCTGTCCAGTGCGCCGGTAACGCCAATGCGCTGGGACTCTCGCGAACGGTTGAAGTCGATACGACGGGCGGCCCAGGTTTCGGATTCGAGCAATATAAAGCTCATGATTTCCTGCAGTTGCATGAGGTCGTCCTGACGTTCGACGATGGTCCGCAAAAGCACCATACCGACGCGGTACTGGCGGCCCTTGCGCAGCATTGCACCAAGGCAACGTTTTTCTCGATCGGCAAAATGGCGCTCGGTTATCCTGAGATTATTCGCGAAGTCGCGAGGCAGGGCCACACGATTGGTACCCATACTTGGAGCCATGCCGGTCTGCGCAAGGTCAAGAAGCCGGAAGATGCGACGATGGAGATCGAAAAAGGTATCAGTGCCGTGAAACGTGCGGTCGGTGGGCCGATTGCGCCGTTCTTCCGGTTTCCGTTCCTTCAGGACAGCAAAGAAACGTTGGCCTATCTCGCCGACCGGAACATTGCGGTGTTTTCGATGGACGTCGACAGCTTCGACTTCAAAATCAAAGGGCCAGAACAGATCGTTAAATCCGTTATCGACAAACTGGAGAAGAAGGGCAAAGGCATCCTGTTATTGCATGATATTCAACCGGGAACTGCCAGAGCCGTGCCGCTGCTGCTCAGCGAATTGAAAGCCAAGGGCTATAAGGTCGTCCACATGAAAGCGAAAGCGGCAGCAACGTCGCTGCCGGAGTATGATGTCATCGTCGAAAACAGTGTCAAAGGACTGCCGGCTGTTGGTACTGAGAAGGCAACGTCAGCGGTTGTGCGCACTGTCGACGACGGTAAGGCGACAACGCCGGCCTCGCCAGCTCACTCCACACCGCAGAGCGACACTGCGATTGCCCCGCCGAAGCCCAAATCTGGTTGGTTTGTGCGCTGAACGTGGTCAACGCTCTACGGAAACCCAATCAGCACGACGTCGGAACCCAACTGCACGCGCAGACGACGTTTCGCGGATGAACCTCGATCGTGGCGTATTAAACCAACGTCGATCGAGTGCGTTATCAGGAGCAACTCAGCGCGCAAAACAACCATAGGGACGTGTAGCAGCCGGTTGCACCGTTCGACCAGTTGCTACCGCCGACAGCGCTTCTCGGACATAATTTTTTGCGCCGTTGACATCTTGTGGCTTCGACGTCGGCCTATCATCAATGGCACCTGAATAGACCAACGTTCCCTTTGGATCGACCACGAACATATGTAGCGCCAGCTTGACACCATAGGCATCGGCAATGCGACCCTTGGCATCATGTAAGAACGCGGTCGGCTTGGCCTGTTGCTGCTCTAACCAAGCCCCAGACTTCTAGTTCATTGACGTAACCATTCTGGCCTGGAGCCGCCGAGGTGAGCGTCAGCCAGACAACGCCGGCATCTGTGCTTCTTGCTGCAGCCGCTGCATATTCCTGGTCGAGTAGTGCTTCATGACATAAGGGCATTCGGGATTGGTCCATTCAAGGACGACAGTCTTGCCCGCATATGCCGCCAGTGTCGTTTCTTTGCCGAAATTGTCGCGCGCCGTGAATGCCGGAGGAACTTTGCCAACCACAGCATCAGCCGCAGCCA
>CAVQOB010000008.1:0-719928 GCA_963714325.1 uncultured Alphaproteobacteria bacterium | reverse complement strand
CATTCTGCCCCCTCAGCAATTTTTTGGAGTACCAACCCCCGCACAAACTGCGTCATCAAAAATTCCACAGTGATGTATTGTCGGCGACCACATTATGCGGAAACCAAGCATAGGGCCACGGCTTACCGCCATCGGAACGTGCGTGTCCACTTGCGCAAAGGGCTCCGTAAACATGCTTCGAACCGGGAGCCTGCGCCCTTGCCGCTGCTTTCTAACTTTTAGCACGTCCGGTGTTCGGCTGAAGGCCGCCCTTTTCGACCCCAGCCCGTGAATGCCGACAATGTCCCACGAGCTTCCGGCAGCAACCGACCTTTTGTCACCGTTCCGCGGTCTTCAAACCGCGCTTATCAAAATGAAGTTCCACAGCGCCTCGGGTATCGCTGGCCAAAAACAACCATAAAGGTGTATTTGCGACTTGTGGCCCAAACGCGAATTCACCCTGATACCGGCAAACTCCTGCGCCGCTACGTCCGCGCACAGACGGTTTGCGTTGGCTCGTTGTCACGCGAAGTGGAGGTGCCGGGCTGGTATCCTGAAGACGATAGCGATTCAATCCATTCGGGCGCTGAACTTCAAGCATTGGATCAAGCCTATCTCGAGTTGCGAGCGGCCTATGCCGCACGGGTCAAGGCCGTGCGCAAGAAGCTTGGCCTCACCCAAGAGGAGGCGGGTAGGATCATTGGAGGCGGACGGCGAGCGTTCCAAAAGTATGAGCGTGGTACAATGCAGCCCAGCGAAGCTGCGGTCGGCTTGATTGAGATTTCTTGATCGCCATCCGGAAGAGGTGACAACTCTCCGCAATATCCGACGGTAGGCCAGTAAGAGGCGCTTCCAGGGCGCTGTCCGAAAAACGTAAACGTATCTCGGACATGCAGCGGGACCAAGCAGAGATGGTCTCGCCTGAAGGCGGGGCCGATGCCCCAGCTCGGCGCGCTCCAGATTTCGGAATTATCGCGCATGTGAGATGCGAGATAATTCCGCGACCATACATCTGGCTGGCAAGGCGATCGGTGCCAAGCGCGCGCAAGCCGACGAACTCGTCCAATTCGCGCGAGACCTATATGTCGATGGCAGACGCCGTCATAGTGGCCATTCGATCTGCATCGCCCATTATTTCCAGGCAATGCGCGTGGCGTCGAACATGCTGCTTTTCTTGCACTGGCGTTAGTTCGGCCCCGCCCGAGAGGCGGGGCCGACGCTGAGCGCCTTAGCTCGGCGGGTTCCAGATGATGACCTTCTTCGAAGGATCATCGCCGGGCGCGTTGGCGATGTTGCCATAGATGGTGCCGAATTCAGGAGCCGAGAGCGAGACCGAGACATATTCGGCGCCGGTGTTCTGCGAGAAGCGCTTCCAGCCTGCGCCCAGTTCGAAGCCGTTCTTGCGGCTGACGATGCGGTAGTCGGGTTCGCTGTCCTTGGTCTTGCGGTTGTTGGGGATGATCGCGATCGGTGCGGACACGGTCAGCGTTGCGAGGTTGCCTTCGAAGCTGTCGTCGGACTTCACGGTGAGGTTTGCGATGGTAGCCATGTCGTTTCTCCTAAAGGTGGTCGGGGACCATCCCCGATGGCGCCAAAAGAAGGGGCCGGGAGCCGCCGTCACCGCAGCGTCAGCGAAGGGCGAACCCCGCACGGGGTTGACGGCATTAGGCGTGACGAGACCCGCAGACAGGCGACAAGGAGGGGTGGTTTTCGCTCCGCCTGAGAACGAATGTCAGTGGGCAATCGCCGTTTTCATCGACCAAAAGTCGGAGGCTTCCTCCCCACCGGATCACTGCATGGAGCGCAGCAGCAATCATCCGTCAAATGCTGCCAACGGCAGATCGAGAGGCGTCGTCACCTTGGACAGCGGACGGGCAACAGCAGAGGGCTCTCGCTGCATTACGCAGGTCGCGATGTGCAATATCAGCTCTCATATTGACTTTTGTGCAGAATATGAGCATATGAAGCCATGAAAGGACGTGCCGACATGGGTATCCAAGCTGCAGCCAAAGCGCCTGCAAAGGGACTTGATCGCAAGGATCTGACGGGGCCAGCCCTGCGGACGTTCTTCCGCATTGCCGATGCCTGGGGCCTGAAAGAGCAGGAGCAGATGCGCTTGCTCGGTCTGGAGAGCCGCTCGACCTTCCAATCCTGGAAGCGCGGCGTGGTCGCGGCGCTGCCCAAGGATGCGCTGGAACGGATTTCCTATGTCATGGGCATCTACAAAGGCCTGCAGATCCTGTTGCCGAAGACGGCGGATGAGTGGGTGCGCAAACCCAACAAGGCGCAGGTTTTCGGCGGCGCCTCGGCGCTTGACCGGATGATGTCGGGCAATGTCGCCGATCTCTATGTCGTGCGTCAGTATGTTGACGGGCAGCGCGGCTGACCCGTGGACATTCCCACGTCTGAAGTCCGCTGGACACCCTGCTACCGCATCATCCCGAGCCGATTTCCGCCGATCTCGCTGTTCGAGGCAGTTGCCGATCCTGCCGATCTTGAAGCGGTCTATGCCATCGAGGCGATGACCAATGACCGCCTGCGCGACGAGGCAGGCGAGCTGTCGCTCGTGCCGCCTGAGGACCGCGTTTCAGGCCCCGGTTCCTCGCCGATCATGGCGGCGTTCACCCACCTCAATCCGGTCGGCGACCGCTTCACCGACGGCAGCTACGGCGTCTTCTATGCCGGACTGACACTGGCAACCGCAATCGCCGAGACCCGGCATCACCGCACGCATTTCCTTGAGGCTACCGACGAACCGGCGCAGGAACTCGACATGCGGGTCTATGCCGTCGATCTCGCCGCGAACCTTCACGACATCCGTGGGCAACGGGAGGCGCTGCCAGCTCTGTACCATCCGAGCAGCTATGCCGTGTCTCAGGAAACCGCGCGGACCTTGCGCGATGCAGGGTCGGACGGGATTGTCTATGAAAGCGTCCGCGATCCTGGCGGCGAATGTGCCGCTGTGTTCCGGCCTCGGCTGTTGTCGAATTGCCGGCAGGAACGGCATCTTGTGCTATGTTTGGGATGGTAGCGAGAATCAGTACCGTCTACGAGAAGCGGTTGCTGGCTAGTTGAATTGTGGACAAGATCTGCGCTCCGATCTCAACCTCTCCTCCGCCGAACTAATTTCCCTGACTGTTGTCTGCGCTAGCTCGCCCTCGGCCTGACCGTTGAAATGACAAACACGATAGCGGCCATCCGACCTTAAAACCGCCGAAGTCTCTTCACCGTAACGGCCGCCAGTTCCAATAGAGCGCCTCCGGCCGATCGAGCTTGTAGGCGAGAGAATCGCCAACAATCGGCGGGCCGAGCGGGCGGGCGAGCATAAATGCCGCCCAGAACAGCGCGACATGGCTGATCGCTCGTGCGCGAATAAGCCAAAGCGATCACCGCGAGCAAGGAGCCGAAGATCAGAGCCGAACCGGTTAGCCCTGAGGGCCCTTCAGCAATCCATTCCCCCAGCGCGGTGCCCAGCGTCTGCGAGAAGGTGATGGTCAGCCAGTATTAGAGCCCGGCCCTGGCTCATGCACCGAGTTGACCGAAATCGTGCCAAGCGCCCGATGCCAGACGAACAGCGAGAGCATCACGAGTGAGAGCAGCAGGATCGAACCGCCGGGATAGCCGATGCCGCAGCGAACCGCGTGGCGAAGTCGGCCAGGGTCGTCGCCTGCTGTCGTCGAAGCTGATGATCGGTGCCCAGTAGAGCACAGGGATTGAACCGGCCCTGCGCGGATCTGAAAGATATCGCAGCGACCGCCAGTACTGGCGCGAAAATTCTCGCGTGCCGATCAGGTAGCCGCCTTGCCAGAACGACGTTGGTGCATCTGCGCGGTGGTTTCGCCCAGCCATGACATCGAGACGGCTTCTCCGGCGGTTTCGCCATGTTCGTAGATCGGCCATAATGCTCTTCAGCTTGTCGATCCACTTCACGTCGAGCCCGCGCTTTAGGCTTCAAATACCCGGTCAACGAGGAATCGTCGGCGACTTCATAATCTTCAGTCATCGGTTTCGGACCGTCGCCTGGAGCCGACCAGTCCGCGTCCGCGGCTCCACCCGGCCCGTCGCGCTCGCATTCGGCCGATAGGCATGACGACATTGAATCACCACCATGACCACGAATGTCTCGTCAACATGCCTTACGGAGATAATCCTGAAGACATACCTGAAATATTGGTCCGAAACAGAACGAGACTTGCTCGTGCCCCTTCACCGGTGGTCCGCAAGCACTGTTTGGCTTTTTGTTGCGGCCGCCTTCTTCAGCGCCGGACGCTTTCTCAGGATCTCCTTGTGGAGGATAACGAGCATGGTGATTCAGTGTTGTCCGTCGACCAGCTGACGATCGAATCTCCTCATCGCCGTGCCGTTGCTCGCGGTATTTAACCTGACGTTCGTCGCTATGAAATGGTCATGGCCGGACCAGCTGAGCTTCCTCGATATCGCTGGAAGAGATCGGTCCGCTGATGCCCGCCCGAAGGGTGGCTCATTGGTAGCCATATGGGAAGTGCCGTCCCTCAAGAATTTGAAGACGGTGACGTTATCGGATTGGGCTGCATCCAGCGATTTTGCCGCTTCGTGCGGCCTGTCTATAAGATGAAATGCCGGTGTGCAAAACTTGCAGAGCTGAGTGGCGAGTTGCTAAAAGGCTACCGTGCGCTCGCAATGCACGTCAGATCTACTCGAGGGCCTTTAGTTACGGTCGCAGGTAATTGTGTGGCATCCCCGGACTCTTCGCAATTCAGACCTTACCGGCAGCCTTCAACTAAGTCGCCCTACGGAATGCTAGATCGCGAATGGGTTTTTGATCGGCGTCGCAATGCTCAATTGGTCTGGATTATCTAACGGTCTCACCGCTTCTCGCGGAAAT
This sequence comes from uncultured Alphaproteobacteria bacterium, assembly GCA_963714325.1. Taxonomy (GTDB): domain Bacteria; phylum Pseudomonadota; class Alphaproteobacteria; order Rhizobiales; family Hyphomicrobiaceae; genus CAVQOB01. The sequence goes on along the minus strand of CAVQOB010000008.1, from coordinate 715,085 downwards.
CCCAGAGCGGAATGCCCATCTTGCGCGCCTTGTCAGCCAAGTTGTCCTGGATGCCGGTGCCTGGAAAGACGACCAGGCCTACTGGCAATGCTTCGAGCATGCGATCGTTGCGCTTGAACGGCGCGGCCTTCTTGTGCCGGTTCCAGTCAGGACGGAAGGCGACTTGCGGCACGCGGCGCGTATCGGCCCAACAAGCGGCGGCGCGTTCGGCACCAGTGGGTGTGGCGCCGTGGAGCAAGACCATGTCGGCATGACGCGCATGAACCCGGTCGAGGACGTCCCAGATGGCCGAGTGATCGTTGCAATCGGGGCCACCGGTGAAAGCGATACGGGTGCCTTCGGGCAGCAGCACGCGGGCATTTTCTCTGGCGCGTTTGTCGAGAAAGTCGCGGCTGTCGATGATGGCCGAGGTCATGGCCTTGCGGTTGACGCGGGATCCGGTGCGGGGCGTCCAGGCCTTGCGGGCGTGGATGCGGAATTGATCGGCGGCGGCTTCACGGAAGAATTCCATCGTGTCGCGGCGTTCGATGAGTGAGATGCCTTCGGCGATCTGGCGCTCAAGTTCGACCGAGCGCACTTCGCTGCCATCCTGTTCGCGCTGAAGGCGTTTTTGCGCCTGTTCATTGTCGTCAAGATCGCGTTCGACCCGCTCGCCGGCGCGGTGGAAGATGTTGACGACGTTCCAGAGCAGGTCTTCGAGATCGGGTTCAATGCGGGTGTCGATCAAAGCTGAGACAAGCCCGTCGAACATGTCGGCGACCGCGCCACCGGCAAGGCGGGCATCGGGTAGCGGCCTGCCATCGGGTTCGTCCTCGAAGGGCCGATAGCCGTAGAGCTGCATTTCCTGGAGGAGATAGGCGGTTGAGCCGAGTTCGGGGGTGGTGTCTTCAAGGGGAAGATCTGGGGCGCTTGCCATGATGGTCTCCGTGTCCTGAGCCGCGCCTCTCGCGGCCTTCGTGGCGACGACCAGCGGCGGCGGGCACGGGTCTGCACCGCGCGGAAACGCGCGGCCGGAGCGCCAGCGGAGGATGGCGAAGCAAGGCAATTTTGTTTCGCGATGCAAAGGGGCGCAGCCCCGGCGGAAAATAGCCGCAGCGCAGCCATTGCGGTGCCCGTGTTCGCTGCCGCAGTCGCCCCCTCCCGAAGGCCGAGGGCGTGGCGACCTTCAAGGACCGGGAGAGGTGGCCATGCGCCCCACTGCCCTGGAAAATCCCCCGCTTACCGGCCAGCTTCGCTCATTCTTTGAGAAACCGCACGGCATCGGCGGCGCTGAGCTGCACCCGAATGGCCGCTGCCAACCGCTCGTGGCCATAGGCGGTAAGGTCGCTGTTGAAATCGTCGAGCCGGGGTTCAAGCGGTATGACCGCAATGCCCAACGGGTCGCAGCGCTCGATCAAGGTCGACAATGCCGTTGCCCCGGCAGGATCATCATCGCGCGCGACATAGAGGCAGCGCAGCGCAGCAGGGAACTGGATGGCAGCGAGGTGGGCGGCCGATAGCCCTGCGATCATGGGCATGGATGGCATCACCTGTCGCAGCGACAGCAGGGTTTCGAGGCCTTCACCGGCTACCATGACACCGTCCGCTTTGCCGAACCGGACGCCCGAGCCGAGCAAGTGCCCCATGGCGCGTCGTGGATATGCGACAGCGGCTTTGTCGTGGGATTGCGGATCAAGCCAAGTGCGGTGAACCCCCGTGATAGTGCCCTCATTGTCGGTGACTGCAGCGATCATGGCGGGCCATGCCTCCCGCACACCAGGGACATCATCTTCAGCAGGCCGATAGTAGCAGCGCGGATGGAAACGCAGCTGATCTATGCCGGACAGATCGGTGATCGACCGGCGACCAAGATAACGCGCTGCGATGCTGTTCGTGATCGGCTTTGAGGCGGCCCATAGGCGCCGTGCGGCTTCTGGTGTGCCGGTCGGCGCTTTGCGTATGGTCGGGTTTCGGGGTTGGGTTCAGGTCAGGCGGCGGCAGGCTCAGGAATTGGCGGGCTTCATCAAGTGTCTCGCGCATGGTCCGGTGGGCGCAACTTGCCGCGATGATGTCGAGAAGATCGCCATGGTCGCCGCTTTGCGCGTCTGTCCATTTGCCTGCGCCTCCCCGGCTCTCGGCTGTTGCCGACAATCGGACGTAGAGACTGCGACCCGGCGAATTGTGGACATCGCCGACCAGCCAGTAGCGGCCTTCTCGGCGACCATTGGACAAGTAACGGCGGCAGACCGCCTCGGCGCGGCAAGGCGGCGGGCGATATCGGTGGCGGGACTGTCCATGCGGGGCTCCTTCAGGCGGCTTTTCGTGCCGCGATCCGCTGGATCGGAAACCGGTCCAGCAGCTTGGCGAGCACATCCACCCCGACAGCCCCTGTCGGTATGTAGAGCTTGAGTTTCCACGAGACGATCTCGGAGATCAAGCCCATTGCCTTCAATCGCTCGATGCCAAGATCGTTGAAGCCGGTCAGTTCGATCCGCCAGTCATTCATGGCGCGGACGCGGGCGAGCGTCTGATCTTCGGCCAGATGCAGTTTGGCATCTCCGGCACACAGCATCGCCCAAGCATCGGCAGGCACGACGGACGCCGTGTCCTGCTCAATCACCGTGGCGACCCAGGCGGGCGAAACCTTGCGGCCGATGACGCGCTCGCCAGCATCGGTTTGCAGGCGGTAGACGCGGGTCGATTCATTGGGGAGCCGCCGCCAGATCGGCAGCAGCAGGCCTGAAACCATGTGCAGGGTCGAGGTTTCGAACTCGGGCAAGTCGGCAAGTTCGGCCTGCCAGACTTCGCTGAACCGCTCACGGTCCACCGGCTCCCAATGACTGGTCGCGAACACCTCGGCGAGAATATTGGTCGCCTCCAAAGGCCGGACGAGGCGGATGCGCGGGTGAATGCCGCATCATCGTCGATCAGACTGCGCGCGCGCAATTTGACTGCCGCGCGCCCGGAGCGGGTGTTGATCACGAGTTCGGCGTCGCGATCCGACTGCCATGGCCAGCGCCTCTCGAGCACAACCGGCTCGATCCGGTCTTTGCGTTCGATGGTCAGGAGGTGGGTCACAGCTCCGGTGCCGGGATGGGTGTAGATGGTCTTGCGGTCGGAGACCGAGAAGCTCTCGGCGCGCAGGGTTTCGAGGCCCATTTCATAGGTGCCGCTGGCGATCGCGCCTTCGACCCGGGCCGTCAGCAGACCCTCGAAGGCCTCGAACAGGATGTTCTGCATGGAAATGGTGAGCGCCAGCATCCGGTTGAGGAAGGTCGTGATGGGCGGAAGCTCGTCCTTGAGCCCGCCGTCACTGTCGAGCAGCGACAGGCCGGTGGCCGTTTCGAATTGCCCGAGCGAACAGCCATCGACCTTGCCGCGCACCAGCAATTGGTAAAGCTGGCGCAGGGCATCGCGGGCATAGTGGATTTCCAGATTGTCGCTGGCGCTGAACATGTTCTGGCCGCCGGTTTGCCGCTGGCCGCGGTGATCGCCCCCAGACTGTCGAGCCTTCGGGCGATCGTCGAGATGAAGCGCTTCTGCGCCTTCACGTCGGTCGATACCGGGCGGAACAGCGGCGGCTGCTTCTGGTTGGTGCGGTTGGTGCGGCCAAAGCCCTGGATGGCGGTGTCGGCCTTCCAGCCTGCTTCGAGCAGGTAGTGGACGCGGCGGCGCTGGTTCTTCACGCCGACAGGTCGGCATGATAGGATCGCCCGGTGCCGCCAGCCTCGGAGAAGACGAGGATGTGCTTGTTGTCATCCATGAATGCTTGGGTTTCAGCGAGATTGGCAGAGCCGGCCGGTTCTCGACAGCGAAGCGGACGACCATCGCTGTCCGCGCGCGGACAATACGACGGGAACGTCCGGTCACCTCGGCAACCGCATCGGTCCCGAAATGCTGGACAATCTGGTCAAGCGCGCCGGGCACTGGCGGCAAGCGGCAAGCCGCTCGAGCATGGCATCACGGGCACGGCAGGCTTCGCGGATTGAGGATGGGATTGCCGTCGCGATAGAAGCGGGCCGCGACGCGAGATTGCCCTCGCTGTCGGTGAAGGGCTCATAGAGCTGCACGGGAAACTGTGCGCGAGATAGTCGAGCACATATTCACGCGGCGTGATGTCCACGGAAACGTCATCCCATTCGTCGGTCGGGATTTCGGCAAGCCGCCGCTCCTGCAGCGCTTCGCCAGTCGAGACGATCTGCACGACACAGGCATGGCCTGCCTCAAGATCGCGCTGCATCGCCTGAATGGCGCTTGGCGTCTGCATTGCGGTGATCAGGTGGTTGAAGAAACGCTGCTTGGCGCTTTCGAACGCTGATCGCGCTGCCGACCGGGCCTGTGCGTTCAAGGTTCCATGGGATGCGCTGGTAACGCCGGCCGCTTCGAGCGCCGCATCGAGATGGGCGTGAATGATCTGAAATGCCCCGGCATAGGAATCGTAAATCCGCACCTGCTCAGGGGTCAGTTGGTGCTCGAGCAGGTCATATTCGACGCCGTCGAATGACAAGGAACGGGCAGCGTAGAGGCCAAGCGCCTTCAGATCGCGGGCCAGCACCTCCATGGCTGCGACGCCGCCATCCTCGATCGCGGCCACGAAATCGGCGCGCGAGGCGAAAGGAAAGTCTTCGCCGCCCCACAGCCCGAGCCGCTGGGCATAGGCGAGATTCTGCACCGTCGTGGCACCGGTGGCCGAGACATAGACGATGCGGGCATTGGGCAGGGCATGTTGCAGCCGCAGGCCCGCCCGGCCCTGCTGCGAGGCTGAGACATCGCCGCGCGCGCCCTTGCCGCCTGCGGCATTGGCCATGGCGTGCGCCTCGTCAAAGATGATGACACCGTCAAAGTCACGGCCAAGCCATTCGACGATCTGCTGGACCCGGCTCGCCTTCCGCCCCGCTCCTGCGAACGCAGCGTCGCATAGGTCGTGAACAAGATGCCTTCCGCCAGCTTGATGGGCGTGCCCTGACGGTAGCGCGACAAGGGCGTCACCAGCAGTCGTTCCTGCCCTAAAGCCGACCAGTCGCGCTGAGCATCCTCAAGCAGGCGGTCCGATACCGAAACCCAGAGCGAACGGCGGCGGCCTTTTAGCCAGTTGTCGAGAATGATGCCTGCGACCTGACGGCCTTTGCCCGCGCCCGTGCCGTCACCCAGAAACCAGCCGCGGCGAAAGCGGATGGCAGCATCGTTTTCTTCAGCCGCCGCCGAGACGAGATCCCATGTCTCGTCAACGGTCCAGGACCCTGCCAGATGCCCGGAATGGGCCTCGCCAGCGTAGATTACGGATTCCAGCTGCGCGTCGGACAACACGCCATCAGCCAACAGGTGCTCGGGCAAGTGCGGAAAATAGGCGGGTTTCGGCGGCGCCACCGAGGCCATTGACGCGGATTGAACCAGCGGCGTCGGGTGCGGCAATGCGCCGGGAATGACGACCGATTGAAGTCCATATCGTTCGTAGATGCTGTCACCGAGTTGCCCCTCGGGCGGAGACCAGTCAGCAGTCGAATAGCTGAGTTCAGGCGCATCGGCATCGACCACGGGATTGATCGGGGCAGTCCGAGCAACCGCGCGGCTCACGGGCGACGGCGAAGAAGCGCAATGCAGTCCTGCACCGGGCATTGGGGCAATCGGTCCGCGCGGCGGCACCTGCGCTTCGACCCATTTGAGCAAGGTCGCGGTATCAGGAGCGGTCCCTGCACTCGGAATGAAAGTCGTGGGATCGGAAGCGGGCAGCTTGTCGATCACCGTCAATCGCGTGTCGATCGTCGTGCCGTGCTTGCGATAGACCTTGCCGTCGATGGCGGCGGTAAAGACCACATGTCCGGTCCCCTGCAACCGGATGAAAGCATCGCGCCATGCTGGAGCATCCGGAGAACAGCCAGCGCCGGTAATGACCACCAGCCGGCCCCCATTCTCGAGCCGGGCCAGGGCGGAAGCGATGTGGCGAAGCGCGGCGTCCTTCATCGTCCGCTCGACATGCGCGACAGCCGAAAATGGCGGGTTCATGAGGATAACGCTCGGGCGCGCCGAAATGGGCAAGCGATCATCAATCGACGCGGCGTCATGTCCGCTGACGGCCACGCCTGAAAACAAGTGCGACAGCAGTGCTGCCCTGCCTTCAGCGAGTTCATTCAGCACGAGCTGTGCACCGGCCAGTTCGGCCTGAATGGCCAACATGCCTGTGCCAGCAGAAGGTTCGAGCACAGTTTCGCCTGCGCCAATCGAAGCAGCGACAACGGCCACGAACGATAAGCCCGCAGGCGTCGAATATTGTTGCAAGGCCTGGCTGGTTTCAGAGCGCCGGGTGTGGGTTGGCATAAGAGCCGATACCCGCTCAATCAGTGCAAGGGAGTGAGATCGGGAGCCACTGCGCGACAAGATTGCCGGGCCAAAACGGCGCAGGAAAAGGATTTGTGCAACCTCACAGGCATCGTAGGCGCTCTTCCAATCCCATGCACCTTCAGCGTCGGTGCCGCCGAAGGCAACGGTCATCACATCGCGCAAATATGCGGATTCAACGGGCCGCCCCGTTTCGAGCAGGGGTAGTAGCGAGGTTGCTGCGGTCATCAGCGCACGCGCACGCTCGTCAAATGCGCAATACGGGGCGAGCGGCGCAGCGCCAAGCGCTGCGTCCGTAACGATATGGGCCATTGGTGGGTTCTCCGGGAGAGCAGAAAGGGCGGATCACGCCCGGACACTCTCTCTCAAACCCGGGCGGTTCGCCCGCTCCCGGCAAGGCTCTGCCTCGAAATTCGGCTACCGCCTCGTTGCCGGTGGCTGTACCCCTTGGAGGCGATCGCCGGACTGAGCAGTTGCCGCTCCCGATAGAGGACCTTTTCAGGTTTTTACGAGTGTGCAAAAGCACGCCGAGCGTTCAGCCATCCTCAAGGTGCGGGGCATTTTTGGCATGATTGTGCACTGATTGTTTTCAGAATTACGATGTTATCGGTAGTTACCCATTACTGGCGCTAAGTTACGATCGTTGTTGACCGATTCGCACAGCGTATGGCTATTACGGAAACTTGGGGGCAAGGCTTGTCGGCGAATCCAAAAACTGCGGCATGGGTGCGTTTCCTTCGAAACTACGGACCGATTCCGACCAACGACAACATGTACGATGAGTCGATTTAGCGGGCTTTGCGGCGCCACAAGATCCGCCCGATCACCCTGCCGGCGCCGCTCCGCGATGAACTCGTCGCGATGTTCAAGGGCGATACGCCTGTATCGCACATCATCACGGGTACCGCCGGCGATGGGAAAACCTATCATTGCCGCGAAGTGTGGACCGAACTCGGCGGGGATATCACTGCCTGGAACCAGGGCGACAAGATCCAACGTCTGGCAGTAGGGGAACGAGCGCTCGTAATCGTCAAGGATTTGAGCGAGCTGCGCGACGATGAAAGCGATGAGCTGATCGTCGAGTTTGCACGTGACGTCGCGGATCCGGCTACTCAGACTTTCTACCTGTTCGCAGCCAACCACGGCCAGTTGCTCGAGAAACTCAAATCCGCACCCTCCACACCCGAGGTGACGCGCGTTGGCAAGGTGGTCGAAGACCTACTAGTGACCAACGTCAGCGCCGATGCCGGCATAGCGCTCGACCTGACCGATCTCAGCCGATCGCCGGCCGCTGACATGGCAATGGCGATCATCGACGAGGTAACCGGGCATGAGGATTGGGCAGGTTGCGAGAGCTGCAACGCCAACAGCGACGGAAAATGCCCGATCTTCGAAAACCGCCGTCGGCTGATTGGTGACGAACAGGGCGATCCGTTCAAGCGTAGACTGACGGAATTGATCGAACTAAGCGAGCGCAATGGCAGCCATTTTCCGGTGCGGCAATTGCTTGCGCTGGTCGCCAATGCGATCCTCGGACATCCCGACGCACGCGATGGCTTGATGAGCTGCAGCGATGTCACAGCGATACAGGCGTCCGGTAAGTCCGATCTTGCCAGCATTTACCGCAATGTTTTTGGCGAGAACTTGAAATCCAGCAAGGCTGAAAAGACCGAGCTGTTTCGCAAGCTCAACGCCTTTGGCATCGGTGCCGAGACGAGCAATCGTGTAGACAATCTCCTTGTTTATGGGGCTGATGACCCTGCCTACGCTGCCGACTATGCCGCGCTGGTGCTCAACGATCCGGTCTACGGTGCGACGCCTGCTTACGCGACAGCACAGCGCAGCTACCTCGAAGGTGCCGATGATGGCGACAGGTCGGGTTTTCTTGGGGTGCTGCGAGCGCAGCGGCAGCGTCTATTCTTCACTATGCCCGATGCCAAAGCGGCCGACTATGATCTCTGGGACCTAACCGTGTTCCGCTACGCCGGTCTCTATCTTGCGGTCGCCGAGAACATCGCGGCGCGGCAGGCGGTGCCACGGGCGGCGCTCAACATGGTGGTGCGCGGTCTCAATCGCATTTTTACCGGCATGCTCGTGCAAAATCAGGACGAGCTCGTGCTGGCGACTTCGGGCAGCTACTCGCAGTCGAAACGCAGCCCGCTCCTTGACGAACTGATCTCGGTCCCGCGCTCGGGCGGCGAAGAGGTCAGCATCGTGGCCGATCAAGCCGATGGCTTCGGCGTTTCGGTCAAACTCGTACGAGGCAGCGAGATTGCCCCGGTGTTTTTGTCCTTGTCTCCAACGCGCTTCGAATTTCTAGGTCGTGTCGCCGAAGGCGCGCTGCCGAGCAGTTTCTCGCTCGAATGTCATGAAGATTTGCTAGCTTTCAAGGCGCGACTGCTGCGGGAGACCGAAAACCGGCGCAAGCTCGACGGCGAGGAGGAATCGCCTGACGGCGAGCTGGTCCTGCGCTTCATTGAACTCAGTCCCGATGGTCGCGCCCAGCCGCGCCGGGTGATCGTACGGGTATGACAATGGAAATTCTGGCCCGTCCGACTGAGTTCGAGGACCGCTCCGGTCCAGCTTTCTGGATCGATGAAGCGATTTGGGGTCATCGTTTGCACGACGAGCAGGCGCCCTGGCTGATTTTCCTCGAATTCATGACGGTTTTGCTCGCCGAACACCGCGAGGGCCGGGCGCTCAAGGAGGAGCGGCTCAACAGCCTTTCATACAAACCGCAGCTGCAACTGCGGCTGCGCAATCTCGTCTTCAACAACCCGCATATCATGACCGTTCGAGCCGAGGCTCGATCGGACGAGGCAGCCTGGGCGATGTGGCTCGAAAGAATGGCCGAAAGTGCCGGCGGTATCGAGAGGCCGGACTTCGCATATCTGCGCGACCGGTTCGAGAGTTTCGACGACTTTGCCTCTGTGCTGAGCTTTCTTCAAGGCTCAGCGATCGAAGGGACGAGCAACAAGCGCTGGAGTTCGAAGTTCGTTTTTCCGTTCGGGCCGCACGCGTTGTACGAGGATGTGAACGTCAAGCCGAGCGGCAGCGTCTCGAACGATCGCCGCTTTTTCGCGCGATCCGGCGAACTGCTTTATTTGATGCTCAGCAGGAGCCAACATTCCGACGCCTTGCGTGGTCTTCTGGTCAGTCGCTTTCTCGAAAGCCCGGCACCCTATGACAGCATGGCGCATGCGCTGCAGGGCGAGCGGCAACTTGCGAAGCAAGAACGCGCCGGCGCTTACTTGCCCTGCTCGAGCCATCCGATCTTCGACCGTCTAGCGGCTGACTGGCTGGCGATCCTGACGCTGCCGATCCCGGCGCATGACGCGATCCCGCATTTGGTCACAATGACCGGCCTGAACCTCATATTGTATCAGCTCGACCGCGCGCGTGAACTGCTCGATCGACCGCCAATCAGCCTAGTGTGCGAGATCGTTTCGCCTCGCAAATCGGTGGTGCGCGATCTCTCGGCCGATAGCTACCAGCACAATAACATGTTACCTCAGCAAGCGATCGAGCGCTTCGTGCGGCGAGTTATCGAGACTGATGCCTGGACCGAAGCGCTGGCGTCGGATGACCCCACGCTCAACACCATCGACATACTTAAAGCGCGAATTTGGGTGGCCCGATGGCGATGACGACCAACTCTCTGCCGAGCCGGGGGCCTTGGTCCATGAACTCGTTGAGCGTGCAACCATTCGCCACAAACAACATGTCGGCAAGATCCACATGACGTGGGCCCGTGCGATCGGGTTGTCGTCACGTCGCTCGAGCCGCCGGGTACGCTATGCTCCGACCGACCGGCTGCTCAAGACGCTAGTCATCGCCTGTGTCGAGCGAACGCCTCGAGTTCAAGGATTTTCTGGTGCGCATTAACGAGCGCTACGGCTTTGTGATCGGCGACGCGCAGGCGCGCCAGTTCATTGATTCCGGCACTGCTGACCAGGAGGATTTTTCTGACAACGCCCATCGCTTGGAAGAGCGGCTCGCCAGCCTCGGTCTCCTGAAACGGCTCTCCGATAGTCTGCGCCTATGTCGAAAACCCCTTCCAGCGAGCTGAAGCCGCGTGACCCCGTCAGATCTGATTGGCGCCGCCGGCGCGACCTCCATCCGCTTTCGCCTCGAGGCGTTGACGCCTGACGATGAACTCGCGCGCTATCTGCTCGATCGGTTGACCGGCGAACAAGTCGCGGCGATTACGCGCGCGTTGCTTGCCGACCCGGCGACCGCGACAATGCTGATGATTGCGCTGCCCCGCGATTTGGTCGGACCGTTTGGGTTGCCCGAGTCGGTATCACCGATGAGCGCACGGTACGGGTCCGCAACTCCGCTTGTAACAAGCCGGCGATGTTGTTGGCGAACACTGACGACGATCAGGGCGCATCGCTTGGGGACGTGACGTTGATTGGGGCCAAGCAGCTTACCGAGGAATCCGGTCCGTGGGTCGATGCCGCGGCGGCTGGGTGGGGCTCGAGCGAAGGTCAGACAAAGGTTGGAAAGCTGCCCTTAAAGGATTGAACAGCGCTGATGATTGGACGCTGCATCAAATTGGCACCTATGTCGCGATGACGCGAGAGCGGATCGAGACCGAGGCCGTTCCGGTTGCGGTGCCTTAGGATGGGCACTACCGGCCCTGCGTTTGCCACGCGACAGTGGCTATTTTATGGGGCTTGGCGACAAGGATCGCGAGCAGCCGCGGCGCTGGAAAAAACTTTTGAGAAGCTCGTTTCCGACCGCAAACCGCTGCTGGTTAAGCAGCGTCCCAATCGGCAGATAATTGAGAGCGAGGAACTGCGCAGCCAATTTGATGAGGTGCATGAGGACATTCCGGCCGAAGTCCATGCAGCGATCCATGCCTTTATCGATACTGCGCCCGGGTGGGGACCTGAGGCCGAAGCGCTGGCGAGCTTCGAATGGGAAGGTCAGAGCGTTCTCCAACTCTTCTCGGGCATCAAGCTCAAGAAGACGTCATTCGCCCAAGAAACGATAAACTTCTTCGACTTCACGCTGCCCGACAGGTTGAGCACGGCCGATCAAGACTATCTTACCACCCTCAAGACTCGCTCTCTTAAGGAAACCCGCGACGACGACCGTGACTTCTTCGAGGCCCACCGTGACGATCTCGGTCAGGACAAGTCGCTGCGCGTCAAATGGGAACGGTTTATCTTCGGTCGCCCGATCGAGTGCACGGATTTCCTCGAAGGTCTGCTGCGCGCGATCGAACGGCTGTTCGGACAAGTTAATCTTGTTGGCGGATCGCGCAAGCTGGTGATCAAGTCTTCGCGGCGCACACGCAACCAGTTCCTCGATCTCAACGCCGATGTCGGGCTGTCATTCGGCTTACGGTATCGCGGACTCAAGGATTTGATCGGCCCGGCAGTCGAGTGGGATGTGCCGCACCTCTTCGCCTATGAAGAGCTCCTTGATCGCGCCAAGGCACGGCAAAAGAAATATCGCCGAAACGAGTCGACCGCGCGGGGCGCGATCCAGATTAAATTCGACATCGCCTTGTCCGCCGGTAGTGAACGTGCGACCGTGCAGTTAGTCTGGTCGGGCCAGCCAGGCGTGATTGGGCTCGAACTACCGAAGGACATCGGGCGATTGCTCAAGCGCCCCTTCGTACGCAGTCATGTCGCGCGTTTACCTGTCAGTCGCAAAGGCGCGCTGCAGGCCGTGTCGCTGTCTGATGTCGGCACCTTGCAGCCTGCATTCGGCCAGGATGCGGGCACTCTGGTCCCGCGCACTAACGCCGGCGATGATATCGCAAAGCTTTTCACCAAGGCGCTGAAGTCAGCACGAGACGGCGGGCGTATCGATACTGCAGGTTCACGGCGATCGAGGCCGCTTGGACCCGATTTCGCCGAACTTTATAGCGAGGCGCTCACGGCGCTGCAAAGCTCGGGCTACGCCTCGGGCACGTTGATCGCACAGGCTGACGCTTATGGCGCATTGCTTGGCGCCTTACTTGTGCACGCGGTTGGCGACCTTAATCGCCGGGACCTGTGGGAGCCGCTTCTAAGCATCGGGACCGTCCGCGTCGATCGGCGGAGGCCTTCGGCCATTGTTGCGCCATGGCACCCGCTCCGGCTTGCCGCGAGCGCGTCGAAAATGCGCTCGGTTGCAGGCCTTGCAGACTATCTCCTCTCCGATGTTGATGTGAACTTCGGCGATCCCCGTCTATTCTTCGCCGATCTGCGCGACGAGCTCGCCCATCCGCTCTTCCCTGAGATCGCGGTCGGCTATGACGCGGGCGAAGCGATCTTGTTGGCTGAGACCAGCACCGTGAACGACTATAGTTTGGTCGAGCGTCCGGTCCGAGATCCGTCCGAAGCCACGACCGATGTCGATCCGCTCGAGGCTTCCCAGGCAAATCCGCAACTTGTTGGAACGATATCTCGATTTGCAGCCACATGAGCGCTCAAACCTCAGTATCATGCTCTACAATTGCGATGCAGCAGGGCTGCCTCTCGCCACCGTCAATGCGCTGGGCTCTGTCCAGGATCAGGACGAGATGCATTGCAATGTTCTAGTGCGCCACCGCGATCGCTCACGTCTCGCGCGCATATACACTGAGCTTCTTGAGCGCTCCGAAGGCGATCCCGATGCGGTCGTGGTGAGTGAGACTTCACGCAACTTCATGTCGAAACTGCGCATTGGCGTGATGCTGGACAGCGGAACGACAGGCGGCGGTGGAACGCGCGAAATCGATGTCGCCTTCTTGCACGATGTTGTGTCGCGCCAAGCGCGTGAAGCAATGGTTCCCGGTTCCGGCGATCGGCGATAATCCAAGTTTGCTCGAACATGTTCCGGCTCGATGGTCCTATCGCCGTGTCACCTCGGAGGACGAGCTCAAGGCCACGAGTTATCTCACCTGTCCGCGCCAGCCCGATGCCGGCTGGGCCTATGTCGACGCTGTCGCAAACGTCGTCCGGCGCCAATCCCATGCACCCGACGAGCATTATCTGCCCGCACGCCAGATATCGTTCCAAGACGGCAGTCTGAAGGCGATGTTCGAGGAAGTGCATGGGCTCGCAGAATGGGTTGCGACCTATGATGATCTGCTCGATAAGCGGCAGCTTGCCGCGCAAGGCATCAACGTCATCCGCTATCGGCGTCAGCGTACGCATGGCCGCAATATGGTCGTGTCCTCGACTTCTGAATTGCGTATCCTGCATGTCCTAGTGCTGCGGCGGTTGACCGAGCTTTCGCTCGGACTCGACGATGCGCGACTAGCGGCTCTTGCAAAGCGCATGATTGAGGATGCAAACGCCATCTCCGGCGATATCGTCCTGCGCGCTGCCAAACGCGGTGTATCGGCTGGCGAGCTGATCGGCCTGGTCCTGAGCCGCGCCCTGATAGCCGAAGAAATGGGTGGGGCAGCGGCAGTCGCCTGGTTCCTGCTCGACGACTATGCCGAATGGCTTGGTCAGAAAGAAGAGGGCATTGCAGATATTCTCGGCCTGAGCCTCTCGACCGATGCCGAGGGCAAACCGCAGCTTCGCGCGATCGTCACCGAAGCCAAATATGTCGACCAGTCGGGCGCTGGCCGAAGCTTGTCGCAAGTCACGCAGCCAGCTTCGGCAAACGGTGGCGCGGATCGACGACGCCTTGTTCGGCGACCCGGGCCGCCTCGATCGCGATCTTTGGCTCTCGCGGATCGCCGATCTACTACTCGACGGCACTGCGGCGCTTGGTCAACCCAATCTCCTTGAAAGGGTTCGCGACGGCATCCGTCGTGGCGTGGTGCCAATAGATTTGCGCGGCTATTCGCACATATTCATCTCCGGACCCGCCGGCGATGGAAGCTCGCACGGCGATCAGGAGTTGCTGACCGGGATCAAGGGTGGCTTGCAGGAGAGCTTTACCCGCGAAGGCCTGCGTCAGCTTATCAAAGCCTATGAGGCGCGCACGCCACTCGGCCCGATTCGCGCGGGCCTTGGGCAGAATCACAGCTGGGATACGCTGAACTTCCAAGACCCGGCGCCGCGTGTCGAGTGGACCAAGACCATTGAGGTTGGCGACACTAGCGGCCCAGCGAGCAAGCCGATCGCCCATGATTATGATGAGGACGATGATGACGGTGATCCCGAAGGCGGCATAGCCAGCGAGGAGCCGGAACCCAAGGAACCCGGTAGCGGGGGTGCGTCAGATGGTGCGTCAGCGGACATCGCAGCTTCCGGCACGCCATCGGTTCCGAGCCCACCGCAACCAGTCGGAGCAGCGGGCGAGCCATTTGCAGCGCATCCGGTAGTCAACGCGTCCAAAGTCTCTGACGAACCTGTTTTCGGCCCCGCAGACCCAAGCTGAACCTGAGACTGCCGCGCAAAAGACGTCTCAGCCAGGCGCACCCGTCACCGGCACGCGGATTGAAGCACTCATCCAGTCACGTGCCGAAGCGGCGCATGAAGAGTCGGCCGAGGCGCAGACCTGGCTTGAGGCGACGGCGCAGAAGCTGCGCTCGGCACTGCTCAACTATAATCTTCAGGCCAAGATCACTGCAACGCGCCTGACGCCAAACGCAGCGCTTATCCGCTTTATGGGGTCGGATCGACTTCGCGTCGAAGACATCGAAGCGCGCCAGTCGGCGTTGCTCACGACGCATGGATTAAGGCTGATTTCGGTCTCGCCACTGCCCGGTGAGATCGTGGTTGGCGTCGCACGCCCACAACGCCAGCTGGTGTCACTCTGGGATGTCTGGGGCCGGCGCGAGGTCAATCGCAACGCGGCCGGGGTGAACACATCGTTCGTCCTCGGGCTCAAGGAACTCGATGGCGAGATCCTCTATCTCAACCTCGGTGGCCCCTTTGCCGGCGGACAGCAGCACGAGCCGCACACGCTCGTCGCTGGCGCGACTGGTTCGGGCAAGTCGGTGTTGATCCAGGCGCTGTTGCTCGACATCGCCGCGACTAACTCAAGTCAGCTCGCCCACATCTATCTGATCGACCCGAAAATGGGCGTTGATTATGCGGCCGTCGAACGCCTGCCGCACCTCCAGGGTGGGGTCATTGTCGAGCAGACCCGAGCCGTCGAAGTGATGGAAGGTCTCGTTGCCGAGATGGAGCGGCGTTACGAGCTGTTTCGCGCGCATGGCGCGCGCGACATCCGGTCGTTCAACACCAAGGCCGCGCCGTCCGAACGGCTGCCGTACGTGTTCCTGGTCCATGACGAGTTCGCCGAGTGGATGCTGACCGAAGACTACAAGTCTGCAGTGACCTCGAATGTCTCACGACTGGGCGTCAAAGCGCGCGCCGCCGGAATGCACCTCATTTTTGCTGCGCAGCGGCCCGATGCCAATGTCATGCCGATGCAGCTGCGCGACAATCTCGGCAATCGGCTGATCCTGAAGGTTGCCAGCGTCGGAACATCCGAGATTGCGCTTGGTGTGAAGGGTGCAGAACAGCTGCTGGGCCTCGGGCATCTTGCTGCGCGGCTCAGTGGAGAGCCCGCGATCATCTATGCGCAGGCACCGTTCCTGTCGGACGATGACATCGACGCAGCGGTGGACGCTATCATCGTGAGCGATAACAGTAGCAAATAGCCTCTTCGAAAGGAGGCGTCAGAACGCAGGTGCATTTGAGAAATGGTTCACTGGAACATAAGTCCTCACCCAATTGCTGATGTGCGTGACTGGAGTGACGCCGGCCGGCTTGAACTCCAGCCCGATTTTCAGCGCCGGGAAGTGTGGGCACAGAGCGCGAAGATCATGCTGATCGATTTGATCTTGAGCGACATTCCGCTGCCAAAGGTATTCTTGGCTAAGACGATCAAGAGTGGGAAGCGTTCATCGGGTCGTGATCGACGGTCAGCAGCGAATTTCAACAATTCTTGCTTTCCTGCGCGACCAATTCGTTCTTGAGCCACCATATTCCGGCCCTTTCCTCGGCAAGCGCTTCTCGGACTTCAATGAGACCGAGACCGATAATTTTCTCCGCTACCGCATCGATTTCAATGAGGCGGACAATCCCAGCGATCGCGAGGTCCGGGACGTTTACATGCGCGTGAACAAATACACGGTTCCTCTTACGCGACAGGAGCTCCGCCGAGCCGATTTTCCAGGAGATTTTCTGAACGTCGCTGAAGAATTGTCGGTTTCTGAGTTCTTCGAAGAAGCAGGCGTGTTCACGGCGACGGATCGCAGGCGCTACGCCGATGCCGAATATATCTCCGAAATTCTCGCGGCGCTGATCGATGGCGTTCAGGATAAGAAGGATCGGCTTGATGATTTTTACATCGCGCACACCGCTTGGCCGCTGGAGAGTTGCAAAGCCATCGTGGCGCGTTTTGGAAATGTACTCGCTGATCTCACGAAGATATTTGCCCAATGGCAGGGCGGGATCAAGGGTACACGTTTTCGGCAGAAGGCTGATTTCTACAGCCTCTTCGTCGCTATCGACGAGCTTCAGCAGGAAGGACATCGGCTCGACGATAAGCCACTCGAGGCGTTAGTGCAGGACCTTCGTGGGCTGGATTACGGGATCCGACCTGAGGCAGAGGTCGACATTCTCAGCGAATATGCGATCAAATGCGTCTCTCAGGCCAACTCAGCGTCAAGCCGCCGCTGGCGCGCAGATTTTCTGAAAGCTATCTTAGCTGGGACCTATCGCGCTTCCCCGCCCACCGGTGACGACAGCGCCATATTCTATCGCTTGATGGACGACTATGCGAAGGCTGACGGCGGGGGCATGTGCCCGCCGACTGAACACGAATGTCCTGCCGGCGCCGGGCTCGTCGACGTACGCGATGGTGCTCTTCTGGCGTGGGGCCCAGGCGAAGTAGTTTTTCAGACCTATAACGTCTGCTGGATCCATAGCTGCTGCGCTGCCCAGCTTGCTGACTGGCGGATCATCCAACGACCTTCCGTGGCCGACGATGACCAGCCTGATTTACTTTGATCCCGACGAACTCGGGAAAGGCCGCTACTTCGAAATTGACGATGCCCTCGTCGCAGAAGATGGCCGTTCGTATTCGCTCGGCGACTGGATCGCCCGCGGTGGCAACGGGTCGGTGTTTCGATGCGTCGAGCGCAGTTCCGGTACCGAATATGCGATCAAGTTTCTCATGCAGCCGCGTCGGCCGGATTCTTAAGCGGTTTTATCGCGAGGTGAGGCTCCTCAAGGAGCTGCAGCACGAGCACATCGTGCGATATCGCGGGACCGGCAGGAACTCGCCATTCGGGCGGAGCACGTGGTATACGCTGCCCATTCCTCATCATGGAGATTGCAGACGGCAGTTTGTCGGACATCGCCTCGAAGTCCCGCATTCCGCCAGAGATATATGTCGGCCAGTTTCGTGGACTTGCGCGGGGCCTAGCGAACCTACATGCCAAAGCGATTCACCGTGATATCAAGCCTGAGAACATTCTCGTATCCGGCGATCGATGGCTTTTGAGTGACTATGGCCTTTGTCGGTTCTCCGACAGACCCGAACTCGATCTTACACCGAGCGATCAGGCGATCGGACCTAAATACTGGCTGTCACCCGAGGCTCATAATCGACGACTGGGACAGGGTGATGTGATCTGTCAGGCGTCAGACGTTTTCCAGTTGGCCTCGGTGTTTTGGTACGTTGCCACGGGTCGCCACCCATGTGGCATCCTGACGGTCGATGACTGGACAGGGCCCGCTCGATTGTTCGAGCCAATCCAGCGTGCGCTTCAACACCAAAAGTCTCGAAGGCCGGCCGATGGGGTGGCTTTTGCTGCCGCTATTGAAGCAGCAATTGATGCGTGATTACTTGTGACAGATCACGCAGCTGCTCGAGCCCTCGTCGATGCCATAGACGTCGTCGATCGTCTCGGCGGTGTTCGCTGAAAGCGGGTTGACCCGGCGATTGCGGCGCAGACGCTCGCGGCGCTTCTCATAGTCCGCTTTGATCTGCTCGACGCGGTCGGGCGCGATCAGCTCCGTCAGGCTCTCGCCCTGGCTCCAGGTAAACGGCGAGCCGTCCTTGAGCGCGGTCTTCTCATATTCGATGGCCTCGGCGAACCGGTCGGGATGATGTTCAGAAAGCCGGACCCATTCGATCTTCTGCTGATAGAAGCAGAAGGTGCAGCCCGAACGCGATCGCCACTTATAATATTCTGGCTCGCCGACATCGCGACTGGTCGAGAATTTCGAGCACGCCTGCGCGGTCGATTCCGGCCTCACGCAATGGAAAATGCACGCGCATATTGGGATGGGTGGCCTGATAGCCTTCTCGGCTCGGCTCGTCAGCACGGATCGCGACATAGCTATGGACCGTGGTGCCGGCTTCGAGATCTTCGCTCAGCCATTGCTCGAGCGGGCGCAATTTCAGCTGCCGGGTGCACCAGCGCGTGCGCGGCGAGGGCAGGAAATTGCCATATTCATCGAGCCAGAAATCGAAGTCGCGATCGGGATTAAGCCGCTGGATCGGCTTGCCCGAGAAATCCTTCGAGCTTGTCGAGGAAACTATAAACCTCCGGCAGCTCCTTGCCCGTGTCGGTGAAGAAATATTCGAGTGGCAGCTGCGGCTGGTGTTGCCGCATGTAGACCGCGAGCGCGGCGCTGTCGCGCCCGCCCGATATGCCCAGGATATGGCGTTCGTTCGTCATGCCGCTTCCGCCTCATCTTCGGTTTCGGCGGCCAGTGTCGCCACAGCGCGCGCTAGCGCCGCCAGCTGAAGCGACTGCCTCTTTTGTCCGCGCGCAGCGCCGCAACCAGCTTGTCCGCCATGCCCGCCGCGGCCATCTTTTCCTGATCGTTGAGGATGAAGCTGCGCATGAGGGGGGCGCAAGGGGATCGAGGCCGACCACCAGCGCCAACGCCTCGGTGTGCGTGCGACGGTCACGAACCACCGCAAGCGCCTCGAGTTCGCGGAAGCGTCGGCCGTAGCGCGCAATTTCGGTCAGCGCCTCTTCGCGGTCCCGGTCCGACCAGTTTCGCGCAGGGCGGTGTAGCAGCACACTGACCAAGCTTTCGATATCGCCGGTGCCCTGTTCGATTGCCGCCGCGCGATCGGCGAAGGCGTCGAAATTATAGTCGTTCGTCATGCCACGGATCTGCTGGGTGCGTTCGGCGATGCCGCCAAAATCCCGGTGGTCGATGCCGAGCGCCCGCCCAAGTGCGACGCGCAGTTCATCCAGCAGCGCCGGATAGCTCGCTTCGGCCGCCAAGATGGCGTCGTAGATCACATCAGGCGACAGCCGATCGCCGAGCGCGGCGGGAAGATCATCGAACAACAGCCGCTCGGGATCGTCGGCCTTCATCACAACCCCGCGAATCTTTGCGCGCATCGGCATCGATGCGCAAGTTCGCTTCGCGAAATTGGGCAACGCCTCAAAACGCTGGAACAGCGCGGCAGCGATCGGCAGCGACGCGCTACTCTCGGTGACGTTCAGCAATTTGGCAAGCCCACTAAGAAACGCCATCTCACGCACCGAGCGATCGATGTGGCGCAAGCGAAAACTGCCGGGCTTTTGGAGCAGTCGGTCGACGACGACATCGTCGATCGCCGTCTGATAGACCCCGTCGATATAGACTGCCACCGTATCGCGGTTGGCGAGCATGTATGCCAACGCTAGTGCCGGCATGACCCCGCCTTTGATGCCAAAAGGAGGCGCTGACCAACGCGCGTAGATCACGTCGAGCGGCTCGTCGCCAGCCTGATCGAGCATGTCCCAAGCCGGTTGCAGCGACTTGCCTTCGCGACTGTCATCCGGCTCGGCAAAATCGAAACGGCCTGGCTCGATCTCGCGGTGCAGCCCAAACGGCTTGAGCACGGTCAGATAAAGACCGAGCTCGGCCGGATATTGCGTCATGCCGAGCTGTGCTTGGGCTCAAGCCCACCGACCATCGCATGAGCCAAGTCACGCAGCGCCGCCATTGCATTTGACGATGGCTTGTCGCGCTGGAGCAATTCGCTCTTGAGGATCGGCGCTTTGGCAAAGCCAACATCGGCCAGCATGCTGGCAATGACCGCAAGCGGCTCGCTATGCGAGCTTACCCGGGCGCCGGCGAGAGATACCACTTTGGCGCCTTCTAGCGCTGCTTCGAGCTTACGATGCAATTCGTCGATGCAGCGCGACTGCCTCGCCGCGATCTCGCGCCGGGCGATGCGGTCGCCTTCAAGTTGAGGATGTTCGCGAAATACGCGTTCGACTGCCATAAGCTCGGCCGCCGCATTGCGCAGCGCGAAGCTCTCGCTGGCACTGCCGAGCGCAATCACGCGCCCACTCGCCATTAAGCGCCTTCGCAGTCGCTTTAGTGAGCGCGTCGGTCGCCTGGCGCGGCAACGTGCCATCGCTCGAGCAACAACAGCATTAGCCCGCTTCCTCGTTGCGGACGCGCCAGGATGCGTTCGACGAGGCCATCGACGTCGTCGTCGGGCGTCACCACCTGAAGCGCGATTTCGAAAGTCCGCAGGGCACCGGTCATGAAATAATGCCGCTTGGCAGCCGCAAAGCCGAAACCGACCCGCTGCGGAATGCCCTCGAGCTGGAGTGATCAACCGGCGCCACTGCGCGGCCTATCGCTTCATCAAGATCAAAATCGCTGCCAGCAAACAGCGCATAGCCGCCAAGCCGGGGCTGACGGATCAGGATCGCCCAATCGAGCAGATCCTTGATTGCCGCTTTGATCGCCTTCGGGCGTTGCGCCCGGCACAGCTGCTTCAAGAAAATCATCCGCGAGCGCAAGGCCAGAGCCATTACGAAAGAATTCGATGATAGCCGCCGACTTGGTCAGCGCAACATGCAGGCCTTGCCCTTTGCGCTGGCTCGCTCGATCGCTTCATAGGCGAGGCTGAAGCGACTGCCGTCATTGCCGGCAGCGAGCGACATGCCGAAATTGGCGGCCATATAATCCCATAGCATCGCAGGATCGTAGGTGCCGCTGCCCTCGTCGGCATGCTCGAGAAACTCCTGGAAACCCGCCGGTTCGGCCGAGCTCAGAAAACCGAATACGCTGCGTTCGTTCTGCGCAAAGCGCGCTCGAGAGATCGGCCCGAGCAACAAGGCGCTGACGGGGTTGAGCGGCCAAGTATCGGCAAGCGCCTTGGTGAGAACGCCGACTTCTGTCGGCCGGCGCTTAGCGACTGCCTCGGCAACTAGCTCAGCGCGCTCGACAGCATCGGCTGGATGTTCAGCCGTGATTGCGCGCCCGAGTAGCGCCACCGTCTCATCGGCCCCGGAGAGGAAGGCGATGTCCTGGAAACGGCCTTGGACTTTGGCCCATTCCTGACGTGCATCTCGGCGCGGCACGCGCAGCATATTGCTCGAACGACTGGTGCGAGAATGCCGATGACGACCAGCCGACCCTTACTGCGCGTCGCGCGCTCGGCGAGATCCTGCAAAAAATGCACATCGCCGCCTTCAAGCGCTTCATGCTCGAGCAGCTTGCCGAGTTCGTCAAGGATCAGCAGCGTGCCGCTCGACGCAGCTTCGCCACCAGCAATCAGCGCGGCAATCAGGGCGTCGTCGGTTGCGCCAAAGTCAGCGGCTTGCGCCGAGCTCCAGTCGAGCGCGAGCGGTCGCAGCTTCGACGATCGCGTCACGCAAGCGGGTCCGGCTGCCGGTAACCGCGACAATGCTCCAGCGCCCTTTGGGTTCGGGAAACGCTTCGGTATAGAGCCGGGTAAGTGCTTCACCAGCAATGTCGCGCGCGATCTTGCGATTGCCTTTGGTCCCAGCAACCAGATTGGCGACGAGCAGTGCTGCGCTGGACTTACCACCGCCATATGGTCCGGTCCAAGTATAAGCGCCTTGGTGGCTGTCGCATTGGCTGTCAGCCAGTGTCGTCAGAGCCTTGGCGATGCTTGCTTGCATAACATAGCCAACCAGCGGCGGCGTGCCATTGAGATCAGCATCGAGCCGTGCCGAACGCGCGAACCGGCGGTCGATTGTCACCATCGAAGCGAGCTTGGTCATGCCGCCGCCCTCAGGCTTGATCGAGGATAGGCAAGGTTGAGCGTGGTCATCGCATCAAACGTCGCCCGTCCGTTGGATCTGGCGCAGTCCTGCCGTATCGACCCACTGCCAAGCACTGTCGGTTAGGTCATCGAGCCGCATCAGGCGCGTAACCACGCTATCTTCGTCGAGCTTGAACACGCGGCCCGGTGAGCCAGGCGCATAGCAAATCTGTTCGGCGGTCAGCGTGGTCGATCCCCCTGACCGGTCCCAATAATCGCCGAGTGCATAGGCGAAGATTGCGTCGTGCAGGCTAGGTTTGGGACCACGCACGAACTCATACCAACCCCCGAGGCGCGCTTCGCGGATGATCGCGAGTTCGGCCAGCAACGGCTCGGCCGCATCCTCATTGAGGCTGTCACCGCGCCGAACATAGCTACGCAGAAAGACTTCGATGTCGCGCTTAAGCGTTCCCGCGCGTCGCCCGCCAGCCATTGTTCTCGACAAGCGCGAACAATTCTTCGACGAGCATGGTCGGATCGAACTCGATCGCACTGAGGTGATTGAAGGCATAATATGCCGTCGTCGTCATGTCGGGCGTGGAGGCCACACGCCAATGCGCGAGCCAAATCGTGGCGGCCTGTTCGAGATAGGGGTCGAGGCCGTCGTCGGCGAGAATGGCACGGCCTAGCGGCGTAGGCGAGATCACCCGGTCCTGTTCAGCGAAAAAGCCGGTAGCCAGCGCCCAATAGCGCATCGAGACCGCCATATTGCGGCCGACACCAAAACGTGCGATAGCATCTTGTTCCTGGAATGTTCTCGCGTCGGCTCCATCGCCGATAGCGTCAAATGCCTTTTTCAACCACAGGAGGCGGAGCGGAAAAGTCTCATGTCCCGCAAACTGCCCTCTTGAATCAAATTTTACTAGTTCCTCGCCGCATACGGGAACGCTACTGGCGAACCTCTCCAGCTGCAAGCCGAGATTGATTTGCGGCGGCCACAATGTGCTCAGCCGCAGCGTCGATCTCAGCTGACATCTTGATAGCGATGGCAGAAAATCCGGATTATACGACGTGCATCCAACTCAGAAAACCCAATTGCTTCAAGTACATGCGATTTCTTATTTGACCCGATGTGCACGCCGATCCCGTCGAAAGCGATACGTCACGGGCGACAGTGGCGCACAATTGGTCGGCATCCACGTCATCAACTGAAGTGCGGCGCTGCCGGGAACCACCGCCGCTTCCCCGGTGATCCGGCGAAACCGCAACTGACGCGATGCAAGCCCGTCGAGAAGAGCGCCAATCAAAATGCGCCCATGGTGACGATCGCTCCTCAAGCCGCGCCCGAGCGACTTTGGCGGCAGCCCCGAAGCCGGCGATCAGTGCCACTGGCTCAGTACCGGGACGCACTGCATCCTGCTGGCCACCGCCATGGAGCAAAGGCTGCCGGCTTTGGGCGCGTGAGCCGCGACATAAAGTGCGCCGACACCCATTGGGCCATAGCATTTGTGCGCCGATAAGCTGAGATAATCGACGTCGAGATCGATCACGTCTATCGCGATCTTGCCGGCGGCTTGTGCAGCATCGCTATGCATCAGACCGCCCATCGCGTGGACTAGCGCCGCTGCCTCGGCAACCGGCTGAATGACGCCTGTTTCATTGTTGACCATCATAATCGATGCAAGCAGTATGTCGTCGCTAAGCAGCGCTTCGAACGCGGCGAGATCTAGCCTGCCATCTTTATCTACCGGGGCGACGCTGACCGAAAATCCGAGCTTTGCGAGCATTTGTGCCGGCTCCAAGACCGCTTTGTGTTCCACCCGAGACGTACAATACGCGGTGCCGCGCAGGGATACAGCCCTGCTGCAAGCGGCCTACGCCAAGCAACGCCAAATTGTTGGCTTCGGTTGCCCCAGATGTGAAAATGATCTCGGCTGGCGCTGCGCCGATCAGCGCTGCCACCTCGCGCACGACCATCGGCGACGATACTTGCGGCACGCTCTCCAGCCACATTAGGCGATCCGGCATTGCCAGGATGGTCCCAGACCGACAAAATTGCGTTGCGAGCTTCCGGAGCGAGCGGCAAAGTGGCGAAGCCATCGAGATAAATCGGCGTTAAAATCGCTCATGTACCCTCGCGCACTACGCGAAGTACCATGCTATGGGATATTCGCGAGAGGAGAGTGTGCTTCATGAGTAACGAAGTAGCCGATTTGAACGCGCGATCAGAAGGTGATTTACGAGCAGCGCTGCGAGGATTTTCGCTCGCTCAATGGATTTCTGTGGCAATCGCCGCTGATCATCATGTCGCTAACGGGCGGATTGTGGTTTGCTGTAGCGAGTTTCGCTCTCAGCGACTCGGCGCGCTCGATGCTGTTGGTATTCGCCTGCCTTGCCAATCTCCTTATGATTGGGGCGTTGGTCCGTTTACGCTGGGTCATGCAGCGGGTTCTTGACGATATTAGAGACTATGATGGGAAGCGCCGGACGAAAGGCGATTACACGATTGTAAAAATTTTTTCCGCGATGCTGCTCTTTTCCGCGGTCGGTTCAGGCATCGCCGCGTGCAATCCCTACCGCGTATTTCACCAAGTCACCCGTCACAAGTCTGGCAATTAATGCCCATATCCGATCAAATCGAAGCCGCGGATTACTATGATCGCGACGCAGAAGGTTTTGCCGCACGATATGATAGTGTCACTTTTGAGGCAGTACATCCGTTGCTGGGTCGCTACTTGCCAGCGCGTGGGCGCGGCGCTCGATATTGGAGCGGGCAGCGGGCGAGATGCTCGCGCTCTGGCGGCCCATGGCCTCAACGTCACCGCCGTAGACCATCCACCGGACTTCGTTCTATCGGGGCGGCGAGCGACCTCTGGCATTCGCTGGATCGATGACCGGCTACCGGACTTAGCGCGAATCTGCCGAGTATTGGCCGTTTTGATCTAATCCTCTGTTCGGCTGTGCTGATGTTGGTCCCGCCGACTGACTTGACTAAGAGCTTCATGACCATGGCGGAGTTGCTAGAACCGGGCGGGCGCATCGGGATCAATGTCCGCCAGCCAATGTCGGGGGAGCCCGTTGGCATTTTCTTTGCACATTCGGACGACGAAATTTTTGCGGCTGCTGAGGCTGCCGGTTTGGTCTGCGTCGACCGTGCCGAGGCTGGGGATGCGCTGGGACGGGAGCCTTATCGTTGGCGCAGCTTTATCTTCGAGCGCGCCCAGTGAACTCGGACAGAGAAGCGATGTTGGCGTCGATGGAAAAGCGTCACGATGAAAATGCGCGCTTCTTCAGTGTTGATCACGGTCATTGACGGCATCGCGGAAGGCGGCCTGAGGACCTGCACTATCGGCGGGTTTGTCGATAGACATGCCTGAAACTGACGTTCCGGATGGTCCGCACACCTTGCCGTTAGCAAATTCCGCTGCGTGACATGTCTTGGTGGAGCGCTGGAACGATAACAAACCCATGGCGTCCGGCTGCATATTCTCCGACCCGCACCAGAAATCGTCGCGTTTCTTGGCTATTCCGATCCCCTCCGACGGTGGCCAGCGCCTCAACCATGCCAGGATGATCGGATGATCGAACGGCAGAAATCACCACCCAGTCCTTTGCGTGGCGGCGGGCAAACTGCTGGCGGTCACGGGTGAAAGATTCTGCCGCTGACAACTCGCGGCCATGGACGGCCTCCCAAGCATCGGGATACCAATCCCGCAACGCCCTGTCTGCCATTGCCTGTTCGCGGTAGGTGAACAGGTCCGGGTAACCTGCGGCGACGAGCGCCCATTCGGCGTCTTCTTCATACCAGCCGCCAGATAGTCGCAACGCGGGATGCATCCCCGCATTGCGTGCCCGGTCGAGCTTGAAGCCGCCATGACCGGCAGTGGAATGAAAGACGATCCCCTCAGCGTAGATGGTCGCCGATTGAGACATGCCCCAAGGCGTGGAAACGCGCAGGATCGTATCGACGCGGCCGAGGGCGTTGCGCTGGCGGACATGCAGCGCGATGTCGGCAATATAGGCGCGGAAGGAGACTTCATCAGCCACTGCACCTTCGGCGCAATAGACATCTGACCGGGACCATTCGCCAATCGGTCGGTTGAGCTTCCAGCCGGACACGATCGAGAAGCCTTCCTTGAGCGGAATGGCGATATAGGCGAGCCCATCGACCCGTGCGGCCATAAGGCCGTCGCTCGTCGTGCCATATTCGACACTGATGTCGTTCATGCCGCCCTCCTGAGTTCAGAGGGCAGAACGGCCAGATCAGCGTCGGTCACAATCTCGGCGCGCATCCCGGAATAGGGATTGTCGCGCATCCATGCTTCTGCCGATGCCATGTCGGCTGCGAGGTGGCGCAATTCGTCCTTATCCCGAAACGTGGTCAAGACGCGGACTTGACCAGGTTTCGGCGTGTCGATGATCTCGAAATTGAGCGGGCTTTCGACGCTGTAGGCGCGGCGCACGGTCATGACGATGACGCCCTGACTGCCGTAGGTCGCCAGATGGAGCATGAAATGCGCCGGCGAACGGTAGTTGTCGGTAACCTGGCCGGGGTAGCGTTCAACGAGCCGGCCGGTGCCGTTGTCGTTGTTCCAAGCGGCAAGTTTGCGGCGAAAACGCTCGGGCGGGCGCGGCTCGCCGTTCGAATAGCGGATGAGGCTGCCCAAGGGGGCGGTGTCGTAGATGTATTGCGCTGACATTTTCAGGTCTCCTTAAAACGCGAAAACCCGGCGCAATGGCCGGGCTTCGTGGGATGATTGGACGGGAAATTTCAGGTGGAGGGCGGTGGCTCGCCCAAACGCCCGAGCACCTCTTCGATGTAGGACGCGGTCGACATCGAATGGACCTCGTCAGCCGTTATGACGGTCGCCATCCCGCCAAAGCCGTCGGGCCGCATCTTCGTGCAGGTCCACGCTGCGATGATCTGCACATGGTCAAGGTCAGGCGATCGCCGGACAATGTCCTGGAATATCAGGTCATAGCCGATCATCGAGAAATCGAGCTCGAACTCGTCTTCGCCAAGATCACCCTTGGCAATTTCCGCGCGCACCACGTCAGCGATGCGACTGACCATGCCATTATCCTGACCGAGCAATTCGACCAGTTCAGCGGTCGCGATCCAAGCCGTGTCGGCGACATTATCGCTGGCGAAAAAGTAGACCGCTTGGTCATTGCCTTCATGCTCGAACAGTTCGCACAGCAAACGGCGTTCGAGCGGGGTCATCGCCGCGACTGGGATGTCCGGTTGCACGACCGTTGGTGAATGATAGTCAGCCATGGCGTCCTCCCCAGCAGGGCACGGGAGCACTGGTTTTCGGCATGTGAGGTCTCCTCAAAAAGAGGCGGCCCGGCGCGGTGGCCGGGCCTGAGTGAGATAAAAACAGTCGGGATGTTGAACCCGCGCGGTTCGGATCATTCGGCGGCGATCGCGTAAGCCGCCTCGTCATCATCAAGGAACGCGGGTAGCTCGAGCCCTTCACGATCAACGTCAGGCGTAGCGCCATGACCACCGTCGGCGTCGGGCGTCCGCAGCGGCTCTGGAAGCCAGTGGGCATCTTCCAGCAGCCGTTCCGCTTCGCGGGCCATGTCGCCTTTTTTCAGGTGATCGATCATGCCAGCGAACTGCTCTCCGCGCGCTTCGGTCACATCGGCAAGGATGCGCGGCTTGGTCACGCTGCGGAAATAGCCATCGACTGTGGGCTTCCAGCCTGCCGCCACGACATCAAGACCAACGGCATGCGCCAGGACGTGGCTGTGAGCGATGCGGCGTGCAACGCTGTGCGTCGACACCCGGCCATTGTCGTACTTGGGGACGATCTCGGCCTGCGCGTTCACCGCCAGCGATGTGCAATGGGCGAACAGACTGGCCTGCTCATCGGCGTCGAAGGCCAGAAGCGCGTCCCAAAGCTCCTTGTCGGACTCCGGCAGCCGATCCTCCCAGCGCTTCATGCGCTCGGCGATGGCCCGCGCGGGAGCACTGTCGCGCAGACCTGCAGGTGGATTGGCAAAGGACACCCGGTTCAGCGAAAGTTGCAGGCAGCTCTCACGGCTGTAGCTGTAGAAAGTGTCGAGCACGAGCGCGTGCAGCACCGTCGCGAAGGCTGTGGCGGGGCTTTGTGCAAAGGCATCCTGCAACGCGAGTGTGCGCCAGGCGGTCAGGTCGGCAACCAGGCGGTCGGGCAACGGCTTGAGGATGTCATCGTCGGCATCTTCTTCATCCGTTGCGATAGGTGCCGAACCGCTGGCGTTTGGTGCGGTCCCACGGTGGTTTGCGCCAGGAATTGGCTCGCCCGAAACGGGATCGACCCCGGAGCCATCGTCTTCGCTGCCCACTTCCACCACCGGTTCGTCTTCGGCTCGGACGTAGCCCCGCTCAATGCAAAGCGAACCATCCGCCTCGATCGTCACAAAGGCACCGGCGATTGCCATTTCGGCAGGATCGAAAACCATGGGCCGGTCGACCAGCTGGCCGATTTCCGTTTCAAGCCCTTCGATCCGCGCATAGACGTCCTGCGGCACGTTGGGGTCGTCGGCCCATTCCGCCTCGATCTGCTCGATTTCAGCCTGAAGCGCCGTGAGTCTTGCCTGCTCATCCTCAGTCATGGGCAATTCTGCGCCAACAATCTCACGGTGTCCGTTGGTCGCATTCCATGGCAGATCGACCGAGGTCGCCACCCATTTCCAGCCTTCGGTGCCAATCCGGTTGCCCTCGGCGGCAAGTTTCGCGTCGACCAAGCGGTCGAGCAGTGCGGGATCGGTGAGCCAGCCCCCGTCATCGTCCTCGAACAGGTCGCGCATCACGCCGCCGCCTGCTGCGACATAGGCATCGACGGACACGAACCGCACCCGCTTGTCGGCAACCCGGACGCTGTTTTCCGTCAGGCGCTGGCGGATGTAGGCGGCGGATTTGTTGAAGCTATGGGTAAGCATTTCCCACACCTGCTCCTGGCGCTCATGATCTTCGGACACGGTGAACGCCATCAACTGGTCCAGCGACATGCCGTCCTCAGCGTAAATGTCGTGGAGTTTGGGCGAGACCGACGCCAGTTTGAGACGCTGGCGGACGACAGCGGGCGTGGTCATGAAATGCGCGGCGATGTCTTCGGCGGCGCTGCCCTTGTCGACCATGGCCTGCATGGCCCGGAATTGGTCGAGCGGATGCAACTGCTCTCGGTGCGCGTTTTCGGCATAGCTGTCTTCTTCCGCCGAAACGTCATTGTCCGCCGCCTTGACGATGCAGGGAATCGGCGCGGTGCGCGCCAGGCGCTTCTGTTTCACCAAATGTTCAAGGGCGCGGTAGCGTCGGCCACCGGCTGGAACTTCGAAGATGCCGGTCTCCTGACCTTCGGCATCAAGCACCGGGCGCACGTTGAGGCTCTGAAGCAGAGTCCGGCGCGCGATATCCTCAGCAAGTTCGGGGATCGACACCCCGGCCTTCACGCGGCGGACATTGGATTGTGACAGGATCAGATGGTCGAAGGGAATGTCACGCGACGGGCTGAGGGTGATTTTTGCAGGCTGTTTGGCCATTGCAGGTCTCCATGACGGGCCGCCGCGAGACACTCTCTCGGCTTCCAAGCCCGTCACGAAGGCCCTAGCCTTCCTCTTCCTCTAGGGCCGCCGCAGGCGGACCAACCCGCGATCTGGCAGGCCGCC
The DNA here is from genome assembly GCA_963714325.1 of uncultured Alphaproteobacteria bacterium. Lineage (GTDB taxonomy): Bacteria > Pseudomonadota > Alphaproteobacteria > Rhizobiales > Hyphomicrobiaceae > CAVQOB01. The sequence goes on along the minus strand of CAVQOB010000008.1, from coordinate 685,241 downwards.
AGGCTACCAGATTTCAGCCATCCCCTTCTGGCATGGCGCGTTCCCTCAGCAGCTTTTCAGCGCCGAGGATCGAACCCGTCTGACGGGCTGCCGCGACGTAGGCCGATATCGGCAACGCGGTGTCGAAGAGGATATCCCGTTCGATACCGAGGCCGAACGGCAGACGCAGCGACTGCAATTCCCGCAACGAAAAGCTGCCGAGTTCAGGGCAGCCAAAGCCGAGATCGGCAAGGCCGAACAGGATGCCGTCCTCGTCGAGTTCGGTGGCAAGCCAAGTGGCAGCGCCAAGCGGATTGAAGAACCGGGCAACAGGAACCGGATCAGGCTCCCGTTCGCCATGTGCCTGCGCATTGCGGCGCGCGGCATGTTCGCGAGCAAGGCCGCGCGGATTTCGGGGGTGAGCAGGTTCATGCCGCCAACCTCCCTTCTAGCTCGAAGCCGTCGGCTTCGTCCTCACCAGCGACATCAAGGCCAGTCGATGCGGTGTCACGACAGGCGAGGATATAATCTGCCGCCTTGGAGGCAGCGCTGGCGGCGCGCAGGATGGCGCGATTGTCTTCCCGGATAATCTGGAGCCACGAGCCGATGTAATCAGCGTGGCGAACGCTTGGCACAATCCCGAGCGCGGCGCAGATGAAGGCTCCGGCCATTTCCGCGACCAATTCTTCGCGGCCATAGTCCTTGGAGCCGAAGCTGCCGGTCTGATCGCGGCCAAGTCGGGTGGCATGGCCAGTCCAATGGCCCAGTTCGTGAAAAGCCGTGCGATGCCAGTTGATCGGCTCATGGAAATCGTCGGGCCGCGGCACAGCGACATAGTCATGCGCCGGGCTGTAAAAGGCGGACGGGCCACCGATGCGAAAATCGGCGCCCGTAGCCGTGATCAGTTCCTCGGCGTGTGGCAGGATCAGGCCATCCGGGATGGGCGGCGGCGGGAGACAGATATGTTCGGGCAGGCCGTCACACTGGTCGACCGAGAACACCGTGAAATGCTTGAGGAACGGAATCCCGCCACTGGTTGCGGTGCCTTCGGTATCCGCTCGGCGACGTTCGCTGCTGGGCACAAAGCGGCGGGTGTAGATGATACCGACACCGCGTTCGCCGCGACGCACCGAGCCCCCCAAGGCCGCAGCCTGCCGGAACGTCAGGAACGCATGGTTTGAGAAGCGTCGGGAGACGACCGCATGCCAGAGGGTAAGTACATTGATGCCGCTGTATCGGCGGGAACTGACAGCATTGTGCGGCATGCCGATGCCGGCATTGGCAGATCCCCAGGGCTGAACCCATGGGACGCGCCCAGCTTCGAGATCGGTGATGATGCGGTCTGTGATTTGCTGGTAAAGATTGATCCGCTCAGGGTTTGAGCGGGCAACATGTCGTTGCGCCATGGCAGGTCTCCGCGACGGACCCGCAGCGAGCCTCTCTCGCCGCTCTCAGCCCGTCACGGGACAATCCCGCCCCTCTTCCTCTCGCGGGGCGTTGCGGGGCGGCAGTCCCGCACGAAGGGGTCTGATGAGACCGGTGGGCTCAGCAGCAGGGGAAGGCTTTCCCCGACATCCTATCGAAAGATCGGTATGAAGAAGGCTAGTTCGCCTTTGATTTGTTGCCAGTCACTTTCAACCGGATTTGGACATGCCCTGACTCTGTCCTGCGAGATTCGAATGGCCCCGCCTTGTCGACGAGATCACTGAGCTTGGCTTGACCATAGGTGCGCGGATCGAAATCCGAGGCAAGTTCGGCGAGACGCTGACCCACTCGGCCCAAAGGAACCCAGCCACCGTCATCGTCCAGCTGCGCGATAGCCTTGCGAATAAGCGGGGCGGCCGCGCTTGGGGCTTGTTTGGCTGCCGCGGGACGCAGATCGGCGCGTTCGGGCTCTTCCGAGGTCGGAGCCTCCGGCAGAAGATTCTCCGTGTAGATGAAGCGTCGGCAAGCCTGGCGGAAGCTCTCGGGGGTTTTCTGCTCGCCGAAGCCATAGACATCGATGCCTTGCTCGCGGATGCGGGCCGCAAGCCCGGTGAAATCACTGTCAGACGATACCAGACAGAAGGCGTCGAAGCGCCCGGTATGCAACAGGTCCATGGCGTCGATCACGAGCGCAATGTCAGACGCATTCTTGCCGGTGGTGTAGGCGAAATTCTGCTGCGCCCGGATTGCGTGGGTTGAAAGCACCTCTGCCCAGGATTTGAGGCGGGTTCCGGAAAAGTCGCCATAAATCCGGCGCACGCTGGCTTCACCGATCTTGGCGATCTCTTCGAACAGACGGGTAGCGATACGGGAGGAGGCATTGTCAGCGTCGATGAGGACAGCAAGACGTGGAGCACGGGGTTCATTCGACATGTCAAATCCTTACCACGCCGCCGTTAAAATTTGTCTCCAAAATAGATCAAACAGATTTGAAGTTAAATTCCGGCATCCGCCTGACTGGGCAAGTAAATTTACGGATCGATCTCTGACCTCATTCCATTATTGCGAATTTATATTGCGATTTCAGTCTGATTGCGCCTCAATGTCGGCAAGAAAGAGAACGGGGGAGCATTAGCAGCATGACGATCGAGGTTCGGCAACTCCGCTACGCCGTTCTGACCGCAGATACCCGCAGCTTTTCCCGTGCTGCCACGGCGCTCAGCATGAAGCAGGCAACGCTGAGCCTGCGGGTTACGCAACTTGAGGACAAACTCGGCATCAAGTTGTTTACGCGTTCGACGCGGGGAGCTGAGCCGACCGAGATGGGCCAGGTCTTTCTTGAGTCCGCGCGGCGCATCATCACTGACATCGACAATCTGCAAACCACCGCGCGTGCGGTCAGCTATGGCGAGCAGGGACGACTTGCCGTCGGTTACAGCTCGTCACTGATGGCAGGCAATCTGAAGCAGACCTTCTCCGAGTATCTGACCCGATTTCCTGACGTCCAGTTCGATGGCGAGGAAGCCGCTCCGGAAAAGCTGCTGAATGCCTTGCAGTCTCGGACCATCGATGTCGCGGTGGCACCGGCCGGGATGGAAGAGAGCGGCATTCTGGCGCGCTCGGTCTGGTCTGACAGGCTTATGGTCGCCTTGCAGTCGGGCCATCGGCTTCTCGAAAGCGACCGGATCTACTGGAGTGATCTGCGCCGCGAAGTGTTCGTGGTGCCGGGCGGCGGCATTGGTCCGACTCTGGCCAATCTGCTTGCTGCGCGGCTGACCGGACAAGGCGGGCGGCCGAACATCATCGTGCAGAATACCAGCCTCGAGAGCGTGCTGAGCATTGTGTCGGTCGGTCGTTTCATATCGATCGCAACCGAAGCCTCGCAGGGCGTGACATGGCCGGATCTCCATTTCCGCGATATCCACGATCAGAACGGCACGACGCGCCTCGAATTTTCGGTTTACTGGCGCGAAGACAATGACAATCCGGCGCTGCAACGCTTCTTCACCCTGATCAACGAGCGTTACCCCGTCTGAGGTGTCTTGCGCGCTTTGGCAAAAGCCCGGTCAGTTGCGATAAACCGCTCAAGCATGGGCGGGATGAGCCGCTCAGCGGTCGGCGCACCTTTGGCATCTCCGCCGTTTACGGCGAGTGCATAAGCCACCAGATCGCGGTGAAGCCGTGCAGAGAGCTCGAAGGTGAGCCGCACCGGTTTTTCATCGGCCAGATCAGCCAGTTTGAGACGGGTCATCGCGTTCCTCCTGCAGGCATCGGTTCGAGCACCAGATCACGCGTCACGATGATGCGCAGCGAAAATCCGGGCCGCACGGTCAGTGTCGGCGGCACGTTCAATTGCCGCTGCACGACCTGCCTGCCAGTCTGGCTTATGGTGTCCTGCGTGCCGAAACGCAGCGCCCGAATGAGATCGCTATCACCGTTCGAGATGAGCTCTGTACCAGCGCCCAGCAATGTCGAAATGAGCGCGGCCTTGAGCATGTTGCCCCAATGATAGTTGGTCTGGTCTTCAAGGCCGGCCATACCGGCAGCATCAGCGCCGGGCAGGCGATCAAGCAGGATCGATTGACCTCCGGGAAGGATGAGGCGGTCCCACGCCAGCAGCACGCGGTTCTGTCCGGCGGCTACGTCGCTGTCATATTCACCGATCAGCCTTGAGCCTTGGGGGATCAGAAGGATGCGGCCGGTGGGGCTGTCGTAGACGTTTTGTGTAACCTGCGCTGTGATCTGACCTGGAAGGTCGGACCGGATGCCGGTTATGAGCGCTGCCGGTATCACGCTTCCGGCCTGCACAACGTAAGGCGATGCAAGGCGCATGATGCGCTCAGGGCTTTCCGTGCTGCGGTTGCCGCGCTGTCCGAGAAATGCGCGGCGGCTTGACGTGGCTGTTGGTGCAGACGGTTGAGCTGGATCGGCACCTGGTATCGAAGATGATGGCGCTGGCCCTACTGCGGTTGCAGACCGATTGTCGGTCGTTCCGGTCTCTCCGGCAAGAAACAGGCGACTGGTCCGGGCGCTGTCACGCTCCTGCGCGGCGCGCTCGCGCGCTTGTTCGGCGGCGGCAATCCGCGGATCGGGCTGTCCTGCGGCCGGGGCGGCACCAATTGGCGGGATCGGGACATTCTGTCCGCCACGCTGCGCGGCAACGATAGGGCCGCCGAGATCACCGGGCAGTGCAGGACCTAATTTTGGCACGTCGCCGTAGTTGGCAGGCGCACCGTTGACCGAGTCCGCGCGGTTGCGGCTGTTCGTGTCGTAGAGATTCTCGGCTGGCGCGTGGTTCTTGGGCTGAAGTGCGTAGATCAGCGAACCGCCAATCCCGACGCTGGCGATGACGCCAAGAATTGCCAGTGCCTTGCGCGACAAGCGCATGACGCGCGGCGGTTCCCCGCCAAGGCGAAACCCGTCGGGGTTGGCCGGTGCAACCGGGCGCTCGTCGTCAGGCTCGTCGCCTTCGGCATCGACCTCAACGTCTGTTTCAACGTCAGTCTCGACTTCAGCCTCAACAATCCGGTTGGAGACCGGTCGCACGCCATCATCCTGCGGTCTCGTGTTCATGAGCGGCTCCGGCGGCGTGCGCGTTCACGCTCAATGCGAACCTGCTTGGCGCTGTTGCCTGCGCCAAGCCGCAATTCCGCACGCTCAAACAGCCGGTCGACAACCATATACCGGCCTTGCACACGGTAGTTCACCAGCTCAGCTGCCTGGTCCGCGCCGATCACGAACAGCGGCGGCATATCGCCGCTCGCAATGTCGCCCGGAAACTCGATGAACACCTGCCGGCCATCATCGAACACCCGCACTGGTCGCCATCCGGGATGATCGCCCCCGATGCGGTAGCGAAAATTCAGGCTTGAGAAATCGATACCCGCCGCCACCGGAGCCGTGCGTTCACGCTCGGCCTCGGCAGTACGCAGGGCGATCAAGGCGTCCTGCGGATAGGTCCAGGAGACTGCGGCCATATAGGTCGAGTTCGTGGCGCTCGAGTTCGAGATGATAGGTGCGCCGATTGGTATTGATGATGAGGTTGGTGCGAATGTCGGCCCGCGTCGGCTTGACGAGGATGTGAACGCGGCGCGCATGCTCCGGCACCGCTTACCGTGTCGCCGATGATCCAGCGGACAGTATCGCCCGATGCGACCGGCCCCGGTCCAACGAGTTCTTCGCCTTCCTGGAGCATGATGTCGGTAATCTGCCCCGGTGCGGTGTAAATCTGGAACAGGGCTCCATCGGTATAGGCATATTGCTGGATGGCATTGAAATAGCTGGTGCGCTCCGGTTCCACCCGCGCTGCGGCGTTGGCCCTACCAACACGGGTGCGCGGGTCGGCAGGCTCAACGGTCTGCGCCGATGTAGCAGGAATTGGATGCGGCTGAGCGCGCTGTTCGCGCGCCATGGCTTGGGCAGGGATGCAGATCAGTGTTACCGCTGAGAGCATAATGGATGTGCGCAGGGCGCGCGTCGGGCGGATCATTGGCTAAGCTCCTTTGACCAGTTGATGGCGTTGATGAACAGGCCGAGCGGATTCTTGCGCAGGGCATCGGGAGTGCGAGGTGGCTGCACGACGGTGGTCAGGATCGCTGACCACCGCGAGGTCTCGAGGAGTGCGCCATCCTGGTAACGCCGCTCGGTCCAGCCGACGCGAAAGCTGTCGTTCGACGCACGAACGACGCTCGACACATCGACCGCGACCTGCACCTTGCCGACTTGGGCAAAGGGATCGTTGTTGCGCGCATAGTCATTGAGCGCCTGCGCGCCGCGGTCGGTGGTGAAGTCGTAAGCCCTGAGCCAGTCTTGCCGCAGCACGATCGGATCGGCGGGAATGGCGCGCACCTGTTCGATGAAGCGAGCAAGGTGGAACGCCATCTGCGGGTCGGTCGGGCGATAATCGACATCGGCAGGCGCGATGGCCTGTGCCTGTCCGAGCTTGTCGACCTCGACCACCCAGGGCGTGATCGTGCCGCGCGCCGATTGCCAGACGAGACCGCCTGCCAGCCCTCCCGAAAGCGCAAGGCAACCGAAGAAGGCGAGCCGCCAGTTTTTCGCCTGCACCCGGGCTGAACCGATGCGGTCATCCCAGACCTGGGCGGCGCGTTGATAGGGTGTGACGGGTTCGGGACTGGTCCCGTAGCGGATAGAAGGGCGTCGAAACATGTCGGATCCTTTTCGGGAGTTTCAGCTTTTGTCGGAGATGTCGGGGCCAGAGCCGCCGCCGTGGCTGTCGCCGCCCTTGAGGGTATGCGAGGCCATGTTGGCGCCCTGCGTCATCGCCTGACGCCGCTTCATCGCGGTGGCCCATGCAGGAGGGCCATCGGCGGCGCCGGTCGCTGCCGCATTGGCGGGCGTCCCGGCCTTGCCAGCGGCATAGTTCGCCTTGAGGCTGTCTGCGGCCCGGCGAAGTGGTGACGCCGCGCTGCTTGCGGCTGATTTTGCGACATTGGCGAGACCCGAAGCAGCCGCAGCCCGTCCGGTTTTGCCAGCGGCTCCGGCTGCATAGGCACCTGACGCGCCGCCTGCCGCGCGGGCACCGCCCGTGGCCGCGCCCGCCATGGCAGAGCCGGCGGCACCTGCGGCGAGCTTGGCACCTGCGATACCGCCCGCAATCGTTGCGCCAGCAGCGATCGCCGTGCCTGCCGCCGCCCCTGCGCCAAGTTGCGGTCCGCCCGACACAATGCCGTTGGCGATGCTGGGACCAAAGATACCAAGGCCGAGCAAAGTCAGCGCTGCGAGCGCAATCGCCATGACCTGCTGGATGTCGGGTTCGACCCCGAGTCCGGCATTGATGAACTGTGTGAACAGGGTCGTGCCAATGCCAGTGATGACGGCAAGCACCAGCACTTTGATGCCGGAGGAAATGATGTGGCCAAGGACGCGCTCGGCCATGAAGGCGGTGCGCCCGAAAAAGGCGAACGGCAGCAGCACAAAGCCGGCGAGCGTCACCAGTTTGAACTCGATGATGGTGACGAAGACCTGGATCGCCAGCACGAAGAAGGCGATGACGACGATCAGCCAGGAAATCAGCAAGATCAGGATCTGCACGAAATTGGTGAACAGGCCCACCGGCCCGACAAGGTCGGCGGTGGCGTCGAGCAGCGGTTGCCCGGCATCAAGACCGGTTGCGGCGACAACGCCGGGGCGCATGAAATCGCCGATGGCCATGCCGCTGCCACTGGCCTGCAGGCCAAGCCCGGCAAAGCTCTGGAGCATGATGCCAGCGAGATTCGAGAAGTTGCCGATGATGAAGGCGAAAGTGCCGATGTAGAGCGTCTTCTTGATCAGGCGCTGCAGCACATCTTCATCGGTGCCCCAGGCCCAGAACAAGGCAGCTATGGTCACGTCGATGACGATGAGGGTGGTCGACAGGAAGCCGACCTCGCCGCCGAGCAAGCCGAAGCCGCTGTCGATATATTGGGTGAAGACCGTCAGAAACTGGTCGATGACGCCGGTATCATTCATGGCTGCCGGTCCCTTCCATGGAAAAATCGGCGGCGCTCAGCTTCCCAGACCGCATCGCATCCCGATTCCGGCATGGTGATCGTACTGCAGCGCTTGAGTTCTGCGGCGTGAGGGTTCGGAGATCCTGTCTCGTCCGCGACATAGGTCGTTGTGTCGTGCCGAGCCGGCGGCTGCGTTGCCGACACAACCGCGACCGCGATCAGCAATCCGCCAAAAGCAGCGGCTGCCGCCAGCTTGACCGACCGGCTCATGTCAGTTCCGGGTCCGGAAGCGGCGGAAACGCTCGCGGCCCTCGGCCTCGGTCGCGGCATTGCGCGCGGCCTCGATCGACTGCGCGCGGCCCTGCGCCGCAATGGCGGCGGTCAGATCGGCCAGTTGCTGGGTTTGCAAAGCCAGTAGCTGATTGCCGGCCTGTGCCGCCTGCAAAGCCCCGGTCGCTGACTGGCTGGCGCCGACCAGTGTCGTGATCGAGCTGCGGGTCGCACCCAGATTGCCGACGATCCCGGCCTGCACCTTCATGGCATCTTCGAAGGCGCCGACGCTGTCCTGCCAGCGCGCATTGGCGTTAGCGACCATCTGGGCCTGCCCGCCGGTCAGTGCCGCCCCCTTGTAACGGCCGTTGAAAACCTGCTGCACGTCGGTCACGTCATAGGCGATGCGCTGGGCCTGGTTCAGCAACTGGCGGGTCTGGTCGACCTGTTGCTGCAGCGTCTGGATCGTCGAGACCGGCAGACTGGCAAGATTGCGGGCCTCGTTGATGAGGCTGGTCGCCTGGTTCTGGATCTGCTGGATCTGGTTGTTGATCTGCTGCAGCGTCCGGGCGGCGGTCAGCACGTTCTGCGCATAGTTGCTGGGGTCATAGACGATCCCGCCAAACTGGGCCTGCGCTGGCGCGGCGATCATGGTGCCTGATACCAGCGAAGTGGCGATCGCCGTCGCCATGAGAGCGCGGCGGAGGACGGGTATTTTCATGGGCGGTTTTCCTTGTCCGTTAGTGCGGGCGGCGGGGGAGGAAGCAGCTCGGCCGCCCATTCGAGGCTGCGGTTCTGGAGCCAGGCCGCTGCAAAGCCTTCGCGGCCATGGGCTGCGACAAGCTCGGCGATGCGGATCTGATCGGTTTTGGAAGAGGCGGCGCTGAAGGCGAGTGCGACATCGCCGAGGCCCAGCTCGAACAGCCGGTTGCCGCGCCGCGATTGGCAGTAATAATCGCGTTTCGGGGTAGCCCGGCTCAGGATTTCGATCTGGCGATCATTGAGGCCGAACCGCTCATAGACCCGTGCGATCTGCGGTTCGGCCGCGCGCTCGTTGGGCAGAAAGATGCGCGTCGGGCAGCTTTCGATGATGGCAGGCGCGATGGCCGACGTCTCGATGTCGGCAAGGCTCTGGGTCGCGAAGATGACGCTCGCATTCTTCTTGCGCAGCGTCTTCAGCCATTCGCGCAGCTGCGCGGCGAACGCCGGGCTGTCGAGCACGAGCCAGCCTTCATCGATGATGATCATGGTCGGCGAGCCGTCGAGCCGCCCCTCGATCCGGTGGAACAGATAGGCGAGCACAGCAGCGGCCGATGACGCGCCGATCAGACCTTCGGTTTCGAAAGCCTGCACGGACGCCTCACCCAGACGTTCCTGTTCCGCATCGAGCAGCCGTCCCCACGGACCGCCGATGAGATACGGGGCGAGTGCCTGCTTCAATTCCTGCGATTGCAGCAGGACCGCGAGACCGGTGAGTGTGCGTTCGGCAGGCGGTGCGGACGCAAGCGATGTCAGGGCCGACCAGAGATGCTCTTTGGCGGCAGGGTCAATCACCATGCCTTCGCCGGCCAGCATCGCCGCCAGCCATTCGGCAGCCCAGGCGCGTTCGCCGGCGTTGTCGATCCGAGCAAGCGGCTGCAGGGCGACGGCAGCGCTGTCGCCTTCCTCGGCATGCAGCGCGCCGCCGAGATCCTGCCAGTCGCCGCCCATGCCGAGCGCAGCAGCGCGGATCGATCCACCAAAATCGAAGGCGAAGATCTGGCTGCCTTTGTAGCGCCGGAACTGCAGCGCCATCAGCGCCAGCAGCACGGATTTGCCTGCCCCTGTCGGGCCGACGATCAGACTGTGGCCGACATCGCCGACATGAAGGGAAAGGCGGAACGGGGTCGAGCCTTCGGTCTTGCCGTAAAGCAAGGGGGCGTCACCGAAATGCTCGTCCCGTTCCGCTCCCGCCCATACCGCTGACAGGGGGATCAGGTGGGCGAGATTGAGAGTGGAAATGGGCGGCTGCCGGACATTGGCGTAGACATGGCCGGGGAGCGATCCGAGCCATGCCTCGAGCGCATTCATGCCTTCGATCGTGCAGGTGAAGTCGCGGCCCTGGATGACCTTTTCGACCAGCCTGAGCTTCTCCGCCGCCAGCGCCGGGTCGCGGTCCCAGACCGTGACCGTCGCAGTGACATAAGCAATGCCAGCATGATCTCGCGCCAAGTTCCTGCAGCGCCATGTCGGCATCGGCCGCCTTGTTCGAGGCGTCCGAATCCATCAGCACCGACTGCTCGTTGGTCATCACCTCCTTGAGGATGGCAGCGACCGATTTGCGCTTGGCGAACCATTGCCGCCGAATTTTCGAGAGCAGCTTGGTGGCGTCGGTCTTGTCGAGCATGATTGCCCGCGTCGACCAGCGGTAAGGGAAGGCCTGCCGGTTGAGCTCATCAAGCAGCCCGGGAAAGGTCGCCGTCGGAAAGCCGGTGATGGTGAGCGTGCGCAAATGATGGGTCGCCGAGCATGGGCTCGAGACCGCCGGTCAGCGGCTCATCGGCCAGCAGCGCGTCGAGATAGACCGGCGTTTCGGGCACGCGAACGCGCTGCGTCCTGGTCGATACCGTGCTGTGGAGATAGGTCAGCGTGGCGGCGTCATCGAGCCACGCTGCCTCGGGCATAAATCCCTCAACCAGATGCAGCACGCGGTCGGTACGATCGGCGAAGGATTTGACGAGTTCCTTGGGATCGACCCCGGTCGACGCCTTGCCTTCGTAGAGCCAGCCTTCGGCGCGCGCGGCTTCCTCGGGCGGCGGCATCCACAGCAGCGTCAGATAATAGCCGCTTTCGAAATGCGCGCCTTCCTCACGAAACTGTTCGCGGCGTTCCCTGTCGACCAGTGCCGACACAGGATCGGGAAAGCGGGATTGCGGATAGGCTTGCGCCGCGGTGCGCTGCGCTTCGACGAAAACCGCCCATCCCGAGCCCAACCGCCGCAGGGCATTGTTGAGCCGGGAGGTGACGGCCACGAGTTCGGCGGGCGTGGCACTGTCGAGATCGGGACCGCGAAAGCGCGCCGTGCGCTGGAACGATCCGTCCTTGTTGAGCACCACGCCCGGCCCCACCAGTGCGACCCAGGGGAGGAAGTCTGCGAGACTGGCGGATTTGGTCCGATATTCCTGAAGCGACATCATGGCCGCACCCAGGTCGGATATTTGAGATGGCGGCGCGCGACATCGACAAACTGCGGATCGCGGCGTGCAGCCCAGACCGAAAGCACATGGCCGATTGCCCAGATGGCAAGGCCAGCGAGCCAGAGCCGCAAGCCGAGGCCAATCGCGCCCGCCAGCGTGCCATTGACGATGGCGAGTGCGCGCGGCGCACCGCCGAGCAGGATCGGCTCGGCCAGTGCGCGGTGGACCGGGGCATAGAAGCCGGGGATGTCGTCTGCCGATGTCATCAGATCAGCGCCCCGCCGCCGAAGCTGAAGAAGCTCAGGAAGAAGCTCGATGCGGCAAAGGCGATGGAGAGGCCGAACACGATCTGGATCAGCCGGCGAAAGCCGCCCGACGTGTCGCCAAAGGCAAGGCTGAGGCCGGTGACGATGATGATGATCACCGCAACGATCTTGGCGACCGGCCCCTCGATGCTTCGAGGATCGACTGCAGCGGAGCTTCCCACGGCATCGACGAACCGCCGGCATGCGCCGGAGTGGCAGTGGCCACCATCACGAAAGCAGCGGTAGCAGCGAGCGCAGCGCGATTGGTGCCGCGCCGGAGGGCATGGATCATCGGGAGTCTCCTTGGGTTTGGGTGGCGGAAATCAGGCGATAGTCGCCGGTGACCGGGTCGAGCCCGTCGACGCGGGCCAGTTCGGCGAGACGCCGCCCGGTGCCATCGCGCACCAGCACGGCAATGAGGTTGATGGTCTCGGCGATCAGCGCGCGCGGAACGGTGACGACCGCTTCCTGGATCAGTTGCTCCATCCGCCGGAGCGCACCGATCGCGACTTCCGGCATGGATCGTCCCGATCCCGCCGGGGTGGCCGGTGCCCCAGGCCTTGAGGAGATCAAGCGCCTCGGCGCCGCGCACTTCGCCAATCGGAATCCGGTCAGGGCGAAGGCGAAGGCTGGAGCGGACCAGATCGGATAGCGAGGCAACGCCATCCTTGGTCCGCATCGCCACAAGGTTTGGGCGCGCGGCATTGGAGCTCGCGGGTATCTTCGATCAGAACGACCCGGTCGGTGGTCTTGGCGACCTCGGCGAGCAGGGCGTTCGTGAGCGTCGTTTTGCCGGTGCCAGTGCCCCCGGCGACAAGGATGTTCAGCCGCTGTGCAACGCCCGAACGAAGCCTGTCGGCTTCAGACGCGCACATGATTCCTGCGCTGACATAGTCCTCGAGCAGAAACACCGCGACGGCGGGCTTGCGGATGGCAAAGGTGGGAGCCGCCACCACCGGTGGCAGGAGGCCTTCGAACCGTTCTCCGCTTTCCGGCAGCTCCGCTGACACGCGCGGTGCATCGCCGTGAACTTCGGCACCCACATGATGGGCAACCAATCGGATGATGCGCTCACCATCGGCTGCGGTCAGGCGTTCACCGCTGTCGGACAGTCCGATGCCCAACCGGTCGACCCAGAGGCGTCCATCCGGATTGAGCATGATCTCGATGACCTGCGGGTCGGCCAGCCAGGTCGCGATCGATACGCCCATCGCCGTGCGCAGCATGCGTGCGCCGCGTGAACGTGCTTCAATTCGGACTGGCTCAGCGCCCATCGGATACCCCGCTTCAGGAGCGGGACAGGATCGTCCGGCTCGACGGGGACGAGTAAGAGACGCAGAAAAGGGGCTAGTTCAACAAGGATTTAGCGTCGTAGCAGTGGGGGATAGAAAAACAGGGAGGAGCGTAGTTCGCAACGCTTTGACGATGGCCTGTGCGCCGCCGACGCACGCCTGAGGGAGTCAATTGCAGCGCGAACGGTGCGCATAGGCGGAGATGTAGAAATTCTTGAAACTTTCACAATTAGGAAGTATTGAGAATTTTATGTCCAGCCTAGCGCAACAGGTATCCGCAAGCGCGCTGCGCGATCGGGTCTTCAATGAACGCCAGCTCAGCGAACTGCTGGGGGGAGGCGATGCGCGGCGTTATGGCCTCGTCAACCGCGCCCTCAAGGACGGGTCACTCATTCGCCTGAAGCGCGGGGTTTATACGCTTGCCAAGGCGCATCGAAGCGCTCCTGTGCATCCCTTCGCGGTGGCGCAGGCTTTGCTTCCCGGGAGCTATATTTCCTTTGAAAGCGCGCTGGCTTACCATGGCTGGATTCCTGAAGCCGTGCTTGTCACTGCCAGCGTGACGCCGGGGCGTAAAACGCTGGAGATCCCGGCCACCGAATTCGGCTCCTTCAAATATCATCCGCTCGCCATTGCCGATTATTGCTTCCTTGGCGGCGTCGAACGGGTGACCTTCGACAAGCTCACCGCCTTTGTCGCTAGGCCGCTGCGCGCCCTTATGGATCTTGTCGCCCTGCGCAAGGTGGAATGGTCTGGCCTCGATTGGCTGACCAGTGGCATGCGGATCGATGACGAGGCGCTTCTGGCATTGACGCAAAAGGACTTTGCCGCAGTGAAGTCGGTCTACAAGCACAAGGCAGTCAACGCCTTCCTTTCCGAGCTTGAAGATGTGGTTCTGACGACAAAACGGGCTCAAAGCAGGGGATCGCTGCATGATTGACATCATCAAGGAAAAGCTCGGCCGCTATGGCGCCACCAATGCGCTTGAAGAGGAAAACGCGCTCAAGGAGATCCTCCAGGAGATTGCGTTATACGCGCTGTGGCGCGCCGATTTCTTCGATTGCGCCTTGTTCCAGGGCGGCACCAGCCTGCGCATTCTGCACGGCCTGCCACGCTTTTCCGAGGACTTGGACTTTCTCCTGCGCGTGCCGAACATGGACTTCGACTGGTCCCCTTACCTCAAGGGGATGACCGAGGTGTTCGGCCAGTTCGGGCTGACGCTGGAAGCGCATCCCAAGCCGCGTATGGATACGGCCATTCGCCAAGCGCTGCTCAAGGACGATTCCATCGCCAGCCAGCTCGACTTGTCATTCGCAGGCACCGGCCATCGCAAGGCGATCAAGATCAAGCTGGAAATTGATGTGAACCCGCCCGCAGGATCCGGCGAGGCGACGACCTATCTTGATTTTCCAGCCGATTATGAGGTGCGCCATCAGGATCTGGCTTCCAATTTCGCGCTGAAGATCCATGCCCTGCTATGCCGAGGCTTCCTCAAAGGTCGCGACTGGTTCGACTTCTCCTGGTATGTTTCGCGCGGGCTCGAACCCAATTTCGTCCTTTTGCAAAACGCGCTGGTTCAGGCAGGGCCATGGGCCGGTGACGGGTCGCTCCACGTCGACATGGCATGGTTGAAGGCTGCGCTTTCTGGCGCAATCACTCGGATCGAGTGGAAGGAAGCGGCACAGGATGTCGAGCGCTTCCTGCGTCCTGCCGATCTCAAATCGGTTGATCTGTGGAGTGAGCGCTTTTTCCTCGCCAAGGTCGATAAGCTAGCCGGAATTGCCTGTGGTTAAGGCAAAGCTCGCTCATGCGCAAAATGCTTTCGTCACACTTTATCTAAGGGCTTCAAACTTGTTCGACTATCGAACGAAACTAGCGGGCTGGCTTACGACGGCTGCAAATCGGCTCACTCGAAAACCCGAGGAAGCAGGCGCTGAATTCCGATACGTCGATCTTGCCCCGACGGACCAAGCCGACCCGGCGGGTGTCTATTCGGCTGCCTTGACCAAGGCGACCAACAATCCCCGCGTGATGAACATCGCCCTCACCGGGCCCTATGGATCAGGCAAGAGCAGCATCATCAAGTCCTTCCTCAAGGGGTATAAGAGACCGGTTCTGCAGATATCCTTGGCCGCGTTCCTGCCGGAAGCTCTGCCTGAAACGGGGTCAAACAACGGCAAGGTAGGCAGGCAGGAGATCGAGCGCAGCATTCTTCAGCAGATGCTCTACGGCGCCGATGCCAGACGGCTTCCGCTTTCGAGGTTCAAGCGGATACAGTCGCCTGGCCGTTGGTCGATGCTGGCCTCTCTATTCATAATACTCGGCGTCATCTCCTGTTGGCATCTGTTCCAGCAGCGAGATGCGATAATGGCGGGCGACTATTTTCGTCCGTTGGCCGTGGTGAACTGGCTAACCTGCTCGCCTTTGCGATCGGCGGCGGGTTCATTTGGAAGGTCATCCATCATCTTTATATCGCGAGTTTCGGAATATCGCTGAAGAGCATATCTCTGAAGGATATCGAGATCACGCCCA
Organism: uncultured Alphaproteobacteria bacterium; assembly: GCA_963714325.1. Taxonomy (GTDB): domain Bacteria; phylum Pseudomonadota; class Alphaproteobacteria; order Rhizobiales; family Hyphomicrobiaceae; genus CAVQOB01. Next base: position 669,813 of record CAVQOB010000008.1, on the reverse strand, counting down.
AAGCGGCGACCAAGGTAATCCATCCTGAACCGTCACCTGGACGAGATCATATATTTCTTCCAATCCACGCAATATGACCTTGTCGTGATCGAGGATCTGGACAGGTTCAATAATCCCGACATTTTTGTCACGCTGCGCGAGATTAACAGCCTCGTGAATGCCAATCTACGCGGCAAGCGACACATTCGGTTTCTTTACGCTCTTCGCGACGACATGTTCGCGAACACTGATCGAACCAAGTTCTTCGAATTCATCATTCCCGTTATCCCCATCATCAACAGCTCGAATTCGATCGACAAGGTGCTGGAGCAGGGCAAGCGCCTTTCTCTCGACGATAGGCTCGATCATCAGTTTCTGCGGGAGGTTTCTCGATATCTGAACGACCTCAGGCTCATACAGAACATTTTCAATGAATATGCCATCTACGTAGCTAACCTCGAAACTGAGAATGAAAACAATCTGGACGTCAATAAGCTGTTGGCGGTCTTGATCTACAAGAACGTGTTTCCAAGCGACTTCGAGAGCCTCCATCGCGGAAAGGGCAATCTCGCACAGGTTCTTCGCAGTCACGATCAAAACATCGCGGCGAGCGAATCTCGATATACGCACGAGATCGCCCGCCTCGAGAAGCTCGTCGACGACGGAGATAGGCAGTTGCCGAACTCTCTCGCGGAATTACGCCGGATCTATGCGATGGCCATGGTGGAAATAATACCGGAAGGCTGGAGTTCGCGTCGGTCTCGACCGCAACAGCATGATCCTTTACACAACCTCGCAAGCGATGAGCGGTTCGATGCAATGGTGGAATCGCGCCAACTGCAGATTTCCACAAATCAAGGCCATCAGCAGCAACTTCAGCTGAACGATCTGCAGGCAAAGGTCGATCCTCACAGGACGTTTCAGCAGCGAAAGGGTGACGTCGAGAAGAAGTCTGCTGCGTTCAAAGAAGCGTCACTCAGGCAAATTCGCAACCTGCGGGCGAAATTGTCGGGCAACATGGCTCATGCAGGGTCCCTTCGTACTGTTCAAGGACAAGGCGGCGGTTGCCAGCGATCTGGGCGTTGTGGCCCTCGTGCTGCAGATCTACATCCTGTTGACCGGTGTACCTGTAGCCCTCGGACGGGCTGCGTCGCCTGCGCTCAGCAGGACGGTGGTTCGCACGGACAGCAAGGACGCCCTTTTTCTCGGTCTGGTCCTGCGTGGCGCAATTCCCGCTACGACCGTGCTGATCATCGGAGCCGCGTCCCTCGGGACCTGGATCGTGCCATGGATCTTCGGAACAGCGTACCAGGCGGCGGGCGAGGATCTCGCGTATGGAATGTTGCTGGTACTGCCGTTCGGAGTCGGGACTATCGCCAATCAGATCCTGATCGCCCACAACAGGAAACGGCAGGCAATGGCATCAGCCATGGTCGGAGCGGCTGCAATGACGCTCTTTGCGCGCTACCTGATGCCGGCAGGGGTGGCCGCGACGGGCATGACTCTCTCCTGTGCATCCTCGCAGGCACAGGATCATGGTCGCTGGTCGCCCTGTCCCTACTTAGCCGGCAGGTCGCATTGAACTGGTGGCGATGCTTCGTGTTGCCCCTGGTTGCGAGCGGCATCAGCCTCGGCCTGTATTGTCTGTTGGTCGACGAGATTGGCAGCATTGGCAGCATGGCAGTGGCAGTCTTCGCGATTCTCGCCGGGCAGCGGATACTCGGCATCATTGACCGGAACGAGGCCACCATTCTGGCGAACCACTTCCTGGCGAGGTTCGGGCGTGGTCCGCGCGCCAGCTGAGAGACGAACATGAGCAGCAACGTCCGCGGTCGAATTCGGGGATTCGTCGACACGGCAGCGGCCGGCCTCAATCTTGTCCATCTCAACATGATTCGATTGGTGCTGACTGAACCGCGTGCGAAGGTCAAGGCATACGCAGACGCTCCTTCAAGCTGTACATGGAGTCGCGCTGCCGGGATATCGAGTTTGTCGAACTCGGCGAGGCGCTTGGCCGGCTTGGCATTGACCCCTCGAACATCCACGCAACCCTGATCGACCTTGGGGGCTACAGGGGAAGGCCAGACTGGGAACGATTGTTTCTGGCCCTGGTCGCCCGCTCCTGCGGGAAGCGGGCCTGCTTTGAGATCGGCACGGCGTCCGGCAACACGACTGTCCTGCTGGCCGCCAACCTCGAGGGGACCGTGTACACGCTCGACCTGCCGGATTCGGACGACTGGCAACCGACGCTGACACGCCTTGGTTCCGATGATGTCGTTCGCGCATCCCGCAAGCGCGCCGAGTTCATCGTGAAGCACCCTAAACCCAACATCGTCGACCTGGTAGGCGACTCGGCCCGCTTCGACTATTCGCCGTATCATGGTCGTATCGGGCTGTTTTTCGTCGATGGCGCCCACAGCCTCGAATACGTCAGGTCGGACACGATGAACGCCGCCTGGTGCTGCCAGGATGACGCTGTCGTCATCTGGGACGCTCTTCACCACGACCCGGGATGTGACCAATTACATCCGGGAGCTCAAGACGGCCGGGGTGAACGTGTTCGGACTTCGCGGCACGCGACTCGCCTTTACGCAGGATATCGGTCGGCTTCGAGATATCGCACGAGACCTGAAGCCTGGACCAGGTCGAGGCGGCAGATAGCACGCTCCACCGCGGCGCGCCTCTGAGGGCAGCTGCAACTCGATGGGGGTCCGACCCCGAGCGGATGGCGAGACCAACGATCGTTCGCCGCGCCCGCACGTCCACCCGCTACTCCTGTCGGGCACGCCATCAGTCGAATCGTAACTCCGTGAGCTGCGGATGGTAGGACTCATCGTGCGTCGCAAAGTCCTTCTGGTACGCGCCGTATTGCTTCGCGAGGCGGCTATCGCGGAACCCGGCGAAGCTATCGAGCTTGGTGACCACAACCCAGACGCGCGTGGCCATTCCACTCTCGGATGCACGGCGATGTTCATACTCAATCAGGCGTTCCAACCCGGACAATGCGTTCAGCGGGCCTCGTACCAGTTCGGTGGATTCGCGAATTGCCGGAATAAGCCACCGAGCCTTCCGGATGGTATCGGAGGTAGTAGTCCAGCGTGCGCCATGAATGCCAATCGGCGATGATGACGTTGCGGGCAACCTGACTATCGCGTCCGCGCCGGATCAGCAGTTCGTCGAGCACTTCGGTAATCTGGGGAGAGGGCGCTTCATGGCGAATCCATTTCCACCTGAAGTAGTCACCGCTGGCGGGAATGGACATGCTACGACCACGACCATGCCGACCCAGGCAGCAGCCTTCGTGAAACGATGGCTCGCGAGTGCATCGAGACCGGCGCCGCTGACGAGCAGCGCACCCGGAATCAGGAACAGGTTCGTGCGGAAGGCCCCGTACGGCCAGTAACCGACGATGTTGGCAAACGCCGCAAGCAACACAGGGCCGCACAGCAAGACAAGTTCCACATATCGTCGCTGGCGTGCAAGAGCGGACAACTTCCACCCCGTAGGCCATGAAGAAGCCAGACTGCACGCTGGCCTGGACGGCGGGCGACGCCCCGTGCAGGGAACCGGGCATCGTCTCACCAGGTCCCACGTCTTGCTCGCATACCAGACCAAGGTACCGAAATCCCCTCGTCCAGCGCAAAGACGTCGTACTCGAACCCCAGAAGAGCTTTTGAGAGTTGAAGCTGTACGAGCCCGCCAGCAGCAGGCAGGCGACCCCTGCAGCCAGCGCGAAGCCAGCCAGGATCCTGCGCTCCGTGCTCGAATTGATGAAGCTCCAGATCTCGGGAATCTTCAGCCATCTCTGCACCTGTGGCACGAGCGCGAGGATCAATGCGGGGTACAGGAACACAACGTTGTAGCAGAACGGCAGCGCAATGCCGGCTGCGACCCAGAAGGCCACGCCAGTCCGCCCCCTCCGCCAGCAGAGCAAGGCCCACACTGTCAGCCCGCTATGCACGAAAGCCTCGAAGCTATAGGACCTGAACTCCTTGGCGAACACCAGGAGCATCGGATGCAAGGCAGCGACGAAGAGAACGAACAGGATTACCAGCCGGCTCCGGTAGAAGAAACGCCGCGCTTGCGGCGACGCACGCCAGAACACCGATGCCCGCGAGGTAAGACGGCAGTCGCAGAACAGTCCTCCGGGTTGCCGAGCCGGTTGGCTGCTGGGAAAGCCAGAAATAGCCAACCGGCCGGATACTCAGGAGACTGATGGGCTGCTCGACCAGATTCACGGCCCACCAGGCTTCGTCCGTTCCAGAAATCCAGCGTGTCGGCCAACACACCCCACGAGCGAAACGCGATTCCGGCGACGAAAAACACGGCGAGCGCTGCGAAGAACGCCAGCCGCGGGGCGCTCAGCGCCCGATCATGGCCCATGCGCGAGAAGTTGCTCATTCGCAGGAGTGCAGCGCGGGGCTTCAGCCCGCCCTTTGCTCTCCGGAATCCATCCGGGCGCGCCGCACCTCTTCGCGCAACAATCTCATCCTCACCTCTTCAATCAGCGTGCGATTCGCCGCAGTCAGGTCGGCAATGATGCCAGCTGCATAAACCACCACTGCCGTGAGCAACAGCACTGCGGCCAGGATCAAGGACTGGATACGACCTTGCCCCCGCCCTTCCAGGTAACTGAGAAAGAACCGCAGCCCGATCGCGAGTCCAGGCAGCAGGAACACCGTCCCGACGTAAATGAAGAAGCGCAGCGGCTTGTACAGGATGAAGATTCGTATGATCGTGAGCAGCGAGCGGCGCACATATGACGGAATGGAGCGCACCAGCCGGGACGGGCGCGTGACCAGGTTCACCGTGACCGGAACCGAGGTGATCGCGATATTGTTGCGCCCGGCCTGGATGATGGTTTCGAGCGTGTAGCTGTAGTCACTGAACACACCATCTTCAGGGCAGCCTCTGCGTGGATGGCACGGAAGCCGCTCGGCGCATCGGGGATGCTCGTGTTGCTGGCCAGTTTCACGACGGCGCTGCCAAGCCGCTGCAGCAACTTCTTGACAAGGGAAAACTCGCGCACAGCCATGATCGGCCGTTCACCGATCACGACCTGCGCGCGGCCGGCAAGGATGGGCTCGACCAGCGCAGGATGCACGCAGCGTCATACTGGTTGTCGGCATCGGTATTGACGATGACGTCGGCACCCGCCTTCAGGGAAGCCTCGATCCCGACCATGAAAGCGCGCGCCAGTCCGCGATTGTGCGGCAGGGAGATGATATGCTCGACGCCGCACTCACGAGCCACCCTGACGGTCCCGTCGCGACTTCCGTCATCAATGACCAGCCACTCCACCTTGTCAAAGCCGGGAACGGAACGGGGCAACGTACCCAGGGTCTTCCCAAGGGTTTCTTCTCGTTGAAGCACGGTATCTGGATGATCAGTTTACGCATGGGTGCAACGATCTCGCGGCCGGAAGAAAATGTAAAGGCGCTGATGCTCCTGCTCTGTGGATCCCGATCTTCACGCGACTGGCATTTCAAGCCGGATTAGCGGCGAGCAGCATGGACAGCTATCGAGCCGGGTAGAGCACGCGCCATGGACTAGCAATGGCGCCATGGAGAAAGCAGCCCTCATGAGCTGCCTCGTCATCCTGCTTCTCAAGGTCCTTCTGGTCTGGAGACTGAACGTCAACTGGGACGAATTCTTCTTCCTCAGCCACGTCCATGACCTCGCGAGAGGCGATCTGGCGCTCGTTTTCCAGTCATTGGGACACCACCTGTTCCGCTGGCTCGTCACGCTGGGTGGAGACGAGATGCGGGAGATCGTCGCAGGACGGCTCATGATGACGTTCCTGCTGGGCATCACGATACTGCTGACATGGAAGCTCGCGTCCCCGGTGGACTTCGCCTTGTGCCGCAGCGCTTGCTGCACTGACGTATGCAGCCATGTCGTCGACACTCAAGCATGGCGGCTCGTTTCGAGCCGACTCCCTTCTGACTCCGCTGGTGCTGCTTGCGCTGCTCGTGTTCACACACCGTCCAAAGGGGCTCGCAAAGACATCACAGCGGGAGCCCTGCTGGGGTTGGCAATGGCCGTCACGATCAAGGCCGCGCTCGCGGCCCCCATTTTCATGGCACTCGTGTTCTTCCGTGAACCGGGTTCGGCGCTTCCAGGCTATTCGCAGCTCCGTACCGCAATAGCGCGACTCGGTCGATTCGGGCTTGCGGCAGGGGTGATCACCGCAGTCATAACGGGGGCTCACTGGGGGCTGTCGCTGACAAGCGCGCCGAGGGAGACAGCCGGAGGGTTCGCGCTGCGATCTGCAAGAACGACGCTGATTGATGTCTCGTTCATTCCGCAGGCCGGATTCCTGTGGGAGTCCCTTGTGTCGGATGCCCTCGCCTGGATCCTGATAGGAGTCGGGATCGCACTGGCCGTGGTGCACAAGCGCAGGCTGGTGCTGGCGTTCGGACTCGCCCTCGTGCCCATCCTCTATCCGCAATGTTTTCCGTACTACTACCCCGTCATGTTCGCCCCTGCGTGCGTGCTCGCGGCCATCGCCTTCGACGCATTGAGAGGCTGGACCGATCGTCGATTGGGCAACGCCGCACAGAACCGAATCATCGGAGCGACGATCTGCATGCTGCTTCTCGTCGGCTTCATTCTCACGTTGCTCAGCTATGGCGGGATGAACAGCGGGCACAACGCGAAGTCATTGCCGCAGTTCATCAGATATTCCCGGACCAGGTTCCTTACGTCGATCACAGCGGAATGATTTCTTCATTCCCGAAGGTCAATTTTTTCATGAGCGGCTGGGGCCTGCAGGGCTATCGACAGAAGGGCGTTGCCTTCATGCCCAAAGCGCTTGAAACACGGCACCCGGCCTTTTGTCCTGAGCAATCGCCCGGTTTTCTTCAGCCTGATCACCTGGCATTCCAACGTCTTCTTCCTCAAGACCGGGAGATTATTGGGAAGATGTATGTGCCCTATTGGGGGCCCGTCTTGGTTGCGGGTGCGCGGGCTGCCATCCCGGAGGACGGCGACGTGGAAATGAGGATTCCCTTTCCTGGGATGTATCGCCTCGAAGCTGAGGAGTCAGTTCGGATTGACGGGCGCCTGGTAGACACAGGGGACGTTGTGAGCGCCAAGAGGCGCTCCCTTCGCGTTTCCCGGGTCCCTGAGCGCATGGAAATGCGGAGATCCGTGTTCGCCTCATTCTTTGGCAACTGCCCAGCCCGCTCCAAAGCTGCCAGCTCCAGAGCCACCTCTGTACACGGGGCTATGAAGTGCAATCGATCTGCAGCCCTTTCCATATCGTGGTCGCTAGTCGGCCATTCAGGAGCATACATGCGGCAAGACCCGTAGCCGCCCTGATAGATTGGCCAGCAGTCAATCCGTGGCGCTGGCTCCCGGAATTCAATGCCGCGCTTTTCGGGATGGTTTCAGAGCTACAGTCATGACGGCCGAAGACCGATAGCTCGTCGAGCGTGTCCATCCGACTGCGCCGGCGAATGTCGCGATTGAAGGCGGAAAGCGACAATTCGTGTCACATGCGGTCAATTTTCGGCACTCAGGGGTTTTCCAGAGCGCTGTGTACGGCCCGCGAGCCGGACTCCTTTCCAATTCAAATCAATCCGTTAGGGAGCGCAGGACCTTGTGGCACGGCGCTTGCTTAAGACTAGCTCAGGCGAATGACGCCGTCGTTTTCCGATTTCATTAGTCGTTTAGGAGATTCAAATGCTGAAGCAGATCCAGAAGGGTTTCACCCTGATCGAACTGATGATCGTCGTCGCGATCATCGGCATCCTGGCGGCCATCGCCATTCCGGCGTACCAGGACTACACGGTCCGCGCCCAGGTCACTGAAGGCCTGAACCTTGCCAGTGCCATCAAGGCTTCCGTTGCTGAATCCTACGCGACGAATGGCGCTTGGCCGGCAAACAATGCGGCCATCGGCATTACGTCGGCGCCGTCAGGCAAGTACGTTTCGGCTGTTAACATGACAGGCGGCACGATTCAGATCACGTACGCGGGTGTGCAGGCAAATACGCAGGCACTGACTGGAACAACGAATCGCTTGGATCTTCGCCCCACCGTCAGCGCCAACGGCGACGTGATCTGGAATTGCGGCTATCGCGCGAGCGTTGGTAGCAATCCAACTTCGGGCGCAGCGACCGCCGACGCCACGTCGGTTCTCCCGAAGTATCTCCCCGCCAACTGCCGGAGCTGATATCGCAAGCGGCTGAATCGGTGGCTTGGGTCACACCAAGTACCAATTGGACCCCTCCCTTGTGGAGGGGTCTTTATTTTTGGCGGCTATGAACGGAAGGCATGGCAGTCGTGATGTTTGGCCGAATTGCCGCGCATAGGAGCGCGGCTACGATGAGCGCAACATGAAATATTGCGGATTAGCCCCTCGCATACCGAACTTGGATTGCTGAACGTAGATTCCATGCACCACCATCCAAGAGGACTTGGCTCGATATTGCACTCACCGTGAGTCTGAGTCTCGCACTTCTGCTACTGACCTATATCCGGATCTGGGGTGACTCCCAGTCTGCGGCTCTAGACGGCAAAATCATCAGCGCAATCCTGGCTTAGCCCATCTGGGAACGGCCCTCGCGACTCGCTTGTCGCTGTTTGTAGCCTCATTGATACTTGTTTATGGGCTTTTGGGCTGCTCTGCTTAGGGCTGGCCCATGTATCCCGCCGGGCTTGGCCGGACAGCGCCAACTCTGTTCGTACCTGGACGATTCTCTGGTTCATGCTTGGCACTCTGTGGATCCTGACCGCCAATGCAACCTGGTATCCGTGGTCCTCTCTCGGCTCTCCATATGCCTCGTTCGCCGCCAACAACTGGCATGGCTTCACGCCTCTGTTCGCAGCCAGTCTTGTCTTGGGAGGGGCGATTATCATGACACTTGTCCGCTGTGCCGGAGCGCAAGGCTCGGTTCTCTTGCTGCGACCACGTAGCAGGAAGGCATTGGCGATTTCCGGGGTGAGCGCGTCGCTGCTGGCGCTGCTATCGATTTCGTCTCAAGTGGAGGGCGACCAGGCAGCATCAAGCGCTAAACCACACGTCATCCTCATCGGTGTCGACTCGCTTCGAACCGACGTGGCGCTTGGCAGCAATGCAGCCACAATCACTCCGGCGATACACGATTTTCTGCGGGATTCAACAGTGTTTAGCAACACGCTCACTCCACTGGCCCGTACGTTTCCAGCCTGGGTCTCGATACTATCGGGACGCAACCCGCATATTACAGGCGCCGTGATCAATCTCTTTCCCCGCGAACTGATCAAGGAAGGCGATACGCTGCCAGCAATACTGCGCCGGAACGGGTACGAGACCATGTACGCCATCGATGAGGTTCGCTTCTCCAACCTTGATCAGACATACGGCTTCGACAAGATGATCGCCCCGCCTATGGGCGCCACGGACTTCATCCTCGGCTTCTTTGCCGATACGCCACTATCCAATCTGCTGGTGAATACGCACCTCGGCAGGTATCTGTTTCCCTATGCACATGGCAATCGCGCCGCAAGCATCACCTACGAGCCGGACACATTCGTGGAGGAGCTCGCCAGTGAACTGACGTTCGAACGACCCACATTTCTCGCGGTACACATGACTCTGGCACATTGGCCTTACACATGGGCCTCCGCGAAGCCACACACGGATTCCTCCGGGCAACCAGAGGCCACATTCATGTATGAGCAGGCTCTTCATCGGGTAGACGAACAGTTCCGGGATGTCCTCAACGCGTTGCGCAAGAAGGGCGCGCTCAAGAACGCCATCGTTGTAGTCCTCTCGGATCACGGTGAATCGCTAGGCGAACCGGCAAGTGCACGCGTGCCCGATTCCCACGAGGCAGGCAAGGCGTGGGACGCGGCCGAAGTCTTCGGCCACGGAACCGATATCTTTGCCGCGCAGCAATATCAGGTGGTGCTTGGCTTCCGAACGTTCGGAACCACTCCGCTGACACTATCGGCGGGCCGTTCCATCGATGCACCGGCGTCCCTGGAAGATATTGCGCCAACGATTGTCGACGCGCTGGATATGGATGGCGAAACCCCTTTTGATGGCGCCTCCCTCCTTCCGCTCCTGACTTCGGCGGGCGAAATCGACGCATCGCATTGGAACCAACGCGTTCGCTTTACTGAGACTGAATTCAACCCACCAGGCGTAGCCTTGGGCCAGGCCATTACCACCAGCGCGCTGAGCAATGCTGCCTTGTTCTACCGAATTGACCCGACTACGGACCGGATCCATTTCAGGGAGGGATCGCTTGGGGAGATTTTGACGAACCGGCAGTATGCTGCGTCGCGAGCAGGTCGAATGCTTGCCTCGGTCCCGGCACCAGGTGCAATCGGTCACTTTGTGGCTTTCGTCGAACACCCCGGCGCGCAACCTCGGTGGATCGCTGCCGACTCCATTGCAGCGGAAAAGCCTGAAGTAGCCGAGCTATGGGCAGCGCTCAACCATCGATTCCCGAGCACCGAGGCTGCCATCGGCCGTTCGGGCTGCACCGTAGGCAGTGGCCGGTCTGGCACCCAATTTCCGACCAGTCTGCATGCGGTCGTCCGGACTGAAGCTCTGGCAGCCAGACAGTACGGGTGGGTGGATGGAGAGCGCAATCCGTGAAGTAGCGGCCGAGGTCCGGCTGGACTGCCCTGCTTGCGTACGTAGCCAGGGCGCGACGATCCATTGTCGGCGCAGCAGGCTTGAGGATGGGGCACTGGTCCTAATGGCCGTATGCTCGTTGTGACGTAGCTCTCGCCCCGACAGCGCGGGGTCCGCCACAATTGGCGCTAATTTGACAATTGATTGGCAGCGCTGGTTAGGGTAAGAGTAGTGTCCCTATTGTCCGTCTTCTCGCACGCGTAACCCCATGATTGATAATGCCGCACCAGCCCTCAGCACTGCCCGGGTCGCCCTCCAGGGCCTCCCGCAGCGCCTGATTCAGGACGGGCTGGTGGACGAGCAGACCATGCTGCAGGCGATTGCCGCCAGCAAGGAAGCCAACTCCAACCTCGTCTCGCACCTCGTCTCCAACGGCATCGCCGACGCCCGCGAGATCGCCATCGCCGCCGCCCAGGAGTTCGGCGTCCCGCTGCTCGACCTCGAATCCATCGTTCCGGACATGGATGTGGTCAAGCTGGTGTCCGACAAGCTGCTGCAAAAGCACCGCGTCATGCCGCTGGTTCGTCGGGGCAAGCGTCTGTTCGTTGCCGTCTCCGATCCAACCAGTCTCCACTCGATCGACGAGATCAAGTTCCAGACCGGCATGTCGGTCGAAGCCGTGGTGGTCGAAGACGACAAGCTGCAGCAGATCGTCGGCCGGGCCATCGAGCAGGTCGATACGCAGATGCCGGGCCTGGCCGAGGACGACCTCGATCTCGAGAATCTCGACGTCTCGGGCGGCGATGACGACGCGGAGAAGGACAACGTCGGGCGCGACGACGTCGAGGACGCGCCGATCGTCCGGTTCGTCAACAAGGTGCTGCTCGACGCCATCAAGAAGGGCGCGTCGGACATCCATTTCGAACCTTACGAAAAGATGTACCGCATCCGCCTGCGCATCGACGGCATGCTGAAAGAACTGGCGAGCCCGCCCGTGCAGCTCGCCGTCAAGATCTCGGCCCGCATCAAGGTCATGTCGCGGCTCGATATCGCCGAGCGACGCGTGCCGCAGGACGGGCGCATCAAGATGCGCATCTCCAAGAACCGCGCCATCGATTTCCGTGTCAGCACCTGCCCGACGCTGTTCGGCGAAAAGATCGTGGTGCGTATCCTGGATCCGACCAGCGCGATGCTCGGAATCGATGCGCTTGGGCTACGAACCCTTCCAGAAGAAGTTGTACATGAACGCATCTGGCGCGGCCGCACGGCATGATCCTGGTGACAGGCCCGACGGGTAGCGGCAAGACGGTATCGCTCTACACCGGCGCTGAATATCCTGAACAAGGAAGACACGCAACATCTCGACGGCCGAAGACCCGGCAGAAATCAACCTGCCAGGCGTCAATCAGGTGAACGTCAACCCGAAGGCGGGTCTCACGTTCGCAGGCGCCCTGCGCGCATTCCTGCGGCAGGATCCGGACGTCATCATGGTCGGCGAAATTCGCGACCTCAAGACGGCGGAAATCGCGATCAAGGCAGCGCATTGCTCGGCGGCTGGGCGTTGGCCAGTTCGGACGTCGGGAGCTTGGTTTCGAGCGTGAGCTTGCCAGCCTTGATCGCCTCGAACGCCATGTAGGCGGTCATGATCTTGGTCAGAGACGCGGGATGCCAGAGGTTATCCTGATCCTCGGCGTAGAGTACCTTCCCGTCCGCCTGGTCGAACAGGATCGCAGGTCCAGCTGACGCCGAGCCAATAGAAAACGCAAGCAATCCAGCAAGCGTGGCAAGAGTTGCCCGCATCAGCATACCGGCCTCAACATCATGAATTTTAGCGCTTCCGCGTGTATGTAACCGAACTGTGTGGCGATAAGCGGACCGCCCGTCCAGTCTAACCGTAACCTGAAATCACCCTTCCGGCCAAGGTGTTGCGTCAAGGGCCCAGATCAGCCTAGCAAACTGCCGTTTCGGCCCCCGCTTGTGTCGGAAACCGCGACCCTTTACGGTGCGCCATCCAATTCCCCCCAACACAGACAAGGAGCCAGACCATGGCCGCGTTCGAACTACCCAAATTGCCTTATGCCTACGACAGCCTCGCCCCCTACATGTCCAAGGAAACGCTCGAATTCCACCATGACAAGCATCACAATGCCTATGTAACGGCTGGCAACACACTGGCTGGCGAGGGCACCAAGTATGCCGGCAAGGGGATCGAGCAGATCTGCAAGGAAGCGTTCGCCGCCAAGGATCAGCCGGTGATCAACCAGATCGGTCAGCACTACAACCATATCCATTTCTGGAACTGGATGAAAAAGGGCGGTGGCGGCAAGACGCTGCCAGGGAAACTTGAGCCACTGGTCGCGGCTTACGGCGGCTACGACAAGATGCGCACCGACTTTATTCAAGCGGGCGTGACGCAGTTCGGTTCAGGCTGGTGCTGGCTGGCGCTAAAGGGCGGCAAGCTCGAAGTGATGAAGACGCCAAACGGAGAAAATCCGCTGATGCATGGCGCGCAACCGATCCTCGGCTGCGACGTCTGGGAGCACAGCTACTACATCGACTACCGCAATCTGCGGCCGAAGTACCTGGAGGCCTTCGTCGACAATCTGGTCAACTGGGAACACGTCGAGAAAATGATGGGCTGACGCTCGTTTGCTTGCGGCTTCGGATGCCCACCCGCATCCGCCGCTTTGCTTGCGGCTTCGGATGCCCGATCGCGTCCGAAGCCGGCAGGCATGCAGCCACTCCTTCAACAACGGCCTCGCTGGATCCGAGCGGGGCCGTTTTGCGTGGGGTGGTACGAGCGCGGGTTTGGCGATCAGGCGACGTTGGCGATGCTGTGAACTTCGAGCGTATTTGTCGCCGTCAGAATAGGAATGCACAATTCCGTACGGAGCTTTGCCGTGTCGGTTTTTGCGGGGTCATCGATATAGATTTCCATAAACGATCGGCTGTCATCGACGACGTGGCCGGTTGCTGGCAACCATTGCCGATGAAATGTGGACAGCTTTTCATTCAACGCCGCGTGCGGGCCAATGTGAGTGTGGATCGCATAGGAACCACCGGGCAGCGTCTGGCGGCCGATACCGGCATGCAGATCACTTTCGAGGCCGGGGATTAATTCCACGCAGGCATCGTAGCGGCGCAGAAACTGGCCGGTTTTCGATGGATCGTCACGGATAACGCCAATGCCTTGGGGCACGCGGTCGCGGCACCGGCGCTCGTCGAGCCAATCGAGCATCAGGCTCCATGCCGCGACTGAGCTTGAGGCATAGGGGCCGACGGCGCGCGCGTAGAGCACCGAGATGGGGCGATGAAATCGATAGGTGAGGGTCACTGATGCGGGCTCCCGAAACCCAATGTCACTACGTCGCCGGCGTGACCGTCGCGCGTGTTTCTTGAAGGCACAATATCCAGAATATTTTACGGGCTATTTAAGGGATTGGCTGGGATTTAGTTCAATTGCGATCGATCGGTACGCGGGACTTGGCGCGACGCGGCGAAGACGGAGAAATGGCGCGGAGAAAAAGTGCGACTAGTTTAGATCACGCGGCGGGGGTTGCCTTGAGCGCCGCCCTGAGTGACAGCAGGTCGCGCCAAGCTTGCCGCTTGGCGCCGGGGGTGCGCAACAGGTAGTCGGGATGAAAGGTCGCCATGGCGCGGATGGTGCGACCGGCGATGATGATATCGCGCCATTTGCCGCGCAGTCGCATGATGCCTTCCGGGACACCGAAGATGTGATTGGCAGCGCCGCCGCCGAGCAGCACGATGACGTCAGGCTTGACCAGCGCGATCTGCCGCTCGACAAAAGGCCGGCAGACCTCGGTCTCCTGCGGCGTCGGCGGGCGGTTTCCCGGCGGACGCCAATAAACGGTGTTGGTGATATGCGCATCGGCTTCACCGAGTTCGATGGCCGCAAGCATTTTATCGAGCAGCTGGCCGGCGCGACCGACGAACGGTTTGCCAGCCAGGTCCTCGTCGCGACCGGGCGCTTCGCCAATCAACATCAGGCGAGCCTGTGGGGCACCGCGATAGAAGCACAAGTGCTTGGCGGTCGCCTTCAGCGCGCAGCCGTTGAAGTCCGTCAAAATGCGTTCGAGCGTTGAAAGATCATTCGCCGTCGCCGCTGCGGCGCGGGCGGCCATGGTCGCATCGTCCGGCGTCGCGGTCGGGAATGTGCGTGGCGGCGGTGTCATCGTCAGCGCAGGGCGCGGCGCCACGGCGGACTTGGCCGGGGCTGATCCAGACTGAGTTGCCGGCGGAGGCGGCGCCGTTCGGATTGCCATCGCTGATTTGGCTAAGGTTCCGCTGCTCGCTTGCTCGCTTTCTGGCCACACGTATTCGGCGCCCGGTTTAATTGCGCCGCGATCAAGCCAGTTGATGGCGGTGTCGCCGATCGCCGCATCGACGCCGGCTTCACGGTACCACTGCAGCAACGCAACCGCGTCGGCAACACCGGGTGCCAGCTGTGTCATTCAGCGGCCCCGGCGGCGGCAGCTGCAGTAGCGGTAGCGGTAGCGGCTTTTGGCTTGGCTGGCGTGTCGGCCGATTTGCGGCTCGCCTTGGGCGGTTGACTGATGCACTCATTGGCGAATTCGACGAACCCGGCCGCTTCGCCCTCAGATTGGAATGCGCTGCGTGGCAGCAGCAGCCCGGCACCTGGCTCGAGCCAGAGCACGATGAACCGCGGAAAGCGCTCGACACGCTCGAACGCGCGCCACTCATAGCGCGTCATGCCGCGATCGGACGACACTTCGACATTCTCGTCGGTGAACGTGGCCGTCCGCTGGCCAAGCAGAAATCCATCGCGACCGGGATTGCCGGCTTCGCGCGCGCGCAGATAGCGAAAGCAGACGATGATGCCGAGGGTGTAGAAAACGACGAATGCGGCGAGCATCGCGTAGGCGAGCGTGTCACTGATCTCAAAGTAGTAATGTGCGCCATAGAGACCAAGGCCGGCGACGACGCCAGCGAGCAGCGCATCGACAATGCTGGAGCCGAGACGCCGGGCGAAACCGGACCGCCGCGACCGCGCCTGCGCTTGCTCCGCATACTCGGACCAATGCTGCAGTCCGATGCGATACTGCAAGTGATACATGAAGCCGCTCTCCCCCGTTCGCCTTCTCTGGTCCGCCGCCCCACCGGAATAATCCCAATCGCTTCGATCGCGCGATCACTGGGTAGCACTGTAACAGAATGTTTTGCCAATGCATTCCGATGACAGGTGAAAGACTTTGCCTGTGGGTACGTCATCGGGTCGAAATGAAGCATCGGTGACAACGGGATACAACAGACATCCGAGGACTTGACGCACCTGTGATGCGGACCTATCGAACGCGTGGGGCGCTCCGCGCTACAGGCGGGCCGAATGGCAAGGAAAGTCGACCAAGATGGCTATCAATGGCGCTGAACTCCCGCAACGTGAGGCGATGGACTTTGACGTTGTCGTGGTCGGCGCTGGACCGGCCGGCCTCGCCACGGCCATCCGCTTGAAACAACTGGCGGCCGAGCAGTCACGTGAGATTTCTGTCGTCTTGCTTGAAAAGGGCTCGGAGGTTGGCGCGCATATTCTCTCCGGCGCAGTGATCGATCCGGTCGGGTTGAACCAGCTCATTCCCGACTGGAAGGCTAAAGGCGCGCCGCTCGATACGCCGGTCACCGATGACCGGTTCTATGTGCTCGGTCCGGCCGGCCGTCTCCGCCTGCCGAACTTCGCGATGCCGCCGCTGATGAACAATCATGGCAACTATGCGGGCTCGCTTGGCGCCTTGTGCAAGTGGCTTGGCGAGCAAGCCGCCGAACTTGGCGTTGAAGTGTATCCAGGCTTTGCCGCCGCCGAAGTCCTCTATGACAGCGAGGGCGCGGTCATTGGCGTCGCGACCGGCGACATGGGGATCGGCCGCGATGGCAAGCCATCCGACCGCTATACGCGCGGCATGGAATTGCGCGGCAAGTATACAGTGATCGCTGAAGGCGCGCGCGGATCGCTAGCCAAGACACTGGTTGCCAAATTTAAACTCGACGAAGGCAGAGAGCCGCAAAAGTACGGCATCGGCCTGAAGGAGCTGTGGGAGATTCCGGGAGCAAAGCATCAGCCGGGGTTGGTGCAACACACCTTCGGCTGGCCGCTCGGCAACAGCACGGGTGGCGGGTCTTTTCTCTACCACTATGGCAAGAACTTAGTGTCGGTTGGTTTCGTTGTGCATCTGAACTACAAGAATCCCTATCTCTCGCCCTATGACGAATTCCAGCGCTTCAAAACACACCCGATGATCGCCGAGCTGCTGGCGGGTGGAAAACGCATTTCCTACGGCGCGCGCGCGCTCACGGAAGGCGGATGGCAGTCGATTCCGACGCTGGCCTTTCCCGGCGGCGTGCTCGCCGGATGTTCGGCCGGCTTCGTCAACGTGGCGCGCATTAAGGGCAGTCACAACGCGATCCTGTCAGGGATATATGCAGCCGACGCGGCGTTTGCCGCACTGACGGCCGGGCGCGCGCACGACATGCTTGACGGCTACGAACGCGCTGTTCGTGCAGGCCCGATCGCCCGCGACCTGAGACCGGTGCGCAACGTCAAACCGTTGTGGTCGAAATTCGGGACGGCCATCGGAATTCCGCTCGGCGCACTCGACATGTGGCTGAACACCATCATTCCCGGGATCGGCCTCGGCTACACCTTGAAGCACGGCAAACCTGATCATGCGTCGACGGGCAAAGCGAGCGCGTTCACGCCGATCACCTATCCCAAGGCGGATGGCGTGTTGACGTTTGACCGGCTGACCAATGTGTCGTTCTCGGCGACCAACCACGAGGAAGATCAGCCGGCGCATCTGAAACTGGCCGATCCGCGCATTCCCGTGGCGTTCAATCTACCGGAGTATGCCGAACCGGCGCAGCGCTATTGCCCGGCTGGCGTTTACGAGATCATCAGGAGCGACGATGGCAAGGCGCGGTTCCAGATCAACGCGCAGAATTGCGTTCACTGCAAAACCTGCGACATCAAGGACCCGAGCCAGAACATCACTTGGACGGTGCCTGAAGGTAGTGGCGGGCCGAATTATCCGGGGATGTAGTCCCGTGCATGACGCTCAGAACCCGTTGGAACGCGCTTGGCGCGCGTGCTAGGGCAACGCTCGGTGCCGATCAGCCGGCCGCGACAATCGATGGACCAACCATGACCAAGACCCGCACTGAGACCGATACGTTTGGCCCGATCGAAGTCGACGCGACGCGCTATTGGGGCGCGCAAGCGGAGCGCAGTCTCGGCAATTTCAAAATCGGCTGGGAGCGACAACCGGCGTCGGTCGTGCGCGGGCTCGGTATCGTCAAGCGCGCGGCGGCTGAGACGAACGCAGCGCTCGGCCGGCTCGATCCAAAGATCGCCGCGACGATTGTCGCGGCCGCACAGGAGGTCATCGAAGGCCGTCTCAACGATCACTTCCCGTTGGTGGTCTGGCAGACGGGCTCTGGCACGCAATCGAACATGAATGCCAACGAGGTGATTTCCAATCGGGCGATTGAAATGCTCGGCGGCGTGATGGGCTCGAAGAAGCCCGTCCATCCCAACGACCACGTGAATATGAGCCAGAGTTCGAACGACACCTACCCGACGGCGATGCATATCGCGTGTGCCGAGGAGATTGTGCGTTCTCTGCTGCCGGCGTTGCGGCACCTGCACACGGCGCTCGACGTCAAGGCCAAGGCCTGGGCGCAGATCATCAAAATCGGGCGCACGCACACGCAGGATGCGACGCCACTGACGCTCGGTCAGGAATTCGGTGGCTATGCGCGGCAGATCGAGAACGGTATCAAGCGGATCGAGAGCACACTGCCGATGTTGATGGAACTGGCGCAGGGCGGCACGGCCGTCGGCACCGGGCTCAATGCGCCGATGGGATTTGCGGAGAAGGTTGCGGAGCGGATCGCGGCCATCACCGGATTGCCCTTCACGACCGCACCGAACAAGTTCGAAGCACTCGCTGCGCATGATGCAATGGTGATGAGCCACGGCGCGATCAACACGGTGGCAGCGTCGCTGTTCAAGATCGCCAATGACATCCGGTTTCTCGGCTCGGGCCCACGCTCGGGGCTTGGCGAGCTGTCACTGCCGGAGAATGAGCCTGGCTCCTCGATCATGCCGGGCAAGGTCAACCCGACGCAGTGCGAGGCGCTGACGATGGTTTGCTGCCAGATCTTCGGCAATCACGCTGCTTTGACGTTTGCGGGTTCACAGGGCCATTTCGAATTGAACGTGTTCAATCCGGTGATGGCCTACAACTTCCTGCAATCGACCAAGTTGATGGCCGACGCGGCCGTCTCATTCACCGACAATTGCGTCGCTGGCATCGAGGCGCGCGAAGACAACATCAAGGCGGCGCTCGATCGTTCGCTGATGCTGGTGACGGCGCTGGCTCCGAAGATTGGTTACGACAATGCCGCGAAAATCGCCAAGACAGCGCATAAGAACGGCACGACGCTGCGCCAGGAGGCGGTTGGTGGCGGCTATGTGACAGACGCCGAGTTCGATGCGGTGGTGCGACCGGAAAAAATGATCGGGCCTGGCGCCTGATACAAAGCGACACAACATTTGATTGAACAACCGTCACTACGTCTTGGAATAGAATTATAATCTCCCTATTGGGTTCAATATCGGCAACCTGTTGTTCTCGATATGAATTTAACGCGCCAATAGCAGCCTGACAACAGGAATTGCGGTCGTGTTCAGCGCGTTCTGCGATGGGGTGACTGGCGACGACCAACTGGTGATGCTCAGGATCGATCCGTGCAGCAATTGAAGACGTTTCTTGGACCGTTTGGGCGCCTGATGGCGCGGATGGTCGCGCTCGGGCGGTATCCGAAACGGGCGATCCTCGTCATCAATGATGTGTGCATCCTGACGTTCTCGATGTGGCTGGCGTTTTCGATCCGCTACAATGAATTCTACACGCCACCCAATTGGCGCTTCATGGCGCTGACCGGCCTGGCGCCAGCGATTGGCGTGTTGACCTTTTTCCAGATGGATCTCTACCGCCTCGTGACGCGCTACATCGGTGGCCGCACGATCAACCGCATCGCACTTGCGGTCTGCGTCTCGATTCTCATCTGGTCGCTGGTGGTGGTGCTGACGGGGATGACCGGCGTGCCACGCACCGCCGTCATCTTGTATGCCATTTTTGGCACGCTTGGTATCTGGGGTAGCCGGCAACTCGCGGGCTGGATCTTGAAAGGCATGGGTGTCGACCTGCCACGCCCGTTTGCCGAGGGCCGCGACAAGGTGATCATCTATGGTGCGGGGCCGACCGGCGTCCAGCTGGCGGTCGCGCTGGCCCGATCGCAGCGTTACGATCCGGTCGGGTTCGTCGATCAGAACCGCGGCCTGTGGGGGCAATACGTCGCCGGCTTCAAGGTCTACCGGCCAGAACGGCTTGCTGGACTAGTCGATCGGCATCAGATCAAGGAGGTTCTTCTGGCGATGCCCGAGGCCAGCCGGCATGAGCGGGCGCAACTGCTCCGCAGCCTTGAGAAATTTCCAGTCTCCGTGCGAACGCTACCTGCCATCGAAGATATTGCAACCGGTCGTGTGACTGTCAGCGATCTCAGGCCGGTCGGCGCCGATGATCTGCTCGGGCGCGACGCGGTGCCACCGAATCCCGACCTGATGCATCGCAATATTCAAGGCAAGTCGGTGATGGTCACGGGCGCCGGTGGATCGATCGGGTCTGAACTGGTGCGCCAGATCGTGCGTCAGCGACCGACGCGACTGGTGCTGTTCGAAGCATCGGAAAGTGCGCTGTATCAGATCGGGGCTGAAGTACAGGATCTCCTGGTCGCGCTGAACCGCGATGCTGAGGACCCGGGCACAACGACAAAAGTAGTGCCTGTGTCGATCGACGTTCACGCTGTACTCGGCAGTGTACTTGACGAACAGATCATTCGCGACACGATCGAGCGTCATGGCGTTGTGACGATCTATCATGCCGCCGCGCATAAGCATGTGCCGATTGTCGAGAATAACCCTACGGCTGGACTGCTGAACAACACGTTCGGGACTGTGGTTGTCGCACGGGCGGCGGCGGCGTTGGGTGTCGAACGGTTTGTCTTCATCTCGACCGACAAAGCGGTCAGGCCGACCAGCATCATGGGAGCCAGTAAACGCCTTGCCGAAATGTTCCTGCAATCGACGGCCGCCATCGTTGCCGGCCGTACCGTGTTCACAATCGTCCGCTTCGGCAATGTGCTCGACAGCTCCGGGTCGGTTGTCCGACTGTTCCGAAAGCAGATCGAGGCCGGCGGTCCCGTCACCGTGACGCACCCCGACATGATCCGCTATTTCATGTCGATCCCCGAAGCAGCATCGCTGGTGATACAGGCTGGTGCGATGGGGGTCGGCGGCGAAGTGTTCGTGCTCAACATGGGCGAGCCCGTGCGTATCGACGACCTTGCCCGTTCGATGATCCGGCTGATGGGGTTATCCGTTCGCGATGCGCAAAATCCGACGGCGATATCGCCATCGAGTATGTCGGGCTTACGGCAAGGCGAAAAGCTGCGCGAGGAATTGATCATCGGCGACAGCGTGCAGTGGCACGGCACATCCGCGCATCACCTCGTGCCGCGAGCCGATGGTGCCGGCCGCGCGGCTGGAGCTGGAATTGAATGAATTGCGCGAGGCGATCCGCAGGACGATACGACGCTATGCGCAGCGTGCTGATGCAGGTGGTCGAAGATTTCCAGCCCGATGGCGCGCCCGTGGCGACAGCGAATCCTCATGCACAACGCCGAGCCGGTGTCGCGGGCGATCCACGAAGCGTTGCATCAGCCGGCCACAGACCTCGATCTGCGCTGACCGCTGCCAGCGCTCATCTTGCGCCGCCGCCGCACCCTGCGCGCGGATAACTGCCCGTCGCGTGCAGGGAAGCACAGGTCGATCGTTGTTTGCCGGTATCAGTCCGGCTTGACCTTCCGGCGCTTGACCCCATAGAGCTTGTAGCCAAGCCGCGGTTGGTGAAACGAGACGGTCGGGTCGATCAGGATGCCGGGTTGCAACGCCTGCCGGCCGAGCAACATGCGATAACTCATCTCGGAACGGTCGGTCAGCGTTACCTCGATCGGCCACTGCTGACCGGCGATCGCCAATGTTGTCATGATCACGTAACGGCGTTCGCGTTCACCGTTGGAACTCGTGACATCGCGGGTGTCGACAACGGCAGCGGAGCAGAATAATTCGATCTCGGGTTTGCGCGGCGCCGGGTGGATTCCGAACCGCACGCCTGGCCGGCCGGGCGGTCCAAACGGCTCGATTGTGAATGCATGCAGGGCACTGGTCTTGGCGCCGGTATCAATCTTGGCCTTGATGGCGGGGAGACCGAGATCGGGCAATGCGACCCATTCCTCCCAGCCGAGTACGAGTGCTTTTGTGACGCCGCTCAAACGACACCGTTCTGTTTGAACCAGACGAACATGCGTTGCCAAGCGTCGATGGCGGCGGCTTCGCGGTATGACGGCCGGTAGTCGGCGAAGAAGGCATGCGGCGCATCCGGATAGATGTGGAATGTCGACTTGCTACCGGGCCCGAGGGCTGCCTGCAGCTGTTCGGTGGTCGCAATGGGAATGCCGGTATCTTCACCGCCATAGAGGCCAAGCACCGGCGCCTTGATCCTGGCGGCGAGGTCGACCGGATGCGCCGGCTGGTTCGCCGTCTTGTCGCCGACGACGCGGCCATACCAGGCGACACCGGCTCTCAGGCTCGGACTGTGCGCGGCATAGAGCCAGACGATACGGCCGCCCCAACAGAAGCCGGTGATGCCGACCCTGCTCGCATCGGCGATGCCGGCTTTGGTTGCCCAGACGACGGCGGCGTCGAGGTCGGACATGACCTGCGCGTCAGGGACTGTCGCGACGATGGGGCGAATCTCGTCGAAGCTGGCCAGCTTCGTGACGTCGCCCTGGCGATGATAGAGTGATGGAGCGATCGCCGCGTAGCCGAGCTTGGCGAGCCGCCGGCAAACGTCCTTGATGTGCTCGTGCAGCCCAAAGATCTCCTGCACGACGAGGACCAGGGGGCGCGATTTCTGTCCGGCTTGGACGGCGCGGTAGGCTGGGATGGGGCCCGATGCCGTTGGGATTTCGATCATGCCAGCGTCAAGGCCGGCTGGATCGGTGATGATCATGGTTTGCGCCATGACCGGCTGAACGGAGGCGGCAAAGCCGTTGACGACACCCATGGTTGCGCCGGCGGCAATGAGGTTGCGCCGCGTCAATTCGGCACTCTGCCAGAGAGAGTCGAATATTCGTGTCCATCTTACCCATGCCAGTGCTCCCGTCGCGGATCATCTGAAGTCGAGGTGAGCAGATTTAGCGGTTCTGCCACCGCAAGACCAGTCATCCCTGCAGCACCATATTCAGACCGGTGATCGTCCGTAACAACTCATACGACCGGTTCCGGCAATCGGTTCTGGCTTGCTCTGTGGGCTGGCGTCAATTGCATCACGATACCTCGATGAAATGACGAAGCGGGCGCTCGAAAATGGCGAGATTCATTGTCGCGCGACAGCCCGTTGAGTGTAAGCTCACCCCGAGCCTTAAGCGCACGCGCCGCGGGCGAATTTGAATAACGTTGCCGATTTTTCGGAGCTCATTGGCTCGATCCGGTTGAGCCGAATTGATGATTGAGCGGGAGGAAACGCCATGACTGTTGAACCTCTTCAAGGTGCCGCGAACGTCCAGAATGTCGCGCAGCTTCAATTGGCGATTAAGAAGGGATCACGGATCATTCCATTGTTTTTGCTGCTGTTGGTGACACTTTTGTTCATCAGGCAACTGGAAGGGTTGACCTGGGCAGCCTTCGATGACACCGCTATCGCCAAGCAAGAGACGGTCGAAAAGTTCTTGAACGCCATCCGGGTGCTGGCGAAAAATGCCTTCGACAGTTTTGGCGGCAATGCCGTGAAGATCGTCAGCGCACAAGCCTACGCTTTCAGCGTCATCGCACTTTTTGCAGCTGTTCCCGGCGTTGCCGGTTTGATCTATCGGCGCAGCTTCTGGCGCTATTTTCTGTTCGCGTTCGTCATTCTGTATTCGATTAATGCGAGTGGATGGTTCGGCAAGGTCCCAGGGACCGACATCCCGAGCAACGAGCGGTTTTCCGAGGGGGTCCTCAATTTTATTCTGACGCAGCTGATCCTCTTTGTGCTCGCCTTTCGATTGCGCCGCCACGTCAGCGGTCAGCGCTTGCTGCCGACATATCTCTACAACGGCCTGTTGGCGGCCGCACTGCTCGTCCTTGTAGCTGCCTGCATCAACGATTGGCCGGCCTGGGTATGGAGTTCGCTATCGAGCAAGTGGTACAAGTTGGAATTCGTCCTGCTCGTCATTCCGTCGCTCTACTTCCTCTTGAAGCAATCGGATGTGTGGAGCAGCGACACGCGCAAGAACATCGTTGTTTGCCTCGACGGCACCGGCCAGACGACCGGGCAGACGGAGATGGGCCGCACCACGCAGACCAACGTGCTGAAACTCTTTGGCATGCTTAAACAAGACAAGTCCAAGGGAGCACTGCTTAACGCGCTCGTGCCGCCCGGTGGGCGCTTTGATGCTACATTGTCCAAACGTTACCAGGACAAGCAGATCGCCTTCTACTACAGCGGCGTTGGCAACACGATCGAGAACAGCCCGATCCTCGATGTGCTGGGCTCGGCAACCGGGCTCGGCGCAGCCAGTATTGTCGATCGCGCTTATCTCGATGTCATTCGGGTCTATCGGCCCGGTGATCGCATTTTCATCTTCGGCTTCAGCCGTGGTGCTGCTATCGCCCGTCTGCTCGCCCGAATGATTGATCAACGCGGCGCGCCGAAGCGCCTGTGGACCTTGCGTCTGCTTGGCCGCCACTGGGTCGTCTGGAAATCAGCCAGCAAGCAACACGACGTGCCGGTCAGCGTGCTCGGTTGCTGGGACACGGTCGGCGCGTTCGGCGTCGCCAAAACCATCGCTGGAATTGATTTCGGCAAGATCAACGCCTTCAAGGACCTCGCCATCGCCGACAATGTCGAGCAGGCCTATCACATGGTCGCACTTGACGAAATGCGCGATAGTTTCGTTCCGAACCTGATGGATCCGGACCCGTTGACGCCTGAGCGGATCATCGAGGTTTGGTTCAGCGGCGATCATTCGAATGTTGGCGGCAGCTGGGCCACCGACAAACTCTCCGACGTCACGCTGGACTTCCTGTTGCGGTTGGTGTCAAGCGGTTATGCCATCGACGATAGTTCGAAACCGGGCGATGAAGCGTGGGGACTTTACCTGAGCGCTTTGAATGGCCAGACCGTCAATGCTGCTGCGTACACTGACGCGGTCGTCCTCCAGCCGGATGCCTTGGGACAAGTTCGTCAGGTGACGAGCATGATCTACGGATACTTTGCGCGCAAAATGCCCTTACATGCCGTGATTGCCGAGTTGGTGTTCGAGCGGATGACCCGCTCGCATCCGGCCTACGCGCCGCAAAGCTTGTTCGATCTCAATGACGAACTGGACCGCAAGCGCGATACGATCGACGCCAAAGTGATCAGGCTGCGCGACACCAATTCACTCCGAGATGGAGAATTCGAGAAGATTTTGGAGTTCAAGGAGAAGTTGCGTTTGACGCGTTGGAACCAGCATTGGTTGGAGTTGGGCGCGGTGCGAACCACGAAATTGCCGCCAGAGCACCTTGCGAACGATCCGGAGATCAAGCCAGAGCGGAGCCAGAGTGGCGCCAGCCTCAACGCGGTCCGTGGCGAGCAGAATGCTGTGGGGTGACCGTCGCTGCCGAGGGCTTTGTTTGGTCGTACTTCTTTCGGGAAAGCCGCTCAGACCCTCGGATCATGTCCGAGGGCATGCTTGTCCCCGGCAAGCACTCCAGCAATACAGGGGCGTAAGATCAGACCCTTGACGCGCCCCAGGGAACCGGTCGACGTTGCGGCGTGAGGTAGCCCGGCCAGGGCTGCCAGGGGAAAACGCACGATATGAAGTATTCGATTGCCTCGCTGCTGCGGGAGACGCTGCGCGGCCATTCCGGATGGACGCCGGCGTGGCGGGATCCGGAACCCAAAGCCGACTATGACGCGATCATCGTCGGTGGCGGCGGGCATGGCCTGGCGACCGCGTACTATCTCGCCCGCAACCATGGCATGACCAACATTGCCGTTGTCGAGAAGGGGCACATCGGTTCCGGCAACGTCGGCCGCAACACGACCATCATCCGCTCGAACTACCTGCTGCCGGGCAACACGCCGTTCTACGAGCACTCCTTGAAGCTCTGGGAAGGGCTCGAGCAGGATTTTAATTTCAACGCCATGGTCAGCCAACGCGGTGTGATCAACCTCTATCACACGGACTCGCAGCGCGACGCCTATGTGCGGCGCGGCAATGCGATGCGCTTGCTCGGGATCGATGCGGAGCTGCTCGACAAGGAGCAGGTGCGTGCCGTGGCCCCATTCCTCGACTATGAGAACGGCCGGTTTCCGATTCAGGGCGGATTGCTGCAGCGGCGAGGCGGGACGGTGCGGCATGACGCCGTTGCATGGGGCTTCGCGCGTGGCGCGGATACGCGCGGCGTCGACATCCTGCAGAATACCGAGGTCACCGGCATCAGGGTTGAGAATGGCCACGCGGTCGCGGTCGAGACGACCCGCGGGGTGATACGAGCGAAAAAAATCGGCCTCGCATGTGCGGGCAATTCTTCGCGAGTCGCGGCGATGGCCGGGTTGATGCTGCCGATTGAGAGCCATGTGCTGCAGGCGTTCGTCTCGGAAGGCTTGAAGCCGCTGATTGACCAAGTGATCACGTTTGGCGCCGGACATTTCTACATCAGCCAATCGGACAAGGGCGGCCTCGTCTTCGGCGGCGACATCGATGGCTACAATACCTACGCACAGCGCGGCAACCTCTACACCGTCGAGGATGTTTTCGAGAGCGGCATGGCGATCTGGCCGGGGCTTGGCCGGTTGCGCATGCTGCGGCAGTGGGGCGGGATCATGGACATGAGCATGGATGGTTCCCCGATCATCGACCGGACGCCGATCGAGGGCCTCTACCTCAATTGCGGCTGGTGTTACGGCGGGTTCAAGGCAACTCCGGCTTCGGGCTGGTGCTTTGCCCATCTGATCGCGCGGGACGAGCCGCATGCCGTTGCTGCCGCCTTCAAACTCAATCGGTTCGAAACCGGCCACCTGATCGACGAAAAGGGCGCTGGCGCGCAACCGAATTTGCATTGATTGACGAGGGGATAATGTTCCTGACTCTACTAATCAGCATCGCGATGGACATGACGAGACCAACATGCGCATAGCCTGCCCTTATTGCGGACCGCGATCGAATGATGAGTTCGCGATCCTTGGCGATGCCGATGCGCTGATGGCGCGGCCGACCGAGGCGAGAGAGACGGCGTTCTATCCCTACGTCTACCTGCGCGCCAATCCGGCCGGGCGGCATCGTGAACTCTGGTATCATCAGGGCGGGTGCCGGCAATGGTTGATTGTTGCGCGCGATACGCGGACGCATGAGGTTCAGGGCGTTGAAGTGGCGCGCGACGTCGCGCTGGCGAGCGGGCCAGCGGGAGGCAGCCGCTGATGGCCATTGCACTTCAGTCGCATCGCTTCGCCCATGGCGGACTGGTCGATCGCGCGCGCCCGCTGGTGTTCCAGTTCGACGGCCGCACGTTCGGCGGGCTTGCCGGTGATACGCTCGCGTCGGCGTTGATCGCGAATGGGCAACACCTCGTTGGCCGCTCGTTCAAGTATCATCGTCCGCGCGGCATTCTGACGGCCGGATCCGAGGAGCCGAACGCACTTGTCGAATTGCGTAGCGGCGCCAGGCGCGAGCCCAATACGCGGGCGACGACGACTGAACTCTTTGATGGGCTCGCAGCGACCAGCCAGAACCGCTGGCCGTCGCTCACCTTCGATGTGCTGGCGGTCAACCGCTGGTCGCGCCACTACTTTCGGCCGGATTTTACTACAAGACATTCATGTGGCCGGCGGCGCTGTGGGAAAAATTGTACGAGCCGCTGATCCGCCGCGCGGCTGGACTTGGCCGCGCTGCTGATGCTGACGACCCCGACCATTACGAGAAGGCGTTCGCGCATTGCGATGTGCTGGTGATCGGATCCGGCCCGGCGGGGCTGATGGCGGCGCTGGCAGCGGGGCGGACAGGCGCTCGCGTCATTCTTGCCGAGGACGATTTCGCATTGGGCGGCCGGCTGTTGTCTGAGCAGCACGAGGTTGCCGGTATGCCGGCGCAGGCCTGGGTCGGCGCCGCTGAAGCCGAACTCGCCGGCCTGCCAAGCGTGCGCATCATGAAGCGCACCGCTATCTACGGTGTCTACGATGGCGGGACGTACGGCGCGATCGAGCGTGTCAATGATCATGTCGCGGTGCCGCCCGAGCATCAGCCGCGGCAACGCTTGTGGCGCATCGTCGCCAAGCGCGCCATCCTGGCGGCGGGTGCGATCGAGCGGCCGCTGGTGTTCGGTGACAATGATCGGCCGGGGATCATGCTGGCTGGCGCGGTGCGGACGTATCTCAATCGATTTGCGGTGGCGCCTGGGCGGAGCATCGCGATTTTCACCTGTTGCGACGATGGCTGGCGGACGGCACGGGACGCCGCGGCGGCCGGGATCACTGTCGAGGCGGTGATCGATAGTCGTGCGGACGTTGCGCGCACGCTGGCAGCGCCGCTGATCGGGAGTGGCACCCGCACATTCTTCGGCGCCAGCGTCGTCGCGACGGAAGGCGGCACACGGGTCAACGGGATTACCGTGCGTGACAGCAGCAAGCGGCTGATCGAGCTGGATTGCGACGCACTGGCGATGTCCGGGGGGTGGTCGCCAGCGGTCAATCTGACGTGTCATCTCGGGTCGCGACCGCGCTGGCATGAGGCGATAGCGGCGTTCGTGCCGGATCGGTTGCCGCCAGGCATGGTCGTGGCCGGCGCTGCAAACGGCGATTTGACATTGGCGCGCTGCCTTGCGGCTGGTGTCGAGGCCGGGCGCACGGGCGCGACGGATTGCGGGTTTGCCGCGCGGGCGCAGACGTTGCCGCGCGCCGATGACGAGCCGTCCGCCATCACGCCGCTCTGGCACGTGGCCAGTCGCCAAGCCACGGCATTCGTCGATTTTCAGAACGACGTCACGGTCAAGGACATCAAACTCGCGGCGCAGGAAGGCTATCGCTCGGTTGAACTGGCCAAGCGCTACACGACGCTCGGCATGGCGACCGATCAGGGCAAGACGGCAAACGTCAATGGGCTTGCCATCCTCGCGGAGGCGCGGGGCCTGCCGATCGCTGAAGTCGGAACGACGGTCTATCGCCCGCCCTACGTGCCGGTGTCGTTCGGCGCGCTCGCCGGCCACCATCGCGGCAAGGATTTCCGGCCGACGCGACTGACAACCGGGCATACGTGGGCGACAGAGCAGGGCGCTGTGTTCATGGAAGCCGGTGCCTGGTTGCGGGCTGCGTGGTTTCCGATTGCCGGGGAGACGGACTGGCTTCAGAGCGTTGTCCGCGAGACCAGGGCGACACGGTCGTCGGTGGGTGTATGTGATGTGTCGACGCTCGGCAAGATCGACATCCAGGGACCCGATGCGGCCCAGTTCCTCGATCGGCTCTATTGCAATACGTTCTCGACACTCGCCATCGGCAAGGCGCGCTATGGGCTCATGCTGCGCGAAGATGGGTTCGTGATGGATGACGGCACGACGTCGCGGCTGGGCCAGGATCATTTCCTGATGACGACGACCACCGCCCATGCCGTCAAAGTCATGCAGCACATGGAATTCTGCCACCAGTGCTTGTGGCCGGCGCTCGATGTGCAGATGGTATCGGTCAGCGAGCAATGGGCGCAGTTCTCGATCGCAGGGCCCAAGTCGCGCGAACTGTTGCAAGCGCTGATCGACCGCCAGCACGATATATCCAACGCGGCGTTCCCTTACATGGCGGCGCGCGAGCTGTCGATTGCGGGCGGATTGCC
Source organism: uncultured Alphaproteobacteria bacterium (assembly GCA_963714325.1). GTDB lineage: Bacteria > Pseudomonadota > Alphaproteobacteria > Rhizobiales > Hyphomicrobiaceae > CAVQOB01. The sequence continues at coordinate 640,266 of CAVQOB010000008.1, read as the reverse complement.
GGCGCGGCTGTTCCGGATCTCGTTCTCGGGGGAACTGGCCTACGAAATCGCCGTTCCTGCACGATACGGCGATGCCACCATCCGGGCGATCATGGAAGCAGGGCGGGCATTCGGCGTCACGCCGTACGGCCTTGAAACGCTCAACGCGATGCGGATCGAGAAGGGCCACGTCGCTGGAAGCGAACTCTACGGTACGACGACGGCACGCGATCTGGGGCTGGCGAAAATGATGTCAGCCAAGAAGGACTACATCGGCCGGGTCATGAGCCAGCGGCCGGCGCTGGTCGCTGCGGACCGTTGGGGGCTCGTCGGATTGAAGCCGGTTGATCGGACAGAACGGCTGCGTGCTGGTGGCCACCTCATTCCGACCGACAAGCCATCGATCGCCGAACACGAACAAGGCTACGTGACGTCGGCCACCTATTCGCCGACGCTGGAGCATTGGATCGGGCTGGGGCTGATCAACGGCGGCCGTTCGCGGATCGGCGAGCGCATGCGCGCCGTCGACCTGTTGCGCGGGTTCGACGTTGAGGTCGAGATCTGCGATCCCGTCTTCTATGACCCTGAGGGGAAGCGGTTGCATGAGTGACACAACCTTACACATGCGTTCGGCGCTCGCTGGTGTTGCAACGCCCGGCCGGCATGGCCGCTTGGAGGGCGCACCGGGCGTCGTCGTCGTTGAACAGGCTCATATTGCGCTGGCGACGATCATCGCGCGCCGTGGCCGCACGGCCGACGTCTTGGCCGCACTGAGCCGCACCTATGGCGTCAATGCCATGGATGGGCCGCGACGCGTTGCGTCGGCGCGAATCACTGTCGCCGGGATTAGTCCTGGGCAATGGAATGCGAGCGGTGAGCAGGCGGCGAGCGGCGCGTTCGCGGCGACGTTGCGACGGACGCTCGATGGTGTTGCTTGCGTCACGGATCAAACCGACAGCCGCATTGTCCTGCATGTCGGCGGCCCCAGCGCCCGGGATGCGCTGGCCAAGGGTGTGCCGATCGATCTCGACGCTTCGGTGTTTGGCGTTGGGCACGTCGCGCAGACGGTCGCGGGCCACATCGGTTTGCAGATCGCCTGCATCGACGATGCGCCGGTGTTCGAGATCCTGGTGGCGCAGAGTTTTGCGACGAGTTTCTGGACCTGGCTTGCCGCCTCGTCAGCCGAATTCGGCTACGAGGTGCGGGTTTGACCGGCACATGTGTGCAATGATCGGCCGTCAGCTGTCCACAATCGTGGCATAAGTGGGGGCCGTGACAGCGCACTGCTGTCGCCGTAAACTCGCGCCATCCGGCATTGTAACGATCGGATGAATTCAGCAACATCCTGGAGGAATTAGGCATGCATCATTTGAAATTCGCGGCTCTCGCAGTCGCTGCATTCGGCCTCTCGTCGGCGGCATTCGCGCAATCCAGCCCGACCGGAACCTGGACTCGCCCCTCGACCGGAACGCAGGTCAACTTCTACGATTGCGGCGGCAAACTCTGCGCCAAAATCACCGCGGTCAAGGACGCGAGCAAGAAGGGTGATGTCGGTAAGGTGATCATGTCGGGCGCGGACAAGAGCGGCGACAACACCTGGAAGGGTTCGCTGCTCAACACCGAGGATGGCCAGACCTACAACGGCGTTGTGACGCTCGAGGGCCCCAAGGCGCTGAACCTCAAGGGCTGTGTGCTCGGCGGCCTCGTCTGCAAGGGCGAGACCTGGACCAAGAATTGATTGTAGATCAGCGCGCGGATACCGGCCGGTCGCGTTCGGAGCATACCGGCCGATCATTTCATTGACCGGTATCAGAAGCAAATGCGAAACACCCGCGATCGGGATCGCGGGTGTTTGTGTTTTGATGGACTTGTCGAGGTGGATTATTTCTTGTTGTAGGCGTCAACCACGCCCTGGCCTTCGACGCCGGCCTTCTTCAGCCAGTTGGCGGTCAGGTCGGCACCGTACTTCTTGAGGCCAGCGGCGAACTCCGGTGAAGGCGGCAAGATCTTCATGCCCTTCTCCTTCAACTCGGTCTTGTACCACTCGGCCTTTTCTTCGGCGATCTTCCAACCGCGATCTTCGGCTTCCTTGGCGACCTTCAGCAGCGCTGCCTGACTTTCCTTCGGCAGGACTTCGAAGAGTGCCTTGTTGACGAACGTGATATTCTTCGGGATCCACGCCTGCGTGTCGTACCAGTGGGTCAACGTTTCCCAGACTTTCGAGTCATAACCTGTCGACCCCGACGATATGAACGAGTTGACGACGCCGGTGGCGAGAGCTTGCGGCAGTTCCGCCGCCTGGATGGTCACTGGCTGGGCGCCGGCGAGTTCGGCGATGCGGCTGGTGCCGACATTGTAGGAGCGGAACTTCAGACCCTTCATGTCCTCGACCTTGTTCAGGTCCTGCTTGGCGTAGATACCTTGGGGGCCCCACGGAACCGCCATCAGCACCATCAGTCCTTGGGCGGCGAGCTTCTTTTCAATGGCTGGGCGGGAGATATCCCAAAGCTTGCGCGACTCGCTGAAGCTGGTGGCGAGGAACGGTACGACGTCGAGACCGTAGAGCGGGTCTTCGTTCTCGTGGATCGACAGGAGGACTTCGCCGATCTGCGCCTGACCGGTTTGGACGGCGCGCTTGATTTCGGGAGCCTTGAACAGCGAAGCGCCGGCATGGACCGTGATTTTCAATTTACCGCCGGTTGCAGCTTCAACGTCCTTGGCAAACTGGACCAGGTTTTCCGAATGATAGTTCGTGTCCGGATAGGCGGCTGGAAGGTTCCACTTTGTCTGCGCAAGGGCCGGCTCGCCGATGGCGAGAAGTGCTGCTGAAGCGAACAGGGCCAGCGCACTATTCCTGAGATGCGACATTATCCAACTTCCTCCCGAAGTTTTCGACTGCGTGTCGCGCAATACGAGCGACACGTTCGGTAACCAATATTTCGCCTAAAAAGGCAGCGTTGTCCATGTCGCAATTGCCGACTTTAGTCCCTAAATCGCGATAAAATTTCATTCGGACCTGCATTTTGTTTCATTCTGAAACAGGTCGCAGCACCAACCTTGGCAACTGCTGCTGCGCCGGTGAAGTCGTGATCGCGCGGGACATGGGCGGCCAATGGCAATTGTGAACATCCGTTCAGGAAGCGCGTACCGTGGAACCCGCGGCGCCGAAGGGTAGGTCGCGATCAGGCACAGGGTTCAGCGTGGCGGAGCGGGACTAACGTGGGCGTCGCCTATTTTTTGATCGCGCCTTTGGCGGTTTCGGGGAACACCAGTTCGGGAACGTAGGTCACGATCTCGGGGAAGGCGGTGATGATGATGACGGCGACGTTGAGCAGCAGGAAGAAGGGGAATGCCGCCCTGGCGACGGTCCAGGTGTCGCGTCCGCTCATGTTCTGCAAGACGAAGAGATTGAAGCCGACGGGCGGCGTGATCTGTGCCATCTCGACGTGGATGACGAGATAGACGCCGAACCAGACGAGATCGAAGCCGGCTTCCTTCACCATCGGCAGGACGATGACCATCGTCAGCACGATCATCGAGATGCCGTCGATGAGGCAGCCGAGGATGATGTACATAATCGTCAAGGCAAAGACGAGCATGTGCGGCTGGAGGTTCTGGCCCTTGACCCATTCAGCCAGCGCTTGCGGAATGCCGGTGAACGCCATAGCCGCCGTGCAGAACGAAGCGGACGCCAGGATCAGCATGATCATGCAGGTCAGTCGCGTCGTGCTCATGATGCTTTCGGCGAGCGTATCGCGCGAAAGCGTGCCGCTCCACCAGGCGAGTGCGAGCGCGCCAATGACGCCGAAGGCTGCGCATTCGGTCGCGGTGGCGATGCCGAGGACCAGCGATAGGAAGACGGTCGCGATCAGCACGAGGCAGGGAATGAGCTTCGCGGAGTGACGCAGCTTTTCCATGAAGGGCATCGGCGGATCGCGCGGCGGCACCTTGCCCGGATTGAGCAATGACCAGATCGCAATGTAGCCGGAGTAAAGCGCCATGACGAGCAGGCCCGGCAAGAATCCACCGAGGAACACCTTGAGCACCGAGACGTTCGCGGTGACGGCGTAGACGACCATCGGGATCGACGGCGGGATCAGCAGGCCGAGTGTGCCGGAGCCAGCGAGGGAACCGAGGCTCATCTTTATGTCGTAGCCGCGCTTTTCGAGCTCAGGCAGGGCGATCTTGCCGACGGTGGCGCAGGTCGCGGCCGACGATCCGGACATGGTCGCGAAAATACCGCAGCCGACGACGTTGACGTGCAGCAGGCGCCCGGGAAGCCATTGAAGCCAGGGCGCTAAGCCTCGAAACATCTCTTCCGAAAGCTTAGTGCGAAAGAGGATCTCGCCCATCCAGATGAAGAGCGGCAATGCGGCCAGCGTCCATGACGCGGTGGCGCTCCAGACGGTGGTCGCGAGAACGTTGCCGATCGGGACGTTGGTCGACAGGACCATGGCGATAAGGCCGACGATGCCGAGACCGACGGCGATCCAGACGCCACTGGCGAGGATCAACATCATCAGCAGAAGCAGGATCAGCGAGAGATTGACGAGTCCGATTTCGGCGAGCATGGATCAGACTCCCCCGCCTTCGGCGACGCGTTCAAGCAGTTCCTCGACGGTCTTCGGCGGCGGCTTCTCGAAGGTCGGCGGATTGCCGCGCAAGACGTGGATGAGTTCGTCGATGACGGCGATCAGGAGAACGACGAGGCCGAGCGACATGCCGAGCTGGGGAAACCAGAGGGGGACCGGGACGACACCGGTCGAGATGTCGTTGAAGCGCCAGCTGTCATAGGTCATTCCGACGGCGTACCAGGAGAAATAGCCGAGAAAAACGGTCGCGGTTGCGAGCGAGACGATCTCGAACCAATGCCGGCGGCGGGCATCGAGCTTTTCCAGAAGGAGGCCGACGCGGATCATTTCACCGCGCTTGAAGGTGTGGGCGAGACCCAGGAACGACATCGCCGCCATGGCCCAGGATGCGAAATCGTCGCCCGAGGGGACATTGAGGCCGAACTGGCGACCGACGGCGAGCGTCATCATCAGTGCGAAAATAAGGATCAGGAAGGCGCCGGCGAGATAGCCGGCCCAAAGATATAGTCGGTCGAGCGCCAGGCGCATGCGTTCCCCCTGAGTCGACCCCAGGCCGTCCCACGACTTCGATATGCCGCCCGATTCGTTACCAAGTTGTTGCTGTGGTACCAGCTGAGACATAATGTGCCAGCGATGCACGCGGGAATACGGTGCAATCCGGCAACAATCGCCGGGATTGCGACGACGTTACGGAGCGGCGCGGGCGGACACGCAAGACTTTCGCCAAAACACACCGCTATGCGCCCGGGAACGGGCCAGATTTCAGGAACACATTGATGACGGCAACACGCACCGAAGACGGTCGCTGGGACTTCTGGATCGATCGCGGCGGCACGTTTACGGATGTGATTGCGCGATCACCGGATGGGGCAATCGTCGCGCGCAAGGTGTTGTCGGAAAACCCCGGCGTTTATGCCGATGCGGCGCTTGAGGGTATCCGCCAGTTCCTTGGCGTCGCCTCCGATGCGGCCATCCCGGCCGACCGCATTGCAACCGTCAAAATGGGCACGACGGTCGCTACCAACGCCCTGCTGGAGCGCAAAGGTGACGCGACGTTGCTGGTGATCACCGCGGGGCTGAAGGATCAGTTGGAAATTGGGTATCAGGCGCGGCCGGATATTTTTGCGAAAAAGATCATCAAGCCGGAGATGCTGTACGCCCGTGTCATCGAGGCACAGGAGCGGGTGCGCGCAGATGGCCTCATCGAAACGCCGCTCGATCTGGCCAAGCTCGAGGTGGATCTCAGCGCCGCGCGGAAGACCGGAATTGAGTCGGTGGCGATCGTCTTCATGCACGCCTATGCGCATCCGGGGCACGAGAAGGCGGCGGCTGAGATCGCGCGCAAGGTTGGCTTCGCACAGATTTCGGTCAGTCACGAGGTGTCGCCGCTGGTCAAGATCGTCGGACGGGGCGATACGACGGTGGCGGATGCTTACCTGTCGCCGATTTTGCGGCGCTATGTGGAGCGTGTCACGCAGGCGCTCTCCATTCCCTCTCCCCGCACGCGGGGAGAGGGTTGGGGTGAGGGGCGGCCAAAAGATTCGAACCTGTCACTGCCGCTCAAGAGTCCATTGTCGCCCCTCACCCCAACCCTCTCCCCGTTGAAGGACGGGGAGAGGGAGAACCACACCCTCCGCGTGATGTTCATGGCGTCGTCGGGCGGGCTCAAGTCGGCGGAGCTGTTTCAGGGGCGCGACGCGATCCTGTCGGGCCCCGCGGGCGGGATCGTCGGCATGGCGGAGACGGCGAAGATTGCCGGCTTCGACAAAGTGATCGGCTTCGACATGGGCGGCACGTCAACCGACGTCTCGCACTTTGCCGGCGACTATGAGCGCGCATTCGAAACGGAAGTTGCGGGCGTGCGCATGCGCGTGCCGATGATGAACATTCACACCGTTGCGGCGGGCGGCGGATCGATCCTGTTCTACGATGGCAGCCGGTTCCGCGTCGGTCCGGAAAGTGCTGGGTCCAATCCTGGACCGAAATGCTATCGCCGTGGCGGCCCGCTGACGGTCACCGACGCCAACGTCATGGTCGGCAAACTCGTCGCCCGACCTGTTCCCGGCGATTTTCGGGCCGGAGCGCGATCGAGCGGCTCGATGTCGCACGGCGTACGCGCGGCGTTTGCTGCTCTCGCCGGCGAAATCGGCGACGGGCGCACGGCCGAGCAGGTGGCGGATGGGTTCCTGCGCATCGCCGTCGAGAACATGGCGAATGCGATCAAGAAGATTTCCGTGCAGCGTGGCTATGACGTGACTGAATACGCGCTGCAGTGCTTCGGGTCGGCTGGTGGGCAGCATGCCTGCATGATCGCCGACACGCTGGGGATGGAAACCATTCTCATTCACCCGCTGTCGGGACTGCTCTCGGCCTATGGCATGGGGCTCGCCAACATCCGCGCCAGTCGCGAGCAATCGATCGAGGCCGCGCTTGATGCGGCGACGCTTGCCTCGATCACGGCCCTGCAATCGCGGTTGGCTGCTGAAGCCCGTGCCGAACTCGCCGGGCAAGGCGTCGCCGATGACGCGATCGCGGTCGCCACGTTCGTTCACGTCCGCTATGACGGCACCGACAACGCGCTCCCGGTCACACTCGCTTCAGCGGAGGCTATGCGCGCGGCTTTCGAGCGCGAACATCGCCAGCGTTACGGCTTTAACTCGCCCGAAAAACGCGTCTTCGCTGCAGCGCTTGAAGTCGAGGCGACCGGCGGCGGCGCTGCAATCGACACAGCCGAAGGTCCCGTCGCCAATGCCATTGCCCAGCCGGTTGCCAAGACAAAAGTATTCACCAGCGGCGCCTGGCGCGATGCGGCCGTCTACAATCGCGAAACCAGCCATGGCCTTGTTCCCGGCTGCGCGGCGCTTGCGGGGCCAGCGCTCATCATCGAGCCGAACCAGACCATCGTCATCGAGCCTGGCTGGCAGGCGACGAATCGATGCTCGCAACAATATCGTGCTGACCCGCAGCGTGCCGCGCGCGCGAGAAAAACTCGGGCTCACGGCCGATCCGATCCTGCTCGAAGTCTTCAACAATCTCTTCATGTCGATCGCGGAGCAGATGGGCGAAGCGCTGCGCAACACGGCGCAATCCGTGAACATCAAAGAGCGGCTGGATTTCTCCTGCGCGATCTTCGATGCCGACGCCGAACTCGTCGCCAATGCGCCGCACATGCCAGTGCATCTGGGCTCCATGGACAAGTCGGTCGAGACGATCATCCGGCTGCGCAAAGGGCAGATGCGGCCGGGCGACGTCTACATGCTCAACGCGCCCTATAACGGCGGCACGCATTTGCCGGATATCACGGTGATTACGCCGGTTTTTGGGCCTGCTCCTCTCCCCGCGAGCGGGGAGAGGGTCGGGGCGAGGGGCGGCAACATGATCCTGAACAAGCTGGCGCCCCTCATCCGGGCTTCGCCCACCTTCTCCCCGCAAGGAGCGGGGAGAAGGCAGATCGCATTCTGTTCTACGTCGCCTCGCGTGGGCATCACGAGGATATCGGCGGATTGTCGCCGGGGTCGATGACGCCGCGCGCGACACACATCGATGAGGAAGGCGTCTATATCGACAACTTCAAGCTCGTCGATCAGGGCCGCTTTCTCGAAGCGGAAACGCATGCGCTGTTATCGGGTGCGAAATATCCGGCGCGCCGGCCGGATAAGAACATCGCCGACCTCAAGGCGCATGTGGCCGTCGAACGCAAAAGGCGTTGCTGAACTGGAAAAGATGGTCGCGCATTTTGGCCTTGATGTCGTGCAGGCCTACATGAAGCACGTGCAGGACAACGCCGAGGAAAGCGTGCGCCGTTTGCTGTCGCGGCTTGAGGACGGGCGCTTCCGCGTCGAGATGGATCAGGGCACGCACGTCGATGTCGCGATCACCGTCGATCGCGCGAACCGGACGGCGAAAGTCGACTTCACCGGCACGTCGCCGGAGCAAGGCAACAACTTCAACGCGCCGGCACCGGTGACGCGGGCGGCGACGCTCTACGCGTTCCGCGTCATGGTCGACGAGGCCGATTCCGATGAATGCGGGTGCCTGAAGCCGATCGAACTGATCATTCCCGAACGCTCGATGCTGTCGCCGGAATATCCCGCCGCCGTCGTCGCCGGCAATGTCGAGACCAGCCAGATCGTCACCAACGCACTGTTCGCCGCGATGAAGGCGATGGGGCCGAGCCAGGGCACGATGAACAATCTCACTTTCGGCAATGCGCGCGTGCAGTACTACGAGACGATCTGCTCGGGCTCGCCCGTGCGGCCCCGGCTTCGATGGGACCAGCGGCGTGCATGTGCACATGACCAACACGCGACTGACCGATCCGGAAATTCTGGAGCTGCGCTATCCCGTGCTGCTGGAAGAATTCGGCATCCGGCGCGGCTCCGGTGGCAAGGGCCGATGGAGTGCCGGCGACGGCACCTATCGGCGCATCCGTTTTCTCGAACGAATGGATTGCGCGATCATCGCCGGTTATCGGACGGTCCGACCCTATGGCCTCGACGGCGGTGAGCCCGGCCAATGCGGGCATAACCTCGTGCGGCGCAACAGCGGCGAGATGCAAACGCTCGACGGTTGCGATCAGACCGTGCTTGAGGCGGGCGAAGCGATCATCATCATCACGCCAACCGGCGGGGGGTTCGGGCGGCGGTCGTTAGGGGCAGACCGTGTGGATCTGCCCCCAATTCTTAACAAGCGCGGTTAATCGCGCTGGCGGGCTTTAGAGGGCATTTACAGACGTTTACCAAGGGGTTGGCTAGGGGTGCCCCTGACCGATTGGTAAACGCCAACCAGCGGTCAAATTTGGGGCAAGGAGAGGCATTCTAGGTGGCGACTCTCGCTCCGGTTGTGAAAATTCGCTTGAGAGCGCGAATTGCAACCCAATCTGTTCGTGCGCAATTGGCAGTTCGGCGAACTTGATGCAACTTGAGATCACAACCCGTGATCTCAAGATGGCCTTTCATGACCACGCCCCCGCGCCGCCTCGCCCTCGTCACGGGTGCTGCCCAAGGCAACGGCCGCGCCATTGCCATTGGTCTCGCGGCGGTCGGATATGAGGTGTGTGTGAGCGATATCAATCTCGCTGGCGCGATGGAGACGGCGGCGCTGATCACCGGCCAGGGCCAACGCGCGCATGCCTATCGCCTCGACGTCGCGGATCGCGCCGAGGTCGCGGCGTTCGCGATTGAGATGGCGCGGCGGCACGGCGACCTCATGGTGCTCGTCAACAATGCCGGCATCATCGCGCGTGGCGGCGTGCTGTCCGAAAACGTGCTGGAAAAGTGGGACGACCTGCGCCGCGTCAACATCGATGGGCTGCTCAATGTCTGCCACGCCTTCGTGCCGCAGCTGATCACGACCAAAGGCGCGATCGTCAATCTGGCGTCGATCCTGTCGGTTGCCGCATCGGCGCAGACGCTCGCCTATGGCGCGACCAAAGGGGCGATGAAGCAGATCACGCAAGCGCTGGCGATCGAGCTGGCGCCGCACGGCGTCCGTGTCAATGCGATTGCGCCCGGCGTCATCGCAACGCCGATGACCGAGACGACGCGCGCCAACCCCGCGGCGCTTGACGCGTTCATGGCCCGCACGCCGATGCGCCGCGTCGGCCAGCCAGAAGAACTCGTCGGCGCCGTCAACTTCCTCGTCTCGGACGCCGCGAGCTACATCACCGGTGTGCTGTTGCCAGTCGATGGCGGGTATTTGGCGGGGTAAGCGCGGTTGCAGGTGGGCAGCTGAAGGCGCAAGCAAAAAGACCGCGGTTACTGCGCCGCCGTATGCCTGTCGAGCTTACGGCAGAACCACCAGGCGATCGCAATCAGTGCGACGGCGGCAGCAATGAAGACGGGGATTGCGCCGGCGCTATCGACGACGATGCCGGCCAGCCAGACGCCGCTCGCCTGGCCGAGAAACAGCCAGAAGGCAAACTGCGACACCGCAAGTCCTCGCGCTTCCGGCGCCATCTGCGTCGCGTTAGTCTGCAGCGTGTTGTGCAGCATGTAGAAGCCAAGGCCGAGGCCGGCGGTTGCAAGGGGCGCGGTCCAAGCCATCGGCGAGAGTGCCAGCAGCAGCAGACTGGCGGCGAGAATCCAACTGCCGTTGAGGGCCAATCCGCGTTGGCCGAGCTTTGCGACCATGCGCGGCGCGTTGATGGAATAGGCCAATGCACCAGCACCGAAAACCGCCAGCAGCGCGCCGCTCTGTCCGGCACTCAAGCCGAAGCGCGCGCGCAGGTAAGACGCGACGAAGGCCAGCGAGCCGTGAAAGGCCAAGGCCTCGATAAAGCCTGCGAACAGGATCACCTGCGCCCATGGTCGCTGGAGCATGTCGAGCGTCGCGACCAGAATGCTGCTGACCCGCAACGCGCCGGGCGTGCGGGCAGACTGCGTCATCGGATTGCGCCTGAACTCCAGCCAAAGGCCGAGGCCGGCGATGATATGTGCGAAGCCGACAACCGTGAACGTCGACCGCCAACCGAGCGCATCGGCGATCAAGCCGCCGGCTGCCTGACCGAACACGACGCCGAGAATCTGGCCCGATAGAAATCGTGCTATGACGGCCTGGCGCTGTGCGTAGGGCACGACATCGCCGATCCAGGCGAGGGCCACGGGAATGACGGCGCCGGCCAACATGCCAGCGAGGCCGCGCAAGCCGACGAGCACGGTAAAGTCGCCGGCGAATCCCGTCAGCACGGTCACGGCGCCGCACAGCAGGCAGGCGTAGACGGCAACGCGATACTTGCCGAACTTGTCACCGATCGGTCCGATGATGATCTGGAACAGGCCGTAGGTCAGCAGAAACGCCATCGTCACCCGCGCGGCGGTGCCGATCGAAATCGAGAAGTCGGCGGCGATATCCGGCAGGAGCGAGTCGGCGATGCGGATGTTGGCGGCACTGGCAAACGCTGCGGCCGCAAGCATCGCGATGGCTCGGTTCGGCGGGGGATCAGACGTTTCGGAGGGCGCGGTCACAATCTCAGTTCTGCTCTATTCGCGATCCCGGCGGTAGCGCAAATCCGCGCAGCAGCTCTGCAGCGGTCATTGGTTTTTTTCCGGCGCGTTGTACCTCGAGCAAGCGTACGGCGCCGTTGCCGCAGGCGATGGTCAACTGATCGTCGAGCACGGTGCCGGGTTGGCCTGCTGCCGTGGCGCACTGCGATCGCAGGACCTTGATGCGTTCGCGCTTGGTTGCGGGACCGGCTTCGAACCAGGCGCCGGGGAACGGCGAGAGGCCGCGAATATGATTGTGGACAGCGCGGGCGTCGTGCGTGAAGTCGATGCGCGCCTCGGCCTTGTCGATCTTGGCGGCGTAGGTGATGCCGTCACTGGATTGCGGCGTCGAGGTCAAGCTGCCGCGTTCGAGCGCCGCCAACGCGCGCACCATCAGGCTCGCGCCGCACTGCTTGAGCGTGTCATGCAGCGCGCCCGCCGTCATGTCGGGATCAATCGGGACCTGCTCGGCCAAGCACACAGGACCGGTATCGAGGCCCGCCTCCATGCGCATAATCATGATCGCGGTCGCGGCATCGCCGGCCATGATCGCGCGCTGGATGGGAGCGGCTCCGCGCCAGCGCGGCAGGGCGGACGCATGCAGATTGAGGCAGCCGAAGCGCGGCGCGTCGAGCACCGGCTGCGGCAGGATCAGGCCATAGGCGACGACGACGGCGACGTCGGCAGAGTGGGCTGCAAATGCCGTTTGCGCTTCCGGTGATTTCAGCGACTTCGGCGTCAGCACGGGAATGCCGGAGGCTGCGGCGAAGGCGTGCACGGGCGATTTGGTTTCGGCCATGCCGCGGCCGGCGGGGCGGGGTGGTTGGCTATAGACCGCCACGACCTCGTGCCCTGCGGCCAGGATCTCGGCGAGGACCGGCACCGAGAATTCCGGTGTCCCCATGAAGGCGATACGGAGCATGTGGCTATACTCTTGCGATGGTGGATGACATCCACTTTGTTTCGCCCGGCGATAGCACGCCTTTGGTGCGGAGCGAAGCTTGCACTGTGCCGATTTGGAGGGGTGCGACCGTAACGGGCGATGTTCACAAGATCGTTGCGGACGTTGGGACTGACCCGGAGCTGAAGTGGCGACAATGCAGCACAGCCATTGCGACCGTGTGCGCTTTTCGAACAATCGTCGCTCGGCATAGCGCCACCCCTATGTCTTTTGGAGCAGGAACGCGATGCCGTCGCCGACGCCATGGGGCGCTGCTTCTCGAGCACCTGAGGTACGCGCGAGAAAAACTCAACGTCCGTCACGCTGCGTCAGGTGTTCGCGTGTAATCGACTCACGCTTTGCGAGCCCTGACGATACTGGCCCCACTCGGCCCCGCTCCGAAAAGGACTGATACATCCTTGAAGCCAGCCTCTTCGAGCCATGAGCGGTGCTCGGTCTCGGTGTAGGATCGGCCGTCGTCGTAGAGACTGAGAAAGAGGAGGTTCATGCCGACGGCGGGCGCTGGCGACAGCCGGGTGTCGTCCAGCACGTGGCCGATGATGAACAACTCGCCGTCGGAGCGCAGTGCTGCGCCAATATTGCGCAGAGCGAGTCGCGCCTGATCCGTGGACAGCACTTGCAGCAGATTGCGCAAGACGGCCACATCGTGCGTACCTTCGGGTGGCGCGGCGAGAATATCCGTCGCCATGACGTCGACGCGGTGGATCAGACCGGCTGCTTCAACGAACGTCTTCGCGATGGCGGCAACCCTCGGCAATTCCAGGACGGTTGCGCGGAGAGACCCACAGCTCTGGCAAGCTGCGATCGCGACGCCTCCCGAGCCTCCGCCGACATCGAGGAGACTCCGGAAGCGATCGAACTTGTAAGCGGTCGCCAGTTGGCGGCCAGTCGCCATGGCTCCCGCATGTAGACCGCGGAAGAAAGCGCCGAGTTCGCTCTCCGACATCGCACCGAAGTCGTGGCGGGCGTGGGGCTCGCCCGAGCTGATCGATTGCGCAACGCCGAGTGCCGCGCTCCACATATCCGAATAAAGTTCGTGCGCGCTGCCGATGTAGGTCGGTCGCCCTTTGACCAGATAGGCATCGGCCTCGGGTGTGTTAGAGAAGCGTTCTTCCGCGAGGGTCAGCAAATTCGCGTGCACCAGCGCGTACAGCAGTGGACTGAGCTTATCCGGTCGAAGCCCGAGGGTCTTGCTCAGCTCCGCCGCGGTCATCGGACCGTTTCCCAACGGGGTGAACACGCCGAGCTGCATCCCCGCCAGCATCGCAAGGGGACTATAGATGGCATAGGCGTGACCCATAATAGTCGACGGCGGCGGCGGTTCCTTCATCGGTGAACAGCTCCCAATTCGCGGCCGTCGTCGGAATTCATCGTGTCCGAGCGACCCATTGTCGATGACAGCTATACTACCCAGGATCAGCCAGACCGCAACAGAATGGGCAGCGTCGAACGGACGGCCGCAAGTGGTCCAACGATGAAGGAACCGCCGCCGCCATCCAATATGGGCTGGATCACAGCGACGGCCGCCTCATCATCGATTTCCTCTCCCGTCTGCAACGCGATAGGGCCGTGCGCGAGTTCAAGAAGCTCGCTAGAGGGTGAGCGCGGAGCGGCGGCGAGCAGGCCGTCGACGTGGCGATGCCTGTGGCATTCCGTCTGCCCGCACGCTTGACGGTGCGTGAACGATGGTATTTCATGCTCGCTGTGGTGTCTTTGGGGGCGTTTTACTTCAGGAGAATACCCATGCTGCACAAATATATTATCGAGCGCGATATTCCCAAAGTCGGCACTTTTGAGCGCGACCAACTCCGTGAGGCCGCCAAGACATCGAATGCGGCGCTCGCCAAGATCGGGCCGGACATCCAATGGGTGGAGTCGTATGTTGCCGCCGACAAGACGTTCTGCGTCTACCTTGCCAAAGACGAGGCGGCGATCCGGCGGCACGCCGAAATCAGCGGATTCCCGGCGACCAAGATCACACTGGTGAAGCGGACGATCGATCCGACGACGGCGACAGGTTGAGCACGCGTCGTCAGCCTCACCCTCTCGCGAGTTTCTTGAACTTGCGCACGACCATGTCGCGTTTCAAGCGGGAGAGGAAATCGATGATAAGGCGGCCGTCGAGGTGGTCGAGCTCATGTTGGATTGCCGTCGCGAGCAGGCCGTCTGCATCGATCTCCTGCTGACGGCCGTCGCGATCGATGTAGCGCACGCGCAGGCTGTCGGGCCGTTCGATCTCGACGCGGACATCGGGGATCGACAGGCAGCCTTCGTCGAACACTTTCATGGTATCGCCGAGGCGGATGATTTGCGGATTGATCATCGCGATGGGCTTCCTCGGCTCGCCCTCCTCGTGGTCGGCGAGATCGATCACCAGCAGCCGCTTGAGAACGCCGACTTGCACAGCCGCCAAGCCAACGCCTGGCGCGTCGTACATCGTCGCCAGCATGTCGTCGATCAGCCGATGCAGCTCGGCGTCGACGCGCTCGATCGGCTGCGAGGTCTGGCGCAGCAGGGGATCGGGCAGGGTGATGATGGGCAGGATCGTCATGGCGCCCAGATAGGCAAGGATCGAGAAGCGGTCAAGGGCGTTGAAGGTGATTTTTCGCGCGGCTTCGGGGGCCGACTCGGCACGCAGTGCTACATCGCATCATAATCAACGATCAGGGTTTTGTCGGCGACGATCGCCTGGCAGGTAAGAACGAAGCCTTGGGCGATTTCCCAGGGCTCCAAGCTGTAGTTCACCGCCATATCGGCTTGGCCAGCGACGATTTTGGCGCGGCACGTGCAGCACATGCCGCCCTTGCAGGCGTAGGGCACCTTGAGGCCCGCGCGCAACGCTGCCTCGATCACCTTCTCGCCGGGCTCGGCCGCAATGCGGTGGCGGATGCCGTCGAGGACGGCGACAATTTCAATGGCTGATGTCGCGGGTTTGGGCGTCGTCGACACGATTGGTGCGGTGGTCGCCGGCTTGCGGTAGGCGCCGCCGCCGGCTGCGAAGAACTCGTGATGGACGCGATCGCGCGGCACACCGAGTTTGAACAAGGTGTCCCGGGTCTCCTTGATCATCGATCCGGGACCGCACAGGAAGACATGTGCCATGGCGCCGACAGCGATGCGGCGCTCGGCGAGTGCGGTGATTTTCTCGCCGGTGACGCGCCCCTGCAGCAATGGCGCCTCGATTTCGTCGTTGCGCGACAGGACGTGGATCAGATCGAAGCGGCCGAGATGGCGATCCTTCAGGTCCTCGAGTTCACCGGCGAACAGGATGCTGTCGAGGCCGCGATTGCCATAGACCAGCGTCACATGCGTGTGCGGCTCGACGTCGAGCGCCTGCTTGATCATCGCGAGCATCGGCGTGATGCCGGAGCCGGCAGCGAGCATCAGCAGTTGGCGGGGCGCGCCATCACTTGGCGGCAACACGAAGCGACCGGCCGGCGGCATCACCTCGACGGTTGCGCCGGCCTGCCAATGTTCGGCGGCGAAGTTCGAAAACAGGCCGCCCGGCACGCGCTTGATGGCGATCCGCAGCGGCTCGCCGGGCCTGGCGCAGATGGAATAATTGCGCCGTTCCTCTTGACCTGCGAACAGCGCGCGGACGGCGACGTGCTGGCCGGGCTTGAAGGCGAAGGCGGGCAGAAGGGCCTGCGGCACATCGAATGTCACGACGATGGCGTCGCGGATCGGGCGCTCGATCGCGGCGATGGGAAGTGCGTGAAATTCGTGGAGCTGGGTCATGTCAGATGCACTTGAAATAGTCGAAGGGTTCGCGGCAATCGTCACAGCGCCAAAGAGCCTTGCAGGCGGTGGAGCCGAATTCGGAGACCTTGGCGGTGTTGGCGGACTGGCAGCGCGGGCAGGCGACAGTGTCGTCGGCAAACAGCAGCGCGCGCTTGCCGCGGCGCGATGGCGGCGCGATGCCGTAGGCCGCAAGCTTCAGTCGACCATCTTCGGTGATCGCATCCGTCGACCACGGCGGCGATAGCACGCGCTCGATACGGACATTGGCGAAGCCTGCATCGCGCAATGCGGCTTCAACGGCCAATTCGATTGCGAGAACCGCCGGGCAACCCGTGTAGGTTGGCGTCAACTTGGCGACGACGGTCTCGCCGTCGATGCTCACGTCGCGCAGGATGCCGAGATCAGCGATTGTCACGACTGGGATTTCGGGATCAACGACCGCTGCCGCGAGCGTACGCGCGCGGGCCAGACGGGCATCACGCTCGACGGGTGCGGACTCGCGTGTCAGCGCTCCGGTCACCATTTCGCCTCCGGATGCGCGCGCGCCAGCACCTGCATTTCCGCCAGCATTTTGCCGAGATGCTCGGTATGCCGTCCGCCGCGGCCCTCGTTCTGCATGTTGCGGTCGCGTGGCCGTTCCAGCGTCGCCTCGCGCAAAACTCGGTCGAGCGTCGCGTCCCAAGCTGGACGGATCGATGTCCGGTCCGGCACGAGCCCAGCGCGCGCGAATACTGTTTCGTCGGCACTCATGGCGAACAATTCGCTGGTGTAGCCCCAGACCTCGTCGAGGCCATCGATCATGCGGCGGCGGCTCTCGTCGGTGCCATCACCGAGCCGAATGACCCACTCAGACGCATGCCGCAGGTGATAGGCCATTTCCTTGACAGCTTTCGCCGCGATCTCTGCAAGGCGCGCATCGGTCGATCGCGCGAGTGCGTCGAAATAGGGATGCGCAAACGCCGCATAGCAGAGATGGCGCGCCATGGTCATTGCGAAATCGCCGTTCGGCAGTTCGACCAACAGACAATTGCGATACTCGGCGTCACCGCGAAAATAGGCGAGTTGGTCCTCGTCGCGGCCTTGACCTTCGATTTCGCCGGCGTATTGATAGAACAACCGCGCCTGCCCGATCAGATCGAGGCCAAGATTGGAGAGCGCGATATCTTCCTCCAGCATCGGCGCGTGGCTTGACCATTCCGACAGTCGATGCCCCAGCACCAACGCATCATCGGCGAGGCTGATGACAGACGTGAAATGGTTTGGCGGCACATTCATTCCCGTGACCCTGTCAACGCGCATGACGATAAAGCGCGATCAGCGCCCAAAGGCTGATCAGCACCAGGAGCGGGGCGATCGCCAAGAGATCGATCCTGATCCACTCGCGCACCGGACGAAACAGGAAACTGATCTCCCAGGCCGCATACAGTGCCCAGCCAAGGGTGGCGACGGCAACGGAGACCCTCGCCCCGGTCGTGCGGGATTGCTTCAGCCACAGCAAAGCGAAAAAAGCGACCGGCAGCAGCGTGAGCCAAGCGTTGGCAGCGAACGGCTGGACGAACGGTAGGAATAGATAAAGCAGGTGCTCCATCACATATGCCCCACGTCGTCGGGCACATCATAGAACGTCGGGTGGCGATAAATCTTGCTACCGGTCGGCTCAAAAAGTTCTTGCCTGTCGCCCGGATCGCTCGCCGTGATGGCGTTCGAGGGCACCACCCACAGCGACACGCTTTCGCCACGCCGCGTATAAACGTCGCGCGCGGCCTGCAATGCCATCGCAGAATCCGGCGCATGCACCGAGCCGCAATGCTTGTGCGGCAAACCCGATCGGTTGCGGACGAAGACTTCCCAGAGGGGCATTGGTGTTTCGGGCATCATATCACCTCATCAGCCTTAGGTTGGGTCAGCGCGGCCACGGACGCTGTATGTCAAGCTCTGCCGCTTGATCCGCGCGTAACCCAACAACGCATCCTCGGAACTAGCGATGTTGGGTTGCGCGCGGGTCTGACACCTTGATGTTCTTGCACACTCTGCGCCCGCGCCAACCCAACATACGAGACGACGATCCTTGGCTGGCTCATTCCGCCGCTTCCCTGGCCGCCGCTTCCCTGGCCGCCGCTTCCCTGGCCGCCGCTTCCCTGGCCGCAGCTGCACGCCGCCGCCGTTTCTCGGCGTGCGCCAGCGCCGCCTCGCGCACCCAAGCGCCGTCGGCTTCCGTCTTGCGCCGCAATGCCATGCGTTGCCGGTTGCAGGGACCGTCGCCAGCCAGCACGCGCTTGAACTCGGACCAATCGATGTCGCCGATGTCCCAATGCTTGGTCGTCTCGTTGAACATCAATTTTGGGTCGGGGAATGTGAGGCCGAGGTAATGGCCCTGCGGCACGGTCGCGTCGATGAACTTCTGGCGCAGCTCGTCATTGGAGAAGCGCTTGATCTTCCAGCGCGTCGTGTCGGCGGAGTGCATACTCTCCTTGTCGGACGGACCGAACATCATCAGCGACGGCCACCAGAATCGATCGAGCGCGTCCTGGGCCATGGCCTTCTGCGCCACTGTACCCTTGCACAGCGTCATCATGATTTCGAAGCCCTGGCGCTGGTGGAAACTCTCTTCCTTGCAGATACGGATCATGGCGCGCGCATAGGGGCCATAGCTGCAGCGGCAGAGCGGGATCTGGTTCATGATCGCCGCGCCATCGACCAGCCAGCCGATCGCACCCATGTCGGCCCACGTCAGCGCCGGGTAATTGAAGATCGAGGAGTATTTGGCCTTGCCAGACAGTAGCTGCTGAAAAAGTTCTTCGCGCGTCACACCGAGCGTTTCGGCGGCCGAGTAGAGGTAGAGGCCGTGTCCGGCTTCATCTTGCACTTTGGCAAGGAGCGCTGCCTTGCGGCGCAGCGACGGCGCCCGCGTGATCCAATTGCCTTCCGGCTGCATGCCGATGATCTCGGAATGGGCATGCTGCGAAATCTGGCGGACCAGTGTGCGGCGATAGGCGGCCGGCATCCAATCGTTCGGCTCGACCTTGTCCTCGGCGGCAACGCGCGCGTCGAACCGCGCCAGCGCCGCGGCATCTTCTGGCCGGCCGGGCTCGCTTTTTTCAGCCGTATTGAGCGCTTGTGTGTACATCGGCGCCTCCGCGACAGGCGATCATCATTGTCAGCTGGTTATATCACACAACTTCGACGTTGGCCGGAGTTTTGTAACATTTGTAAATTCGATGAAAACTGGTCGCCTGTAGCGTCAGCAGGCCGTCAAATCATGACCGATCAGTAGAACAGGCTCGACACACTTTCTTCGCGTGCGGTGCGGGCGATGGCCTCGCCAAGCAGCGGCGCGACCGGCAGCACGCGCATGTTCTTGGCGGCCTTCACGGCTTCGGTCGGTTGGATCGAATCGGTGATCACCAGCGTCTTCAGGTTGGAATTGGTGATCTTCGATACCGCGCCGCCCGACAGAACACCGTGGGTGATGTAGGCCATGACTTCTGTCGCGCCGGCTTCGAGCAGCGCATTGGCCGCGTTCACCAGCGTGCCGCCGGAATCGACGATGTCGTCGATCAGGATGCAGCGCGCGCCTTTGACGTCGCCGATCACGTTCATGATCTCGGCAACGCCTGCGCGTTCGCGCCGCTTGTCGCAGATCGCGATCGGCGTGCCGATGCGTTTGGCGAGGCTGCGTGCACGCACGACGCCACCAACGTCGGGCGAAACGACGACCAGCTTCGACAGCTCGAACCGTTCCTGGATGTCGCGCGCGAACAGGGGTGCGGCAAAAAGATTATCCGTTGGAATATCAAAGAAGCCTTGGATCTGGCCGGCATGCAGGTCGAGCGTCATGACACGGTCAACGCCGGCGCGCTCGATGAGATTGGCGACCAGGCGGGCGGAGATCGGTGTGCGGGGACCGGGCCGGCGGTCTTGGCGGGCATAACCGAAATAAGGCATGACCGCGGTGATGCGGCGCGCCATTGAGCGCTTCAACGCATCGACGACAATCAACAGCTCCATCAGATTGTCATTGGCAGGAAACGACGTCGACTGCAGCACATAGACGTCTTCTCCACGCACGTTCTCGTGGATCTCGACGAAGACTTCCATGTCGGCAAAGCGCTTGACGGTGCTCCGTGTCAGTGGCCGCTTCAGCGCCACCGCAATCGCCTCACTCAGCGGTCGGTTGGAATTGCCGGAAACGACTTGAATGCGGGCGGGTTGTCCCGGCCCTTGTCCATCCTGCGCATCGTACGCCATCTCAGGCTCCCGGTTCCAAGGATCGACATTGATAAAGCTTTTGTGACGGCCTTCTAGCAAAGAGGCCCGGGCGTGTAAACGACCCAGGCCTCGGTTTGCATCGGATGCGTCAGAACGACGTAGCGACTTAGTTGCTGGCCGTTTTCTGCGGCAACAACTTCAGAATGCCCTGTGCAGCGGCTGCGGCGGCGGCGTCGGCCGTCTTGCCCCAGGACCCGTCGAGCGAGCCTTCCGGGATTTCATTCTTCTGCGACACCGTGCCAAGTTTCTTGCCGGCAGGGTCTTTCACGTTCCAGTCGATCTGGATCGGCTGTTTGCCGTCCCGCGCGGCGCCGACCTTCACGACCCCTTCGACGCGATAGGCCGAACTAGAAGCCTGGCTCGTCAGCGGCACGCCGTTCTTGGTCAATTCCGCTTGAATGGCACCGGTCAGCGACTGGGCGCCATCTCCCGGTGCGCCCGAAACCGCCGGCACGATCGCTGTGAGGTCGCTGCGGCTGATCGAGCCGGTTGCGGGTCCCTGCTGGCGCAGTGCGGCGTTTTCGACGGGTGCGGAGCCGCTGGCGACAACGTTCTGCGGGTTCGGCGTGACGCCGACACCGACGGGCGCTGTAGATCCAGCAACGGCCGCAGGCTTTGCTCCGGATTGGGGCAGCCAAGCGACGAAGGACGCTGCGGATTTCTGAGCGATCTGCTGTGCAATCGGCGCCGAGACAGACGTCCAAGGATCTTTCCCCGGCGCGCCCGCGACAATCTCTTCGCCGGTGATGCGGTTGACGCGCTTGCCGCTCGCATCCGTTACATCCCAGATATAGGACACTTTTGTTTGCGTCTTTTCCTTGGCGGCAACGACGTAGCCGCGCAGCGTGTAATCGACCTTGTCGACACCAGATGCAACAGCCACGTTCTGCTGCTCAATGGCCGTACCGAGATCGGTCTGCAGCTGTTTCGCGACATTGTCGGGGGCGCCGATCACCGGGGCGATGGCGACGCGCGTTTTGGATTGCGAGGACGGCTGCGCCGGTTGCGAAATTTGTGTCTCAGGCGTCGCCGGTGCCGACCCGCCAAGAATGGAATTACCCGAACTCGCAGCCAGCCAGCAGCAAACCTGATGAGATGAAGAGTGCGCGCAGCGCTAGTCCTGGTATGCGTACCGAAGTACGGCCCGGGAATGAACACGATGCCGCAGCAGCAATGTTGGTCGTCACGATGACGTCCCCCTGATCTTTGCCCCGCTGTCATCCGGCTGCCGACGTACTCACTTGGCGGCACGCAACTCCCTACTGACCGGTACTCACCCTCCATCCTCTACGCCGGACAGGCGGCCGCGTAAAGTCATCTCGGCGGGGAAAGTCCTGCCATTCCTTTGCCTTAACCGCTATTTCCGGACCGAATCTGTGGAAAACACGGACTAGGTCAACAAAATGGCCGAGATTTGGCGACCGTAATCAGCGTCCTGGCGGTGCGTGGTGCGCCGAAAGCTGAAGAATTTCGATTCGTCGGCGTAGGTGCACTGGTTCGCCATTTCGATGTGCGCCAGCCCAAGGCGCGCCAGCCGCCCCTCAACGAAGCCCGGCAGATCGAAATACGGCCGGCCACCGGGCTGCGGTTCACTGAAATAGCGGCGATGGGTGTGATCCTCGGCCAGGAAGACATCGAGGAATTCCGGACCGACCTCGTAGTTGCGTCGACTGATTGTCGGGCCGACTGCCGCGACGATGCGCGTGCGCTTGGCGCCGAGACTCTCCATCGTCGCGACGGTCGCGGCCAGGATGCCGCCGAGCGCGCCTTTCCAGCCGGCATGTGCTGCCGCGACGACGCGGGCCCCGGGGTCAGCGAACAAGACCGGCGTGCAATCGGCTGCCAAGGCTCCAACGGCCAAGCCGGGCGTGCGCGTGACGATGGCATCGGCGCGCGGCATGGTCTCAAAGGTCCACGGCTCGGTCGCGACGATCGTCGTGGCGCTATGGATCTGATAGGCGGTCAGCACCTTATCGCCGGTCGTGCCGAGATGGCGGGCAACGCGCGAGCGGTTCTCCATCACCAACGTTCGCTGATCGCGGGAGCCCAGGCCACAGTTGAGGCTGCCGTAAATCCCCGTTGATACACCGCCGTCGCGGGTGAAGAACCCATGCGCGATGCCCGGCAACGCCGACAGGACAGCTGCTTGTCCGGGTTGCAACATCGATGTCTCGTTGGTCACACTCATGCCGCCAGCCGCCGCCGCAACTCAACTGCCACGCCGTTCGGCGTCGGGCAGACCATCACGCCGGCGGCCTCCAGAGCCTTCTTCTTGCCGGCATAGGAGCCCTTGTCGCCCATCACGATGGCGCCGGCGTGGCCCATCTTCTTGCCCGGGGGCGACGCGGCGCCAGCAATGAAAGCCGCGATCGGCTTCTTCATGGTGCGCGCATATTCGGCCGCTTCTTCTTCCATGGCGCCGCCAATTTCGCCGACCAAGGCAATCGCCGACGTGCGCGGGTCGGCATCGAGCGCCATCAGCGCGTCCTTCGTCGTCGTGCCGATGATCGGATCGCCGCCGATGCCGACGAACGACGAGATGCCGAGGCCGGCCTGCACGAGGTTGAGGCATAGCAGCGTGCCGAGCGAGCCCGATCGCGAGACGACGCCGACGCTGCCGGGCTTGAAGACGCGTGGATTGAAGGCCGGCATGAAGCCGACGAAACTTTCGCCACAGGTTACCAATCCTGCGGTATTTGGCCCGACAATGCGGGCGCCATTGGCTTTCGCCGCGGACATGATGATCATCGTGTCGTGCACCGGCACATGCTCGGTGAGGCAGACAATCTTGCCGATACCCGCCTCGATCAGGTCGAGGGCCGCGTCCTTGACGCCCATCGGCGGAATGAACATGACGGCGGCGTCGATGCGGGTTTGCTTGGCGGCGTCCTTGGCCGAGGCCCACACCGGCAAGCCGATATGCTGTTCGCCAGCGCGCTTCGGATTGACACCGCCGATGATGCGCGTGCCGTAGTCGCGCATCTTCTCGGCCCAGAAGGTGCCTTGCTTGCCGGTGATGCCCTGCACGAGGACTGTTTCAGTACCGCGGATGATCATGCTGCACCCGCCTTCGCCGCCGCTACGGCCGCTTTCACTGCGTCGTCCATTAGATCATGCGGGGTGATGCCGAGACGTGATTGCACCATGGCGATGGCTTCGTCCTCGCCGGTGCCATGGATCGTAAAAATAATCGGGATCGTCGGCTTCAATGCCTGCCAGGCGTTGATCACGCCTTCGGCCATCACGTCGGTGCGCGCGAAGGCGCCGCAGAAGTTCACCAGCAGACATTTGACGCGCGGGTTAGACAGCACCAGCTCGAGCGCCGGCTTCGCCTTGGTGTAGCTCTCACCGCCGATCTCCATGAAGTTGGCGGGCTCGCCGCCGAAGTGGCGCACCGCATCCATCGTCGTCATGGTCAAGCCGGCGCCGTTGGCCAGCACGCCGACGCTGCCGTCCAATTCGATGTACTTGAGGCCGAGTGCTTTGCCACGTTCCTCCAGCGCCGTCAGCTTGTCGGGGCTGCCGCTTTTGGCCAGCGCCTCGCGGCGTGGCAAGGCGCCGTCGTCGACGGTCAACTTGCAATCGAGCGCGATCAAGTCGCCACGGTCGGTCACAATGAGCGGATTGATTTCCAACAGTTCGGCATCGTTCGCCGCGTAAGCCACATAGAGCTTCTGCAGTACGTCGAGCAGCGCCGCACGATCGCAGGGCAGCGCCTTCGGCAGCGCCGCATCGAGCGCCTTGCTGTCAAGGCCGTGGCGAATGTCGATGGGAAAGCGGAGCAACGCACCGGGGCGGGTCTCGACGAGTTCCTCGATATCCATGCCGCCTTCGGCCGAAAACAGGAGCAGCGGGCCTTTGGTGGCGGGATCATTGAGGATCGCCGCATAGAGTTCGTGTTTGATGACGGCCAGCGGATCGACGAGCACTTGCGCCGAGACATAGTCGCCGATCGCCATGCCGAGGATGGCGGCTGCATGCGCGCGCGCTTCATCGGGCGTCTGGGCGACCTTAATGCCGCCGGCCTTGCCACGTTTTCCCGTTGGCACCTGTGCCTTGATCACGCACGGCCCAATCCGCCGTGCAATCGACTCCGCCTCGGCCGCCGTCGACGCCAATGCGCCCGCGGGAATAGCAATCCCCGCGTCGGCCAGCACGGCCTTGCCCGCCGCTTCAATGAAATTCACTTTGCCCGTTCCTTCGCTGCGAACCCAACCGTTGCCGCATAGGGGCGAATAACCGGGGCGGTCGTCAAGCGGGTTTTTGGATTGGGCTATGTGGCGGTCGGGGAGTGCTGCCGTTGCCGACCAAAAAACTGCACGATCGCTACGGCGCGCGCGCCACGTTCCATTGTCATGCGTGGACGACACCCGGGATGCAAGGGGTTTCTCGGATTGCTGCTGGCTCGCGGCTTCAGGCGCCGACTTGATGCCTGCCCGCCTCCGGCAGGGCCACCCGCCGCGATTTTCCCTCGCCCCGTCCTTCACGGGGAGAGGGTCAGGGTGAGGGGCAGCAACGAGTTGTGAGGGGCGGCCGCGCATTCGAACCGGGCCGCCCCTCACCTCCCCTGCGGGGATCCTCTCCCCGTGAAAAACGGGGAGAGGGATGACAGCCGCCGCGCGGTTTCGGGGCGCGCGCACGCTTTTGCCACGCGCGCCTTATCCGAAAACCGCGACACACTTTTCGGGGCGCGCGTGCGCTTTTGCCACGCGCGCCTTGTCCGAAAACCGCGACACACTTTTCGGGGCGCGCGTGCGCTTTTGCCACGCGCGCCTTGTCCGAAAACCGCGACACACTTTTCGGGGCGCGCGCGCGCTTTTGCCACGCGCGCCTTATCCGAAAACCGCGACACACTTTTCGGGGCGCGCGTGCTACCCGCCGATCTTCGAGAAGTCGGCGACGGTGAGGGTGGCGGCGCGGATTTCGGAGAGCAGTTTCAGGCGGTTTATGCGCAGCGCTGGATCTTCGGCATTGACCGTCACCTTGTCGAAGAAGGCGTCGACGGGGGCGCGCAGTTCGGCCAATGCGCGCATGGCGCCGGCGAGGTTTTCGACATCGATCGCCTTCCTGGTGTCGAGCGAAACCTTCTGGATCGCGGCGTGCAGCGCCTTCTCCTGCGGCTCGCGCAAGAGCTTCGCGTCGGCCGCGCCAGCGTGGCTTCGCTTGTCTTTCTTTTCTTCGATGGCGAGAATATTCGACGCGCGCTTGACGCCAGCGAGCAAGGTGGTGCCGTCCTCGGTTTTCAGAAATTCGCCGAGCGCTTCGACGCGCTTGACGATGAGTGCCAGATCATCCTGGCTCTTTTCACTCCCTGTCGCGCTTCCAGCGCTCCTCGCCTCCTGCCCAATCGCGAAGACAGCGTCGATCAGATCGTGCCGAGCGCCCTTGTCGCGCAGGTAGACTTTCAGGCGGTCGGCGAAAAAGGTGAGGAGGTCCGTTGCCAATTCGAACGCGTCGAGCCCCTTATGCAGCGTTTGTGGCGGTGTCAGCTTTTCGGCATCGCAGCGCAATCGATCCGCGTAGTGCTTCTGGATGATCGGCAGGAGTGGCAGCCGCAAATCGTTCTCAATCACAATCCTGATCACACCCAGTGCGGCGCGGCGGAGCTGATAGGGATCGCCGGAGCCGGTCGGCTTTTCGCCGATCGACCAGAAACCAACGAGAGTGTCGAGTTTATCGGCGAGTGCCACCGCGCACGCCACCGCATCGCCGTCCAATTCCAGGGGAACAGTATCCGTCGGCCCTTTTGGCTTGTAGTGCAACTCGATGGCGCGGGCGATCTCCGCTTTGGTACCGGCCTTCTCGGCGTAGTAGCGGCCCATCAGGCCTTGCAGCTCGGGGAATTCGCCGACCATGCCGGAGACGAGGTCGGCCTTGCACAATTGCGCGGCGCGGCGCGCATCTTCCGGGTTGGCATCGCAGGCGCCGGCGAGCTGGAAGGCCAACTCGGCGACGCGTTCGACGCGATCTTTTTGGCTACCGAGCTTCTCATGGAAGGTGATGCCGGCGAGGCTCGACGCCATCTCATCGAGCGGCTTCTTCAGGTCGAGATCCCAGAAAAACTTGGCGTCGCTCAGCCGCGCGCGAATAACCTTCTCGTTGCCGGTGACGATTTCCTTGCCGCCATCGCTGGCGATCAGGTTCGACGTCAGCAGGAAGCGGTTGGCGAGCTTCCCCGTCTTCGGGTCCTTCAGCGAAAAGCATTTCTGATGGTTCTTCATCGCCGTCGTCAGGCATTCGCCGGGGACGCTCAGGAACGCCGCGTCGAAGGAGCCGATCATCACTTGCGGCCATTCGGTCAGGCCGGCGTTCTCGTTCAGCAGCGCCTCGTCCTCGACCAGCGCCAGCTTGTGCGACTTGGCCAGCGCCATCGCCTGTTCGCGGATCATGGCGACGCGCTCGGATGCCGGCAGCAGCGTCTTCGCCGCCTTGAGCTTGGTGCCGTAGTCCTCGAAGTTCTTGACGGCGATGTCATGATCGCCATGGAAGCGATGGCCGCGGGTAACGTTGCCAGATGTGATGCCCGCAATCTCAAAGGGTACAACTTTCCCGCCTAGCAAACAGACGATGGAATGCAACGGCCGCACCCATTGAAAGTCGCCGTCGCCCCAGCGCTGCGACTTCGGCCACGGGAATGCTTGCATGACGGCTGGCACGACCTCGGCGATGATCGCGGTTGCGGCGCGTCCGGCGCGCTCGATCTTGGCGACGTAGTAGTCGCCCTTCTTGTCGTCCTTGACGATGGTCGCATCTTTGATTGAGGCGAGCCCCGCGCCCTTCAAGAATCCTGCCAGCGCCTGCTCTGGAGCGCCGACGCGCGGGCCCTTCTTCTCCTCGCTGACGGCCGGTGATTTGTCCGGTACGCCCTGCACGACAAGGCACAGTCGGCGCGGTGTCGCGAAGCTCATGGCGTCACCGACCTTCAAGCCTTGCGCGGTCAATCCTTCAACCACCAGCTTCTTCAGCTCTGCTGCCGCGCGCTCCTGCATGCGGGCCGGGATTTCTTCGGAAAAGAGTTCAAGCAGGAGTTCGGACATCGGGTTCTCGATTGCAGCAAACAGTTCTATGCTTCTCTTAGCGCGGCGATTGCGCGAAGCGAAGCAAATTGACACTGCGGGGACCTACACATAGCATGTGTGTATGCAGGACACCGTCGGCAAACCCAAGCGCCCCATGGTGCGCAAGCAGTTCTTCATCACGGCCGATCAAAACCGGCGGCTGAAGGCGCGCGCGCGGGCGACCGGGCAGGCGGAGGCCGACATCGTCCGTCAGGGCGTCGATCTTGCCTTGTCGGCTGAAGGTGGCACGGCCGATGATTGGCGGGCGCGTATGGCCAGCGTGCTTGAGAGCTTCGGTCCGAATGAGGCCTTGGCTCGCCGGGTCGAAAAGAACAAAAAGGAACAGGCGGAGCTTTGGCGCAAACGCCAAGCACGCATCCGCAAGATTTTCGACGACAAGTGATGTCCTGGCTTCTCGACAGCTGCATATTGATCGATTTGATGCGGCGCAGTCCCAGTGCCGAACGAGCGGTCTCGTCTGCGACCGAGCAGCCGTTCGTTTGCGCCGTATCGAGCATGGAATTGTACAGCGGGGCTCGAACGCAGCGCGAGGAAGGTGACATCGATGCATTGATGGGATTGTACCGCATGGTGCCGATCGAACCGATCCTGTTCCAGAGGGCCGGCGCTTTCCTGCGCCACTACCGCGCCAGTCACGGCGTCGACGTTGCCGATGCGCTCGTCGCTGCGACTGCCGAGCATCATGGTCTCAAACTCGCAACACTCAACGTCAAGCGCTTCCCGATGTTCAAAGGATTGAGGGCCGCATATTAGCGCTGGACTCTTTTTGTTGCGGCTTCAGCTGCCCAGCAGCCGCCGCAGTTGCGCCTTCGGTTGTCCACACTTTTTAGTGGTCGCGCAGCATATCCGAAAATCGCGATTCTTTGTTGTGGCGCTTCGGATGCCCACTTCGCATCCGCGATTGTGGCGCTTCGGATGCCCACCCCCCTTCGCATCCGCGCGATACTTTGCGGGCCTCCCTCCAGCAACCGGTGCGGGCGTCTCGTGGACGGGGGCGTGCACCGGGGCAGCATTTCGGTTAGACTGCTATAAGCGGTGCCGCTAGGCGGCAGATGATAGCTTGGGCTCATTTTGGTCCGAACGCAAATTGAGGGTTATTGGAACATGATGGATTGGCTCTTCAAGGCGGCGCTCGTTATTGGGCTGATGGCACTGCCCGCTGGTGCGCAGGCGCAGCGGGCCGATGCTGATGGATGGACAACGCTCGGACGTTTCACGGTGGCGCCGGGATCAGCCACTTGGCGGATGACCGTGAAGCCGGAGTTTGGCCGGTTCAATGCCTCGCGGCTCGTCGTGATCTCGGGCGCGTTGGACCTCGAACGTGTCATCGTCATCTATCGCAACGGGCAAGTACACTACGAAGACCGGCCGACCAAACTCGCGGCCGGCCAACGCCTGTCGCCGATCGACGATCGCGAGGAAGAGCGTGGCATCGAGGCCATCGAACTCGTCATGGCCAAGGGTGGCGCGACGAAGGGTGAGGTGGTTGTCGAGATTGGCGGCATCAAGCGTCCGTCACCGCCGGCGCGCCCGTTCAGCGTATCGGTGGCACCGAAAAATGAAACAAGCGGCACGCCGCCCGCTCAACCACCGCCGGCGCCACGCACCGTCGGCGTGACACGCGGGATAGGGGCTGCGCCGCCGCCGGCTCCAACGGCAAGCCCACAGGGATCGCCAACCCGCTCCATAGCAGCCGTGAATGACGCGAAGCCCTACACAGCCGTGCCGATCTTCTTCGGCACCGACCGCAAGCGCGAAGCCGATCGCTCGAAGTGGGGCCGCAATCTGGCGGCGTTTTCCGGCGCCGGCGATACCAAGGCAACCTGGGGGCGGGCGGTTATTTCGGTGCCAACGACGGGACGCGACAAAGGCGAGATCCGGCGACCGGAGTGGGATCTCATTTTCACGACGGTATCGTTGCGCGCCGAGGATATGGCGCGAGATTTTGTGCTGTTGAACGTCGATGTGCTCGATCGCAACACGCTGATCGGGGAAATCAAGGCGCATGCCCGGACCGCAAAACTATTCAAGGATCAGGCGTTCGTGTTCGTGCACGGCTATCGTGTCGGCTTCGACGACGCGCTGTTCCGGGCGGCACAGATCGCGCACGACATGGGCTTTGATGGCTTGCCGTTCGTCTACAGCTGGCCGTCGAGCGCGGGTGTATCCGGGTATCTCTATGACGAGCGTCGCGCAAAAGGCGCGCGCGATCATCTGCGTGAGTTCTTGGACATGGTCGCCAAAGAAAGCGGAGCGAAAAAAATACATCTCATCGCGCACAGCATGGGAGCACAAGCCCTGCTCGAAGCCCTGCGCGACATGCGCAATTTGGCCGGCCCGAACGTCGCGGCAAAGCCGGTCTTCGGCGAAGTGATCCTGGCCGCACCCGATGTGACCCGTGACGAGTTCGAAAATATCTCGCGACAGGTGCGTGGGCTTTCGTCGGGCATGACGCTTTACGCCTCGGCGAACGACAAGGCGTTGCGGCTGTCACAGCGCCTTTCCGGCGCGTCGGCAGGGCAAGTGTCGAGTACGGGACCGATGGTCGTGAGCGGCGTCGACAGCATTGACGTGTCGGCGGCGAGCACCGATTTCTTCAGTCTGAACCACTCGACGTTTGCCGACCGATCGCAATTGCTGGACGACATGCGGCTGATCTTTGATAAGGGGCTGCGACCGCCTGATCAGCGCGTGCGCGCCTATACGCCGGTGACCGGCGGCGGGGGGACGTACTGGCGGTTTGACAAGTAGAAGGGGGGGTGGGTGAGACTGTGTCTTGCAGAGCTGCGCAGGATTGGATGGGTCGAATGGGACCCGATCGGAATTGCACATCCCGATGACACTTACCCTGACGGGGCCAAAGACGAGTACGACAGCTAAATGCTGCAGTCCGCGTGCATGTTGATCAATGGCAAGAGTAGTCTTGTCGTTACTGAGTTTCTCGTCGAAATCGCAACGGACCATATGGGTCTTGGAGTTGCCGATAGGAAGGCGGCCGCAAAAACGGTTCAGAAGTCTTAGACGATACCTCGCTAGCCTGGGCCATCAACTGAGCCACGAGATCTGATCCAGAATTATGTCAGAGCGCTTGTTGCGCCGCTGTCTGTCGCACTCATTGCACGATGGGTGGCCGACACGAAGGGCCGGCCGTGACAGGGGCGGGTGTGGCGAGCACGGTGCCCGACGGCCGTTCTTGGCCCGTCGGGACGTTCGACACACGCTCAATGTTTGCCCCACGATGGACGGTCAAGCAGACGCGCATCGGCGGCCGGCCGTGCAACCCTCCACGCGTGCTCATTCCGACGGCTTGGTTGGGCGGGCGCCTCCGCGGCCGTGACAAACCGACTTGCAACGTCGAGGCGCGCATGGGTAGCGACGGTTTCAAGCCCTCTCCCTCAACCGAATCTGGCGAATCTGGCGCGAAAAATCGTCGGCGTCGCCGGCTGCTTTGGCGTGCGCTGTGATATCGGCGTGTTTGCGCAATTCGTCGAAGGGTTGTGACTGTGAGATCATGCCGGCGCGATAGAGGAACTTCGGCACGTGGCCGGAGACCAAGATGCGCCAGTCGAGCGGCACGCGTTGGCCGGCCATGCGGACCAAGCGCGCGATCTCGGTAGTGCAGTTGGTCCAGACGGTGTGATAAAAGCGCGGCTTGATGGCGAGCGCATTCATGTCTTCGACATACTTTTCGATCAGCCGGCGGCGAACCAGCGGTGTCGACAGGATCTCATAGAGTTCGACGCGTTCGCCGCGGACGTTGGTGCGGACGCGGACGACGTCGCGCTCGTCGGCGGCGATGATGATCAGCTCATAGGCCTTGAAGAAGCCTGCAAGGCTTGACCACTGCTCAGTGGTTTCGCGGCGCGTCTCGATCGAGAAAGCCAGCGGCGGGGCGTTGGTGAAGCCGAAGCTGACGATCATATGCGCCATGTGCGGACCGGCCCAATAACAGGACAAGAGATCGAGTCGTGTCAACTTGGCGAGGTCGTATTGGCGTGTCTCCCAGCGCGGGGTGATTTCGCGGCGGCTGTGCCAATCGAAATTGCGCAGATTATGGACGGTCAATATATCGCCAACAATGGAGGCGGTTGCTTGATGGGCGTTGTCGGCGACCCAGACGCGTGCGCTGCTGGGGCGCAGCGTCGCCCACCACAACGTCCACAGCAGGACAGACGCGACGAACAGCGCCGTCGCGAACATCGGATTTTCGACCGCCAGCCGCGCACATGCGACAGTGACGACAAGCCAAGTGAGCGCCCAGACCGCACCGTGGCGGGCTTTGCTGAAATAAAAGAACGCGGCGATGGCGTGCAACAGGCCGACCGCCAGCATCAGGCGTTGGCTCAATAGTCCAATAAATGGACCGAACAGATCGGCCGCGATTTCCCCCAACATTGCTTGTCCCCTGATGGCGCGGCCTCAGCGAATCTCACGTGCGCCTTGACGTTCTGCGACTGCGGCCCATTGTTCGGCAAGCTGCCATGGCGCCGCGTCGATGCGGGCGAAGCCGGTGATGCACAGTTCGTCGCACAGCGCTTGCTGTGACTTATCCACGTCGAGACGCAGGAGCGTTTCCGTCAAGCGGGCGACGATGGCCGGGCTGGTCCCGGGCGCGGCAACGAAGGCCGGCATCTGTACCAACTCCGTCGACGCGATAACGCGCGTTTCAGCGGCGATCTGTGATTCATGACGCTGCAACAGGGCGTAAGCAAAGCTGTCGAGCGGACCGACGTCAGTCTGGCGCGCGGCAATTGCCTCCAGCATGCGGCGTGGCGTCGTCAACGGGCCGATGATCTCACGATAAAGCGGGCCGCAGCCGGGCTTGCGATAGGGCAGAAGATGATGGCGCGGCGCATTGTAGCCGGAATGGGAATCCTGGATCGTGAAGGCGAAGCGATGGCCGAAGGTTGCTTCGAGCGACTGGAAAGGAGCATCGCGATGGACGACAAAATGCGTGCAGTACAATGGGCGTCCAGCGGCGAACGGCGCGTTGGGGATGGGAGCGGCAACGATGCGCCGATCGGCGTAGTCGCGGACGTAGGGCCAGCCGCACATGAAGGCGCAGGCGAGATCGGGCCGTGCCCACAGTTCGGACAGTTTGGCGGGGAAGGCGTGATCGATGACGGACAAGGGCACGCCGGATTCCGCAATCAGCCAGGCAAACAGCCGTTTCCAGGCCGCGACGGCGCCTGGGGCGACGGCATACATGCGAGCGTTGGCGATGAGTTGTGATGGCTGGTCAGGCGGCACTGCGGGCCTCGCGGCGGTTTGACGTTGGCGAACCATAGAGCAATGATGTGCGGTGGACCACACGTGGTGTGCGGGTGTTGCGACGGAGCGCTGCATGAATGGCAAGTTCGCCGCCGTTGAAACACTGATCGCGGAGATCGCCAGCGTTTACCGCCGCGATGCGACGGCGCTGGATTTACCGATGTTGGCGCAGGCGGCGGCGCTGCTGAATGGGCTGGGTTGGCGCCCTGCAGTTGCACCAGTTCCAGCGACTTTGCCGGTGCTCGGCTTTCTTGATCAGGCGCTGACGTCGGCGCGTCGTGGTTCGCTTGCGATGATTTCCGATGGGTTGGCGGCGATTGCACCGCAGTGTTGCTGGCGGCAAAACGCAAACTATGTTCGCGATCCGGCGATGGCCGAATTTCTGCTGTGCTACGGGTATGCGGAACTGGTCGGAAAGGCTGCCTTCCACAGCAGTGACGAGCTGCTTTGCGGTGTCATGCTGCTGGGTCCTGACACGACCTATCCGCAGCATCGGCATCCCGCGGAAGAGGTCTATCATGTGCTGAGCGGACGGTCGGAGTGGCAGCGCGGCGATGGGCCGTGGCGCACGGTTGCGCCGGGGAGTGCCATTCATCACCCACCTGACCTGGCGCATGCGGCGCGGACCGGTGACGCGCCGCTGCTGGCGCTTTATTGTTGGACGGGGAAAGTCGGCGTGGCGGCAACGCTCGGCGCATAGCGTCGACTCTCTCGTGGAGCAGGAGCCGGTCGATGCCATTGAATGATACGTCCTATGGACCGCTAATCGATGTGATCCGGCGACGGCGCAGCGTGCGGCGGTTCGAGCCGGGGCATTCCGTTGGCCGCGAGACGTTGCTGCAGATCGCGGAAGCGGCGCGATGGGCGCCGACGGGGGCCAACTCGCAGTGCTTCGACGTGGTGATCGTCGACGACGCCTCGATGCGTGAGAAAGTGCTCGATGTCTTTCTCGCACAATCGCATCGACTGATCGATCACTCGAAGGGATTTCCGGCGGTGAAGAAGACCTATATGGCCAACACCGTGGCGATCATGATCGTGCTGGCGGACGAGCGCTGGAAAGCCGCATTCCCCAAAGCGACGACGCGGGAATGGGAGCAGGAATATGCCGCGAATAATGAGCGCATCCTGCTCGCGTCGATTGGCGCCGTGATCCAGAATGTGCAACTGGCGGTGACGGCCGTGGGCTTGACGTCGGCGTGGCTGTCGGGTTGCGGCGAGGACACGACCAATCGCGCGCTCGCCGCGTTGCTCGGATATCCTGACTGCATGCGCGCGGTCGGCACGATCCCGATAGGATTTCCGGAGAAGGATCGGATATCGCGCTATCGCCGGCCGGTTGCCCAAATGGTGCATTGGAACGTTTATCAGGCGGAGAAATTTCGCCCCGACGCGATGGTCGCGCACTACATTTCAGACGTGCGCCAGTTCGCGATGTATCGGGACAGTGAAAGTGTCGCCAACTGGGAGGATGCGGAAAAACGACTTGGCATCTGGCGGGAGGCGTACACCGGGGAGAATCCCGGCGAACCGACCAAGCATCATAAATAATACCTTCGTGCGAACGTTCCGACGTGAAGCGGTCGGAACTCTCGCGTGCGGCGCTTGCTGCCTGAGCCGCGGTCGCGGCCTCGCCGAGCGCGCGAGGATGACAGGTCTTTGATTTCGCTCGGCGGTATAACGCGCGACTGCTCTCGTGTCGCGCCTTGCCAATGCCGACCCAGCACCGGTCAGCGCTACTTTGCGTTGGGCTTGGCCGAATTCATCCATCGGCTTCCCGATGGATTCGCGTCAAGTCTGCGAGAGGGCCGCCTACAAAGCGCTCAGTGATGCGTTGCCTGGCAATTGCCAACAGCTCAACCAGACGCCACCCTTCGCCCCATCAACTCCTCGACCAGATCGGCAAGCCGGAGCACGGCGTCGGGGCGGCCGAGTGCCTTGGCATTGCTGGCGGCAGCCGCTAGCCCCGCGGGGTTGGTGAGCAGGCGCGCCAGCGCTTCAGCCAGCGACTCGGGCGTCAGGTCCTTCTGTTCCATGCAGAGCGCGCCGCCGGCCTGATCAAGCCGCAACGCATTGGCCAACTGATCGTTGTCGATGGCATGCGGCAATGGCACCAGGATGGAGGGCCGCCCCATCACCGTCAGCTCCGCCACTGTCGAAGCACCCGCGCGACCGACGACTAGCTGCGCGCGCGCCATTTCCTCGGGCAGATTGGCAAAAAACGTCGCCAGCTTGGCGCGGATGCCGGCCGCCGTGTAGGTCGCCTCGACCTTGGCCAGATCCTCCTCGCGGCATTGCTGCACGATGAAGAGGCGACGACGCAACGTCTCCGGCAACCTCTCCAAGGCCGGCGGGACCGCTTCAGAGAAATACCTCGCACCTTGGCTGCCACCGAAGACCAACAGCGCCAGCGGCCCCATCGCATCGGGCGTGCTGTAGGCGCGTTGCGACCAGTCGATCACCGCATCGCGCACGGGATTGCCGGTGAAGCGCACCTTTTTCTGCAATGCCGCATCGATGCCCTTGACGCTTTCGAACGACGTCGCGATGGCGTTGACACGCTTGGCGAGCATCGCGTTGGCGCGACCAAGGACGGCGTTCTGCTCGTGCAGGGCCGTCGGGATGCGCCGCAGCCGCGCCGCCATCAACGGCGGAAATGTTGGATAGCCGCCAAAGCCGATCACCGCCTGCGGTTTCACTTTGCCAAGCAATTGGAAGGCGGCCGCCACGCCGCGGGTCAATGTCAAACCCGTCTTGGCCATTGCGCCGGGTGACCGGCCTTTGAGGGTTGCTGCGGGAACCTGATGGATCGCCCGCGCCGGAAAGTCAGCGCCAAACTTATCGCCACGCATATCCGTCACTAGCTCGACCGCAATGCTGCGGCGCGCCAGTTCTTGCGCCAGCGCAAATGCCGGAAAAAGGTGACCGGCGGTTCCGCCGGCAGCCAGCATGACAGTGGAGTCGCTCACGATATCCGAATGCCTCCGAGGGTCTGGTCCTGCTGTTCGCGGCTGGTTGTCGGCATGGCCGTTCCGCGCCGCAGCCGCCGATCGTCCCGGCCACCGCGCGTCAATCCAACCAGCATACCAGCGCTGATGCCGATCGCCAGCAGCGACGAGCCGCCATTTGAAATAAATGGCAGCGTCATGCCTTTCGCCGGTAGCAGCCCGACGTTGACGCCGATGTTGACCATCGCCTGCACGCCGATCAGCAACGCCAGTCCCGCGACCGCCAATCGGACAAATGGCGAGCGTGCGTCGATGGCATGAAACAGGCCGCGAATGACGATCAACGCGTATAGCCCGACCAGTACCAGGCAGGTCAGCACGCCGTATTCCTCGGCGATCACCGCGAAGATGAAATCGGTGTGCGCATCCGGCAGGACGTGCTTGATCGTCCCCTCGCCAGGCCCGCGTCCGAGAAAGCCGCCCTCAATGAACGATTGCAGCGCCCGGTCGGTTTGAAAGGTATCGCCGCTGCCGGGCGTGATGAAGCGATCGATGCGCGCGCGCACATGCGGAAACGTCTGGTAGGCCATCACGCCGACAGCCGCTCCAGCCACTGCCATCGCCGCGATCAGTTTCAGCGAACCGCCTGCCAGCACAAACATGCTGCCAAACACGATTGCCACCAGCAGCGCCTGCCCTACATCGGGCTCCAATAACAACAGCGCCTCGAACACGGCGAGCAGTCCGAAAGCCAGCGCGGTCGCCGGCATGTCGTCGCGCCGTTGCGTTTCGGCCAGCAGCCATGCGGCGAGTACAATGAAGGCGGGCTTGGCGAATTCCGAGGGCTGCAGCGAGTACCCGGCAACGCGCAACCAGCGCCTGGCACCATTGATCTCCGGCCCAATCACCAGCACTGCGGCCATTGCCGCGACACCGGCGACCAGCAGCAGTAAGGCAATTCGACGGATCGCGGCGGGCGACGCCAGCGACACCGCCAGCAAGATCGCCACTGCGATAGCCGTGAAGGCGAGGTGCCGCTCGAAGAAGTAGAACGTCGGGAAGCCGCGCTTCAACGCCATCGCCGGGCTCGCCGCTAGCGACAACACGCTGCCAGCCGCTGCCAGCGCCAATAGCGCCGCCAACAGGACGCGATCGATGGTGAACCACCAGTCGGCGAGCAGACTGCGGTCGGTGCGCGAGATGCTCATGCCGGTCGCGCCGTCATGCTGGCGCCTGGAAGTGCCGAGACCAATGCGCGGAAATGATCGCCGCGATGTTCAAAACTCTTGTAGTGGTCGTAGGAGGCGCAGGCGGGCGACAGCAGGATAATGGGCTCCGCCGCCGCACTGGCAGCTGCATCGCGCGCCGCCGTCGCTACCGCGCCCTCGAGCGTTCCGCACCGCTCATATTTGACTTTCCCCTCCAGTGTTCGCGCAAAGTTATCCGACGATTCGCCGATCAGATAGGCCATTGCCACGCGCGAAAACAGCGGCGATAGCGGCTCGATGCCACCTTCTTTCATGACTCCGCCGATGATCCAATGTATATCGCGGTCGAAACTGGCCAGCGCCTTTTCAGCCGAATCCGCATTGGTCGCCTTCGAGTCGTTGATGAACAGCGCACGGCCGACGTGACCCACTTGCTCCATCCGATGCGCGAGGCCGGGAAATGATCGGAGCCCGGCCTGGATCTGATCCGGCGTCAGCCCGACGATCATGCACGCGATGCTGGCGGCCAGCGCGTTCTGGGCATTGTGCGCGCCGCGCAGAGAACCAATGCCGTTGAGCGTCGCATAGGTCCCGAACCGGCCGGCCCAGGGTGCCCGCGAATGCAGCACTGCGCCCTCGGCATACCAACCGTTGGAGACGCGTCCATTGACCGAGAGCATGTCAACCCAACCGCGCGCGCTCATGCGCAGCCGGTCGCAGATATCGTGGCACCAATCGTCATCGACGCTGATCACCGGTCGATCGGCGCCAGCCACCAACCGCGCCTTGACGGCCGCGTAGTGCTCCATCGTGCCATGGCGATCGAGATGATCCGGCGACAGGTTCATGAGAATGCCGACCGTCGGATGGAGCGTCGGCGTCAGATCGATCTGGAACGAACTCATCTCGATGACATGCACGCGCTCTGGCACGCGGCCCGCCGCCGGCGGCTCCAGCGCCAGAATGCCGACGCCGATGTTGCCGCCCATCTGTGCGTCGCGCCCGGCCGCTTTCAGCAGATGCGTCACCAGCGCCGTCGTCGTCGATTTGCCGTTGGTGCCGGTGATGGCGATCACCGGCGCCTCGGGCGCGGTCTTGGCGCGCTCGCGGAAAAACAACTCGATGTCGCCGATGACCGGTACGCCGGCGGCTTTCGCGCGTTCAACGGTCCAATGCGGTTTGGGATGCGTCAGCGGCACGCCGGGCGCGAGCACCAGCGCGGCGAACACCGACCAGTCCGCCACCGTCAGATCAACCACCGCCAATCCGGCTTGCCGCGCCGCTGCGCGGCCACCCTCGCCGTCATCCCAGCAGGCGACCGTCGCGCCGCCGTCGGCCAGCGCCAACGCCGACGCAATGCCGGATCGCGCCAGTCCGAAGACGGCGACAGGCTGGCCGGCGAAGGAAGTGATCCGAATCATGGGCGCGAGTGTACTCCTGAAACCGCATTGCGGCTGCGGCCCTCGGACACCATTACCGCAGTTTCAGCGTCGATAGCGCGATCAGCGCCAGCACCACGGAAATGATCCAAAAACGGACCACGACGGTCGACTCGCGCCAGCCTTTTTTCTCGAAATGGTGGTGCAGAGGCGCCATGCGGAAGACGCGCTTGCCCGTCAGTTTAAACGAGATCACCTGGATAATGACGGACAGAGCTTCAAGCACGAACAGCCCGCCCGCGATCGCCAGCACGAATTCATGTTTCGTTGCCACCGCAATCGCACCGAGCGCGCCACCGAGCGCCAGCGATCCCGTATCGCCCATGAAGATCATTGCCGGCGGTGCATTGAACCATAGGAAACCGAGCCCCGCCCCAATCAGCGCGCCGCAGACAATGGCGAGTTCACCCGCCCCGGGCACATAATGGATCTGCAGGTACGACGCAAACCGCGTGTTGCCGCTGAGATAGGCGATCAGCCCGAACGTCCCCGCCGCGATCATCACCGGCACGATCGCCAACCCGTCGAGACCATCGGTCAGGTTGACCGCATTGCCCGACGCGACAATCACCAGCATGCCGAAGCAGACGAACCATAGCCCCAAGGGAATAATCAGCGACTTGAAGAACGGCACCGTTACGGCGTCGGAAAAGCCGGGTTTGCCAAGCCGCATGACCGCCCACGTCGCCGCCGCAGCAACGAGGAACTCGCAGAGCAGCCGCGCTTTGGAGCCGAAACCCTTGGTCGTTTGCTTGGTCACCTTCAGATAATCATCATAGAAACCGATCGCGCCGTAAGCGATGGTCACGCCGAGTACGATCCAGACATAGGGGCTTGCCCAGTTCGCCCATAGCAGCGTCGAGATCAGCACGCCGGCCAGGATCATGAGCCCGCCCATCGTCGGCGTGCCTCGCTTGGCGAAATGCGTCTCCGGACCATCCTCCCGGATCGGCTGACCTTTGCCTTGCTTGATCCGCAGCAGATCGATGATCGCCGGCCCGAACAAGAAGACGAACAGCAAGGCGGTCATGATTGCCATCGCCGCACGGAACGTCTGATAGCGAAAGACGTTGAGCGCGCCGATCTGGTCGGAAAACGTCACCAGCTCATAGAGCATTGTCTAAAATTCCCCCGTCGCGCCGCATCCGCCGACACAATGCTAAGCCTGCCTTTTTATGCTGACTTGCCAAATTATGCTGCCGTGCCAAGCTCTAGGACCGCCCTGATGAGCGGCGCCATGTTGGTCCCCAGCGAACCTTTTATCATCACCACGTCGCCCGGTCTCAGTGCCGTTTTCAAAGATGCCACGAGGTCCACGGATTTTTCAGCCCACCCGGCTACACGATCGCTCTCCAGTGTGTCGACGAGATGGCGCATCAGCGGGCCGCAGGCAAGAACGAGATCAATGTCAGCGACTTGGAGTGGTTCCTTGAGGTCGCGATGCAACTGAGCCCCCTGCTCGCCGAGTTCGCGCATGTCGCCGAGGACCGCGATGCGGCGGGGAAAATCTCGACGGGCGACGGTGCCGAGTGTCGCCAATGCCGCCCGCATCGACGCCGGATTGGCGTTGTAGCTTTCATCGATCAGAAGGATGCGACCGTCTGCAACGGCTAGCGTTTGCCGGGCGCCACGGCCGATCGGCGCGGTCACGCCGGCCAGCGGTTGCAAGGCCGTGGACATGTCGAGGCCAAGGCACTCCATGACGGCGGCAACGGCGAGCGAGTTCATCGCGATGTGCCGCCCCGGTGCGCCGACGGTGTAGCGAATCGAACGGCCGGCGAGCTGCAGGACCACCGCCGTGCCCTCGCCAGTGACAGTCATCTCCAGCGCGCGGACATCGCATCCCTCGCTGGCCCCGAAGCTGATGACTTTGGCGCCAACCGCTTGCGCCTTGGTCTTGAGCCTGTCGAAGTGGCGGTTGTCGCGATTGAGGATGGCGATGCCGCCGGGCTCCAGCCCGAGAAAAATTTCGGCTTTCGCATCGGCGATTTCGTCTTCGTTGGTAAAAAATCCAAGATGCACCGGCTCGACGGTGGTGACCACGGCAATCTGCGGCGCGACCATCCGGGTCAGCGGCGTGATCTCGCCGGCGTGGTTCATGCCGATTTCGAACACGCCGAATTGCGCCGCCGCCGGCAGCTTGGCGAGGGTCAGCGGCACGCCCCAATGGTTGTTGTAGGATTTCTCCGAAGCGTGCACCGTGCCTTCAGTGGCAAGACACGCGCGCAGCATTTCCTTGGTGCCGGTCTTGCCGACGCTGCCTGTCACGGCAACGACACGCGGCTTGCCGCGGAACCGCGCGACGCGGCCGATGTCCTCCAGTGCGTGCAAGGGTTCGTCGACGCGCAACAGCGCGCCGTCGCTGGGTTGGCGTTCGTAATGTTCGCTAACGAGTGCTGCCGCTGCTCCTGCCTTGAAGGCGGCCGTTACGAAGTCGTGGCCATCGCGCTGATCTTTGAGCGCGACGAAAAGATCGCCGGGATCGATCGTGCGGGTATCGATTGAAACGCTCGTAATGGCAGCGGTTGGCGCGCCGTCGCCGCGCCCGCCGGTGACGCCGATCAGCGATCCCCAGGTCCACAATGGCGTTGTCATGCGCGCCCCGCTTCCGCAATTGCCTTCGCCACTTCCTCGTGATCGGAAAACGGCAGCGTCTTGTCGCCGACGATCTGTCCGGTCTCGTGGCCTTTGCCGGCGACGAGCAGCACGTCGCCCTGGCGCAACATCGCAACGCCTTTGCGGATCGCTGCGCCGCGGTCGGCGATTTCATCAAAGCGAAATTCGGGTTGCGGGATTCCAGTGATGATCTCGCGGCGGATCGCAGTGGGGTCCTCGCTGCGCGGATTGTCGTCCGTGATGATCACGACATTGGCGTGCTGCATGGCGATTTTCCCCATGAT
The DNA here is from genome assembly GCA_963714325.1 of uncultured Alphaproteobacteria bacterium. GTDB lineage: Bacteria > Pseudomonadota > Alphaproteobacteria > Rhizobiales > Hyphomicrobiaceae > CAVQOB01. The sequence goes on along the minus strand of CAVQOB010000008.1, from coordinate 598,896 downwards.
CGGCCGTTTGCCCCGATCGCGGTCGCCGCCACAGCCAAACACGCAAATGAGATTGCGGGTCGCAAACGGTTTCAGCGCCTTCAGCGCCGCTTCCAGCGCCTCCGGCTTATGCGCGTAGTCGATGACGACAACACCGCCGTTATGCTGACCAGCCAAATCCAGTCGGCCGCGGACGGCAGCCAGTTTCGGCAGCGCCTCGATGCACCGGCCTGGTTCCTCGCCGCACGCCACGGCGAGCGCGATAGCCACCATCGCATTGGACGCTTGATAGCTGCCGATCAGCGGAATGTTGACGGCCTGATGGACCTTTCCGGCATGTTGAATTTCGACCCATTGCTCGAACCGGTTGGTTGGCCGATGCGCGTAACGGACGGTCGCCCCGCCCTGGGTCCCCGTCGTGATGATGGCGAGGCCGCGCTTAAGCGCTACGTCGATGACCAGCGTCGAACGGTCCCCATCCAGATTGATCACCGCCATCTGCCCCGGCTGCAACAGCCGCGTGAACAGCCCGAGCTTGGCCTCGAAGTAATCTTCGACCGTTGGATGATAATCCAGATGATCGCGGCCGAGGTTGTTGAAGGCGCCGGCCGTCAGCCGCACGCCGTCAAGGCGAAATTGATCGAGCCCATGCGACGACGCCTCGAGCGCCAGATGGGTCACGCCCGCGTCAGCGAGTTCCTGCAGCGTTTTGTGCAACGTGACCGGGTCCGGTGTCGTCAGCGAGCCATAGACCGCGCCATCCGGCTTCACGACGCCGATCGTCCCCAATGACGCAGCCTGATGCCCGAGCGCTGCGAAGATCTGTCGTGTGAACTCGGCGATCGACGTCTTGCCGTTGGTCCCCGTGACAGCGACGATGAACTGCGGTTGACGTGGATAAAACCGCGCCGCAATTTTCGACAGCGACAATCGCGGCTCAACCGAGCGCAATACCGTAATATCTGCAGCCGTCGCGGCACTCGCATCCGCGCCCTCGACACACAGAATGGCCGCCGCACCCGCTGCGACCGCCGCCGGAATGAACCGCGCGCCATCGACCTTGGTGCCGGGCAGTGCCGCAAACAGCGTCCCCGGCGCAACAGCGCGGCTGTCAGCGGTGATGGCGCTGATTTCGGGATCGCTGGTACCGTCAAGCCTGACCGTCTCCGGCCCCAGCAGTCGGGACAACCGCATCGTCGTCGCTCCTCGACCGCCCCGAAAAACAGCGTTCAGTACCTAGGGGGCAGGTTCCCGCTGTCTTATTGCGCGTCGGCTGCCCACGTCAAACTTCCCTTGCAGGCTGGCCTTGCAGGCTGGCCGGCCATGTCCAGAGCCGCGATCAGGACTTGCCGACGCCGCCCTTCCGGTTCCGCCGTTGGCGGGCGTTGCGATCGAGCATGTTGAGCCCCTCGACCAGCGCCGAAAACGCCATCGCCGCGTAAACATAGCCTTTCGGCACATGCGCGCCGAAGCCTTCCGCGATCAGCACCATGCCGATCATCAGCAGGAACCCGAGCGCCAGCATGACGATGGTCGGATTGGCGTTGACGAAGTTGGCGAGCGGCGTCGCGGCCAGTAGCATGACGAGAACTGTGACAATAACGGCCACGAACATGATCGGGACATGCGGCGTCATGCCGACGGCGGTAATGATGCTATCGACGGAGAAGACGATATCGAGAACGAGGATTTGCCCGATCACCGCCCCGAACGCCATGCCGCCATCCTTGCGATCAAAAAGGTCCGAGCCCGGGTCTGGATCGACGCGGTGATGAATTTCATTGGTCGCTTTCCAAACCAGGAATAGTCCGCCGGCGATCAGGATCATGTCGCGCCAGGAGAAGCTGAAGCCGAATGGTGTCAACACCGGCGTGGTCAAGCGGACGATCGTGGCGATCGTGCCGAGCAGGGCGAGCCGCATGAGCAGCGCTGCGCCGAGGCCAATGCGACGTGCGCGCTCGCGCTGGTGCTCGGGCAACTTGTTGGTGAGAATGGCGATGAAGATCAGATTGTCGATGCCGAGGATGATTTCCATGGCAATCAGCGTGGCAAGCGCGACCCAGGCCACCGGGTCGCTGGCGAGCGTCAACAGATGATCCATTCTGAGGTGGCGTCCTGAAAAATGATGGCACATTGCGGGAGAGCGAACTCAGCAGCACGTGGTGGCTTTGGTCGATACTTTCAAGATGCGCAAGGCCGCCTGGCAAATTGACTTGCCATCCCGGGACAATCATCATTCAATCGGGGGCTGCGAGCCGGCGGCGCGCGTTTGATGCTGGCCGACAAATGCGAGAAAAAAGGAGAACGCCATGCACATCATGAAACGGCTGATGGTCGCTGCGGCGCTGGCTTTGGCGCTGACCGCGTCACGGACGCCCGCCAACGCCGCCGACTATCCGGCACCCAAGGATGGGTTATGGGTCGCCAAGGATTTCAAGTTCTCGACCGGCGAGGTGATGCCCGAGGTCAAGCTGGCCTACAAAACCATCGGCGAGGCAACCGGCGAGCCGATCCTGATTCTCCACGGCACCGGCGGGTCGGCGCAGGGCATGTTGACGCCGGGCTTTGCCGGCGAGCTGTTCGGCGAGGGGCAAGCGCTTGACGCCAAGAAGTATTTCATCATCATCCCCGATGCGCTCGGTGCCGGGAATTCGACCAAGCCGTCGGACGGCCTGAAGGCGAAGTTCCCGAAATACAATTACAACGACATGGTCGATGCGCAGTATCGCGTTGTCACCGAAGGGCTTGGGATCAAGCGGCTGCGCCTGGTGCTCGGCAATTCGATGGGCGGCATGCACACCTGGATCTGGGGCACGCGCTATCCCAACATGATGGACGCGCTGGTGCCAATGGCGTCGCAACCGACCGAGATGTCGAGCCGCAACTGGATGCTGCGCCGGCTGATGCTGGAGACGATCAAGGCCGATCCCGACTACAAGGGCGGCGACTATACCGAACAGCCGAAATTCGCCCGCATTGCCAATGTGTTTTATTCGACCGCAACGAACGGTGGCGATCTGGCCTACCATCGCTTGGCGCCAACCAAAGACGCGGCCGACAAGTTGGTCGACGCCCGCTTGAGCGCGCCGTTTCCAGCCGACGCCAACAACTTCATCTATCAATGGGCGTCGTCCGCCGATTACAATCCAGCGCCCAAGCTCGGCGAGATCACCGCGCATCTGATGGCCATCAACTCAGCCGACGACGAGCGCAACCCCGTCGCCACCGGCTTGATGGACAACGCTATGAAAAGCGTCAAGAATGGCAAGTTATTCCTGATTCCCGCCACCCCGCAAACCGCCGGCCACGGCACCACCGGCGGCATGGCCAGACTTTGGAGTGGAGAGGTCAAGGCGTGGCTGGCGACGGTGCCGAAGCGCTGATCCGGCTTGATGATGTGACCCCGCGATCCGTGCTATTGGGAGGCAGTAGCACCTGCCTGCCGCGGCAGCACGCCCAGGATCGGTGCAATGCGCTCGACGATCCTGCCGGTGGTCGGCGCGGCGTTGAGGCCGGCGGTGATGCCACCTTTGGTCTCGTCGCTTCCTTGCGGCTCAAAGAGCATCACCAGCATCACATAGCGCGGGTCGTCCATCGGAAAGGCCGCCGCGAACGATGAGATGACCGCCTTCTTGCGATAGCCGCCGAGCCCTGCCATTTCAGCGGTGCCGGTCTTGCCGCCGATGCGCAAGCCATCGACTTCCGCGCGTCGGCCGGTACCGCTCGCATGCGTCACGTTCAGGCGGATAATCTCCCGCATCCGCGCGCTCGTTTCGGCCGCGATCAGTCGCGGTCCGGCTAAGATCTCGGCCCCCTCTGGCAGCGCCCGGAACGTCGGCGTCACCTTCGTCCCGCCATTGACCAGCGTCGCAAGGCTCGCTGCAAACGTCACCGGCGCAACGGCGAGTCCGTGTCCGTAAGCGATGGTGATCGTCTCGATCTTCTCCCATCGCTGGGGTACCTGTGGTGGTGCCAGAATGCCGACCTCGGTGCGGCCCTGTTCCAACAGGCCGTGGGCAATAAGAAACGCCTTCTGCCGCGCAGTGCCGGCCTCCAGCGCCAGCATCGCCGCGCCGACGTTCGATGAATGCAGGAAGATCTCGCGCACGCTGAGCGCGCGACCCTGCGGATAAGGGTCCTTGATCGTGAACGGCCCAGCCTCGATCGGCTGGCGAACATCGCGCAGGGTGTCCAGCGTCACCAGTTTCGCGTCGAGCGCCATTGCAACGGTCTGCAGCTTGAAGATCGATCCGAGTTCATAGCTGCCGGACAACAGGCGGTCGATCCGCTCGGCGTCCTGCGCCTCCTGTGGCCGGCTGGGATCGACTCCGGGTAGCGATGCGGCGGCCAGAATTTCGCCGGACCGCGCATCCATGACGAGACCGGCCGCCGCTGTGGCACTATAGCGCCGCATCGCGCGTTCGAGTTCGTCGGCCACCGCATATTGTACGCCGAGGTCGATCGACAGCCGTTGCGCCGCGCGCGTTGATCGTCCTGGTGCTTGCACGGCTTCCGCCAGGCCGCTGTCATCGATCGTGCGCTCGAAGCCGGTGAGCCCCTTGTTATCGATGTTGACGCTGCCGAGTGTGTGGCCAGCAAGCGCGCCGGCCGGATAGGCACGGCGCAGTTCCTTGCGAAAGGCGAGGCCGGGCAGTCCGAGCGCATGCGCCCGTTGCGCCATCGCCGGCGTCAACCCGCGCTTGATCCAGAGGAAGCGGCGTGTCCGGTCGGACATTTGGCGGCGCAATTCGCGTGCATCCAGGTCGCCGAAAAGATCGGTTATTTTCTCCACCGCCTCGTCAACGTCGACGATGATGGCCGGATCGGCGAACAAGGAGTGCACTTCAACGTCGGTTGCCAGCACGCGGCCGCGCCGATCCACGATATCGGGCCGCGACCAGCTCGACCCGATCGGCTCGGCAGACGTCAACCGAATTTCCGGTTTCGCTTGCAGCGCGAGGCGAACCAATTGCCCGGCGATCGCTGCAAACGCGCAAACGACAACGGCCAGAATCAACAAGCCTCGCCGCAGCGTCCGCTTATGCAGCCGGATGGCATGTTTGGATCGGTCGACGCCGCTCACAGCACTCATGGCGCGGACCGGCGCTGTTCCGGCCGTGCAACGGTCAAATCCTCCATGCGCACGAACTGTCGCGCATCCGGCACCCTCAAGCCGAGATCACGGGCCAGTTTTTCAATGCGTTCCGGGCGCGCTAGATGCGCGCGTTCCGCCTTCAGCACGGCGATGTCGTCCTCAAGACGTTCGAGGCGGCGTTCGGCCTGATGCACGTCGGCCTCGATCCGCCGCGCATCATATTTCAGCGCATAGAGCGCGAAGGCCGCAACGGCCACCAGCAGCATCAGGACGGCGTTGAACGACCGCAGCATTCCGGGCCTCGCCTCGCAATGGCTGCCGTGTCTCACCCGAGCCGCGGCACGCCCAGATCATCCGCATCGAAGTCCCAGGCTGGTGCCTCGGTCCGTTCCGCCCATCTGAGGCGTGCCGACCGGGAGCGCGGGTTTCGAGCGGTCTCCTCATCAGAAGGGTTAACGCTGCGGTGGTTAATGAATCGGAAACTTGGGGCAGGACCGGTATCCAAAGTCACCGGCGCGTGCCGGGAACCCTGCGGTGCCCGCCCGGTTCTGGCGCGAAAAAAGTTTTTCACCAGCGCATCTTCGAGCGAGTGGAACGTCACCACAGCAAGCCGACCGCCGGGCTTCAGCAGTCTTTCCGCCGCCGCAAGGCCCTGCGCCAGTTCGCCCAGTTCATCGTTGACGTAGATTCGCAGCGCCTGAAACGTCCGCGTGGCGGCGTGCCGACCGTCTATTTTCGGGGCTTTGAGCAGGCGCTGCACGAGGCCGGCCAACTCGGCTGTGCGGGTGAATGGCTGCTTGTCGACGCGGTCTTTAACAATGGCGCGCGCGATCAACCGCGCCTTTTTCTCGTCGCCGAGATGGAAAAATATGTCAGCGAGCAGCGCTTCGCTCGCCGTGTTCACGACGTCGGCCGCACTTAATCCAGCAAACGTGCCATTAGCCGACATCCGCATGTCGAGTGGGCCATCGGCCTGGAACGAAAACCCTCGCTCGGGCTGATCGATCTGCATCGACGACACACCGATATCGAGTACGACAGCATCGACGCAGGCCATGGAGTCGCTGCTATCGGCATCCCGGCGCAGGCCGGAACCCACGACGTTGTCATGCTGTCTCGCGACGGTCGCCTCGACCATCCGGCTGAACGGCAACTCCAGCAAACGCAATCGCGGCGCATAACGCGCAACAATATGCGCTGCCGCAGCAATCGCCGTCGGATCACGATCCAACGCGATGACGCGGCAGGCAGCATGGTCAAGCATCGCAGATGAATACCCGCCCGCGCCGAACGTGCCATCGATGATCAGATGACCATCGCGCGGTCGCACGGCGTCGAGCACTTCGGCAAGCAGAACGGGAATATGGCGCTGCGGCTCAGGCGTCGGTTCGGTCATCCCCGACTTTCGCCATCGACACGCCTCGCCGTCAATGGCGGCGTGTGGCCAGCGAGCAGCTTGCGGCTGTCGCGGACTTTCTCGCGCGCGGCGGTGCGGCGGGCGTCGAAGCGTCCGGGCTCCCAGATCTGAAACTTCTGGCCAAGGCCGACGAATGTGACGACCGCGCCGATCCCGCAGTGGACGCGCAGCCCTTCAGGAAGGACGATGCGTCCGTCCCCATCGAGCCCGAGGACTTGAACGTCGCCATAGAGTGCGACAGAGAGTTCATCCCGCTCGTCCGAATAGTCCGGCAGGCCACGGAGAAGCCCATCGATCGTCGCCGCAAGTCTTTCGCCGCCTGCATCAAGCGCTGGAGCGTCGAGCGAGGGGTAGCAATAGATGCCGCCGCCGCCACTGCCAGCAGCGTAGCCGTCGCGTTCGAGGACGGCGCGGAAGGATGCGGGTACAGAGACCCGGCCTTTGGCGTCGATTTTGTTCGTGAATGTCGAGACAAAGCGGTCCATCTCCTGGTCGTCTCATCCTCTACGCCAACGCGCGGTTGCTGGTGGGCAACTGAAGCGCAAACAACAGAGCGCGGTTGCTGGTGGGCATCCGAAGCGCAAACAAGAAACGCCCGCCATCCGCTAACCCAAAGCCCGACTTCGATCCGACGGCCCAACTTGGGCCCGACGGAAAGAGCGGCAGCTGTCGCCTCGGCCTCGTCCCCCGACGAAACTGAACCGGCGCCAAGCCTGCCGCCCTCACTCCGAATCGGCCCAGTGCGGGCTGGGCAAAAACGGGATCCCATGGGCTTATGTGGGTGTCAACGGGATATCCACAGCCAAGCCAGGCTATGTCACATTTCAGCCAGCAATTGACATTCTGGGCACATCCTTCAGCCCATGAAGCTCAGCCATTCCGGACAAGGGAACAATCAATGACGTCTGTCCGCCTCTTGTTGACGAGCATCACCTTGGCTGCAGCGACGGCTGCGACGCAAACCGCGCTGGCGGCGTCGGTTGGCTGCACCCCGAGCAGCAACCACCCGGTCTGTCAGGCCAATTACGCAGCCTATCCCAAAGGCGCGCTGGCTGCCGGCCAGTCGTCATCGGGGACCGCTACGCTCAATGGCAAGGCGGTACAATGGAAGTGCCTTGGTGGCATTGCCGCCGGTCAGAGTTCACAACCGCGCCAGTGCACTTACTAACGGGCGTCGGTCCAGACGCTGGTGGACTCACGCGCATCGATTGACGCCGCGCGCTAGCGTTCCGTCGTCGTGATCTTGCCGGCGTGATCAATTTTTCCGGCCGCGCGCACGACCCCCGCATCCCAGCGACCGATGATGTTGGAAGGCCGCGCGTTGTTGCCCTTCTCGATGATGATCAGGTTGTGCACGAACTGGATCGATACGATCTCCAGGTCATAGCGCGTCGGCGTATATCCAGCGTCCGGGAATTCGACGTGATTCAAGCCGTCGACCAGTCCCTTGAAGTAGCTGACGCAGCATTTGTTGTGAGCCTCACTGCCGACCGCGCCGCCGCCGAATCCCTCCCAATAAGATGTCTGCGTATCCTCGACGATGTAGAGGCCGCCCGGTTTCAAATGCGGGAACAAAATCTCGAAAGAGCGGATCTGGTGTTCATTGATGTGGCTGCCGTCATCGATGACGATATCGAAGCCACCGCGATTGCGCGCGATCGTATCCAGCACGGCACGATCGACCTGCGAGCCCTGAAAAACCTGTACGCGCCCGCGCGACAGACTGGTCTTGTCGTAGAGATCGAGGGCTGCAATGCGCGCCCGCGGAAAGTAGGCACGCCACAGCCGCAGAGACTTGCCACCGCTGTTATCGTCATAACCACCAACGCCGATTTCCAGCATCGACAGGTCGCGCCAGCGCATCGGCCGGAACAATCGATCGTAAACCGCGGTCGAACCCCAGCCGCCGAAATCCTTGGTATTGACGATGCGAGCAAGGCGCGTCAGCGGAAATCCGAGTAAGCTGCCGGCCGCGAGCGCCGCATCTTCAGCCAGAATTCCGACTTTGCGCGCCCAATCCTTTCGCGTTGGTGACAGGTTGTCCCAATCGATGGCACGTTTGACCAGGGTTTTCATAAAGGACTCACGACTTTGGATGGCCATTGGGCTTGCACCATCGCGCCGACCGCGCATGATGCCGCCACCCTCAAGACCATTAGGGCCCAAGGAGTGCCGATGACACATGTTAACCAACCAACCCTAGCATCGGTTTATCGCTATCCCGTTAAAGGGCTGTCACCGGAAAAGCTCGAATCCGTTGCATTGACACCGGGTGCCACGCTGCCATTCGACCGCGCCTACGCGATCGCAAACGGGCCAGGGCGGTTTGATCCTGATAACCCCCAGCACCTGCCGAAGATCACGTTTCTGATGTTGATGCGCGACGAGCGTCTCGCCATGTTGCGCAGCCAATTCGACGATCGCGCTGAAACGTTGACGATCCTGCGCGACGGCAAGCAGGTCGCGCGCGGGCAGCTCTCGACCAAGATCGGCCGGCAGATGATCGAGCAATTCCTGGCTGCGTACATGAAGTCGGAGCTGCGTGGCGCGCCGCGCATTGTAACGGCACAGGGCCACAGTTTTTCTGACGTCGCCGCAAAATGCGTCCACATCGTCAACCTCGCCAGTGTCCGCGACCTCGAGCGTGTGCTCGGCAAGCCGGTCGACCCGCTGCGCTTTCGCGCCAATCTCTATGTCGACGGTCTCGCGCCTTGGGCCGAGTTCGGCTGGCTCGACAAGACACTGGTTATTGGAACAGCCAAGCTCGTCGTCTTCAAGCGCACGCAGCGCTGCGAAGCGACCAATGTTGATCCCCAGAGCGGCGCACGCGACATGGCGATACCGGCCGTGCTGTCACGCACCTGGGCGCACTCGGATTTCGGCGTCTATGCCAGCGTCACGCACGATGGCAGCATCGCTGCAGGCGACGCCATCACCCTGCCTTGATCACACGCCCGCGCGGGCGCGTGCGCACGCCGAACAATGCCGCGCGGGTGCAGGTGGTCAGCTGGAGCGCACACAAAAAATGAGAGCGGCCGAGGCCGCTCTCAATCAAACTCAAGTCTGTGCAGGCAAGGGCCAATCAATCTTTGCTTTTGTCGCCCGTGTCAGTCGGCGTTTCAGCGGCGGGTTCTGCTCGCGGACGGCGCACCGGACGGCGAAGAAAATCTGGCTGGTCATGTTCGGCCGCGAAACGCTCTGGCCGTTCAGCACGCACCGGACGTTCGGCTCGTTCCGGTCTTTCTGCGCGTTCCGGGCGCTCCGTTCGGCGGCGCGGCAATGCCGGCGGCGCTGCGTTCTCGGCATTGTGTTGGGCCATCGGATCACTGGGGGCGGATCGTTCAACCGCACGCTCAACGGGTCGATCCTGTGCGCGTTCCGGCATGACGCGATCGGGCACGCGATCGGGTGCTGGTCCGCGATCATCCGGCCGTTGATCTTGGCGCGGTTCAGCGCGGAAATCATTGCGGTTCTCAAACGGCCGATCGCGATCACCACCACGATCATTGCGATCACCACGATCCTGACGATCGCCTTGTTGCCCGCCATAGCGCTGGCCGCGATCACCACGGTCGTTGCGGTCGCGGAATCGCTGCTGGTTCTGATCGCCTCGATCGCGTCGGTATGGCCGGTCGTCGCGCCCATCCCGGCCCTGGCCCTGTTGGCCTTGATCGCGGTCGCGCGGGCCATCATTGCCGCGATGTTCATTGCGATCATTGCGCACGAACTGTTGCTGCGGGCGCTCATACACCGCCGGCGGTTGGGCGACAGAACCGAAATCCTCGGACATGCTATCGCCGGCGTTGTCGTCACCATCGTCGCCGCCATCGCCGCCCGGACGCCCGCCGCCGCCGTTCCCGTTCATGGGATCGCCCGGCTGCTGCAGCTGCTCATGATATGCCATGATGATGCGATTGTAGTGTTCGGCGTGCTGCAGATAGTTCTCTGCCAGCACCGGGTCACCCGATGATTGGGCATCGCGTGCCAGCGAAATGTATTTCTCGGCAATATGCGCTGGTGTGCCGCGCACCTTTACTTCCGGACCGTTGGATTCAAAGCTCCGCGAGAGCGGGTTCTGATGTTTCCGATTGCCGTTGTTGTTGTTGCCGCTGTTGTGGCCGCCATTATTACTGCGACCACGGCCGCGGCGGTTTTGTTGACCTTGCCTCACTGCGCTTCAGGCTCCTTTACCACCAAAAACATATTAAGACCCGCCACCGGTTCGGCTCTCAGAGCCGCCGGATTCGCCGAACAGGATTCTGCTTGTGCCAAAGGCGCCGTGCTGTCTCATCGCCACTCAACCCCCGCGCAAGGCGAAGCCCCGCTTGATGCGGGACGTGTCGCCAATCAGCGGATTACGTCCGGAACAGACATAACCTATGAGCCAAGTCGATGACGCGCTCGTTCCTGTTATCTCGGACGCCCTATGGTCCTGCAGATCAGTGTTTCCGAAGATTGGGGTGTCGCGATTTAATTCCAGCGCCACCCGATGTCGTTTCAGCAGCCCGGTCTTTTCAAGTCGCAACCTGCGATATTGTCCAGAGCGCCTTCCGACGTCACATGCCCAGCACTGTACAGCGATCGGCGTTCTTTTCCAAGGTCTTTATCAACTTAGCCTGACACTTGTGTTCTGGCTGCAACACAACGTCGCACCCCGCCCATGTCTACGAAGGTCCGAATGTCCGCCAGGTGTCGCGGCCCGAGTTGTGCTTCGATCAGGGCGGTGACGGGTTCGGCCTGCGTATCGCCCACTTCGAAGAGAATCCACCCCTTCGGCAGCGCGGGCAGCAGTTCTGCGAGGATTTGCCGGTAGACATCGAGCCCGTCAGCGCCGCCGTCGAGTGCGCCTGGCGGATCGTAGAGCCGCACCTCGGCGTCCAACGCAGCGATGTCCGCCGATGGGATGTAGGGCGGATTGGCAACTATCAGATTGAACGCCTCTGATACCGGTGCGAGCCCTGCACCGTGGATCCAGGTCACACGATCCTCCAGGCCAAGCCTTCGCGCATTGGTGGCGGCGATTGTCAAAGCAGCGTTGTCGATATCGATACCGACGCCGGTCGTGTTACCGCACGCGGCGAGGATCGATAGCAGCAAGCAACCCGAACCGGTACCGATATCGAGAACGCGCAACGGTCGATCGGTGCTTTCATCGTCGAGAAATGCTATCGCCGCTGACACGACGCATTCGCTGTCCGGCCGCGGATCGAGCGTTGCCGGCGCAATTGCAAAACTGTGACCGAAAAAATCGCGCTGCCCGAGAATGCGTGAGACCGGCTCGCGCACGACCCGTCGCCGTGCCGCGCTGCTGACGGCGGCGGCAGCTCCAGCTAATGCCACCGTTGGATCGGTCAGCAACTTGATGCCATCGATGCCAAGTACGCCCGCCAACAACTTGCGCGCGTCCCGATCCGGCGTCTCAATACCGGCTTTCCGGAACGCATCGAGCATCGCCATCAGCGCGCCAGCCCGCGTTGTCTCAGAGGAGAAATCGAGCGTGTCAGTTTGCGCCATGGCCGTCCATGGCTGCCAGAAGCGTCGCCTGATGATCGGCGACCAAGGCATCGATGATCTCGTCGAGATCATTGCCTTCCAGCACCTGCTCAAGCTTGTACAGTGTCAAGCCGATGCGGTGATCGGTGATGCGGCCTTGCGGAAAGCTATAGGTCCGAATGCGTTCCGATCGGTCGCCGGAGCCGACTTGCCCCTTGCGACTGGCGGCGCGCTCGTCGGCGAGTTTCTGCCGCTCCAGTTCGTAGAGCCTGGAACGCAACACACCCATCGCCGAACGGCGGTTCTGGTGCTGCGATTTTTCTGCCGCCACCACCATCACCCCGGTCGGCAGATGCGTAATCCGAACCGCCGACTCGGTCTTGTTGACGTTCTGGCCGCCGGGTCCGCTGGAGCGCATCGTGTCGATGCGGATATCCTCCGGCCGCAGCACCAGATCAACTTCCTCGGCTTCGGGCAGCACCGCGACCGTTGCTGCGGAGGTATGAATGCGCCCTGCCGTTTCGGTTGCCGGCACACGCTGCACGCGATGCACGCCGGACTCGAACTTCAGCCGCGCGAAGACGCCCTTGCCGGTGATCATCGCGATCACTTCCTTGTAACCGCCGAGCGCGCTCTCGCTTTCCGAGACGATCTCGGTTTTCCAGCCGTGGAGTTCGGCATACCGCGCGTACATGCGGAACAAATCCGCAGCGAATAAGGCTGCCTCATCCCCGCCGGTCCCCGCTCGCACTTCGAGAATGGCGCTCTTTTCGTCCGCCGCATCCTTCGGCAGCAGATGTTTCTGCATGGCGGCGGCGAGTTCGGCATGCCGCGCGTCGAGCGACGTCAACTCCTCGCGCGCCATCGCCAGCATCTCCGAGTCGGCGGCGGGATCGCTGATCAACTGGCGCAGATCGGTGCTTTCGTTCTCCGTTGCGCGTAGCGCCTGGATCGTTTTGACGACCGGATCGAGTTCGGCAAATTCCTTTGAAAGCTGCACAAAGACCGACTGCGGCGGGCCGGCATTGAGCTCGCTCTGGATCGTCTCCCAGCGCGCGATCAGCTTATCGAGTTTTTCGGCCGGAATTGTCGTCATTGCGCTTTGGAATGCCATTTGAACGTGAGAGCAATCGCCCCGGCGGTCCTGCGGAACGCGCCCGCAGCCGGCCTGGATCATTGTGCGGAACGGTGTAGCTTAACGGCCAGCCGAGCGCAATTTATCGGCCTTGCGGACGCGGGGATCATCGACATCGATCCAGCGCAACCCGTCGCGGCTGGGTGCAACGCGCATCACCAGGAAATTGGCGCTTGCCAGCATCGGCGACTGCAGGGCCGCCGGCATGGCATGTGCCAGATTGTACATCGCGCGCGGCGACGATTGTGCCCACCAGGCCAGCGCCACAATGACGGCCACTGGCGCGCTCAACGCGAATAAGCGCCGCGAACGCCGGCGGCGGCGCGTCCGGCGCTGGCCATCGTCGTCGCTGTCATTCCTTGCGACAGGCGCACGCGCCCCGGCTGTCGATGCGCGGGTTTGATCGCCGTAAGGGCCATGATAGGCCGCCGCATCCGGCAGAGCCGGGATTGGCAAGGCGCCGGCACGATGCGTTGGATCGGCGCGGCCGGGCGCCACCGGTTGGCTGATCAGCAGCCGCGACAATATCCGGCTCGGATCGGTGCCAAGCATCATCGCGTAGCCCTCGACGATCCGAACCGTCTCCTGCCACGGCGGCAGGAGGTCGGTCGCACCACTTTCGAAATTGTTGATCACCGAAACATCCGTACCGATGCGGCGCGCCAGGGCCGGAACGGTCAACCGCAGGTCGGCGCGCATTCGGCCGAACTCATAGGCGATCCACTCGTCCCTTCCGGACGACAGACCGTTCGTCTCTCTGGTGCTGATGCCCGATCCTGCCGTCACGGGGACCAATGCCCCATATGACGACGCTCCGGCGACCCCCGTGTCGTAACGCATGGCGATACGCAAAACTCTCACCCACCCTGTTCCCGGATCCAACCTCGCGCAAATGCCGGCTCTTGTCAAAGACATCGCGCGCTTCGGCTGGCGTTGTCCAGGATTGGCATAGTCAGCGCTGGGTTTTGGTCAGGTGCGCACGCCTCATGCCGTCTGATCGACATAAAATCTGCACAATCTCGACACAATTTGATCCAATCCAGGCTAGTCACTGGGCGGTATCGCGACGGGCAAGAGCGGCTTTTCCCGGCTGACCGTAGTCGGCGCTGCACCTATAGTGCCGCAGCGCTGCTCACTGCCGAGGCCCCATGACCGTTGAAAAATCGTCGCGTTCGAAATCCGGCAATGGCGTCACGTTGCCCGATGGGGAGCCGGTGCCCGTGGCCAAGGGCAGCCACATCTATCTGATCGACGGCTCCGGCTACATCTTTCGCGCCTTCCATGCCTTGCCACCGCTCACCCGTCCCTCCGATGGCTTGCCGGTCGGCGCGGTGCATGGCTTTTGCGCGATGCTCTGGAAGCTGGTGCAGGAATCGCGCTCGACGCGTGGTCCCACGCACATCGCCGTCATCTTTGACGCTGGCCGTGAGACGTTCCGCAACGCCATCTACCCAGAATACAAAGCCACACGCCCACCAGCGCCGGAAGAACTCATACCCCAGTTCCCACTGATCCGTGACGCTGTGAAAGCGTTCAACATCGCATCCGTCGAGCAGGATGGCTTTGAGGCCGATGACTTGATCGCCACCTACGCAAAGGAGACGATCAAGAACGGCGGCGACGTCACCATCATCTCCTCTGACAAAGACCTGATGCAGTTGGTGCAGCCGGGGGTCGGCATGCTCGACACGATGAAAAACAAGATCATCGGTCGCGACGAAGTGATCGAGAAATTCGGCGTGCCCCCGGAAAAGGTCGTCGACGTGCAGTCGCTCGCTGGCGACAGCGTCGACAACGTGCCGGGCATTCCGGGCATCGGCGTCAAGACGGCGGCAGAACTCATCAACGAGTACGGCGACCTCGACACACTACTTGCGCGCGCCGGCGAAATCAAACAACCCAAGCGGCGCGAAAAACTGATCGAGTTCGCCGACAAGGCGCGCGTCTCGCGCGAGCTCGTGCGGTTGAAGGATGATGTCCCTGTGCTCGTCGGCATCGACCGTTTCGGCGTCCAGGACACCAAGCCCGATCCACTGCTAGCGTTTCTGCGCAGCATGGAATTCAATACGCTGACCAAGAAGATCGCTGAGGATCTCAAGGTCGAAGCGCCGCCGCCGCTTGAACGATCGGTGGGCTCCAGCGTTGGCCATGGTCTCAGACACACGGGTCCGACACCAGCCGCGACCGATGCGCCAACTGGCGCGCCCTCTGCCGCTGTTGCTTTCGCCGCCAAAGCCGCGCGCGAGCCCAAAATCGATCGCGCCAAATACGAAACCGTTACCGACCTCAAACGCCTCGACGCCTGGATCGCCGAAGCCCGCGAGTTTGGCCGCGTCGCCTTCGACACCGAGACAACGGGCCTCGACGCCATGCAGGCCGAACTCGTCGGCTTCTCGCTGGCCACCATATCTGGCAAGGCCTGCTACGTGCCGGTCGGCCACACCAGCGGCAGCGGCGATCTGTTCGGCGGTGGCGGTCCGGTTGCCGGCCAAATCGACCTGCGAGTCGCACTGCAGCACTTGAAGCCGCTGCTCGAAGATCCAGGCGTCCTGAAAATCGGCCAGAACCTCAAGTACGACGCGCTTGTTCTCGCCCGTTACGCGGTCGCCATTCACCCGATCGACGACACCATGCTGCTCTCCTACGCGCTCGATGGCGGCCGTGGCAGTCACGGTATGGACAGCCTGTCCGAACGCCACCTCGGCCATAGTTGTGTTTCCTTTGATCAGGTGATCGAACACGCGCCCGGCGCCAAGAAGGCCGACAAGACCTTCGCCGGTGTGCCGATCGATAAAGCCACCGAGTATGCGGCCGAAGACGCCGACGTGACGCTGCGACTGTGGATGGCGTTGAAGCCGCGGCTTGCTGCCGAGCGCATGGCCACCGTCTATGAAACGCTCGAACGCCCCTTGCTGCCGATCGTCGTCGACATGGAGAAGGCCGGCATCAAGGTCGATAAATCCATTCTCGCGCGGCTGTCATCGACCTTCTCGCAGCGCAGCGCTCGCTTGGAGGAGGAGGTCTACGCTCTCGTTGGCGAAAAATTCAATCTGGCATCGCCGAAGCAATTGGGCGAGTTGCTATTCGATAAGCTCAAACTCCCCGGCGGCAAGCGCACCAAGACCGGTCAATGGGAAACGCGCGCCGGCCTCCTCGACGACCTCGCTGGCAATGAGGAGCTGCCGGACGATGCGCGCAAGCTCGTCAACACGATGCTGGAATGGCGGCAGCTGACGAAATTGAAATCCACCTACACCGACGCATTGCCAACCTTCATTCATTCCGAAACGGGGCGCATTCACACCTCCTATGCGCTGGCCTCGACGACGACCGGCCGGCTGTCGTCGTCCGATCCCAACCTGCAGAACATTCCCGTGCGCACCAAGGAGGGCCGTGAAATCCGCACCGCCTTCATCGCCGACCAGGGCTGCCGGCTGATCTCCGCCGACTATTCGCAGATCGAACTGCGCGTGCTCGCCCACATCGCCGACATCCCGCAACTCAAGACGGCGTTTGCTGACGGGCTCGATATCCACGCCATGACCGCGTCGGAGATGTTCGGCGTTCCCGTGAAAGACATGCCGAGCGACGTGCGCCGCCGCGCCAAGGCGATCAACTTCGGCATCATCTACGGCATTTCAGCCTTCGGCCTCGCGGCCCAGCTCGGCATCTCCAAGCAGGAGGCGGGCGAATACATCACCACCTATTTCAAGCGCTTCCCCGGCATCCGCGGCTACATGGACGCAACCAAAGCGTATGTGAAAGACAAAGGCTACGTCGCGACGATCTTCGGCCGGCGCATCCACTACCCCGAAGCCAACACCAAGAACCCGTCGATGCGCAGCTTCATCGAACGCGCCGCCATCAACGCGCCGATCCAGGGCTCCGCCGCCGATATCATTCGCCGCGCCATGATCCGCATGCCGGCTGCTCTCGCCGACGCGAAATTGTCATCGACGCGCATGCTACTACAGGTCCACGATGAGTTGATCTTCGAAGCCAGGAATGCCGATGTCGACAAGACGATCAGGCTGGTCAAGTCCGTGATGGAGAAAGCCGCACTCCCCGCCGTTCACCTCGCCGTCCCCATCCAAGTCGATGCCAAGGCTGCGGATAACTGGGATGAGGCGCACTGAGCGCGGATATGTCCACAACCATCAGGGCGCGACTTGCGCGATCCAGTGATTGATCAGGCGGACGCGTTCATGAAATTCGAGTTTCCGATGGTCCCAGCCATTTTCTTGGCACAACTTCGGCAAAGTGCGTTTGAACCGTTGAAAGCGCCCGACAATTGTAACGCCACTTGGAACTTCGACGTCGCGTGCGTGATGTGAGAGCCAGTTCCGCAATTGCGGGATGGCGCTTTTCGGGACGTCGCCGTGGCCCTTGATATCCTGCCCTGCAATGTCCGAGATGAAATTCCGGTACCGATAGCGTTCTGTGTCGAAAATGATGCAAGACTTGCGCTTGTCGCGACCACTCCCGAAACGCAACGCACCGAGGAAGAGCCCGAGCTCCAACGGCATGTTGAACCGCGGCAGTCGCGTCTTGCGATCGATTTGCGTGCGGGACAGGTCATGCACCGACAATGCACATTGGCTGATGATCGTAACGATCTTTTCGAAGCGGATCTGCGCGCCATTGTCGACCTCAAGCGCGCAGCGCACTACGAACCCGCAGTCGATGATCGTAAAGACGAATGCATCGAAGATGGGTTCGAACTTGGTATCGAACGGGCAGTTGATGAAAACCGATTTACTATAATTTCGAGGTTGTGATTTTGATGCAGTGGACCGTCGGCGTGTCGCTACGTCAGCTCGCGTGCGCGCGGCTTGCCTTGGAACGCTTGCCACTGGAAGCCTTCTTTATGTGTTTGGCGGTCACCCATCCACGGTCATTCGAACGCTTTCTCTTCGCCACAACAATCTGTCCGGCTACGATGCCGCGGGATCCAGCAAGTTCCTCACGGCGCAAGAAGCGCACGATCGCCGCGTCAATTTCGGCGTCGCTGATCTGCGAGCGCGGTTCTGAATCCAGAAAAACCGGCTTCAGCACAACCCGATGTTTTTTCTTATTCGCCATGTTCCGCTAAGTCCTGACGCATCTGCTACAACTTGAAGTTATTCGCCCGTCTTCCGCCAGCATTTCAAAGAATGCTCGGCCAAATTCCACCACTGCGGTGCGCCTGTGCAACACCGGAAGATGTTATGGACAGATCAGTACAGAGGAATGTGGTTAACAATTTGTCAAAAGTCCAGCCTTGCGACAAAACGCGACCAGCGGAGGACTCACAATGGGTGCCTGGGGCGGTGGTAGTTTCGAGAACGACACGGCGGCGGATTTCGTCTCGGGCGTCACCAAAGTCGGTGACATCGCGGCCGCATTCGCAGCGCTGCCGAAGGACCCGTTGACCGAACTCGATGTCGACGTTGCGCAATGCATTCTAGCCGCCGCCGAATGCGTCGCTTGCATGTTGGGCCAACCCGCCGCCGATATGCCAGGCAAGACCAGGACATGCGTCGCAGCGTTCGGTCGCCCGGACTCTACCCTCGTCGACGCCGCGCGCGACGCCGTCTCTCGCGTCTTGCGCCATTCGGAGTTGACCACGCTCTGGGCCGAAAGCGATGCAGCACCCTTCAACCGCGCGATCACCTCGCTCATCGCGAGGCTTGGCCCGCCACCGCAATCCGTCAAGCCTGCCAAATCGTCGTCGAAGCGCAAAGCCTCAAAGACCAAGCCGGTCCAGCAGACCTGTAGTTTTTGTAACGGGGCGATTGAGCCCTCGGACCTATTTCTGTTTGATATTACCGAGATGGGGGCTGGCGAAGTCGAGGCCGCGATGCGGCGTGGTGCCTGGTGCCATCTCAACTGCCTCAACGCCCGGCTGCACCCCAAACACCTTGTGCAGAATTGGAAGTTCGATCCTGCAGAGATTGAGCGCGCAGCAAAAAAGCTGCTCGGTAAATAACCGCGGCGGCGGCTGGTGGGCAGCTGATGGCGCAAAAAAGAACAAAAAAAACAGCGCCGATCCGGGGGAGGGATGGCGCCGTTGGAGGTGCTTTGGGGGGCTGGAATGTTACGAGCTTCCATGTTGCCAGCGTGTGGAACGTGAGCGACGCGGCAGCTTAGCGGGTGCTTCTTGGTGTCACTTCTTCCAGTCTTTCTTGTCCTCGAATTTTTCAACTTTTTCGAATTTTTCGACCTTCTCGGCCTTTTCGAATTTCTCAAACTTGACCGGCTCTTTCTTGTCGAATTTAGCGTCGGTGGCGACCTCGACCTTCTTGGAATGCGCGCTGGCGGTGGTGACTGTTGTCAGTGACGCGGCGGCGAAAACGGCACAGGCGACGGCGAAGGGAGCGACTGACTTGGTGAAAAAGGAAAACATGGCTGCCATCCTATGATCTGGGGTTGAAATGACCGCCGCCCCCGCTTGCTCTGTCCGCCTTGATTTCGCCGGGCGAGCCGCGCTTGACGACGAGACTGTTTTAGTAAATCTGCGGTTAATCAGAACTGAACGATGTATTTATACGGCGTTCACTTTTGTTTGGGCTGTTGAGTCCGTAGAACACGGGCGGTCAACACGCGCGATGGCGCTATTAGAAAAGTGCAGCCGACAACCGAATCACCAGCGCCGATGAACTCTCCTTGTTTGCGGCATCAGCGCCCGGGCTGCATCAGCGAGACGATCGCCCCCACCACCGGCGGCTCGAACGCGGCGCGGCGTTTGTGCGGCGCATCGGGTCGCCAGCCGAGCACGGCGAGCATGACGAAGAAGCCGACGACATAGGCGAGCACGACATGCCAGCCACCGATCAGCCAGCGGACGGCATTTTTGCTCTCGGGGAACATGTTGGAAATGGCGACGCCGGCCGATGATCCGAACCACAACATCGAGCCGCCGAAGCCGACCGCGTAGGCGAGGAAGCCCCAGTCATAGCCGCCCTGCTTCAACGCCAGCGCCGTCAGCGGAATGTTGTCAAACACTGCCGAGACGAAACCGAGCCCCAATGCCGTCGACCAGGAGGCGGCCGGCAACTTTTCGACCGGCATCATTGACGCGCAGGTAACCAGCGCCAGCAGGAAAATCGTGCCCTTGAAGTTCTCCGGCAGCAGGTTCCAGTCCGGTTTCCGCAGCATCGCCGTCAGCAGGATCGCCACCCACACGCCAAGGCCGATCACCGGCAGCGCATCGAGCAGCCAGGGCACGCGCACGTTCGCCCAGACGTTCGCAAGAATAGCAACCGCTAGGATAGACAGCACGATGAACACACGCGTCCAGTCGACCTTGGCACCGGGTTCAGCATTCTTGGCAATCGGCGAAAAGCGCTGCTGTTGGATCGCTGCCGGGATACCGCAAACGAACAGCGCAACGATCGCCGCGACAAAAGCGTCGACCACGCTCAGTGGCGAGACGCCATCAATCCACATCATCGTCGTGGTCGTGTCACCAACCACGCTGAATGATCCGCCGGCATTCGACGCAGCGACGAGTGCTGCGATGTAGCCGATATGCACCTTGTTGTTGAACAGTTTGATCGCCATCGTACCGCCGATCAATGCCGCGGCAATGTTGTCGAGGAAGCTCGAAAGCACGAAAACGATCGCCAGCATCAGGAAAGCGCCCTTCCAGTCATCCGGTAACAGCGCCGGCATCACGTCGGGAATGCCGCTCTTCTCAAAGTGGCGCGCCAGGAGAGCGAAGCCCATCAGCAGCAGGAACAGATTGGCCAGCACCACCCATTCGTGTTCGATATGGCCGATGAGACCTGCCAAACCCATCCCGGTCTTGAAGCCGGTGAACAGCAACTTGTAGGCGGTGATCGCCACCAACCCCGTCAGTGCGACATAGAAGGTGTGATGATGGAACAGCGCGACGCCGAGCAGTGTCAGCGCGAACAGAATGAAATCGACGGGAATGCCGGAGACCATGATTGGGTCACCAGCCGCCGCCCAGGCCGGTGAACTCGTGACCGAAATGACCAGCAGTACGCCGCAACCGGTGACAGGGCGCATCAGCCCTTTGAGAATTTGCAACATCGTGAACTTCCCCCGTCATTGCGGCCTGCAACATGGCATGTTGCCGTGGCGCGCATTGCATCGCCCGACCTGATTGTGTAGGGGCATAGGCCAGGAGCGTCAATCGCAGGCGATCCGCTCCCGTTTCAAAACGGCCAGAGAGTTGCCAATGCCCAGCTACACCGTTGCAATCGCCGGCCTTGGAGCCATCGGATTGAAGGTCGCGCGCGCTATCGATGCAGGGAGCATTCCCGGCCTGACGCTGACGGCCATCGCCGCCCGCGACGAAGCCAAGGCATTGCGCAATCTGGACGGCTTCAAGAATAAACCGCGTATCGTGCCGCTGACAGCGCTCCCCGAGCATGCCGACGTCGTCGTCGAGTGCATTCCGGCCGCGCATTTCCGTGGGATTGCGGAGGCAACCATCGCCCGCGGCCGCATCTTTATGCCGCTGTCGGTTGGCCAGTTGATCAGCCATATGCATCTGGTCGAGCTGGCGCGGCAAACCGGCGCGCGCATCATGGTGCCGACCGGCGCGTTGCTCGGCCTCGATGCCGTCCGCGCGGTCGCCGAGGGCGAAGTCCAATCCGTGAAAATCGTGACGCGCAAGCCGCCGGCCGGTCTCAAAGGTGCGCCGCTGCTCGTCGCGCGCGACATTTCCGTCGATGGCCTGACCAAGCCGTTGCAGGTGTTTGAAGGCACGGCGCGCGAGGCGATCGCCGGCTTCCCGGCCAACGTCAATGTTGCCGTCGCGCTGTCGCTGGCCGGCATCGGCCCCGACAAGACCCGCGTCGAAATCTGGGCCGATCCGACAGTCACGCGCAACACCCATACCATCGAGGTCAAATCCGATTCCTCCGACCTGACGATGACCATCGCCAGCATTCCGTCGCCGGAATCCCCCGCTACCGGCAAGATCACCGCGCTTTCCGTGATCGCCGCACTGCGCCGCCTCACCGCACCGCTGGTGGTTGGGACGTAGCATTTAAATCCTCAGAAGGATTGATCAGTTCAATGAAATTAATCGTCACGTTAGCGATCGCTGCCACCGTCCTCCTGTCTGACGCGCACGCGTCAAGCGCGTTGGAGACGATGATTTTTCACGCCACGGAAAGTGGCAAGCAGGCGCTGGATCAGGGCGAGGGCGGAGGCAATCCGTTTGCCAGCGCACTGGTTGAAGTCTTGCGTCGACCACGGGCCGACTTGACCGACCTGGGGTCGGAACTCAAGCGTCTTACACTGCAGAAGAGCGGTGGGTTTCAGTCGGCTGATGCGCCCGTCAGTCGGCCGCGAACGCCCTGGTCGATTTTGCCAGCACGGGTTGGCGAGCGCCGACGTGCGCTCGTGCTTGTCGTTTCCGACTACAGCCGGAGCGGTGGTGCGCAGTCGTTGCCCGGCGCAAAACATGACGCCGAACGCGTCGCCGAGGCGCTGAAACAGGCGGGCTTCGTCACGAACGTTGCCTTGGATCTCAGCTTGAGCGAGATGCAAGCGCGGCTTGCACGTTTCGCGCAAGAATCAAAGACGCAGGACGCATCGATCATTTACACGACGGGGCATGGAGTTCGAGGTGAACAACAAGGTCTTCCTGTTGCCGGGCGACTATCCCATCGCTGAACGCAATGCGGCATTGCCGCAGCGCGCACTGGAGCTGGGCATCATTGCGCGGTCGGTCCAGGCAAAGCAGATCAACTTGGTGTTCTATGGCGGTTGTCGTGACAATCCGCTCGCCAACTAGTCGAGCCGGATTCGCGGCAGCCACGACGGCCGCTCCAATCAATGACGGCAAACGACGACGCATCGTACCTCTCAATGAATGTGACTGCCGCCGTTGACGTCGATCTCGGAGCCGGTGACGTAGCTGGAAAGATCGGAGGCCAGGAACAGGCAGCAGCCGGCGACCTCGCTGGCTTTGCCGGCTCGCCCCATCGGAATGACTTTTCATCACTTCGGCCGCGCGCTCTTGCGTCCAGCCCGGCGCGGACAGCACGATGTCGGTATCGATCAGCGACGGGCAGATGGCGTTGACGCGGATGCCATCAGGTGCCAGTTCCCGCGCGGCGGCTTTGGTCAGCCCGAGGATACCGCCTTTGGCCGCCGAATAGTGGGGTCCGCCGAAGATGCCGCCGCCGCGTTGCGCGGAAACCGAGCTCAAGTTGATGATCGAGCCGGACTTGTGGTGCCGCATGTTCGGCACGACGGCCTGCGTCATGTTGAGCGTGCCGCGCAGATTGACATCGAGCACGGCGTCGTAATTTTCCGGCTTGATCTCCATCAACTTCAACGGCTGCGAAATCCCCGCATTGTTGACGAGGATATCGACTCGCCCGAGCTGCTCGACGATCATCGCCGCAATGGCCAAGCAGGCTTTGCGATCGGTCACGTCGCATGCAAAACCGATGTGACCTTTGCCTGGCAAACCGGACGCTGCAAGGCGCGCCTGGGCTTCGTCGAGATCGAGGATGGCGACCTTGGCACCATGTTCGGCAAACAGCCGGGCGGTGGCCTGCCCGAGGCCGCGCTTCGAGGCAGCACCGGTGATCACCGCAATCTTATCTTTGAGCAACATGGTCGTCTCCAGCTGCATTCACGATCCTGCAATTTTGCATAGGGAACATCGAGCAGTCTGTATAGGATCATCGTGCCATGCAACATGGACGCGGGCAGCGATCGCGCGTTATCCACTCCGGAGGCCATGATGACAACACAGGCGCAGAAGGCCGCCGCATTTCGCGCGCTGCACACGCGTGCTGGTGCGTTCGTCATTCCCAATCCCTGGGATGCCGGCACGGCAAAAATCCTGACGTCGCTGGGGTTCGAAGCGCTGGCAACGACGAGCGCTGGCTTGGCGTTTATGCTTGGTGCTGCGGATGGAGCTGGCCTCGTCTCACGCGATGCGACGCTTGCCAATGCGCGGATGATCGCCGATGCGACACATCTGCCGGTCAGCGCCGATCTCGAGAACCTTTTTGCCCACGCACCCGATGAGGCTGCAAGCACGATACCACTGGCTGCCGCCACCGGGCTGGTTGGTTGCTCGATCGAGGATGCGACGGGCGACGTTGGCGATCCGATCTATCCCATTGATGTGGCCGTGGCGCGCGTCACGGCATCCGTTGCAGCAGCCCGCCGTCTCGCGTTCCCTTTCATGCTGACCGCGCGGGCGGAGAACTTTCTGCACAAGCGCCATGATCTGCCCGATACAATCCGCCGTCTGCAGGCCTTTGAGGCAGCCGGTGCCGATGTGCTCTATGCGCCTGGACTGAATACCATGGAGCAGATCCGAGCGGTCCTTGCGGCGGTGACAAAGCCGGTCAATATTCTTGTCAGCTCCGGCAACGCGCATCTGACCGTCGCAGAACTCGCGGCGGCAGGCGTCAAGCGAATCTCTACCGGCGGCGCGCCCGCCAGGACAGCACTCGGCGCGCTGATCAGGGCTGGTCGTGAAATGAAGGATCATGGCACATTCACCTATGGCCGCGAGGCTGCATCGTTTGCCGAGATTTCGAAACACTTTGGAGGAGCATCGACGTGAGTGGACGACTGAAGGGGAAGATTGCGTTTTGCACGGCGTCCGGCGCCGGTATAGGCGAAGCGACGGCACTTGCGTTCCATCGCGAAGGCGCGACGGTGCACGCGACCGATATCGACGAGAAGGCGTTGGCGCGCCTCCAAAAGGCCGGGATCGCCCAAGTCCACAAACTGGACGTAACGGATACGAAAGCCGTCGAGGCGATGGCCCAGACGGTTGGCGCAGTCGACATCCTGTTCAATGCAGCGGGCTATGTCGCCGCCGGCTCGGTGCTCGAATGCTCCGACAAGGACTGGGCGTTTTCGTTCGACCTCAACGTCAATGCCATGCATCGCACGATCAAGGCTTTCCTGCCGGCGATGCTGGCCAAGGGCGGCGGCTCGATCGTCAATATCGCATCGGGCGCGGGTTCGGTGCGCGGCATTCCCAACCGCTACGCCTATGGCGCGACGAAGGCCGCGGTGATCGGGTTATCGAAGGCCGTCGCCGCGGACTTCATCCGCAAGGGCGTACGCTGCAACGCGATTTGTCCAGGTACGGTGCAGTCACCTTCCCTCGATGGCCGCATTGCGGCGCAGGCGAAGGCGCTGAAGAAGACCGAGGCGGAGGTGCGGCAGATGTTCGTCGATCGCCAACCGATGGGGCGGCTCGGCACAGCTGAAGAAATTGCCGCGATGGCAGTCTATCTGGCGAGCGACGAGAGCGCATTCACGACCGGACAGATCTTCCTGGTCGATGGAGGATTTGCCTTGTGAGCGATCGCATTCCGCAAGAAATCGATCGCGTATCAGGCCTGCCGATCGGGCCGAGGGTCGCCCATCTGCAGCCGGCAAAGCGGCCGGAACGGGTGGTTCTCGATGGTCGCTATTGCCGGCTTGAGCCGCTCGATCCGAAGCGGCATGGCGAAGATTTGTTCGAGGCGTCGACGCCGCCGGATGCCCACGCGCGGTTCCTGTATTTGTTCGAGGAGCCGCCGGCGAGCCGCGCCGAGTTCCAAGCCTGGCTGGAGAGGTCAGCGGCCAGCGTTGACCCGTTGTTCTTTGCGGTGATCGACAAGGCAACTGGGCGCTGCGAAGGGCGGCAGACGTTGATGCGGATTGATCCGGCGCATCAGGTGATCGAGACCGGCAGCATCTACTGGGGGCCGGCGATTTCGCGCAGCCGCGTGACGACGGAAGCCAATTTTCTTTTCGCCCAATACGTGTTCGACGGCCTCGGCTATCGGCGGTTCGAATGGAAATGCAACGCGCTCAATGCGCCGTCGCGGGTGTCGGCGCTGCGGTTTGGATTTTCCTATGAAGGGCTGTTTCGCCGCGCCGTGATCATCAAGGGGCGGACGCGTGACACGGCATGGTACGCGATGATCGATGAAGAATGGCCGCGACTTAAGGCTGCCTATGAGGCGTGGCTGGATCCGAAAAACTTCGACGAGCATGGGCAGCAGAGGACCGCGCTTTCAGCACTCACCAAGGCGGCATTGACGACGTGATCGACCAACCCAATCGGTATGCTCCGGCTCCCGTCTCGTTCCGTCGCGCGAACGAACAAGATCGCGCGCATGTCGAGGCGCTGCAAGCGGCGGCCTATGCCAAGAACCGCCGCCTGCTGGGGTTGGAGCCTTTGCCGCTCAAGGCCGACTATGGCGAGATCTTTGCGACCATGGAGGTTTGGCTCGCTGAGGAGCGCGACCGTTTGCGCGGCGTGCTGATCCTGGAAGTGCGTGCCGACGATCTGTTGATTTGGTCGATCGCCGCCGCTCCCGACGCGCAGGGCCAGGGCCTCGGGCCGATCATGCTGGACGCGGCGGAGGTCAGGGCGCGGCAACTGAAGCGCACGATCATCCGGCTCTATACCGGATCGCCGCTGGCGCCACTGATCAACTGGTATCAGCGCAGCGGCTACCACATCGAGTCGACGGAACAACTTGCCGATCGCGAAATCACGCACATGATGAAGCGACTGGATAACCGACAGACTTGAAAGGACGCGATGCCACCATGCCGAAATTTGCTGCCAATCTCTCGTTTCTGTTTACCGAATTGCCGTTCCTCGATCGCTTCGAGGCGGCGGCTAAGGCGGGCTTCAAGGCGGTCGAGTATCTCGATCCGTTTGTTGCGCCGGCTGCCGAATTGAGCGCGCGGCTCAGGGCTAACGGATTGACGCAAGCGTTGTTCAACTTCGGGCATGGCGATTGGACAAAGGGCGAGCGCGGGCTTTCCGCTTTGCCGGGACGCGAGAAGGACTTCACTGAGGCAACAAAGCGGGCATTGGAATACGCGGCGGCGCTCGATTGCAAACGGATGTTCGCGATGGCCGGTCTCAGACATCACGGTGCCGTGCGCAGCACCTATGTCGCCAATCTCAAGACGGCGTCTAAGATGGCGGCCAGCAGCGGCGTCGATATCATCATCGAGCCGATCAACACGCGTGACATCCCCGGCTACTTCCTCAATACGACCAGCGAAGCCCGCTCGATCATCCATCAAGTCTGGCACGAAACCGGTGGGACCAATGTCGGGTTGCAATTCGACCTTTATCACCGGCAGGTGATGGAAGGCGACGTCGCGATGGCGATCAAGGAGTTCGGTGCGCTGGCACGACACTATCAGATCGCCAACCCGCCCGATCGCGGCGAGCCAGACGATGGCGAACTGAACTTCCGCCATCTCTTCAAGCTGATCGACGACAGTGGCTTCACCGGCTACGTCGGCTGCGAATACAAGCCGCGCGGCGCAACGCTCGCCGGGCTGGCATGGGCGGATACACTCGGCGTAAAGCTCGGCTGAAAGCCACCGGCGCAGCGAAGCGTAATAATGGACGTTAGCCGGCGTCAGGCGCACACGTCTGACGCCGTTGACGCTTTAGAACCCGTTCAACACGATATCCTCGGCGAGGATGCTGGTCACCCCGACGACGACGACATGCGAGCCGTTGCTCAGGTCGATGTAGTAGTTGCCGCTCGACGTGTACTGCAGCGTTATCGTCGCGCCCGTCTGCAGTGCGATCACGTCGCTGGCGCCGGCGCCGCCAACGAAGTCCCAGAGGTAGTCGTAGTCATACCCGGTGCCACCGACCTGATAGGTGTCATTACCGGCGCCGCCGTAGAACGCATCGACATCGCCGCCGATACCACCGTTGAGCGTGTCGTTGTCGGCGAAGCCATACATCACGTCGATGCCGTCGCTGCCGAGCAGCGTGTCGGTGCCGTCGTCACCAATCAGCAGGTCATTGTCATCGCCGCCGTCGAGTGAGTTGTTGCCGGTCGAGCCCGACAGCAGGTCGATGCCGCTGCCTCCGTACACCGTGTCGTTGTCGGCATCGCCATAGATGCTGTCGTCGCCGGCGGCGCCGTAGATCAAATCGAGGCCGGCGCCGGCCTCGACGACATCGGTGCCGCTGGCGCCGGAATATTGGTCGTTGCCGAGCCCGAGATTGGCGTAGTTGTTGGCCGCGTCGCCGCCGCCGTAGACCTCGTCGTTGCCGGCGGCGGAGTACATGATGTCGACGCCGTTACCGCCATCGAAGAAATCGTCGCCGGAGCCGAGGCTGTCGAACAGTTCCGACAAAATATCGCCACCGTCGCCACCGAATACACTGTCATTACCAGCATCGCCGACCAGCACATCCTCGTTGATGCCGCCGTAGAGCGAGTCATTCCCGCCGCCGCCATAGACGTTGTCGAAGCCGGCGCCGGCTTCGATCCGGTTGGCCAGCGCATTGCCCTGCAGGAAGTCGTTGCCCGAGCCGGAGATGACATTCTCAATGCTAGTGAAGGTGTCGCTATCAATGCCGGCCGCCGTCACTGATCCGTCGCCGTTGACGTTCAACGACAGCGAGACGTTGCCAGTCGCGTCCTGCAGATTGAGCGTGTCAATGCCGATGCCGCCGTTGTTGGCGTCATTACCAAGGCCGCCTATCAGCGTGTCGTCGCCATCGCCGCCATTGAGTTGATCGTTGCCGGCAAATCCGGCCAGCGCATCATTGCCGCCAAGGCCGTTGATCGTGTCGTCCTGCGGCGTTCCGTTGAGGGCCGGATCGTTCCCGGGCGTGCCGTCGATGGTATTGCCATTGACGTTGATGTTGAACAGGACGGTGTTGTAGGTCAGGAACGTTCCGTTGTTCGTGGCCGCAAGCGCCATCAATTGTCCATTGGGGAGCACTTCGATGGCAATGATATCGCCCGCAAAGGTCCCCGGTAGGGTATCGAGCGCAGTCGCGCCGATCAACACTGTGCCGGTTGTACCGACCACGGCGACGTGCGCCTCAGGAGGTATAAACTGCTGCGGCGTCGATGAGCCGGAAC
The DNA here is from genome assembly GCA_963714325.1 of uncultured Alphaproteobacteria bacterium. Taxonomy (GTDB): domain Bacteria; phylum Pseudomonadota; class Alphaproteobacteria; order Rhizobiales; family Hyphomicrobiaceae; genus CAVQOB01. The sequence continues at coordinate 569,926 of CAVQOB010000008.1, read as the reverse complement.
CTTGCATCCAGAATGCCAGCAGGTTGCCATCGGCCAACTGTTGCAATTCGATCGTTCCAAACGCATCGCTGTTGGCCTCAGTATCAAAGCCGGTAACGGTCCGCACGGTCGTCGCCGCGCCGACCGCGGTTCCATTGGCATCGAAGCGCTGTAACCTCAGATGAAATGTCGCACTGGTCGGATTGGTGGCGGAATTGTCCTCGCTCCATAAGATGGCAAAACCGCCGCCGGCAAGCGGGAGGGTCGAGAAAGCGCCACTCTCATCCGAGAACTGAAAGCCGCTGGCCGCCGTCACGACCGTCACGTCCGAACCAGTGACAGCGCCAGCGGCCGTCAGGAAGCGCATCTCCATCACCGATCCGAGCGTACTCGTCGGTTGACCGGTGACGGGATCAATCACCAGCACAACATCCTGCCAGATTGCGGCGATGCGCCCGTCGGTCAGCGTGATCACCTCGTGACCGAGTTGGAGGTTCGTGCTATCGGCATTGATCTGGAACTCGCCGCCGACGCGGACGCCTGCCGGCGTGAAGATTTGTCCGATGATTTCGGTGTTGAGATTTGGCAATACGGAAGTTCCGAGATCCGACCAGGTCAACAGGAAATTGCCATTGGCGAGAGCGAGCACGTCGACATCGAACTCGCCATTGGCGCCATCTAATGGCACGGCGAATGCTGCGCTCACGGGTGTACCGGCTGCCGTGTAGATCCGACCGTAGACGTCGGCATCTCCAGGGCCACCCTCGTCAGCTCCACTCTCCCAGGCCAGGAAGAGGCCGCCGGCGGCAAGGCTCGACATGGTGGCACCGCTGACATAGGTGACGGCGTCGCCGCTGGCGACGAGTTGCACCGCCGATTGCGCGGCGCCGCTCTGATTGAGAAGCACCGAGCGCAAATTCGTCGTTCCGTTCTGCCCTGGCGCTCCGAACATGCCGGATCGGAAAACCGCGGCGAGATTGCCATTAGCGAGGAGCTCAAGCTGGGCTTCGTCGGTGTTATAGTAATTGTCGGCGACGGTCGTGAGCTGCGTGACGTTTCCGCTGCGTGTGATGGGCATTGTGAGTTCCCCCGTTCCCTTTTGAATTGATTGTCGAGTGTCCAGTCATTGATGCGTAGTGACTTTGCTAACTCCGTTTCGTGTACGGCTGCAACCGCTCCTTCAACTCGGCACGCATGCTTCGGGCGAGATCGTCGCGCTCGCATGCAGCGTAAAGCTCGGCGCAATGTTCAATGCGTTGTTGAAGCGCCTTCGGTGTCAGCGAAGCGCCATCGCGGCGCTGGCAAATTTGCAGTTGGCGATGCGCCAGCACAGCCGCGTCGTAGGCATTTTCGGATCGCGCAATAATGCGGCGTGCTTCTTCGAGGTATTCCTCGGCCTTCTCGAACGCGGCCTGGTCGATCAGAATCTCAGCGATCGCAAGCTCGTTCTGCGCGCTGTCGTTGCCGATGCGATGCGTTCGCGTGATGCGTGACACGGCTTCGAGCGCGCGGATCGCCCGCGGCGCGGCCGATGAATGCGGGGCGTGACGCGCAAGGTCCGCGTGAATAAGACCGAAGTTGAACAGCACGGCTTGCAGCATGAAGAGCTCGCCACCGGCGATCGCATGCACCAGCGCGCGTTCGATTTGCCGCGCCGCGCGCGCAAGATCGCCGAGACGCCGCTGCGTGACGGCGGCATAGCTCAAGGCGTAGCCGAGCGCGATCGGATCGAGCCCCAGGCTTGGCGCGCTGATCGTCTCCTCCAGACGGCGCGCGAGTTGCGGCCACTCGGACGCTGGTGCATAGAGCGAGCGATACAGCCTATAACGCTGGCGCGCATGATCACCGAGCGCGCTCGGCGGCAATGCATGGAGCTGGTCGGCTAAACTCTCAAGCGTATCCAGAGCCGCGTCGGTTGCAGGAAGCCGTGGGGCGAGCCGGAGGCACATGAGCAGCGAGACTGCGCGAACATCGCCACTTGGCGCTAGATCGAGAGCCTGCGTGGAAGCGGCATAGGCACCGGGAATATCGCCGGTGCAGAACTTCAAATAGGCTTCGAGGGCCGGGAAAGCCCAGTCAGCGATGTCGGCATCATCGGGCAACGCGACTGAACCATAGCCTGCGCCATCCGGCTTGAAGATTGCAGCGCCGGTTCCGGAGGTTTCAGCCACGTCATATTGGATCGCCCAGCCTCGGCTGAATTGCCATTCCTGTGTGACGGCGTGCGAGGTCACGATTGAATTTTGCAGCCGACAGACGCGCTGTGATTGTAGATGCCGCGCGACATCACGGCCGTTGGCGAGGCCGTCGCTGCTCCAGGACTTGAGCTGGCTCAACGCATGGCGATCGACCACCGCACCATCACGCAGGATCAATAGCCGGTAGAACTCGAACCACTTACCACGCGCGGCGAATGTATTGCCGGCGTCATCGGTAAAATGAATGACGCCTTCCCGGATCGCGATGCCTGCGCCCGGCCGTGCAATAGACTTGGGTCGGTCAAGCAACTCTCAATCCCCCCTACCGCCAAGCCTACTACAGTCATGCCGACACCGCATTGTCCCGGAACGCGTGCCGAATTCACCCTTACCGTACACTGGTATTGGCAGAATTTGCAGGTTTGCAGCACCAGCAGCGCCCGTCTTCGGCGCGTGACCAATGTGCTGCCCGATCGAATTCAGTCCCAATTCTTGCCATCAACTCAATAAGGCTATAACGGATGCCCGGAGCATGCACCCGGACGCAAACCGAGCGGATCTGGTCAGCAGGCTACTTCGCCGAGCAAAATCGTCGCCGCCTGTTGCTATCACTCAAGTCTGCGGTCGCTTGTCGACGACGTGGCGAGCTTTGGCTTGGCTGCGTTCGACGCCGCCGAGTTCAGTGACCGTCACACGCACCGATGAGCCGATGTTGTCGTTGATGAGGTCGGCGAGCTTCGCGGACGTCGCGGCGCGGCCATCGGCACCGGCGCCGCCGCGCAAAATGTCATTGCCGCTGCCGCCGTTGATCGTATCGTTGCCACCCCCTGCAACAATCGAATTGTTACCGCCTAGCGCTATAAACTGATCACCGGCTGCATCCTGCAGATCTCCGACCGTACCGGACACAAAGCCTGTCAGCGTGCCCGATGTCGCGTCCGCGACGTCGCTCACACCCGTCCCGAGAAAAAAGCCACCAGCACTCCCGCCATAAGCCCATACAGTCGTTATGCTACGCCATGGCGGAACCAAATTCTATATGGACGCGCTCGGGAGCGTCCTTTTCATTTCAGAACCCGTTCAACACGATATCCTCGGCGAGGATGCTGGTCACCCCGACGACGACGACATGCGAGCCGTTGCTCAGGTCGATGTAGTAGTTGCCGCTCGACGTGTACTGCAGCGTTATCGTCGCGCCCGTCTGCAGTGCGATCACGTCGCTGGCGCCGGCGCCGCCAACGAAGTCCCAGAGGTAGTCGTAGTCATACCCGGTGCCACCGACCTGATAGGTGTCATTACCGGCGCCGCCGTAGAACGCATCGACATCGCCGCCGATACCACCGTTGAGCGTGTCGTTGTCGGCGAAGCCATACATCACGTCGATGCCGTCGCTGCCGAGCAGCGTGTCGGTGCCGTCGTCACCAATCAGCAGGTCATTGTCATCGCCGCCGTCGAGTGAGTCGTTGCCTGTCGAGCCCGACAGCAGGTCGATGCCGCTGCCTCCGTACACCGTGTCGTTGTCGGCATCGCCATAGATGCTGTCGTCGCCGGCGGCGCCGTAGATCAAATCGAGGCCGGCGCCGGCCTCGACGACATCGGTGCCGCTGGCGCCGGAATATTGGTCGTTGCCGAGCCCGAGATTGGCGTAGTTGTTGGCCGCGTCGCCGCCGCCGTAGACCTCGTCGTTGCCGGCGGCGGAGTACATGATGTCGACGCCGTTACCGCCATCGAAGAAATCGTCGCCGGAGCCGAGGCTGTCGAACAGTTCCGACAAAATATCGCCACCGTCGCCACCGAACACACTGTCATTACCAGCATCGCCGACCAGCACATCCTCGTTGATGCCGCCGTAGAGCGAGTCATTCCCGCCACCGCCATAGACGTTGTCGAAGCCGGCGCCGGCTTCGATCCGGTTGGCCAGCGCATTGCCCTGCAGGAAGTCGTTGCCCGAGCCGGAGATGACATTCTCGAAATTCAGCAACGTGTCCGTGCCGATGCCGGCCGCCGTGACTGTGGCGCCACCCGACGCCGACAGGAATAGCGAAATCATCCCCGTCGCCGCGCCGAGGTTGGCAGTGTCGGTGCCGCCACGTCCGTCGAGCGTGTTGTCGCTGCCGTTACCCGCTAAGGTGTCGTTTTGATTACCGCCATTGATCGCCTCGAATCCACTCAGCATGTCGGTTCCGCCGCCGCCGGTGTTCTGCGCGCCGGCGATCGCCAGTGAGACGTTGACGCCGCCTTGCGCCGACGCGTAACTCACCCAGTCGATGCCGCCGGCGCCGTTCAGCGTATCGTCGCCTGGGCCGCCGTCGATGATGTTGGCTAACGCGTTGCCGGTGATGTTGTCGCCGGCTTGGCCGCCGTTGATATTCTCGAAATTGCTGATCACGTCGGTGCCGATACCCGCCGCCGTCACGGTCGCGCCACCGGACGCCGACAACGTCATGACGACGCTGCCGGTCGCTGAGATGAATGTCACCGTATCGCTGCCGTTGCCGCCGTCGAGCGTATCGTTGCCGGCAGGCCTTGGATCGTCGGCGTTGTAGAACCCGTCATCGCCCGCGACGAAATCGTCGCCGTCGCCAGCGACGATCGAATTGTCACCCTCACTGCCGGCTAGGGAGTTGGCTGCAACACCCGCTGTGATCGTGTCATTGAACAGCGAGCCGCCAATGCCGCCGATATTCTGGAGATTGTCGTTGCCACCGCCACCTGTCGCCGTGCCCGTCGTTGGGCCGCCCGCATAAGTGATGTTCACGTTCACGCCGGCCGTGGCATAGCGGTAGTCGGCATAGCCACCGACGCCGTTGGAAGTGAAGGTATCGTTACCGCCACCGCCATCCATCGCGAAGCGCCCGAGATCGCCAACCAGGAACGCCGTGTTGTTGATCGTGTCGTTGCCGCGGACGAATTCAAGATACAGATTCTCGTCGTTGCCGAGGCTATAGGCTATGGCACTCGCTGGCATGGTGCCGGGCGCATAATTGATCGAGTGGCCGGCGATCGGATTGCCAGCCGCATCGAGATGCGTCACCGACGTGACGACGCCGAGCGTGTCGGTCGTTTGCTGCGTCAGTCCGGTGCCCACGAATACCAGTTTGCCAATGAGCACGTTGCTCGCATTGAAGAGATCGAGTGTGAGTATCGTACCCCCGCCGCTGAAAGTCGGGGAAGCATGATCAACCCCGACGAGGGCTCCCCATGTGTCGAGCGTGCCGCCTGGCCCGCCAAAAGCCTTGGCCTTGGTCAGCAGGCTGGTGACGTTGCCGGCCACCAGCGCTTGCTGCGCCGCATCGATGGTGACGGTCTGCAGCACGTGGCCGCCGATGGCGTCGTAAAGTTCGAGGCTCGTCACCGTGCCGGTCATGACGCCGGTCGTCGCGTTGAACGCCAAACCGGAGCCGTTCAACCGTACCTGCACGTTCTGGCCGGCTAACAGCTCGTCCGGGTTATAGGCGAACGTGATCTGCGTCGGCGTGTTGGTCAGCGGTGCGAAGCCGTCAAAGCAGTAAGCCATCCCCGTAACTCCCCGTGCAATTGTGTAACAATTGTTCCAATGGGGAGCAAATTGATCGACGGCTGTGGAGGCGTCAAGGATATTGTGCGGGACGTGCACCGGTGCGCAAGCGACTGCCGCAATGCGGCATCAATGCTCAGCCAGTGCAACAGGCCAGGCGTGCGTGCCCGTCAGTCGCATACTTTCAGTCCCAATCCTTGCCACCGCCGCGCAACTTCTTGACGCTGCTGCGATGCTTCTTGCCTTCGACACGACGTACCTTCGATGCCTTGCTCGGTTTGGTCTTGATCCGCGCCTTGGGCACAACGGTCGCCTCGCGCACGAGGTCGATCAGCCGCTCGCGCGCATCGCCCCAATTCATATCCTGGGTCCGATGGCGGTCGGCGCGGATGACCAGGACGCCATCCTTGGTCACGCGCTTGCCGGCCAGCCGCATCAACCGCACCGCGACATCGTTGGGCAGGCTCCGGGATGCGCGCACGTTGAAGCGCAACTCGACCGCCGTCGAGACCTTGTTGACGTTCTGCCCACCAGGTCCCGATGCGCGCACGAAGGCTTCGTCGAGTTCGTCGTCGTCGATCGATAGCGTGTCGGTGATGCGAATCATGTGTCGGATTCTAGCGAATTGTCCGAAGGCGCGCGAATGCCGTTCGCTCTGTCGCTGGCTTCAACAGGTCCCGCGATTGCTGTGCCAAGGAAGCCGCCATCAATAGGCGCGACGGAATCATTTGGCTCAGAAGCTTGATTTCACGCGGGTGTTGCAATCCGTTTTGCTCGTTACGCGTCGTGACCGTCCTCGCATACCTGCAGATCCAACCGTGGGCGGGCTTATTTAGCTGGTGGCGAATGGCACATCACCCTTGCGGCAACTGTTGCGCCCTTGTAATAATGCGTGATCGATATCGGTATTGAAGGTCAGTTGAGGGTCGCGTTTGGAGACGCAGCCTTGGCGGCCTGTGCGACCGTATCGCGCACGCAATGATCAAATCGCGCAACGTTCAATTATAAGATTCAAGTCGCGAATTTGGGGAGAGACACTCAAGGCATGGCTCGCAAACGGCTCATGGAGAGTCTGTCCGCCGTCGTGCTGGCGACGGTTGCAGTGCTGTTTGTGGCCGCTCTGCTGCCGATGTTGTTTGGCGCGACCAGCGGACCAAGTTCCGTCGGCGGCGTGCCCGTGCAGGCCGCGACACGTGATCTCTATACTCTCGAACGGCCGATGCGCCTGGCTGTTGCGCCAAACCTGCTGCTGCTGAGCGGACGCCTTCGTGCCGATACCGCCGTGCCTGGGCAAGGGACGAAAAACGCGGCTAAGTTGCTGCTGGAGCATCCAGTCATTGAACTTGAGGTTGCGGGCGCGCGGGGGCATGCGGATGGCCTATCTAATACCCTGGTGGCCGCCGCATCGGATATCGTCGACGCCCTGTTCGAGCGGCTCATCGATGGTGGATTTGAGGCCTTGGACGTTCGGCAAGGCACGGTGGTTGTGCGGTCGTCCGGCGTTGTGTCCGAGACACTCACCGATGTCAAAGCCAGCCTTACATTAGCGCGACGAAGCAGTCTGACGGCGCAGGGTTCGTTCACCGTGCGCGGGCTCCGCATGGACTTTGAAGGCACTTCCGGTCTGGTGACCAACAAGGACGCCGCTAAAACCAACTCGCTGCCCGTCAAATTCATGGTCAAAAGTGCTGCGCTGAATGCTGCCATCGATGGCAAATTGTCGGTCGCCGGTCCGCTGGCATTGACCGGTCACATTGAAACGTCGATTCCGCAACTCTGGCAATTGGCGCGCTGGCTTGGCATCGCGGCACCAGAAAATACAGTTCTGAAGGATATTGCGATTAAGAGCCAGCTCGGTTGGGCGAAAGGCATTTTGGCTTTCGACAAAGCCACGATCGATCTCGACGGTCAGCAAGCGACCGGTGCGCTGGCGCTCAATTACCGATCCGGGCGTCCAGCCCTGGAAGGCACGCTATCGTTCAAGACATTCGACATCGCACCATACGTGCACGCTTTCATGCCGTCGGGATCGTCGCCCGAAGCGCTATCGTCGACATGGTCATCATTCCATACCCGGTTGCTGCTGGTGCTGCATGCCGACTCTGATTTGCGCGTTTCAACGCCCAAACTGCTCTATGCCGGCAATGCTGTGGGGCGCGGCGCCGCCACTTTGTCGACGCGGTCCGGCAAACTTCACGCCGACGTTACTGAGTTGGACGTCAGCGGCACCAAATCGAGCATGCAAGTCGTCGCCGATATGAACGGCGCATTCCCGCACTATGCCGTGCGTGGGCGGCTGGACATGGCCAATGTCGGCCCGATTCTAGCGAGCCTGTTCGAGAAGGAACTGATTGAAGGGCGGGGCGTCGCGCAAATCGATGTCTCCGGCGCCGGCGATAGTTTCGGCCAACTACTCCGCAGCGCCACTGGCAAGGTCAGTTTGGCGGCCGGCGAGGGCGCGCGGATCGCAGCTGACCTCAAGGCCATCACTGTGCGGCCCAAGGACGCCGATAAAGCGCAACTGACCGAGGCCGGTTGGGGTGCCATTGCCAAAGGGCAAACGGCGTTAGATGGGTTTGATGTCCGGCTCGACGTTGCCAATGGCGCTGCGCTGGTCAAGAAAGGCCACGTGCAGGCCGGAGCGTTGACATTGGAGACAAGTGGTCGCGTCGACTTCGTCGCGCGGCAACTGGATCTGCATCTGCGCCCAACTCCCGGCAAGATGCCAGCCGGAAAGCAGCTGAAGACAGCCGATCCCAGCCCAAGCGCGAGTGTCGCCCTGCGAGGGCCATGGGAAAGCCCGACCATCCGTTTCGACGAAGGCCGCTGGCCAAAACCTTGATCAATATTCGCAGCAGTCTTCTTGAGACGACAGTAGTGTCTTAACTTATCGGTAACGCTTAAGGCGCATTTTTGGCTGGGGAAAATTTGCGAGCTGATCTCGCGTATAGGTGCTGCGCGTATGCCAATTATCGACCAAGCCATCCAAGGGCGTATTCTATTCGTTGACGACGATCCCTTCTATCGGGAGCTGGCGTCGGCCGCGCTGATCGAGGCTGGGTTCATTGTGGTTTGTGCCATTGATGGTCCGGCCGCTCTGGCTGAAGTCGAAGCAGCCGCGTTCGATCTTGTGGTCCTCGATCTGGCCCTACCCGGTCTCTCTGGCTTCGAGGTTGTCAGCCACATTCGTGACCAGCTGCGAAAGCCGGATTTGCCAATCCTGGTGATCACAGGTCATGACGATACGGACTCGGTTGCGCGCGCCTTTGATCTCGGTGTGAAGTCCTTCCTAGCCAAGCCGCTGAACTGGCCACTCTTCGTCCACCACGTCAATTTCGTACTGAAATCGGCCCGCGTTCAAGCCAGCCTGCAGGATGCGACGCGAAAGGCGGGGTTCATGAGCGACCTCCAGACCCGCCTCGTCAACATTCTCGTCACTGAGTTCCAAACACCCTTGCGGCAAGCCTACGGGTTTTCAACGCTGCTCAGGCGGGAAGCCGACGGGCCGATCAATTCGCCGCTGTATGCCAATTGGATTGCCGATCTTCATCAAGCGCTGGATCGGCTCAACGTCACGCACGCCAAGATGCTGAACTTCGGTAGATCGCTCTCTGAAGGGATAACGCTTAATGACGAAGTGTTCGACCTCAGAGAAACCTTGGCTATTGCGATGGCTGCTTCGCTAGATTTAATCGAGCGGCGCCACCTGAACCTCGTTCAGCGCCTCAACTTCCCGGCGGCATCCAGGTTCCGCGGCGATCGTGTGCTGATTGAGCAGGCCTTGCGCAACCTCTTCGACAATGCCGTTCGCTTTTCTCGCCGGAACAGCGACATTTGCGTCGGGGCCGAGCTGACGACCGACGGCCACTTGTGTCTCTCGATCACCGATAGTAGCCCGCCGTTGAGTCAGGCGCAAATCGACGATGTGCTTGGCAAGCTGCCGGCGCTGCAGAAGATGTCATCGCAGAACGTCGAATTCGTTACGACACTCAAGATGTGCCGCGTTCTTGTTGAGGCCCACCAGGGCCAATTGCGCATGCAGCCCGTCGGCGGCGAAGGCACCAGGACGGACATCATCCTGCCGCGCGCTCAAATCACGCAATCCATGGCACTGCAATTGTCCCAGCCCGCTCCAGTCGCGCGCCATGCGGCAGTCCGAGCCGACGCTTTACGCGATGGAACATCGAAGCCATCCAGTCGTGTCCAATTTGCGCGCTAAATGACATCGCCGGCAATGAACTGGCAACATTGATGAATAATTGGTTACGGAACTGCCCGGGCATGTAGAATCTTTCTTAGGACGTCACGACTATCTTTGACCGCTGAAACTCCTGATGCGGTTGAATTCATGTTCCCTCTCCTGCGCTACTTCTCGTTGTCTGCGGCGGTCGTGATCACACTGCTCGCCTCGGTGATCGGTTTCCAATATCAGCGATGGGAAGTTGCGCGCGAGATCAGCAACGTCGAAAAGTCCAATGAACAACTCGCCGCGCTATTGTTCGATCAAATTTGGCACGCCCATAGTGCCTACCTTGATCCGACGACCGTCGCTGGCGATGCGAACACACTGACGCTCAATTGGCAGACGACCGATATCGACCTGATCGTCCGGCAAATTGTCTTGCGGCTGCCGGTTCTCAAGGTGAAGCTCTACCGTCCGGACGGATTGACGGTGTACTCCTCCGACTCCCGCGAAATCGGGAAGATTGAGCCCCGCACAAATTCCGACTTCGCCCGGGCGGCCACCGGCGCGACCGTCAGCCAGCACAGTCACAAGCCAACGATGCACACGCTGGCGGGCCAGTACACCGACCTCGATGTCGTCGAGAGTTATGTTTCGCGCTTCGACGCTTCGGGGCGCGTCGTGTCCTTGATCGAGGTCTACGCCAACGCAACGGAGCGCATTGCTGCCATCAGGCGGGACGCCTGGCGCACCATCCTGTATTGCATCGGCGTGTGCTTGTTTCTCTATACGTCACTGCTGGTGATCGTCGCCCGTGCCGACCGGACCCTCAAAAAGCAATATGACGAACTCAGTTCCTTCAGCGGCCGACTTGAATCGGAAGTCGAGTTGCGCACGGCGCAGATGGTCAAACAGCAGGAATTCCTCGGTTCTTTTACGCAAACCGCGGCGTTCAGGAGTGGCGAGTTTGCTGCAACCTTGGCTGGACTGACCGAAGCAGCTGCTCGCAATCTTGAGATCGACGAGGCATCGGTTTGGGAACAAGATGCCACGCACGGCGATTTCATTTGCCGCGATCGCTTTGATCGATCTTTGGATCGCCATGAACAGGGCCAGTCCTGGACTCGACAGAAGCTCGCTGCCGTGATGGATGCAATTCTGGCGCCTCATGAACTGCTCATTGACGAGCGACCGGATCGTTGTGCACTGCCAGACATGCACAAGCTGCTCAATGCCGATGTCCGCGCGGCGCTGAATGTGCCGATTATGCTCAACGATCGTGTCATCGGGCGCTTTGTTCTGGCGCGACGTACGACGGCTAAGGCCTGGACGGTGGAGGAGCGGCTGTTTGCTGCCGCATTGGCCAATTTGACGGCATTGTTTTTTGAACGCCGCCAACGTCTCCAGACAGAAGCCGACCTGCGCGCGGCGAATGAAGCCGCTGATGCCGCCAATAAAGCAAAAAGCTTGTTCCTGGCGAACATGAGCCATGAAATCCGAACGCCCATGAACGGTGTCTTCGGGATGGCCGACTTGCTATTGCAGACCAAGTTGACCGAGCGGCAGCACCGGCTTGTTGGCACCATCAATCAATCGGCGCGCACACTTCTGACCATCATCAATGATATCCTCGATCTGTCGCGAATCGAGGCCGATAAGCTTGAACTCGACGTCGAAGAGTTCGATCTTCGGGATTGCATCGAAGGCGCGGTGGAACTGTTCGCTGATGAGGCGCAGAAAAAGGGCCTTGAGTTGTCGTTCTTCATGTCCGATGAGACGCCCGACTGGTTGGTTGGCGACGCTGGACGATTGCGGCAGATCGCGGTCAATTTGATCGGTAACGCGCTCAAGTTCACCAGGGAAGGTGAGGTTTCAGTCCGGATCACAAGTGAACGCCGCGACGCCGCCGTGGCCCACGTGCGGTGCGAGATCCGCGATACCGGGATTGGTATCAATGCCGCCACCAAGGAGCGTCTGTTTCAACCGTTTTCGCAAGCCGACAACTCGATCACGCGCCGGTTCGGCGGTACCGGCCTCGGTCTCGCGATCTCACGTCATCTCGTCCATATGATGGGCGGTACGATCGACATTGAGAGTGAGCTCGGCAAGGGATCGACGGTCGTCATCCTGGTGCCGCTGCCACTGGCCAACACCGAGCGGACGTCGACCCGAGCCTGTCATGATGTGCTCGATGGAAAGCGCATACTTGTTGTCGACGATCGCGCGACCAATCGCGAAATCATGTGCCATTATCTGGAGGCCGGCGGCGCCCTCGTCGAAGAAGCAGTGTCGGGCCATCAGGCGCTCGACATGCTGGATCAAGCGGCGGCCCAGGGTAAGCCTTTTGCCGTCGCTATTCTTGATATGGTGATGCCAGACCTCAACGGTGTCGAGGTTGCGCGCCGGATCAAAGTCACGCCCGAGTTGACTGGCTTGACGACCGTCATGGTCACGTCGATGAACTGGAAAGGTGATACGCGCATCGCGCGTGAGATCGGCTTGCATCAACTTCTGACCAAGCCTGTGCGCCGCCGCGATCTGCTCGATTGCGTCGCCGGCGCGCTGTCGAACGACACCACGCGGCGCCGGCCGTCCGAGCGCGCGGGTGCCAGCAGACCCCAATTCAATGGGCACGTGCTGCTGGCCGAAGACAACCCCGTCAATGAAGAAGTCGCGCGGGAGTTCCTCACCAACTACGGCTGCACGGTGGACGTGGCGCGCAACGGCGTCGAGGCTATCCGGAAATTCGAAGGTGGTCGGTTCGACTTCGTGCTGATGGATTGCAACATGCCGGAACTCGATGGCCTGGCCGCGACGCGCCGGATTCGCACACTCGAGGCGGAGCGGGGTAACACAGCGATCCCGATCATCGCGCTCACGGCCAATGCTTTCGACCAGGACCGCCGGTCTTGCTTGGCGGCCGGCATGAACGACTATTTGACCAAACCCTTCACCGATGCCGAATTCCACGCCATGTTGCGACGCTGGTGCCCGGCGGTGGCGCTTGATCCGGCGGCAATGCCGATCCTTGATCGCGCGATGCTGACGCAGCTCGCAGAGGATATGCCGCAATTGTTCTCGCGCATGATCAATGCCTATCTATCACATGCGCCGAAGCTCGTGGACGAGATATTGACGGCGGCACAGGCTGGCGAGGCCGCTGCTCTGAGGTTGGCGGCACATAGTCTCAAATCGTCCAGCGCCAATGTCGGGGCGACCAAGGTCCTCGATCTGGCCCGCAAGTTGGAGACGCTGGCAAACACCAATGACCTGACCGGCGCCATTGCGTTGGCGGAAGAGATGCAAGCCTGCAATCGCGCGGCCGACGCAGCTTTGCGCTCAACACTCGCTGACAAGGCCCGCGCGGGACGGGCTTAAAGGAATTTTGGATCGGGCATGCGATGTGCTAGACGGCGCCGAGGCACGAATTGCGCGCGGTTGTCGTTGGCAATTGAAGCGTCCGTGCCGGGTGCCTCGTCGGCATTTGACCGCGCATTTAAAGATCGAGAGCCCGCGCCGTGATCTTCGACAAAATCCTGATCGGAGTGACTGAGGATTGGTTTGCACTCTCGCACTTCCAACCGCTGATCCGAGCGCTCCGCGAGGTGTCGCGCGAGGTGGTTGTCGCGACGCGCTCTTCCGGCTGTCTGGCCGAAGTCGAAGCCCTCGGCTGCCGAATCGTCCCGTTCGACTTCCGCCGGTCGTCGCTCAATCCGATCGTCGAGGCCGATACTATTCGTCGGTTCGCGGCGGTGCTGCGGGCTGAGCGGCCGGATGCCGTGCATCTCATTGCGCTGAAACCGATCACGCTCGGCGCCGCCGCCATCATTTTGGCACCGACACCCGTCCCAGCGGTTGGCGTGCATCTGACCGGTCTCGGCCTGCTGGCGCTTGCTGACAGACCTCGATCCCGGGCGATGCGGGCAATCGCGCTGCGGATGACACGATCCCTGTTGCAGCGCCCGCGTTCGCAACTTTTCATTGAGAACCCCGACGATCTCCAGGCGCTCGTCACTGCCGGCGCCGATCCCGGGGCCAGAGTGACGATCCTTGGCGGCGCTGGCGTCGACCCTGCGCATTTTACATCGCTCGCGATGCCTGCAGACGCGCCACTGGTCGCGGCCTACGTCGGCCGGATGATCCACTCCAAGGGTGTCGGTGATCTGGTCGAAGCGGTTCGTCATCTTCGCGGCGAGGGTGTCGCGGTGCGCCTGGATCTGCATGGCAGAATTGACACGGACAATCCTGAGGCGATCAGCCACACTGAGATGACGCGTTGGCAATCCGAAGGCCTTGTCCAGTGGCACGGACACACCAGCGATGTTCGTTCTGTCTGGCGACACGCCGGCCTCTTTGTGATGGCGACGCGTGGCGGCGAAGGTCTGCCGCGCGCGCTGCTCGAGGCCGCGGCTTGCGCCCGTCCATCGATCGTGACCGATGTCCCGGGCTGCCGGCATTTTGTCCGCGATGGCGTTGACGGGTTGGTGGTGCCGGCCAATGATCCGATACGCTTTGCTGGGGCACTGGCGCGGCTGGCCAAGGATCACGCATTGCGTGCGGCGATGGGGGCTGCGGCTCGCGAACGCGTGCTCGCCGGCTACACCGAAGCGCATGTCGTTGACGCCATCGTCGCCGGCTATCGCGAGCTGGCGGGCCGATCAAGCCGCGCGCGTTGAGTTATCGCGCCGCGTTCGCGCCAAGCCGACGAGCAAAGCGCCGGTCGTGACGATGGCCATGACCGCTGCCGCTATCGGATAGCGAACGGACGCGAGTGCCAGCACGATCAGCACCAGATTTGTGCCGATCACGCGCAATGTGACGGTGTCATGCGACAGACCGCCGAGGACCGCTTGCTGATAGAAGTGATCACGATGCGCTTCGGTCAGGCGCTTGCCGGCGGCAAACCGCCGGAGCAGGGTGATGGTCGCGTCGGCCACGAACACCAGCGGCAGGATGACCGCCGCCGACCAATGGCCGGCGATCGCCAAATCGAGCATGAGCGCGCCGAGCAGAAAACCCAGCGGAATGCTGCCGGCATCGCCCATGAATATCCGCGCTGGATGCCAGTTCCAGACGAGATAACCAAGGCAGGCGGCGATGATCAGCAACGCCAGCATCGTCAGCGCGCCGGAGCGGTCGATCAGGCCGCAGACGGCAAGGTATCCGGCTGCAATGGCGATCGCCTCGCCGCCAGCGATGCCATCGATGCCATCCATGAAATTGAACAGATTGATGAACCAGACCCATGCCATAGCCAGCAGGACGCGCTCGACATGCAGCGGAACCGTGGACAACAACTGCGTGTCGCCGAGCAGCAGCGGCAAACATACCGCGACCGCCAGAACTTGCGCCAACAGTCGCGTCGCTGGCCAGAGATTCTTGAGATCGTTGATCCAAAACGCAATGCTGAGCAGTGCCGCGGTCAACAGCAGAACATGCTGTGCGGTGCTCAAGTCGCGTAATCCCAAAGGCCACAGGACCGTAACCACGGCGATGATCGCGAGGCCGCCACCGACCGGCACGGCGCCGCTATGCAGGCTGCGGTCATTGGCGACGGTAACGTGACGCCGACGACACAACACGCGCACGAGCAGCCCAGTCAACGACCAAGCCAACACGGCGCCAGACAACAATACAATCAAATCCTGCACGTGCGTTTCCCCGACCCCGGACGCTGCGTATTATTCAGCAAGCGGAGGCATGGCAATCAATACTTCGGAGGGAGATGAAGATCGGCCATGCGGCTCGACGGCCCGACAAAGTGATCGATTGATCGCGCCCTGGTTCCCGGTCGTTCTCGGCCGCGGGCGATCTGCCGACTTTATTTTCGCCCGGCAGCCTGCTATCGCCTCGTGGCCATACCGATCAATGCATCTGCGATGATCATGTCCAGATCGCCAGCAGCTTAACCTGTTTATTACAAGTTTCCCAAGGAGCCTGATGTCGCGGCCACTTCTGACGCTCGAGTCCGTTCACCTGACGTTCGGCGGTCATCCCTTGCTCGAAGGCGCGAGCCTGGTGGTCGCCGAGCGTGAGCGGCTGTGCCTCGTCGGCCGCAATGGCTCGGGGAAGTCGACGCTACTGAAGATTGCCGCTGGCCTCGTGACACCTGACCAAGGCCAGCGGTTTGCACACCCTGGCGTGCATATCGCTTATCTGGCGCAAGAACCAGACTTCGGCGCCTTCGAAACTGTATCAGACTATGTCGAAGCCGGCCTATCGCCGCTCGATGATCCCAACCGCGCCATCCGCCTGATCGACGAACTCGGCCTGACCGGCGCCGAGCAGACCGCCACATTGTCAGGCGGCGAGGCCCGCCGCGCAGCGCTGGCCCGCGTGCTCGCACAAGATCCCGACGTGATGCTGCTCGACGAGCCGACGAATCATCTCGACCTACCGGCGATCGAGTGGCTGGAAGCACGCCTGAAGAATGCGCGTGCCGCGCTAGTGATGATCAGCCATGACCGACGCTTCCTGGAAAACCTGTCGAACAACACAGCCTGGGTCGACCGTGGTCAGGTGCGCCGGCTGGATCAGGGGTTCGGCGGCTTCGAGGCCTGGCGAGACCGGGTGCTCGATGAAGAGGAATTCGAGCGCCACAAGCTCGATCGGAAGATCGTCCGCGAGCAGCAATGGATGCACGGCGGGGTGACGGGGCGGCGAAAACGCAACGTGCGCCGCGTTGCCGAGTTGAACGCGATGCGCCAGAAGCGCCGCGATGCACGCGCGGCGACCGGATCTGTCGTTCTCGCCGCCAGCGAGGCGACCAGCATCAGCGGCAAGCTCGTCTTCGAGCTGGTCGGAGCCAGCAAGGCGTATGGCGATCAAGTCGTTGTCGACAAATTCTCAACGCGGGTTGCGCGTGGCGATCGCTTGGGGATCGTTGGACCCAACGGTGCCGGTAAGACAACATTGCTGAAGATGCTGACCGGTGCGTTGCTGCCGGATCGAGGACAATCGAAGCTCGGCGCTAATCTCGAAATGATCATGATCGATCAGCGCCGCGATGAGCTGCAGGACAGCTGGACCTTGGCGCAAGCGCTGACGGGCGGGCGCGGCGATCAGATCCACGTCAATGGGCAGGTCCGCCACGTCTCCAGTTACATGAAGGATTTCCTGTTCTCGCCGGAGCAGGCGCGCACTCCGGTGCGTGTGCTGTCTGGCGGCGAGCGGGCCCGCCTGTTGTTGGCGCGTGCGCTCGCCAAGCCTTCCAACATCCTGGTGTTGGACGAGCCGACCAACGACCTCGACCTCGAAACCCTCGATCTGCTGCAGGAAATGCTGGCCAGTTACGAGGGCACAGTTTTGCTGGTCAGTCATGATCGCGACTTCCTCGATCGCATTGTTGCCTCCGTCATCGTGTCAGAAGGCGACGGCCGTTGGGTCGAATACGCTGGCGGCTACTCAGATATGCAGTCGCAGCGTGGCGCCGATAACGCGCCGGACCGGCCCAAGCCATCGGTCACTCGGGACAGTGGGCCAAAATCGGCCGATGGCAGCAGCGCCGCCGCGTCCGCGCCGCAAGCCAAGCGCAAGCTCACCTTCAAGGAAAAGCACGCGCTCGAGACACTGCCGAAGACCATCGAGGCGCTGAACGAGCGCGCGCTTCTGCTCGAGAAGGAAATCGCCGATCCAGCGCTTTATCAGCGTGACCGCATCCGCTTTCAGGCGGCGACGGCGGAACTCGGCAAACTCAAGTCGCGGATCAGCAGCGCGGAAGACGAGTGGCTGGCGCTTGAAATCCTGAAGGGCCAGTTTGAAGGCGCGGTTGAAAGTTAAGCAGCGCTTCTCAAGTCGCCGAAAACATTGCAATGTCAGCCCTATTCCCGGTTGGTCATCGCCGAAGGACTTTGGTGCAATCGATCGCGAACGTGAACCTTGAGGAGGCCCGGAATGACGACGCAGCACAACCACGGCACTCAACTTGGTGGCATTGATCTTGGCGGTATCACCATCCAGCGCATTGTCGAACAGGTTGGCCCATTCTTCGACGGCCGGACGTTCTTCCCAAAACTGACGGACCACATGCTTGACGAGCATCGCTCGTGGCTAGAGCCGCACTACTTCGAGCCCGGCACCGGCAAGGTCATCCTGATGATGCAGAGCTACCTGGTCCGCACACCGCATCACACGATCCTGGTCGATACCTGCTGCGGCAACGACAAGCAACGGCCGAACCGCCCGCAGTGGCACATGCAGAAGCTCGACACGTTTCAACGCGGCCTCGCGGCGGCCGGCGTCGGCGTCGAGGACATCGACTACGTCATGTGCACGCATCTGCATGTCGATCATGTCGGCTGGAACACGCGACTGGACAACGGCCGTTGGGTGCCGACATTCCCGAATGCCCGGTACATCATGTCGGATCGCGAACTCGACTACTGGACGAAGCGCCACGCCAGCGACCCCACCACCTGTCCGTGGATCGGCGACAGCGTGCTGCCGATCATCGAGGCGCGGCGCAATGAGCTGGTGAAAAGCACGCACGTGCTCGGCGATCTTGTCCGGCTGATGCCGACGCCCGGTCATAGCATCGATCATTTCGCGGTGCATGTCGGCAGGCCAGGCCACGATGCATTGATCACAGGCGACATGGTGCATTCGCCGATCCAGGTCCGCTATCCCGAAATCGGCATGTTCTCCGATTATGACTTCGCAGCAAGCCGGCGAAACCCGCCGCCGCGTTTTCGGGCAAGTCTGTGACACGGCGACGCTGATGTGCACGACGCATTTCAATGCGCCATCGGCCGGGCGCATCACGCGTTGGGACGATGGGTTCCGCTTCGTCGAGGCGTGAAGCGCGTGTGCGGTCGCCGACGCTTGGGTCCCTTGTCCCGGAACAAAACCGCCACTCATACCGGCCCGCAGTCGCTTCGACTCGCATCATTCGCTTGCGGGCCGGCATGCTCTTTTTCTTGTGCGTCGTGCGTATGCACGCCTCCGGCATGACGCTGCCGCACCAATCCCGCGCGCGGATACCGACCCGTCGCGTTCGGAAAACACGGATCGATCGTTTGGTTGGCCGGTATCACGGCTCTAGCCTTGCATGAATGCCTTGGCGATCGCATCACTGGTGGTGAGCCAGACATCCTTGTGCGGCTTGCAGATCTCGCGCAGCGCTGGCCTCAGGGCATCGATGCGGAACGGTTGCCCTGCGACATGAGCATGGAGCGCGATCGCCAGCACCAGCGGTTGCTGTTCGCACTGCCGGAGCATCTCACGATACTGGGCCGTGATCATGTCGGCAAATTCCGTCGCTGAGTGGCGACGGCCCGCGATTGCATTGGAGTCATTTAATTCCTGCGGATATGGCACCGACAAGATTCGCCCCGCGCGTGTCGTCATCCAAACCGGTTGATCATCCATACACCAATCGAGGACGTAACTGAACCCGGCTTCCTGCAGGAGATCCGGAGTGCGCTCCGTTTCCGCGATCCACGGCCCGAGCCAACCTTGCGGTGGCCGTCCCATCCAACGGTGGATCTCGTCGCGCGCGTCGACAATCAGCGCCCGTTCGCTGGCCTCGTTCAGCCCTGCTTGTGCTTCTGCATTGGTGCGACCATGACAGACGATTGCGGCTCCTGCCTTGCGGAACGCATTGGGTATCTCGGGGTGAACGCCACACAGCCGCGAATTGAGCGAAATCGTCGGGGGAAGCCCGATTTCGTTGTACAATTCGAGCAGACGCCATGCTCCTACGCGGGTGCCGTACTCATTCCAGCTGATATTGAGAATATCCGGCGTGCCCATGCCTGGAACGATGTCCTCCTTCAGTCCCTCGCCGAAGCCATAGACCTCGAGATTGAGCGCGACGTAGACGGCGAGCCGCTTGCCGTCTGGCCAACACCGAAACAGGCGATTTGTAATTGATGAGAAGGGATACCGTCCGTGGCCTTTGAGTTGCATTCGAGGGCCTGTTCCAAACCAGCGGTGAATATGATTGCTCGCGAAAGTTTAAGTGATGTGCAAAGTCCGTCAAGCGCGCTCCTGCAGCGCAATGCGTGGGCAATGGGTTTGAGAACCTGCCTATTATTTGAACTTCCCAACACACCGAGAACGTGTAAAATCGCGCGGTGTGACATGTTTTTTGCGCCCATCGGTCGCAAATTCAAGGGGGACTTGATGCGTATTCGCTCACTCATGGCGGCGGCTTTGTCGTTCGTTCTGATCACGCCCACCGTTGCGCAGGAGAAGCTGCGGATCGTCGGCAATTTTGCTAAGGAGCATCCGAGCAGTCAAGCAATGCTGCTGTTCAAGTCCGAGGTTGAGAAACTCACTGGCAACAAAGTGAGCGTCGATATCTTCGACAACATGCAGCTCGGCGGCGCAAAAGAAAACGTGGATGGGACGCGCGCCGGGACGGTGTTCGCCACTTGGGTCGGCATGGCATTCCTGTCTCGCACGGTGCCCGAACTTGAGGCGGTCAGCCTGCCATTCATTTTCCCGAGCAGGGAAGCTGCGTTCAAGGTGATCGACGGACCGGTTGGGCAACTGCTCGATCAGAAGCTCGGCGAAAAAGGCTTTGGTCTGCTCGGCTTCATGGAGCTCGGCTCGCGGCAGGTGACCAATAGTAAGCGTCCGATCAAGACAATCGACGACTTCAAGGGCCTGAAGATCCGCCTACAACCGAACGAGACGCATCTTGCGTCGTTCCGCGCGCTTGGTGCGAACGCAGTCGCCATGGACGTCAAAGAGCTTTACTCGGCCATGCAGCAGGGCGTCGTTGACGGCCAGGAGAACCCGTTTATCAACATCCAAACCTCGCGCTACTTCGAAGTACAAAAGTACCTGACCAAGACCGATCACTTCTTTGATTTCATCGCGGTCGTCGCTAACAAGAAGCAAATTGACGCCATGGCACCAGACATTCGCGACGCGGTCCGCAAGGCCATGCAGGCTGCGGTTACCCAGCAGCGTTCGGTCGCGGCTAAAGCAGATCTTGAAGCGTTGGAGGACTTGAAAAAGAAGGGGATGGAGTACAACGAGGTGTCTCCGGCGGTGGTTCAGCAGATGCGCGCGGCGACATCTGGCGTTATTGAGGACTTGAAGAAGCGGATCGGAAAAGAGTTGATAGAGAAGGTGCTGGAAGAGGTCAAAAAAGCGAGTTGATGTGAACCCGAACGTCAATCAGGGTGGTGAGCCAGTATCCCCGTCTGGATTCCTCGGTACATTCAAAGCGGTGCTGGCACTGTGTGACCGATTGCTCGAATGGACGATCATTGCGATCATGACGCTCATGATCGGCATCGTGTCAGGTCAGGTGTTTACACGCTACGTGCTCAATAGCTCGTGGGACTGGGCCGAGGAGCTTTCGCGTCTGTGCTTCGTCTGGACGATTTTTATCGCGATACCACTCGCGCTGCGAAGTGGTGGCCACATCGTGATGGAGTTGTTGGTGACGAACGTATCGCCGGCCGCGAGGGATCGCCTCTATCGCGCCATGTGCTTGCCGGCGGTGATGATGATGGCGTTGATCACTTGGGAATCGATCAAGCTCACCATGGATAACTGGGATGAAACCATCCCATCGGTCGGGCTGAGCGGCGGCCTATTCTTTCTGGCGGTTGCCATTGGCTGCGGCTACACCATTCCGCACCTGATCTACGTGATGGCGACGACGGAGCCGCGCCGGGAAGGGATCATTGAATGAGCTACCTGATCATGGTGGCGTTCTTCGCGGCGGCCCTGCTCGGGATGCCGATCGCCTTCGCGCTCGGCTTGGCGTCGATTATCGGGCTGCTCGTCGCCGGCATTGACCTCAATATGATGCCACAGCGCATGATGCACGCGGTCAATTCCTTCCCGCTGATGTCGATTCCATTCTTCATGCTCGCTGGCGAGCTCATGATCAAGGCCGAGATCATGTCTCGACTGATCGAGTTCGCCAATGCCTTCATCGGGCGCGTTCGAGGCGGTTTGGCGCATGTCACCATTGTCGCTGCTGCCGGGCTTTCCACAGTTTCGGGCGCTGCGGTCGCGGACGCCAGTGCGCTCAGCGGTACTTTGGCACCGGCTCTCAAGAAAGCATATGGTTTGCCGTTCGGCGCCGCTGTGATCGCTGCGGCAGCCAATCTCGGTCCGATCATTCCGCCGAGCGGCGCGATGATCGTCTACGCGATCATGGCTGGGCCATCTGTTTCTATTGGTGGCCTGTTCATGGCGGGTGTGATCCCCGGCCTGCTGCTCGCAGCGGCGATGATGGGCTATTGCAGCTACGTGGCGCACAAGCGCGGTTACCCGCTCACCGGCGATGCGATCAGCGTGCGCAACATCCTGTATCAGACGAAGCGTTCTTTGATCATTGTCATGATGCCGGTCATCGTCATCGGCGGCATTACATTCGGGGCTTTTACCGCAACGGAAGGCTCGGCGATTGCCGTCATCTATGCGCTGCTCATTGGGCTTTTCATCACTAAGAAGCTGAAGCTTTCGGATTTACCGCAGGCGATCCTGCGCTCGGCTGTGACATCGGCGGTCGTTGGAGCGATGATCTGCTTTGCTTCAACGATTTCGTTTCTCTTCACCATCGATCAGTTGCCCCAGCAGCTCGCTCAGTTGGTGAAAGCTCTGACGTCGAACCCGTTGGTCTTCAACGTCATCGTCATGGTGATGTTGTTTATCGTCGGCACCTTCATGGAATCGAATGCGGCCTACATCATGCTTGTACCGCTGTTTCATCCGATCGCCATGTCATTTGGCATTGACCCGCTGTTGTTCGGCTTCTTGTTCGTCTACAATTTGGTGATCGGCATGCTCACGCCGCCGGTGGCGGTCGTACTCATGGTGGTCCAGGGCGTGACGAATGTTGAGACCAAGCCTTTCATGAAGGAGGTTTGGCCTTTCGTCTGGGTTCAATACGGCATCCTGGTGCTCTGCATGCTGTTTCCGCCGCTGGTGACGTGGTTGCCGCGTACGTTGGGATACTGACGATGAGAGGCGCCGACTCGCGTGCGCTGTTGATCCCGGCCCAACACGCCATCGGCGTGATCACTCCTTCAGGCAACACAATCGTCGAACAGGTGACGATCGCGATCCTCAAAGCGTTTCCGGAAATCTCCTGCCATTTTTCGCGGACGAGCGTCACCGGCTCCGTGGATCCCTTTCCATCAGGCTACGATTGGGACTCGATGCTTTCAGCGGCGCGGCTGCTTTCGCATGCCGCTCCCGGACTGATCTCGTGGAGCGGGAGCAAGGCTGGCAGTATTGCGTTCGATCTGGATCGGGAGTTGGTCCGGCGCGTGTTCGACGAGACGGGCCTTCGGTGCACGACATCGACATTGGCTTTGCTTGATGTGCTCAAGGAGCGCGGGCAACGACGGCTTGGCCTTGTCTCCCCCTATATGCCGACCTACCAGCAGAAAATTATCACCACATTCGCGCGTGAGAACGTCCCGATCGTGGCCAACGCGTGCTCCGGTATCGCCGATAATCTTGCCTATGCAGCCGTTGGCTCGGACGAGATCCGGCGCATGACGCGCGACGTCGCACGGGCTCGCCCGGATGCCATCATCGCCTGGTGCACGAATTTCTGCGCGGCGCCGCTGGCCGCCGAGCTGGAAGCCGAAACCGGCATTGCGTTCTACGATTCGACGGCGCTTGCCATCTGGCACCCTTTGAAGATGCTCGGCCTTGACGTTACGCGGGCCGCCGCATGGGGCAGCCTCTTCGCGCGCAGCAATTAGAAGACATGGATTAGAGTCACGCACCCATGGCAGATCCGGCTGCAGCCTCCAAGTCTCTGCTGATTGAAGGCGCGCGCGTTCTGACCTGGGACGCCAACCGTGTCGAGCATCCCGCGGCCGATATCCTCATCGAAAACGGCTGCATTTCAGCGATCGGCAGTGGGCTCGTGCAGGGCTATTCCGGCAAGCGGCTCGATGCCCGCGGCCTGCTCGCCATTCCGGGCCTTATCAACGCGCACGTGCACTCGCCCGGTAATTTCATGCGGGGCACGATCCCAGGCCTGCCGCTCGAAGTCTTCATGCTCTACGAGGTCCCGCCGCTCGCGCAGGCCGCTGGCGATTCACGCATGACCTGGCTGAGGACGGTCATTGGCGCCATCGAGATGCTGAAGCTTGGCATTACGTCCGTTCTCGACGATGCCTTCTTTGTGCCGCTCGCATCGACGACCGAAATCGATGCAATTTGTGGCGCCTATTGTGATACGGGCATGCGGGCGACCGTCGCGCTCGATCAGCCTTTGCTCGTCGAGTACGAGAAGTACCCCTTCCTTGCTGAACTGCTTCCTGTCGATATCAAGCGTCAAATGGAACAGGCGCCACGCGAGACCGCGCAGGGAATGCTTGAGCACTACGATCACCTTATCCGGGCCTGGCATGGTGCGGCCGAGGGACGAATTTCGGCGGCCGTGTCCTGTTCGGCGCCGCAACGCGCGCCAATGAGCTATCTGCAGTCGCTCTCGGGGCTGTCGCGCCAGCACGATCTCCCATACTTCTGTCATATTCTTGAAACGCGCGTTCAGCGCGTGCTCGGAGACGAGAAGTTCGGCCGGTCACTGGTGCGCTACGCAAATGATGCCGGCATTTTGGATGAACGTATGCAGGTCATCCATGCGATCTGGATCGACGATGCCGATATCGAGTTGCTGGCCAACTCGGGCTGCACAGTCGCGCACAATCCCGTTTGCAATCTGCGTCTCGGCAGCGGCATCATGCCGTTTCGTAAACTGCGTGATGCTGGGGTGCCAATCTGCCTTGGAACCGATGAAGCGGTCAGCGACGACAGTCATAATATTTGGGGTGCCGTGAAGATGGCCGGCCTCGTGCACAACCTCGCTGAGGCCGACTATCGACGCTGGCCCAGTGCGAACGAGGTGCTCGATTGCGTCTGGCGCGGCGGCGCACGGGCCATGCGTCGCAATGGAGATATCGGTATTCTGCAACCAGGTGCGGTGGCCGACATTGCTTTGCTCGATCTTGACACGCCGGCCTTTACACCGCGCAACGATACGCCCCGTCAACTGGTCTACACGGAAACCGGCAGCTCCGTGGTGCACACCATCGTCGACGGTGAAATCGTGGTCGAGAACCGCCGCATGACCAAGATCGATGAGAGCGTCATTCGCGCGGAAATCAGGGAACTCGAACCCAAACTCGCTGAAGCCAGCCGCGCACTCCACCGCAGCGCCGCTCGCCTTGAGCCCTACTATCGCGATATGTACCTGACGTGCATGGCTCGCTTCTGACGTCGCGGTTGATCACTGGCGTCTGTCTGCCGAAGCACCGGCAATATGGTCAGGCCCGGCTCCGCTTACGACGGCCATCATGCGCGGGCGGGGTCGGCCCGATGGCGGCGGACAGCGTGACGGCCGATGATGAGCAGGATTTTGTATCCAGCCATGATCGTGCCTTTGACCGTGCCTGAGACTTTTGAAACGCCAATGCGGCGCCGGTAGCGGCCGGGCACTTCGGCGAACTTCAGGCCCGCTTCCGCCGCCTTGATCTGCATCTCGACGGTCCAGCCGTAGTTGCGGTCGCACATGTTGAGTTGTTCGAGCGCCGTTCGCCGAATCGCTCTGAACGGACCAAGATCGGTATAGCGCGCGCCCCAGAACAGCTGGATCAACCGAGTCGCCAGCCAGTTGCCGAACCGCTGTTGCGGCGTCAGCGCACCCGCCTCGCGCTCGCCAAGTGCGCGGGACACCAACATGAAATCCTGCGCATGGTCGATGATCGGGTCGACGACGCCCGCCATGTCCTCGACGTGATCGGCATAGTCGCCATCGACAAACACCACGATGTCGACAGCGCCCGCTCTGGCGATCCCCGCGAGGCAGGCCGCGCCATAGCCGCGCTCGGCTTCGTGTACGACCACCGCGCCGGCGGCCGTCGCAATCTCAGCGGTCCGGTCGCGCGAGCCGTTGTCGGCGACGACGATTACATCGACCCAGGCTGGAATGTCGCGCACGACGTTGCCGATCGCCCGCTCCTCGTTGAGCGCGGGAATGACAACCCCGATCCTGGCATTCCGTCGCATCGTCCGTCCTGTCCACAGCACCGCATGTCCAACGCCTAACACGTCGGCAACACCGGCAGAAGTGCCAGCCGGCACACGCGCCAGCACACAAGTCCGTGTCCTGCTCGCGGCGGCGAGCGGCCAGCCGACCCGTCGTCTCGGCCCATTCTCCGCGGCCATTGTTCGGGCTCAATTTCCTAGCCTTGCAACCCTGCCGGATTTCCCCTATAGCACTGCCCGATGACGCGTACGGTTGACCGCCGTACCCGGGCGCTTAGCTCAGCGGTAGAGCACTACCTTGACATGGTAGGGGTCACAGGTTCGATCCCTGTAGCGCCCACCATCGCGATCAAGCACTTACCCAAGCACTTGCCGGGTTTTCGGCGACAGCGCACCGGAGTAGCGCACGGCCTCGGCTTCACCTTTGCCCTTGGCGCTTGACTTGACGCCGCGACCCGCTTCAACCGCGCCGAGGACGACGGGTTGCTCGCCAGCTGCCATGAGTGCCGAAAGCACGGCATCGGCCTTCGCCGCATCCGCGATCACCACCATGCCAATCCCGCAGTTGAACGTGCGGAGCATCTCGGTATCATCGAGATTGCCAGCCCGCTGCAGCCAGCCGAATACCGCTGGCATCTTGAAGCGTGACAGCTCGACATGCGCGGCGAGCCCCGCCGGCAAGACGCGCGGAATGTTCTCGGAAAGCCCGCCGCCGGTGATGTGGCTAAGGCCCTTGATGGCACCCTCCGCGCCGCCGCCGCCGGTCGCGCGGATGGCCGCCAGCAAGGGCTTCACGTAGATCCGCGTCGGCGTCAGCAGCGCCTCGGCGAATGTCTGATCGTTCGCAAACGGCGCCGCCGCGTCCCAGGCGACACCCTCATTCTCAACCAGCTTGCGCACCAGCGAATAGCCGTTCGAATGCACACCCGATGACGCAAGCCCGATCAGCACATCGCCGGCCTTGATGTCGCCGCGCGGGAGGATCTCGCCGCGCTCGACGGCGCCGACCGAGAACCCGCCGAGATCGTAGTCCTTGCCCTGGTACATGCCGGGCATCTCGGCCGTCTCGCCGCCGATCAGCGCGCAGCCTGCTTCTGTGCACCCAGTTGCGATACCGCCGATCACCCGGCGCGCGCTCTCGACGTCAAGTTTCCCCGTCGCAAAATAGTCGAGAAAGAACAGCGGCTCGGCGCCCTGCACGACCAGATCATTGACGCACATGGCGACGAGATCGATGCCGATCGTGTCGTGCATGCCGGTATCGATCGCGATCTTAAGCTTGGTGCCGACGCCGTCATTGGTCGCGACCAGGATCGGATCGCGAAATCCGGCAGCCTTCAGGTCGAACAGCCCGCCGAACCCGCCGAGGTCAGCGTCCGCGCCGCGTCGCCGCGTCGCCTTCACCAGCGGCTTGATCGCCTGCACCAGCGCGTTGCCGGCATCGATATCAACGCCCGAATCACGATAGCTGATAGTACGATTGCGTTTGGGCGTATCGGCGGGCATCGTTCGTTGACCTTTCGATCAGGTTTGGACATCGAATGCCCGGCGATCGCGTCCGGGCGAAGGCAAATCAAGCGGTGGGCAAAACAGCTATCAGATTCTGACTTTGTACAAGGCAGGATCGGCCCGAATTTCGCCAGACTGATCGACGTTTAATTTGACGCAACTTGCCGTTGGCGGGCAGCTGGAATAGCAAGGGCGCAATAGCAGAGTTGGACGCTGATCGGCAACCCGTGGGTTGCAGGCCAGCGATTTTGCCAAGGGGAGAATGACCGAGTGGTACTCTTGCGACGCCTGACAACGGCTTCGATCGCAGCGATAGCAATCGCCGGCGTCGCGACGACGATGGCCGTTGCCGCGCCATCCGACAACATTTTCACCGTTGGCAACTATCCCGTCGAAGCCCGCGCCAAGGATGCTGTGGCGGCCAAGGACAAGGCGCTCGCCGATGGCCAGAAAGCGGCATTGCGCTCGCTGGTCAAACGCCTCGTCCCGGTGACTGCCTACGGCCGCCTGCGCAAGCTCAATCTGGCAGCCGCGTCCAGCATGGTCGATGGCGTCCAAGTGCGCTCGGAACGCAACTCGACCACCGAATACATCGCCAATCTCGATTTCTCGTTTCAGCCCCAGGCTGTCCGCGATCTCCTGCAGCGCGAAGGGTTGCCGTTTGTCGAGCAGCAGGCCGCAAAGATAATCCTCGTCCCGGTTTGGCGCGGCATGCCGGAGGCCGCTGGCCTGCCGCCAGCTTTCAATGACGTCCGTGGCGCCCAAGGTTGGACCGATGCCTGGAAGGCCCTCGACCTCGATCACACTCTGACGCCGGCCAAGCTCGAGATGCTGAAAGCCGACGTTCACGCCGATACCACCAAAGCGCTCGCCGCCGGCGACGTCTCCATGATTCGCACGCTTGCTGCGGCCTACGCCGGCGCCGACAAAATCATCGCGGCCATTGCGACTCCTGATCCAGCGACCAAGCGGCTGACCGTCACTTTGATCGGTCACGACGCCGCCGGAACGATCGCCTGGAAGCGCGCCTATCGCGTCGACGCAACCGACCCCGTCTACGCCCTTGAACTCGCCGCCGTCGTCTCCCTGGGCGTCATCGAAGGTCGCTGGAAAGCCATCAGTGCGCGGTCGAGCGGCGCATCCGGCAATCGCGACGGCGGGCTGTCCGCGTCGTCGGGCCTCGGCGATGCCGTCGAGCTCACGATCGAATTCCGCGGCATGCCGGAATGGCAGGACCTCAGCCGCCGGCTCGCCGCTACGCAGGGCGTCGAAGATGTCGATGTCGCCGGATTGTCGGCCCGCGGCGCTCGCGTTTCGCTGCGCTATCCGGGCGGGCCGCAGAAGCTGGCGGACGTCCTGGCCAAACAAGGCTTGACGATGCGCA
This sequence comes from uncultured Alphaproteobacteria bacterium, assembly GCA_963714325.1. Taxonomy (GTDB): domain Bacteria; phylum Pseudomonadota; class Alphaproteobacteria; order Rhizobiales; family Hyphomicrobiaceae; genus CAVQOB01. The sequence continues at coordinate 541,181 of CAVQOB010000008.1, read as the reverse complement.
ACCAGAACGGGACGTGGCGGCTCGGCACGCAGTAAAGGGCTGCAGGCCACGCCGGCTGGGCCTGACACTGCCAGCACTCGACGAGACCCCGATCCACCCCCTATGTTGGAAGCATGAACGCCGCCGCGCCAAGGTTTTGCGTGTACGGCTTTTCGAGACGGCCGCCGACCGCTTGGCCAAAACGCTTGGACAGAGTTTGAACATCAACATCCCGAATTTCATCACGCTCGGCCGCGTCATTGCCGTCCCGATCATTTTCTGGCTGCTCATTTCCGGTGAGAGCACGGCCGCCTTTTGGGTCTTTGTGCTGGCCGGCATCAGTGACGCCGTCGACGGCTATCTGGCCAAGACATTCGACTGGAAAACCGAACTCGGAGCACATCTCGATCCGCTGGCTGACAAGCTGTTAATCGTCAGCATCTACATTGCGCTCGGCGTTCGAGCAGAAATCCCCTTGTGGCTGGTGATCGCGGTCGTCAGTCGCGACATTCTGATCCTGTTGGCCATCGTCGTCTCCTGGTTGATGGAACACCCGGTCGCCATCCGGCCGATTGCCGTCAGCAAGCTCAACACTGTCGCGCAAATCGTTCTTGCTGCCACAGTCCTGGCTGACGAGGCGTTTCTGCTCGGCCTGGACAAGAATGGCGTGCGCGCGGCACTGGTGTGGATAACGGGCGTTCTCACCGTTCTATCCCTGGCGGCCTATCTGAAGGCATGGCTCATGCACATGACCGGCAATGGCGACAGTAGCGCAGATGGCACGCCAGCATGACCGCTGGCCGCACGACGTAGGACCGAGGTCGCTCGACTTCGGCGCAATGTGACCAAAACGAATGTGGAGGGTGAAGCATGCAGCGAGGAAACCAACGCCATCTCTGGTTCTGGCTCGGCGCCTTGCTCTGCCTGCTCGCGGCCGTGGCCGTCTTCAAGGAAATTCTGCTGCCGTTTGTCGCCGGCATGGTGATCGCCTATTTTCTCAATCCGGTCGCCGATCGCTTGCAAGCGATCGGCATCCGTCGAACAATGGCGGCCGGGCTGATCATCGGGATCGCTGGGGTCGCATTGGTCCTCGCGCTGGTCTTCCTCCTGCCGCTGCTCGGGGAGCAGATCCGCCAGATGTTGGCAGCGCTGCCGGGCGAATTCGAACGCTTGAAAAGCATCATCGAGTCCCATGCCCAACAGCGGCTCGGCGAGCATTTTCCCGGCATTCGCAGCGCCATCGAGCGGTCCATTGCGGATTGGCCGCAAGCTTGGGCTGGTTCCGTCGGCGCGGTCGCGGCCGCCATCTGGAATCGCGGATTGGCGTTGGTCAATGTCGTGTCAGTTCTGCTGATTACGCCGCTGGTGACGTTCTACCTCCTGGTCGACTGGCACCGCATGCTGGAACGCGTCGAAACCTATCTGCCGCGCGATCACACGGCGACCATCTCAATGTTGGCGCATCGCATCAATGACGCGGTCTCCGCCTTTATTCGCGGCCAAGGCGTCATCTGCATTGTCTTGGGATGCTTCTATGCGGCCGGCCTGACCTGGGCCGGCCTCAACTATGGATTGGTGATCGGCTTAGCAACGGGCTTGCTGGGATTTGTCCCGGTTCTAGGCTGGGTCCTCGGCCTCATCGTCGCCTCGGCGCTCGCTTTGCTGCAGTTCGGCGGCGCGGTGCTCCCTGTCGTCAAAGTGATCGCCGTGCTCGCCGCCGGTCTCGTTCTCGATACCGCCGTCCTGTCGCCACGCTTCGTCGGCCAGAAGGTCGGATTGCATCCGGTTTGGCTGATCTTCGCGCTGTTCGCCTTCAGCTTTCTCTTTGGCTTTGTTGGGACCTTGGTCGCGGTACCGGTCGCTGCTGCCGTGGCTGTCCTGGTCCGGCACGGCTTGCAGCTCTATCTGGAAAGCGACTATTACCGTGGCGAGACGGCTGCCGGCCAAGCCAGCGGCCACACGGTAACAGCAGCCCGGCCATGAGCTCCGCGCCACGTCAGCTTGCCTTTGACCTCGTCCACCGCCCCGCGTTGGGTGCCGAGGATTTTTTTGTTGGCCCCTCCAATCAGGCAGCGCTCGACATGATCGACCAGTGGCCGGATTGGCCGCATTGGGCGTTGGTGGTCGCCGGCCCGCCACGCTCGGGCAAGACGCATCTGGCCAATGTCTGGCGGCTGAAATCGAACGCGACGCGGCTGCGCGCCGTCGACGTCAGTGATGTGGCGGTGAGCGTTCTGAAAACCGATCGGACACTGCTCGTCGAAAATCTCGAATCAGGCGTTGGTAATGAAAAATCACTGTTCCACCTGCTGAACGTCGCGCGGGAGGAGAAGCTGTCGATCCTATTGACGACGCGCACGCCGCCCGGCGAACTCTCAATCGCCCTGCCGGACTTGCGGTCGCGGCTGCGGGCGTTACCGTTGGTCGCCATCGCGCCGCCGGACGACATGCTATTGAAAGCCGTCCTCGTGAAGCACTTCGGTGACCGCCAACTGATGGTCGAGCCGCATGTGGTCGAGTATCTGGCGCGGCACATGGAGCGCTCGATGGAAGCAGCACAGATTTTGGTCGCAGAAATCGATCGTCGCGCGCTGGCGGCTCGTCGTCGCGTTACGCGTGCGCTCGCCGCCGACGTGCTCGCCGAAATCAGCGGCAACACCCCCGACGCGTGAACCGCAACGTGCACGACTGTCATCGGCTGGCAAAAAAGAAGTAGGTCCGAACCCGCTGGGGACCGGACCTTCGTCAATTGAAGCGACGTTCGTCAGCCCTTGCGCTTAGAGCGAACCAAGTTTGCCGGCCTTGTCGGCGAGCAGATAATAGAAAGCGACGCGCGACTTGGTCTTGTCGGCTTTCATGGTATCGCAGACGACCTTGATCGCCTTGTCGAGTTCGGCGTCGGTGCCGGTCATCGCCAGCTTCTTCTTCATCCAGCCGTCACGGACGCGCTCGAGCTCGTCCTTCGACGAGCACGACACCATCTGGCCGTCCTTGCTCTTCATGCCGATGCCAATGTATTTGATGATCGCCTTGATCTTGGCGTCATCCGCGCCGGCGGCATACTTCTTGACGTCTGCTGCGTGATCGACATCAGCCATGGTCTGCAGTCTCCTTCACTACGGGTTAGGGCTCGATGCGAGCCGGGAAACGATACACTACTAGAGCGGATCATCCGAGAGCGGAACTGGCGTCCCGCCTGTATGGATCACGGGCGCGCGCGCCCCAGCAAGTCTCGTCAGTTTAAGCCGCCAATCGCAAAACGCGAGGCAAAATTGACGGTCAGTTACAGTTTTGGTTACACACTGACGGTTGCATCCGCACCGGTCATCAGCCGGCGGAAGGCACGATGGCTATCGACAATGCGCTGCGACGTCGGGTCGACGTTGGCCAGCGTCGAAACAACGTCCCGCGTCACGGCCGAGAGGTCGTGCACAAGCCCCACACCAAGGCCAAGCGCGATCGGCAACCGGCGGGTCTGCGTCACTTGGCTCAGCAGCGCCGTCCGCGCAAAGCCTTCAGCGAGTGACAGCCGGTTCTCCTCGGCGAAGACGCCTTCGAGGACCGCGCGCTCGGATGCGGCAAGGCCACTCCAGAAGCTACTGCGCATCGTGACGGTCAGTGCGGTGCCACCGGGAACGAGGCCAGGGCCGAAGCTCCAATGCGCAATCGGCTCCATGGGCTGGAACGTTGGTTCCGCGGCAAACAGCGCGCCGCTCTTGAACCCGGACCTCATCTCGTCCGTCGTCAGTGACACGGCTTCGCCGCCGATGGCGCGGATGACGTTGCGTGCGATGCCGGCAACGCCGACGCGGGCGCCGCGGAAGTCGCCGACGCGTTCGATGATCCGCTCGGACCACAAGCCGCCGCTGACGCCGGTATGGCCGACGTTGATCGACTTGATGCCAAACGCCCGTCCGAGATCATCGGCAAGTTCGGCACCACCACCGACCGCGTACCACGCGTTGAATGCCTGCGCGTCGAGATGCTCGCCAATCGGCAAGCCCGCGAACACGCCGAACGCCGGATGGAACGACGCGTTATGATTTGCGGTGCCGAGCGCGAGGTCGGAATCGGCCGACGTGACCGATTCAAGGTTGCCAACATCGGTCCGCCGCACAACGACGCGCAACCGCCCGTCGGTCGCCGTCTCAATCCGGCGCGCGAGGCGAAACGCGCTCGCGCCGAGCGGCAGCTCGCCCATCGCGGCTGGCGCCGACAAAACGACGTCGCGGCCACCAGCAACAAGCGCCGGCGACGCCACATCGCTGCCCGCGACGCTGCCCGAGACAACGGAACCTGCAGCCACCGCCGCACCCGTTCCCGTCACCGCACCGGCGGCCAGCACACTGCCTGATTTCAAAAAGTCGCGACGATCCATTGTAGTTCTCCGATTGGCGGCACGATTCGTGTGCTCAACGTATGCCCAATCTGAGAGGTCGGACCCTGTGTTTCAATCAAGTTCAATGCATATCACTTGCGCCGATGTGGTGAGGAAACCGCACCAAAATCGCGTTAACCCGCATCACAATCTCGACTTATTCAAAAAAACCGCTTCACGCGCCGCCCGCCAGCAGCCGGTCGACGAACGCCGGCACGATCTCGCTGGCTTGCCCATGGATCGCCTCGGCGAACAGCGACGCCCCTTCCGACGGCTCCAAATTGAGTTCTACCGTATGCGCTCCGACACGTCGCGCCTCCGCCACGAACCCTGCCGCCGGATAGACATTGCCGCTGGTGCCAATCGACAGAAACAGATCGCATGCATCAAGTTCGACGCCGATCTCGTCCATCCGATAGGGCATCTCGCCGAACCACACGATATCCGGCCGCATGCCGCGCGGGCGCCCGCAATCCGGGCAAACCGTGGCGACACTCAAATCGTAACTCCACGTCTGCCGCGCATCACAATGCAGGCATAAGACTTTCAAAAGCTCGCCGTGCATGTGGATCAGCTCGCGGCTCCCGGCTACCGTATGAAGGTTGCCGACATTCTGCGTGACGATGACGACGCGGCCCTTGTAGTTCGCCTCAAGCCGCGCCAAGCTCACATGCGCTGCATTCGGCAAGACGCGCTGCACATCGCGGCGGCGCATATTGTAGAACTCATGCACCAGCGCCGGATTGCGCGCGAAACCCTCCGGCGTCGCGACCTCGCGATAGTCGTACTTCGCCCAGACGCCGCCCGCATCGCGAAACGTCGCAATCCCGCTCTCGGCAGAAATGCCAGCGCCCGTCAAAATCACGATATGCTCGTAGCGCGACATCACACCGAATTCTCCACTGCGGCATTGTGCGACTAGTATTCTGCGTCCAATGCTTGGTAGCGTCGACCGCAAATTCTCCGTCATGGCCGCAGGCGGTCGTCACGGTCTTTTTCGGCACCGCGCGGGTACCAATAAATATTTGCGGAGCACTGGTCAGAACGCCGTCACGACGTCCAGAATAGACACAACGCTGGCAACCCGAAAGATGTGCGATGTCAGACAATCTAGGCATGGTCGCGCAGTTGCTCGGCCAGACCTCGCGGATCGCCTGGTACCTCGGCCTCAATCAGATCGTTGATCGCGAAGCCAAGGGGCAACGCACGAAATCCGGCTACAAGCCAACACGCCCAACGCCTTCCACCCGCGAAATTCTAACCGATCTCGGCCAACTCCTCGTCGTCGACAGTCTCGCCGTCCGCGATGGGATCTATCCGCCGATGCCAGATGCCGGTGATTCAGCCTTCAACCACCTCGCCAAAGTCCGCAGCATGATCGCCGACGTGCCGGCAGCGCTTGCCCGCCGCGCCGCCGAAGACGCAACGAGCGCGCGCCAATCGCCGGCCGCCAGCGGCCTGCCCGACTACTTTACCCAGGATTTTCATTTCCAATCCGGCGGCTATCTGACGGAAGACTCCGCCCGCCTCTATGACGTGCAGGTCGAAACATTATTCTATGGCGCCGCCGGCCCGATGCGCCGCGCCGCGCTGCGCCCTATCGCCGACGCGGTCAAAGGCCGCGACCAACGCGCGCTCGCACTGCTTGATGTCGCCTGCGGAACGGGGCGCTTTCTGCGCCAGGTCCGCCTCGCCTATCCCGGGATGCGCCTGTCCGGTCTCGATCTCTCCGCGAGTTATCTGGACGAAGCACGCCGCCAATTCGCCGATCTGCGCCGTGGCCATTGGCTCGCCGCCAACGCCGAGACCATGCCGCTGCCGGATGCCAGCCAGGACATCGTCACCGCGATTTTTCTGTTCCACGAACTGCCACCCGACATCCGCCGCCGCGTCACCGCCGAGATCGCCCGCGTCCTGAAACCGGGCGGCGTGTTCGTTTTCCTCGATAGCCTGCAGATGGGCGATCGGCCGGGTTGGGATGGCCTGCTCGAAGCGTTCCCGGTGCGCTTTCATGAGCCCTATTTCCGTCATTACGCGATTGACGATCTCGATGGCATGTTCACCGCGGCAGGCCTCGCCTCCGTCGAAACGCGCAATGTGTTCCTGTCGAAGTTGATGGTGCGGCGGAAGGTGGGGTAAGCTGTTGCCCATGCGCGCGCTTCGCCGAGCATGAGAAAACCGCCGGTCAACGCGCGTAACCCAACATCGCTGCCGCCGGATGAAGGTGTTGGGTTACGCGCGTCGAACGTCAGTGTAAACGGAGAGCCCGAACACGCGCTAACCCAACCTACACGTCAACGTTCTCGCGCTTACCGATCAACGGTCGCATCTTCGACCAGCATCGCCACCAGCTGGCCAAAGCTCATGCCTTGATACTGCGCCAGTTCCGGCACCAGCGACGTCGGCGTCATGCCGGGCTGCGTGTTGATCTCGAGAAATATCAATTCGTCGCGCTGATCATCCCAACGGAAATCACACCGCGATACACCGCGACACCCAAGCGCCTGATGCGCTGCCAGCGTATGCGTCTGGATCGCGCGCGTCACCGCATCGGGAATCTGAGCCGGCAGAATATGCTTCGACCCACCCGGCGCATACTTCGCCTCATAGTCGTAGAACGTCAGATGATCCGCCGCGACAATGTCGATGATGGCCGACGCGCGGCCGTTGATCGTCGCGCACGTCAACTCGCGTCCCGGAATAAACCGCTCGATCATGATGTGGCCATCGCGCGTCACCGGGATCGACGCAATCTTCTGCGGCGGCCGGTTCTGCCCGCGATCAACGATCACGACGCCAACGCTCGACCCCTCGGCAATCGGCTTCGCCACATAGGGCGGCGGCAGCGCGTGGTCGGCCATCGCCTCGGCAATCGTCACCGCCCGCGCTTGCGCAACCGGCACACCGGCCTCGGCCACCATGCGCTTGGTCAGCGCCTTATCCATCGCGATCGACGACGCCAGCACGCCCGAGTGGGTATAGGGAAGGCCAAGCACCTCAAGCAGCCCCTGCACGCAGCCGTCCTCGCCCCAGCGGCCATGCAGCGCGTTGAACACCGCGTCCGGTTTCAGCTTGGTCAGCACGTCGGCCAGATCACGCCCCGCATCGACGCGCGTCACCCGATAGCCCTCGCCCTCCAGCGCCGCTGCGCACTCGCGGCCCGACGACAGCGAAACCTCACGCTCCGCCGACCACCCCCCCATCAGGAGGGCGACGTGGGTGAATTGGCGTTTGCTGGTCATGCGAGTGGGTTCCGTTGGCGGCGCGAATTTGCGTGTCACAATAGACCGCTCACGCAGCCGAGGCAAAATCGAGGCCAAAAGCCTCACGGCCCCAATGCAGATTGCGCCACCACGATCAATACTGAACCCGACTTGGCAGATGTGATGGCCGCATTCAAATCGGGAACCACCAATCGGAACGCGATCGGTGCCTGCGACGTGACCCGGAGCACGATCAACGCAAATGATCGACTATGAATTGCATTCTGATTTTGGATGCCCCGGTCGAGTGTGACCGGAACGTCAAAGCGACCCTCGATGGCATCGAGCAGTTCGGATTCAGAAAGGTGATCAAGATCAGCAAACTGAGCCGTCTCGACAACGCAGTCGACTAAGCTATGTCGAAGCCAGTGGGGAACACAGGCATCGAGCAGGACTTCTCATCATGCCCGAACCACCTTGCCTATTCGGCGGCCGTCGGTACAGCGATTGCGCGATTGGCCAGTTCGATCACAGCCACCGCGTGCGCCCGCGAAACGCTTGGATAGGAGTCCAAGAACGCCTCAAGCGTCTCTCCAGCCTTGATATAGTCGAACAACGCCGTCACCGGCACGCGACGCCCAGCCAGTCCGGCGAGACGGTGATCAACGGCGTTGGCAGGGCGTAGGTCGTTGCGGTCATGAGATACGTCTAGCATCAAGGTGCCTCTTTCGTAAAATGCGCGAGTCATGGAATTTAGGCATGGCTCATCTTTCTCGGAAACCGATGCCGGACGTCCGGTTCAGTTCTTGAGTGGTCTAGGCCTTGCGGCGGCGCTCCGCTCCCACCGCCCGTCATCCCGGCGCAGGCCGGGACCTACGACCGGTAGCGGGACGCGTGGCATGTCGAACGCACCCACCAGTGTTGGCGTTTCCCAGATGTACAGCGTGGACAGTAGAACCAATCGGCACATTGCCGTAGGTCCCGGCCTTCGCCGGGATGACGTGAGGATGCGCTCCAGACATGACTCATCTTACTCAAAAAACGATGCCGGATCGTCGGTTCGTACTGAGTGATATTTCAGGCCTTGGGTCGGCGGCGGTTCGTCGTTTTCCGGGTGAGCTTGCGCAATAGAACGCGCGTCTCAATGGCTGCTTTTAGCAAGCGATTGAATGCGAGTACCGTTTGCGTCAAAGTCCATAGGAAAACGCGAAGCGTCACCAACCACAAAGCTGCATAGAGCAGCATTGGGCGTGTTTGCCTTCAGCGTTTGGGAGTGAGCGTTGGGAAGCAATACCTGCGACGACAAAGTCGTCCAGGCGCAAAAAAAATCCTGCAACTCGCGAGAGTGGCAGGAGGGGTGACGCACTTTTTTGCGTCTAGAACAACTCTGGAAAGCGTTGCTCGCGAGGGCGAGCGTAGCAGGGTAACAGTGTTGATCGCGTTGGCGTTGCACAACTCAACGGCTCCCTCTGTCGTGCGTAGGGGAGCCGTCAATCGTTTTGGGCGCATTTCTGGATTGGGCCCGACATGGCATTTTCCGCTGGGGTGTCCGGCGCTCAACACACGTGACCTGGCTGGGCCAGTCAGACACTCATCCTGGTTGGCAGATAAACTGATTTGCGGCGTCCGTCATCCGCTAATCCTCGAACGATTATTCGGTTACCAACCCCTCGCCCGTCTTGCGTCCCGGTAGCGGCACGCCGAGCCGGATGATCTCCCACTCGAGCGCGATGCCCGAGTGCGCATTCACCCGCGCCCGCACCGTCTCGCCGAGCGTCTCGATATCTTCGCCACTCGCGCCTTGGTCGTTGATCAGAAAATTGCAATGCATCTCCGACACCTTGGCGCCACCGACGCGGAACCCGCGCAGGCCCGCCGCGTCCACCAGCTTCCACGCGCTGTGGCCCGGCGGGTTTTTGAACGTCGATCCGCCCGTCCGATCCTTGATCGGCTGGTTCGCCTCGCGATATTCAGCGACCTCGGCCATCTGCTTCTGGATTTCCGCCGGATCGCCCTGCATGGCCCTGAAACGTCGCCTCGGTGAAAATCCAGTCAGAGGGAATCCCACAATGCCGATAGGTGAATTGCATGTCGGCCAGCGACAGCACGTGGATCTGGCCCTGCCGATCAACCGCGCGCGCACCGATCAGACAATCCTTCGTCTCCGTGCCATGCGCGCCCGCATTCATGCGCAACGCCCCGCCGATCGAACCGGGAATGCCGCGATAAAACGCCAGCCCCATGATGCCCGCGTCGCTTGCCGCCCGCGCCACCTTTACGTCCGGCACCACGGTCCCGGTGCGCAGCCGATGCCCGTCCTCGATCGTGATCTCGCCGAACCCACGGCCTAGCCGAATGACTATGCCGGGCACACCGCCGTCCCGAACCAGCAGATTTGACCCGAGCCCGATCACGAACACCGGCAACTCAGCCGGAATGCCTTTCAGGAAATACGCGAGGTCCGCTTCATCCGCTGGCGTGAACAAAACCTGCGCCGGTCCGCCCGCGCGAAACCACGTGATGTCGGCCATCGCCGCGTTGGCGATCAACCGCCCGCGCACGTCCGGCAGCTTGGATTTCAAGTCAGACGTGATGTCGGGAAAGGTCATGGGGTCGTCTCAAGTCGCCAGATGATTCGCCGCTTATACACGCGCCGACGACGCGATGCTGCATTGGACCGGCTGAACCACCCGTTTCACCCATCGAAAAATTTCCGCTGTCATCCCGCACGCGATGCAGCGTGAGCCCGGGCGTCGGCCGGGGGAAACACTGCTTCGCAGATGCGGGACCTTGCGAGACGCGCCGGGACAAGGTCCCGTGTCTGCACTGCACCACTTCGCGATTGCTCAGTGCTGCAGTGCGCACGGGATGACAATAAGCACAATTCGGAAAGTGTGGAGCACTCGACCCGTTGAACCCAGCAGTGCATCCGGGAAAAGTGTGAGCGGTTTTCCCGAAAAGAAGCACCAGAAAACAAAGAGCTAGGGTCGTTCCACGATTCAACCTGAACCTGAACGACCCTAGGAAACCCGGCCGCTCGACGCGTTCAGCCCGCAAAAATTCAACACAAATTGGTAAATTCCAGCCATCAGGCACCAAGAGGCGCGAAGACGGGTGCAAAACTAGAGACAACAAATTTGAATAGCGAAATTCCGGCAAAAGAAGCCCGCCTGATGCCTTCGCACATGTTTCGGCTACCACCCTAGCCAAAATACTTTCCGCCCCTGCAGGTGGCCTTAAAAGTGCCGTGGCGCGATTAATCACGTTGGGTTGAAAATTAATCCCAAACCAGCCGGGTCCCGGTCATTCCGCCAGCCACCCCGGCAACGCATGCGCCCACTCCGTTGACTGCCCGGCGCCGAAGACGACCACTGTATCGCCGGCCCGCGCCATCTCTTTAATCGCCGGAACCAGATCGCGCGGACTATCGACATGCCGCGCTTGCCGGTGACCCTGCGCGCTGATCGCCATGGCGAGTGCGGCATGTGAGACACCCTCGATCGGCTTCTCACCCGCCGCATAGAGTGGCCCGACAATCACCGCGTCGGCATCGCCGAAACACGTCGCAAAATCCCCGAACAAATCCTTGAGCCGCGTGTAGCGATGTGGTTCGCAGATGGCGATCACACGACCGGCCTTCGCCCCCGCCCGCGCCGCCTTCAACACCGCCGCGATCTCCACGGGATGATGCCCATAGTCGTCGAAAATCTCGACGCCGTTCCACGTGCCCGTCGGCTGGAACCGCCGCTTGACGCCGGAGAAGCTAGCCATGCCCGCCATGATCGCCACGTCCGACAGCCCCGCTTCGCTTGCAACCGCAAATGCCGCCAGTGCATTGAGCGCGTTGTGATGCCCGGGCACCGGCACGGCGAGTCCCTTCACCACCCGAGCCCCGCCTTTGACGCGCGACGATAAGCTCGCTTCGAAATGCGTCATGCGGCCGATGATCTCGACCCTTGTCAAACGCAGATCGGCGTCCGCGTGCTCGCCATAAGTCAGCAGCCGCCGGCCATCCTGGCGCAAACCCAGGCGTCCGATCATCGCCTGCACTTCCAGATGATCGACGCACGCGATCGCCAATCCATAGAACGGGATCTGTTTGAAGAACGTCTCGAACTCCGCGTGCATCGCCGCGACGGAACCAAAGTAATCGAGATGCTCCGGATCGATGTTCGTGACGACGCCGATCTCGGTTGGAATGCGCGCGAACGTGCCGTCGCTCTCGTCCGCCTCGACCACCATCCAACGGCTTTTGCCGAGCCGCGCGTTGGAACCCCAATCATTGATGATCCCGCCGGTGATCACCGTCGGATCGAGCCCGCCCGCGGTCATCAGATGCGCCACCAGCGACGTCGTCGTCGTCTTGCCGTGCGTCCCGGTTACCGAGACCGTCGAGAATGGCCGCATCACCTCCGCCAGCATCTCCGCGCGGCGGATGATCGTCATGCCCTTCGCCCGCGCGCCGTCAAATTCGGGATTACCAGTCTTCACCGCCGTCGACAGCACAACAAACGCAGCGCCCGCGAGATGGCCCGCATCGTGGCCAACAAAAATCCGCATACCCTTTTGGCGCAGCCGTTCCAGATTGGCGCCATCCTTCTGGTCGCTGCCCTGCACGGTGTAGCCCTGCGCATGCAGCACCTCGGCAATCGCACTCATGCCAATCCCGCCAATACCGACGATGTGGATGGGGCCAAGCGTTTTCGGGATCTGCATGGTCAGGCTCCAGATTAAGCGGCCGAAAAAACCGACGATTCGCGTGCGGCCCAGTGTTGTGACTCATTCAGATGATCCCCGAATTTTCTTCCGTCATGGCCGCGCAGGCGGCCACCCAAGCAAGCCGAAGTTTGGGTTGGCGATCCGAATTAAAATTCGAGATGGGCTCGTGTTAATCTGTCCGGGACACCGGGGACGATTGTTGATTTGCTTGGGTGGCCGCCTGCGCGGCCATGACGACGGTGAGGGTACCTTTTATTTGTGTGAGAACACTAGCGGGCCATCGCCATGGCGGCAAGGGTTCACGCCCGCGTCAGCCGCCGCATACCCTGTCCGAGGTATGGACGCTATCGGATCATCGGTGTTAGCGTTTGCTGCGACGTTTGTGATCGAGGTTCTCCGATGCTGTCCAATCGCCACCTGCACATCTGCCGCGCCATCCTGACAATCGCCATGGTCAGTCTGTTCGGCGGCGCGACCCTGGCGCAAAGCCCGGTTCGCGAAACCGTTTCATTCCCGCGCGAGTATCGCGCCAAACAAATCCAGGTCAGCGGCACGCTGCTGCTCCCGCCCGGCACCGGCAAGGTGCCGGCGATGGTCATTCAACATGGCAGCGGTGGCGTCACCGAGGGCCGCGAGTTCCGCTACGCCAACGATATGGTTGCGCTTGGAGTCGCCAGCTTCGTCATCGACAGCTTCAAGCCGCGCGGTATCACCAGCACCGTGACAGATCAATTGCAGGTCACCGTCAATGAAATTGCGGACGACGCTTTGAACGCCTTGAAGGCGCTCGCCGCCCACCCGCGCATTGACGCGAACAAGGTCGGCATCGTCGGCTTTTCGAAAGGCGGCAGTGTCACATTGCGCACGGCTCTCGAACGCGCCGCGGCGCGTGTCCTGCCGCCGGGTGTGCGATTTGCACTGCACGTGCCGGTCTATCCCGGCTGTGATAGCCACTACTATCGCCCGAAGCTCACCGGCGCCCCGATCTATATGCTGCTCGGCGGCGCCGATACCTACGCTGGCGTCACCCCCTGCACCGAGTACGCCGAGAAATTAAAAGCCGCAGGCGCAGCGATCGAGGTCAAGATCTATCCCGGCGCCAGTCATGGCTTTGATACGGATGGCTCCTACACCGTGCCCAAAGGCGAGAACTGGAGCAAATGCATTTTCGAGGAGCAGCCGGACTTCACCTGGAAAGAGCGGACCAGCGGTGCAATCACGACGGACAAGCAAGGCCGCTTGATCGCCGAGGGTCACGCCAAGGCCATCGCTGCATGTCGCACCTACGGCATCAGCGGCGGCTTCAATGCGGCGGCCAAAGCCGCGTCAACAGCCGATCTCAAGGCCGCCGTTACGAAGCATCTGCTCGGGAAGTGAGCGCCGCTCAAGCAGCGGCGCGCTCCGATCGTAACGCGATCAATCCTTGCTCGAGTCCTTAACTTCGAACGAGACTTTGCAATTGACGCGATAGCTGGTGATCTTGCCGGCCTTGTCGGTCTGGGCCGACATGTCCTGCACCCAGACCGAGCGCACGCCCTTCAGCGTCTTGGCGGCCTTTATGGCGGCTTGCTGGGCTGCGTCTTCCCAGCTCTTCGAACTCTCCGCCATCAGTTCGATGACTTTCAACACGGCCATTGAGGGAACTCCATTGAATTTGAGCACGGACGGACTGTCCGTCAGCGGAACCTAGCGCAGATGGCGTGCGCGCAACAATCGCCAATTTCAGCGCATGGCCGGTGCGACGATGGCCATGGCGATGCCGGCGAGCATCAGGAGCGACAGCAACGTCGACAGGTTGACGTCGCCGGGTTCTTTGACCCGGACGGTGCGGATGACTTCGCGGGTTTGGACTTTGCCTGACGATGCGAGGGCGCCTGGATCGCGGGCGCGCAACCAGTTCCAGAAGAAGCGACCGAAGCCGCTGGAGGCGCGCCAGATTTCGTGCGGGGCGCGCTGCCAGCCATATTTCATGGCGTAGATGACGAGGGCGATGACGGCGATCTGGGCGATGGCGGAGACCCAGCCGCCGATGAGGAACCAGCCTATGCCCCAGACGAAGCCGATGATTTTGGTGATGAGCCACCAGAGCCAGGCTAGGATATCCATGAGTTCCCTCTAGGGCCGATTCGCAGGAACGCTGATCACCACAAGTCGCGGGTCATCCAGGCATTGATTGCCGGGATTCATTGCGCACCACACGATCGATGTCATGTGCCGCGCACTGGGTCTCGGGGACCCTCGGCCTTCGCCGAGGGCAGGCAAGCCCCGGAATGACACCTGTGGGTGCATTGGCAGCGGAGGCTTGCCGTTCTCGCCTCAATTTGGGACCTCAAATTGAGCGCGGCGACTAAACCTGTCGTCACTTCGCTGATGACGCGCTCGCGGGAAACCGTATAGTGCGGCTGAATTTTTGCCCATCCCCGCATCGTAGAAAGCGCATCATGCCGACGTCCGTCAAGACCGCCTCTCCCGCCCTGCCGGCGCTCCGCCCGAAGGCGGCGTTCCAGGATCTCATTCTGACATTGCAGCAATTTTGGGCGGCGCAGGGATGCGCCATTCTGCAACCCTACGACATGGAGGTCGGGGCCGGCACCTTCCACCCCGCGACGACGCTACGTGCGCTCGGGCCAAAATCCTGGAATGCCGCCTATGTGCAGCCGTCGCGGCGGCCGAAGGATGGGCGCTACGGCGAGAACCCGAACCGGATGCAGCATTACTACCAGTTCCAGGTGATCATGAAGCCGTCGCCGCCGGATTTTCAGGCGCTGTATCTCAAGAGCCTGGATGCGATCGGGATCGACACGGCGAAGAATGACATCCGCTTTGTCGAGGACGATTGGGAGAGCCCGACGCTCGGCGCGTGGGGTTTGGGGTGGGAGGTGTGGTGCAACGGCATGGAGGTGACGCAGTTCACCTATTTTCAGCAGGTCGGCGGGTTCGATTGCCGCCCCGTTTCGGGTGAGATCACCTATGGGCTCGAGCGGCTGGCCATGTACGTGCAGGGCGTCGACCGCGTCTGGGATCTGAACTTCAACGGCCGCGATGATGCGCGCAAGCTCACCTACAACGACGTGTTCCAGCAGGCCGAGCAGGAGTATTCGCGGTACAACTTCGAGCATGCGAATACAGAGATGCTTTTGCAGCATTTCAAGGACGCGGAGGCAGAGTGCCAATCACTTCTCAAAAAAGGGGGGGCGCTGCTGGAGAAGGGGTTGTCTGGCGATAAGCATCTGATGGCGCTACCGGCCTATGACCAGTGCATCAAGGCATCGCACATTTTCAATCTACTCGATGCGCGCGGCGTGATCAGTGTGACCGAGCGACAGAGCTATATTCTGCGCGTGCGGGAGTTGGCGAAGGCGTGCTGCGGGGCGTGGCTGAAGACGGAGGGTGGGGGGTAGGCTGTAAACTCGCAATTTGAACTGGCCAAGCAACTCGGGGGAAGCGATGAAGTGGGACTGGGAGGCTGCTGTCGCAGTCATTTTGCTGGCGGGATCATTGTTCGGCTGGGCAATATCTGCGCTGATGTTTCGTTCCAAGTTATTGCGTCAGCAAGGGCGACTTCAAGTTCACGATGTCGCGAACCGAGTCATTCGAGGTCAGCTTTCCAGTTCCCTACGCTAGAACTCCGCAAATTGAAGTCTCCAAAAAGGGCTCATCCGCAACCTATTGGAGCTGTGACGTACTGAAGCAATCGGCAATGAATTTTACAGTCCAATTCAAAAGAGATAGCTTTAGTTTCCACGGAAACGATAACTTCATTGAGTGGTTAGCGATTGGGTTGCCGGATGCCGAAGTTGATCCACGCAGTCGTTGGACGCGACTGTCCATCGCGGAAAAACTATTTGCGATCGCGACGGTGATTGGTGCGTTAGCATCAGTTTGGCAATTCGGCGAAATGATTTGGGGATTTTTGAAACGGTAGTGCCTCGGTACAGGTTCACGTGTGCATTGCCTCTGATCCCGAACGAACAAGAGCCATCCGAGATCGAGGCGGGGTTGGACGAGGAGCGGGCGTCGAGTGTGCGCACGTTTCCCTCTCCCTGTTGAGAAGGACAACGGGGAGAGGGAGTTGCCGCAGCTTCGTTGGCCCCAGGGCATTCGCGTCGATGCCTGAGAGCGCTGGCCCGTCTCAACGACTTCAGCTTGCCCTCCGTCTGCGACCGGTGCAAACTTTTCGTTAGAGCAAGCAGCCGCCCTCACGCTCACCCTCTAGCCGTTCGCGCGTAAGAGCCAAAATGGGCAGGGAATTCGCGAACTCAGCGTAACCCAACGTCATGCGCTCCGCCCGAGAATTGTTGGGTTACGCGCGTTGACCGGGAGAGCCCGTAGCGCGTTTGGAGCCCGCGCTAACCCAACCTACGCGGACTGACGCGGCACGATGGTGGCATTGACAGTATATCCTGCGCGTGCGTGCGTTGACGAAGGCGTGCTGCGGGGCGCGGTAGTAGACGGAAGGTGGGTCATGGAATTGCCGGCGGCCTCCGGAAACAGCGCACCCACTGTCCTCTATGGCCGGCTGTCCCGGCGGATTCAGGCTGTCATGCTGGACATGATGCTGTTCACCGCTGGCCTGTTTGGCGTGCTGTCCGCCATCTCGATCACCGGATCCGAAGCGCTTGCGCGCGTCATCGGCACCGCCGCCGTACTCTGCGCGCTGCTCTACGAGCCCGTTCTCGTGTCGACGTTGGGCGGAACGATCGGCCATCGTTTGCGCAACTTGCGCGTCGTCGATGAGCAGACTGGCGCGAACCTTGGTTTCGTCAAAGCCACCGGTCGCTTTATCATCAAGACGGTGCTCGGACTTCCATCCTTCATCACCATGATGGCGACGCGCCGCCATCAGGCCGTGCACGATCTGGTGACGCGGTCGACGGTGCGGATCGCCGATGCCGCGCAAGCCGAGCCCGGCCATTTCCACCATGAGCTGACGGACCTGGTTGCGGCCGGCATGCCGTCGAAGCTGCGCCGCCTGCTGGTCATTGCTGCTTATGGCTTGTTGTCGTTTGTCGTACTGGCCCTCGTGTACGCAATGTTTCAGGCCTTCGATATGCTGTCATCGCAATGCGTGTCCAATGACCGAAGTTGTTCCAGCGGCGAGCGCGAACTCATGACTGGCGCTACGCTGCTTTGGATCGCGGCACTTTTCGTCATCCTGTTCCGAGGCTGGCGCGGGCGGCTGTGGGGCGCGCGTCGCATCACCGAAGGTTGACGTGGCGAAGCGGCCGCAATTATTTTTGCGCAGGGTCTTGTGTGGGGGACAGACGGGGCCATCTGTTGCTTCTGCGCCGGGGCTGACGGGCGAACGTGACCTCGTTCGAAAGCCGTGGTTTGGTTGGTCAGAGGCTGTTTTTCGGGATCCGCCGTTGGCGTGGGCCCGTGGTTTGGCACTGACCGGTTTGCACGCGCGAGAGCGCTTCGCGGGCCCCGGCGCATGAGAGTTGCTTGAAACGGGATCAGGACACCGGCGCGCCATTGCCGTAAAAGGGAGCAGGCGTTGGCCGGCGGGAGACCCACGATGTTCGAACAAGCCGTTGGGATTCTGGTGCTGACGCTGCCGA
This sequence comes from uncultured Alphaproteobacteria bacterium, assembly GCA_963714325.1. GTDB lineage: Bacteria > Pseudomonadota > Alphaproteobacteria > Rhizobiales > Hyphomicrobiaceae > CAVQOB01. The sequence continues at coordinate 523,341 of CAVQOB010000008.1, read as the reverse complement.
TCCTGTTAGTCGGCTATCTGCTGCTCAGGCGCATGCTGCCGGTCTACTGGTTCCTGGTCGCTTTGGTGCTGGTTGGCACGGGCTATCTCGTCGTGACGGGGGCTGCCACCGATGTCGGTCGCGCGACGCTCGCCATCGGCGGCGGCGGCAAGGCACCGGCGCCGAAACCGGCGGGCTGACGATGGCGCTGCTGCAGGACAAATGGCGCTTGGTCGAGCTGGTGCTGACGCTGACGGCCACCGGTATGCTGATGTGGTTCGTGCGGCAGTATTTTTTGCAAAGCCGCTTTCGCAACGTCGTCGCTGTATTGTCCGGCATCGGCCTGTTGTGCGTGCTTTATCTGCTGGGCCTGCCGAGCGCCGGACTGATCCTGCTGGCGCTGGTCGCTTTGCTGGCGATTGCCGTTCTGCTGGCGACCTTCGCAGATCTTTAGAGTACTTGTCGCGGAATGGTATGCCCTCGGACTTGGCCCAATTGCGCGAGCTTCATTCCGATGGAAGCCACCACGCGATGGCGTGTGCGCGCCAGGAAAGCGTCGGTCCGGCCGACTGTGCCAATCCGGCACATCGCAATTGGCATATGACATGCACCTCCGAGAGCAGAGTTTCCCTCATTCGCGCTCCAGGTTCCCATGATCCGGTTTCCAGCCCTTTCCATCCCATCCGCGCCCAAGCTCGACGACATCCTCGAGCAGGACCGCAACAGTCTCGGGGTGATGCGGGTGGCCATGGCATTGGCGGTTCTCGTCTCGCATTGCTTCTTTCTCGCCAGCGGGCGGATGGAAGCGGAGCCCTTGTACGGCTGGACCGGATACACGCTCGGCCAGCACGGCGTGCAGGTCTTCTTCATCATGTCGGGCGTGCTGGTCATGCAGAGCCTGATGAAAAGCGAGAGCGTTCGCGACTACGCGATCGCCCGTGCGCTCAGAATTTTCCCGGCACTGCTTGTCTGCGTGCTGCTGACGGCGCTGGTGCTGGGACCGCTGATGACCAGTCTGCCGGTTGCGCAATACCTGAGTGACCCCGCAACGCCGCGCTACATCGTCAGGACTGCGCTGCTGATTACGGGAATGGCGCCGCTGCCGGGCGTGTTCTCAGACAATGCGGCGCCCGCGCTCATCAATTCCTCGCTCTGGACGCTGAAATACGAGGTGCTCTGCTATGTCCTGTTGGCGGGCCTTGGCGCGATTGCGATTGCCACAAAGCGATACAAGGAAATCTTTCTCGGTGCGCTGGCTTTGGCGCTGCCGTTGATCTTCTACAAGCGCCCTGAGTTGGCCAAGACGAATGGTCTTCTCGAAAACATCCGCTATTTCGCGCTGTTCTTCGGCACCGGTGTCGTCGCCTATGTCGCGCGGCATCGGCTAGCGCTGACCTGGATTGCTTTGCCGCCGCTGTTCGCGGTGTTCGCCTTGACGGTTGGGACATATTTCGCCGAACTGACGATGGCACTGTTTCTCGGTTACGCCGCGCTGTGGCTCGCGTCGTTCCGATTCGGACCGTTGCGTAGCTTCACCAACCACCAGGATTACTCCTACGGCGTATACATCTATGGCGTGCCGGTGACACAGGCGCTGCTGCATTTCCACCCGACCCTCGACGTGCTGTCACTGGTTCTGATCTCGATCGCATTTGTGCTGCCATTGGCGCATCTGTCCTGGCAATGGATCGAGCGTCCGGCACTCGGCTTGCGACACGCGTTGCGGGCCAAAGTGGCGGCAACAGCGGCGTCGACGGCGCCGTGCCTGCAGGCCAGCGGCGCGCTTCGCAGTATGGTGCCGGCACAGCCGCCGCTTGCCCATGACCGCCGGATGAACCTCGGCCGCGCAACGCCGGTTGCGGCAATTGAACCAGAGCACGTGGTCGCGCGTGTGCCGATCAAGCGCATCGCACAGGCCGCGCGCGTACCACCCGCGGCGCTGGCCATTCGATTGGACCTGCCGTTGCGCCCAGTGGCACCCGCGAAGCCTGAGCCGACGGTTGAACAGTTCCCGGAAATCAGCGCGGTCGTCGTGCCGCTGCGGCCGCGCATGGTGCTGACACGACCGATCCACGTGCCGTGCTGAAACAACAATGACCCGCCATACAAAAAAGCGAGCGGCCCAGTTGGGCGCTCGCTACTTTTGTTCGAAGGCTGGCGTTCAAGGCTGGCGTTCGAAGGCTGGCGTTCAAAGTTCGGCCGTTCAAAGTCCGGCGATGCTCAGAGTGACTTGTCGATCATCGAGCACAACGTGGCAGCACTCGACTTGTCATGCTGCGGCGGCGCTTCCTCGACATTCAGAATCGTGACCGCACCATTCTCGACGGCCATCGAATAGCGCTTCGAGCGAACGCCGAGACCGCGCGCCGTCAGATCGATTTCAAGCCCCAGTTTCTTGGCGAAATCGGCGCTGCCGTCGGCGAGCATGACGATCTTGCCTTCGGCGCCGGTATCCTTCGCCCACTGCGTCAGCACGAAGACATCGTTGACGGACGTACAGGCGATGGTGTCGAAGCCTTTTTTCTTGAGTTCTGCCGCGCGCTCGACAAAACCCGGCATATGCGATTTGTGGCAGGTCGGCGTATAGGCGCCGGGAACAGCGAACAGCGCAACCTTCTTGCCATTGAATACATCTGCCGTTGTCATCGGCTTGGGGCCGTCAGCGCCCATGGTCGTGAAACTGGATTCCGGCAGGCGATCGCCAACCTTGATGGTCATGTGTCAACTCCTTCATGACTTGGGAACTTCGGATCTCGATGCGCGGACCATATACCGGCGTGTCGGCGCGGCCAAGTGGCGTTAGGTCGTCAGGCCGGCGGGCCGCGCGTCAGCAGAAAGACGGCTTTCTCGCCGAGAAAATTGTGGGCGGTCATCGGCAACCAGGTGCCAAGCTGCTGTCCCCAGGCATTGAACGCAACCTTGCGCTCAACGCGCGCATTGGCGAGCGCGCACAGATCGGCGAAATCCTTGATCGTGCAGAGGTGGCCGTCCGGCGAGAGGTACCAGGGGTCCGGCAAATTGACGGTGATCGGCATGCGACCGGTGAGCAGCAACTGCGATCGCACGCGCCAATGGCCGAAATTCGGGAACGAGACGATGGCGTGACGGCCAATGCGTAAGAGATTGTCGAGCACGGTCTTGGGATAGCGCGTCGCCTGGATGGTCAGCGACAGCACGACGTAATCGAAGGCGGCGTCGGGATATTCCGAGAGGTCGCGATCGGCGTCGCCCTGGATCACCGACAGACCCTGCGCCACGCAGGCATTGACCTTTTCGCGACTGACCTCGATGCCACGGCCATCGACGTTTTTGGTCTCGCGCAAGAGCCGAAGCAACTCACCATCGCCACACCCAACGTCGAGCACGCGCGCGTTCGGCGCCACCATTTCGGCGATCAAGACATGGTCGACGCGATGTGCGGACGGCGCGCGTTCGGGCAAGGATTGAGCCGTCTTTTGCATCAGCTGACGCTCCTGGCTGCAATGCCGCGCAGTTCAGCGGCGGCACTGAGGAACCCTGTAATGGTGGCGAACAACTCCGGCTCTTCGAGCAGGAATGCGTCGTGGCCCTTGTTGCTTTCCACCTCGACGAACGAGACGTTGGCGGCGACGGCGTTGAGCGCGCGGACAATGTCGCGACTCTCGCGCGTCGGGTAGAGCCAGTCGGAGGTGAATGAGACGACGCAGAATCGCGTCTTGGTTCCCCGAAAGGCATTGGCCAGCTTACCGCCGTGTTCGACCTGCAGATCGAAATAATCCATCGCCCGCGTGATGTAGAGGTAGCTGTTCGGATCGAAGCGGTCGACGAAGGTCGAGCCTTGATGACGCAGATAGCTTTCGACCTGGAAATCAGCGTCGAAGGAGAACGTCTTGGCGACACGGGCCTGCAGGTTGCGGCCGAACTTCGCCTGCAGTGCGTCCTCCGACAGGTAGGTGATGTGCGCCGCCATGCGGGCAACGGCGAGTCCGTTCTTGGGAACCGTGTCGTGATCGAGGTAGCGGCCGCCGCGCCACTCGGGATCGGCCATCACGGCCTGCCGGCCGACTTCGTGGAATGCAATATTCTGCGCCGAATGCCAGGCGGCGGTCGCGATGGGGATCGCGGTGAAGACGCGATCGGGGTAGCGCGCGGCCCATTCGAGCACCTGCATGCCGCCCATCGACCCGCCGATCACCGCGAACAATTGCGCAATGCCGAGATGGTCCAGCAGCTGCGCTTGCCCGCGCACCATGTCGGCAATCGTGATGACGGGGAAATCGATGCCGTAGGGCTTGCCGGTCTTGGGATTGATCGAGGCGGGGCCCGTCGAGCCCATGCAGCCGCCGAGAATGTTCGAGCAGATCACGAAAAATCGTTCGGTATCGACCGGCTTGCCGGGGCCAATCATGATGTCCCACCAGCCGGGTTTGCCGGTGATCGGGCTCAGATTGGCGACGTGCTGGTCGCCGGTCAGGGCATGACAGACCAGGATCGCATTCGATTTTTCGGCATTGAGTGTGCCGTAGGTCTGATAGGCGATCTGGTAGGGCGCCAGATCCTGCTGACAGTCCAAATGCAGCGGCGCCGTCTCGGGAAAGCGCACCAGCTGGCTCTGCGGCGCGTGCACCTGCCTGGAGCGCAATGACGGGTCCGCCGTCGTCTCGAGGACGACATCATCACTTTTGGACGTGCCGGCATTGTCGGCTGATGTTTGCATGTGCGCCTCCCCCGCTCGAGCGCTCATCAGAGGCCCAAACAGAAAACCCGGCCTCGACTGCCCCGCCTGTTAAGCCGGGCCCCGCCGAATGACCGGGTGCGCACGGCCTATTTAGCAAGTTGTTTTACGTGGCTGCAAGCCGGCCGGCCAAATCACCACGAGTTCATGCCGTTCGATAGCGGAGGCGAGCCCCCGCCGTCAAGTGCGCGCGACGCGTTCCGGTTTCAGGCCGAGTTGGCGGCGCGCCTGTTCGCGCAGGACGTCGATCGGCCTCAATTTGCCCTCGGCTTCGAAATGCCAGAACGTCCAGCCGTTGCAGGCGGCCTTGCCTTGCACTTCGGCGCCGGCGCGATGGATCGAGGCTTGCAGGCCTGCGCGTGCGCCACCGAGCGCGATGGTGCCGTCGGCCTTCACTTCCGCCCAGTTGCGACGGCGCTCATCGAACAGGCGGGCGCCTGGCTCGAGAATGCCGAGTTCGATGATGGTGCCGAACGGCACGCGTGGTTCGCTGCGTTTGGATTTCGTGGTTTCCAGCGCGGACGGCGCAAGCGGCTGCACGCGCGCGATGCGTTCTTTTGCGGCCTTCACATAGTCCGGATCACGCTCGATGCCGATCCATTTACGGCCGAGACGTTTGGCGACGGCGCCGGTCGTGCCGGTGCCGAAAAAGGGATCGAGGATCACGTCACCCGGATTGCTCGACGCCAGAATCACGCGATGCAACAATGCTTCCGGCTTCTGTGTCGGGTGTGCCTTGCGACCGCCGTCGTCCTTGAGGCGCTCGGGGCCCGAGCAGATCGGAATGAGCCAATCCGAGCGCATCTGCAGATCGTCATTGAAGGCCTTCATGGCTTCGTAATTGAAGACCGGCCGCGATTTCTGATCGCGCGCCGCCCAGATTAGCGTTTCATGCGCGTTGGTGAAGCGCTTGCCGCGAAAATTCGGCATCGGATTGACTTTGCGCCAGATGATATCGTTCTGGACCCAGAAGCCGAGATCCTGCAGCGCCACGCCGAGGCGGAAAATGTTGTGGTAGGAACCGACCACCCAGAGCGCTCCATCGGGCTTCAGGATGCGACGGCATTCGCCGAGCCAGGTGCGCGAGAATTGGTCGTAGTCGGCGAAGCTCGCGAATTTGTCCCAGGCGTCATCGACGCCGTCGACGCGCGTATTGTTCGGCCGCAACAGCGCGCCATCGAGCTGGAGATTATAGGGTGGATCGGCGAAGACGAGATCGACGCTCGCTTTCGGCAGCTTTTTCAACTCAGCCAGACACTCGCCCGCAATAACGCGATTGGTGCTCACTGCACTCGTGACGCCTCGACGACGCTCAGACACAACCACACCCCACCAACGCAACAGACGACACACCGTATCACTCGCAGCCCACACGCGCCGCGACCGCCCAATTCTGGGTTAAGCATTCCTCAATGAGAAACATTAAGCTGCGGTAAACAGCCGATGGTGTGAGGAATCACGTCTTTGCGGCGAACGAAGGGCGAACGTTGCTGTGGCATCTCACGTTGCTCATGCGCGTAACGCGGCGATCACGCCGGCGAACGCCGCGAGGCTGCCGGCTTTCAATTCCGCCGCCAGAATCCGCCTTTGGTCGACGGGTCCTGGCATGGTGATGCGGCCGACCGGCTGCACGGCGGCGAAACCGAGCTTGGCATAGTAGGCCTCATCGCCGACCAGCACGACCAGCGTCATGCCGTCGCTGCGCGCTGCATCGAGGCTTTCGCGGACCAGGCGGCGACCATGTCCTTGGTTGGCATAGGCTGGATCGACCGCTAACGGGCCGAGCAGCAATGCGCCGGCCTGACCGCCGATGGTGATGGGTGTCAGCCGGATGGACGAGATGATGCGGGTGCCGTGCGCGACAACACGGCAGAATGGCGTGAACGCCGGCATGCCTTCACGGATGCGATAAGCGGTTCGCGTCAGCGCACCTGGACCAAACACGGAATCGTGGAGGTGTTGGATCGCTGGGAGATCAGCGGCAGTGACAGCACGCGAGTGAAAGTCGATTGACATGGAGCGGCTCGGACGGTGTGGGAACTCAGCGGAGGACTGAGGCCGGGCCGGGGGCGACATGCGCCCGCATCAGACGATGCGCGATGCGACCGGGCGGCCAGGTCGTCGTCGGAGTCGCAATGCTGTTATCGCCTTGATCATTGCCGTCCCTCTAGTACCCACGATCACAAGTCCCTGGTACGTCTGATCGCAGAGGCCGGAGTGCACGGCAGGCGCCGCAGCGACAGCGATGCCATCGCATCGGTGAGCGGCGGTAACGCACCGGGCGCCCGGGATCTGCGACCTTTCAGGCGGTCGACGATGCAAGCCGGGGGCGTCGTGCGGTCTTGCCAAGGATGTGCCTTGGCAGCGACCACACTCCTGCCCGGCCAGCATCGTCGGCCGTCAGCCGTAGCAGGGACTTGTGATCGTGGGTACTAGCACGCGCTCGCAGCGTTGGTCCAGCGGGCAGCACTACCATTGCGGGATGATCGGAACGTTGTTGATCACCTCTGCGATCCGCCGGCGGGTTCCGATCGTCGTGTCCTCGGGAAGGGCCGCCGGATCGATGAAGCGCTGCTCGACGATCTCGCGGTTGGGGGCTGGGATTTTCGGTTGATCGTAGGCGCCAACGATAAAGAGGGCGATGTGGTCACCGGGAAAGCGATCGAAATTGGTGTAGAGCCCAAAGAGTCGCGGGGGATCGGTTGGAAATACGCCGACTTCCTCGTCCAATTCACGCAGGAGCGACTGCAGCGCATTTTCACCGGGTTCGACGCCGCCGCCGGGAAAGGCCCAGCCTGGCTTGTAGCCGTGGCGAACCAGCAGCACACGGCCCTCGGAATCGCGGATCAGCGCCTGTGCGCCCATGGTGACGCTGCGCGTCAGCCGCCAATAGCGTTGCATCAGGCGCAGAAGGATTGAACGGTTTGGCGTCATATGTCCTGACATCTCTCTGTTCGCTGGGATTGGCAAGGGTTGGCCAACGGCGTATCTGTAACCGCTGATTATTCACCCGGACCGCAAACTAGTGACCGCGACGCTGACCATCGCCCATTTGACCGACGTGCACCTCGGGCCGATCACTGGGTTCACGCCGCAGCATTGGAATTTGAAGCGCGCGACGGGGTACATCAACTGGCGGCGCAATCGGCGCGATGTTTATCTGCGCTCCGTGCTGGACACGCTCGTTGCCGATCTCAAGCAGCAGCGCCCCGATCATATCGCCGTGACGGGCGATCTGATCAACATCGGGCTGCCCGGCGAAATGGCAACGGCGCTGGCCTGGCTGCAGACGCTCGGGCCGCCGGAGGCGGTCACGGTCATTCCCGGCAACCACGATCTCTACACCTCGATCGGCCGTGACATCGGCATTGCGCGATGGGGCGCCTTCATGCAATCGAATGGTGCTGGACAGGAATTCGTGGATGCGCGCGAGGCCGCATTTCCTTTCGTTCGCATCGTTGGCAGAATCGCGATTGTTGGATTGAACTCGGCGCTGCCACGACCGCCGATGATCGCGTCCGGCGAACTCGGAGCCGCGCAGCTTGCGCGGCTCGAAACAATTCTCGGCCGGCTGCATCATGCGACGCTTTTCCGGCTGGTGCTCATCCATCATCCCCCGCTGGTTGGCCAAGCGACCCGCCACCACGATCTCACCGACGCGGCCGCGCTGGAAACCGTGCTCCATCGCAACGGCGCGGAATTGGTGCTGCACGGCCACAACCATCGCAACATGCTGGCCCGTAGAAGCAGCGCAACCGGCGCGTTTCCCATTGTCGGCGCGCCGTCGGCGGCACTGGGACGATCGTTCAAGAGCGAGCCGCTGGCGCGCTATAATCTCTATCACATTGACGGCCGATCCATCGAAATGATCGGCCGTGGACTGGCCGAGCCGGGCGGACCGGTCGTCGAGCTGGAGCGTCGCATGCTCGCGCCAGTGGCAGCCGATGCCAAGGCATGATCCGGGCGCAGGGGCACTATACCCGGACCGCGCACGGAATACTCCTGATGGCCAGCGACAAAATTTGCGACCCGTGGCATAACGGCTTCACGAAATTCGAAAGGGATATGATGCAGAAAGTTGTCCAAGGCGCCGCCGCCAGCAAGCCACTCTGGCTGATCATCCTTGCGGCGGGAACCATCGTTGGCTTGGCGATGGGCTTGCGGCAGGTCATGGGTCTGTATCTGACACCGATGACGACGGAGCTCAAGATCGGCCGTGAGCCGTTTTCAAACGCGATGGCGATTGCCAATCTGGTCTGGGGTATTGGCGCGATTTTCACGGGTGCGATTGCGGACAGGTATGGCGCTGGACGCGTGATTGTTGGCGGCGCACTGTTCACGATGGCTGGGTTGTTCGCCATGTACTCGGCAACGGACAGTGCGATCCTGCAATTCTCCGGTCTCTTGCTGGGCCTCGGCGTTGCCGGAACCGGGATCACGGCACTGGTTGGTGCGGTCGGGCGTGCGGTGCCGGCGGAGAAACGCACCGCCGCTATTGCTTCACTCGGGATGGCTGGCGGTATCGGCGGCTTCCTCGCGTTTCCCTATGCGCATCTGGCCATCCAATATCTGGGTTGGCAATCGAGTCTGCTGCTTTTGACGGCGACGGCTGCGATCATGATTCCGTTGGCCGCACCGTTGGCCGGAAAGCCGGTGGCGACGCCGTTGGCACGCTCGCAGACCTTGAACGAGGCGTTCGCGGAAGCCTTCGCGCATCCCAGTTTTTGGCTTTTGGTTGCTGGGTTTTTCGTCTGCGGGTTCCATGTCGCGTTCTATTCGGTACATCTGCCGGCTTACGCCGCCGACAAGGGTATGGCGCCGTGGGTTGCCGTCTGGTCGCTGATGGCGGTCGGTATTGCCAACCTGATCGGCACTTACATTGCGGGCCAGTCCGGCAAGTACGTCGAAAAGCGCAAAGGTCTGGCGTTCATCTATTTCATGCGCGTCTTTGCATTCCTGGGGCTGCTGTTCATCCCCGTCAGTCCGTGGATGGTCATTGGCGTGTCGGCGCTGTTGGGCCTGTTCTGGCTGTCGACGGTGCCGTTGACGTCGAGCCTGGTCGGGCTGTTCTTCGGCACGCAATGGATGTCGATGCTGTTCGGTTTTGTCTTCTTCTCGCATCAGTTGGGCTCATTTGCGGGATTGTGGCTGGCGGGTCGCACCTACGACATGACGAAATCCTATGATACGATGTGGTGGATCTGCGTGGGGCTCGGGTTATTCGCGGCGCTCGTCCATTGGCCGATCCGCGAGCGGCCGGTCGCGCGCATCCAACTGCAAACCAAGGCGGCGTAACGGACTTGATCATGGCACAGGACGCGAACATTGCAGACAACGAGCAACGGCCAATCGCGAACGACGATACCCGCATGCCGTCCGCCGTTCGCCGTCTCGTGTTCGGTCTGTTGGCCGTTGTTGCTGCCGGCGCGCTCTATCTGTTCTCCGTGCGCGGCGTGGCGATGATCTATGACCTCGGCGCGCTTGGGGCGAGGCTCTTTTGCCTTTGAGGGTGCGTGCGTAACGCCGATCGCGCTTACTTGGCTTTTCAATCGCAGATGTCATTGACGGCAATCAACGCAAGACTATTGACTGGGTATATAGTGAACCTGCTCCGTTACTCGAAGTGCTCGCCATGACCGCTCGCCAAACTCGTTCTCGATCTGCCTCGATCTTGATCTGCGGGCTTACCCTATTGCTTTCTGCGACGGCCGGATCCGCTCAATCGATCCAATCCTATGTCGCCAACGGCACATTCGACGATGTGAAATTCGAACTCACGAACGCAATCGTAGGACGCGGTCTTGTCATCGACCAGACGGGAAATATCGGCGGCATGCTTGACCGGACCGGTGCTGATGTCGGATCAACAAAGCCGATCTATAGGCGCGCGGAATATTTTACGTTCTGTTCAGCGAAGCTGTCGCGGCAGATGATGGAGGCGGATCCCCTCAACATCGCTTACTGCCCTTATGTGTTGTTCGCGTTTGAGCGGGCGGATGCGCCGGGGCACGTCACGGTTGGCTATCGACGACCGGACGTTGCCGGCTCTGATGCGTCCAAGGCTGCGCTCGCTGCCATCGACGCGCTGCTTGGCGGGATCGCTAAAGACGCGACCAAGTAGTCAAATCCGCAACAGTCGCTGGGATTCGATCGCGCTGGACGATTTGGAAACCAACGGTTGCATTGACTCCTGGGCGGCGCTCTGCTTTTTTGACACTGCACAATGGTTCCGCGACGGCCTCATCTGGCTTAGCTGATGAAAAGGGAACGCAGTTCCTGGAGATGGAGAAATCCCGATCCAGAAAGCCGCGGCTGCCCCCGCAACTGTAAGCGGCGAGCATCACCTCACACGCCACTGCCGGACGATCCAGGCGGGAAGGCAGGTGGATGCGTTCGAGCCGTAAGCCAGGAGACCTGCCAGTGTGTGTCGCCCATCTTCCGCGCGGGGCGTGCGGACGAGCGGAGCCCCGTAGCGGCGACATAACGGGAGAGGTTCTTGTCGTCGTGGCTTGCGTGAACGGGTCTTTTGTCCATCGATCATGATGCCTGCGGCGGTGCTGGGTGAACCTTGGCGTCAAGGCTATGTCATCTCTTCATTGGACCAAACTTGGTATGCTGACCACCTGATGTTGAGTTTTTCCCTCGTGTTCGTCGAACTGGGGAATTGATGTCATGCCATCGCACTACAAAATGGCCTTGCTCGCCTTGTCGAGTCTATTGACGCTTGTCGCCGCGCCGATGATCGGCAACGCGCAAGAACCGACCCGCCTGCCGGGGATCATTGTCGAGGGCGCGACGCTCGAACGCCCGCGTGTTGCGAAGCCGCAGCCGACACCTGAGCCGGAGGCGGCACCGGCGGCCAAACGTGCGCCGACCGCCACACCGCAGCCGGCCACGACGCCTGCCGCCTCCCCCGCCGTCGATAGCGCCACAACACTCGGCGACGTTTCCCAAGCCACCGCCTCCGGCGCGTCCGGCGGCGTCGATACGAGCCGCATCCCGACACCGGTCACGGTCGTGACAGGCGAGACACTGCGCCGCCAGCAAGTTCGTTCCGTCGCGGATGCGCTTGGCGGCCTACCCGGTGTTTCTGTCAACCGCGTCGGCGGTGCCGGCAGCCTGACCGAAGTCCGCATTCGCGGAGCCGAGGCCAATCATACGCTGGTCGTCATCGACGGGATCGTCGCGAACTCGGCCAACGATGGTCAGTTCGATCTGTCGAACCTCTCAGCCGAGGAGATCGAGCGAATTGAGATCATGCGTGGTCCGATGAGCGGCATCTATGGTTCCGGCGCGGTTGGCGGCGTCATCAATATCGTGACGCGCGCGCCACGGCACCCGTTGTCACTGACGTTGCGCAGCGAATTCGGCAGCATGAATACGCGCGACCTTGCGGCCCGTCTCGCCGGCGGCAACGAGAACGGGTACATCGCACTGAGCGGCCATTGGCGGGCGACCAGCGGCTTCAATGTCGCGCCTCAAACACTGGCGCCGTTCGATAGTGATCGCGATGGCATGCGGCTCGGCAATTTTGCGTTACGTGCCGGCGGCACGATCACCCCGGGCGCAACACTCGATCTGACACTCAGCCAGACGACCAAAAACATCGGCCGCGACGGCTTCGGCGGCAATCCCGGCGCCGTCTCCACCGCGATCGACGATCCGTCGAAATCGCGCGACGACGTTCTGCTGGCCGGCGTGCGCTTGAGCTGGGAGTCACTCGGCGGCGCGCTGTCGCAATCGTTGAAGGCGAACTATAACCGGACGCGTTCCAGCGACACCGACATCTCGAGCTTCCTCGGGTTTGCCAATCCAGCATTCCTGTTCGACAACACGTCCGAGCGGTCCGTGATCGGCTATAACGCCACCTACCGCTTCGCGACGCCGTCGCTGTTCGGCGCGAAACATGCAGTCACCGGGCAGATCGAGCATGAGACGGAAGCTTTCACGTCCGGCGGCGACCTCGGCGATGGCGTGACACGCAAGCGCGATCGGCTGTCGTATGCCGGCGAATGGCGCACGACTTTTGCAAACGGCCTCTCGGTCACCATGGGCGCGCGCCACGACGACAACGACAGCTTCCGGGACTTCACGACCTGGCGCGCCGGCGCGAGGTGGACACTGGCATCCCTCGGCCTCAGCCCGCATGCGAGCATCGGCACCGGCGTCAAAGCGCCAGCCATGTTCGAGCAGTTCGGTCGATTCCCGAACTTCTTCGTCGCCAATCCAGACTTGAAGCCGGAAGAATTGCGTGGCTGGGATATTGGCGTCGAGTGGGCGCTGCCGGGCACGCGCGCGGTTCTGGATCTCACCTATTTCAGTGCCGATCTTCGCAATAAGATCGGACCCGGGCTTGGATTTCCTGGCCCGTCACTCGTGAACACGGCGGGCACAGCGCAGCGCGATGGCATCGAAATCGCGATCAAGACGCCGATCATGCCGGGTCTCATGTTGTCGGCGGCCTACACGTACCTGATGGCCGAAGAAGCCGACGGCACCGCCGAAGTGCGTCGGCCTCGCCATGCCGGCCGCGCCGACCTCGCCTATGCATTCGCCAGCGGTCGCGGTAGTGCGAGCCTCGGCGTCAAATACAACGGTGGCCGGAGCGACTATCTTTTCGTCAACGATCCGATATTCGGCTTCCCCGTGCTGAGCGGTCGTGCGCCACTCGACGGCTACTGGCTCGCGAATGCGGCGATATCGTACAAGATCCAGCCGAATGTCGAGATCTTTGGTCGAGTGGAGAATATCTTCGACGTTAAGTATCAGGATGTTTACGGCTACAATACTGCGGGACTTGCTGCCTATGGTGGGTTGCGCATTTCCTTTGACGACCTTGCCGGCACTGGCAAGGTCGGACGCTGATACCATGGGGGGAGGGATGCGGCGCGTGAAAGCAGGCCATATCACAAGGCTGGCAGCGCGCGCCGCATCCCACTTTATTTTCAGGTCCGCCGCGGCGGGCGTCGTGGCAGCCATGGCGACCGCCACGCACGCCAGTGATCCGCCCAAGCGCATCGTCTCGCTCAACGTCTGCATTGATCAGATCCTGGTTGATCTGGTGCCGCGCGAGCGCATCGCCGCCGTAACGCATCTGGCCGCCGATCCGCTCTCATCGGCGCATCCCGAAAAGGCGGCGGGGATAGCCACGACGCGCGGCGATGCCGAAGACGTGCTCGCGCGCGATCCCGATCTCATACTCGCCGGGCACTTTACAACGCCGGCGACGGTCGACCTGCTGCGTCGACTTGGCAAACGTGTCGAGCTGGTGCCGCTGCCTGATAGCGTTGCCGACGTCCGCGCAGTGATCCAGCAGATTGCGGCGGCGATTGGCGCTGAGGATCGCGGCCGCGCGTTGCTGTTGGATTTGGATCGGCGGCTTGCGATGGCGGCGCGACATCCATCAACCACAGCCGCGCCGCCGACGGCGCTGATCTATCAGGTGAACAATTTTGTCGCCGGTACGTTCGGTCTTGTCGATGAAGCGTTGCGGATGGCGGGATGGCGCAACGGCGCTGAAGCAATCGCGGCGACGCGCAACGGACAGGTGTCTCTGGAGGCGCTGGTGACAACGCCGCCGGATCTGCTGGTGCTGGCGTCGTCACCTGAAACCTATCGCACGGCGGTGGCCGACAATCTGCGCCACCCGGTGCTGGCGCGCTTACAGGCGCAGCGTCCGTCCGTTGTGGTGCCTTGGCCGTTGATGCTGTGCGGCACGCATCATATTGCTGAAGCGGTCGAGGCGCTGGCGTCGGCTCGGGCTGAGCTTGAGACGAGGCGAGGGCGGCCGTGAGCTTGGACTCGGCGGCTGCGGCGGCGCGCTATCGCCGGCAATGTTTTGCTTTTGCCGGCACTGCCGTGATGGCGTTCGTTCTTTCTCTACTCGTTGGTCCATCGGGTGTTGGGCTTGGACCGCCGGGGGCGTCGCGATGGCTGATCCTCGCTGAGATCCGGCTGCCTCGCGCCATCCTCGGAGCGTTGGTTGGGGCAGCACTCGGGCTGGCGGGGGCGACGTTGCAAGGATATCTCCGCAATCCCCTTGCAGAACCCGGACTCCTTGGTGTGTCGAGTGGTGCTGCACTCGGCGCGGTTCTCTCGATCCACCTTGGCTTGGCCGGTGTGATGGCAATTGCACTGCCGGTGGCTGGCCTGATGGGGGCGGCTCTCGCAACGATTGCGGTCTTTTTATTGGCGGGGGATCGTTCCGGGCCCGCAACGCTGATCCTAGCCGGTGTTGCCGTCTCGGCGTTGTGTGCGGCTTTGACATCGTTAGCGCTCAATCTCGCCCGCAATCCGTTCGCTGCAGCGGAAAGCATTTTCTGGATGATGGGGTCGCTCGCGGATCGCAGTCTGGTACATGTGTGGTTGGCGGGTCCGCTCATTCTGATGGGCATTGCACTGCTGTTGCGCTGCGGGCGTTCGCTCGATGGGTTGACACTGGGCGACGATGCCGCGCGCACACTTGGCCTCGATCTTGGCGCGGCGCGGCGCGACATCATCGCTGGCACCGCTCTGAGTGTTGGCGCGGCGACGGCGGTGACCGGGATGATCGGGTTCGTCGGGCTGATCGTGCCACATATTCTGCGACCGATTGTGGGGCCGTTGCCGAGCCGCTTACTGTTACCGAGTTTATTGTGCGGGGCGACAATGGTGCTGCTGGCCGACGTCCTGCTGCGGATGCTGGCACCAATTGTCGAAGTGCGCATCGGCGTGCTGACGGCGTTGATTGGCGCGCCATTCTTTGTCCTGCTGGTGACGCGGATGCGGCGGGAGCTGGCACCATGATACGGGCCGTTGATCTTGAGGTGAGGCTGAAGGCGCGAAGCGTTCTGAGCGGCGTTTCATTGACCGCTGCAGCCGGATCGGTGACCGCTCTTGTCGGGCCCAATGGTGCCGGCAAATCGACGTTACTCAAGACCCTGGCTGGCCTAATCACGCCTGATGCCGGCGTGATTTTTATCGCTGACCGATCCTTCGGCGACTATTCAATCGACGCGCGCGCGCGTGTGCTTTCCTATCTGCCGCAGGATCGCGAGGTGCATTGGCCGCTGCCGGTGCGCGGCATCGTTTCACTGGGGCGAATCCCGCATCAGTCGCGCGGCCCGGATGCGCTCGCGGCGGACCGCATCGCGATCGACGACGCCATGCGCGCCATGGACGTCATGCACCTTGCCGGGCGGCCGGTGCTTGAATTATCGGGGGGCGAACGAGCGCGCGTGCTGATGGCGCGATCGCTGGCGCAAGCGCCGCGCGTGCTGCTTGCTGACGAACCAACGGCCGGTCTCGATCCGGCGCACCAACTGCAGTTGTTTCGGCATCTGCGTGAGATGGCAGGAAGCGGCATCGCCGTCGTGGTGGCACTCCACGATCTTTCGCTGGCGGCACGCTTCGCTGATCAAGTTTTGTTGATGAAATCGGGACAGATTGCCGCGTCCGGTGCGCCCGCCGATGTTTTGAAAAGTGCCATTCTTGAGCCTGTTTATGGCGTTCGCATGCTGGCGACAACGGTCGCTGGCGTCCCAATTCTGCTGCCGCATGAACTGCTGCCATGATTGTTATGCGCCGACGCGCTATGCTGTCCGCTAAAGGCGATGGCCACATCGCCGAGCAAGCAGCGGGGTTTTTCATTGGCACTCTTCAAGTCGGCGCGGCAGATCAATCTGGCTTTGCAAGGCGGCGGCGCGCATGGAGCGTTCACATGGGGCGTGCTTGATCGCCTACTGCAGGACGAGACGATCGATATCGGCTGGATCAGTGGCGCGAGCGCTGGCGCTGTCAACGCGGTCGCGGTTGCGGTTGGGCTTGCCGAGGGAGGGCGAGCTGGAGCGCGCGCAAAGCTCACGGCGGTTTGGGAGGCGGTGGCAAAGGCGGGCGTGCCGGATCTGGTCCGATTGAATCCTTTTCTGGCCGGGATGACACGCTCCGATACGTTTGCGTCAATGGCGACGATGTTTTCGCCCTATGATTTCAACCCGCTGGGGTTTGATCCGTTTCGCAAGCTCCTCGAGGCGCACCTTGATTTCACACTACTGCGCACGCAAAAGGGGCCGGAACTGCTGATCGCCGCGACCGAGGTTGCGACCGGCCGCGCACGATTGTTTCGCCGGCGTGAGTTGACGGTTGAGTGCGTGCTCGCATCGGCTTGCCTGCCAACGCTGCATCACGCCGTCGAAATCGACGGTGTGGCCTATTGGGATGGCGGGTTCTCCGCCAATCCGGATCTGGTAACGCTGGCGCGCGAGAGCCCCATCGTGGACACGCTGGTGATCCAGTTGAATGCCTTCACGATGACGCGGCGGCCGACGACGGCGCGGGACATCGCCGCGCATGTCAATCACATCACATTCAACCAGCCCTATCTGCGGGATATCGCCTTGATCGAGCAGGCGCGGGCGCAGCACTCGCGTTTGACGGGCATGTTTTCTCGCCGCGAGCGACGCTTGGCGCAGCATCGGTTTCATGTCATCGAGGCTGGCCGCTTTACCAGCGGGCTATCGGCTGACAGCAAGGGAAAGCCTGAGCTGGCGCTGCTGACGTACCTGCGCGACGCTGGGATCAGCGAAGCGGGCAAGTGGCTGGCGCGACATGGGCGAGAGATCGGCCGCCACGATACGGCGGAGTTGGGGCGGCGTGCCAGCGAGGCCGGCGGACGCTTGATCGCCGAGCCCGACGCGCGGGATGATGAAGTGCCCGCGTCAGGAAAAGTGGCGTAATCGGTTGAGCCTACTATCCGCGCTGGCCGCGCCGAGGTCGACGCGAAAAATCATAACTTGCTGAATTTGCATTGAAAACTGCCTCGGAAAGCACGTTAAAATCGGCCTTGCGTGGCGCGACAACATCACTCTAAGATGCGACTGGTTCTCATTTGCAGCTTTGGAGTTGTCTGGCATGGCCAACGACAGTGTCGATCGGGCAAGGCTGGCGAACAGCGGGTGGTTGCGGGAGCGTGGCGAACCTTCGCTGCGCGAGGTCTGGGGAACGATCCCCGTGACCGGGACCGGATGGCGGCGCATGTTTGCGTTCCTGGGGCCTGGTTATCTCGTGTCGGTCGGCTATATGGACCCCGGCAACTGGGCGACCTCGCTGGCGGGTGGATCGCAGTTTGGCTACACGCTGCTGGTCGTCGCACTGATGTCGAACATCATGGCCATTCTGTTGCAGGCACTTTGCGCACGATTGGCGTTCGCAACGGGCCGCGATCTGGCACAGGCGTGCCGCGATGCGTTTCCCAAGCCGGTCAGCGCGTTCCTGTGGGTCGTTGCCGAAATTGCCATTTGCGCGACGGACCTCGCGGAAATCATTGGCACGGCGATCGGGCTCAACCTGCTGTTCGGCATCCCGCTGGAGATCGGGATCTTCATCACGGCGCTCGACGTGTTCCTGATCCTCTATCTGCAGAACATTGGATTTCGATGGATCGAAGCGTTCGTCGTTGCGCTGCTGGTGATCATTGGTGTGTGCTTCGGGGTCCAAATCGCGATGGCACAGCCGGACCTGCGCGCGATCCTTGTCGGGTTTGCGCCGACGGTTGAGATCGTGCGAAATCCGGAGATGCTCTATCTGGCGATCGGCATCATCGGCGCGACAGTGATGCCGCATAATCTATATCTGCACTCATCGGTGGTGCAGACGCGTCGCATCGGCGAGACGATAGAAGCCAAACGGGAGGCAATCAAGTTTGCCACCATCGACTCCACCATCGCTTTGATGCTGGCCCTGTTCGTCAATGCCGCCATCCTTATTCTGGCGGCGGCGACGTTCAATAAAGCCGGTCAGACTGGCGTGACGGAACTGGGCGAGGCACATAAGCTTCTGGCGCCCCTGCTCGGTTCGGCGATGGCAGCCAAATTGTTTGCGATTGCGCTGCTGTGCTGCGGGCTCAACTCGACCGTGACGGCAACGCTGGCCGGGCAGATCGTCATGGAGGGTTTTGTCAATCTACGGCTCGCAGCGTGGGCACGGCGGCTTGCGACGCGCGCGCTGGCGATCATTCCGGCCATCATTGCCATTCTCGCGATGGGCGAGGCAGGAATTGGGAAATTGATCATTCTCAGTCAGGTCGTTCTCGGCTTACAGCTGCCGTTCGCGATCGTTCCGCTGGTGATGATCACGGCCGATCGACAAAAAATGGGCGCATTGATTGCGCCACGCTGGTTGACGGTGGCGACGGCACTGATTGCGACCGTGCTTATCGTGCTCAATATCAAAGTGGTTTATGATGCCGTAGCGGGATGACGGTGCGAGCCGCTCAAATGCTAGTCTTGGCTGAGCCACGCGGACTTTAAGGCATACCATGCCGACACAAACCGAGGATCGACAAGTCGAGCTGGAGCGGCGTTGCGCCGAAAACCAGCTGCGCATGACGGCGCAGCGGCGGGTGGTCATTCGCGTGCTCGCCGAGGCGGCCGATCACCCGGATGTCGAGGAGTTGCATCGGCGGGCACACGTTCTCGATGCCGACGTTTCGCTGGCAACGGTGTATCGCAATCTGAAGCTGCTGGAGGCCATCGGCGTCCTCAAGCGGCATGCGTTCGCCGACGGCCGCTCGCGTTATGAGGTGACGCCGGCGCACCATCACGATCACCTGATCGACATCGAGAGTGGGCAAGTGATCGAGTTCCGCTCGGCTGAGATCGAACGGTTGCAAGAGGTGATCGCGCGCAAACATGGCTATCGCATCGTCGACCACCGATTAGAAATTTATGTCGTGCCAATCAAGGGCGCGACGTAGTCAGCTGCGACATCATGAATGCGGTGGTTCGCCGTCAGGCAACGATCAGCTGGATGTCGCGCTTGACCAGCCAGCGGCGCAGCTGCGGTTTTGGTTGTGCATTGGTGATGACGGCTGTGATGCGCTCGACGTGGCCAACGGGATATGCCGCATCGGTTTCGAATTTCGAGGAATCGGCGAGGACATAGGCCTTGTTCGTGGATAGCAGTATGCGAGAGCGAAATTGCGTGGCCAGACGAGAGCGATCAGTCAGGCCGGATTGAGCAGTCAACCCGCCGGCGCTGACGAACGCAGCGTCGAAACGGAAATTGGCCAGTGCCTCGATTGTTGCTGCACTCAAGACGGCACCATCGTGCGACGCGACCGCGCCCGGCAGGATGTGGACGCGCCTGCCCGCCCGAGCGAGGAGTGCTGCAACGCCGAGACTATTGGTGACGACAGTGATGGATTTCACCGGCACCAACGACGCGGCGAGTTGCAGCATTTCTGCGCCTGAGTCGACCATGACAGTCACGCGGGTCGTTATGAGTGCGGCGGCGGCGGCCGCGATGCGGGTTTCAGCGCTGGATTGAAGAGCATCGCGCGATTCATGCTTGAGCACGGCAGTTCCGAACAACGTCGCACCACCATGGACGATGATGGCATGACCGGCCTCTGCGAGTTGCTTGAGATCGCGCCGGACCGTCTCTTGCGCGACTTCCAGGCGTTCAGCGAGATCGACGACGCGCACCGCGCCATCGACCCGCAGAAGCCGGTGAATTTCCGCAAGTCGCTTTGCAGGCAGCAGTCTCGCCATTGACCTGTTTGCTTTGCTTGGAAGGGCGCGAGAATGCGACCTGGATCGGATGTTCCGCGCAGAGAGAAACGCTTTTTGGCGTGCCGTCAATGGTTTTGGTTGCGACATTCTTGGTATTTGCGGGGACGGCTACCCCCGAGACGCCGCGTAGGGCCCGACTTTGGCCTGAAGCCAGTTGGCGAACTCGCGGCGGCGCGGGACCGGGTCCAGAACATCGCTTGTGATGCCATACCGCCACGCCAGATGCGTGCGGCCGGGATCTGCGGCGAGTGCACGGAAATCGGTGACCATAGCCGTTGCGTCGGCTGGATCGGCGAGCTTGCCTTCGCCGGCGAAGCGAACAGCGCGCAACTGCAATAGTGTCGCAATCAACGGCAGATCGAACTCGGGATGATACTGCACGCCCCAGAAACTCTTCCTGCCATCTGCGAATTCAGCGGCTTGAACAGTACTGACCGCATTGCCGGCCAAAACCGTTGCTCCACTCGGCAACGTCTCGACTTCATCTTCGTGGCTGCAGAGAGCGTCAAAGGCTGTTGCTTTACCGGCATAGAGTGGATGCGCACGGCCAGCGTCATTCAGCGTAATATTGCGGGCGACCCCGAATTCGCTGCCGTTTGGATTGAGGCGAACAGCGCCGCCGAGCGCTGCGGTCATGAGTTGCAAACCCCAGCAGCTTCCGAAGCATGGGACGCCCGCATGATAAATGTCGCGTGCCAGTTCGATTTGGTCGGTGACGCGCGGTTCGCGGTTGTAGACATTCAAGGGGGAACCGGAAATGACGACGCCATCGAAGTCGGCGAGGCCGAGACCTTGCGGAAATTTTTCGCCGTCGGCGACATTGAGAGTGAAGAACTCCAGGTCCTTGCGTTGTTCGCTCAATGCTTCGGTGAACAGGGCGCTGTTGGTGCGGCCGCCGGCGGCGACGGCACGGTCCTGATTGGCCATCGGCGCACCGTTGAAGATCAGAATGCGCACACCGGGCTCCGTGTGATTACCAGCTTACAATCTAAGCCTGACATCAGGCCGGGCGGGCGAAGCCGCTCTCTTTGGCTTTCAGCAAGGCCACAACAAGCGAGTTCACCGGTGTCGCGATGCCGAGCCTGGCGCCTTCGCGCGGGATGGCGCCATTGATATTGTCGATCTCGGCGGGCCGGCTCGCCAGATGATCGAGCAACATCGAGGGCCGCGCACCCGGGATCTTCTCACCGAAGGCGCGCACGTAGCGCACGGGATCATCGAAGTCGAGTTTAATGCCTCTCGCGCGGGCGACGAGGAACGCCTCGTTAGCGCAGGCGGCGGCAATGCTCCACGCACTCGGATTGGCCATCACTTCGCCGACGCGCAGACCCGTCAAAGCGCAGGGGCCAGAGAACGTGCAATTGCAGATCAACTTCTCCCAGACCATCTTGTGAATGTCATCGAAGGTGAGAACCTTGAATCCGCCCTGCTCCCAGGCCTTCTTCACAGCCTCAAGGCGTGGGGTCATTCCGCCGGCCATTTCACCCAAACGGAGAAATTCCATGCCATTGTGATGTGCGTGCCCGGGACCTTTCATCGAGGCGCCGAAGCCACCGACGACGCCCATCACGATGCGCTTTGCGCCGACCACTTCGGCAACCTTGTCGGCGGAGCCCAAGCCATTTTGAATTGTGAGGATGGGTGCATCTGGTTTGGCCATGGCGAGAGCTGCCTTGGCGGCGGCGGCGACACCATCATCCTTGGTTGCGATGACGACGAGATCCGCGGCCTTCACGTCGGCAGGATTTGTGGTTGCGTGAATCTTAACGGTGCGATCACCGGATGCGCCTTCGACGCGGAGACCGCGCTGCTGAATGGCGTCGACGTGATCCTTCCAGGTGTCGACAGCGATGACTTCATGGCCGCCGCTGGCGAGCAGCGCGGCATAGATCGAACCCATGGCGCCAACGCCGATGATTGCAATCTTCATGGCAATTCCTCGTGAATTTTAGCCGACACTGCGCGGAGCCTGGATTGGCGTCAATATGGGAACTGTTCGCGCGCGGAAGGGTGGTGGAAAAACGCCGGGAAAGCGCTGGTGCGAGTCGACGGCCGCCCATCCGGCGGTTGCAGCGCCGTTTAATTCAGCGCAATCAGCCGCGCTTTGTCAGTGAGGACAAACATTCGACCACCGGCGACGATCGGTGCGATGTAGACGGGCGCGCCCAAGTCCTGGCTGCCTGTCACGCGGCCGGTCGCTGCGTCGACGTGAGCGAGGACACCCTGACTTGAGGTGACCCAGAGCTGGCCGCCGGCGAGCACCGGGCCAGACCACGTGCCGGCACCTGGCAGTTTGACTGTCCATTGGATCTTGCCGTCGCGGCGGGTGATGGCCATCAACTGACCGCCCGTGTCGACCACGAAAACGGTCTCTCCCGCGATCCAGGGTTGTTGAATGCTTGGGACGGTCAGAGACCAAAGGCGTTCGCCGGTTTTGCCTGTCGTTGCGATCATGCGGCCGGCGTGGCCAACCGCATAGACGGTGCCGCCGTCGATGGCCGGGCGCGCCGCATCGCTCATGGCGGTCAGTGACGACGCCGTGCGGGTGCGGGCGAGCAACTCGTTCCAGATGGCCTGGCCGGTCGAGACTTTGAGGGCGACGAGATCGCCGGATGTGAATGGGACGACGACCGTATCGCCGTCGATGGCCGGACTGGCGTTGGAGATGATGCTGGCCTTTTCGGGGAGGCCGCGGAACGTCCAATTCTCAGCACCATCGGCGCCGCTCAGCGAATAGAGCGTGCCATCGGTGGTGACGGCGTAGACGCGATCGGCTGCGGCGGTCGGGGACGCGCGGAAGGGAACACCGAACGACTTCTCCCAGATTTTCTTGCCCGAAGCGGGGTCAAGCGCGACGACGGTGCCAAAGCCGGTGGCGGCATAGATGCGGCCGCCATCAATTGCGAGGCCACCACCGAAACCCTTCTGAGCGTTCTTTTCGCCTTCGGGAACGACGGAGGCGCGCCATACGGCCCCGCCACCTGACGTGGCGTAGGCGGAGACCTGACCGGCTGCGTCGAGTGTGAAGACTTTGCCGCCGGCGACGATCGGGCTCGCCGACAGCTTGCCGTACTTGCTGGAGCCGGTGCCGATATCGGCCGACCATACGGTTTTGACGGAGGCGGGCAACGCGAGGTGTCCCGGCGCGTTGGATGGCGTGCCGCCGGGCTGCGACCACGCGTCGTTCGATGTCAGCGATGGCAGCGTTATCGGCTTGTCGGCTGTGGCAAGCTCGCCGCCAACCTTATTGCTATCCTGCATCACCGAGACGCGCTTGCCGGGCAACGGCACCTGCTTTTCAGCGAAGGGATTGAGATCGCCAAGTTTGGGCAAGCTCGGCAAGCTATCGGAGCAGCCCGCGAGCAAGCTGACGGAGGCGGCGACCGCGAGAATGCCACGGTGGCCTGAATGCCTGCTGTTGCGAGTCGAACCGGTCATGCGGCTCTCCTGAAAACTTTTCTGGCTTAGTTCTTCGTTGCCGCTGGTGGCACCGTTGCGGGCGCCGGTGCCGCCTTGGCTTTTGCTAACTCGGCTTCTGTGATGATCGACAACAGTAACCGTGTGCGTTCCCCGATACTCGGCGGCGTGGCACGATCCGAGACCAGTTTCTCGAAGTTCTGACGTGCGGTATCGGTCTGGCCCGCTTTCATGGCGGCCAGCCCCAAAAGTTCACGCGCACTGTGCCGCCAGACGCTCGAATCACTCGTGAGATCGTTCAGCCGATTCTGCATGTCCGTCCAGTCCGCAGTGTCGAGTTTCAACATCGCCGTCTGCAGGCGTGCGAAATCGGATAGGGCGGGGTCGATGCCCTTGTCCTTGGCGAGGCTTTCATAGGCGGCAAGCGCCTCGGCGGGGCGCCCCGCAACAATATCGTTGGCTGCCTTGCGCAGGCGCGCGACGGTGGCAAATCCGCCGCTTTCACGGCTGATCGCTTCCAAAGCTTTCTCGGCTTCGGCGACCTTGGTTGCCTTTTCGGGCGGCATTGCGACGCCTGCCGGGGGAAGTGGGGCCAATGGCGAAGGGCCTAGGTCGCGAATTGCTGCAACGTATCGACTACCGGTGGCTTCGGCGGCGCTCTGGCGGCGATATTCCATCCATTTGAACCCGCCAACGCCCAGCACGATCGCCGCCGCGACCACCAGAATGACGCCGTTATATTGCTCCCAAAGCTTCTGCAAGCGCTCGCGCTGCAGGTCTTCGTTCACTTCGCGGATCAGGCTGTCGTCTCGTTCTGCCATGTCTTCCAATTCGCTAAATTATCGTGGAGGAGGCCCTTGATAGCCTGTCCGCAAGCTCCGTGAAAGACCCGTGATGCCTTGGGACCTCGAGCAAGGCCCGGACCCATGGAGAACCAGCCGTGGCGATTGCGTCATGGCCGTCTTTTCCGGCGAAACTATGATGACTTGAGACGCCGGTTACCCCCTCTGGGCAGGATAATTCGCGGTCATCGCAGCAGGGCGATGCCGATCAGCCCTGTATGGCCCCAAAACAGCATGGCGAGATAGGCGGCGACGCCGACCGCTATGGCGGAGACATCGCCGGATAACGCTCCCTGTCGCGAGCCCAGCGGCCCAAGCGCGCTGCGGCGCTTGACCGAAATGCGGTCGAGCACCGCGTAGGCGAGGAAACCGCCAAACAGCATGGTCGACGCGAGATCGCCATTGGCGATAAGATGCGCAACGGCCCAGATCTTGATTGCGGCGAGCATGGGATGTTGGACTCGCGTCCGGATTCGGCTGGGAATGTAGGCCGACGCCAGCAGGATCATGGCGGGCAACATCAAGAGAAATGCAACATGCCGTGTCCAACCCGGCGTCGGCCAAAGTTCAGGATTGGCACGCACGCCGCCGCTGCGCATCTGGCCATAACCGATGACAATCAAGGCGAACCCGGCGAGTGACAGCACAGCGAAAAGGCCCTGATATAGCGACGCCCCGAGTTGCGCTCGCAGACGTTCCCGGATTGCCGGCAGCGTCGGCAAGAGGTGAATCCCTAAAAAGATAATCAGTCCGATGAGTAGCGTTGCCATCGCTCGGTTCCTTTTTCGACGGGAAGGTTGGGGACTCGGTTTTCGCAATTATGTATTAACTGCTTGAACAGACATGCCATAATTTCCTCGCGTTTGCGCATGCCTATTGCATCGGGCGGGGACAGTATCGGGGCTGAGATCGGCCCAAAGGGGACTAAGGGGTTCCGTAAACGCGACCAAACCGAGCGCCACGCCGTCACGCGGGGGGCCGGTTGATGAGAGGAGTGTTCCGCGTGCTCATGCGACACGGATTGGAGATCGTATCTTCAGAGAATGACGGACTCGACGCGACCGCGACGCCCGATTCGGCATCAGAGTTAGGACGCGATGAGCGCGCCGGGCAGGCGGCGCCGCGTGCGAACCCGCCGATGGTGGAGGGGCTTTCGCAGGAACTGGAAGCTTTGTTGGACTTAGTCCGCCAGGCGCCACAAGCGTTGCCCGCGCCGCCATACCCCCAAGCGGCGACGTCGGCCGATGCTGCGACGCATGACATGATTCTGCAAGCGCTGCGAGCCAAAGCGGCAACGGACGGGGCGGCTGAAGAAGCCGCGAGGTACCGGGAAGACCCGACTGTAACGGGCCGGCAAGGCGACCATCGGAGGGTTGCGCCGGCAGGAACAGCATTGGCGACGAGCGAAGCGCGATTGCCGGCAACTTGGTACAACCCAAGCGTGGCGGCACCAGAGCCCTGGTTCGGATCGGAACTGCGGGCTGGTGCCCTCGGGCTTGGCCTTGGCATCCTCGTCATCGTGCCGGTGGTCCTGTTATCCAGCGGTTGGTTGCTGACTGATCGCAGCACAACGGGCGGGACTGCTGGAAAATCCGTGAAAGCGGCGGCGACGACCGCCCCGCTGATCGCATCTTTGGCGGAGCCGAAAGTCGAATTGGCGGCCGTGCGGCGCGAGCCGATCTTGGCCGCCAGTCCAGAACCGGTGGCGGCTGAGGCTGGGCATCCTCTAGTTGCTCATGCGCGGCTGATGATTGAGAGCGGCGACATTGCCTCGGCGCGTGCCATACTTTCGGATGCCGGGCTCGCTGGGCGTGCCGAGGCCCAATTCGTCCTGGCCGAGACTTTTGACCCGAATGTCCTGGCTGCATGGGGCACAAGAGGTATTGCCGCTGACGTGGAAAAGGCCCGCGCCCACTATCAAGTAGCGCTTGGCCTCGGCCAGACAACGGCGCGCGAGCGGCTGAAAGGCTTGCAATAAAGGCCTGTCGCAATGCCAATTCCGCGGTTTTTTGCCTGGATCAGCGAAAGAATGCGCTTTTGTGGTCGCTTCGGTTATCAAGTCATTGCTCATTTACCAATGCGCTTAATCGGGATTTAGGAGCTTTCCGGTAACGTCTGCCTCAACCCGGAATACCGGGAAGCGTCAAAACAGAGAATGAGGCAGTCAATGAGTGTTGCGTTGGACTTGGCGCGCAAAAGCGCGCCGGTGGCCGGAACGGCCGTCGAAGGTGAATATCTGCAAGCATTGCGTCTGATCGAGCGGCTGCATCGCCTGCTCCTCGACGTGATCAAGGATGAGTTCGACCGCTTGGGTGGTTCGGACCTGAACAGCGTCCAGGCGCTGCTCCTTTATAACATCGGCGAAGGCGAGCTGACGGCCGGCGAATTGAAGACGCGCGGCTACTATCTCGGCTCCAACGTCTCGTACAACCTGAAAAAGCTCGTCGATATGGGCTACATCCACTACAAGCGGTCGGAAACCGATCGCCGGTCGGTGCGTGTCAGCCTGACGCAGAAGGGCATGGATGCCTGCGCCGTGGTCAACAAGCTCTATCATCGCCAGCTCGGCACGGTTGAGCAGGTCGGCCAGGTTTCTACGGAAGACTTCAAGGGCCTCAATCGCGCATTGGTGCGGCTTGAGCGCTTCTGGACCGATCAAATCCGCTATCGCCTTTGATTTTGACCGGCGTGGCGGCCAGTGTGCAAATCTCGAATACGAGACGCTAAGGGAGTTGCCCGCAAAGGCTGCGACGCACCTAAGGCATTGATGAGAATGAGCAACGGGACCCGCGCAAGCGGCGTCCCGTTTGCCGTTTGCGGTCGCAATCCTTGTGACGGACACGCATCAGCTGGGGAGAATGTGATGGTACAGCCTCGCCACCACTTGGCGTGTGGCCACGAATGCGGCACTGATAGTGCCGGTCGGTCGATCCGACGCACAGGATGCCCCCGCGTCAGCTGCTAAACTACCGAAACATAACGGCGATTTTACTTTTGGACGGATCACCGGCCGAAGTATGGTCATGGCAATGAAATCGTGATTGCCAAATCGTTAAGATTGGGACGGTAGATTACAGCTTGCGATGCTTCTGCGCGGCACATGAATGCGGGTCTTTCAGACGAAGCGTCATCAGCGCGTAGGCGACTTGGCGCACGTCAGGTTGCGGGTCATGGAACTGAGATGGTGGATAGGATGAGCGGCAAACGAATAAGGCGCACCTTGATTGCGGCCATTGCAGTTGGCGCCGCATCGGGGTCAACGCTGGGATTGTCTGGCGCGGCCGTTGCCGAAAGTGGCGGCACATCCTGGATCCGTTTCCCAGGCCAGACCTACAACTCCACCGATCGCAACTACGATCGCGAATTCCAGAAGGAATGGGAATCGCAACCGCCGAAAGGCTTCCCGACCCTGTCGGCACAAAACCTCGGCGCTATGAAAGCGGCCATCAAGCGCTATGAGGACGTGGTGGCACGTGGCGGTTGGCGCGAGCTGCCAGATCGGCAGTTGTCGCTCAACATGTATGACGATTCCGTCGCGGTATTGCGCGAGCGCTTGATTATGTCGGGCGATATGGCAGCCGACACTGGCGTTTCAAACGGCTACGACACGACGGTTGAAAAGGCGGTCAAGCGGTTCCAAGCCTCCAATGGTTTGACCCCGACCGGAATTGCTGACAAGCGCACCATTGTTGCGCTCAATGTTTCAGCAGGTGTGCGGCTGCGGCAGTTGCGCACCAACCTGCAGCGCCTGACGGAACTCGCGAAGGCGGGCGGCAAGAAATATATCGTCGTCAATATTCCGGCGGCCCAGATCGAAGCGGTCGAGAACGACACGGTGGTGTCGCGGCATTCCGGCGTCGTTGGCAAACTCGATCGGCAGACGCCGATCCTGAAGTCGTCGATCCATCAGCTGAACTTCAATCCCGTTTGGCACCTGCCGCCGACGGTGATCAGCAAGGATCTGGTGCCCAAGGGCGCCGACATGCAGAAGCGCGGGCAGGACGTGCTGGCGAAGTTCGGCATCGAAGCGATTGGCACGGACGGCAAGGTGGTCAATTCGACCAAGATCAATTGGGCGTCGGCGGCAGCGGGTGGTTATTCGTTCCGGCAGCAACCGGGCCCGGAAAACCCGCTTGGCTTTGTGAAAATCAACTTCCACAACAGTCACTCGGTCTACATGCACTCGACGCCGTCGGACTCGTTGTTCGGGCGGAACTTCCGCGCGGCATCATCAGGCTGCGTGCGCATTGCCGGGATCGAGCAGGTCGTCGCCTGGCTGATGGCCGATCAGGGCTGGACGATCGAGCGCGTGCTGGCAATGAAGAAGTCCGGTGAGCGTTTAGATGTCAGCCTCAAGAAGCCGGTGCCGCTGCTGTTTGCTTACATCACCGCATGGGCGACCGAGGACGGGGTGATCCAGTTCCGCCGTGATCTCTATCAGAAGGATGGCGTCGGGCCGGTTGCTTCGGCCTATTGACGCCGCCTATCGAGACTTGAATTGGGGCCGAGACCACGCGCTGGTTTCGGCTTTTCAACTTGCGCTTCGGATGCCCACTTCGCATCCGCGCGAATACCACCCGCAATGCGTCAGCACTTCGTGCGCTTGCTCAAACCGCCGTGCGATCGGTAAAAAGGCCGCGCAAGCCGTCGGGTGTCGCGGAGCAGACTCCGCGCTCGGTGATGAAGCCCGTCACGAGACGGGCCGGCGTTACATCAAAGGCATCATTGCGAGCTGGCGAACCAGGGGCGGCAATGTCGACTGTCACAACGGTGCCGTCGGCGGCGCGGCCGGACATCTTGAGGACTTCATCGGGATCGCGCTGCTCGATGGGAATCACCATGCCGTCATCCAGCGACCAGTCGATCGTGGAATGCGGCAAGGCAACGTAGAACGGTACGTCGCAATCGCGCGCCGCCAGGGCCTTCAGGTAGGTGCCGATTTTGTTGGCGACATCACCGTTGGCGGTGACGCGGTCGGTGCCGACGATACACAGATCGACGAGACCATGCTGCATCAGATGGCCGCCGGCGTTGTCGACGATGATGGTGTGCGGCACGCCGTTATGGCCGAGTTCAAAGGCCGTGAGGGCGGCACCTTGGTTGCGTGGGCGTGTTTCATCGACCCAGACATGGACGTGGAGGCCGGCGTCGTGGGCCTGATAGATGGGTGAGGTGGCCGTGCCCCAGTCGACGCAGGCGAGCCATCCGGCGTTGCAGTGAGTGAGAATGTTGACGGCTTGTCCTGCGGGCTTGCGCGCGGCGATGGCGCGGATCAGGGGCAGGCCGTGGTGGCCGATCAGCCGGCAGGTTTCGACGTCGTCGTTGCAGATTTGCGCGGCTTTTGCGTAAGCGGCGGCGGCTCGTTCGCCTGGCGCCAATGGAGCCAAGGTCTGGCGCATCTCTTCAAGAGCCCAACGGAGATTGACGGCGGTCGGGCGCTGCCGAGCCAGCAATGCGATGGCTTGGGCGAGACTAGCGTCCGAGGGGTCGACACGCAGGGCCAAGGCGACACCGTATGCGGCAGTGGCGCCGATCAAGGGTGCGCCCCGCACCTGCATGGTCTTGATCGCGACGGCGGCATCGGCCGGCGATTTCAAGATTGCCGTTTCGAGATGGTGGGGCAGCTTGGTCTGATCAATGATGCCGATCGAGCGTCGATCGGATTCGAGCCAAATCGTGCGGGTGGGACGGCCGGCAATTTTCATGGGTGGTTACCGTATCAATGGCCGTCGAAGGTCATGAGGACGTGGCAGGCGATGCCGCGCTTTTCGAGGAGCACTCGGCCGCCGAGTTCGGGCAGGTCGATGATGAAAGCGGCGCCGACGATCTCGCCTTCGGCGCGTTGGATGAGTTTGGCGGCGGCTTCAGCGGTGCCGCCAGTGGCGATGAGGTCGTCAACGATCAGGATGCGATCACCCTTGCTGACAGCGTCCTGGTGCATCTCGATGGTGTCGGTGCCGTATTCGAGTTGGTACTCCTGGGCGTGGACCTTGGCCGGCAGCTTACCCTTCTTGCGGATCGGGATGAAGCCGCAGCCGAGTTTGTCGGCCATCGCGCCGCCAAGGATAAAGCCGCGCGCCTCGATGCCGGCGATGGCGTCGATCGGCTCGGTGCGATAGGGCTCGGTCATCTGGGCGATGCAGGCCTTGAACCCCTGCGCATCGCCGAACAGCGTGGTCACGTCGCGAAACATGATGCCGGGCTTGGGATGATTGGGGATGGTGCGGACTAGCGATTTCAGATTTGCCATTGGGATTTCCGGAATTGTTTGACGCCGCTGGCGGACGCTAACAGACCGACGATCTGGAGGCGAGTGGATGACCGTGTTGTGACAGAGTTGATTGCGACTGAGCAACTGTGTAGCAGAGAGTGGTTCGTTATCCGGAGATCCCATGACTGAGGCTCAGCCGTTGCGCACTGTGCACTATCGTGACCTGCCGTCGCTCATTGGCGTGGCGCTGCCACCGTCCGGATGGACCGAGGTCGATCAAACGCTCATTGACCGATTTGCTGACATGACCGGCGACCAACAATGGATCCATGTCGATGTCGCGCGAGCGCAGGCCGAGATCGGCGGGACGATTGCGCATGGGTTCCTGACGCTGTCGTTGATGCCGATGCTGGCCAAACAGATCCTGAGAATCGAAGGGGTTGGTCGTGCATTGAATTATGGCTTCGAAAAATTGCGTTTCACCGGCACGGTGCCGGCGGGATCGCGGGTGCGTCTCGTGCAGACAATTGCGAAGGTCGAGGACAAATCGGGTGGGCGATTGGTGACGCGAGCGTCTTCAATTGAAGTCGCAAGTCCGGATGGCGTGCGCGCGGAAAAGCCAGCCGCGATTGCCGACTGGCTTGGGCTTTACTTCCCGGCCTAACGGCGTTTATGCCGATCAGGCGCCAAGCCGTTCAAGCCGCTTGATAGCGGTGACGGTATCGCCGGATCTGGTTATCCGCGCGACCGCCTCGGAGAGCGGTTCGATCACCGTTGACATGTGGTTGGCGTTGGCATGAAGCAACATCATGCCGTCGCTCATGATGCCGACGTGGCCCTTCCAAAAGACGAGGTCGCCGCGCCGCAATCCGTCGAAATCTGCGTTGTACGTGACGTTTTCGCCAAGTTCGCTTTGCTGCATGTCACTGTCGCGCGGGCAGGGAAGGCCAGCGGCTTCCATGGCGATCTGCACGAGACCGGAACAGTCGACGCCCATCCGTGTTCGTCCGCCCCAAAGGTAAGGCGTGCCCAGAAGACGCGCTGCGATCTCGACGAAATCGCGGGCATAGCGGCCGCGCTCATTCAGATGCCTGGATACGATGTAACCGCCGCCGACGAGCTCGGCGAACGCGTCGCGCTCCTGAACTATGCTGACTTCGGCGTTCAAGCTCAAATGCATCATCGGCGGTGATTTGATATCGGCTTCGGAATAGACGAACGTGCCGATTGCCTTGACGCGATGTGTTGGTGTGGTCAGTTCCCTGGAAAGCGCATCACTGCGTATGTAGCCAACATAGCGGTCGCGGGCCAGTTGCACCCAGGACCAGCCGTCGGTTTCGTCGTAGACGGTGACGCGCTCGCCAAACAGGACCTCGGTTTCGAGGCTGGTGCGCGTTTCGGGCTTGCGCCGGATCGGCGCCACCGCGCGGGCAACCTGGCGATCGGAACCGGCTACGTAGGACTCGACGTCGACAGCGGCGCGCAAGCTTTCTGCGGCGAGATCATTGCGCCACGGATTGCGGCGGGGATCAGGTCGGACGGCTAAGATGCTGGCGTCTGGCGACATGGGACGATGCTCATTGCTTGGACCAGACTTAGCTGGTTCGATAGCGCTGCTCAAGGCCCGCGAATACGGCGCGGACTCCCTGCACCTCGCCACCCCTAGGACCGAGCGGCTTCAGTGCCGGCCTCCAACCATAGATATCAAAATGGGCGAAACAACGGGCGCGGCGGACAAATCGGCGCATAAACAGGGCGGCGACAATGGAGCCAGCGAACGGACCTTCTGAAACGTTGTTCAGATCGGCCACCGGACTATCCAAAAAGGCGTCATAGCCGGACCAAAGCGGCATGCGCCAGAGCGGGTCGCCGACATTGTTACCGCTGGCGTGTATTGCGGCTGCCCA
The DNA here is from genome assembly GCA_963714325.1 of uncultured Alphaproteobacteria bacterium. Classification (GTDB taxonomy): domain Bacteria; phylum Pseudomonadota; class Alphaproteobacteria; order Rhizobiales; family Hyphomicrobiaceae; genus CAVQOB01. The sequence goes on along the minus strand of CAVQOB010000008.1, from coordinate 490,723 downwards.
GGCATCGTTGTCGATGTACATCGGTGGCAATTCCGGGCCGAGCGCGACGCGGGCAGCGCCGGTCAGCGTCGAGAAGGTGGCGAGGAAGTCGGGCTCATCTGCATCGGCGAGCGTTAGGGCATCGGCGAGAACCAGCCGGCCCTCAGCGTCGGTGTTGCCAATTTCAACGGTGATACCGGCGCGGGAGGTGATGACGTCGCCGGGACGGAAGGCATTGCCGGCGACGCTGTTCTCGGCGGCGGCAACCAGAATGCGCAACCGAACGGGCAGGCCGGTCGCCATGATCAGATGACCGAGCGCCAACGCCGCGGCGGCGCCGCCCATGTCCTTTTTCATCAGCAACATGCCGGCGGCTGGTTTCAGATCGAGGCCACCAGTGTCGAAGCAAATGCCTTTACCGACGAGCGTGACTTTTGGGGCTTTGGGATCGCCCCAGGTGATGTCAATCAGGCGGGGCTCGCGCGGGCTGGCACGGCCAACAGCGTGGATCAGGGGAAAGTTCTGCTCAAGCAGGGCGTCGCCGGCGATGGTGTTGAGTTTAGCGCCATGGCGCTTGGCGAGCGCGCGGGCGGCGGCCTCCAACTCGGCGGGACCCATGTCATTGGACGGCGTGTTGATCAGATCGCGGCCCAGCCAGATGCCGTCGACGATAGCGGTGACAAGGGCGCTGTTGGCGGCTTTCGGGAACTTCAGGATGGCCGGCTTCGTGTTGGGGCCAGACTTGTAACGTTGGAAACGGTAGGCACCGAGACCCCAGGCGACGGCTGCCAGCGAGGGATCGGAAACGGCGGTCTCAAGGTGGTAGACGCCGGCCGGGGCATGTGCCGCGGCCAAGCCCAGCGCCAGCTCGGGCTGGCTCATGGGATCGGTTGACGTGGCGTCAGTGGCGCCGACAAGCAGGCCGGACATTGCACCATTGGATCCCGGCAGTGGCAGAACTTTACGGCTGCCTGGCTTAAAGACGTGGCTTTCGATCCAGGCCCTTTGGGGCGCGCCGAGTTTGGCTTGCAGCTTTGGCCAGTCGGTTGGCGTCGCCAGAAAAACCGGCACGGAAGCTTCCGCTGCATCCACTGCCAGGAAGGCGCTCGATCGATGTTGTGTGTCTGCAGACTTCTCTTTGCGGGCCATCGTCGCTGGCGAGCCTCGTTGGTCGGTGATGCACCGGGTTGCGGGGGTGGTCGGCAGTATGGGGCGATTTGCGGCTCGTCGAAAGGCTCATGTTTGCCGCCCAAGGAGCAGGGTCGGCCATCTTTGTTCGCAAAATCGTCGGCCGGTTAAACGTTTGTTGATGGCTGTCCTGGAAACTGACGTTTAACTGCCAAGCCTCAAGTGTTCCGCGTTGCTGGCCCCTGATTTGCCCGTGTGTGGAGATGTTTGATGGTCATCGGTTCCGAGATTTTTGCGTCGGTCATGTTGCGCCGGACGATGCGCGTTCTCGCTGTTGTCGTGGCTGGAGTGGCCGTCAGCGGATGCGCTGGCGGGCTCGGCTCCGCCTTCGATACAGGCAATGAGCCAGGCGCTGCCGAAGCTGCATTCATGAAAGAAATCAATGGCCCGCAGACGGAACTGCAAAAGGCCACAGAGCATTGGGGCAAGGCGTTCGAGAAAGATCCGCGCAATGCCCAGAATGCAATCAATTACGCGCGCAACTTGAAGGCAGCGGGACAAAAAGAGCAGGCGCTGGCTGTGCTGCAGGCGGCGCACGGATTTACGCAAAACAACAAGACGCTCAATTCCGAGTACGGCCGGCTGGCGCTCGAAATGGACCAGACGAGCACGGCGCAGAAGCTGCTCGAGCAAGCTGACGATCCGACGTCACCGGATTGGCGGACGATTTCGGCGCGTGGCACGGTGCTGGCCAAGCAAGGGCAATATCGCGACGCCATTCCACATTTTGAGCGCGCATTGGCGCTCGCCCCCAATCAAGCGAGCATCCTGAACAATCTAGCGCTGGCCAAGGCCATGGATGGCGACGCGGCGAATGCCGAACAGATGTTGCGCAAGGCGTCGGACCTCGGTGACCGAGACGCGCGGATCAATCAAAATCTGGCACTCGTCCTTGGCTTGCAGGGTAAGTATGACGAGTCGAAGGTGGTCGGTGGCAAGACGTTGCCGGCAGACAGTGCTGATTCGAATGTCGCCTACATGCGGCACATGGTTCAGGCCGAGCCGCAGACTATTGGCGGCACGGCGCGGACAACCGCTTCGATAGTGCCGGCGAAGCCTGCCAACGCGGCCGTGAAGTTGGCGGCCAAACCGAAAGGCACAAGCCCTGTACTCAAAGGCGGTGTCGCTGATCAAAACCCCGCGGCGGCGCTTGCTGACGCCTACTATGCTGCGGAACAGGCGAACCTCGTCAAAGGCAACCAGCCGATCCCGCTGACGCCGCCGGCGCGCTGAACGAGCGTGTTGGCTGCTTATCTCGCAATCAAAGCCAGGGCCGATCGGTCTTGGCCTTGGTCTCATAACTCTCGATGGCTTTTTTCTTTTCGAGGGTGAGGCCGATGCCATCGAGACCGTTGAGCAGGCAATGCTTGCGGAACGCGTCGATCTCAAAATGCACGACGCCGCCGTCGGGGCCGCGAATTTCCTGTTTTTCCAGATCGACCGAGAGCTTGGCATTGGCGCCGCGCTGCGCATCGTCCATCAGTTTGTCCAGGTCCTCCGGCTTGACCTTGATCGGCAGAATGCCGTTCTGGAAACAATTGTTATAGAAGATGTCGGCAAAGCCCGTTGAAATGACGCAGCGAATGCCAAAATCCAGCAGTGCCCAAGGCGCGTGTTCGCGCGACGAGCCGCAGCCAAAATTCTCGCCGGCGACCAGAATTTCCGCGTTGCGATAGGCCGGCTTGTTCAAGACGAAATCTGGCTTTTCATTGCCTTGATCGTCGTAGCGCAGTTCGCTGAACAGATGCTTGCCGAGGCCGGTTCGCTTAATGGTCTTCAGGAACTGCTTGGGGATGATGGCATCGGTGTCGACGTTGATCACCGGCAAGGGAGCTGCGACCGCAGTCAAGCTTGTGAACTTCTTCATCGAATTACCATCTCCTGCGGGGTGTTTGGCGCGCGTCAGGCTCGTAGACCATCGGCCAGCGCCCGGAAATAACCTTCGGCTTCGTGCAAGGCCTCAATGCGTGTGGCATCGAGGCGGCGGACGGCGAGACGAATGGGTTCAGGTTCCGACAGCTGGTCGAGCCGCCTTTTAACGCCAGCAAGCTTGCGCCCGTCAAGATGATCCTTGAGCGCGCGGACGATGTCTTCGACGTAGCCAGCGATGCGGCCCAACTCGCGGGCGGCATCGCGTAGCGCCCGCCGATCGGCTGAATCACGCTCCAGGATCGCGAATGCGGCGGCGGCGCGGGCCATGGTGGCCGCGATCTCTTCGGCATAACGCGCGATCTTTTCGCGGCGGTCAGCCTCGAGGGTCAGAATCGAGCCGTGCCATTTGTGGATCGTCTCGGACAAGCCGAGCAATTTCAGGATGTAGTCCGTCAGGCGCATCGCGGTCCAGAACCCGGCCCGCACGCACCACGATCGGAGAGCGGGTCAGGCCAGTCTAAGCGCACTGGCGACTGCCGGGCGTTTTCGCGATTATGATTAATATTCAGTTATTTAACGGTGCGGTCTTCGTAGCACTTGCGCATCAGTTCGCAACGGTGGCTGCCGGCAAAATGCATGCTGTCGCCGCGCGCCGGCGCGATGAACCGGCAGACTTCCTCCAGACCTTCGGTGGTCAGCCAGCCGCCGCGACGGCCACGCTGGACGGCGAAGCAATCGGCCGTTTCCTCGTCGGGGCCGCGGAATTGATGGCCGCACTCATGGGCATGGATCCAGAGCTTCACCGGCGTTGAAACCTTGTTCATCAGGCGCGGATTGAGGATCAGGAAGCCAGGGTAGGCGGCGCCGTAGTCATCGAGCTGATTGTCTAGGACCGTCGGGCGGTGGCCGCATTGGGCTTTGCGGCCGTCCAAGCGCAGATCGCCGGAGGCGACGATCTGAGCGCCGTTGCCGACGTGGGCGACATATTCCTCAGGACTCGGGCCAGCGTTGGCGGCGATCGGGCCGGCAGTCGCGAGCACGGCGAGCAGCGCAAACAGCCGAAGTAATTTTGTGCGCGCTATATCATACAGGTTCGGCAAAATACGCGATCCGCGACTTGCTCGTCTCAACGTCGTCGTCACGCGTCACGCCCCCGTTGATCCCGGTTGTCTTGGTGATGCATCTGCCGCTTCTGAGATAGCGATCAACTGAATCGCTGTCCAGCACCTTTGCGCATCCTAGAGGTACGTTGTCCCCGGCTGTTGGTTTCAACCCACAGCATCCTGCTCTATGGCCTCCATATCGGCATCGGATAAGCCGAAATGATGGCCGATTTCGTGAACCAGCACGTGCGTCACGATGTGCCCGAGAGGCTCATCACCGTCGGCCCAATAGTCGAGGATGGCGCGACGGTACAGGACGACCAGATCAGGCGACCGCGGCACATCGGACACGCTTTTGCGATCCAGGCTGACGCCCTGGTAAAGGCCCATCAAGTCGAAGGGGCTTTCGATCTCCAGTTCGTCGAGTACCTCATCGAGGGCAAAGTCTTCAATACGGATGACGAGATCACCGCACATCTGGCGAAATTGACCGGGCAGACGGTCCCAGGCGGTCGCGGCCAGCGCTTCAAAGGCAGCGAGGCTTGGCGCAGCAACGTTTTGCCAATGCAATCCCGACGGCATGGTTGTTCGTCCTCCGGCTGCGTGACTATGTGAGAGATAGGACAGCCGAGGCGATATTGAAAGCGTGTTGGATGCGTTTTTGCCGGCGCAACTTTGCCGACGCCATCCGACTCCCTTGCGGGGAGCCGGCCGGACTGCGCGGGAAAGTTAGACAGACATGCGCTAACCCGCCGCCTTCTTGCGATTGGCGGTCAGCCAATGCTCGACCAGGGCGACGGTATCGTCGACGGTCTTGGAGTGCATACCCTTGCTGGCGGCGATGGTTTTCACCAGCAGATCGACGCGCTCGATGTTCGGCGCGCCAGCGGCCAGCGCACGGGCGGCCGACGATGGACTGCCCAACGACTGAGCGGCGTTGGCGTACTTCTCGAACGGCACCATGTCGGCTTCGCTGGCGCCAAGCGACGTGCACAGCTTCACGACCCAGTTATAGACGTCGCGCGTCGCGTTGAGGTCCGTATGGACGGCGTCCTTGATCGGCCGCATTGCATCCTTCTGCACGCAACGATAGTTGCCGGCCATCAGCATGCTCCACTTGGCCAGCGGCACAAAGACGCTGTCGTGGACTTTCAGCTTCACCGGGAGTTCGATCTTTTCGCCGTCGACTTCGAAGCGTGACGCGTCGATGTCAGCTTCCAACTGGCGCAGGATGGCGGTATGGGCGTCGGACTCGAATCGCGCTGCCTTGAAGTTGGTTGGCAGGCGGACCTGCAGCACGTTGACCTTCTCCTCGGGCGGACGGAAGGCCTGAGGATCGGGGCTGCAGAGCGTCATGAACTTGGGATCAAAGGTATCCCAGACGGTCGCGTCAGCATAGCACGACCGGATCGCATTCGCATCGACGCCGGGGATGCGCTTCATGTAGGGCAGTGGCGGCATGTTCATGATCGACATGCAGGGCACCTTGGCCTTGGCGACTTTGTCGAGCAGTTCGCGGACGCCCGGTGAGCGATACTGCGGCTCCTGCATCGCCAACGCGATCAGGTCATACTTGGCGGGATCGAATGCGGTGGTGCCGCCGGCCGCCAGCTTGCCCTTGAGCTTCTTCGAGCTGACTTCGACAAGGCCCGGGCGGCCTTTGACCGGCATGCGCACTATGGCGCCTTCGGCGTTCATCAGGTCGGCTTCGGCGGGCAAGCAAACGAGGTCGACGTTATGCCCGGCGAGTGCCAATTTCGTTCCAAGCAGCGACCCATAGGACGCGCCCATGATCAGGATCTTGTAGGTTTTGCCCATCGGCGACTACTCCGCTCTCTTGCTGACTAACGGGTCGATCGTGCGCCCGTTGGACTAATGACTTCAAGCCGCTGCTATAGTCGGTTGCGTTGTATCGAGCAATGGCCGGATGGCGGGGCGGTTACACCGGAATTGGCGATTGGCATTGCGTGATACTACGCAGCAGATATCGTGATGGTGTCGCAACTGCAGAAGGTCCGGCCGCCATGTCACTCGACGCTCTGAAGAAAACAATTGCCGCCGAGTTCGGCACGCCAGCCGTCGTGATCGACCTCGATCGCGTCGAACGGAATATCGCGCGGGTGCAGTCACTTTGCCAAGCGGCCGGGGTCGCCAATCGGCCGCACATCAAGACGCACAAGGTACCGGAATTGGCGCTGATGCAGGTGAAGGCCGGCGCGCAGGGCATCACTTGCCAGAAACTTGGCGAAGCGGAAGTGATGTTCGATGGCGGCCTCGACGATTTGCTGATCAGCTACAATCTGATCGGCGAGGCCAGGGCCGGGCGACTTGGCGCACTGGTACAGCGCGGGGCCAATGTCACGGTCTGCGCCGACAACCCGGTGACGCTTGCAACCTACGCGGAAGCCGGGCGGCAGGCGGGGCGCGCGATCAAGGTTGCAATTGAATGTGACACGGGGCGCAAGCGGGCCGGCGTCGAGACGGCGAAAGAAGCGATCGCGTTGGCGGCCGAGATCAAGGGAAATCCGCAGCTCTCCTTCGCCGGGTTCCTGTTCTACCCGACGGAACAATCGTGGCCAGAGACACAAAAATTCTTCGATGAGGCGAGGTCCGGCGTGCGGACGCTCGGGCTTGAGCCGGGCATTGTCTCAACCGGCGGGTCGCCGAATATCGTCAATGTCGGCAAGCTCAAAGGCGCGACGGAGCATCGCGCGGGTACGTACATTTTCAATGATCGCATGCAGATGGCGGCGGGCGTCGCGCGGGTCGAGGATTGTGCCTTGCAGGTCTACGCGACGTGCGTTTCGCGGGCGTCAGCCGAGCGCGGCATCCTCGATGCTGGCTCGAAGACGCTGACGTCGGATACCGGCGGACTGGATGGGCATGGGCTCATTCTTGAGCATCCGGAAGCGCGGATCAAAGGCTTTGCCGAGGAACACGGGTTCCTGGATCTGTCGAAAACGAATTCGCGGCCTTCGATTGGCGATATCGTGCGGATCATTCCGAACCACGTCTGCGTCGTCGTCAACATGGTCGATCAGTTGATCGCCGTGCGCGGCAACGAGATCGTCGACGTGTACCGGGTCGAGGCGCGCGGCAAGCTGGTGTAAGCGTCGGCCGATGTCAGGCGGCGAGCGCGGACGAGCGCACGTTGCGGACGTCCGCTTCCATGGCCGGTTCGGCGCGATGATGGCGAATATCAACGGTTGGCCGGATATCGAGGCGCATGACGCCACCGATCTCTCGCAGCAGGCGGTTGAATGCCATTTCCGCAGCGTCGATCTGGACCGACGCAGCCGCTTGATTGACCGACGCGGCGTTGGCGGTCGCCACTGCTTTCTCGATGATGATGTTCAGTTTAGCGAGTTGGGCTGCTGGAGCAAGGCTTTTGGTCATCGATGGCGGAATGGCGCGGCTCATCTGGATCGCAGCCGGGACGGAGGTCTTCTTGGTTGTTTGTGCTGCTTTGGTCGGCCGATTTGCGGGCCTTTCAAACAGTTTGACGCAGCCGGCGACAATCATGAATGCACTAAAGCCGACGACCGCCAAATCAGCGATCGAGCCATCGACCAGCATATTGAGTTGAGCACCTAAGTCTTGCAGCACGAGATATTCCAGATCACATCATCCCGGCGAAGGTGAGCTTATTCGCTCATTCGCACAAGATATTTATCAGTTACGGATTTCGCAGTCGCAGCATTTCACCGCGAATAGGACCAATGTTCAAGATACTGACGATATTACTGGAATAAATGATTAACGCGGCCGAATACGGTTAATGACGTTGATCAAAGCGGTGACGCGGCACCGCAAAATCCCGAACTCGATTTAATCGGCGGCGGAGACGGGGACCATTCGGTCAGCTGATTTCCAGGCTTTCGCTGGCGGTTGCACCGTGGTGCTGGCTGGGCGCGGCTTGCATTGGGCCTGCAACAGTTGGCCGGCCCGCAAGGCGGTGGTCGCTGGCGATATTGTCCTGCAAATGCGCGCCACAGCGCCAGCCAGAACGGGTTTTGGCAGTCCAGGCAGGTGTTCATTCGCTGCTGACGGCGCAACATCGGTGGCCGTGCCAAGGTTTGGCTTCACCGCCAGCGCTGTCGGTGTTGCCTGTGGCCTTCTGGGCGCAAGCTTGGCGATCGCTTCGGGTTTCAAGCCTTCAAACCGATAATGACCTGTCATCTGATCGACAAACAGCGCATCCTCGAGCTGCGGTCCCCAGCCTCGATTATGGACGATCATCGGCCGCCCGGACGGGGCCAAGACATTCGTAACCAGGCCGATATGAGCCGTCGAGGTTTTATTCTGCGGTCGATAATATGTGACGACGTCGCCTGGCAGGTAATCCTCGGCGAATTCAGATGGGGTCAATCGATGCCCGTGCGTCGCAAAGAACCGGCGCAGGACGTCGGTCCGGCGGTGATCGATATTGGTGTCGCCAGTGCCGCTGCGGGTGCGCGCGACCAACTCCTGGAGATCGATACCGAGGGCCCGATAGGCGCGAACGATAACGTCCGAGCAGACGCCAAAGAGCGGCGCGACATCGCCCATCGGATAGGCGATGCGGACATACTTGGCGTTGTAGACGACCATCTCGCGGGTCTGGGCGACGGCGGCGGCGGCGAGCCGCTCGCCAAAGGGTAGTGCTTGATCCATCGCGATCGTGTGGCCGGGCGCCGCACTGAGGCTCATCAGCGGGCGATTGTCCTTGCCGGTCGCGGCTACGCACAGTTCAGCGGCTGGCGGCGGCGGCGCGATGGCGATGGCGATGGCCGCGGTCGTTTCCGATTTGGCCGGTGGCGGTGGAGGCAAGAATTCTGGCGGCGCGCGTGGCAGCTGTAGCGCCGAAACGATAATGTTTCCTGGCTGCGGGGGCACGTCGGGTGCTGATCGCGGCAGCAGTAATTCGCCGACACGAATTTCACCGGGAACGATCGGAGCTGCCTGCGGCATAGCAATTGGGCCGTGTTTTATGACGCCGGGAACGACCGGCGCTCGCACCGGCAAATCGAGAATGGCGAACCGGATGTCGCCCGGCGGCGGCACCACCTGCGGCGGGGATATTGGCATGGCCAGCCGCGGCAACTGTCGTTCGAGAGCTGCCATTCCGTTTGGCCGGGACTGCAAGGGAGGCACGTCATTGCGACCGCCGGGGATCAAAGACAGGACCGCTGCAAGCACAACGGCCGGCAACAGCAGCAGGGCGACGATGGCTGCCTGCTGGCGCGTCGGCGGCGCGGCACGTCGGAGTTGGCGGGCGGGACGGCGCGGTGACGGCGCGCGAACAGCCGCCGCAAGCGGCAACTTTCGCAGCACAATCGGCACCGAAGGCGGACGGGCTACGGCTCGGCGCGGCGCGCGCGACTTGATCTGCGCGAGATGCTTGGCGAGGTTCTGCTGCGCGCGCGCTTGCGCCTGCCGCATGGCATCGGGGCAGCCGTAGGGCGGGAGCGACGCTGACGGCAGCCGAGGGCCGCGTCGGCGCCCGTCATTCCTCGGGCCGCCTAAGTGCTGCTTGCGCGACAGGGTGCGTTGGCTGAATTCGCCCGGTTCGGATTGTGGGCGCTTCTTCACGCTGTCGCTCACTCAAAAAAGGCCTGACCGGTCCCAATCTATGGGCTGTCGTCCCACGCACTGTCGCCGCTGTCCAAGACGGGTGCGGGCAAGTTGAGCGTTGAAGTGGTTTCTTCGCTGCCTTGCCCAAGTCTAGGAGAACCCTGGTTGAGCGAAGGATAAGCGAAAGGGTTTATCTCAGCAAGCGCTTGGCTGGGTTGGGCTGGTTAATGGTGCCCCAGCCGTTGGCGAATTTGCTGGGGTGTCACCCCTTGGGCACGCAAGGCGCTGAGTGCCATGTCCCATGCGCTCCTGGACAGCTTGCGCCATTGTGAAGCCGATCAGTGCCGAGAGTGCGTGGCCAAGATGCAGCTGGCCGTTCGGCGAAGGCGCATATCGAAACGGCGGACGGTTGGGTACGACAGCGCGATAACTTATGGCGGCGGCTGGATGGTGTAATGGCTACATACTCTGTGCAAGACTGGCTCTGTGCAAGACTGGCTCTGTGCAAGACTGGCTCTGTGCAAGACTGGGGCGACGTCAACGTCGAGCGAGGCGGTTCTCAAGTGGTCGGCAAGTCGCAATGCAAGCCAGCCAAGAGACTGACGACAGTGGTGTCGCGGCCGACGTCGCGGCGTGGCGCAGAAGCGCGGATCATCGCCAGCGAAGCGGACATCGTTGCCGGTATGCGGGCGCTGCGCCGCCGATGTGCGCACATGCGACGGATCCATGATCTCGCGGGCGATCCGCCGCTGCGCCGCCGTGCGCCCGGATTCGAAGGGCTGGTCAGAATCGTGATCGGGCAACAAGTCTCAGTTGCGAGCGCTAACGCCATTTGGGCCCGGTTCGCGACGGCTTTAGGCGACGTCAGTGCCGCGCGCGTCGTGGCGCTGGATGATGCAAGGCTGCTTGCTGCCGGGCTGTCGCGACCGAAGCTGCGGACGCTGCGGGCGGTGGCGACGGCGGTCGAGAGCAAGGCCATCGATCTCGAAGCGGTCGCGCACATGGACGAAGCGGCGGCTCGCGCGAGCCTGACCGCGATTTCGGGGATCGGGCCTTGGACGGCGGACGTCTATCTGATGTTTTGTGCCGGTGCGGCGGATGTTTTCGCACCGGGCGATCTGGCGTTGCAGGTGGCGGCGGAATGGGCGATGGGATTGAAGTCACGGCCGACGGCGGACGAGCTTGCCGAACTCGCCGAGCGATGGCGGCCCTGGCGCGGCGTGGCGGCGCGGATGTTGTGGACGTACTATGCCCATGAGAAGGCGCAGCGATCGGGGTTGCCGTTGTAATCGATTGGGAACGTGCATGACATGGCGACATTGGATGGTCCACGCATTGAGCCACGGCAAGGCCGCGCCAAGGCGCACTTTTCTTGCGCTTCAGCTTGCCCACCAGCAACCGCGCTGGTGGTGCTGTTGCATGGCTATGGCTCCGACGGCCACGATCTGATTGCGCTCGGCGAAGCGTGGCGCGCGCAGCTTCCCGATGTCGCGTTCGTGGCGCCGCACGCGCCGGAGCGGCTGCCACATGCGGCGATGGGCGGATTTCAATGGTTTCCGCTGACGATGCGGGATCCGTCCGAATACTGGCGCGGCGCGTCGGCAGCGGCTTTGGTCCTCGAACAATTTCTGGAGTCGGAGTTGACACGCCGGAACCTTGGCGCCGATCGGTTGGCGCTGGTCGGGTTCAGCCAGGGCACGATGATGGCGCTGCATGTCGGGGTTCGGCGGTCGACGGCGCCAGCGGCGATCGTTGGATTCTCCGGATTGCTGGCTGGGCCGGAGCACTTGCCGCCAGCCTTGAAGGCCGCGCCACCGATCATGCTGATCCATGGCGACGACGACGCGGTTGTGCCGGTCGAATCATTCCACATCGCGCGGGAGGCCTTGGCCGCGAAGGGCTATCCGGTCTCATGGCATGTGCGGTCGGGGCTTGGACATGGGATCGACGATGCCGGGTTGCGCTTGGCCGCCGGTTTTTTGGCGCAGCACCTGAAAGTAGTGACTTAATTGCGGTTGACATAGCCGCCGCCGGGCAAAACCTGTGGCTTGATTGCGACACATGGGGTCGGGAGCTTCACACAACCGACATGTGCCGTTAGTATCCGTCCCGCAAGCGCGCGTGCAACATGCTTAAGTCCGAAATCGTTTGGACTCTGCGGCGGGAAGCACAGACGAGATGGCAGCAACGGCAGAGCACTTTCCGGCCCTGGTACTGAACGCCGACTTCCGGCCGCTCAGCTACTATCCGCTTTCGCTTTGGAGCTGGCAGGAAACGGTGAAGGCCGTTTTTCTGGAGCGCGTGAATATTGTCTCGGAATACGAACGGACGGTGCGCAGCAGCAGTTTCGAGATGCGGCTGCCGAGCGTGGTATCGCTGAAGACCTACGTGAAGCCGGCGCTCTATCCTGCATTCACGCGATTCAACGTGTTCCTGCGCGATCGGTTCACCTGCCAATATTGCGGCGACCGGAGCGACCTGACGTTCGATCATTTCGTTCCGCGCTCGCGCGGCGGGCAGACGCGATGGGATAACGTCGTGACGGCGTGCTCGCCGTGCAATCTGCGCAAGGGCGGGCACATGCCGGAAAAAATCAAGATGCGGCCGCGGCAGTTTCCGTATCGGCCAACGGTGTTCGAGTTGCACCGCAATGGCCGACAGTTCCCGCCGAACTATCTGCACGAGAGCTGGCTCGACTATCTCTACTGGGATACGGAACTCGAGCCGTAAATGCGGCTGCTGGCCGCTCGTGCGCCCCAAAAAGTGTGTGGCGGTTTTTGGCTAAGGCGCACGAGCCAGCAGACGAGTGTGACCTGAAAAGTGTGTAGCGGTTTTCGGACGAGGCGCACGAGCCTGCAAAAGACTGGGCAACCGAAGGCGCCAGAAATGCGCGCGTGCGGGGCAGCTGCATGCCGTGTTGCCGCCCCTCACCCTAACCCTCTCCCCATGCGTGAAGTCGCATAGGGAGAGGGAACCATTTCCCTCTCCCCGTTCTTTACGGGGAGAAGGTAGGGTGAGGGGCGGCAACGAGCCGTGAGGGTCCGCGCCGGCTGCCGCTGCCAGCCGCCAGCGTTACGCGGCCTTGCGCAGCTGTTGTGGTGCGGCGAGGGATGCAGCGATGCGATCTACCACGGTGTTCCAGGCGACGGTTTTGTCAGCGTTCGGCAGTTGGAACGCTTGGAGCGCGTCGTGCGGGGTGCCGCCGTCGCGGAAGATGCGGGCGCAGGCCTGACGCGCCAAGCCGACGTTCTGCTGCCACTGAATGGGATTGACGTTGTGGGGGGTGGTCATGATGTGGCCTCTCGGTGAACTCGACTGGGTGCTGGTTGTGCCTTGGCTGTAGAAATCCGACGCGATCTTAAGAAGAAGTGGCAGGTGCACCGAGCGCTCTTGTTCCACTACGCGAAACTGGGTCATGTGGAACTCCGAGACGACATGCTTGTCTCGCTCGATACACCTGCCGACTGTTGCGAGGGTTGGGTTTTCGCCCGCGCCCCCCGTAAATCTCATCTGATCGACGCATTTCTCTGCGTGGGACTGCCTTCAGCGCTTTTTCTGGCTCTGCTGACGCAAGTTCTGATTGTTCTTATCCAACTCGATTTTGAGCGATCGCACCAACGACCCGGTGACGTCACCCAACGCACGAAACGACGCAACTTCTGACATGACTGTTGACCCTTGACCGATTGCGGCCCGGAACACTGGGCCCTTGTTGAACGCGCGACGCAACACACAACTTCGGAGTACGCAGACTGACGCGACGGGGACGCAACTGGCACACAACGCAAACAAGACGGGACGCAGAACAACGGCAACGCACTCAGTGGAGACGCAACACACTCGAACGCACTTGGGAGCACTCGCCGGAACGCACAACTGGACTGGCCGGATTTAACGCAACTGACACAACTGGGACTGACGCAAGGGGGACTGACGCAAGGGTACTAAGTGCTTGATGCAACGCGACGGAACTCACTGAACCGGCAACACTGGGACGCTGGGCAGACTTGGCGAGCCGCTCTTGCATACGCTGGAACAAGTTGGCGCCAGCGGCTCGCTTCAGTTTGGCGAACACACCTTGCAGTGTGCTCTTCACGGAACCTTCCCGACACAACGCAACAGAACGCGGAAGATTCTCGATTCTTTTGGAGATGGTGCCTTCTGGGGGGATGACACCGGCTTTCGAGGCCTGAACGTTACGCGCCTCAACTGAACGCAACTGAACTTTAGGCAACGCGACTTTACGCAACTCTGTACGCAACTGGCACTTCGGAGCCTTGCCCCCTTGTTCTCGGTCCCCGACAGAACGCAACACAACGGGGCTCAGAACGGTACGTGGGGTTACGCAAACTTGGGCGGTACGCGAGACTTGAAACACGACTTGAAACACTCTGGGCTCCGTCAGATGAGTTGTCAGATGAGGTTCGCCCGTTCGCACTGTGTTCCGCGAACAGGTGTGAATTAACAGCCACATTCGGGCAGAAAAAAGAGCGCGCCGCATCCGAATTGCGGTTTTACGCTTGCAATTGGCTGAACGCTGGGGTTCGAGCGGGTCGTTTCGGCGTTTGCGGTCCTAACGGCGAGCCGAAACAACGTTGATTTACAAAGAGAATTTTGGTTTTGGCTGAGCTGCGCTGGAAAACGCGGCTTGCAAAACTGTTATCCACAACAAAAACGAAACAAGAACATTCCAGCCGGCAAAAGAGAGGCCGAGGAAGCGCCAGGGTGCCTCGTCGCAACGGACCACGCGGGTGGTTTCGAGCTGCTTCAACAGCCCGCCGGCGTTCGGCGTGATGTTCGCTGCGGCAGTGCAAGTCTCTGGTCCTGGCCAATATTTCCATTCGGCGCCGGCGTGATAGACGCCGAGGCCGGCGTTCGCCAGATAGAGCAGCGAGACCAGGAAGAAGACCCACATGGCCCATCGGACGCGATTCGATCCTAAGAGAATCAGCCCAAGAAAGGTGATGGGGATGCCGAGATAGTAAGCCCAGCGCTGCTGCAGGCAAAGCGGGCAAGGGATATAGCCGCCGACAATCTCGAAACCGAGCGCGGTGGCGATGGTGGCGATGGCGGCAAACAGGGCTATGGCCCCGTAACGGTAGGCAGGGGACTTCAGGGCCGCATTCCGCATCGACGCACTCACTCTCACTCAACTTATTTGCGCGGTTCGGATGCCCACTTCGCATCCGCGCGTATACCAAACGCACTGCGTCAGAACTTCATGCGTTTGGTATTACGGCGTTGTTAGACCAAATAACGGATGGCGACAAAGCCGCCAACCAGCAAGACGACGAACGCTGTCGTGACGAGGGTCAGACGCTGTTCGATGAAGGCGCGAATCGGTTCGCCAAAGAAGTAGAGCAGGCCGGCAACGAGATAGAACCGCATGGCGCGGGCAATGATGCTGGCGACGATGAACGGTAACAGACTCATCTGAGCGGCGCCGGCAGCGATGGTCAGCACCTTATAAGGGAATGGCGTCCAGCCCTTGGCGATCAGGATCCAAACGCCCCACTCCTTGAACCAGGCCAGCGCCGTTTCGATGCGGCCGGAATAGCCGTAAAACTTGAGGATCGGTTCGCCGATGTAGGCAAATAGGAAGAAACCGATGGCGTAGCCGGCGATGCCGCCAATAACCGAGCTGATGGTAGCCACGGTTGCGAACACCCAAGCTTTGGCGCGATTGGCGAGCACCATCGGCACCAGCATGACGTCGGGGGGAATCGGGAAGATCGAACTTTCGAGGAAGGAGACGAAGGCCAGCGCATGCGGCGCTTTTGGCCCGGCGGCCATGCGCATCATCCAATCATAGACCTTGCGCATTGGCGTCCCTGCCGTCCCAAATGATCCCAATAGCGGCGTCTGTAGCTGGTTCGCAGCCTGATCGGAAGGGGATCGGCGTTGCCTGGCGGTAGCCGCCCGCGAGCTTTGCGTTGACGCTTGCCCGGCCGCCGCTATAGTGCGCGCCGTTGCCCCCGTGGCGGAACCGGTAGACGCGCCAAACTCAAAATCTGGTTCTCGCGAGGGAGTGTCCGTTCGACTCGGACCGGGGGCACCACTTTTCCCGCATTCTTCCTGTCTTCTTAGAGACTTGCATGCATGCCCGGGCCACAGGCGGATGCCGGTCTGCCATGCGGCGCTCCGGTGCTGCGCTGTTGGGCATCACCCTTCAATTGGCCGAATGTGCTATTCTTGCGCTGCACTCAATAAGCTCGCTGTATCGATTATCTAACGGTGAGCAGGCCTCGGATCTCCCCCATACGCGCCGTTGCCTGCCATAGGGCCCGCACCCACCCCCGGGTGCGGGCCGATTTTATTTGGAAACTTTTTGGTTGGCTCGTGCGCCTTGCCCAAAAACCGCGACACACTTTTGGGGCGCACTCGTCTGCTGGCTCGTGCGCCTTGCCCAAAAACCGCGACACACTTTTTGGGGCGCACTCGTCTGCTGGCTCGTGCGCCTTGCCCAAAAACCGCGACACACTTTTTGGGGCGCACTCGTCTGCTGGCTCGTGCGCCTTGCCCAAAAACCGCTACACACTTTGTCTTGCGGCTTCAGGTGCCGACCCGCACCCGCCGCGGTTTTTGGGGCGCACGAGCGGGCGCGGTCAGAACGTCGAGCGCAGTTTCAAGTGATCCATGCGGTTCATGGATTTGAGTTCAATGGTCTTGGATTCGCCGTCCAACACCATATCGAGTGGCACTGCGACGCCGGCGCTGCCGAGCGACCAGACCTTGCGATAAAAATCGGCGAGCGAGGTCGGCCGCTTGCCTGAAACACCAGTGATAAGACTGCCGCGCTTGATGCCGGCCTTCGCGGCAGGCCCGTCCGGTGTGACGCGGCTAACAAGCAGCTGGCCGCCGGTGACCTCGTCGGCGGCGAGGCCGAGCCACGGCTTGGCGGCACTGCTGACGCGGCCTTCAGCAATCAACTCGGCGAGGATCGGCGGCAAGCGATCGATCGGCACGAACATGTTTCCTGGCATATTGCCGGCGCTGCCTTCGCCCTTGCCGCTGGCATCGCCGACCAGCAGCGAGCCGATACCGAGCAGCTTGCCATCGCGACTGATCAGGGCGGCACCCGCCCACCTGGGATGCGGTGGCGCGGTAAAGATGGCTTCGTCGAGCAGGTATTCCCAATTGCCGGCAAACTCACGCTTGGCGGCGACGCGGGCGGGGAGAATCATGTCGGTGCCGCCGAAGCTCGCGACGAGGACGCGCTCGTCGCGCGTGACGGCGGCCGATGAGCCAAGCGGCATGGAAGGCACTTTCAGCGGCGCGGTCGCACGCAGCAGTCCGAAGCCGGTTTCGTGATCGTAGCCGACGATCTCGGCGGCGACCTTGCGGCCGTCATGGGTGATCACTTCGGCGGCGTGCGCCTCGACCATGATGTAGCCGATGGTAACGATCAGTCCGCTGGCATCGATGACGACGCCGGTGCCTTCGCGCTCGCGGCCGAGGGTGGCGGCGGTGCGCCCTTCGGGATTGATGAAGGTTTTCACCTGCACGAGGCTTTGCACGAGGTCTTCGGCGGAGACGGCGTGGGCGGGTGAGGCCTGCAATGCCATACCGACAACCAGTACCGCGAACCATCTCAGCCCATTCGCCATAGCACCATCTCCAGAACCAGTTTCCGTCGCGAACCGAAAAATTTACACATTTCCCCCAAATCTGCATATGCCAGCCACGTCTTACAGTCGATCGTCAGAGGCCGGGCAATCGATCTTCATTCAACTGATCGCGGACAATCGCATAAGGGTCAGCTGCGGGTCTCGCCGAGCGGGCCTGTCTTCTGAGGTCCGCCAACGCCTCGCCGCGCAAATAACGGCGTCCGCGTTTTTCTCCTTTTGGCACCAGCAGCGCACGGTCAACGAGCAACTTCAAGTCCCTGGCGGCAGTATGCTGTTCGACTTCCGCTAGATTCCTATACCGAGGGTTGTCCAGCGCCAACCCCAGCGCCGAGTTCGAACAATGGTAGCAGCACGCGATCGGGCAATCCGAGAGATTTTTGCAATGTCTCCAGTCTGTCGAACAGAGCTGCGTACTCCTCATTCCGCCGGAGAACTATAGCGGACTGCTGATAGTGCGCGCGAAGGCAGAACCGCACCCAAGGCGAAGCATCACACTCAGGGCGCCACGCGCCTTGACCAACCTCCGCAAGGATAGCGTAATAGGCTTCCGTGTTCGCGCCCAACCACTCCTCGATGCTCGCAAACATCGGATCAGCCAGCCCGCCTTCTTTGGCGAGCATCAGCGTTTGAACCGCGCGGGCCATGCGACCATTGCCGTCGCTAAAGGGGTGGATCATTGTCAAATTCAGATGTGCCATAGCTGCACGCACCTCAACTGTTGAGGCCGTCGGCGTGCGCATATAGGCGATCAGCGCTTCCATGGCTGGCTCAACCCGTTCGCGATCTGGTGCCGTGTAGACGACTTCCCTGCTTGTATCGTTGACGACACGGATCGGGCCGGGGCGATACTGCCCGGGATTTTTTGTAAGATCGTGCTGCACCATCATGAACTGCAGCGTCTTCAAGAATTGGGTGGAAAGTTGAAACCCGCTATCGCGCACGGATTGCAGAATGCATGTAAGAGCCTGCCGATACCCGGTCAATGCCAGCCACGTTTCTTCCCTGGGGTTCAAGGGCAGTTCGCCCTCTACGGCTGCCACAGCTTCGTCCAAGGAGGCCTCGTAACCCTCAATGCTGTTGGAGCCCTGGACGGCCCGCGCCAACGTCAATCGTCGCAGCGACCCTCGCCACCGGCGAGGATTGCTTTGCGCGTAGATGTTCAATCGTTCCCGCTGCCCTTGGAGCAAGGCCAGGACAGCACGGTCATCTTCGGTCAGCGTCGGTTCGCGGTAGATCATTGCCACACTCGGGCCTACTCTCAGGGCACGTCTCGGGTGCAGTTGATAACAATCGTGCGAAATGTCAATATTAAACAAACATTTTGCGCGATCCGAATCAACTAATCAACATTGCCGAGTCAAGTTTGGAAGTGAAATTATGAACAACCGTCAAAAACCACTTACGGTCCAGTTCTGGGCAGGTGCCCAAAGTGTGCGCCATAGGCCCTCAAGCGGCGCCGCCACTTCACATTACTGCGATCGTCTCCACCTCGGCCATCTCCTCGGCGGTCAGCGCCCAACCTGCTGCCTTGACGTTGGCTTCGACTTGTTCGGGTTTGGTGGCGCCGGCGATGACGCTCGATACGGGTGGCTTGCAGGCGAGCCAGCTGAAAGCGAGTTCGAGCAGGGTGCGATCGCGGGCTGCGGCGTAGTCGGTGAGCTTTTCGACGATGCCCCAGTTGCGATCGGTCATGTAGGTTGCTTGATGACGCTCGGTGGTGGTGAGGCGGGCGCCGGTCGGCATGGTCGCGTTGCGCTGGTATTTGCCGGTCAGCATGCCGCAGGCGAGCGGAAAGAACGGCAACAGGCCGAGGCCGTGATGGACAAGGGCTGGCAGCAGTTCCTTTTCGTTCTTGCGGACCAGCAGCGACAACTCATCCTGGGCGGAGACGAAGGGATTGAGGCCTGCCGCCTTCGCCGTCATCTGGGCGGTTGCGACCTGCCAGCCCTGTAGATTCGAGCAGCCGACGTAGCGGACCTTGCCGGAACGGACGAGATCATCGAGCGCGCGGGCGGTCTCGTCGAAGGGCGTCAGCGGATCGGGGCGATGTTGCTGATAGAGGTCGATCCAATCGGTCTTCAGGCGCGTCAGGCTGGCTTCCACGGCTGAGACGATGTAGCGGCGCGAGGCGCCTTTCAGTTTTTCTTCGGCGTCCATCGGCATGGCGAACTTGGTGGCGAGTACGATGTCCTTGCGGCGGGCGCCGAGGATCTGTCCCATCTGCGTTTCCGAGCCGCCGCGATCACCGTAGACGTCGGCGGTATCAAACAGGGTGATGCCGCAATCGAGCGCCTTGTGGATGACCTTGCGCGAACCTTCGAGGTCGAGGCGGGCGCCGAAGTTGTTACAGCCGAGGCCGACGACGGAGACGCGCAGGCCGGATGTGCCGAGGTTGCGGATTTGCATTGTGCGATCCCTTCTGCTGACTCTAAAGAACGGTTCTCGTCATCCCATGCGCATCCGCAGCACATTATTCTGGCACTTCGGATGCCCACCAACATTCGCGCTGCGATGCATCATGACGAAGTCTTGCTTCGCATGAACGCAGACGCGGGACCTTGTGAGACGCACTTCAATAAGGTCCCGCATCTGCGGAGCGGCACTGCGCTGAAGCTGCGCACCGCACCGCGTGCGGGATGACACAGTGGTTGTCATTCGTCGGTGCCTAGAATCGAGACGTTATTCACCTGCCTGAGTCGATGGGCGGCGGCGGGGTTGACGGCGCCGGCGGGCGTGCGGCCGGCGAGGATGGCGGCGGCTTGAGCGACGGTTTCCAGTGCCTGGCCTTCAATGCCCTCGGTGGTCAGGCCGCCGATATGGGGCGTGGCCGAGACATCGCGGCGGCGGGCGAGATGCGGCGAGGGCATCTGATCGGGGGCTCGGCCGACGTCGAGGGCGGCGCCGGCGATGCGGCGCGCATCGAGTGCTTGTTCGAGGGTTGCTTCGTCGATGAGATTGCCGCGAGAGAGATTGATGAGGAACGCGTCTGGCTTCATGAGTGCCAGTGTGCGCGCGCCGATGATGTTCTCGGTCTCGGGCGTTGCGACGGCGAGGGGAAGGAGGAAATCAGCTTTTCGGCAGACGTCGTCGAGCGTGCCCATTTTGAAGCGCGCATCAGCGGTGGTGACATAGGGATCGTGGATGATCACTGTCATGTCGAGGGCCAGGCAGAGTTCGGCGATATGCTTGCCAAGCGGACCGAAGCCGATGATGCCGGCGGTGCTGCCTGCGAGTTGGCGGCCGCGGGCAGCTGTTGCCGTCTGGCCGGACTTATAGGCGATGTTGGCGGCGGAAATGCCGCGGGCGGCGTCGATCATCAGGCCAACAGCGAGTTCACTGACGGCTGACACCCAGCTGCGGCTCGCTTGCGTGACGAGGATGCCGGCGCGGCTCGCCGCATCACAATCGATGTTGCGGATATCGACGGCGACGCGAAGGATAGCGGCGACATCGGCCAGGCCGGCGATGCGTTCGGCATCGAGGTGCGTTGCGCGATCGGCGACGACGAGTGCGCAGCCGTGGGCGGCGGCGAGTAGTTCCGGCGTCGAGATTGGTTGGCCACCCGCATGCAGGACGACATCGCCGAGCGCACGCAGACCGGCGAGTGCCCGCTCGCCGTAGTAGTTGGCGCGCATCTCAGGCGTGTGGGTCAGTAGGATGCGCGGGCGGATCGGCATGACGCCCTCAGAATCGCTTTTTCATCGCTTCGAAGTCGGCAGTGTATTCGGCGGAGCAGAAGGTGCCGCCTTGATAGAAGTCGGAAATGGGATCGGCTGCGGCTTTGGCCTGTTCGGCCATGGCGTGGGCGACGTGATCCTCGGAGCGATGCTTTGACTTGTAGCCGAGTTCGCGGGCGCGGGCGTTGTCCCACCAGGCGCGCTTGTTGTCGGACATACCGTAAAATACTTCATAGACGAGGCCGGGCGTGTCGAAGCCGATGCGGATCAGCTGCACGAGGTCTTCGGGGTGCAGCATGATGGCGAGCCGGCGGGCGTCGAGCGGCTTTTCGTTGACGTTGCCGATGCGGAGCGAGGTGACGCCGATGCCGTGCTTCATGGCGTACATGGCGCCGAGCGCTTCACCGAAGGCTTTCGAGACGCCATAGCGGCTGTCGGGCAACGCGGTGACGTCTGAGGGAATCTTCTCGGAGCGCGGGTAGTAGCCGACGGCGTGATTGGATGAGGCGAAGACGATGCGCTTGACGTGCGCCTTGCGCGCTTCCTCGAACAGATTATAGCAGCCGATGATGTTGGCGTTGAGGATCGACTCCCAGGGGCCTTCGACCGAGAAGCCACCGAGATGGACGATGGCGTCGATGCCCTTGACGGCGGTGGCAACTTCTTGGGGGTTGGCGAGTTCCGCTTTGATGAAAGCGAGGCCATGCTTGTCATCGGGCGCCTTCAGATCGGAGAGGACGACTTCGGGATAGGCGGCCTTCAGCAGCGGCGTGATGCGGCGGCCGACATCGCCCGCGGCACCGGTCAACAGAATGCGTTTCATGATCTAACCTCAGATAACTTACATCAAATTCGACGGATCAAGATTTCACAGTCGCAAACTCGCGTGGAGACTGTTTTGCACGCTTGCGTGCAGCGGGCACCGAAAAAGCGCGATAACGCTCGACGGAGCGGAGCAGGTGCGCGCGCATGGCATGGTGGGCACGCTCGGGGTCGCGCGCGGCAATGGCGCCGACGATTGATTCATGTTCGGACAGGATCTGGCGCATGTAGGCAGCATGGCGCTCTGGAGTCATGCCTTCGGCATGGATGCTTTGACGGGGGATGATGAAGTGCCCGAGGAATTGCAAGAGACTCTCGAAATGCGGGTTGACGGTCGCCGCGGCAATGGCGCGGTGGAAGGCGAAATCCTCGGTGATGGCGGCTTCGCCGCGCGCGATGGCCAGCGCGAAATCGTGATGCGCTTTGCGGATCCGGCGGATGCTCGCGACGGTCGCCCGTTCGCTGGCCAGGACGGCCGCCTGCACTTCGATTGCGAGGCGCAAATCGAGCACGTCGATGACTTCGTCAAGCGAGCCCAAACCGTGCGGGTCGATGCGGAAGCCGCGCCGCCCTTCGTCGGCGGCGACAAAGGCGCCAGAGCCCTGTCGCGTCGTTACAAATCCTTCCGCCTTCAGCGCTGCTACGGCCTCCCGGACCACCGTCCGTGAAACGCGCATCGACACCATCATATCCTGCTCGGTCGGCAACCGGGCTCCGGGCGCGAGATTGCCGGACGTGATCTCAGCGCGCAATCGCGCGACGATTTCATCAGTCAGGTTGCGGACAGGGCGCAACGGCGTCAGAATTGACGGGTTGCCAAGCGGCCGACGGGTGGTTGCGGATTTTTGTTGTCGGGTCATCGTACAACTTGCTAGCATGGCCGTACGGCGACTGCAAACACCGGCGCAGACCGGGCGGGGGCTTTCGAGGACCTGACTTCGAGGACCTGACACGATAAGCATTCGCAGATGTCAATGGGCATCCTCACGCCATGAGGAGCCGTCAAACGGAGGAATGATGATGACACAGGGTATGAAACGGCGTGACTTTCTGACGATCAGTGCCGCGACGGCAGCCATGAGCGCGGCTGGCGCGTGGCCCGCCGCTGCGCAGGCCAAGATCGTGCTGAAGGCGACCGACGTGCATCCGCTCGGTTATCCGACAGTCGAAGCGGTCGTGCGGATGGGCGCGAAGCTCGAGAAGGCGACCACCGGGCGGATCTCGGTGCAGATGTTCCCGTCGATGCAGCTCGGCGGCGAAAAAGAAATGATCGAGCAGGCGCAGCTCGGCGCGCTGCAGATCGCGCGCATCTCGGTTGGCCCGATGGGGCCGCTGGTGCCTGAATTCAATGTTTTCAACCTGCCATTCGTGTTCCGCGACGGCGCGCACATGGAGAAGGTGATCGACGGCGAAATCGGCACCGAGCTGATGAAGAAGCTGACCGATCACCCGACCGCCAACCTGATCGGCTTGTGCTACATGAACGCGGGCATCCGCAACGTCTACAACTCCAAGAAGCCGATCGCCAAGCTCGAAGACCTCAAGGGTCTTAAGATCCGTATGATGGGCAATCCGCTGTTCGTCGACACGATGAATGCGCTTGGCGGCAACGGCGTGGCGATGGGCTTTGACCAGCTGATCAACGGCATGCAGACCGGCGTCGTCGATGGCGCGGAGAACAACGAGCCGAGCTTCGAAAGCGGCCAGCACTACCGCTATGCGAAGTTCTACTCGATGACCGGGCACTTGATGATTCCGGAAATCCTGGTGTTCTCGAAGAAGAGCTTCATGGCGCTGTCGGCGGAGGACCAGGCGCTGGTCATGAAACTCTCGAAGGAGGCACAGCTCGAGCAGCGCACGCTGTGGAAAGAGCGCGAGGCGGAGAGCGTCAAGAAGATGAAGGACGCTGGCGCCATCATCAACGAGATCGCAGCGGCCGACAAAGCGGCGTTCCAGGCGGCGGTCAAGCCGGTATGGGATAAGTATGGTGCGGCGCATGCGGGCCTGATCGCGCGGATCAACGCGATCAAGTAAGGCACGCCGAAGATCCCGGCGCCGCGCTTAATCAATGCGGGGCGCCGGGCTTTTGAGTGAACTTCCGTTTTGGACGCTTGCTAATGCCCGGAGTCTCAATCCACGTCGTCGATGTCTCGCGGGGCGTTGTTGCGACGACCATGCGGGTGAGCCTGTGTCGGATCAATCCCGACGGCACACGCGCGGTGGTGGCATCAGGATCGCTTTCGGCGGCGGGGACGCTTGCCGACCCGCTGCTTGCGCAACGCTTCGAGCCCGGGGTCTATGAAGCCTCGTTTGCTATCGGCGACTACTACCGAGTGGCCGGCGTTGCGCTTCCATCCGTGCCGTTCCTCGACGTCGTCGACTATCGGTTCGGAATCGCCGACAGCAACGCGCACTATCATCTCCCATTCAAGTGCACACCGTGGGGGTATTCCTGCTTCCGCGGCGGCGCATAACGAACGGGCAACATCGGGAATGAACGCATGACGGCTGCTTATTTTCGCGCGATGGATGCGCTGCATCATGCCTGCGTGGTTATCGCAGGCATCAGCCTCGTCGTTATTACGTTGATCATTCCATGGGGCGTGTTCACGCGCTTCGTCTTGAACAGCGCCTCGTCGTGGCCAGAACCGCTGGCGATCCTGCTAATGATCTGGCTGTCGTTCCTCTCGGCGATCGTGTGCTACCGCGAGCATCTGCACATCGGCGTCGGCATGTTTCCCAACATGCTCGAGGGCGGCGCGCGGCAGGCGCTCGGCGTCGTTGTCGAAGTTTGCATGCTGGTGACGAACCTGTTTCTGCTTTGGTACGGCATCAAACTGTGCATGGCGACCTGGTACCAGTCGATCGCCGAATTTCCAATTATGTCGGTTGGCGTCTCGTATCTACCGGTGCCGATCGGTGGCGCCATCACCAGCCTGTTCGTGATCGAGCGCTTTCTCAAGGGCAACTTTTTTCCGCCACCGAATGAGAACGCCGTCGATACTATTTCCAGCGAGTAACGTCGCCGTCGATCCACTAACACAAAGAACCACGCTCCATGGACGCACTCGTACTGCTCGGCAGCTTCACGCTCTTTTGCTTTCTCGGCGTGCCTGTCGCCTATTCGCTTGGTCTAGCGGCGATCTGTGCGGCGCTGTGGATGGACATTCCGCTTGAAGCAATTGCGCTCAAAACATCCGACGGCATGGATGATTTCCCGCTGTTGGCCATTCCGTTCTTCGTGCTCGCCGGCGCGATCATGGCGGAAGGCGGCATGGCGGCGCGGATCATCAACTTCGCGAAGATCTTCGTCGGGTGGATCCGCGGCGGGTTGGCGCTGGTGAACATCCTGGCGTCGACGATGTTCGGGTGTATTTCAGGCTCGTCGGTGGCGGACACGGCGTCGATCGGGTCGGTGATGATTCCGGAGATGATCAAGGCCGGGTATCCGCGGCTGTTCGCGGTCAATGTGACGATTTCGGGATCGCTGCAGCCGTTGCTGATCCCACCGAGCCACAACATGGTGATCTACTCGCTCGCCGCCGGTGGTACGGTCTCGGTCGCGCATCTGTTCATGGCGGGGATCATTCCAGGGTTGGTGCTCGGGCTGTCGCTGATGGTTTTGTGCCTGATCATCGCGCATCGGAAAAATTTTCCCAAAGGCGAAGCCGTTACGCTCAAGCAGGCCGGACGCATTACCTTTGAGGCGGTCTGGGGCCTGGTGACCGTCTTCATCATCATGGGCGGTATTTTGTCCGGCATCTTCACGCCGACCGAATCGGCCGCCGTCGCCTGTGTGTGGGCGTTCCTGGTCACGGTCTTCATTTATGGCGACTACCAGTGGTCGGAGCTGCCGCACATGATCGGCCGCGTCATCCGCACGGTCGGCATGGTGATGATCATGATCGGCTTCTCGGTGGCGTTCGCCTACATGATGACGCTGATGCGGATTCCGGCGAAGGTGACCGATCTGTTCGTCGCGATCTCGTCCGACAAGTATATGTTCCTGCTCTACGTCAACATCCTGCTGCTGTTCCTCGGCACGTTCATGGATCTGGCGCCGATGCTGCTGATCTGCACGCCGATTTTCATGCCGGTGATCCAAAAGTTCGGCATCGATCCCGTCCACTTCGGCATCATCATGATTTTTAATCTGGGGATCGGATTGCTGACACCGCCGGTCGGGCCGACGCTGGCGGTCGGGTGCGCGATCGGCAAGGTTTCGATGGAGCAAGTCTCGCGCTCGATCATGGTGTTCTACATTCCGATGCTGATCGTGCTGGCGCTGGTGACATACATTCCGGCGCTGACGTTGTGGCTGCCGAGTGTGGTGCTGGGGAAGTGAGCGGGCGTGATTTTTTTTGCGGCTTCAGCGGCCACGATCACGCTGCCATCTCTCCCGGGTCTGCTGCTGCCCCTCACCCTGCCCTCTCCCCGTGAAGGACGGGGAGAGGGATGACAGCAACCGGCGTTCTTTTCTGGCGCTTCGGTTGCCCGCTCGATGCTTGCCCGCCTCCGGCAGGACCAACCGGCGCGAGCGCGTCAATTGCCGTGATAGGCCTGCACTGTTTCCCAAGCCACTTGCTGGAGGAACGCGGCGGTTGGCGCGTCGAGGGTCGCGGCGTAGGCAAGGCCGACCGGCGATTGCTTGAACAGTGAGGCGTAGACCGTGCAGGCGGCGAGGTAGGTGCCGGCGGGACTGGGATGGCGCTTGTCGGCGGCATAGAGATTGAGCGAAGGCTGCTTGTCGATGGCGCGGGCGAAGGCGAGGCCGGCGGGGATCACGAGGGCGCGGTTGGCGTTGCCGGCCAACGTGTATTGCTCGGCGAGTTGGGCGGTCATTTCCGGCTTGTCGGCGTAGGCCCAGGACATGAAGAGCACGGGTTCGGCGTTGTGCTGGCGGACCGCGTCGCTGTTCTTTTTGGCGAAGTCGTGGAACACGCTCTGAAGCTTCGGGTGGATCGGGCACTGGCTGCAATCCATGACGATGGCGACATCGAACAGCTTGTTCAGCCGATTGAATACGATCTCGTTCGCGGTGGTGAACGAATAACTGGCGATGGCGTTGGGGCGAAAATACGAGCCGACGTCGTGCCAATCCATGCCGGAGCCGCTGATCGTCACCATGGTGCCGCGGATGCGGCTCTTGGCGGCGATCGCGAGTTGGCCGACCTGACTGTGGATGCCGTTGTTGTAATAGAAGAAGCTGTTGCCGATGTAGATCGCCGAGGTCGGCGTTCCAGATTCAAGTTTGCGGACGGTTGGCGCGGTTTGGGCTTCAGTGGGATCGGGGGCGAGTGCGAGCCCGAGCGCCAGAAGGGCGACCGCGATCTTGGCGCGCGACTGTTGACGAGCGGACATTGGCAACTCCCGGAATGAACAGCGATGACGTTCGCCAATCCGAAATAGAGACGCGGAAAGCGCGATTGGCAAGCCCATCGCTGACGGGTTTGAATGCCGGCGGTGGCGGCGTGGACGGCTCGCGAAATTATGTCTTGCCAATGGGGTTGATAGGGGTTCAAAAATCGCGCGACTGAATTCAACCCTCACAGGCGTGGAGTGTCTCGATGTTGAAATTCTACTTCAATGGTTCGCCAAACCCGACCAAAGTGGCGCTGTTCCTGGAGGAGACGGGCACGCCCTATCAGCCGATGCCGGTCGACACACGCAAGGGCGAACAGTTCAAGCCCGAATTCCTGGCGATCAATCCGAACGGCAAGGTGCCGGTGATCATCGACAACGGCGTCACCGTGTTCGACAGCAACGCGATCCTGCTCTATCTCGCCGAGAAGACGGGCAAGTTCCTGCCGACCAACGCGGCCGATCGCGGCCCGCTGCTGTCGTGGCTGATGTTCGTCGCGACCGGCGTTGGCCCGTTCTCGGGTCAAGCGGTGCACTTCCGCAATTTCGCGCCGGAGAAGGTACCTTACGCACAGAAGCGCTATAGCTTTGAGGCCGAGCGGCACTTCGGCGTGCTGGACGCGCACCTCGCCAAACACAAATATATGGTCGGAAATGCCTACTCGATCGTCGACATGGAGGTCTGGGGCTGGGCGCGGATGATGCCGATGATCCTCGGCGAAGAAGCCTGGGCGAAGTTCCCGAACCTCAAACGTCTTACCGACGAGATCAGCGCACGGCCTGCGGCGCAACGCGCCATCGGCCTCAAGGACAAGCATACGTTCAAGGCTGAAATGGACGATGAGGCGCGGCGGCATATGTTCAAGCATCTGGCTTGAATTTTGCCATTGCTGGTAGCTTCCCTCTCCCCGTTGGCGGGGAGAGGATGTTCGCCCGTTGCGCGCAGCGCAAAAGGAATCGCAGACAAGTGAGGGGCAGCCGCTTGCTCGGGCATTGGTGCCCGCTGCTACCCCTCATCCGCGCTTCGCGCACCTTCTCCCCGTAAGCACGGGGAGAAGACAAACGCGCACCATGTCCAATCCCGCGCAACGATATTTGCGAATGCTGCGGAGTGTGCGACAAGGCGCGATGACTTCGATTGTTATTCCATCCGCGCTCGCGCTGATCACCACGCAGGGCTTCAAGGGTTATGCGCTGCTCGACAGCGGGCGCGGGCGCAAGCTCGAGCGGTTCGGGGCGATCATCGTCGATCGACCGGAGCCGCAGGCGTTGTGGCAACCGCGCGCGCCGGTCCGCTGGAAGGAGGCGCACGCGGTCTTCTCGGCGTCGGGGGATGACGAGGAAAAGGGCAAGTGGCAATTCGACAAGCAAGTCCCTGAGAGCTTCGTCGTTCCGGTCGCGGGCATCAGCATGCTTTGCCGGCTGCAGGGACTGTGGCACGTCGGCTTGTTTCCCGAGCAACTGCCGCATTGGCAGTGGATGCTGGAAAAGATCGAAGCGATCAAGGCTGCGGGCGAGACGCCGCGGGTGCTCAATCTGTTCGGGTATACGGGGGCTGCCTCACTGCTGGCGGCGAAGGCCGGCGCCGAGGTCACGCACGTCGACGCGTCAAAGAAAGCGATTGCGTGGGGGCGCGAGAATCAGGCCGCATCAAAACTCAATGACGCGACGATCCGCTGGTTGCTCGACGATGCGACGAAGTTCGCGGCGCGGGATGTGCGCCGGGCTAAGAGCTACCACATCATCCTGGTCGATCCGCCGAAGTTCGGCCGTGGCCCCGAGGGCGAGGTTTGGGATCTGTTCACGAGCCTGCCGGGCCTGCTGAAGGATTGCACGGCGCTGCTGGCGCCGAAGCAGGCCGCGATGATCCTGACGGCCTATGCGATCCGCGCCTCGACGCTGGCGTTCGGGCAATTGGCGGCGGAGATGCTGGCAGGACGGCCGGGGGCGTTCGAGATCGGTGAACTGGCGACGCTCGAGGAGGGAGGGCATCGGGCCGTGCCGACCTCGATGTTCACGCGCTGGCGTTCGCAGGAGCGTTAACCTGGGACGATGTGCGCGCTCGGCGGGCAGCATCATGATTTGCAACCCCTGATCGAGGATTGCGACCCAAGATGGCGATTTCCGGCGATATAACGACCTCTGGATGCTGTTGCTGATATTTTGGCTACCCCCATGGCCTAAATTTTTCGGCTCGCCTAGGTGGCCTTAAAACCGCCCTGGCGCGATTAACCAGAATCGACCAGAATTGGCTCTATTGAACGCTGATCATCAGCGTGTGAGAATGCCTGGCAGCAGCGCCATGTCGGGGGCAAGGTCCGCATAAGACATCGTGCAATCCAAGCCGGGGGCCCATAAGACACCTGCCATGACCACGCCCAAGATTATCACCAGCCTGACCAACGACCGCGTCAAAGCGATCCGCGCGCTCGAAATGCGCAAGACGCGGCGCGATACCGGATTGTTCGTCGTCGAGGGGATGTCGCTGCTGATCACGGCGCGCGAACGCGGCATCGTGCCGAAGACGCTGGTCTATCAGGCCGGCAGCGCCGATGACGGCCTCGCGCGCGGATTGGTTGCGACCGCCTTGCAGGCCGGCGCCGAGGTGCTCGAAGTTTCGCGCGAAATCCTGGAGAAGCTCGCCTCCAAGGACAACGCGCAGTCTTTCATGGGCGTGTTCGAGCAGAAGTGGGCGAATGCGCCGAAGCCGAATTCTGTGCATGCATCCGAGACTTGGCTGGTGCTCGAAGAAATTCGTGATCCCGGCAATCTCGGCACGATCATCCGCACGGCGGAAGCAACCGGCATCAGCGGCGTCATCCTGGCCGGCACCTGTTGTGATCCGTTTGCGCATGAGTGCGTGCGCGCGACGATGGGCTCTATCTTCGCGGTGCCGCTGGTGCGGATGCCGAAGGATCAGTTGATCGCGTTGCTCGGCAATTGGCCAGGGGAAGCCGTCGGCGCACACCTCGCAACGCCGCACGATTTTCGCAAGGTCCGCTATCGCGCGCCGGTGATGATCGTGATGGGTAGCGAAGGGCCGGGACTTTCCGAAGAAGTCGCCAAGGCGTGCCGGCGGCTGGTCAAAATACCGATGGCCGGCCGGCTCGACAGTCTCAACCTTGCGGTGGCAACCGGGCTGATGCTCTATCAGGTGCGGGCAGAGAAACTGGGGTGATTGCAGCCGGCGCGGCGAGAATGGCTGCCGTATTCATGACTCCCGCAAGTTGTGCTGGTGTTCTGCCGGTGATTGACTACGATCATCCAACTGCCTGATCGTCATATTTTTGGATGGATCACGCCATGAGCGACCGCAAACCACTGCAACCCTCGGCAATGACACCGCGAGAGGCGATCGAGACCGCTGGCGAACAGCTCGATCGGGTGCTGGCGAACTTTGCGCGGGTCGACGCGAAAGTCTCGTCGTTGTTCGCGGTCAACGCCGGGATGCTGGCGGTGCTCGCCTTGAACGTCAAACCGCCGGATTTGCGGATCACGCAACTGGCGGTTCTCGGCGGGCTTTGCATCTGCTGTATCGGCGGCAGCCTGTGGTATCTCTATAAGGCCAGCCACCCGATCTTGAAGCGGACGTCGACGTCGCTGCTGTTTTTCCAGGACATCGCGCGGACGGACGAGGCCGACTACGTCGCGCAGATGCGCGGCTGTAACGATCAGGACTATTTTGATCAACTGACGCAGCAGATCTGGCGCAATGCGACGATTCTCACGCAGAAGTTCAAGTGCTTGAAGACCGCGTTCCTGTTCACCGCTAGTGCGGCGCCGTTCTGGTTTGCGGCGCTAGCGACGGCGGCCTCCATGCACGCGGAACTTTCGATCAAGTGATGCGACGGGCGTGGTCACGCTGGAAGAAAGCTGCGCGTTGACGGCGGAGCGAACCCGCGGCAATTCTCAATCGTGGTTGCGCAAGGAGACTGGCATGGCCGCCACCATTTTCAAGGGCACAATCCCCGCGCTGATGACACCGTGCACGCGCGCGCGGCAGCCGGACTTCGACGCACTGGTCGCCACGGCGCGGGCGTTGGTCGGCGCGGGCATGTCGGCGGTGGTCTATTGCGGCTCGATGGGCGACTGGCCATTGCTCAGCGACGAGCAGCGGATGGAGGGTGTCGAACGATTGGTCAAGGCCGGCGTTGCCGTCGTTGTCGGAACCGGCGCGCAGAACCCGAAGCGGGCGGCGGCGCTGGCGGCGCATGCCAAGCAGGCCGGCGCCAAAGGCCTGATGGTCATTCCGCGTGTGCTCTCGCGGGGCACGTCAGTGGCGGCGCAGCGGGCGCATTTCGAAGGCGTGCTGGAGGCGGCGGTCGACTTGCCATCGGTGATCTACAATAGTCCGTACTATGGCTTCGAGACCAAGGCTGATCTGTTCTTTGACTTGCGCCGTCGCCATCCGCATCTGGTTGGCTTCAAGGAATTCGGCGGCGCGGCGTCGCTGCGCTATGCGGCCGAGCACATCACCGGGCACGATCGCTCGGTCACCTTGATGGTCGGCGTCGATACGCAAGTGGTGCATGGGTTTATCAACTGCGGCGCGGTTGGTGCGATCACGGGAATCGGCAACGTCTTACCGAAGGAAGTGCTGCAGCTCGTTGCCTTCTGCGAAAAGGCCGCAGCCGGTGACGCCAGGGCGCGGCGGCAGGCGATGGAGCTTGAGCAAGCGCTTGGCGTGTTGTCGTCGTTCGATGAAGGCGTCGAGCTGGTGCTGTTCTATAAATACCTGATGCTGCTCGAGGGCCACGCCGAATACGAATTGCATTTCAGCGCCAGCGACGAACTTTCGCCGAGCCAGAAGCGCTATGCGGCGGATCAATTGAAATTGTTCAAGACCTGGTATCGCGCTTGGTCGGCAGCCCAGGCGTAACACCATGCGTGTCATCGACTCCCATACCGAAGGCGAACCGACCCGGCTGATCGTCGACGGCGGCCCGGCGCTTGGTCGTGGCTCGCTCGCTGAGCGTCGGCGGATCTTCGCGCGTGATTTCGATCGCCTCCGCAGCTTTGCTGTCAACGAGCCGCGCGGCTATGATGCGCTGGTCGGGGCATTGCTGTGCGAGCCGGTCGACACGGCCTGCGCCGCCGGGCTGATTTTCTTCAACAACGTCGGTTATATCGGCATGTGCGGTCACGGCACGATCGGCGCTGCCGTGACGCTCGCGCATCTGGGGCGCATCGGGCCAGGAACGCACAGGTTTGAGACGCCGGTCGGTGTCGTCGGTGTCGACCTGATCGATCGCAACACGGTCAGAATCGAGAACGTCGCCAGCTATCGGCTGCACGCCGACGTCAGCGTCGATGTTGCCGGGCTCGGCCGCTTCACCGGCGATGTCGCGTGGGGCGGCAACTGGTTCTTCCTCTGCGACACTACGCCGGCGCCGTTGGTGATGGCCGAGATCCCGGCGCTGACACGGGCGGCCGAAGCCGTCGGCCAAGCACTCGCTGCCAAGGGCATTACCGGTGCCGACGGCGCGCGCATCGACCACATCGAATTTTTCGGACCGGCTGGCGCCGCCGATGCTGACAGTCGCAACTTCGTGCTCTGCCCCGGCGGCGCTTACGATCGTTCGCCGTGCGGCACCGGCACCAGCGCCAAGCTCGCCTGCCTTGCGGCGCGCGGCAAACTGGCGCCGGGCGTCGACTGGGTGCAGGAGAGTGTTGTCGGCAGCCGTTTCGTCGCGCGCTATCGCACGGACGCCAGCGGCGCGGTGATCCCAAGCATCACGGGCCGGGCCTATGTGGTGGCGGACGCCGTGCTGATCCGCGATGCGGCTGACCCTTTCGCCGATGGACTGATCGCGCGTTGAGGGCGCGGCGCTCCAAACTCCGCTGCCATCCTCGGCCAAGGGCACGCCGGTTGGCACTTTGCTTGGCCCTTTAGCTGCCCACCAGCAGTCGGGCCTGGGCAACCGGAGGCGCCAAGAAACGTGGCCGCGTGCCGGGGACCCCGCGCGCCGGAGCCGCAGCGTTCGCGTGTGTTGCGCAATGGGTCCCCGGGACAAGCCCGAAGGCATGTGCGCTTCGCTTACCAGAGAATGACAGCGGCGTTTGGCGCACGGGTGGATTCCTCTTATACTTATACCGCCGTGCATAAACTTCGACCTGTCTGCAAACCCAAACTCCGTCATGGCCGCGTCATCGCAGCGCGATGCTCCGCATCGACGGCGGCCACCCAAGCAGGCTGCACGTGGTCACAGTCGAAGAAGTCGCATGGGGTTGAACGATGGGTGGGATGACTGGCGTAGAGATCGTGAGCCAATTTGACTTGCTTGGGTGGCCGCCTTCGCGGCCATGACGAACAAGGATGTGGAGGTCGAAAATTTCGCTCGCGGGTATTACTTGGCTCGTGCGCCTTAGCCAAAAACCGCACCACACTTTTGGTCGCGCTGCCGACCGGAAAACCGGTGCCCCCTTTTCCGGCAGCGCTCCGCACCACACTTTTGGTCGCGCTGCCGACCGGAAAACCGGTGCCCACTTTTCCGGCAGCGCTCCGCACCACACTTTTAGGGGCGCACCCGCGCATCAAATGATGCGCTTGCGGATATTGGAGGTCACGATCTCGGTGACGATGACGACGGCGAAGATGGCCGCGAGAATCAAGCCGACCTGATCCCAGTAGAGATTGTTCAGCGCCGCATCGAGGGCGACGCCGATGCCGCCGGCGCCGACGAGCCCGAGCACGGCACTCTCGCGAATGTTGATATCCCAGCGCAACAACGCCACCGACCAGAAGGCCGGCTCAGCCTGCGGCCAGTAGCCTTTGAGCAGGATCGCCGCACGCGGTGCGCCGGCGGCCGTCAAGGCTTCGATCGGCCCCTGCTGCGCCTCTTCCAGCGCTTCACCGAACAACTTGCCGACAAAGCCGATCGAGCGCACGGCGATGGAGAGCACGCCGGCCAGCGCGCCTGGACCGAAGATCGCCACGAACAACAACGCCCAGATCAAAGAATTCACGGATCGCGACGCTACAAAAATAAATTGCGCGATCCAACGCAGCGCCGGGTTCGAGGTGAAATTGCGCGCGGCGAGAAACGCCAGCGGTAGTGCCATCATGATTGCCAGGATCGTGCCCAGCGTCGCAATGTGAAAGGTCTCGATCATCGTTGCCTGGACCATCGGCCAGAACTTGAGATCGAACGGCCACATGCGCTGAAACAGATCAGCGGCCTGTTGTGGTGCGTCGTAGAGAAACTCCGGAATAATCTCGATCGTTCGCAGGGACCAGATGACAGCGATGGCGGTCAACACATAGACGATCGAACGGCCGATCCGCTCCGCAGGCGTGAAGCGCTGCCAGACCTTGGGATTGTTACCCGTTTCGATCATTGGAAAATTCTCCGGATGCGGGCGGAGAACAGTTCGCACAGCATGATCAAGCCGATGATGATCAGCAGAATGGTCAGCACGACGTCATAATCGAAGCGCTGATAGGCCGTGAACAGTGGCGCGCCAATGCCGCCGCCACCGACGATGCCGACCATGGTCGAGTTGCGCAGATTTGAGTCGAACTGATAGACGCCGAGGCCGACGAAGCGCGCCATGACTTGCGGGAAGACGCCGAAAATCAGTACATGCCAGAACGATCCGCCGGTGGCGCGCACCGCTTCCGTTTGCTTGGCGCTGATTTCCTCGACGACCTCGGCGAACAGCTTCGAGACAAACCCTATCGTCGAGACGATCAGCGCCAGGATTCCGGCCAGCGCGCCGAAGCCGACGGCCTTGACGAACAGGATGGCGACGATCACCGGATGGAACGAGCGCAGCACGGCGATCAATCCGCGTGCGCTCCAGGACACCCAGCCGGGCGCCAGATTGCGTGCAGCGGCAAGACCGACCGGCAGCGAGATCAACACGCCGACGAACGTCGCGAGCACGGCAATCTGGATGCTCTCGATCATGCCGTCTTTGATCAGCGCCAGCTTGTCGGCCTGCAGGTTCGGCGGAAACATGCGCGCGAACAGCTTCTGCGCATTCTCAAGGCCGCGCAGGATGCGGGCGCCGTCGATGTCGAGCGCGCTCAGTGCGAACAGCGCATAGGCCGCGAGCCCAGCCCAGGCCAGACGCTTCGGCCAGTTCACTGGAAAGGCGCTGCGTTGCAGCACGTTCGGGGCAAGTGACACGCTCATTGCCACGCCTCACCACCATAAATCTCGGCGAGATGCTCGCTGGTCAATCCGCCGGGCCGGCCATCATAGACGACGCGGCCGCCGGTCATGCCGATGATGCGTTGGGCGAAGCGCTTGGCCAGTTCGACATTGTGGATGTTGACGATGACCGGCACGGAGCGGTCGGCGGACATTTTCGTCAGCAGCTCCATGATCTCCACCGACGTCTTGGGATCGAGCGATGAGGTCGGCTCGTCGGCCAGCACCAGTGCCGGCGCCTGCATGATGGCACGCGCGATGCCGACGCGCTGGCGTTGACCACCGGACAACTTGTCGGCGCGCCTGGTGGCGAAGTCGGCGCCGAGACCGACCGCCTCGAGCAGCTCGAAGGCGCGGGCGATATCGGCAGCTGGGAACCTGCGCAGGTATGCCCGCCAGACCGGCACGTAGCCGAGCCGCCCTGACAATAAATTCTCCATCACAGACAGCCGCTCGACCAGATTGTATTCCTGAAAGACCATGCCGATGCGGCGGCGGACGGCGCGCAGCGGTTGGCCCTTCAATCGAGCGATGTCCTGGCCTTCGAACCAGATCTCGCCGGATGTCGGATCGACCAGGCGATTGACGCAGCGGATCAGCGTGGACTTGCCCGTCCCCGAAGGGCCGATGATGGCGGTGACGCCCTGGCCCGCAATGTCGAGCGAGATATCGGCGAGTACGGGTTGGCCGGGCCGATACGCCTTGCTGAGCTTGCGCAGGCTGAGCACCGGGCTCGAATCGGGCTCAGGGCGTATGACTGCGACCATGATATGGTGCCTGTTCCGCTGGGTCGTCGTGTCATCCGCTTGCGAGTCATTATTGCGGCTTGGCTGCCGGCGCTGCTTTTGCCGCTTCGTCGGCGGCCTTTCTGGCGGCGGCGTCTGCCTCGCGTTTGGCTTGCGCTTCGTAGGCAGTCTTGTTGTAGGGCGTGCCGGATTTTTCGGCGACCTCGCGGATCGGGCGCCACGTCTCCTTGTAGGTCATCGGCAGGAAGCGATCCTCGCCCTTGTATTCGGCCTTCAGAGCATCGGTCCACTTAAAGTCCATGAAGCATTTCGTGATCTTGGCCGCGAGTTCAGGTTTGAGGTCGTGCGGGATCGACCACGACGAGGTCGGGAATGTCTCGCTTTGCCAGATGACGCGAATCTGGTCGGCTTTGACGGCGCCGCGCGCGACCATGCGGTCGTAGACGTCGGAGGCGACCGGCGCCATGTCGTAGTCGCCGGACGCGACGCCGAGCACCGACTTGTCATGGCCGCCTGACATCAGAACCTTGTAATCGTCGTCCGGTTTCAGTCCGAGGCCCGGAAAGAATACGCGCGGCGCAAGGTTGCCCGAATTCGATGACGGCGCGGTATGGGCGACCTTGCGGCCCTTGAGATCAGCGAGCGACTTGTAGGCGCTGTCGGCCTTGACGATGGCAAAGAGTTTGTAGCCGGAAACGCCACGCTCGGAGCCGATTACGGCGAAAGGTACAGCGCCCGCCAGGTTGACGGCGAAACCGACGACGCCGGTTGCGAAGCCGGAAATGTGCAGGCGGCCGGAGCGCATCGCCTCGACTTGCGCGGCGTTGTTCTGGACCGGGAAGTAGGCGACGCGCTTGCCGGTACAGGTGGTGAGGTAATCCATGAACGGCTGATAGACGACCTGATAGACGGCCGGATTTTCAACTGGCGAGTAAGCAAAGACCAGTGTCGCGGGGTCCTTGAGCTTGGCCGGGTCAGTTGGCGTATCGGCGACCAGATCGTTGTTGGCATCGCAGAACGCCGTATCGAGCTGGCCACGATTGCTGCAGGCGTCCTGGGCGAAGGCTGGTTGGACGCGTGTTGGCACTGCGGCGGCGAGCAGTGACAAGGCGACTGCGGATAGACTGGCGCGGAGCATCGTTGGTCCCATCAATCGGATCGGATTTGGCTGCCCACCATAGCGCGCGCAGCCGTGTTGACTGTGGATGTCAATTGGCCTTCGCCTTCTCGGCGGCCTTCTTGGCGGCGGCTTCGGCCTCGCGCTTGGCTTCCGCGTCATAGGCCGCCTTGTTGTAGGGCGTGCCCGACTTTTCCGCGACATCGCGCACGACGGCCCAATCCTTCTGGTAGGTGATCGGCAGGAAGCGATCGTCGCCGTTGAATTCCTTCTGCATCTCGGCGGTGAAGCGGAACGAGAAGAAGCACTCGCGCAGTTTCTTGGCGAGCTCGGGCTTCAGGTCGTGCGCATAAGCGAACGAGGACGTCGGGAAGACCGGGCTCTTGTAGATCGTGCGGAAGTCGGCCGCCTTGATGGTGCCTCGCACGGCCATGCGCTCGAACACGTCACCGGCAATCGCCGCCATGTCGTAGTCGCCGGAATTGACGCCGAGCACCGACTTGTCGTGGCCGCCCGACATCAGCGGCTTGTAATCGTCGTTGGGTTTGAGGCCCTTCTCGGGGAAGAGGACGAGCGGCGCCAGATGGCCGGAGTTCGACGAAGGCGAGGTATGGGCGACTTTGCGGCCCTTGAGATCGGCGAGCGTCTGGTAGGGGCTCGATGTCTTGACAATGGCCAGCAGATTGTAGCCGCGCACCATGTCGCCGACGCCCTTGGCCGCGAATGGAACGGCACCTGCAAGATTGACGGCGAAGCCCGTCGGCCCCGTCGAGAACCCGGCGAAGTGCAGGCGACCCGAGCGCATCGCCTCGATTTCGGCGGCGTTGGACTGCACGGGGTAATAGACGGTCTTCTTGCCAACGCAGGATTCAAGATGGGTGGTGAACGGCTTGAAGATGTTGGCGTAGACGGCTGGATCTTCGACCGGCGTATAGGCCCAGACCAGGGTCGAGGGATCTTTCCACTTGGCCGGGTCGGCCGGCGCATCGGCGACCAGATCGCCGTCGCGGTCACAATAGTTCGTGTCGAGTTGGCCGCGATTGGGGCAAGCATCCTGCGCCACCGCTGGTACCACTGAGACCCATTGCGCCGCGATCAATCCGGCGGCGAGCCCGCGTAAGCATCTACCCATGCGCTTCCCCTTTATCGTTGTTGGTCATGCCGGTGTGCAAGGTAAAGTGGCGGTGACGGCACAATGTTAGCCTGGGTCGGCAAGCGCCTGTCAACGAGATTTCGCTTGTGGGCTGGGGCGTTTCGACGTCACGCCCGCGCGGCGGCCTCCATGCGAGCTTCGAAAACGGGACACTGGCGCCTTCCATGTGGCTGTGCATACTCGCAGCAATGCCAATCTGATCGTGTCGCGCCATGGTCGATCCCGGCCATGCGGCTCATTCGGCCGACAACGCCACGTACAAGAGGTCACTCTCGGAGTTGTTGCGGTGCTCGCGACAACGCGCAATCGAGTGCAAGGGTTTTGGCCAATCTGGCGCCGTGGGCAAGCGACGGTTTGGGCGGCGGCACTTGGCGTGCTGGTCACGGGCTTGGCGAGTGCCGATCCCAGTGCTGCGCAGTCGGTGGACACGATCCTGCACAATGGCAAAATCCTGACACTGGATGCGCGATCATCGATCGTCGAGGCCTTGGCATTGCACGATGATAAAATCGTGGCGACAGGGACGTCATCCGATCTACTGAAACGTGTTGATGCCCAAACGCGCACGATCGATCTCGATGGTCGAACGGTGATCCCCGGATTGATCGATTCCCACATCCATGCCATTCGCGCCGGCCTCAAGTTTTCGACCGAGGCGAGTTGGATCGGGGCGACCTCGATCACTGAAGCGATGGAGCGCATTCGCATCGCGGCGCTCTATGCCAAGCCCGGCAGCTGGATCGTGGTTGGCGGTGGGTGGACGCCGAACCAGTTCGCCGAGCAGCGGCGGCCAACGCACGCCGAACTCGTCGCGGCCGCGCCGGATCATGCCGTCTACATCCAGCTGTTCTATCGCGCCGTATTGCTGACGCCGATGGGATTGCGAGCGCTCGGGATCGCCAGCGCAGCCGACCTGCCCGCCAACGCCCGGTTTGATGAGGATGCGACATTCCCGGGTTGGATCAATGGCGACAGCGCTGCCATCACGGGGCTTTACGCCCGGCTGCCGCGGCCGACGCTCGACGAGAGCATGGCTGGAACACGGCGTTTTCTGCGCGAATTGAGCCGGTTCGGCGTGACCGGGGTGATCGATCCCGGCGGGCATAACCTGGCGCCTGAGGAGTATGAAGCGCTGTTCCGGCTTTGGCGGGCGGGCGAGCTGACTGTCCGCGTCGCCTACAGCATCTGCGCACCACGGCCCGGCAGCGAGCTCGCTGACCTGCAACTGCTGACCCGCTTTCTGCCGATGGGCGTTGGCGACGACATGTTGCGTTTCGTTGGCATCGGCGAGCGTGTGACGTGGGGCATGTATAACAACGACATGCCGACCGAAGCGCAGAAGGAGGATCTGTATCAGGTTGGCAGATGGGCTGCCGCGCGCGGCATGGCGCTGACCATCCATTGGAACAACGACCGCTCAGCCCACCATGTGTTCGATGTTCTCGAGCGGATCGACCGTGAGGTCACCATCGCGGGATCGCGCTGGTCGGTGGCGCACTTGCACGATGCGACGGAATTGTCGCTGACGCGCATGAAGGCGCTCGGCGTCGGCTGGTTGATGCAGAACGGATTACACTTTGCCACGCCGAACTTCATTGCCGCGCGGGGTGCAACGATCAATCGTGCGCCGCCGATCAAGACGGCGCTGCGATTGGGACTGAGCGTCGGCGGGGGAACGGATGCGCATCGCGTCATGAGCTATAATCCATTCGTGTCGCTCAAGTGGATGATCGATGGACGCACGGTTGACGGTCTTGCAACGCGCGGCGCATCCGAGCTGGTTTCGCGCGAGGACGCGCTGCGGATCTATACGGCCGGCAGTGCATGGTTCGCATTCGACGAGGGCAAGCGCGGGACGCTGGAACCGGGGCGCCTCGCCGACCTGGCCGTGCTGGATAAGGATTATCTGACCATCCCTGCCGAGGAGATCGGTACATTGCAGTCGCTGTTGACGATGGTTGGTGGCCGAATTGTCCATAGCGCCGGGGCGTTCGCGCCGTTGCCGTCGGAGTGGGCAAAGTAGAGTGACCGCTTGCAGGCGGCCGACCGATCGGCCAGTATTTGGATTGGGAACAGCCGGGAGGAGCGGGTGACCACTTTTTTGCTGATCCTGCATGGCTTGATGGCGGTGGCCCTGCTCGGCGGCATCACGCATCAGGCCATGTCGGCGTGCTGGCCGGCGACGTCGAAGGCAACGTTCCTGGCGTCGTTCCGCGCTGTTTCTGGTCAGCGGTACACGATGGCCAATATTGTCCTCTACATCGTCACAGGCGTGCTGGGTGGCGTGATCTATCCCGCCTATCGGCTGGCGGTGCGGCCCTATCTGGAGAGCGCGCGACTGCATTCGATCAACGGCAGCTTCGAGTTGAAGGAGCAGTTTGTGGCGATCGGCCTTGGCATGCTGCCGCTCTATTGGCTGGTCTGGCGGCAGCCGCTCGACGTCAAACACGCGACGGCGCGGGCGGTGATTACGGCGATGCTCTGTTTCGTCGTCTGGTACGGGTTTCTGGTTGGCCACATCCTGAACAACGTCAGAGGAATGTTTGGACGATGAGCACCGATCGCGTCATCCCCATTTTTGCAGCGTCCTTTGCGTTGGTCTATGTGTTTGCCGTCGAGGCCAACTGGGCGCTGGTCACCTACCATCCCAAGATCGGCGAATGGGATTGGCTGACGCAACCCAGTCGAAATGGCCCGGCCATGCATTGGTTTGGATGGCTTGGGACTTCGCTGCTGGCCGCAACCGGAATAAGCCTGTTGGCGCTGCCGATAACCCGGCGCTGGCCGACGCCGCTCTGGATCGGGTGGGCTGTGCCGCTGGCGATCATGCTGGCTTTCGTCTATCTTATGCGCGGTTTCTTCCTGCGATGACTGTGCTGGAGGGCCATTTGCCGAAAGCCGGTGCCCTGCCAACCCGGAGTTCACACAGCCATGTCCCGAGACCATCGATTCGTTCGCTGCATCGGCGGCGTGATGCCGCTGGTTGCGGCGTTGGTGCTGGCCGCGCCTGCTGCAAGGGCTGGCGAAGCCGATTTTCAGGAAGAGGATATCGCGGAGCACGGCACACCGTATTTTGGCGATGCCAAGGATATCAAAGGGCTGACTCCGCTTGAAGGCGTGCGCTTCAAGGCGCAGCTCAAGGGAACGTCGCGCTTCTTCCTGATCTCGACCGATGACGAAGGCCGGTTTCGCCGCAACGGCCTTGGCAACGATGTCGACTCCGACAATGTGGTCGTTACCTGTGAGAAGGACGGCTACCGGACCGTCGATCTGCTGCGGCGGCGCACGTCGAGCAAGCGGAATGCGCCCGTCGAAGTCGAGTGCCTGCTCGAACGCAAGTAGACCCAGCACGCAATCCAACCATGCCCGCGACGAATGGCAGACGTGTTGTAGGCGGTCAGCCGTTCGGCCTACGTTGTGTGACACTGACACAGCCACACTGCCATAGTCACAATATGTACTCCGGGGAGAAGCGCACCATGCGAGCCAGATATCGTGTACGGGGACTAGGCATTGGAGCGGCGCTTGCGGCCTTTGCGGCGGCGACGGTTTTGCCGGCATACGTGCAGTCCGCGGCGGCGCAGGTTGCGATCGACAACGACGACATCGGTGGCGTTGTGCGGAGCGCCAATGGTCCGGAGGCTGGCGTCTGGGTGATTGCTGAGACGCGCGAGCTTGGCGTTCGCTACATCAAGTCCGTCGTCACCGATGATCAAGGGCGCTATGTGGTGCCCGACCTGCCAAAGGCCAACTATGACGTGTGGGTCCGCGGCTATGGGCTGGTCGATAGTCCGAAAATCAAGAGCGAGCCCGGCAAGCAACTCAATCTCACGGCCGTGCCGGCGCCCAACGAGGCAGCCGCCGCACAATACTACCCCGCCATCTACTGGCATTCGATGCTGGAGATCCCGTCGGCGGATAAGTTTGGGCCCGGCAACAAGTCAGGGATGCCTGAGAAACTGAAGCTGTCGGATTATCTCAATGGCATGAAGAACAACGGCTGCGTCGGTTGCCATCAGCTCGGCCAATTGTCGACGCGCACGATCCCGAAGTTTCATATGGACGCGAGCAAGACCCACGAAGACGCGTGGATGCGGCGTATCCAGTCGGGTCAGGCCGGCGAGAATATGATCAATCTGGCGGCCGGCGAACTGGGCGGCGTGCCGTTCAAGTACTTCGGTGAGTGGACCGAGAAGATCGCTCGGGGTGCCTTGCCCGAGAACAAGCCGACGCGGCCACAAGGCAAGGAGCGCAACATCGTTGTCACGCTGCGCGATTGGCACAATGACAAGCAATACCTGCACGATTTGATCGCCAGCGACCGGCGCAATCCAACGGTCAATGGCTATGGCCCGGTGTTTGGGCAGTGCGAGCATGCGTGCGACGCGATGCCGATCCTCGATCCGGTGAAGAATACGGCGACAACATTCATGTTGCCCGTCACCTCTGATATGCCGCTGGCGCTTGGACCGGGCAATGCTGGGTCGATCAAAATTTTGGGCCCCTCGGCCTATTGGGGCGAGGAAAATATCTGGGACAGCCGCGCCAACAATCACAACTCCATGCTCGACCACAAGGGTCGCGTCTGGTTGGCGGCGACCGGGCACAAGCCGGACAACCCCGCCTTCTGCAAGAAGGGTTCAAGCCATCCATCGGCCAAAGAGTTCCCATTGGAACGCACCAACCGCCGGGTGACGATGTATGACCCGAAGACGGGCAAGTACACCGCCTACCAAACGTGCTTTGGCTCGCACCATCTGCAGTTCGGTTACGACGCCAATCACACGGTGTGGGCCTCGACCGGCGGCGGCGGGGGCAATGTCGGCTGGATCAACACCAAAATGCTGGACGAGACCGGCGACATCGAGAAGTCGCAGGGCTGGACGGCGATCGTGTTGGACACCAATGGCAATGGCCGGCGCGACGACGGCTATACCGAACCCGGCCAGCCACAGGACCCGGCCAAGGACATGCGAATTGGGCCGACGTTCTATGCTGTCATGCCGAGCCCCGTTGACGGGACAATCTGGGGGGCCATCCGTGGCAACCCGGGCGCGGTCGTCCGCATCGATCCGGGCACCAACCCGCACCGCGCCGTGGCGGAAATCTTCTACGTGCCGATGCCGGGCTTCGGCGTGCGTGGTGGCGATATCGACAAGCAAGGCCGTGCGGTTGTTTCGCTGGCGAGTGGTCACATGGGCATTTTCGATCGCCGCAAGTGCAAGGGCCCACTCAACGGGCCGACGGCGACGGGCAATCATTGCCCGGAAGGCTGGAGCTTCCACCAATACCCGGGGCCGGGCTTCAAAGGCATCGGCGAGAACAGTGCTGAAGCGAGCTACTATTCGTGGGTCGATCAGCACAACACGTTCGGCCTCGGCGACGATATCCCGATGTCGACGGCCAACCAGATGGATGGCCTCGTCGCCCTCGACAAGGACGGCAAGATGATTTCGATCCGCGTGCCGTATCCGCTTGGCTTCTATGCCAAAGGTTTCGATGGCCGCATCGACGATCCGAATGCCGGGTGGAAAGGGCGTGGTTTGTGGGCTGCCAACGGCGACCGCACACCGTGGTTGATCGAGGGTGGCAAAGGCACGAAACCGCTCGCGGCGCACTTCCAGTTCCGGCCAGATCCACTGGCCAAATAGGCGGCAGCAACGACCCGAGGGCGCTCCAATGCGATAAAATTGGAGCGCCCTATTGCTGCGTGGTTATTGTGGCGCAGGTGGCGCCACGGCGGCGTCGCCCTGATTGCTGCGCTTGAGACCTGCGGCGACAAAGCCGGAGGCTTTCATCTCTTCGACAAAAGTGTGCAGGTAGCGCGCGGCGGCGGCTCGGCCCTTGGGCGTGCCCATGGCTTGTTCGATGACTTGGAAGCGGCCGTCCATCACGCGAACATTGGGATCGGTGTTAGCGTGCGCCATCAACGCCTGCTTCACGCCGGC
The DNA here is from genome assembly GCA_963714325.1 of uncultured Alphaproteobacteria bacterium. Classification (GTDB taxonomy): domain Bacteria; phylum Pseudomonadota; class Alphaproteobacteria; order Rhizobiales; family Hyphomicrobiaceae; genus CAVQOB01. The sequence continues at coordinate 446,420 of CAVQOB010000008.1, read as the reverse complement.
GACGACTTCGAGCTTCTCGGCAAAGAACAGATCGATCATGGCACGGCCGCCTCCGGTCTGCGCCCGCACCAGTGTGGCATCCTTGATCGTGCGCGTCAGAAAGAGGTCGTAGGCGGAGCCGCGCCCAACGGCGATGCGCACGCCGGGGCGGTCGACATCAGCGATCGCTTTCAGCGGCGAGTCCTTCAGCACCATGTAGGTGCCCTCGATCAGCACATAAGCTGCGGTGAAGTCTACCTCTGCGGCGCGCGCCGGCTCGCGGGCCATGAAGGCGACGTCCCAACTGCCAGCCTGCAATGCTTCGAACACCTTTCCGGCCGCCGCGAACGGCACCAGTTCGAGGGTTAGGCCGGTGCGGCGGGCCAACTCACGCGCCAGGTCGACGGAAAGGCCGCGCGGCTCCTGCGGCGTGCCTTGCGCCAGAACCCCGTTGCCGAGATTGATGGCGGCGCGCAGCTTTCCGGTCGGCGCCAGTTCCTTGACGATCTCAGCTGGCACCATCTGAGCGACAGCGGGCGCGATGCTGGCCAACAGCAGACAGACGGCAATGGACACGCGGCGCATGGTGAGCACTCCTTCATACAATCAGACGACCACCGAAATGGAGGACCACCGTGACGGTCCTCTGATCCGCGCAAATGCTATAGCGGTTTGACCGAGACCTTGCGGAACTTAATGACGCCAGAGCCGTATTGCAGAGTGAACGGCCCAGCTTCGAACATGCCGTTGTTGAGATCAGCCGTCTTTTGACCGTTGAGAAGAACCGTCATCTGCCGGCCCTTGGCGGTAATCTCAAAGGTGTTCCACTTGCCGCCGACCTTGGGCATTGGGTTCACTTCGGTGAAGTTCACGATCGCACCGGTGCCATAGGTCGGGTCCTTGCGTTGGTCGAAGATGTTGACCTCATAGCAGGTCTTGGCGCCGATGTTTTTGGGGTCGGCGCAACGGATGAAGATCCCACTGTTGGCATCGTCACTCGCCCAGAATTCGGCATAGATCATGAAGTCTTTATAGGATGTCTTGGTGACCAGATGGGCACTGTCCTTGCTGGTCAACTTGTCGGCGACGACCGCGCCACCTTCGAGCCGCCAGTTGGCCTCGCCAACCTTATCCCAGTCGCCCATGGTCCTGTCGTCGAGCAGTGTGACCCAGCCGGGTCCCGTCTGACCGACGGCCAGCGGTATCGCAGTAATGGCACTGCAGGTGACGGCGACGAGCCCGGCGATGAGTGCGAATGCGCGTTGCATATTGTTCTTCTCTCCGTTGACGATGATGTTTCATTGTAGGCCGGCTTTCAGCCGCCTCAGGCATCAATTACAATGCCAAAGCCGCCCGACTAACGGATCAGTCCTGCCAGTCTCGGCAGTGTCAGCGAAATCTCGGGGATGCAGATGATCAGCGACAAGCCGATCAACAGCGCCACAATGTAGGGTACATACGTCGGGAAGTGCTCGCTCACCGAGAGGTTGGCAAACTTCAACGCCATCAACAGACCGACACCCATCGGCGGCAGGAACAGCCCAATCCCGACAGCCGCCGTCTGCACGATATTGAAGTGGATGGGATGGATACCCATCTCCTCAGCGATCGGAAAAACCACCGGGATCAGAACGACGGCAGCCGGCAGCCCTTCCAGGATCATGCCGAACATCATCGCGATGAACGCCGTCACGAACAGAAAAAGCCAAGGGTGGTTTTTAAGCGGACTGAGCATCTCGCCCAGCAACTTCGGCACGCCCTGCACGCCCATCAGGTATTGGAAGACGGACGCAACAGCGAGCAGAAACACAACCGCCGCCGTCAGGATCGCGCTCTCGTAGGCGATACGGCCCATCTCGGTCCAGGACACATTCCGATAGTAAAGTTTTGCCGCCAGGAACGCATAGGCGGCAACGACGGCACCGGCTTCCGTCGCGGTGATCACACCGAAAAAGAAGCCGCCAAGAATGACAATCGGCACAACCAGGGGAACGGCGGCCTGCATCCCGGCGCTGCCGATGCGCGCCAAACTTGGGTTGGCGTCCACGGGCCAATCATACTTGCGCGCGCGCATGTAAACCAGCGCCATCAGGCAGAGCATGATGACGAAGGCGGGAACGAAGCCCGCGAGAAAAAGCGTCACGGCCGACGTGTTGGTGACCTGTGCGATGACGATCATGAAGATCGCTGGCGGTACCAGCATACCCATGGCGGTGCCGGCGGCGATCATCGAGGCGGAGTCCGCGCGCTTGTAACCTGCCTTGGTCAACGGTGGCATCAGCGATGAACCCAACGCCGACACTTCAGCCATTTTGGATCCACAGATGTCGGAGAAGAAATAGGCAACCACAATGACGGACATCCCGAGGCCGCCCTTCACCCAGCCGACCAGCGACCGGGCAAACTCGACGAGCGCGTGGCTCATGCCGCACCTCTCCATGAGGCCACCGGCAAACACGAACGCAGGGATTGCCAGCAGAACCCAGCTCTGCGACCCAGAGACCAACGCAGAGGGCAATTGCTGCATCGGATAGCCGCCCAGCCATAGGCCCGCCACACCGGCGACGCCCAGCGAAAACACAATCGGCATCGACAGCAGGATCATCACGATAAAAATGACTGCGACAGCGGTGAGCAGCATTGAAATTCCTCAGTGACTGGCATTAGGGTCTTGCGGGGGCGGCGCAAAGATCATCGAGACCGCATAGATCGCGATCAAGAGCCCACCCACAACGGCCGACGCGTAGAGCAGCGCGAGACTGACTTCGAGGCCCGGCGTCTTCAATGTCCAATTCAAGCGGCAAAGCGTAATCGCATGCCAGGCTGCCAGCAGCCCGATTCCGGCGATGAGCAGATGATTGAAGATATCGAGCCCGCGCTGCACTCCTGCCGGCATGTTTGGCGTAAAGACATGCAGCGTGAAGTGCGAGCGGCTGCGAATTCCGATCGCGGCGCCAACCAGCGTCAGCCAGGCCAGCGCCATTTCACCGACTTCCTCGACCCACGTAAACGGCACGGGGTCCCAGTCCATGTAGTTGGTCACGCCACCAACGACGTAGCGCAGAAAAACACCCACCAGCAGGTTGATCATGGCGAGCACGATCAGCGCCGTGACGGCCAAACGCGGTATTCGTTCCAGGATGGTCATGGGGTGCACTCATGCCTCTCGCCATGATGGCTGGCCATCATGGACGAGGAGAGGGGTGTTAAATCGCAATGTGAATTAAGGACGGCAACCGACCGCAAGCTTATGCCTTGAAGCTTTCGACCTGATCCCACAGCGCACCATATTGACTCTTGTAATTGGGCCAGATTTTTTCTTTGGCCATATCGCGGAACAAATCAACCTTGGCCTCGACAACCGTCATGCCTTTGGGCTCCAGCACGGCTTTCGCCTTGGCGAAATTATCGACGGATTCGGTTGCCTCGCGGATTTTCTCCTGAGCTGCGCGGCTGACATCCATGATCAGCTTTTTATGATCGGCGGAGAGTTCATTCCAGATCCCGAGGTTCATCACATTCACCGTCGGGCCGTAGTTGTGGAACGTCATCGACGCGTACTTGGACACCTCGTAGATCTTGAGTGCATCCATGTTGACGATCGGTAAATCGCCGCCATCGATCACGCCCTGCTTGGCGGCAGAGACGACCTCGCCCCAGGCCATCGGCACCGCGTTGCCGCCGAGCCCGTTGATCGTATCGCCGAACACCTTGGCTTGTTGAACGCGAATCTTGCGGCCGCGCAGATCCTTTGGCTCGATGATCGGCGCTTTCGCGGTCCAGAAATGGCGGAAGCCATAGTCGAAAAAGCACAGGGTTTTGAGCTTGTATTTGTCTTCGAACGACTTTCCGAGATCGTCGCCGATCTTGCCGTTGAACATCGCATAGGCCGATTTATAGTCCTTGACGAGATAGGGGACGAGAAACACACCCATCTCCGGAAACACGGTCGCGGCGGCGCCGGCGGGATTGCCGATCGCAATATTGCCAGACTTCACCGCATTCATGATTTCAAGCTCCTGCGGGATCAGTGTCTTCCCGAAGAACTGCATTTCCAGAGCGCCTTTTGAGCGCGTATTGGTTTCCTTCGCCATCCAATCGAACGCAGCTGCTGCTGATTCGGGAATCGCATTGATATGCGCAAAAACCAGCTTCTTTGATGCCACCTGGGCAAACACAGGCGCGCGGCCCGAAGCCAGAATGGCCGCCATGCCGGTCGCACGACCAAGCACGCGGCGCCGTGTCAGGTTCGTGATCTTGGCGGCTTTCGTCGTATCGTTGTTCATTGCAGTTTCCTCCGGGCTTCGTTGTTTGGATCACGCTCATTCGCTGGCGCGTCGATGGCGCAGCGCTCATCAGAACGGCAATCACAGCTTAGACCCTAACAGTTGGCATTCGGCCTGCTACCTCCAAAATCGAATGACTGGCATGACCACATCAATCTTCGCGTTGATCAGGTTGGGAATCCGTAGAGCGCGGCAGGGTTGCTGACCAAGATCGCCTGACGATGGCTTTCGTTTGGAACCCACTCAGCGAGGTGGTCGACAAGTGCGCCGTCGTTGGGCATCGGCACAGGGCAAATCGGATGCGGCCAATCGGTACCCCATACGATCCGGTCGGGCCGGCGCGCAATGAGCGCGTGTGCAAACGGCGTAATATCGCTGTAGGGGGTGCGCTGCTGCGCTGTAATCCGATAGGGCGCGGTCAACTTCACCCAACAGTGCCCGTCGCTGAAGTCATCGAGAAACGTCTGATACGCCGTGTGCCCGACGCCAAGGCTAGCCGGCATATAACCAAAGTGCCCGACCACGATATCAACAGGGAGCCGGCGCAGATCAGCAAGCACGTCGTCCAATTGATGGACGTGCAACAGAAATTCGACATGCCAGCCCATCGGCTTCAACCGCTCCGCCAAAGCGGCGATCTCGCCGAATGAGGCGAATGGATTGCCACCGGGATCGGCGATGTTCACGCGAATCCCGCGCGCGCCACGATCGTGCATATCGGACAGCGCGCGGTCTGAGACATCGGCTGCGACGGCCACAATCGCGCGCATCGAGCTCAGTTTGCCCGCGACGTAATCGAGCATGCAGCTGTTGTCGGTACCATAGACGCTGGGTTGCGTGAGCACGCCACGCGATACGCCCAACGCCGCGTGCAAGTCTTCATAAGCCGATGGCAGGGCATCCGGCGGCGTGTAGCCGCGCGCGGAATTCCAAGGATACCGTGCCGCCGGACCAAAGATATGACCGTGGGTATCACATGCCGCAGCGGGCAGCGTCAGCGCCGTCGGATGACGGGGAAATGGATCGGGCGGCGGACACGGCTTCACAAGCAGCCCTCGAACATCATTCAAAGACATCGCATCTTCGCCACGCATGCGCAGACGTCAAGAAACAAATCCAGGTCACGCTTTTCCCTACTGCTCTCCATTACAATTTAAGATGATGATTTTACGCAGCAGCACTGGATGGCAGCCGGGCAATCCCGTAACTTCAACGGATCGCTGTTGCGTCAGTACCCGCGCTCTCCAGCCGAAAGGGTCCAGCATGAAGCTCTCATCACTCGATCGCCGCCCTGGCAATCTGTTGCGCCGTGACCTGCTCAAGGCATCGCTGCTCGCGACAGCGACCGGGCTCATCGCATCGCCTGGATCGGCACAAGAGTCGAAACCGGCAACGCTCGCTCAGATCGAAGCGCAGGAGCACTGGGCTATGAAGGGCGCCGTGAAGCTGTATCTTTATCGCAAGCGGCGCGCCGGTGGAAACTCCAACCGGCCAGTGCTGTTTTTCGTACACGGGTCGACATTTTCGGGCCGAGGCAGCTACGACCTGATCGTGCCCGGCCACGCCGGGTACTCCGCCATGGATCATTTCGCTGGGCTTGGCTACGACGTGTGGACGATGGATCACGAGGGTTTCGGATTCTCTTCGCGTACGGCTGGCAACTCCGGAATCCAGAGCGGCGTCGAAGATTTGAAGGCTGCATTGCCATTGATCGAGACCGTCACCGGCAAGGCCTCGGTCATGATGTTTGGTGCCTCTTCGGGTGCCATCCGCGCCGGAGCGTTTGCGGTGGTAGAGCCCAAACGCGTCGACCGATTGATCCTGCATGCCTTTACCTACACGGGTAAAAATGCGCCAGAGATCGAGCGCCGCAAGAAGCAAGCGGAATCCTACAAGGCTAATCCGCGCCGTCCGTTTGGCATGGCGCAAGTGCAAAGCGTCTTCAATCGCGATGTCGCCGGTAAAGGCGAACCAGCCGTCATGAAGGCACTCGCCGATTATGAACTCAGATTTGGCGATAGCGTTCCGAGCGGCACGTATCTGGACATGGCCGTCAATATGCCGATGGTCGATCCGACGAAACTCAATTGTCCGGTCTGCCTGATACGGCCCGAACACGACGGCAACGCGACGGAAGAAGAACTGTTCGAGTTCTTCAACAAGATTGCCTCGAAGGAAAAGAGCTTCGTGTTCGTCAAAGGACTGACGCACGGCGGCGGGATGATCTCAAGTCAGCGCCAACGGCTCTGGCATATCGTGCAGACATTCCTCAGCGCGCCACCACCACCGTCGGCTTGATCTCGGCGATTGCCAGTCGCGGACTTCGCGATCCATTGGAATGGAAAGCGTACTTGACTACCGACCGACCTTGGCGAGGACATCGGCGCGCAGGTAGCGTTCAATCACCAGCATGAACACGATCGACGGGACCAACAGGATCAGCGCCGTAATCGAAGCAATCTGGTAGTTGCCACCCATACTGGCATTGTACAACAGCAAGGGCAGTGTGATGACCTGCGGCACGCCGACGAAGAATGTGCCGGTGAATTCGTCAAGGCTTTCAAGAAAGACGAATATCGCGCTGGCCATGATGCCCGGCGCGGCGAGTGGCAAGGTCACCGACCAGAAGGCGCGCCATGCCGATGCACCCATGTTGCGGGCGGCTAACTCCAAATCGCGATCGACGGCTGCAAAGGCTGCACTGGTGATCCAGACCGAGTAGACGAGAGCATGGGCTGCATGGACCAGCACGACGCCGGCGATCGTGCCGGTCAGTCCGAGGGTGTAAAAGATCCTGGCGACGTTGATGTAGACGGCGATCGACGGGAAGGCCTGTGGGAGCAAGAACGCGATCATAATCAGTCCGCGCGCCGGCAATTTGAGGCGGGCCAAAGCGTAGCCGGCCGGGATCGACACCGCGAGCGCGACGACAACGACGAGGCAGGCGATTGCGACACTGACTGAGAGCGCACTCATGGCGTCACCGGTCGGGCGGAAGACCGTCTCCCAGTAGCGGAAGCCGTACGTCACCGGGAGCTTGAAGGGTGTGTACCAACGCTCCGCCACCGACCACAACACGAGATTGGCGAGTGGCCCAAGAAGTACGAATGCAAAGAGCGCGAGGCCGAGCGCCTTCGGCGCCGATTTCCAGATGGCCGTCATGTCCTCTGCCGATCCTCCGCGAGGTTATGGCGCAGATAGAGCCACGCGGCGAGCGCAGTCATAAGATAGGAGATCACGCCGAGCGCATTGGCGGTGCCGTAGTCGCTGTAGGAATTAATCCGGAAGGCCATATCGACGGTCAACATCGTTGGCTGGGAGCCAGCGACCATCAGCGGCACCGACAGGACAGACAGCATCGTGACGAAGGACAATACCAACCCAACCATGAGGGTTTGCGACACCTGCGGCAGTACAATCGAAAAGAGAACTCGCAGACGGCCAGCACCCAGATTGCGTCCGGCCTCGATGGTCGAGCGGTCGAGTGACGCCATGGCGCCAGCTAACAACAGCGTCACGAACGGCGTCTGCTTCCAGACGAACGTGAGCACGATGCCGCGCCAATCGAGAAAACTCTGCGTATCTGCCGGGTCGAGGATTCCGGCGGCTACGAGAGAATTGTTCATTAGCCCGTTCTTGGCGAGAAACGTGCGCATGCACTGTGCGGCGACGATAAATGGAATGAACAAGGGCCAGCGATAGAGCCAAGCCAGTGTCGCGACAACCCACGGCGTTTCGCCGAGAGCCAGCGTGCCGGCAATCGCGATCGCGGCGATGGCGATCAGTGCCGTCGACAAGCACACGATCAGCAGCGTGAAGACGACGTCGCCAGAGTAAAGTTCATAGGCCTTGACAAAGTTTGCAAGGGACGGCGCCCCACTTGGTCCGGTGAACGCGGAGGCGACCGACAACACAAGGGGGAACACGAACATCACGCCGACCATTGCGAGGGCCGGCGTGACGAGAGCCAAGGCGATAACGGAGGAGTTGGTTTTCATGTGCTGCGATGGGCCGCGGTGTCAGACCCATGGATCTGACACCGATCTCACTCTCTACCGTCAATTCGCGACCTTTTTCTCGTAACTCTCGAGGATTTCATTGAAGTACTGACCGAGTGGAAACGGCTTGCCCTTGCTCGCCAGGTCTTCAGGGCTAATGTCTGTGAACAGCTTCTTCCACGCTGCCGCATCCAACTTGCCCTCGAGATGCTTGGCGTCGATACCCGGATACCAGTTGAATTTCTTCACAATGCCGTTGGCCTGAACTTCCGGACTGGTTGCCATGGCGACAAACTTTTCGGCGAGCGAACCGTTCGCGGCTTTGGCGGGGATTGCGTAGTACATCGGCTGACCGGGCATGCCCGGCGCAACGAGCTTCAATTTCATGTCGGGCGGCAGCTTACCGTCGGCCATCCACGTATAAAACATGTCGACCCAGACCGGCCCCATGGCGATCTCGCCGCGATTCAACATGTCGAGAGTGCCGGCATTGCCGGGCGTGATGACAACGCTCTTATTAAACTCCTTCAGGTTGGCCAGTGAGCCATCCCACGCAGCCTTTGTCGCGCCATCGTAGGGCCCCGACATGAGTTTGGCGGCATCACCACCGAAGGCGTAGACCCAACCAGTCACGAATGCGACACCCGACATGCCGCCTTTGATGCCGTTGTAGCCGAACTTTTTCGGGTTCTTCTTGGCCCACTCGACCAGTTCCGCGTAACTGTTGGGCACGTCCTTCACGAGTGCCGGATTGTAAGCGATAGCGGTCTGGCTGTGGAACATCGGGATGACAAAACCAGAGACGTTGGCGCCGAGCGCGCTCTTTGCTGTATCTCGTGTGGCTAGTGCGCCGGTCGCAATCTTTGTCGTATAGGACGACAGGAGTTTCTCGCCGACCATCTGCCCCGCCATCTTCTGGTGCACGACGATGACGTCGAAGTCCCATTTGTCAGCGCCAGCCGCCGACTGCGCCGAGAGCTTTTCATAAATCTTCTGCGACCCACCGTCGCCCGGTCCGGTGCCGACCGCGACGACTTTAGTGCCGGGATTGGCCTGCTCGAACATCGGGCCGAGGAAGTCCTTGATGTAGTCGACCATATTCTGGTCGCCAGCTGTCGCGACATTGATGGTTTGCGCCAAGGATGGCGTCGCGAACACCAGCGGTAGCGCCGCTAGAAACATCATTGATTTTTTCATCGTGCGTTCCTCTCCTGTGCTTCTACTTCTGACATCGGGAAAACATGCAGATCTTTGATCGGTAGCCCCAATGCGACCGGTCGATCGGTTTCGCGAAAAATTGAATCTTTTACGCCATACTGCCGCCCGGCGACGGCAACCCCATAGCGATAGTGACCACCCGGGTATGCGCGCGAGGTGATGTGGCCGGGCAGGACAATCATGTCGCGACTGTGGGCGTCATCAACAATGCGAGCGACTTCCTCACGGAAGTGCGCGCGCAGACGCCCCAGTGGAAGCTCGCCGGGCCATGGCGTTGGCGCACCGCCACCTTCGGCGCGGACGTTGACGCCTCGTTCGCTGCGCGTGACGTCGAGATCGATCGTGTTCTCTGCGCCCATGAAGGACGCAATGAATGCGCTGGTTGGTCGGTTATAGACATCTTCCGGGGTACCCTGCTGGGCGATGCGACCCTGATCCATGACAATGATCCGATCCGCCATGGTCATAGCTTCCTCGCGATCATGGGTGACGTGGACGGCGGAGAAACCGAGTTTGCGCTGCAGCGCCTTGATCTCAGACCTCAAATGCAGGCGAACCTTTGCATCGAGGTTGGACAAGGGTTCATCAAGCAGCAGGATCCGTGGCTCGATCGCAAGTGCCCGGCCGAGAGCCACGCGTTGGCGCTGTCCGCCCGAGAGGTCGGTCACTTTTCTTTCCGCCAACCCTGGTAAGTTGAGCAGTTCGAGCACGGCCGCGATCCGACGATCGATCTCGGCGCGATGCTGTCCGCGCAATTTCAATCCGAAACCGATGTTGCCGGCGACGGTCATGTGCGGCCAGAGCGCATAGGACTGGAAGACCATAGCGAGATCGCGTCGCTCGGGTGGCTCGTCAGTGACGTCCCGTCCGAACAGATTGATACGTCCGCCCAGTGCCTTCTGGAATCCGGCGATAGTCCGTAAAAGCGTCGTCTTGCCACAGCCAGAGGACCCGAGGATGGCAACAAATTCGCCAGGCGCGACCGACAGGTCCACATCGTGGACCACCGCCCGGCCGCCATAGCCGGAACTCAGTTGTCCGACGTGAATTGCTGGAGGCTGTTTGCTCGTCATCTGGTTTCCCGCCGACTGCAACATTGCAGTAGTGTAGCCCGCTATTGTCGGTCTTGGATACTACCGCGCTCTTGGTGCGTTGGGATTACGTCTCAGCACATTCCAAGAGCACAGGTTGGTGGTCGGAGGCACGACTTGATTGATCGTAGGTGACCTCGGTGATGTGCGGGGCCAGATCCTCCGTGCAAAATACGTAATCCAGGCAGCGGGCGGGGCCATCCGTCTGATCGAACAGGCACATCGACGGTGGATGCACCTTGCCGGGGCAAAGGACCGCAAAAGCGTCGATGAATTGAGGCGTTTGCGGCGCCTTGAACGGCGCCATCAGTCGTGCGCGCGTTGCCTCTCCAGGTTGCATATTGAAGTCGCCACACAATATTGCAGACTTCGTTGCGGGCTGCGGCGCGTAGCCGGCCTTGCCAACCGCGGCCGGAGTTGCAACGCGCCAGCACGCCTCTTGATGTACATTGCGGATCGCGTCGACTTGGGCGTCGCGAAATTCCGATGCAGACCATTCGATATGAGTGGTCATAATGCGCAATGGTCCGCTCGGCGTTAATACGGTCACTGCCAACAATCCGCGTGGCATGCATTCGCGATCAGGCAAAGTGCGCCAGGGCAAGTTGTGGCGTTCGATGCTGCCGACGGGATAGCGCGATAGGACCATGTTGCCGAACAGTTTGCGAGCGCGACGTTCACCAGCAAAATCGAGCGCAGGAGCTGCAACTGCAAGATGCGATGGAAACAAGCGCGCCAAATCGGCGAACTGATCCGAGCCGTCGTTACCGGCGAGTTCTTTGAAGCCGGCGGTCACTTCCTGCAGGCAGACCACGTCTGGATCGCCGAGGCGCCGAACCTCAGCGGCGATGCGGTCGAGGTTCACGCGACCGTCGACGCCGAGCCCCCACTGAATGTTCCAAGTCAGGAGCCGCATGTTACGCTTGACCACGCTGCGTGCTGGTGTTCATGGCGATGTACACTTCGCTACATTGCAGCGTCGTTCAATCCCAGCCCGTTCGTCAAGGTGGGTTTGGTTCGCTTGTTTCAATACTGTGCATGGCGACCGCGTGTTGCCTGACACTCAATCGCGCACGCCGCGTGCACCGCACAACACGTCAGATGTGCGCGATGGCCAAGGGCCCTTGCGTCCCCCGGTTATTGGCAGCAAGTTACCGTCTTGGACTGTTTGAGACCACTTTGGGCCTTTGGGAGGAACTTATGAAAGGGATCGATCGTCGTGGCGTCCTGAAAATCGGTGCGAGTGCTGCGGCCATGGGGACCGGCGCCTTCGTGGGTGTCGGTGCCAACGCGCAGGGCAAACCGATGGTCAACCTGCAGTTGGGATGGCTGCTGTCGGGCAATCAGATCGGCGAAGCCTGCGCCAAGCAGCTCGGCTACTATGATCAGGAGGGGATCGGCCTCGCGTTTCAGCCGGGTGGACCCAGCATCGACGGCGTGGCGATCGTTGCGTCAGGCAAATTCGAAGGCGGGCAGGTCTCGTCCAGTCCATCGCTGATGCTCGCGGTATCGCAGGACCTGCCGATCAAATGCTTTGCCGTTGGCGGACAGCAGCACCCCTACACGTTTTTCTCACTGGCGAAGAACCCGATCAAGGAACCCAAGGACTTGATCGGCAAGAAGGTCGGCATCCAGGCAACCGGCGTCATTCTCTTGAAGGCGCTGATGGCAAAGAACAAGATCGACGAAAGCAAAGTCACGATTGTCACGTCAGGCGCCGACATGACACCACTGATGACCGGGCAGGTCGATGCCTTCACCGGATGGCAGACCAACACCACGGCGTTGAAGGTGCTTGGCGATCAGCGTGTCGACATGCGGCTCTGGGATACCGGCGTGAAGCTCTACGCGTTGCCCTATTATGCGACCAACGACACGCTGAAGACCAAGGCCGACGTGCTGCAGAAATTCGTACGCGCGACCGGCAAGGGATGGGAATACGCCTACAACAACCCCGAAAAGGCCGTCGATTTGCTGGTCAAGGAAATTCCGAACCTCAAGAAAGAGGATGAGCTTGCAGCCGTCGGCACCATGCTGAAGTATGCGTTCAGCGATAACACCAAGAAGAACGGCTGGGGCGCGATGGACCCTGCGGTCTGGCAGGAGCAGATCGATCTGCATGCCGAGCTCAAGCAATTCACCAAGCGCGTGCCGAAGGTCGACGAGGTGATGACACTCGACATTTTGAAGGCGACCGAGGCCGGACGGCCGAAACTTGGTTGAACGCACGTGCTGGCGAGCGCCACTGCCATCGATTGCCGTGACCTGACCGTGCGCTTCATGACGGAGCGGCGCACGGTGACAGCGCTTGAGCGCGTATCGTTTACGCTGGAGCGGGGTGGGTTCCTGTCGCTGCTGGGCCCCTCGGGCTGCGGCAAGTCCACGCTGTTGCGGGTCGTTGCCGATTTGGTGCCGCCCTCGAGCGGTTCGATCACGATCCTCGGCGTCCAGCCGGAAGCAGCCCGGCGTGATCGCGCGCTTGGTTTTGTCTTTCAGGACGCGGCACTCCTGCCGTGGCGGACCGCATTGCAGAATGTCGAACTGCCACTCGAAGTCGGTGGCGGTGCCCGCCATCTGCCAAAGGGTGCGCCGACGCCGCGCGAACTCTTGAAACTGGTTGGCCTCGATGGCTGGGAGCAAAGTTTTCCGCATGAACTGTCGGGCGGCATGCGGCAAAGGGTGTCGATCGCGCGCGCACTGGCATCAGCGCCGCGGATCCTGCTGATGGACGAGCCGTTCGGCGCACTCGATGAGATCACGCGTGACCGCCTCAATGAGGAGCTCCGTCGGATTTGGCAGGAGACCAAAACGACGATCCTGTTTGTCACGCACTCAGTCTACGAGTCGTTGTTTCTTGGCGAGCAGGTGCTGGTCCTCGCCGCCAATCCCGGTCGCGTAAAATCGATCGTCAGCACCGATCTGCCAAAATCGCGCGGCCTCACGATTCGTGACAGCGAACCTTTCGTTCGGCAAGCGGCGGCGCTGCGCCAAGCGCTCGGGAGCGGATCATGAGCGTTGATGTTGCGCTGCGCGACAATGACCTGGCCGAAGCGGAAGCAGCGTTTCGGGAGACGCAAGCCCGTGCGCGGCGGCGTCGCCGCATTCTGCCTGTTGCGGGTATCGTCGGCTTCATCGGCTTCTGGGCAGCTCTGGTCTATGTGTTGAAGGTCCCGCCCTTCGTCGCGCCGTCGCCGATCGCCGTCGTACTGAAGCTGATCGAAGAGTTTCCGAAACTGATGACCAACTTGGCGCCGACGGCGATCGAGGCGATCAGCGGCTTTATGCTCGGCAATCTTGCGGCGATTATCATCGCCACCGTCTTCGTGCATAAGAAGTCGCTGGAAGATGCCTTTTTCCCGATCGTCGTGTTGATCAACACCATTCCGGTTGTGGCCAAGGCGCCGATCCTGGTCTTGCTGCTCGGCAATGGCATGGAGCCGAAGATTGCAATTGCCGCGCTGATTTGTTTCTTCCCGACGCTCGTCAACATGGTGCGCGGGCTGGAAAGCGTGAACCCGCAAGCCATGGAGTTGATGCGGGTGCTCTCCGCGTCAAAAACCGAGATCTTCTTCAAGCTGCGCCTGCAGAACTCGCTGCCTTATCTGTTCTCCGCGTTGAAGATCGCCGCCTCGACGGCGGTGATCGGTGCTATCGTCGGCGAGTGGATCGGCTCGACCGTCGGGATCGGCGCGCTGATTATCCAGTCCATGTACGCCTTCGACGCGGCGATGCTGTACGCGACCGTGATCGTCGGCTCGACGTTTTCGGTGTGCTTCTTCCTGGCGATCACGCTGCTGGAGCGGTTGGTTGTAAAGTGGAAAGCACCAATGGTGCATTGAGAGACGCATCTACGAGGAGTTGTCGCATGTCGACCCCTGACACCATCCATGAAGAGGGCGCCGCCATCGCCGTCGCCTCGCGCTCCGATGTACTCGTCGTTGGCGGCGGACCGGCGGGGCAGGCCGCCGCAATCGCCGCACGCCGCCTCGGCGTTTCCGTGACGCTGGTCGAGCGCTACCCCTATCTCGGCGGTCTGGCGTCCGGCGGCATGGTGCTCGTCCTCGATGATATGACCAATGGCCCGGAGATCACGGTCACGGGCGTCTGCATGGAAATGATCGAGCGCATGAAAAAGGTCGGCGCTGCCGTCTATCCGCCGCCCGAAGATCGCGGCCAGAGCGAAGCGCTGTGGCGCAAGTGGGCCCGCTGGGGCGTGCACGACTTCCGCTCGACAGCGAAGCCGCTGCCGATCGTGATGGCCGCGGCGTTTGATCCCGATGGTTGGAAGCGCGTCTCGAACGATATGATCAGCGAGGCCGGGATCAACCTGCGCCTGCACTCATGGTTTTCCAAAGCGATCGTCGACGCTGGCCAGATCAAGGGCATCATCTGCGAGACCAAGGAAGGCCGGCAGGCTTTACTCGGTGACATCGTGATCGATACGACAGGCGATCTCGATGTTGCGGCGTCGGCGGGCGCCAAGTTCGCCGACGGCGCTTACATGGTCACAACCGTGTTCCGTCTTGGCAATGTCGACACCGACGCTGCCGAACGCTTCCGATGGGAAGAGCCTGAGGCTTATGCGCTGATCGACAAACAAGCCAAGCGCGTGATCGGCGGTTCCTGGGATATGTGGTGGTTGAAAACACCGCTGCCGGGCGTTGTGTGGTGCAATTGCCCGCATATGACCGGTCTGGACGCCATGAAGGTTGCGGACCAAACCCGCGCCGATATCGATGGGCGCCATCATATCTATGCTCTCGTCGACTTCGTGCGCGCCAACATGCCGGGATTCAAGGACTGCTTTGTTGTCGACGTGGCGCCGCAACTCGGCGTGCGGCAGACGCGGCTGCTCGAGGGAGAGTATGTCGTCACCAAGGATGACGTCAACGATCGCATCTGGTTCCCCGACACCGTGGCACGCGGACGCGACTACTACACGCCCTATCGTTCGATGCTGCCGCGCGGGATCGAGGGTCTGATCGTCGCCGGCCGCCATTACTCAGCGACCCCGAGCGCGCAGAAGCTCAGCCGCGAAATCCCGCCGTGCATGTCGATGGGACAGGCGGCCGGTGTGGCGGCAGCCTTGGCGATTAATGGCCGCACAGCGCTGCGCAAGCTCGATACCAAATCCATCTGCGCCAAAGTTCGCGCGCAAGGCGGCGATCCCGGTGATGCGCCATCCACCAATGCCAAAATTCTGGAGACTGCCGCATGACGACGTCACGACCCGCTCCTTTACCGCTGTCCGGCATTCGGGTGATCGACTTCACGCAGGTGTTCATGGGGCCGATCGCGACGCAGACGCTCGCCGACTACGGCGCGGACGTGATCAAGATCGAGCGACCCGGCCAAGGCGATCTATCGCGCACGTCGTTTCCCGATGATCCCGCCGGGCTGGTCGGACCCGTCTACTGCGCGCTGAACCGCAACAAGCGCTCCGTCGTGCTCGATCTGCGCAAGCAGGAGGAACGCGACGTGATCCTGGCTTTGGTCGCCAAGGCCGACGTCGTCGTCAACAACTTCCGCTCGGGCGTCATGGAGCGGATGGGTTTTGGCTATGAGCAGCTTGCGATGATCAATCCGCGCATTATTTATGCCGTCGGCACCGGCTATGGTCTCGAAGGGCCCTACGCGCATAAGGGCGGCCAGGACGTGCTCGCGCAAGCCATGAGCGGGGTGATGGCGCGCAAGTCCAACGCGGATGAGCCACTGACCGTCTACGCCACGACCTTTGCCGACTACTCGTGCGGCATGCACATGGTCCAAGGTATCCTGCTGGCGCTGTTGCAGCGTGAGAAGACCGGCAAGGGGCAGCGCATTTCCGTGTCGCTGTACGATTCCATGCTGGCGGCGCAATCACAGGAAGCAACGGCGCATCTGATGCGCGGCCAAGAGGTCAATTGGGGCGCGATGCCGCTTTCGGGTGTGTTCAAGACGCGCGATGGTGCCATCGTGCTGGTTGGCGCCTTCAAGGCCGATCCCCTCGGGGACATCGGCAAAGCTTTGGGGCGGGCTGAACTGGGAACCGACGCGCGGTTCGCCACGCACGCTTTGCGGGTGCAGAATAAGTCGGCACTGCAGGCGATCTTTCACGCGTGCTTCGCGACGAACACGACGACCTATTGGCTCGGGAAACTCGAAGAGCAGGATTTGCTCTGCGCGCCCGTGCGGACACTGGCCGAAGCGCTGACGGACGATCAGACGCGCATCAACGGCATGGTTCTCGAAGGCGACGGCGTGATCGAGCGCCTGCGCGTCATCAACTCGCCCGTGCACATGGATGCTGCACCTGTCTCGATCCGGATCCCACCAGCGCATCTGGGGCAACATACGAATGATGTCCGCGCCGAACTTGGACTTCCGAGAACAAAGGCCGCCGAGTAATGCCCATCCGCTGTGACATCAAAGACCACGTCGCCCGCGTCACCATTGACCGGCCCGATGTTCTCAATGCCATCGATGCGGCGGCTGAGTCAGAGATGCAAGCGATCTGGGCTCGGCTTGAGACGGATCGCGATATCCGCGCGATCGTGCTGACGGGCGCCGGCGACCGCGCGTTCTCAACGGGCGCGGACATGAAGGGTGGCTCCGAAGTGTCGGGCCTTGCCTACTGGGCCAAGGCCCGGCCAGGCGGATTTGGTGGCATTGCCTTGCGTGATACGCTCGACGTTCCGGTGATCGCGCGGGTCAATGGCCACGCTGTCGGTGGCGGATTCGAGATGGTGTTGGGTTGCGACATTGTCGTCGCCGTTGCAGAGGCGACGTTCGGTTTGCCGGAGGCTCGTGTCGGTCGACTGCCACTCGATGGCGGCATGACACTGCTGCAACGCCAGATCCCCTATCGGCACGCGATGGGCCTGCTGTTGACCGGTCGTCGCATCAAGGCAACCGAGGCACTCGCTCTCGGAATCATCAATGAGGTTGCCCCGCGCGACGGGCTCGATGCGGCTGTTGATCGCTGGCTGGCGGATATTCTCGCCTGCGCGCCGCTCTCGGTCCGTGCCATCAAGCAGGTGGCGCGCCGCACCGCGCATCTGACGGCCGCCGAAGCGCGGTCGCAGCGACTGCCGGCGCTTGTCGAGGCGTTGGACTCCGCAGACAGCCTCGAAGGCGTCCGCGCGTTCCTCGAAAAGCGCAAACCGATCTGGACCGGTCGCTGAGCGTCTGATGCTCACACCGCATCACATCACGATCTACGGTGAAAGTTCGAGCCTTGCGAACGCTTCAGGTGGAGCCTCATTGTTCGTCATCAAGCGACACAAGTGCTCGATCATGCGCGCTTCGATCACCGCATCATGTAGTGGGCGCTCCTGGCCGGGATCAACACGGAGATCATAGAGCCGCGTATCGCTTTCGATCAGCGCACCTGGACCATAGTTGTTGAACATCGGCGATCGCTGGATCACCGGGACCTTCAGCAGCGGTACGTTCTTCGTCCAAGCAAACGGCTGAACCAGCGTCGCCGTCGAGAGCTCTTCCGTTGTAAAAGGCTTGTTCAGATGTGTTGGCATCACGGTGTACTGGTATATGTCCTGCGCGGCGAGGTCGGCTGGAAAACGGTGATATGTGTAGCGTCCATCGGTGACATTCACAGCGCCGCCAAAATAGCCGAAAATGATTGCGTCTCGCGCCGTCGCCGCGAGTAGCGAGCGGCCTTCAGTCTCCATCGGTGGCGCAACGCCGTAAAAATCCAGTAGCGTCGGCGCAATATCGATCGACTGAGTCAATCGATCGACGCGTGCGGCGCCGGGAGAGCGAGGGTCGTGTATGAACAGAGGAATATGGACGATTTCCTCATACATGTTCATGCGGTTCTTTGCCCAGAAGTCATGTTCGCCAAGCAGGAACCCGTGGTCCGTGGTGACGATCAATGCGGTATCCTTCCAAGCGTCAGTGCCATCGAAGAAGTCGAGCAATTGCCCCAACAGAAAATCGCAGAGTGAAACGATCGCATAATAATTGGCGCGCAGTTCGTTGGCCTCCTCGGGAAGCTCTTCGACACGACCATAGCGCGGCCAGTCGCGAACTCCACCATTCCAACCGGTGTTGAAGGGCGCTTTGAACCTTTCTGGCGCATAGAACGGTTCGTGCGGGTCAAATGTTTCGATCTGAAGCAGCCAATCGTCGGCCTCGCGATTCCGGTTGAGAAAATCGAGCCCGTGCGCGAAACATTGGACGGACGGAAAATCCTTTTCCTCACGGATGAACTCGCGATTGACCATGTATGGAACGAACTTACTTTTTCGATCAGTTGAGAATTGGGCGGGATGAAATTTCTCGCGGAACCGCTCCCAGGGCGGTTGAACCATCGCCTTCCACGGATCGTTTTCCTGGCCACGCACGAATTCGTAGGTTGAGTAGCGATTGTGATACGTCGCGCCGCCATCTTCCCAATAGTGGAAATGATCGGTGACAAGATGGGAGTGGACACCTTGCTCCTTCAAGATTTCTGGAAAAGCATTGTCGAACGGTTCGAGCGGCCCCCAACTGCGGTGCAAAAAAGTCAGCCTGCCCGTCAGCAAGTCACGCCGCGCGGGCATACACGGCAGCGATCCGACGTAGTGTTTGTCATAGACTTTCGTGCGCGCGGCGAGACGATCGAAATTGGGCGTCGGGATCCGCGTGCCACCGTAACAACCGAGCATGTGGCGATTGAGGGAATCGAACAGGACGAACACGGCCTTCATATCGCGCACCTCACTTGACAGCACCCGTCGTCAACCCCTGAACGACAAAGCGCTGTCCGAAGAACATCAACAGTATAGCCGGGACAGTCGATAAGATCGACGCGGCCGCCATTTGACCATACTGGATCTCATATTGTTGTGCGAAGCGCGCAATGGCGACTGGAACCGTGGCAGTCTCGCGACCGGTGAGATTGAGTGCGATCGAAAACTCGTTCCACGAAAATACAAAAGCAAGGACGCCAGCGGCGATGAGGCCAGGTCGCGCAAGCGGAAGTGCAATGCGCCAGAAGGTATCAACGCTGCGGCAACCGTCAACTTTTGCCGCATCCTCGATCTCACGTGGCACTTCGTTGAAATAGGCCATCATCATCCAAATCGTCATGGGCAGATGCAGTGTGGCGTGTGTCAGGACGACCGAAGCAAGACTCTCGAAGAGGCCGATTTCACGGAAAAAGAGATACCACGGGCCAGCCAGCGTCAGCGGTGGGATCATGTTGAAGATGAGAATCCAGCCGAGGAACCCCATTTCTATCCAGCGATGCCAACTCAAACGGCTCAATGAATAGGCGGCCAAGGATCCAATGATGAGAACCAGGACGGTCGAGGTCGACGCGACGATCAGACTATTGAGGATGTTGGCTGGGAAATCCGAGCGGCGGGAATAGAAGACGTCGGCATAGTTGAACAGCGTCGGCGTAAAAATCCATGAACCCTTGAGGATTTCGATCTCGTACTTGAAGGACTGCACGGCGACCCAAAGAAAGGGTGCGACGATGAGAACGACGCCTAAACTGAGCAGGGCTACCCCGATCACCCAATATGGCCCGCGCAGATCAAGCATCAGTGCCGCTCCAATCCGGCGCTGGCCCGCCGCGCGACCCACAGAAAAGAGATCGTCGAAGCGATGATCGCCAGGGACAACAGGGCACCGTAACCAAGCTCGTTCTGCTGAAAGAACACCTTATAGAGATGCAAGCTGACGACTTCGGTCGCATTGCCGGGACCGCCTGACGTCAGCAGAAAAATCTGGTCGAACACCTTAAATGCCAGGATCGAGCGAAAGAGCAGCGCGATAATGATCGCCGGCATCAGCAACGGAATGATGATCCTGAAGACGAGGCTCCAATTGCCCGCGCCATCAATACGGGCAGCTTCAAGCACATCGCGCGACAAGCCCTCCGCCGCAGCAAACAGGATCAGGAACACGAAAGGCGTCCAATGCCAGATGTCGACCAGAACGATCGACCATAAGGCAAGTGATGTGGACCCAGTCCAATTGACCGGAGAGAACCCGAGACCCACCGCGATCTGATTCAGGACTCCGAAGTCATAGCTATACATCAATTTCCACATGGAGCCGATGGCAACGGGCGGCATCAAAATTGGCAAAATCAACAGTGTGCGCATCACACCTTTGAACGACTGAATCGAACTGACGAGAATGGCCAACGCGAGACCCAGAGCAACCTCGATGATGACCGAGGCAGCAGCAAACTTGAAAGTATTCCAAGTCGCAATCCGGAAGACCTCGTCATTGAGCAACTGCTGGATGTTCCTGGCGGGTGTGAACGTCCAAACTTCCTGCGCCTGCTTGAACTCAATTGTCGCGAAGGCCATCGCGAAGAGTTTGGCGATTGGATACACCGATAAGACCAAGAGCAGGATGGCAGCCGGCAGTAGCGACAGAACTTTGAAAAGATGGTCGGATATCGCCATCGAACGGGTCGCCCGAATTGGTGACGACGATGGGTCGTTCAAACTCCGCCCCTCCCTCCGCATTGAGCGTCGTTGCTCGCGCCTGTGCGACACCAGCATTGCCTGAATGATCGCTTCATTCCGGCAGCGGCGGTCCAATGCCGGTCTTACGACCGTTCTTCTGGAAAATGGCGTGCATGTCGGTTGCCGCGCGATTGAGGGCTGCTGCAGAACTCAGCTCGCCGATCAGCGCCTGGTTTAGTCTCAGGCCGATCGCGTTTGTGACAGCTGGCCCTTCGACATAACCGAACATCTGTTTGCCGAATCCAATTTCGTCTTTGTAGGCCTGCATCCAACGAAACGGTGGCTGATCTTTGAGTTCAGAATCAAGGACATCTTTGCGAACGGGTATTCCACCGCCTTTGGCGTAGGCGTATTGAGCCTTGTACGTCAGAAACCATTTTGAGAATGCGATGGCGCCCTTCTTGCCAGCGTCTGACGCGTTCTTTGGAATTGCAAAGACCCAGCTGCCAATGGCGACGCCGGGTTTGCCGTCTGGCTTGACCCGCGGCAACACTGCCGCGTTGATCTGACCGACCACTGCCGACTTTTGCGGATTGTCGTAATTCGGAAATGCCGCGACGACGGCGTGACTCTGCATCCCTTTGCCGGTCTGCATCAGCTGGATCAGATCGCCCTGGCCAAGGGTCCCGTGGTTCGGCGGTCCGCACGCGCGGCCGATCTCAATGTATTTGTCCAGCGCCGCTTTCGCTTGCGGACTGTTGATGGTCACAGTGTAGTCGCCATTTTCGGCGTCAGCTTCCGCCTTGGCACCATAGGCCAGGAAGTAGGACATAAAGTCGTAGTATATCCCGTCGCCTTTCTCGCCACGCTGCAGATAGCCATAGGTCGTGGGTGGATTGTGGAGTGCCTTGCAGTTCGCCAGGACGTCGTCGTAGGTGACCGGGACCTTCAGGCCCTTCTGGGCGTAGACATCTTTGCGATAGTAAAGCAATTGCACGTTGCCGTTCGGTGCGTATCCCATCAGCTTGCCGGTGGCGCAGGTGCGGAATTCTTTCTTTTCGTCCCAACAGCCGGCGTCGTCGAGAGCGTAGACTTCGGAGGGAACCTTGAACGTTGGATCAATTTCGTTGAGCGGCTGCAGGAAGCCGCCCTTGTAAAATTCTACGGTCGCGAAGCCGACGATATTGAGCAAGTCGAGTGGACTGGTGCCACCACTGCGCACAGCCGAGCGGGCCTTTTCGACCATGCCGTCAAACGGCGTCACTTCCAGTCGAACTTTGTTGCCGGTCTGCTTTTCGTACTCGACGACGACGCTTTCAAAGCCATTGTACCACGGTGATGCGTTGATCAGGATCGAGATCGGTGCCTGTTTGCCGACGTCGAGAAATTTCTCCTGCGCAGAGGCGGGGCTGCTCGCGAGCAGGGCCGCGCTCGCTGCAGCAATGGAAAGGCAAACGCTCCTCGAATGACTGCTCATGACGTCCTCCCGGATAACCCTGCAAAACCACCATCGTCTTCGGATACTTGCCCATTGCCGGTGAACAGGCAATGGGCAAGTATCCGAAGCGATCGCGAAGATGTCAGGAGAGGAACGCACGACCATGGCGAAACCCAATGTCATCGTGTTTTTTACCGACCAGCAGCGCCACGATACGACGGGCGTGCATGGCAACCCTATGCAGTTGACACCGAATTTCGATCGCTTGGCGCGCGCGGGAACTCATCTCTATCACTCATTCACCAGTCAACCGCTCTGCGGCCCGGCTCGGTCCTCGATGCAGACGGGGCAGTTTGCTACGCAAACCGGCGTTTTTCGCAACGGCATCCCGCTCGCTGAAGACGCCGAGACCCTCGCCAAAGTCTTCGCGCGCAATGGTTACAAGACCGGATACATCGGTAAATGGCATCTGGGAGGCAACGATCCGGTGCCGGTGCGAGAGCGTGGTGGATACCAGAGTTGGCTTGCGGCCAACCTTTTGGAGTTCGCGTCCGATGCCTACGACTGCGTTCTATTCGACGACGATAATCAGAAGCAAAAGCTGCCGGGCTATCGCGTCGATGCACTGACCGACGCGGCCATCCGCTTTTGTGATCGGCATCAGACCGAGCCGTTTTTCCTGTTCGTTTCGTTTCTGGAGCCGCATCATCAAAACCATACGGACGACTACCCTCCGCCCGACGGCTACCGTGAAGTGCTGACTGCGACGCAATGGACGCCCCCTGATCTCGCGTCATTGAAGGGGACCAGTGCCTGGCATCTTGGCGGCTACTACGGCATGGTCAAACGCCTCGATGAAGCGTTTGGCCGGCTGATTGACGCGCTCAAAAGCCTCGGAATGCTCGACAACACGATCGTGATGTTCACCTCGGACCACGCTTGCCACTTCAAGACGCGCAATGACGAATACAAGCGATCATGCCACGAGAGCGCCGTCCGCGTGCCGACAATGATCACCGGTCCAGGCTTCAACGGCGGCGGTCAGGTCCGCGCGTTGTTCAGCACGATCGACGTGGCGCCCACCCTCATTGATGCGGCTGGCCTCACGGTGCCAAAATCAATGTCGGGGACATCGATCCTACCGGTGGTTCGCGATGCGCGTGCGCCGTGGCGGCAGGACATCTTTTTCCAGATCAGCGAAACCGAAACGGGGCGCGCGTTGCGGACACACAAGTGGAAATATGGCGTGACTTCGGAGTATCACGATGATGCGCCCCGCTCAGAAACGTATCGCGAATGTTATCTCTACGACCTTGAGAGCGATCCCTACGAGATGGTCAACCTCGTCGGCATGACGGCATTTCGGGACCTGTCGGACCAATTGAAAGCGCGCTTGCTCGATTGGATTGCACGCATTGAAGATGGTCATCGCCCGACTATACTTGATGCGCCGGAGCGTTACTCACGGCAATACCGCCACAAGCCGACCGATCTTATCGGATGGCAGGAACCTTCCAAAGACGATTGACCGTGAAGGCGTGCCGGCTCCAAGTATCGCGCCGTCAGCCAAAAAATCTGACGGGCACAAGACTGAGCGCTGGAACGAATGTAATCACTGCCAGCCAGATCAAGAGCGCAAGCATGAACGGCCGGCACGCTTTATAAGCCTGCGCAATCGGCGTATCCGTGACGCGTGCGGCGGTAAAAATCAGCACCGCCAGCGGTGGCGTCAGCGCTCCAATACAAAGGTTGGCGACGATTACAACACCGAAGTGCACGAGATCAATATTGGCCGTCTTGAGAACAGGCAAGAGCAATGGAACCAGGATGACCATTGACGCGATCATTTCCATGGCAAGGCCGACGAACAGTAGAAACGCATTCAAGAGCAGCAGGAGTAGGATCCAGTTAGCGGCATAGTCACTCAGAAAAACGGCAATCTTTTGGGGCACTTGCTCAATGACGAGGGCAAACGCGAACGGCGCGGAGGCTGCGATCACGACCATCACCGTTACGGTCTCTGACAAAGCACTGCGCAGCGCGGCTTGAAGGGAGGCACCCGTTGCAGAGCGGTAGAACAATGTTCCACAAATCAGCGAGTATAGTGCTGCAACTGCGCCAGCTTCAGTGGCCGAAAATACGCCGTAGCGAATTCCGCCAACGATCACGATTGGCAATACGAGCGCAGGCAGGGCGACCAATGCGGCCCTGCGGCGAAACACCCAACTGGCGCGCGCTTCAGGGACGCCGAAGCCACGATAAACACACGTTAAGTGGACAACAATTGATAACGTCAATGCCATCAGCAAACCAGGAACAACCGTCGCCACGAAAAGGGCCCCGACCGAAACCGACGCGAGGGATGCATAGATGATCAGGCCAAGGCTTGGCGGGATCATGTTCGCAAGGATCGACGCTGCACTCGTGAGAGCTACAGAAAATGGCTTTGGATAGCCGCGACGTTCCATCGCCGGCACCATGGTTTTGGCAATTGCGGCTGCGTCCGCGGTTGATGACCCGGAAATCCCGCCCATGAGCAGGTTGGTCAAAACGTTGACGTGCCCCAGACCACCACGGAAATGACCAACCAGACTTGCAGCGAGCGCGACCAGCCGTTCCGTAATGCCGCCCGCATTCATCAGCCCGGCAGCAACAATGAAGAACGGTATTGCCAACAACAAATAGTCAAGTCCGTTGACCATGCTCTGTGGCACTGAGTATTGCATCAGTTCTCCGCGCGGAATGAATGCAACGAAAGTGCCGAACAGCAGTGCGTCGACGATGGGCACGCCGAGCAACATGAGCCCAACGACGAGTATCATGAGCGGACCGGCCACCGCTGACGTCGCTGGTATCAAGCCGTGTGTGCCGGCGGCGTTGAGCAACAGTGCCAACAAAGCACCCGCCAACATTGCGGCGAGACCTCCCCAGGACCGGGAGAACCCGTCAATCGGTGTCACCGCATAGAGCACCAATGACAACGCAGCCCCGACGGGTGCGGCCAGATAGAGAAAGGCATGCGACCACTGCAGCGCCGGCGATACAAATGTCGAGCGCATTGTCAGCGCTGCGCCAACGACGAGGAGGAATGTCATGGCGGCGGCCGATATGACTCGCGCCATCAGCCCATGCCATTGCCGTGCGCGCGGGGACAACATGCGCGGCACAAGATCGATTGCGATGTGGTCACCGCGTCGTGACACCATGGCGGCGCCAATGAAGACGAACCACGCGAAAGCAAATTTTGCGAACTCTTCTGGCCAACTCAACGCATCCGAAAGGACGTAGCGACAAAAGACCTGCAGCAACGCTACAGCAACGGTGATGATCAACAAGACGATCGCAGTGAGTTCTGTCGCGGTCTCGATGGCCTGGCCCAAGCGAACCTGCGCCGGCAAAGCCTTCTCAATGCCATCGACGTCGTCGGCGCTCGCCATTAGGACTCATTTTCAAGGATCGCACTGACTGGGTGCCATTGTTGGCAGCCCGTGGGCTTTGGCGCACCTACGCCCTGGTCAACCTGCAAGGACTCGAATTCTGTCGATCATCGCCTTGGTTGCCGGACTCTTGGCGCCGAACTCGTCGAACAGCCTTGCTGTGGTTTCTTGCCATTTGGGCGAATCGCTCAGTGTCTGGACCTGAACGCCCGATGCCTTGAGGTCATCCAGCGTCTTGGTGGCATTGGCGCGATTGACACGGCGTTGCTCAGCGAAAGCCTCGAGTGCGCTGGTGCGGACAAGTTGCTGCAGGTCGGCTGGGAGTGAATTGAGCCAACGCGCGTTAACGCGCACCGCCTTCGGCAGGAACCAATGTGACGTCAACGTTAGGTATTTCGCTTGCTCGCCCCATTTGAAACCTTTGATCGAAAACACATCGGCCTCAAGTGCATCGATAAGTCCGGTGGACAGCGCACTGTATTGCTCGGCATAAGGCAGCGGCGTGGGACTAGCCCCCAACATCTTCCAGAAATCGACCCACAGCTTGACCTCGGGCGTTCGGATCTTGAGGCCTTTGGCGTCTGCAAGCGTGAGTACGGGACGTTTGGACAGAATGTGCCGGAATCCAACTTCGCCGTAGGCAACAAATTCGACGCCGGTTTTGGCCCGCGCAATGCTGGAAATCTCTTTGCCTATCTCACCCTGAAGAACCCGGTCGACATGTGCGTCATCTTTGTAGATGAAGCCTGGCGCGCCGCCTGTGGCTGCGATTTCTGGCGCGACGACCTCTTCTGTATCCGGGCCGCCTGTACTGACCTGAATGGTGCCGAGCCGGTTCTGTTCGATGTTCTGGGAGTAACTCCCAAGCTGGCTGGCTGGAAAATGCTGTGCCTCGATGCGCCCACCACTTTTGGCATTCAGCACCTTGGTCCAGGCCTCGAACGCCTCCGTCAGCGGCGAACCGATCGCCTCCGAATGGCCCATTCGGCAGACGAACTTCTGCTGCGCGCGGGCTATATGCGGCGCATAGACGCCGCCGACAATCGCCGTAATAGTCCCTTTCAAAATGGCACGACGATCATGCTGCCGACTTACGGATTGCCGATGGCTCATAGGTTTCCCCTATCTGTTCACGTTCGGTCGCAAGTGTTGAAAGGCGGTTGTTTTGCGATTGCGTGAGGATGGGGCCGAAGCTTGATGATGTAAAGTCCCGTGATCCAGGCCGGGATACAGGGATAGCATCATTGCTGGGGCGTTCGTGCATTTGCGGGAATGCGTTGGGCGCGGCGTTGGGCTTCGAGTGAAAGCCGGGTTACCGCGAAGACATGGCGTTGCGACATCGCGATTTCAGTGCGATCGCGAACATCGCCGAGTATTCGGTTGAAGTAGGTCAATGGCTCCCGCGCGGCATCGATGTAGCGAGTCCCGCTCTTGTTCGACACAAACACATGATCCGAGCCTGAGCGACCAGCGATATCGACGTATTTGCGAAGCTCGATGAAACCTTCGGTGCCAAGGATAACAAGCCTGCCGTCGCCCCAGGTTGGCAGGCCGTCTGGCGTATACCAGTCGACGCGAACGTAGCCTGAGGCATGCGAACTCCGTAAGAGTATCTCTCCGAAGTCATCGAACTGCGGAATATCAGGCGTGGCGTGGTTTGCCACGGAGCTGGCGACGATCTCGGCATCAGTCGATCCTGTAAAAAACAAGAACTGATCGACCTGATGGGACGCAATATCGACAAGAATACCGCCGCACGACTCCGGCTCGAAGAACCACGTTGGCCGAATTGCGCGGTTCAAGCGATGCGGGCCTAAGCCGACGGTCTGTATGACCCTTCCGATCTCGCCATCAGCGATCAACCTGCTCGCGACTTCCGTCGCGGGAACGACAAACCGTTCAGAAAAACAAATCGAAAATATGCGGTGGGTTTCGGCGACGCACGCTTCGACGGCGGCAAGATCGGCGGCGGTCGTGATGCCGGGCTTATCGACGATGACGTCCTTGCCGCGGCGCATGGCCTCAATGGCGATGCCAGCTCGATCGCGCGGGATCGCGGCGCAACAGATCACATCGATCCTCGGGTCCGCCAGCAACCGTTGCCTCTCAACGGCAGGAAGCGAGGGGAACCTATCACGGAAGCCATCGAGTACGCGTGGATCGGACGTTTCCGGGCAGTATCCGACACCTGTGGCACCAGCCGCCAGCAGTCCATCGACAAGATGATAGATATGACGGTGGTCGAGACCGATGGCTGCAAAGCGGATCATATCGGTCAGCGCTCCGTCGTGTCAGATGCCACGTGCGCCTTTGCGCCCGAAGCGCCAGCGGCGATCAAAGCATCGATAAGCCGGTGCACGCGCAGTGCTTCCTCTCCGGTCACGCGTGGCTCCCCGTTGGTGGATATTGCGTCGATGAAATCGGCCATCACGGCGCGGTGATAGTCATGTGGAAACGCCATCGGGTCAGCACCGGTACCGCCAGCACTTTGGTCAGGCGCGATACTGGTTCGGCGCCCATCTTGGTAGTAGACCTCAAGCGACGTCCCGGCCAGCACAGCCGTGGCGGCCCGGCAAATCAATTCGATCCGCTCAGGAAAGCCTGGATAGCATGCCGTTGTGGCGTCAATCGTTCCAAGCGCGCCGTTGGCAAAGCGTGCCGCTGCACAGACCTTGTCCTCGGTTTCCATCCGATGGATGGACGACGTTGTCGCGTACCCTGAGACTTCGTCAATGCGGCCAGCGAGGCTCAACATCAAGTCCAGCGTGTGAATGCCTTGCGAGATCAGCACACCGCCGCCGTCGCGCGCCATCGATCCACGTCCCGGCTCATCATAGTAACTTTGTGGTCGCCAAAGTCGGATGACCGTTGAGCAGCCGACAATATCACCAAGGTCTCCCGACTGGAGCAGCGCCGCAAGTTTCATTCCGGCAGGGCGAAACCTGTGCTGCAGGACAATGCCAAGTTTAACGCCGGCATTGCGACAGACGGCGACCAGTTCGGTGGCGCGCTCGGTCGTGATCTCCACCGGCTTCTCAAGCAGAATGTGTTTGCCCGCTGCCGCGCAGCGCCGCACAATCTCAAGATGAGTATTCGCCGGCGTCAAAACACAAACAGCGTCCACACCTCGGTCATTGAGGATCGTATCGAGTGAATCGCAAAGTGGAAACCTAAAGCGTTCTGAAAAGCGCTTGCGTCGTGTTTCGCTCGGACTGAAAGCGTAGGCGACATCCACTCTATCGGCGAGATCGACGAGGCCGCGTGCATGGGGAGTGACCGCCATGCCAAGTCCAATCAGTGCGATTTTTGTGCGTGTCGCCATCGAGTGCTCAAAGGTTGGTCGTCAACACCAGTGCTGCCGCTGATGGTCGCTCCGACGTTGCTTTTCATGACGCATCACAGCCTCCAAATGCTCGGTCAGTGCCGTAAAAATGTCAATCGAGTGCCGGTGTCTGGATCGGATTTCGGACGGGGGACAATCGACCTACTCCGGCCGATTGTTGATCCATGCGCGCACGGCTGCGGCGCGCCACGCGATCCGCCCCGACCCCAGATGGCGCTGGGGCGGGACCTGGCCGGGCGCCAAGTATTTGTAGATGGCTGCTCGCGTCCAGCAGTCGCTGACCTTCAGACGGCCAACCGCGGAACCGGGAATTGTCCGCCAACCGCCGGTGCCGGGCCGGCTGTCCGCCAACGGATGCGCTTGGCCACATCGAGCCACAGTGTACCCGCTGCGTCCGACATGTCGTCGATCGCCTCACCCGTCAACGCTCGGCGCACATAGGCTTTTGGCAGCAGCACGCGTCGGGTGGCTGCGAACCCGGCTGGCTCGTGCTTGGCGACCCAGGCAAGTTTCGGCGCGGTGAAGCCGGGCATCGCCAGATTGCCGGTGATGCTGCGCGACAGGGGCACGGCGACCTCGAGTTCGCTGCATTCGGCGGCGGCCCGGTCATCGTTCCACAGGATGCACGGGCGCAGCGGCCGATCATTTGCGTCGAGCAACGTCGCGCCGTGCATCTGGCCGGAGAGGCCGATGGAGCGCACACTGGCAAACGCGGCTGGATGCGCGGCACGCAGAGCGCCGAACGTCGCGAACACCGCGTCGAGCCAGGTTTGCGGGTCCTGCTCCGACCATCCGGGATGCGGGCGCCGCGCCGTCAACGGCGCGGACGCTGTCCCGATGATCCGCTGGGCGTCGTCTCGCCAGCGCAGAAGCTCATGCACGCCGAACTTGTTGCAGCCGGTGCAATCGTTGCTGTTGCCCGTGACGCGCAAGAGGCAATGAACGTGCTTAGACTTTGGAACGCCGTTACGTGGTCAACGTCGCCAACCACGCCAGCCCCAGCGCTCGCGCCACCACCTTTGACGCTGCCACCAAAGCGCAAGCCGCCACGTCGCCAGCCACGACAGCCGAAGATCAGCGGCGACTTGTTTACGCGGCGGGAGATGGCGGAGCGTTTGGTGGCGTGAACAATTTGCGCAACCAAAGCGACTGCCAGCAGTAGGCAGAAAGCCCGCCGCTGGCAGTCATGGGTGTTCAACTTACTTCTTTGGCGGCATCGTCGGCAGCTTCTTGGGCGCGGGCGGTTCGGAATTTTTCAGCCGCTTTCGAGCTTCCTTGATGTTTTCGAGCGCGGCTTCGTCTTCTGGCATTGTGCCGCCAACGGCAGCGATTGCTTGGCGTGTCACATCGGCCACCTGCGCGTGCGCTGCCCCGGCTGCTTTCTGGCCGGTAATGCCCTCGCGCTTGATCTTCGCCATGGCCTGCGTTGCTTTGAAGTAGTTCGCTGCCAATTCCTCATGGTTGGCGTGGTCGAGATGATTTGCGTCGGGCGGCAACCCCTTGTGTTTGAGAAGCTGCGCCCTGGTCATCTGGTAAAGCCCAAACAATCCAGCCCCGTTGTAAGCCTCGAAATTCGTGACCCCAACGTCTTTGGCCACGCCGACCGATTGCTTGTTGTGCTCCTTCACCAGATCGCGGAGCTTCACACGCTCAGCATCGTATTCGGCCTGAGCGGTGATGCCTTCCATAATCTCGACAGCAAGCGAAACGTCGCCCTGCTTGTACCGTAGGAAAACTTCACGAACAGCAACGCCAATTCCGGGGTCAAGATACTCCGCATAATCAAGAGCTAGAACGGGATGCGCATATGTCTTTGCCTTGGCTCCTCGCCCGGCGACGTAGACCGTTGAACCCGCGACATCTTTCGTTGATTTGTGGAGAATTTCCACAATTCGAAGCTCAAGGGCACTTTGGAGAGACTGCACGCGCTTTCCCCTCGACCAGTCTCTTGCGCGCTTGTTCTCTGGCGACTTGGCCACCGACCAAAGATCGTTGAGGCAGACATTCCCGGCTGCATCTGTTGAGATGCGCTGGCCACGAATTTCGATTGGCTTCTGGTCTTCACTGGACATGATGAAATGCCTTCTGTTGAAGGCCGCACAGCGATAGTCGGTCGTTGGTTGACGCGAGACTAGAACGCTGTACTGTTCGAATGCCGACCGCGCAAGCGGCTTGGTTTTCACGACTGAAATCAGCCGTCGCACTCTGAACCAGTGCGGCGGCTTTCTCGTTGATGCTGTCATTTGGTTTGTTTTGCAAGCGTCAGTCCGGCGTCGGAATGCCCGCGTCGCCGCATCACGTGTTTTCCCATCATGCGGTATGGCAATCAATTCAACAAGGAATTGGGGATAATTCTGAGCGCGCTCTCAACCTATTGAAATCATTCATGAATTTTGAACGTTTGGCGGAGACGATAGGATTCGAACATGGAAAAGGGTGTCGTCCGAGATTGTCCGAGGCTGTCCACCAACGCATTGATATTATTCATACAATTACCATATTCCGTCGCTATGCTGATCAAATCCGGCTTACGACATCCGGCTCCAGCCCAGTTTTTGTGTGGGGTAAACTGTGGGGTAGAGACCGGGGTGTCGAGTTCGAATTCCAGGCCGGGGGAATAGTCCATGGCCCATCGTCGCCCAGCGTACAAAAGTTCCCTCACCGCCGTCGCGGTTCGCCAGTTGGCCAAGCCCGGCCGCTATGCGGATGGCCATGGACTCTACCTCGTTGTCGACCCGTCGGGAGCACGGCGCTGGCTGCTGCGGATCATGGTGCAGGGCCGCCGCCGCGACATCGGTCTTGGCAGCGCGCGATTGGTGCCACTGGTGACCGCGCGTGAGGCCGCAACCGACATGCGCCGGATGGCCCGCGATGGCGGCGACCCCGTCGCCGAGCGGCGGTTGCGCCGCGCCACAGCGCCAACCTTCAAAATGGCCGCGCAAAAGGTCCATGCCGAAACGGTCGCCAGTTGGAAGAATAAGAAACATGCCGCGGCGTGGCTGACGACGCTGGAGACCTATGCGTTCCCAATAATTGGCGATCGGCCGATCGATCGGATCGAAACCGCCGATGTGCTCAGTGTGTTGACACCGATATGGCTGACCAAGGCCGAGACGGCGCGCCGCGTCCGCCAGCGGATGCGCACGGTGTTCGATT
Source organism: uncultured Alphaproteobacteria bacterium (assembly GCA_963714325.1). GTDB lineage: Bacteria > Pseudomonadota > Alphaproteobacteria > Rhizobiales > Hyphomicrobiaceae > CAVQOB01. The sequence goes on along the minus strand of CAVQOB010000008.1, from coordinate 414,065 downwards.
GGGCGCGTGTCGCCTACGGGCTGCGCGGCGTTAATCCGGTCGAAGGCGTCGAGCGCGCGCTGCCGAAACAATCCGATCGCGGTGTGCACTTTGCGGCATTGCCCTATGCTCAGGTCCCCGCCTTCATGGCGACGCTGCGTCAAGGTTCCATTGCCAATCCGACGTTGCTTGCCTTCGAATTCCTGATCCTGACGGCCTGCCGGACGAACGAGGTGCTGTTGGCGACCTGGGACGAGATCGACCTGGCTGCTGCCACCTGGACGATCCCCGCCGTGCGCATGAAAGGGCATGAGACACACGTCGTGCCGCTCTCAAAGCGCGCGCAAGCGATCTTGACAAACTTTAAGGCGTTGACCGGCGACACGGGCTTTGTGTTCCCAAGTCCGCGTCCTGGAAAGCCGCTGTCCAATATGGTGTTCTTGATGACGTTGCGGCGGATGGAGTTGGCGATCACCACGCATGGATTCCGCTCGTCGTTCCGCGACTGGGCGGCCGAGGAAACCCACTTTCCGAATTTCGTCGTCGAAAAGGCACTCGCCCACACCATCGCAAACAAGGTCGAAGCCGCTTACCGGCGGGGTGATCTCCTAAAGAAGCGGCGCGCGTTGATGGACGCCTGGGCGACCTACTGCGACGGCAGCGCTGCAAAACAACGTCCCAAAGACACCGACCTCAATCTGAAACACCCGCTCGAAGGAGAACGCACTCATGACCCTGCATGACCACACAGCGCGCGACGATGGCCTACTGCGACTTGGCCGCGCCGCCGAACTGATCAGCCATGACCACGTCGCCCTAACGCCTGATGATATGATGGATGAGTTCAAGCGTGCGATCTTCACCGGCGATTTGACCCGCGAGAACGCGGGTCTACACATGGAGATTGCAGTGCCGCGCTGCACGCTGCCGCCGACGGTCGCAGTGATGGCGGTCATCCCCCGAGCGCTCTACGCCGTGAACCGCAGCACCATCGCGAGTGTGCTGATGTGCGCAAACGCGCTGCCCGGCAAGCGCAGCGATTGGGAACGCTTGTTCGATTATGGCGATCCAGATCATGACGACGAGTTGCCCTACACCACGCTTGCAAGCATTCCCTTCCGCGACTATCCGGAGATCGGCCGCCGCGAACTGGAAATGCTTCTCGTGAAGACGTCGCGCCTGTCCGAATGGCTGGCGGTGCGGCAATCCACCTCGTCGCCATGCGACGGGAGCGAACCGCTCTCCGATGGCCGTCTGACTGGCCAAAGCGCACCAGCCCATGCGGCGCTCGAACCGCGAGGCCGGCCGCAGAAACCATCGTGGCCGCGCGTCGCGCAACTCGTCCGCGACTTGGCACGCGATCATCCCGATTGGCAGAAAAAGCAACTGGCTTTCGAGGCGTGGAACCTCGCACGACATGAGTTTCCCGAAAGCGAATTGCCATCGGTCGCCACCATTCAACGCGATATGGTCCAGATTCTTCGCGGTGGCTCGGCGTGATTTCAGGCTGGTTTTGCCGAGGAATGTGGGACGTATTCCCTTGCGTTCCCCAAAACCGCAACTGACAACCGTTAGAAATAATGCTATGAGAACCTAATGACCCGAGCCCAAGCCATTGCTGCCATCAACGCCAAGCTGTCGTCGCTGGACGATGAGCGCGTGCAAGCGGTTGCCGCTATCGTCGACGATATAGCGGCCGACGGCGATCTCCCGCGGGCGTTGACCGCGCGCGAGCTGGCACTGATCGAGCAGTCGAAAGAGGATTTCAAGGCCGGCCGCGTCGTCTCGCAGGAGGAGTACCGCGCGGAGATGGACGCATTCCTCTCGCAGCGGCGCTCGAAGCTTCCGAAATCGGCATGAGACGCGTCGTCCGGTCTCGCACGTATGTGGCGCAGCTGAAAGACCTGCTCGACCAGGGCATCGAACGTTTCGGCACTGCGGTCGTCGAACAGAAGCTGGCGCAGGTCGATCACACCCTGGAGGTGTTTCTCAGCCGGCATCCCAAGGCCAAGCGACCGGACCGAAGGTTCGCCCTGCGCGTCTATCCGATCACGGACACGCCATTCATGGTGCTCTACGACTTCACCGAGACGGAGCTGCGCGCCCACTTTATCTTCCACAAGAGCGCCAGCCTCGAAGACCTCGATCCGAACTCCGCCGAGTGGTGATCTCGCACTGGGTGCAAGAAGGGTCATGTGCGATGGCAACGAAGTATAAGAGCGATGTCACACGCGCTGTGCACCGGGCGGCGGTGGACCCGCAGTGTCCATTTCAGTCCAGCACTGTCCACGCGCAATTTCGCGAAATCATTGGGCTTTATTCCTTTCGGTTCTCCTGCTTCGCTGTGGCGATGCAAACCCAACAGGAGACGCCGCATGCCCCAACGATCGAACTCCATCCGACTGAATTCCGCCGTCGCGTTTGACGACATGCTCGACCTTGTCCTTAGCCTGCCTCTGCCAGTGGCCACCGCTGAGCGACCGGAAGCCGCGTGCGATGTCACTTGCAACGACATGTGGCTGGTGATCGATCGTGATCAGCCAGTGATCAGCATTCGACAGCAGGTACTCAACGCGATGGAAGCCGAGCGTCGCCGCATCGCACCGGCCGTCGCCGGTCATGGCTAAATCGACACGGCCGGTCTCGGTGCGGCTTGGCCCGCGCGAGGTCGAACGGCTGCAGGCGCGGGCGGACGTTGTTTCAGGCTCGCTCGCGGGCGTTGCCCGCGAGCTGATTGTGTCCGGTCTTGCCGGTGGCGACAGCAAGGCGCTCGCCGACCGGCTGATGCAGATCGAGCGGCGTTTGGCGGCCCTTGAAAGCGTGGTGCGCGATGCTGCCGCTCAAGCGGAGCGGATCGAAGTTGTCACCCGCGATCTACGCACCAAATTCGATGCCCTTCTGTCGGCGTTGTCATCCCACGATGGAGGTGCGGCATGAGTGGTCGACCGAAAGTCGCCATGCTGATTGCGCTGCTGGTCGGGCTCTGCGCGGTGGTCCTTATCAATGTGGTGGCCGTCACTTGGTATTCGCCGAACTGGACGTTACCGGACGGACGCAACGGACCTTACGATCCGGCGAGCATCCGCGCCTGCATGGGAGCGCGGGCCTTAGCGGCGCTTGGCGATCGTTCCAGCGCTTGGCAATGGCACCGCTGTGCAATCGCACTCCATCAGCAACAGGCGCTCGACGCGTTCGGCTGGCGCTATTGGGCGCTGGTCGGCGCGACATTCTTGACGCTGGTCGCAGCCTTCGGCTTTGCCTTCGCCGTCCGGTTCGACCGGCCCGCGCATCGCGTGCTACGCGGCCGGCGGTTGTTGAGTGGCGAACAGGCGCGGAAATCCTTCATGCAGTCCGCCAAACCCGAGATCGCACAATCCGGCAGGGGGCTCGCGTTTCTGCCTCGCCTGACGATCAGTCGCGAACGGGAGACACGGCACTGGCTGATCTGGGGCAGCGTCGGCGCCGGCAAGACGCAAACCATGTTGCATCTGATCTTGGCGGCGCTCGCGCGCGGCGACGGCGTGCTCGTCATCGACGTCAAAGGCGATATGACCGCGACACTGCCGGGCGACCCGCTGCTGATCGCGCCGCAAGACGCGCGTTCCTTGATCTGGGACGTGGCGCGCGATTGCCGCACCAAGCAGGACGCGCGCGAACTCGCGAACCGGTTGATCCCCGACAGTCACGACCCGATGTGGGCGGACGCGGCGCGCGAGGTTGTGATCGTTTGCGTTGCCACGCTGCAAGCGACCATGGGTGAGCGCTGGACGTGGCACGATCTGCACGCCCTCGGAACGGCGACGGTTGAGACGCTGCTGGCGATGGCTCGGCGACATCACGTCGATGCCGTCAGGCTGCTGGAGAACCCGGACAGCCGTACGACGCAAGGCGTGCTGTCGACCTTCCAAGCCCACATGCACGTTGTCGCGACGCTCGGCGATGCCTGGAGCCGCAACAACAACGGCCGCTTCTCGGTTGCGGACTGGCTGCACCATCCGACGCCGCATCGGCCGGTGATCCTGCAACACGATCCCCGTTATCCCACGCTCTCGAATATCTGGATCGGCGGCATGCTGGCGCTGTTGGCGGCGTCGGTTGGCAGCCCGTCATTGAAAGAGAGCCGCAAACGGCGCATCTGGATCTTCGCCGACGAGTTCCCGCAATTGCCGAAACTGAATACGTTCTCGACGGTGCTTGATCTCGGCCGATCGAAGGGCGTGATCGCCGTGCTCTGCGCGCAGGATCTCGCGCAATTGCGCGACACCTATGGCCACGAACGAGCCAACGCCTGGGTCGGCATGGTCGGAACCAAAATCATCACCCGCATCAATGCCGGACCCGGCGCCGAAGAAGCGAGCCGCATGATTGGCGACCAGGAGGTTGAACGCGATGAGCGCAGTGATACGGTGGTCGGCGGTCGTGCGAGTGTCACCACGTCGCGCCGCCGCGAAACGCGCCGCGTTATCACCGCCGACGAAATCGCCACGCGATTGGGGCCGCGTGAGCATGACATGCGCGTGCTGATGGTGGGATTGGGGCCTGACGCGCTTGAGCTTTCGGTTCCCTATGTCACATTACCGATCCTGCGGCCGGGGCACATGGCTGCGGCGTGGTCGAAGCCAGGGACAGACGCCGCAAATCTCACGCCAGAGACGCCGGCACCCATGCGGCTGGTTGCGCCGTTGTCGAAGGCTGCCGCCGAGCGCATCCGAGAGCTTGGGGAGTAACGCCATGGTTGCATCGATCTCCGCCCGTGGCGGTGTGCAGTCGGCGCTCGGTTATTACGGGCACCTCGGACAGGACGACTATTATCTGCGGGGTACTGAGCCGCCGGGGCGGTGGGCGGGGGAAGCGGCGGCGCGGCTTTCGCTCGATGGCCCGGTCATTCGCTCCGAATTTGAAGCAGGCCTGAACGGGATCGATCCGAAAACCGGTGAGCGGCTCGTGGCCCATGGCGGCAAAAGCCGAAACCACGCCGCCGGATGGGATATCACCTTCAGCGCACCGAAATCGGTGTCGGTCTTATGGGCACTCTCCGACGCTGACAAGCGACCGGCCATCGAAGTCGCGCAACGCATGGCCGTCGCCACGGCTTGCCAATACTTGGAGAAAACAGCGGCCTTCGCGCGACGCGGCAAGGGTGGCGCTGTGCGCGAGCCAACGGCCGGATTGCTGTTGGCCACATTCGATCATCACACCAGCCGCGACCTCGATCCGCAAATGCACACGCATGTGTTCGTGTTCAATCTGGCGCCGCGTAAGGACGGCACCTGGGGCGCGATCGTCAGTCGCGAACTCTACAAAGCGCAAAAGCAGGCTGGCACCGTTTATCGCGTGGCACTGGCCGCCGCGTTGGAACGGCAGGGCTACGCAATCGAGCGTACGGCAACCAGCTCCCGCGTCGCGGCGATTCCACGCGACGTCGAACGTGCGTTCTCCAAGCGTCGCCAATCGATCGAAGCCGCCGCTGAAACACATGGCTATCGATCGGCGAAGGGGATGGAATTGGCAGCGCTGCGGACCCGGCAACCGAAACGCAACCTGCGCCACGATGCGCTGTTTGAAGCATGGTGGTCCGAGGCGCGCGCGATGGGCTTTGTGTTCCAGCTGAGTGTAGTGCGTGAGCGACCGACGACGCCAAGCATGCCCAACCACTCGACGGCCATCAGTCATCGCCCGATCATGTGCACAACGGTACAACCTGCGACCATGCGGCAAGCAAGTGCAACGCTCGGCGCCGCCACCGGAAAACTCGGCCACGCGGCGCGCACGATGAATCAACGCTCCAGCATGTCGGGCATCGCCGTCGACCTGAAGCAGCGCGAGCGCGAGCGAGAATCCCGTTGAACCGGGCAGCGCTAAACCGTTCTGATACCAAATACGGGCGGCGAATACGGGTCAAAACAATCGCGAAGCACTGATATGACGAGCGTTTCTTCGGTCCTGACGGGACCGATGAATTCACCTCTGTCTTCAGTGAAACGGCTCAAATTCTCTACTGCGATCAACGCGTTGATCGTCGCGCGCAACGCGGGCGTCTGCACCGCAGGTGCATAGGGTGTGAAGACTTCCACTACGCCTATTTCCGGCCAAATACCCATTCGCACGCGGGATTCTGCAAACCAATGGGCCCTGGGCAAGCCCATCTTTTTGTTCGGCCGGACATGCATCTTCCCGCCCCGGCCGTACAGACATCCTGCAGCACGGCGCGCAAGGCCGACTCAAGGATGACCGCGCCGTCAGCGGTCGCCCGCAGGGTTCATCCTTGACCGGCCGAGCACCGTGCTACCCTTGGGCAAGGCTGTCGCGATGATTGGATCGGAAAAGCGCAGAGGTTTGCAATCTTGCAACGTTACAGCATCGTCTATTCGTTGAGGATATGTTCCCTGCTTAGGGTAAGGAACGAAATGAGGCGACGCTTGATGTCAGTCTTGTGGCTGGCAGCGACGTCGACAGATATGACCGACAGGACCGTTGCCGCATTGAATACAATGCTTTGTTGGTATATTGATGACCCGTTGGCGATGTCTCTATCAAGTTTGGCCGTGGCCAAGCCACCAGCTGACCTGCCGCTGGGGGCTTTCGTCGCTTGAATACGACCACTGTTCGTTTTGGTCGAGTTCGACCTCCAGCTTGACTGGCGTACTTGACGTCCAAGAGTACCGGCGCGCCGGCAATGTCCAGTCGGGATGTGGATCAAGAACCATTGGGAAATTTCACCTATTGCTTGCATGCATCGGCACATTTTGCCGTCGCGAAACTTGGAGGCCGAATTGCCGGAAATGCCTTGTCGCGCTATAGAGATATTAGACAGGCAGGATTGGTATGATGACGATCGGGAAGCGTAGGTTGTTGATCGATGAAACTGGCGAGGTCTGGCCAGCGGCATCCCTGGACCTTCGGCGCAGATTGTTCTGCTTGGCCTATCCCGGCGACTTAACGCGTGACATCATTCGTAATCTTGGCTGCATCGGCGTTGACGTCGCGCACTCCAGAGTGAGCATTCGGCTGCACCAGCGAAATGTCTCATCGGCGGCCATTTCGAGTCTACTCTTTTGGCTTTCTGACCATCATCCGGCGCAAGTTCTTCTCAGCTACGAGGGTGACGCACGAGGACCGGAAATCGTGGGCACGTTCGAAGCTGCAATTGGGCGGCTGGGCGTAATTGAACTCAAAGCTCAGCAGGGCCGTCACATCAAAGCACAACATGTGCGCCTGGAAGCATCAAGTTTGGGTAAGCCACTTGGAGAAGTATTTGATTTCTGGAGGGCACGCCAAGGGCGATGCGAGATTTCGCAACTGATGACACTTGGCCGCGAAAAATTGTCTGGTCGTTGCGTCGCTGTTGCCGTCGATGGCTTGCGCATCATCGATCTAGGTGAAGGGCTCTTGATCCCTGATCAAAAATGGCTCGCAACCGCGCGCGACCAGCGCCTCGACAGACATCCTGACGCTGGCTACGCAAGTTGGGTGGCCGAGAGCTATCAAGCCGTGGCAGAATCAGGAAGGCCGGACCTAGTCGATGTCGATGCGGAAATATTTTGGCCATCAGCAGGCAGGGTGCGTCGTAAGTACCGTCGCCTGCTGATGCCATGTCTGAGCGAGGCTGGACAGATGTTTTTATTCGGAGCTAACACGAGTTGCTTGGCTGTCAGCGGATTGCGAGAGGCTGGTTAGAAAGTCCCGAAGGTCGTCTTCCATTTCGCCAGTTTTGGTCCAGATGTAGGCAAAACGGATGGTACCGCTCTGATTGTTAACGACATCAACGGCCCATTCGAGATTCTTGTAGCCATTGCGGGGAAACACGCCCTTTTTGACGTTGTTCTCCGCCATGAGTGTGATCGTGACATCGGTGTCCCATAAACTCCGGCCATAGGCTCGAGCAAGACGAGGCAAGTACTCAACGAGTCCTTTGCCGCGATAGTCGGGTCGATACCAGGCGGCGCCCGAGTAAGCGACACGGCCAGCCGTTCCTCTTGCCGCGAGTGCAGAGACCTTGCTGGTTTCGCCTTGTTTTTTTTGTGTAGCCGGATCGGCGTACCAGAAACGAAGGCTCTCGCACTCGTCCTTAAAGGTGGTGTCCTGCCAATCGAAGAATTGACAGGCTTGGCAGGCCACGGGTTCCCCACGAGCATTATCGCCGACAATGAAAAACGAATTTTGCGCTTCGAGCGCGCTGAAGCGAGAGTTGAACATGCTCCCCAGCGGCAACCAAGTCGCTCGGTTTGCCTGATTAATGGCCAAAAACTCCGCAGCCGTTACAAATCGCAAGGTTACGCTAAGTGACCGTGTTAGTTGTTCTGCTGCCAGTATTGTACGGCCGACTAAACCTAAGTCGCCATGCCGAAGCTCTATTTGAGAGAAAAGTGTTGGTCGAGAGTTTGAGGTTGTCATGTGCACACGTCCTCTGTTTTGTTGGGATAATCTGAGGTTTGCTCGCGAGCAATGCCCAGGAGCGATGTGAGAGTGGCATCAATGCCGCGCTCTGCAATGGGGAGCGGATGAGATTTTTCCGCTTCCTCGGGGCTTGGAGAGTGTTGGTATGACAAGCACTAGCGGTCGCGACGCCGGCGATGGATCGCACGTCGACAAGCACATCGGAAAACTTGTGCGCGAAGGCCGTTGTCGGTGCGCTATTGAAGCGCCTGAAATGGCTCGTATTCTTGGAGTTTCGATGGAGCGATATATGCGCTACGAACTCGGCATTTTGCGAATACGGTCGCCAGAGTTAGTCCGTATTGCCGAGTGTCTGGGTGTGTCTGTCGCCTGGTTTTTTATCGGCATTCCAATACCGGATCGCGATTTAAATCCGACGCCAGTTGCAGGGCCGAGTTCGGTCGTCAAAATTGCCGATTTCCGTGGAAGGAAGGCACAGGCAAAGCCAAGGGAATGACCGCTAAGCTTCTTATCGGCATACCTATCGCCGGTATCATCGTTGCGATCAGGGTTCAAGCCTACGTAGATAACGGCCGGAACACCGGATTAACGGCTCCGTCGGAAAAACTGAATGGACTACCGTGGACCGACTTCTCTGCAACACAGAATTAGACGGTAAGCTGGACGCTCTCCATTGATTTATGGAATTCGACAATCCTACATTCCTCGCCAACTCGAAACTTTTGCACCGGTTCATTTATTTATTCAGTGTCGCTCGCTTGGGTGCCTGGCTTCGGCGTGCTAACCAAATGCTGTCGGATCGATCACCTGTGCGGGAGGCCATTCTGAGTGACACATTACCGACGCTCGACGAATTGCTGTCACATCGACCAACGGGACGGATCCTGGAAAGAGACGGCATCGACGCCGAGTTCCAACTGATCCGTCGGGCCTTCGTGGCCGAGGGCAAAAAAGTTCCTGACACTCATGACTTCAAGCGTGTGGGTCGCGCGAGCGGAACGCACTTGCTCAAGCTCATATCGCCGCGGGCACCGACGGAACAAAGTGTCCTGCGAATTGTCGGTGCAGGTGCAAACCGCCACCCTGCACTGACGCCGTCCCTCGACGCTAAAATGTCTCCGATCGCAAAACTCACCTTCCGGCCATGGGAGATCGTCGGGCATTCAACACGGTCGCTGGCTGACCACATACTCGACCCGGATGATCTGTCGCCGACGGTGACGAAAGGATTTGCCGCTGCATTCGGCGACGATGCGCTCGCTGCACTGCAAGAAGCCCTGACGACGCCATTGCCCGCGATTTCGTCGCTTCCGGCAGCGGAGTTTCCGATCATCTTCCTGCCCCGGCCTGGAGGCGGGGACGTCCAGGTTACCCCGTTGGCTCCAGCAGAGGCGTATGTGCGGATAGAGGACGTCAGGGCACCCTATCGTGGCGAGAATGTCGAAGGTCAGCCCCGCATTCCGCGAGGGCGCTGGCACCGCCAATATGTTGCTGACAAACCGCAAAATATCTCCAGTGCGGTCGGCAAGCGACGCACGCGCCTCTTCGCAAAGATGCCACCCGTACTCAGCAGCTCGAGCGCGGAATTGCATCGCTACGCCCACGGGGGAAAGTTTCCGCGCTGGCGCGACGCCTCCGTGCCGGATGCAATGACCGCGTATGCAAATCTTCTCGACGCAGAGCACAGCAATCAGGACATCCGGGCCGGACGCGACCGGCGCGCCGATGAGCTCATCGTCAACGCGCGCGACTTTATCGACGACACTTTGGCGGACGTGCAAGCCGCACATCCCGAGCGCAACCTTGCGGCGCCTCCGGCGATCACAGCAGTCCTGCTGCATCGATGGTGGCCACCCGGTGGTTTCGACCAGGCGCGCCGCGTTCTGACGACGGATCATTTCAAGGGCCGGCTGCAGGCCGCAGGGGAGGCCTGAATGTTCCTGGTCAAGAACTTGCGGGCCAGCCGGGTCAATCTGCTGATGAATGATTTTGCCGCCGGATTGCCGAGCCCGCTGGCCTTTCTTGGACTCGCTGCCGCGATTGCGCCCGCGCTTGGAAAGGCGCGTTGGGAAAGGCGGCCACCGGCAACGCGGCGATGGGAGATTGGTGTGCTGCCGATCCTGCACCGGGTCGACGTCTCCGAAGGGCGCACGAAAGCTGAGCTGAGCAATGATGCTGGTGCCTTCACGCCGGTTGAAATTCCGGAAGATCTCACCGGCTCGGTCACGGTCTCGGTGCTGTTGGACATTCCAGATTGCATCGACGAGCATCTAATTGGACAAGCACTGCTCGGCCGCAGAATGGCCGGTGGGCCAATCCACAACGCCGAAATCACGGCCGCAGCGGTCACGGCCGACGGGACCGCGTTCCGTGGCGTTGATCGCGGCTATGCCATGATCCGGACGGAGCCTCCCAAGTCCGCAGTCGTCGCAACCGGCCAGATCGACCACCTCAAGGCCCTTGCCGCCGAACTCTATCGTCGATCCCGGGCCCGGCTGGCATGTGCCCGTTGCAGTCGGACACCGGCTGCTGGAAGATCCTGCCACGGTTCCAAAGCGCGCCAATACGCGGGATCCGCATATCCCGCATGTGTTCGCCGAGCCGGTCGTCGGCATCGCCGAACTCGTCTCGGTGCGCAACAAGCGGTTGACCGGCCTCGACGACGCCGGACTGCGTGATTTCTTTTGGCGCTGGACCGCTGACGGGCGACTGGATCGTCGGCCATCCCAATTATCACCCTGATCGCCGCATGGCGGCACAAGAGGAGAAGGCGCATGGCTAAAGCTGCGAAGGTCAAAGAAAACGGCCGCTTCGAAACGGGCATGCTGAGCTTTGCCCGCTCGCTCCAGATCTCTGAAGGGTTGTTCTTCGGCACACGATCTACTGACGCCAAGTGGCAAGAGCCCATTGAAGTGCGCGAGAAAGGCGTGCGCGGACAGTCGTCGGAGTACAAGACGGACAACCCCGGCAAGAGCAATCCACAGGTCGTCGAAACAGCGGCAGTGCCGCCGGGCTGTGACGGCGTGCGGCTCGAATTCACGATGTGGGTGTTGCCTCATGCCCGCAAACCGTGGGCCTGTGACGACGCCAACGTCGGCGCGGCCTATGAAAGTCTGGTCAGCAAATATGCAGAAAAGGGCGGCTTCAACGTTCTGGCTCGGCTTTATCTTTGGAACATCGCCAACGGACGCTTTGCCTGGCGCAATCGCTTTCAAACCGATGGCATGAAGGTGGAAGTAACCTTCGACGGCCGAACGATCACTTTCGATCCGTCGCGGCTCAGCCTCGAACAACCGGCCAGCCTTGATCAGCTCCGTGCTGCTGCGCTCTCAAACGAAGCCGCACCAGTGGAGGACCTGATTGCATGGATCGCAGGCGGGCTGACTGAGAAAGGCGGGACCGGCAAGTTTCTGAAGATCGCTTGGCAGGCGCGCATGGCGGCCGGCCAGGAGGTGTTTCCCTCACAAGAATATCTGCGCGAAGAGAGTCCGAAGAACGCAACGCCGAAGCCGCGTTTACGCGAAGCTACGCTGCTCCTGGCGAGATCGCGAGATAAATCAGGCCTCGATGCATAGCCAGAAGATCGGCGCAGCTCTCCGCCATATCGACACGTGGCATCGCCATCCCGGCTACACGGCCATCGCGATCAACCCTTACGGCGGTGTGCAGGAGGCAGGTGTTTCGCTTCGAGCGGAAAAGAGTAGAAAAGGCGAGGAGAGTGCCCCAAGCTTTTACAATTTGCGCGACAAACCGGACGACCTGCTGGCCGCCGTCGCAGCGGTCGCCGAGGACGGCCCCGGCAGCGGCGACGCCCACTTCTTCGTCGCCAATCTCGTCCGCGGCGGCGTGTTCGGCCAATAAGGAGACGCCATCATGACACCTCTGAACGCCGGCCGCGGGCTCTGCCAACCGACGCACCAGCTCTCCATCCGCCCCGTGCAAGCGGTGCTTGAACTCGGTGCCGTCAGCGACGTCATTCACACGGCCCTCAATGCCGCGCATCATGCCAACCGCCATGGCGATCCCGGCCAATGGATCGCTGTGGCTCTGCCGGGACTGCATGTCCGCCGGGGTGTCGCAAACCCCGGCCATGAAGTCGTCCTGTTCGGATCGGCGGCGGCACTTGACGCCTATCAAAAACTCGAGGGCGTCCAGACGCTCTTGCGCCGCAGCATGATTAAGCCCCTGCAGTTGATCGAGGTGCACGCGGCAGCAGGCGAAGCCGGGCACCGCCTACGTTCGTGACCGAGCTGCCGCGCGCCTCAGTCCAGGTGCTGTCCGCCGTGCACAGGAGCGAGCCGCCCGACGTGGCATCACTCTGTCCGGACAAAGTCCGGACCCAGGCCTCCAAGTACCGCTATCCTGGCCCTGCATTTCGGCTCCGCGGTCGTGCATGTTCGCGACATCGAGAGCAGACATCGGCACCGAACCCTTGCACGTCAGCACGTACGGCTTCTCTTCGCCCGAAGCGCCCGCCGTCCTGCCGATCCAGCCTGACCGCTCGATCCGTTGGCTCGACGATGCAGCTTAAAGGCGGACCGCGGCTGCTGGTCACGGACCGCGAAGGCGCGCTCTATCTCGAACGCGCGCGCGTCCACGTCGAGGGTGGCCGGATCGTCTACACGATCACCGACGACGACCTCGCCCGCGAGTTCAACATTCCGCACGTCAATCTCGCGGTGCTGTTTCTCGGCCAAGGCACGTCGATCACCCAGGATGCGGCGCGGCTGCTCGGTGAGGAACATGTCCACCTCGCCATCACCGGTTCGGGCGGCTCGCCGCTGCACATGGGTGCGCTGACGACGTACAGCGCGACTGCACATTTCCGCCGGCTGCTGCCGATTTACTCCGATCCAACCTTGTCGCTGAAAGCCGCGTTAGCCGTGATGCGCGACCGGATTGCGCGCATGAAAACCATCGGCGGCAAGACGGCGACGGGGCTGTTGCGAGCCCGGGACATCGACGGGCTCACGGCGGTCTGCGCGCGGTTTGAAACGGCTCTGACCACGTGCCGCGATGTCACTCAGCTACTCGGCTATGAAGGCGACTTCTCGAAAGGCTGTTATCGCGAATTCGGCCGCATGGCGGGACTGCAGGCCTTCAAGCGCGACGCGGGCGCGGGGCCGATCAGCAGCTCTGACCCGCAGGAGCCAGAGGCCGCGCGCGTGGCCCTCGCCAACCGCCTGATCGATCACGGCAACTACCTGTGCTACGGGATGGCAGGCGCGGCGCTCTGGGCGCTCGGCATTCCGCCGCACATGTCGGTGTTTCACGGCAAGACCCGTGCTGGCGGATTGGTGTTCGACGTCGCCGATGCGTTCAAGGACGCCCTCGTTCTGCCGCTGGCATTCCATGTCGCCACGGCGAAGAAGACGGAGACCGACCCCGAGCAGATGTTCCGCGCCAAGCTGATCGAGGCGTTCGACGACAACAAGATCTTCGCCAAGGCCGTCGATAGCATCGAGGCGATGCTGGCTGCGGCCGAACCCACGGGCAGCACGAAGGGGTGAACGGATGCGGGAAGTGATCGCCGTCTGCCGCTCCAGCAAGCGATCCCGCGTCCGCGTCGCCGCCGTGCTTGATCGCTACTTCTGGCGCATCGGCGACCGCACGTGGCGCGGGCGCGCCAGCAATGCCTGTCTCGACCGGGTCTCACGCGAATTGCGCGCCGAGGCCAAACGCAACACCGCCGTCGTCATCCACGAAATCCGGTCAGCGCGCGAAAGTCGCGTGCCGATCGTGCGCATCGGATCGCAGACGGCGTTCTCGCCGGAAGGTCTTGGTGCCGATTGCGACCCATGCAGCCAAAAGCGGTTGGCGCCAGCCTCGGTCCGAAGGCGAAAGCGCGCGCCTCGCGATCGTTCAGATCGCGGCACTGTTTCACGATCTCGGCAAGGCGACCGATGCTGTTTCAGAGCAAGCTGCGGCGTGGTCTGAAAAAGAACGCCAAACCTGAAGCCGATGCCGTTCGGCACGAACTGGTTTCGGCCGTCGTCTGGGACATACTTGTTGGCCCGCTCGATGATGCCGCCGTGATCGAACGCCTGCGAGCCTTGACGCCGGCCGACATCGACAACGCTTTCGGCACTGCCGTCGAGCGCGTCCGCAAGCTGCATCGCAAACCGGACGATCCCATGCCGCTTGCTTTCGCCGAGCGCGACGGCTCGCCCGTCGGCCGCGAGGGCACCATCGCCCATGCCGTCGGCATGCTGATCCTGACCCACCATCGGCTGCCGGAAAGCAAGACCCATTTGCGCTTGCTCGCGGCAGCCCACGTCAAGGCGGATGCGGCCCTGACAGCCGAAGATCTGAAGATCGCGACGGGCACGCCCGTTCTGGCACGACGAGCGCTGGCTTGCGCGCTTGCATCGCGCCACCGGAAAACCTGCGGCCCAACTTGGGCGCGCCGGGCCTCGACATCGCGCTGCGCGCATCCCTGATGTTCGCCGATCATCTAGGGTCAGCACTGAGCGAACCGCGCGATGAGGTCAAAGGCCATCTCGGCAATACCCGCGATGGCAAACCCGCCGACCCGCTCGATGTCCATGTGTTCAAAGTCTGGGAGCGCGTACTCGGCTGTTTCAACATGCTGCACCGGCACCGCGAGCGCTATCCAGCCCTCGGCGAAGACAAAGTGCCGATCGACCTCGTGCATCCCGAGCCGGCCATGGAGGCCTTCGCCTGGCAGGCAACAGCCGCACAGGCCGCGCGAGACACTCTGTGCCAGCCGCGAGGGTGGTTTCTTCGCCTGCCTGATGGCCGGCACCGGCACCGGCAAAACGCGGGGCGCGCCATCGGTTCTTACGGGCGCTGCCTTCGGTGACGCCCGCCCTGAGCGGCGCTATCTGCGCATGACGCTGGCCCTTGGCCTGCGGTCACTCGCCTCGCAATCCGCGCAGGATTATGTCGACTCGCTGAACTTCGATCCCGATGATGTCTCGGTTCTGATCGGCCAGCCGCCAGTTCACGTTCAAGGACGATGAGCACGCCGAGGCCCGGACTGACGGCTCGGAAAGCCTGATTGCGCTGCCGGATTGGTTGCGTGTCGAGCGCGCCACTGGCGGGGTTCCCGAGGACGGATCAGCGCGCGAAGCGGATTGGCTGCGCCGGCTTTCGTATGATTCGGACCGCGGCTTGCCGGACACACTTGACCGTATCCTCGAAAAGGCCGGCACATCGGAGCAGTCAGGCACGCTTGCTGGCGTCGGCGCCCATCCTGGTCGGCACCATCGATCATCTCATGGGCGTCGCCAGTCCGACCAATTCGCGCTTTCTGTTTCAGTCAGTGCGCGTTCTCACCGCCGACCTGATCCTCGACGAGATCGATCAATATGATCCGGAGGATATCGCAGCCATCGGCCGGCTCATCTATCAGACCGCAGCCGGCGGGCGTCGCGTCATCATCATGTCGGCGACCCTGACCGCCGCCGTCGCGAGCGCGCTGCATCAGGCCTATCGCGAGGGCTGGCGGGTCCACGCGGCTGCGTCCGGCATGGACGATCACGTCAATCTTCTGTGTGCCGGCGATGTCGCCGGCCTCCTGCGTCACCAGCGCTGATGGCGCGGACTTTGTGCAGATCTACGAGGCCACGCGCCGTGCGACCCTCGACGCTATTCAGAACCGGGCGCCGCAGCGGCTTGGTCACATCCTGCCGCCATGCACCAGCCTGGCCCGATCTCGTCAGTCAGATCGACACGCAATGCTCAGAACTTCACACTGCCACAGCCGCTCAACTCGACGGTGTGACCGTGTCCATCGGGTTCGTGCGCATGACCCGGATCGCCCACACCGCAGCTCTGGCCGTCCAACTGCCGGCCGGCCCGCGCGATGGACGGTTGCGACTGAAACTCTGCCTGCATTCGCAATTCCCGCGGCTGCATCGCGAGTGGATCGAGCACGAGTTGAAACGGGCGTTGACCCGCATGGACCGGATCCGAATGCTGGCCTGAAACGGCTCTGTGCGGATCACCAGTTTGCTCGAGCGGGTTCGCGAGCACGGCTGCGAACAGCTCGAAATCGTCGTCGTGACATCGCCGGTTGATCGAAACCGGCAACGATCTGGATTTCGACTGGGCGATCATCGATCCCAGTTCCATGCGCACGGTGGTACAGGCGGCTGGGCGCGTCTGGCGGCATCGGCATTACACGGGCGAAAGCCCGAACGTTGCCATTCTCGGACGCAGTGCCATCGTGATGGATACCGGCAAACTCGCGCGGCCGGGCGTCGAGTTCGATTGCCATCCCGACACGCACGTAGCCCGCATCTGCCTTGACGCCTTTGGCGAGCGCTTGGTCACCGACCTCTGTGGCCGGGATACCTTTAACCGCATCGATGCGGGCGCAATTTTGGGCGATGCCGACATCCCGCTGCGGGAGCGGGAGCAGGATCTGCTCAGCCGGATGCTCGCGACCTCAGGCGACAACCAGCCCCTTGGCGCCTACATCACCCACGCGACCGTCCGCCTCAACCGCCGCATGACCCGCAGCCGAAAGTTCCGCCGGAGCGACACGCGGGACATCGTCTATTTCCAGGACGCTGGCGGCCAGGACGACGTGGCAATGGCGGGTGGAGCTGGCACCCGACACCCGCGACAGTACGGTACTTCCGGCGGAACAAAACGGGTTGATCCTGCAAGGCCGCGACGAACCCTATCGCTTATTTCCCGATCTCGATGCACGGGCCTGGGCGGCGCTGCCGGGTGCAAGCGAGCTAGAGACTGCAGGTGAGCACCGACGGCTGATGCGGGTCCAGGTGCCGGACTATGGGACCGGTCTGGCCCCAGCCATGACCTACGGAGAATGGACAGGCTTTACGCGAGGACAGCCGAAGGATCTTTTTCAGGCCTTTGGAAAAAGACTGAAAGATCAAGCCGATGACTAATACCTCTAAAAAGATTCTGCAATCGGTTGCCGAAGCGCCAAGCGCTTGATGCCAATTGCATAACCGCCTAAACAAGAGACTTCCCCGCCGGACAGGCGGCTGAGAGATGCTGCAGGCAGCGGTCGAGCACGCGATCGCCTTCCCCGCCGGACAGGCGGCTGAGAGAATCGCGACCGACAGCGCGACCGGCGAGACCTTCCCCGCCGGACAGGCGGCTGAGAGACGTCATGACCGACAGCGCCGATGCGATCGCTGATCTTCCCCGCCGGACAGGCGGCTGAGAGAATATCACGTGCGGCAGCTGCGACCGGCAGCCGACCTTCCCCGCCGGACAGGCGGCTGAGAGAGCATCGCGCGGTCGCGGTATCGCCGCGCAGCCGACTTCCCCGCCGGACAGGCGGCTGAGAGATTGCGGCCCGGCGAGATATCGTCGATGGCCGACCTTCCCCGCCGGACAGGCGGCTGAGAGAACCATCACAATCGAGACCAAGGCCCACGGCGACTTCCCCGCCGGACAGGCGGCTGAGAGAGATCGAAGTCTGACTGAGCACGAGTCACTTCCCCGCCGGACAGGCGGCTGAGAGATCAACGACGGCTGTGATTTGCCGTGATTCGATCCTTCCCCGCCGGACAGGCGGCTGAGAGAGATGACAGAACCAGCACGCGCGACGTCGGTTTCCTTCCCCGCCGGACAGGCGGCTGAGAGACCCCACTATGGAAGATCATCCATATTCCATACTTCCCCGCCGGATAGGCGGCTGAGAGAGATACGTGAGCCCTTGACTGGCCCTTCACTGGCTTCCCCGCCGGATAGGCGGCTGAGAGAAATGAGACGGCCGTTGATCCTGCCCCAATAGCCTTCCCCGCCGGATAGGCGGCTGAGAGACTCGATGAAGCAGAGCTGCCACGTTCTCCAGCCTTCCCCGCCGGATAGGCGGCTGAGAGAAGCATGCGAGCCACCGACTTTGAGACCCGGTCTTCCCCGCCGGATAGGCGGCTGAGAGACAGATCAAAGCCGAAGGCGTCACGGTCGCTGACTTCCCCGCCGGATAGGCGGCTGAGAGACTCAGCAATGCAAGAGCTTCACGGTAGCTGTCCTTCCCCGCCGGATAGGCGGCTGAGAGAGCAAGTGTCATCTTCGCAAAACAAAAGAGCAATCTTCCCCGCCGGATAGGCGGCTGAGAGATAAGCCGCCGCAATACACCGGGCAGTCCGTTTCTTCCCCGCCGGATAGGCGGCTGAGAGACATCACCGAACACGGGTTCAAGCCGCCACGCCCTTCCCCGCCGGATAGGCGGCTGAGAGAATGTGCGACGACCACTGGTATCGCGAGCTAGCCTTCCCCGCCGGATAGGCGGCTGAGAGACACTTGCGCATCCGTTGCCAACGTTGGCATTGCTTCCCCGCCGGATAGGCGGCTGAGAGAAGTGTCACCGGATCGGGAACCTACGCCGATTGCTTCCCCGCCGGATAGGCGGCTGAGAGAAACGCTGATCGCGGGATGACGTTTGAAGTACACTTCCCCGCCGGATAGGCGGCTGAGAGATCCAGATACAGCAATCCGTGCGCGATCAGCATCTTCCCCGCCGGATAGGCGGCTGAGAGAATGACGGCCACCGTGGCCGCTCCTATCATCGCCTTCCCCGCCGGATAGGCGGCTGAGAGATCCGACACCACCCACAACTGCCAGTCTTTGCCTTCCCCGCCGGATAGGCGGCTGAGAGAGGATCATTTCGTCCGACTGGAGCGCGAGGACACTTCCCCGCCGGACAGGCGGCTGAGAGACCATCATGTCAGATCGCAGCACCGCCTCAATGCTTCCCCGCCGGACAGGCGGCTGAGAGATCGATGCCGGGACGCTCGGTGAGCTTGTCATCCTTCCCCGCCGGACAGGCGGCTGAGAGAATTAGACTGCCTCGAAAAACGTAATGGTGCCACTTCCCCGCCGGACAGGCGGCTGAGAGAAGCGGATGCCGCCCTCGATAGCGTCGTTGCCGCTTCCCCGCCGGACAGGCGGCTGAGAGAACAGGATCAATCATCTCGGCATGCACGTCGCCCTTCCCCGCCGGACAGGCGGCTGAGAGAATCAAGGGCGTGCTGTTCCCGGCCGAGTTCGGCTTCCCCGCCGGACAGGCGGCTGAGAGAACCATGTCCGCAAGAATAACCGAGGCCGTGACCTTCCCCGCCGGACAGGCGGCTGAGAGATCTCGGCCGATGGTGCACTCGTGTCGCTGGGGCTTCCCCGCCGGACAGGCGGCTGAGAGACCCATCGCGATTTGCTGTCGTTCATCGCGAGACTTCCCCGCCGGACAGGCGGCTGAGAGAATGACCCGATCGACGCCCTGGCCGCCCGCGTCCTTCCCCGCCGGACAGGCGGCTGAGAGAATGGTTCAGGTCCGCGACTTCCTCGGGCACACCTTCCCCGCCGGACAGGCGGCTGAGAGATTCGTAGTCATCCACTTTTGATCGCTATTTGGCTTCCCCGCCGGACAGGCGGCTGAGAGAAAGACTGGCTCAATCCCGCCAGCTGCCAAGATCTTCCCCGCCGGACAGGCGGCTGAGAGAGTAGGATTTTCAACATCACCCCGGGTAAGAAACTTCCCCGCCGGACAGGCGGCTGAGTGAACGAACAGGAGCTGCGGCACGCCGTTGGGATACTTCTCGATCGCAAACTCGCGGAGCGATCGTTACCCGGAAGGGCCGAGACCTGCGCATGCGGGGCTCGGGCGAGCGGCACATCTGCCGCGCGGTAGAGCGCGGCCCGAGCCGCTTCGGCGAGCAGCCGCCCCAACAAATGACGTGCTCGGTGCGAGCGTTCTCATTTTCCAATGTGCACCGGAATACACTGGCGTGTGCTGGCAGACACTGCACTACACCCTAAACATCCTTCCCTTTGAGCGGTTTGTGCCGCAAAATTGATCTCCAAGTTGGCTGCGTCCGACGCTATTCCCACGAGCTGACATGACTTCGGGTTCATCAAATTCAGCGACTGATTGTGACAATGTTCCTTGGTATTCCCGCTGGTTCCTTAGACCTCCCGGCTTTCCCCGCGATGCCCTATTGGGGTTCAGTCGGCGCGATGCGAAACTGTCCATTGCGGGTGGTTGCCGCTCGGGTACCGCAGTGATCTCGGATGCTAGGCGGTAAAGAAAAATGGTGTCGCTGCGTCGCGTGCGTTTGAAAGGAGTGGCCATGTCGACAATTGATGGGAGTCCCGAAAAGACTTTGGCAGTTGATGATGAGTTCTGGAGTTTGAAAGCCGTATTGGCAAAGACTGGCCTGTCGCGTTCGACGCTCTACACGTATGTCGCGATCGGGTTGTTCCCAAAACAGCGGCACCTCGGTGTTCGACGCGTGGCATGGCTGGCGTCGGAGGTTCGTGCGTGGATCAGCAGCCGGCCGAAATAGCGCCGCTGATAGTGAGTGCGGTCACCAACGACGCCGAGGCAGTGGTCAGCTCTCATCAGAGCAGCAGCCCTTGCCGTTGACGGCGCCCGCTGCCAAACTCACTGGCAGGTTGAAGTTGATGACAGATGTTCTCATGGTGGCCAAGGCGTAGGAGGTTCGAATGTCGCTCAGTAGCGGACTTCGATGCGTCGCGGTACCCCGTTTCGACAAACACATTATCGCCGTTTTCACGCCTGCCAAATTGAGGGGTAAAGTGTGGGGCGGAAAAATTAAAGTGCTAAAAAATATAACAAAATCAATGTGTTATATAGTATTCTGGCGGAGACGATAAAACTCGCGACGTCCAATTGTTGGGCATTTCAATGGGTTCGAGATGCGCATGCCCCGAAATGTCCCTCTTTGATGTTGGGCAG
Source organism: uncultured Alphaproteobacteria bacterium (assembly GCA_963714325.1). GTDB lineage: Bacteria > Pseudomonadota > Alphaproteobacteria > Rhizobiales > Hyphomicrobiaceae > CAVQOB01. The sequence continues at coordinate 392,986 of CAVQOB010000008.1, read as the reverse complement.
TCTCTATCAGTCTCTCAGCGTCTCCATCAGCCTTGTCGCTGTGGATAACTCTACCTACTCCGGCCGGCTGTTGATCCATGCGCGCACGTCTGAGGCGCGCCATGCGATGCGTCCGGGGCCAAGGTGACGTTGCCTCGGGAACAGGCCGAGCGCCATATATTTGTAGACGGTTGCGCGCGACAGCCCAGTTTTCAAACGGACGACCGCCACGCTCCAAAATTCGTCATCAGAGCGGTTGCGGCGCGGTTTCTGGTATATGCTGTGCCGGCCGCGTCGGCGGATCGAACGATCATCCATCGGTGTCGTCCGGTTCTGGACTGCGTTGGGATTGATGCAGACGACGGCGTTGCATGGTCGTCATCGCGTCCCTCGTTGTCTGGATGGGTCTCGTCCTGTTCGTCGGCCATCGTCGCCATCACGCGCGCGAGCAGACTGCGATCCGTCCGCAGCTGCTTCGCGATTTCCTCGATCATCTGTTCGTAGCGGATTTGGCCGATCGCGCGGGCTGCTGCGTGTCGCTCGCGGGGAGCGGCGGCGTGATCGTCAGATAGTAGCGCATGAATGTCGCTGTCAGCTCGGAGGTAATGGCGAGATCGCGCTCCAAGCGGCGAATTGCTCGTGTGGTCTGTTCCTGCTGCAATGTCGGCAGGCCGTTCGACGTTGCGCTCGTCGCCGCGAGACTGCGTCAGTGCCCGCTCCAGGATTGCCGACTTCGAGACGTGGTGTGTTTCCGCTGTGATCGCGAGTTGGTACGACAGGGCTTCCGGCAGGTACAGCGCGTGGCGGTGACGCCTTGAGAGCACTCTCCGCGGAAGTCGCGGTTTTGGGCTGTTCAACGACGGGCATCGGGCTAATCGCTACAGGGCGCAGTGGCATGGAGCGACGGATGCCCGTTGCGATCTGGCTCAGGCCGTCCGCGCGACCCATTGTCGTGCGGGAGTGATGGCGATGTCTGCGTGCCGACGCTTGGCCGCCCGCAACGCGTGGCGCGGCGGCACCGGAATGCGGTGTCCAAACTCATCGTCGCCATTCGTAGAGCCAGGGCATGGTGAGTCTCGCCCAGTGCCAAGCGCTGTCGAGGCGCAGCGCGGCGATGGCGCGCGGCGCGGTGGCATCAAGCCAATCGTCGATCAGTTCGGACGCATCGGCCTCGGGCACGTCACGCCATCGGCGACCATAAGCGCAATGCTGTTGACGATGGCGGTAGCGTCCCCATCGTGTGGGTTCACCAGCGTCCGAAGAAGGCACGGCCAATCGGGTTGTTCATGTCGAGTTTGGTTGCATGGCGTACTCCTGATCTGGGGAATATGGTGTTCGTGCGTACTTCATCGAGGTACGTTCCGGAGAGGATGGAACGGCTTCATCGCGATCATGCGACGAGCGTGACGGCGATCGCTGGGGTGTTTCAGATCCAGCACTGCTCGGGCCCACCAAAGGGAAGCGCTCGCCCCCTCCGCCGCCGTCGCTCGCTCCGTGGCGTGGCACGAGCGAGCGACGGCGGCTCCGGGGGGAAGCGGGGCGAGGCGTGATCTCCGGGAGATCCGCCCAGTGCGATTCATGTGGTTCATGGTTGTTGTCCGATACGTCTGAATTCGTCCAAGGCTGTCATTTACGTATTCTCCATTGAATTGATTTTCGACCACTCCGATATTCGATTTCGGAGTGTATAACGGGCGCTCTTAATCCGAAATGGTACGGATGATGGATTTTGTCGAGAGGGAGGACGTGGAGTCGAAATGGGTGGTGTATAGGGCAAGATAGATAGTCGACGTCAAGGTCGACTAAATATCGTAAAATCAATAGATTGATAGTGCGGCACCAATTTATTTTTGAGCGCTTCGCAGCGGCAAAGGTCGGCCGCAATTTCTTACCGCCGACGCCTTCAATTCATCACAAATCATCGATACTCAAACAAGGAAAATAAGCGCGAGGCGCGTCATGTCAAACCCAGAGTTCAAACCAAAGCTCGGCAAGCCTCGATCGGCCGCGAAATTAAATCCGAGTCGCCTCACGCGCATGGTCGTCAAAGCCGCCACGCGGCACCGCACCCCCAAATCCCCCTGGGCCAACGCGCTGACGCGCCGCCCCGTCGCCGAACTCGGGAGCGGCAAGGGCGCCCTCTATGGCCTGACCCGCCGCCGCCCGGCTGGCGCCGCGCCATCTCAAGGCGCGCATTGCCCGGCACGGAACATCGGACCTCGGCGCCGCGCGCACGCATCAGCACTACATCCTGCGCGACGGAGTCACGCGTGAGGGTGGTCCCGGACACTCTACGACCGGGAGCACGATGTGGCCGAGGGTGGCGACTTCCTGGAGCGGCAGAAGGACGACACCTATCAGTTTCGCATCATCGTGGCGCCGGAGGACTGTGGCCGCATGGCGACCTCAAACCGTTCGTCCGTGATCTTATGGCGGATATGGAGAGGACCTCATACCAAGCTCGACTGGGTCGCCGTCGATCATTTCAACACCGGCCATCCGCATACCCATGTTATCATCGCCGGGCACGACGACCGTGGTCAGGATCTCGTGATGGCGCGCCATTACATCAGCCATGGCATCCGCCATCGCGCGCAGGATCTCGCCACCCGGAATTCGGGCCGGAGCAGCCGTTCGAGCGCACATCAAGCTCGCCAACGAGATGAAGGCCGAGCGGTTCACATCGCTCGATCAGGTCCTCCTGAAGGACGCCCAGGAGAACGTGCTCGTCGTGGCCGCCATGCTCGACGGCGACCGCGGCCGGCAAGCTCTGCGGGTTGGTCGGCTACGGCAGCTCGAGCAAATGGGATTGGCCGAAGAAAAGCGGACCGGCGTCTGGACCCTCGATCCCCAGCTCGAAACCAAGCTCCGCAGCCTCGGCGAGCGGGGCGACATCATGGTCACGATGAATCATGTCATGCGTGAGCATGGCATCGACCGCCCAGCCGGCGACTTCGCAATCTTCAGTGGCGCGCGGAATCCGAGCCGTGATCGGCAAGGTGGTCGAGGTCGGCATCGCCGACCAGATGACCGACCGCAAGTTCCTCGTCGTCGACGGCATCGACGGCCGCATCCACTATGCCGAGACCGGCAAGCTCTCCGCCGACGATATTCCCGAGCCAGGAATGATCGCTGCGCTGTCGGGTGGCGGCGGCAAGGGCAAGACGCGCAACGCGCAGATCGAGATCGCCTCCGGACTCCCGATCGAACAGCTCGCGACTGTCGAGGCGGCCACCTGGCTCGACCACATGCTATCGCCGGAGAGGCGAGGCCGGCGATTTACGAAAAAGGCTTCGGTGCGGAGGTCTCGAAAGTGATCGTCGCCCGCGAGGAGTGGCTGATCAGCAAGGGATTGGCCCGAATCGGATGCACCCGGCACGATCACGCCGAAGCCGGACATGCTGTGGAGCTGCGTCCGCGTCGGTGTCATGCGCAACGCCGAGGAGTATCGGCCGAGTTCGACCTGCCGCATGACTCGCCCATCGAGGGCACGCGCATCACCGGTAAACACGTCGGCACCATCGACCTGCCGATGCAGCGTCTCGCCGTGATCAAGGGCCGCGACCGGTTGACACTCGTCCCATGGCGTCCAGAGCTGATGCTCAGATGCGCGGCAAGGAGATCGAGATCCGAGTTCACGACCGGCAGATCACAATGACCTTGGCGCGCGGCCGCAGCCGGGATCTCGGATTGTCGCGATAGCGTCGGAGCACGCTGTCGTGGCGCAAGACGTTCTATAAGCGTCACGTCGCAATCGACCTATCGAGGACAGTGCTGCAGCGGCTACAATTGCAAGACCTGAGCAGGGGCCTGCCGGCACCACTCGCCGCCGTCCCGCCCTATCGCGCCGGCCGAACAGCCAGCGCGACCAAGCCCGGCGTCTTGCCGGTCTCGGCCCTCGCGGGTGACGGTCGGTAGGCCAAGAACGTTGAACCCATGGGACGCGAGTAGGCCACACTGCCGCTCACGTCCCGATGACGAGTTTTTCCGGCTCGGCCACGCCGCCGCGCTGGTCGCACACGAGCGCGTCGACGCGACGTCTGACCCCATCCTGGGCGGCTTCAAGCGCGCCATTTTAACTGGCGAGATGAAGCGCTAGAACACTGGCCTGCACATGTAGATCGCCGCGCTACACTGCGCGGTGCTGCTCATAGTCACGGCAAAGACGGTCATTCCGGTCGAGCGTCGTACTGTGCTTGTGCAAAGCCGGAATGATTGTCGACCAGGAAATTTGCACGGGTTTGCCAAATGCCGAGTCGGCTTCTTGAGGACGAGTTGCCTCGGACATTCGAGATGGCGGGTCCATACTTTGCTTGCGGAGTTCACATGTTCCAATTCATCTTCTCCCTTGAAGGGAACTCCGTTGTCCCAATTCAGCTATTCAAGGAGTTTCTAGCAATCAATATACTGGAAACATCATTTGCCCATGTGCAACCGGCTCCGTTTGTCGTAATGCCGCTCACGCTTGGTGTTAGGGGTATTCGATAACTTGGCGTTTTGTGTGGGAAGGTCGCGTCGCAGTATTGCGTTGGTGCATGAGAGCGAGACGCACGCCAAATATCCGACGATCCAGCCTCGGCACTTCTGTTCAATTCGTGCCAGGATGGATGGACGCCGGCGTGTCGAACAAAGTTTTCTAAACTAAATCCAGAGGAAGGCAACGCTGATGAATTTCGCCGCGTCGCACTGGGGCAAAGCATGGCCACCCGGATCAAAAGGTTGGCATCCACTGCCCTACCACGGACTTGATGTGGCAGCGGCTGGCGAAGCCCTGCTTAAGGCTCGCCCACGATTACTCGATGCGGTCGCCGTCTGCGCTGGCCTCCCGGTGGACATGACCAGAAGCTGGCTGTTGTTTGCGCTCGCGGTGCACGATATCGGCAAGTATGCCGAATGCTTTCAGACCAAGAGCGACTGTATCGAGCCAACGGCGGTGTTGCAGGCGCGCCTCGTAGGCAAGCCGAAAAACGACCCCGGACATGGACACTCGGGTCTCGCGCTGTGGGATGCTTCGTGCGTGTTCGGGGCAGACGTTGGAACGCAAGCTTCACAAAAAGACTTCAAAGACTTGTTTCCAAAAGGACATGCGCGCCAATTCCGATGGTGGGCGGAGGCGGCATTCGGACATCACGGTAAGCCGGTGCCGGAACCTGGCGAAGCTGACAGCAAATTCGAGGCTGCAGGGTGCATATCGTCCTCAAGTGCTGCGGCGGCTGGAAGCTACGTGAGAGCATGCGCCGATTTGTTTAGTGTTGGCAAATTTAACTTTGCAGCACTTGCCGAAGCGGAAGCGGGTGTGAAGCGCGCGACATGGCTGGTTGCTGGATTTGCGATCCTCGCTGATTGGATCGGCTCTTGCACTGACGATGGGTGGTTTCCGTATTTGCCGCCTGATTGGTCGGATGCTGCAAGTTATTGGCCAGTTGCTCAAGCTCGGGCTGCTTCGGCGGTACATTGCGCCGGAATGGTTGCGCCAAGTGTGGCAACCGATTTCCAACTCGAGGATGCACTGGCACTCGGCCCCGGGGTAGTCGCATCAGCATCCCCTCTCCAGGATTGGGCAACCGTGTTCCGCCCGACTTCGCAGACGCTGGTCATTATCGAAACTTGACGGGGGCCGGCAAAACGGAGGCGGCATTGATCGCGGCACACCGGCTCATGGCGGCAGGACAGGCGGGAGGGCTTTACTGGGCGCTTCCAACCATGGCCACGGCTAACGGGCTCTACGGTAGGCTTGCAAATAGCTACCATAAGCTCTTCGTCGACGCCCAATCCGCGTCGCTCGTGCTCGCCCACAGCAAGAGCACCTTCCATGACGCCTTTCGCCGCTCTGTCCTGCCGGCGGGCCGCGATGAACGTCAGGCCGCAGCCTCGACGCAGGACGACGATCAGTCGGCCTCCGCTCGTTGTGCAGCCTGGACCGCCGACGATCGCCGTCGAGCACTATTGGCGGATATTGGGATTGGCACGATTGATCGGCGTTAATTGCTATTCTTCCGGTCAAACATCAGGCGCTCCGTCTTGCGGCGTTGTCGCAACGCGTTTTGGTCGTGGACAAGATACACAGCTTTGACGCCTATACGGCCCGACTGGTCGAAACCTTGCTCAACTTCCATGCAGCGATGGGGGGTTCTGCCATCTTGCTGACTGCGACGTTAAGCACAAGGCTGCGCACACGACTTGTCGAAACGTTTTCCAAGGGTGCCGGTTGGACAAAGGGTGTATCTCGGTCGCAGGCCTTTCCCTTGGTTAGCGTTCTTACGAAAGATGGTTTGACCGAAGATTGTCCCGGCAGGCGCAAACCTATTAGTGGACCACCTAACAATGATAGTTCCCGCGGCACGCGGCGCGACTTGCCTGTTGTTCGGCTCGACACCGAGCGCGCGGCCATTGAACTCCTCGTGGCCCGTCATCACGCCGGGGACGCCTGCGTCTGGATCAGGAATACGGTGTACGATGCGCTCGCTGCTCATGCCCTGCTGGTGAAGGCACTCGGCGCTGATAACGTCGACCTGTTTCACGCTCGTTTTGCACTTGGGGATAGGCTAACCGAGAGGCCGATGCACTTGAAAATTTCGGAAAAATAAATAATGGCCGGCGCAACCGGGTATTGATCGCAACCCAGGTCGTGGAACAGTCGCTCGACCTAGACTTCGACACGATGATCAGCGACCTTGCCCCGGTTGATATGCTGATCCAACGCGCGGGCCGCCTCCATCGCCACGATCGGGGAGCACCTGGGAATACGATCCTTCACGTCCTTTCACCCGATCCCACCGACACGGCCAAGGCGGACTGGTACGCCCGCATGTTTCCGAAGGCGCAGTACGTCTACCCAGACCACGGGCGCTTCTGGCTAACGATGCAGGCCGTGGCGAACGAAACACCTTGAGAGCGGCACGCCGCGCGACCTGATCGAACCGGTGTTCGACAATTCCCCGGCGTTACCGGCGTCTCTGGATGCCGTGTCGCTGAAAGCCTATGGCAAAGTGCTGGCTGCAACGGGACAGGCATCCTCAACTGTTCTTTCCCTTGATACGACCTTTCACGGTTCCTATGGATCGTGGAAGAGCGAGCAGGTTGCGCCGACCCGTCTCGGTGCGCCGCAACGGACATTGCGGCTCGCCCGCTGGGACGGGACTGCATTGCGGCCTTGGTGCGTGGATGAAAAATTGGAGGTCGCGCGCGCTTGGCGTCTGTCGGAAGTTCCGTGCTCGCCGCGAAGATCGACGACGTCGTGGTATCGGATAAGCCGCTCGCACAAGCACGCGCTGAGGCGATCGCCGGATGGGTCGACCGCTATGACCCACCGTTACTTGTGCCGCTTGTGGAAGTCGGAGGCCACTGGATGGCCGTCGGACGGCGCACGCAAGGCAAGCGTGACGAGACGTTTGAACTTCGCTACTGTGAACGACTGGGCCTCCGGCTTTGACGTTCCCTGCACACACGCGGGGCTGAACTTAAATCATATCAGGCCGACCCGCGGTCCATCCCGTTGCGTAAAAATCGATACCCCGACGGCAGCGCAAATCAAAGGGATGCCGCTGTGAGGCGATCTCTTAGTCTGACATTAGCCACCCAATTCCGTATCAATTCAGGTCGGTGTCCGAGATCAACACCGGACTACGTTTCAAAGACATCGAACCAGCGCCAGAGTCAGATATTGTCGCTGGCTCGCGGTGACTTACAAGCACGTTCGGGAGGCGTTCCAAAAAACGGTTGGACCGAACTGCGGTGGTTCTGTAGCCGCCAACCATCTCTGAACCCCAATAGCTGTGGACACTGACAATTCCGGGTTGCGACGCGGAGCTACGGTACATACTCTTGTCTCCACCTTCGTGATCCGAGATCATCTTATGACCATCAATTTGATTGCCGATCGCTGGCTTCTGGGCCGGCGGGCATCGGGCGCGCGCGTCTGGTTCGCACCCTCCGATCTGGGTTCCGATTTTGCCCGTGATCCGATCGTCGCGCTGGCATTCCCTCGGCCCGACTGGAATGCAGCCGTGACAGAAATGTTGATCGGCTTGCTGTCTGCGGCCATTCCACCTGAGAACACCGACGCGTGGGCAGCACATTGGCTCGCACCGCCGCAACCCGATGTTCTGGCCTCGGTCTTGCGACCACTAGAGCCTTGGTTCCAGTTCGACGGCGCGGGTGTGCGAGCCTTTCAGGCCCGACCGAATTGCCTGACGTGAAAGATGTATCGGGTGTCGAGGCACTATTGTTGGACGAGCCACCAGACGACAACCGCGACCTGTTCACAAAACGTGGGACACTCTTGACGCTTGGCGCTCCGTTCGCCGCTGCCGCACTAATTACTTTGCAGACTTACGCACCCGGCGGGGGGCGCGGACACATGGCCAACCCGCGCAAAAAGGGACCGATGTCATTATTGGCCGCCACGCATCGGCTCGGCGGGGGTCGTCAGGTCACAACGCTATGGGACCTGCTTTGGCCCAACGTCATGGAGCTGACCCATGCCTGGAGCGGCCATCGCGATCTGTCCTCTGTCTTGGCCGATGTGGGCACCAAGGCATTCCCCTGGGGCGAGCTTCCGCGATCATCCGGAGGGTGAGGAATGGTCGATACCGATCTGCCGGGGTTTTCCCGCTACTTCGCGCAGCCCCGGCAAATCCGATTGCTGTGGTCGGACGGCGCAACGGAATGCCCTTTCGGGGGCACTGAAGGCCCTGTGTGCACGGGCTTCCGGATGAAAGCCTATGGGCATCAATATGCGTCGTGGCGCCACCCGCTCTCGACCTATGTCGAAACGACGGCCAAAAAGTCGAACGAGATTGAAAAGCGCGCGGTAGCCGTGCCACAAACCCATGGTTATGAACATTGGCTCGACGCGTGGGGTTATGGCGAGAAGCCAGGAACGTCCGGCCGCTCTGGGCCTCTGGCGGGAACGACCAGGCGCGCTTGAAGAGGCTCGCGCGCCGATCGACCCACAGGCGGCCTGTCAGCAGGCGATCGTCGCATGGGGGCCGAGGGCACACCCAAAACTCGAAATGAAAGTTCTGGCATGGAGCGAAGAGCGCATACCGCTCTACGACGTGCCCGACGCTGCAGCCGGCGCGTTCCGCCCCTAGCATCACGCGACTTGTTGCTGGCACGACCGCCGCTGCAGACAAGCTCGTCTACGCCGTTCGTTTCGCCAAGCATGCCAAGCGCAAACGCGAAGGTGGTCTCGAGCTGCGCAAGGATGATCTCTCGAAGTTGCGCAAATCCAACGCCCACCTCGATTGCGGATCGGAGTTGTGGAGTCGCACGGAAACAGCCTTCCGCGCTCGGCTAGAAGAACTCAGAAAACTTCCCGCCGATCCGCAGAACACCATTCGAGAGAAATTTGCAGGTGTGCTGCGTGGGCAGGCCATCACGATCTTCGACGATGCCTGCAACCTCGACATGCTTGCCGATCAGGACGTGCAGCGGATCATGACCGCGCGGAAGAGCCTCATGGCCAAGCTGTCCAACTACAGCGACCTCGGCGAGGCGCTGAACATTGCCCCTGTGAAGGACCCGGACGCGATGTCCAAGCCCAAGCGCGGCAAGTCGAAATAGACCAAGGAGGCGACGCCATGACCAATCGGCACACCCACTCCCGTCGCGGACGTCTGCACCGGTTGGTGGCGTGAACTGAACGGCCTCGACATCGAGACCGGCGCGGAGAGTAAGCCGCCGAACCGAGCTGCCATCGCCAAGCTGCGTCGCATCGGCACTGTGACTGTCGATGGCCGCGAAGAAATGGATACGGCAACGGAACTTGGGTATTACGCGGCGCTTTACAACCAGCTGAAACCGTTCCGGCACGATCGCGACCAGGAGAACTTCGGCCAGGCCGTCGCCGTGGTCGCCGGCACTCTAGCGAGAGTAAGAGAAGAAGCGTCTGGCAAGACCGCGGCACTACTCGGCGTCACGCGCGACGACAAACGCCTTATGCAAGAAGAGCGCTTCAAGCGCCTAATCCGCACTCGCGACTGGGCCGACCTGCACAGCCGCGGTCGGCGCATCGTCCACCTGCTCGGCCGCGCAGTCCCCGTCGGCGATATGGGGGCGAGCCTGTTCCTGTGGTTCTCCGGCCCGCATGTGATCCGCGATTGGTCACTCGCCTACTACGACCTCAGCGATACCTTCGACAGCAACGAGCCAGTCGCCACAGCACTTGCTGCAACAGCCACTCCATGAGGCCCACCATGACGACATTCCTGCAATTGCATCTGCTGACCGCTTATCCCGCCAGCAACCTGAACCGCGACGACACCGGCAGTCCAAAGTCCATGAAATTCGGCGGTGTCGAAAGGCTGCGGGTTTCCTCCCAAAGCCTGAAGCGCGCCATCCGCACGTCCAATATTTTCGCCGCCGCCATGGGGCGGGCAATGGGGACTCCTGCCACCCCGACCTTCGCGGACGCGGTCAGGATAAGCCTCGGCGCACGCACGAAAACTATCGTGGCGATGATTGTCGACGAAGCATGCCGCCTTAAGCCGGAATTAAGGAGCGTCGCGTTGACGTGCTGGCCAAAGTGAAGGTGGCGTTGGCCAAAATCGAATCCAGTGAGGGCGGCGGCGAAGAGGCCGAAGACAGCGCAGAGGAGGGCAAAGGTAAAAAAGGCAAGGGCAAGAAAGATAAGAATAAGGACGCGAGCAAACTCACGTTCGGCTCGCTCGACACCAAGAGCAGCGCTGGCGACACCAACGAGGCTGTTCACCTGGGGCCGGACGAAATCGCCCGCTGCAAAGACATCGCCCGCCGGCTTGCCGCTGGCGAAGTGATCGATCATAAATCCGCGACCGTCTTGCTGGAAAACCTAAGGCGGCTGACATCGCCATGTTTGGCCGCATGCTGGCCGACAACCCCGGCTACAACGTCGAGGCCGCCGTGCAGGTCGCGCATGCATTCACCACGCACGGCGCGGCAATTGAAGACGACTATTTCACGGCCGTCGACGATCTGAAATCCCTGGACCGCGCCAAGGATCGCGGCGCTGGCTTCATCAGCGTCAACGAGTTCGGCAGCGGCGTATTTTATCTCTACGTCTGTATCGACACAAACCTGCTGCTGAAGAACCTGTCCGACGACAAGGACCTCACCAAGGCCACGCTGGCTGCTTTTGTCGAGGCCGCGACCAAAGTGTCGCCGAGCGGCAAACAGAACAGCTACGCCAGCCGCGCTCGCGCGCACTTCGCCATGATCGAGCGTGGATCGGAAGCACCCCGCACGCTGGCGGCCGCATTCCTGAAGCCCGTCGGCATGGAAGGCCGCGACGGCATCGAGGAATCGGTGAAGCGCCTGCGTCAATTGCGCGAGCAATTCGGCCGAGGTTATGACGAAAAATTCGATGCTATGGCGGAGTTAGACGTGGCCGGTGACAAGGGGTCACTACAGGAGATCATCACTGTCGCGACGGGGGCATCGATGCCATCACCTAACGCTTTTCTCTTGTTTCGCCTCTGGGGGCCGATGGCCTCCTCGGGGCAGATCGCCATCGGCGAACAGCGCCAGACATGGACACGACCTTCTCGTTCTGCAGTCCTGGGACTTGTCGCCGCCGCTCACGGCATCGAGCGGGGCGACTCCGCCGGGCAGATAAATCTCGAAGCGCGCATCGGTTTCGCCGTGCGCATCGACGATGCCGGCCGCCCACTTGCGACTACCATACAGCGCAGGCACCTGTTCCAGAACGTGGCCGGCGGTGGCAGACTCGCCGCGACGAATTGTTCTGCTCGAAATCACGCAGCACCAAACTTTCAGAGCGTGATTACATCATGGACATGAATGCCGTCGTCGCTCTTTGGCTCCGGTTTGGTGGCGACGACCTTTATTCATCGCCGACCGGCTCCGCCAGCCGGTGTTTACCTTGTACTTAGGCCGTAAGGCTTGCCCGATCGGCCATCCGCTGCGGCCGCATCTCTTTCCAGCTGTAGAATTGTCTGCAGCTTTCAAGGCGTTCGACACTGACGAGATTAAGGAAAAAACCGATAGGGTGACCCATCTTGAAGACCTCAGATCGAAAGCCAAACGGCGTTATGTCGAGCCTGATCGTGTGCCAGACCTGCGAGCCCTGGTGTGGCAGGACGGCGAGCGCAAATCACCCAATCGGCACCAAATCTGGCTCGATTCTGCCGACATCGGTCTCTTGCCGGCGGCTACCGGTCCGGTCCACACCCAGCGGCGTGATTGCATCGTTGACCGGCGGACCTGGAGTTTCGGTGATAGGCAGGAGACTTGCGTCACAATCGGAGGCGAATGATGACTACGCTCTATCTCTCGCGCGCTCGCTTGCGTACGCGCCGCGGCGAAGCCCTCGCGTCTATTTCGCCTTTGCTGCTCTCACCTGAACCGGCGAAATCTATCGGTCGCGCGCATCGAATTGTCTGGATGCTGTTCCAGGATAGACCGGACGTTGGGCGAGACGATCCGGCTTGGCGCACCGGCGACGATGGGTTCCTCTGGCGCGACGAAGGCGATGGTCGGTTCATGATACTCTCGCGAAAGCAACCGACCGATCCGAATGGGCTGTTTGACCTCGCAACCAAGCCGTTCGAACCGGCCTTGCGTATAGGCGACCGATTGCGGTTTGCCCTGAGGGCAAACCCGACCGTCGCCAGCAAGTCGGCCGGGATCACCGGCAAAACCGACGCTCAGGGACGTCAACGCGGCAAACGCATCGACGTGGTCATGCATGCGCTTACCGGCATTCCGAAGACAGATTGGACGGAGAAGACCGGACGCGCGTTCGTGCGAGATGCCATCGTCGCCTCAGCCGTGAGGGATTGGGTGACGCGCCAAGGCGGTCGCCACGGCTTTGCGGTGCCACCGGTCGAGGATGCCAACAGCCTCGCCGTCGCCAATTATGCGCAGGCCCCAGTCGAGCGCCGCAGCGGCAAAAAGCCAGCAGGCATCTCCACCGTCGACATCACAGGCAGCCTTACTGTCGATGATCCAGTGCTGTTTCTCGACAAGCTTGCCCGCGGCTTCGGCTCGGCCAAAGCCTTCGGCTGCGGCCTCATGCTGATCCGCCGCGCTTGACGGAGAAGATCCGCATGGCCGCCAACGACGCACCGTACGTCCCTCTCCGCCCGATCGCGATCAAGGATCGCGCCGGCATCATCTTCCTGCGCTACGGCGAGCTCGATGTCATCGACGGCGCCTTCGTGCTCGTCGATGAGAAAGGCGTCCGCGTGCAAATCCCGGTCGGCGGCCTCGCCTGCATCATGCTGGAGCCCGGCACGCGCGTCAGCCACGCGGCCGTCGTCCTGGCCGCACAGGTCGGCTGCCTGCTGGTCTGGGTCGGCGAGGCCGGCGTGCGCCTCTATGCCTCCGGCCAGCCCGGTGGCGCGCGCGCCGACCGGCTGCTCTATCAAGCCCGCGTCGCGCTCGACGAGGATGCGCGCCTGAATGTCGTCCGCGAAATGTACCGTCGCCGCTTCGACGAGGACGCGCCGTCGCGCCGCTCGATCGAGCAATTGCGCGGCATCGAGGGCGCGCGCGTGCGCGAGATCTACAAGCTCATCGCCAAGAAATACGGCGTCGAGTGGAAGGCACGCAACTACGACCGCAAAGAGTGGGACGCGGCCGACATTCCGAACCGCTGCCTGTCGTCGGCGACCGCCTGTCTCTATGGCATCACCGAAGCCGCCATCCTCGCTGCCGGCTATGCGCCGGCGATCGGCTTTCTGCATCGCGGCAAACCGCAAAGTTTCGTCTACGACATCGCCGACATCTACAAGTTTGATACCGTCGTGCCGGCGGCTTTCGAGACCGCCGCGAAAATCACCAAGGGCAAAGGCGATGGCTCCGCGCCCGAGCGGCAGGTGCGCATTGCCTGCCGCGACCTGTTTCGCAAGACCGGCGTGCTCGACAAGATCATCCCAGGCATCGAGGAGATCCTGAAGGCCAGCGGCATCGACCCACCCGTCGACGCGCCCGAAGCGGTCGAGCCCGCAATTCCGCGCGAGGAGGCATCCGGCGATGATGGTCATCGTGGTTGAAAACGCGCCGCCGCGTTTGCGTGGTCGGCTGTCACTGTGGCTCGCCGAAGTGCGCGCCGGCGTCTACGTCGGCGTCTACAGTCGCCGCGTGCGCGAACGCATCTGGGACGAGGTCAAGATCATGATCGGCGACGGCAACGCCGTCATCGCCTGGGCCGCGCCGACCGACAGCGGCTTCGCGTTCGAGGCCGTCGGCGCGAACCGTCGCGAGCCGGTCGATTTCGATGGCCTGACGCTGGTGAGGTTCAAGCCCGTCCCGCCAGCGACAGCCGAAATGCGGGCGACCGGTGCACCTGTCCAAATCGCCATGTTGCCAAACCACCAGACACAGCGTGACGAAAATGTTGTTCATGTTGGTACCGCTCTTTGACATCGTGAAACGATCGTGACATCAACGGGATGGAAGCAAGTCCGTTCCCCGCACACGCGGGGCTGAACCGCGATCGGCGACTGATCATGCGAGCGTCTCGATCCCGTTCCCCGCACACGCGGGGCTGAACCGCGCTGCACGGCGCTGGCGAGCTGCGAGCATCGCCGTTCCCCGCACACGCGGGGCTGAACCGAGCTCGACTGCATCGCATGGACACGGACGCCGTTCCCCGCACACGCGGGGCTGAACCGACATGACGCGGGTCTCGCAGCGTTGCGCGACTACCGTTCCCCGCACACGCGGGGCTGAACCGGACGACGGTGTTCTGCGCCGACCAGTACGCACCCGTTCCCCGCACACGCGGGGCTGAACCGCATCGCTGCACATGGCGCTCTGGCACAGCCGTTCCCCGCACACGCGGGGCTGAACCGCAGCATGCGACGGCATGCCGACGCAGCCGTTCCCCGCACACGCGGGGCTGAACCGGCCGCGTGATCCGGCACCGTCGACTTGGTCGCCCGTTCCCCGCACACGCGGGGCTGAACCGCTGATGCCGACGATGACGCCAGACCGTCAGCCCGTTCCCCGCACACGCGGGGCTGAACCGTCGTATCGATCGCGCCTATCGGCGTGACACACCCGTTCCCCGCACACGCGGGGCTGAACCGGCGCTGGCATGCCTGGACGGTGGTCATGCGCTTGACCGTTCCCCGCACACGCGGGGCTGAACCGGCTGCGGCGATCTGTCGCCCATTCAGATGCGCAGCCGTTCCCCGCACACGCGGGGCTGAACCGGCACCGCAGTGCGTCGGCTGATGCCGCAGTGGTCCGTTCCCCGCACACGCGGGGCTGAACCGTCGTGGCGCAGTGTGCCGCTCTGCAACGGCAGCCGTTCCCCGCACACGCGGGGCTGAACCGCCATCGCCGACGCTTGCTCGGTGCAGATGAGACGCCGTTCCCCGCACACGCGGGGCTGAACCGTTGGACATGCAACCTAGCGCCTCGACTCGGCGACCCGTTCCCCGCACACGCGGGGCTGAACCGACGTACGATGCAATCGATCCGCCGCCCACTGCCGTTCCCCGCACACGCGGGGCTGAACCGCTCCAGCGGCTGCGTCGCCACCAACGAGCGCCGTTCCCCGCACACGCGGGGCTGAACCGTCCATGCGGCTGACATTGCAACGCGGCCTATCGCCGTTCCCCGCACACGCGGGGCTGAACCGAGCGCTCCTGCAATGCGTGGAACAATGCGCTCCGTTCCCCGCACACGCGGGGCTGAACCGCGTTCCACACCGTGAGCTGCGAGCGATCTCGTGCCGTTCCCCGCACACGCGGGGCTGAACCGCCAGGATTGCCGAGCTGCTGATGAAGCAAAACCCGTTCCCCGCACACGCGGGGCTGAACCGCGTCAGAGCGGTCGCCTTAACGGCAATCGCGACCGTTCCCCGCACACGCGGGGCTGAACCGGTGATCCGGTTTCCGGCCATTGCTTTCGCAGCCGTTCCCCGCACACGCGGGGCTGAACCGCGATTGAACTGGCGATCGATATCAAAATGCCGCCGTTCCCCGCACACGCGGGGCTGAACCGTCACGGCTGTTGTTTTTGCTTCAGTGATCGTGCCGTTCCCCGCACACGCGGGGCTGAACCGCGACTCTATTTCAACTCACAGTCGGAGCTGACCCGTTCCCCGCACACGCGGGGCTGAACCGACTTTGAAC
Organism: uncultured Alphaproteobacteria bacterium; assembly: GCA_963714325.1. Taxonomy (GTDB): domain Bacteria; phylum Pseudomonadota; class Alphaproteobacteria; order Rhizobiales; family Hyphomicrobiaceae; genus CAVQOB01. The sequence continues at coordinate 376,919 of CAVQOB010000008.1, read as the reverse complement.
GATTTGGTACCGATCTCGACGAACCCGTTCCCCGCACACGCGGGGCTGAACCGCATCGCAACAGCCACAGGGCTCTTGATTGAGGCCGTTCCCCGCACACGCGGGGCTGAACCGCGCAGGGTTTCTTTTCGCTGACTTCCGCCGCCCGTTCCCCGCACACGCGGGGCTGAACCGTGCATTTTCGGTTTTTGGTATCCGCGAAGGACCCGTTCCCCGCACACGCGGGGCTGAACCGCAAACGGTCCAACGCACTTATTCCCAGCTGTTCCGTTCCCCGCACACGCGGGGCTGAACCGGCCGTCGCCGGTCCAGTGCGATGAGTTGGCTTCCGTTCCCCGCACACGCGGGGCTGAACCGGGGGTGACAAGTTCGCCAACATGATCGGATCACCGTTCCCCGCACACGCGGGGCTGAACCGATCGAGGGAACCTTAGTCGCAGCAGCCAAGGCCCGTTCCCCGCACACGCGGGGCTGAACCGCTATCCTAGCTCCCTGGTATTTGCCGTGGGTGCCGTTCCCCGCACACGCGGGGCTGAACCGACAGTAGGGCGTTATCTATCACGCTGACGCCACCGTTCCCCGCACACGCGGGGCTGAACCGAATCGCATTCGAGCTGTGGCGCAACAAATGCTACCGTTCCCCGCACACGCGGGGCTGAACCGCGCTGAGCTTCTTTCGCCGTAGGGGGGATTCGTCCGTTCCCCGCACACGCGGGGCTGAACCGCAGAATAAACTAGCTAGCGCAAAGATTGTTTCCCGTTCCCCGCACACGCGGGGCTGAACCGCGCAGTGGTTGGCCGAGCGGTTCGAAGTGCCGCCGTTCCCCGCACACGCGGGGCTGAACCGTTACTGTTGACCGACGTAGGCGCGGCGGCGAGCCGTTCCCCGCACACGCGGGGCTGAACCGAGCTTGTGATTGCAGGTTACCAGCGGCGATTTCCGTTCCCCGCACACGCGGGGCTGAACCGCATAGAGCTTGGCGTGTTCGCATCCGTGATCCCGTTCCCCGCACACGCGGGGCTGAACCGCCACGGGATCGGCTACAATCGTGTCCGAAAGCGCCGTTCCCCGCACACGCGGGGCTGAACCGGTCAGCATAACTGAAACGAGATAAGCTTGCCCCGTTCCCCGCACACGCGGGGCTGAACCGCCTAATTCGATAGCAGGCATATCAACCGGCTGCCGTTCCCCGCACACGCGGGGCTGAACCGCGCAACTGCGGCACCGGGATCACTCGAAACCGCCGTTCCCCGCACACGCGGGGCTGAACCGGGCACATCAATAGTTTCGCGCGCACCGGATCACCGTTCCCCGCACACGCGGGGCTGAACCGGCGTTGTCGGCGGTGTGTATCGTGCGCGCCATCCGTTCCCCGCACACGCGGGGCTGAACCGGGTCGCATCCGTTTTGCCGCAAGGGGTCGCCAGCCGTTCCCCGCACACGCGGGGCTGAACCGCAGTCGTTCTCGGCATCGACGATTGGCCAGCTCCCGTTCCCCGCACACGCGGGGCTGAACCGATGATCGGACGGTCGGTCATCGAGCCGCTGGCCGCCGTTCCCCGCACACGCGGGGCTGAACCGAATGTTCGTCTATCAAGATTACGACATGCAGAGCCGTTCCCCGCACACGCGGGGCTGAACCGAGGGCGCGGCTGGACGACGCTGCGCTCGGAGTCCGTTCCCCGCACACGCGGGGCTGAACCGGATCGCAAATCGGCCCTGTTCGAGCCTGCCACCGCCGTTCCCCGCACACGCGGGGCTGAACCGGATTTCGTTTCATGATGTGACCGCGAACGCATCCGTTCCCCGCACACGCGGGGCTGAACCGTCTGTGACAGCGTAGCTTCGCACGGCCAATGCACCGTTCCCCGCACACGCGGGGCTGAACCGGCAATCGACGAATCTGTTGCCGCTTCTCGCGGCACCGTTCCCCGCACACGCGGGGCTGAACCGCTGGCCTGAAAGCACGAGTTCCGACCGACACCTACCCGTTCCCCGCACACGCGGGGCTGAACCGTAGTATCGCGTCGAGATATCGAGCACCAGCGTCCGTTCCCCGCACACGCGGGGCTGAACCGGTCATGCTGCGCCACACGACATCGCCTGGGTTCCGTTCCCCGCACACGCGGGGCTGAACCGGGCTCCTGGTGGCCATGGTCCCGCTGGCGACACCGTTCCCCGCACACGCGGGGCTGAACCGATTCGTCGTGAATGCCGAAGCCGACACGCCGGCCGTTCCCCGCACACGCGGGGCTGAACCTGCACCGCGAACGGGTAGACCGGTTTGCGCGCACCCGTTCCCCGCACACGCGGGGCTGAACCGTGGGTTGAACCCCACGTCACGCCACCATCGTACCGTTCCCCGCACACGCGGGGCTGAACCGACATTCCGTGTCGTTAAGGATGCGATCAACGACCCGTTCCCCGCACACGCGGGGCTGAACCGCCTGACAGCGCCGAACGGAATTGACCGAGGCTCCGTTCCCCGCACACGCGGGGCTGAACCGATTGTCGCGATCTGGCGAGCGTGCTGCCCTTGGCCGTTCCCCGCACACGCGGGGCTGAACCGTTGACGTCGGACGGGTCGACGCCGCCCATAGACCGTTCCCCGCACACGCGGGGCTGAACCGTCGAGTGCACAGAGCACGCGCGACGTTCGCACCCCGTTCCCCGCACACGCGGGGCTGAACCGCTCGTTGACCTCGTGCCTAGCGTCGCTAGTCGACCGTTCCCCGCACACGCGGGGCTGAACCGCGTGACGGCTCGCGTCTCAACATCTGGATGCACCGTTCCCCGCACACGCGGGGCTGAACCGTTAATGGCTATCGTCCGACCACATTAGGTTTGCCCGTTCCCCGCACACGCGGGGCTGAACCGGACTTGGTGACGACGCTCGCTCAACTGCGCGGCCGTTCCCCGCACACGCGGGGCTGAACCGAGCGGCGATTGCAGCACCGCGCACTGCCACTTCCGTTCCCCGCACACGCGGGGCTGAACCGGCCGCGCTACTGATAGCGTGTTCGATGCTGCCCGTTCCCCGCACACGCGGGGCTGAACCGTACATGCCGTTTCGTTCCAGGCACTTTCAAGCCGTTCCCCGCACACGCGGGGCTGAACCGGTGGGTCCGAGAGCCAAGGTGGGTCCGAGAGCCCGTTCCCCGCACACGCGGGGCTGAACCGTTCACTTGGCTGTCAACATCAAACGGTTTGCCCCGTTCCCCGCACACGCGGGGCTGAACCGGTCGACTCCGGCTGCCGATTTGAGCACATAAACCGTTCCCCGCACACGCGGGGCTGAACCGGCTCATGAGGCGCCGTGCCGTTGGGTTGCTTGTCCGTTCCCCGCACACGCGGGGCTGAACCGGACGAGATCATTGCGCAGATCGGCCTTCAGCTACCGTTCCCCGCACACGCGGGGCTGAACCGCCGATCGTCAACGCTCGTCCGCGACGAAAAGCGTCCGTTCCCCGCACACGCGGGGCTGAACCGGGCGTCTGGCGGAACTCAAGGCCGAACTGGTATCCGTTCCCCGCACACGCGGGGCTGAACCGGACGGCGCTGACTACATCATGTTCACATGGATCCGTTCCCCGCACACGCGGGGCTGAACCGTGACATAGCTGGCAAGTGTATCAGATCCGAAGGCCCGTTCCCCGCACACGCGGGGCTGAACCGATCGGCTCTAGCGGCTGGCATCAGCATGGCTTCCGTTCCCCGCACACGCGGGGCTGAACCGCTGATCGGACGGTCGGTCATGAGCCGCTGGCCACCGTTCCCCGCACACGCGGGGCTGAACCGAACGCTCGTCGCATGACGATTAGACATGCCGAGCCGTTCCCCGCACACGCGGGGCTGAACCGACGCGGCTCGAGACTGCTGCGCTCGGACGTACCGTTCCCCGCACACGCGGGGCTGAACCGATCGCGATGGCCCGGTTCGACGCTGCGACCGCCGTTCCCCGCACACGCGGGGCTGAACCGGTCTCGGCTCATGATGCACCGCGAGCATCCGTTCCCCGCACACGCGGGGCTGAACCGTCTGTGATAGCGTCGATTCCACGGCCGATGACCGTTCCCCGCACACGCGGGGCTGAACCGGCATCGATGACCTGCGTTGCACTTCGCCGATCCCGTTCCCCGCACACGCGGGGCTGAACCGACGTGACCATCTTCGACGATGCAAAGCAACACGCCGTTCCCCGCACACGCGGGGCTGAACCGAGGACGTGTCGGACACACGTCGATGCTTGACGTCCGTTCCCCGCACACGCGGGGCTGAACCGGCTGCACGACATTTCGCGCAGCTGGCAAGCAGACCGTTCCCCGCACACGCGGGGCTGAACCGATCCCGCTCAAACATCGAGTGATCATGACCGTTCCCCGCACACGCGGGGCTGAACCGCTGCGACGACACCTCCGGCGCATCGCTGCCCGTTCCCCGCACACGCGGGGCTGAACCGATCGCCATCGCCTGGCCGATATCGCAACGTGGCACCGTTCCCCGCACACGCGGGGCTGAACCGGCGTGGTTCAACGCTGCGCCGCTTGGCGAGCAACCGTTCCCCGCACACGCGGGGCTGAACCGTCGTCATCTGCGTGTTCGATCTGCGCGCCGGCCCGTTCCCCGCACACGCGGGGCTGAACCGCGGCCGGACGTCCGCCACTGGCAGATCGCCGGCCGTTCCCCGCACACGCGGGGCTGAACCGGGCATGCGCCGAGTTATCCGGCGCGCTCGACGACCGTTCCCCGCACACGCGGGGCTGAACCGAAACGGCGCCGCGATGACGCCGGAGCAATCGCGCCGTTCCCCGCACACGCGGGGCTGAACCGCCGGCGTTTTCGCTGCATCTTCGTCATGTACCCACCGTTCCCCGCACACGCGGGGCTGAACCGCAACACGATGGACAATGGGCGCTGGGAGCCGATCCGTTCCCCGCACACGCGGGGCTGAACCGGCGTTCAGTGAGCCGGACATCGGTCCAGGCGTGCCGTTCCCCGCACACGCGGGGCTGAACCGATCTGCTGCACGTTGGATGAGAGGCCGCGACCCCGTTCCCCGCACACGCGGGGCTGAACCGGGCTGGGACGTCTGGGGCGACGAGGCGGGGAACCGTTCCCCGCACACGCGGGGCTGAACCGTGGTTCAACATTTCGATGCGCGACAACAAGCCCGTTCTCACCCAGATTGTCGCGCTGACAGTTCTGTATGACACGGCAACTGGATTGGGAATTGTGTCGTCCGCCTGATGGCACCCAAGTACGTGATTGCATTCTCAAGATTGTATGCTATTGTCATACGCATGGCAAACCGCATTGAAACCAAAGACAGCGCGACATCCGTTCTCAGCGTCCGCGTCAGCACCGAAGAGCGCACGCTCCTTGAGGCAGCCTCTGAGCAAGCGCGGACCAGTTTGAGCGATTTCGTCCGACGCAAGGCGCTGGACGCCGCAGAAGTGGACGTTCTTGATCGCAGTATCGTTACAATTTCGGCCAAGGATTGGGCCGCCTTTGAATTCGTGGGTGCAGCGTCCAGCGAAGTCTATTCCAGCTCTAAAGCGCCTTGCCCGCAAAACGCCGACCTGGGACCGATAAGATGCCAGGTGTACTGCCGCCACGGCCGCTGACCGAGACGGACAATCGCGACGCATTCGATTGCGGGCGCGACTCACTCAATGCTTGGTTTCGGCGCAATGCCTGGGCCAATCAGGCCAGCGGCGCATCCCGCGTGAATGTAATGTGTGACGCAGACACGGGCGCGATCGTCGGATACGTGACGTTGAGTGCCGCTCAAATTGAGCGCGCATTTTTACCGAAGGCGCAACAGCGCAACCGGCCCGATCCGTTGCCAGTGACGCTGCTGGGCCAACTCGCGGTCCACAAGGACCATCAAGGCCAGGGGCACGCGGCATCTCTGCTGCTGTTTGCGCTCAAGACGGCAGTGCGGGCATCTGAGAGCATCGGCAGCATCGGCGTCATCACGCATCCACTCGATGACGGCGTGCGCGCCTTCTATGCGAAGATGGGTTTCGAAGACCTCCCCTTCGATCCCCGCCGCGCCATGATCGTGCGCATGGTGGATTTGCGAAAGAGCGGGCTCGGGGTGTGAGAGCGTCGCCGATTGCGGCAGGAAAACCGCAGGAACAGTAAAACACCTGCACAAGTTCCTCGCACACGCGGCGCTGAACCGATCGCGTGATGGCGCAGTCGCTCTGTGATGCGGGCCGCTCTCGGCTCTTGCGCGTGACGGTCGGTTGGTTGCAGACGAATCTGATCGCAATTTTGGCAGACTGCCAGTGGCGAGATCAAATCTGACACCTGTCAGTTGCGATGACTGAAGTAACGTCGCGTTAGAACTGATTTTGCGTTATGCGCTAAAGCGCTCGGATGCAGTTCTGGTTCAATGCACGATACCCGAGTTCAGTGACTGGCCTAAACTCATTCCGGGCGACGACCAAGGCCTATCGAGATCGGTGAGCTGGCTTTGCAAGTGAGGCTAGTGAAGCGGGAGAGTTGGGCCCCGCCGATCGTTGCGGCTGCGTCATCGCAACAGGCGTCACGCAAGCGTTATCAATTGTATCCGCCCACCCCTGCATTACGACGCGGCGCTCGTCGAGGTATGTCGTCCGTCGGTACGCGGCACGGACGGGATTGGGGTCGGCGTGGGCGAGGGCGGCTTCGCTGACTTCGTCGCGCACGCCCGTTTCGGCAGCCCAGATTTTGAAAGACGTGCGGAACCCGTGCGCCGTGGCACGGTCGCCGAGCCCCATGTCGCGCAGCGCCTGCGTGAAGGCCATGTCGGAGAATGCGGCACCCTTGGCGTTCGGAAAGCACAGCGAGCTGTCGGGAAGGACGGAGCGCGCTGCATTGAGAAGAGCAATGGCTTGGCTCGACAATGGCACGACGTGTGCCTTGCGGCCTTTCATGCGATCAGAGGCGATCGTCCACAACGCACCAACAAGATCCATCTCGGTCCAGACGGCGCCGCGGGCTTCGCCGCTGCGTGCCGCTGTAAGAATCATAAATTCAAACGCCAGCCGGCTCGCGGGTAGGCCTTGTCGTTGCCTGAGATCGCGCAGGAAGGTGCCGACTTCGCCGTACGGCAACGCGGCATGATGGACGCGGTCTCGCTGCCGGGGGCCAAGTTCGCGGGCGACGCCGGTGCAGGGACTAGCCTTGTCCCGCAGTTCGCGCGTGATGGCTGACACGAACACCGCGTCGACCCGCTGCAGCACGCGGCGTGCAGTTTCTTCCTTCGCCTGCCACAACGGCCGCAGCAGCTCGATGATCTCGCCGGGTTTGATGTCGGCGATCGGCCGCGCGCCGATCTGCGGCAAGACATACGTGTCCATTGTCGCCACCCACTGGTCGCGATGTTTGCCGTTCGAGAGTTGCGGCTCCTTGGTGCGCCAGAACGCCCTCCAACACTCCGCGAAGGTTGGCGGCGCGTCAACAACGATGGAACGAGCGTGTGCTTTGGCAGCTTTTTGGGCGCGTCGATCCGCGACGGGATTTCGCCCTTCCGCAACCGCCGCCCGGATTTCAGCCGCGCCCTCGCGCGCGGCGGCGAGTGAGACGCGTGACAGCGGTCCGAGACTGATATCGCGCCGCTCGCCGAAAATTGTGATCCGCATGATCCAACTGCGGCTACCGCACGGCAGAATGCGTAGTCTCAGTCCGCCACCGTCCGTGTAGACGCCAGGCGTACGACAGGTGCGAACGAAAGGTGCACTGAGGCAATGCAGCGGTCCAAGGCGTGCCAAAATTTCCCCCTATACTTCCCCCTTTGAGGGTCCGATGAGGTCGGCGCAGTTGAGACCGCAAGAGATCACAACCATCACCGTTCCGCCGGAGTTCGACGGACGAGACAGTCTAGCAACGTATTGATTTTCCTGCAAATCGCGGACGAATTGAGACGGCCGTGGACACGAAAAGATGCGTCGAGCACGAACAACGCGCACACGATCAAAAAAGAACAAAAGGGGTATTTGGCGGAGACGATAGGATTCGAACCTACGGTACCCATTTCTGAGTACAACGATTTAGCAAACCGCCGCCTTAAGCCACTCGGCCACATCTCCGTTCGCAACAGGCTATACGAGTGACGCCCACGAATTGCAAGCGGGCCGACGCAGCCTTTGCCCGGCGAAAATGCCGCCAAGAATGCCAAAAAAGGCGGACCACAGCAGCCCGGCCTTCGCCATTCGGATCAGTGTTCGCTCAAGCGCCCTTCTGCGGGCGCATATCGGCCTTGGAAATGCCGGCGACGGGGACAGGCTTCTTCATGGCGTCGCGCCGGAAGGGTTCGCCGAGTTCCTGGTTGAGGATCACCTCGATGAAGGTGGTGATGCGCTGCTTCTGGTCGTCGCAGGATTGCTTCAGTGCGGCCGTCAGTTCGGCTTGCGTCTTGACCGTCACGCCTTTCAGGCCACAGCCTTGCGCAACCTTGGCGTAGGACAGGTGCGGGTCCAGCTCGGTGCCAACGAAGTTGTCCTCGTACCACAGCGTCGTATTGCGTTTTTCCGCACCCCACTGGTAGTTGCGGAAGATCACCATGGTGATCCCCGGCCATTCCTTACGGCCGATCGAACTCATCTCACTCATCGAAATGCCGAAGGCGCCGTCGCCGGCGAAGCCGACGACCGGCACGTCGGGGCAACCAATCTTGGCGCCGATGATCGAGGGGAAGCCATAGCCGCAGGGACCGAACAGGCCGGGTGCCAGATATTTGCGGCCCTTTTCGAAAGTCGGATAGGCATTGCCGATGGCGCAGTTGTTGCCGATGTCGGACGAGATGATCGCATCCTTCGGCAGGCCCGCCTGAATGGCCCGCCAGGCCTGCCGCGGCGACATGCGCCCGGGTTCCTTCTTGCGCGCGCGATCGTTCCAAGTGGTGCCGGGATCGTCGTCCTCATGGTCCATGCCGGAGAGCGCCTGGAGCCATGCCGACTTCGTCTTGTGGATCAGCGCTTTTCGCTCTTCACGCCCTGCATTGCCGGCGGTTGGCGTGAGCTTGGCGAGAATTTGCTGCGCGACCTGTTTGGCATCGCCGCAGATGCCGACGCTGACCGGCTTGGTCAACCCGATACGGTCGGGATTGATGTCGACCTGGATGACCTTGGCGGCCTTTGGCCAATAATCGATGCCGTACCCGGGCAGCGTCGAAAACGGATTGAGCCGTGTGCCGAGCGCAAGGATGACGTCAGCTTTCGCGATCAGCTCCATCGCTGCCTTCGAACCGTTGTAACCGAGTGGGCCGCAAGCGAGGCGATGGCTGCCGGGGAAGCTATCGTTGTGCTGGTAGTTGGAGCAGACGGGGCAATCGAGTTTTTCAGCGAGCGCCACGCAGTCGGCAATCGCGCCGCCGATCACGACACCGGCGCCCGACAGGATGACCGGGAACTTCGCATCCGAGAGCAACTTGGCCGCTTCCGCGATCGCCTTGGCACCACCTGACGGAAGTTCGAATTCGATGATCGGCGGCAGCGTGATGTCGATAACCTGCGTCCAGTAATCGCGAGGTATGTTGATCTGAGCTGGCGCCGAGAGTCGCTTGGCCTTCGAGAGTACACGATTGAGGACTTCGGCGACGCGGGAGGGATCACGCACTTCCTCCTGATAACAGACCATGTCGCGGAACAGCGCCATTTGCTCGACTTCCTGGAAGCCGCCCATGCCGATCGTCTTGTTGGCGGCCTGCGGCGTCACCAGCAGCATCGGTGTGTGGTTCCAGTAGGCCGTCTTGACCGCCGTCACGAACCCGGTCACGCCCGGGCCATTCTGCGCGATGGCCATGCCCATCTTGCCGGTGGCGCGGGTATAGCCGTCGCAGATCAGACCGCCGTTGGTTTCCTGTGCGACGTCCCAGAAGGTGATGCCGGCTTTTGGAAACAAATCCGAAATCGGCATGAAAGCGGAGCCGATGATGCCGAAGGCATGCTCGATGCCATGCATCTGCAGCACCTTTACGAACGCCTCTTCGGTGGTCATTCTCATGGCGGGGAAATCCTTTAGGCACGCTATGGTTGGTGGTGATCTGGATGCCGTGCGGAAACACGGTTGCGACGGCCGACAAGCATAAGCCCAACACCTGCGGCGTCGCGTCTCGCATTTCAGGACAATTCGTCTCACAAGTTGACATGCGAGCGCGTGGGCTGTCAATTCTCGGGATCAGCGCTCGGGATAAGCGTGAGCGGGTGCCGGCGTCGTCGTCGGACAGGCGCGTTCGTTGGCATGACTTCGCGGCTGTGCGTTGGTCGCACGACAAGCGGGCAGCCGGCGTCCACTGGCGCTGGCTTTTTTGCTATAGTGAGGCCCTGCGAAAAGGCATGCGCGGCAAGCCGCGCCATCTCTAGGAGACGTCATGCGCCGATCCATCGCCACGGTTTGCCTCGGTGGAAACCTGCGCGAGAAACTCGAGGCCGCGGCCGCCGCGCGTTACGATGGCGTCGAAATCTTCGAGAACGACCTACTGTATTTTGGTGGCACTCCCAAAGATGTTCGACAGCTCGCCGCCGATCTCGGCTTGACGATCGACCTCTATCAGCCGTTCCGCGACTTCGAAACATCGAACGGCGAAATGGCTCGACGCAATCTGGACCGGGCGCGACGCAAATTCGACGTCATGGCCGAACTCGGCGCGCCGATGATGCTGGTCTGTTCAAGCGTCGCTGCCACTGCGCCCGAGCATGGCCAGACCGCCGAACAGCTGGCGCAGCTTGCCGAACTCGCGGCGACACGCGGCATCCGGATCGGCTACGAGGCACTCGCCTGGGGTCGCAAGGTTTCGCGCTATGGCGATGCCTGGAGCATTGTCGGCCAAGTCGATCATCCGCACCTCGGCATCATTCTCGACAGCTTTCATACGCTCGCCCTCGACGACGATCTGGCGGGCCTTGCGGCGATCCCCGGCGACAAGATTTTCTACCTGCAGCTCGCCGACGCGCCGCTGCTCAAAATGGATGTGCTGTCTTGGAGCCGTCACTTCAGAAGTTTCCCTGGGCAAGGCGCGTTGCCGGTCGCACAGTTTGCGGCAGAGGTCCTCCGTCGCGGCTATACGGGCCCCCTTTCGTTGGAAGTTTTCAGTGATGACTTCCGCGCCTCGCCAACGCGCCCAACGGCGGTCGATGGCATGCGATCGCTGCTCTGGCTGGAAGAGCAAATCCGCCGTATTCTGGATGCTCCGGTGGCGACCGGAAAAACAACCGGGGCAGAAAAGCCGCGCCGCGCTGCGGGGCTTTTTGATCCGCCGCCGCCGCCGGTCATTGATCGGGTCAAGTTTATCGAGTTCGCCGTCGATGACGCTGCTGCCAAGCAACTCGCGACCTGGCTTCAGTCGCTCGGGTTCACAAGGGTCGGCACGCATCGCAGCAAGAAGGTGACGTTCCTGCGCCAAGGCGACGTGAACTTGGTGCTCAATGCCGATCCACAGGGGTTCGCGCACTCGTACAATCTCCTGCACGGCACCACGGTCTGTGCCGTCGGTCTCGGCGTCGACGATCCGCAATCGGCTGTGGCGCGCGGCGAAGCCTTCAAGGCCATGCGGGGAGCCAGTCAGGTGCATCCACACGAGACATTCGTCCCCTCGATCCGCCTGCCCGACGGCCCGTTGATCTACTTCATGGAATCCGGAAAAGGGCTCGCAATCGCCTTCAAGACAGACTTCGATCTCGACGCGGTCGCGGCCGCCGATGTCGGTCCGGCCGGCGCTGGTCTCAATACGATCGATCACGTCGCCTACGCACTTCCCGAGGGTCAGCTCGATAGCTGGGTGCTGTTTCTGCGTGCGACCTTCGGCATGATCCCGGACGACGCCGTGGTGCTGCACGACCTTTATGGCTTGGTGCGCAGCCGGGCGCTGGCCACGCAAGATCGCACGGTGCGGTTCCCGCTCAATACGTCGGAGGCGCGCAACACGTCAACGTCGCGTTCGGTGTCGACGTTTGCCGGCGCGGGCGTGCATCACATCGCGCTGGCAACGGACGACATCTTCGAATGCGTCGACAAGCTGAAGGCGGCCGGTGCCGAGCTGCTGCAGATACCGCCGAACTATTACGACGATCTGCCGGCGCGCTTCGAGCTTGATCCCGATTTCGTCGATCGACTGCAGGCGGCCGGCGTGTTGTACGACCAGGACGACAATGGTGCATTTCTCAACGCCTACACGCCGCCGTTCGAGGACCGCTTCTTCTTCGAGATCGTGCAGCGCGTCGAGCGTTACGAGGGTTATGGCGCGGCGAACGCGGCGGTGCGGATGGCCGCGCTCTCGCACTGGCGCGCACGCAATAGGCCGGCGGGCATGCCACGCGCTTGAAATTTTGCCCTAAAGCGATACGGAACACGCCATGCCAGACAACCATCCAGCCGACAGTTCGAAGTCCCTGGTGCAGTCGCAGTTCGGTGCTAATGCGGCGAACTACGCGACATCGAAGGTGCACGCCAAGGGGGCAAGTCTCGGACGCCTAGTCGAACTCGTGCAGCCGCAGCCACACTGGCAGGCGCTTGATGTCGCGACTGGCGCCGGGCACACGGCGCTCGCCTTCGCGCCGCACGTCGCGCAGGTCATTGCCTCCGATCTGACGCCGGAAATGCTGCAGCAGGCGGCGAAGCTTGCGGCTGACAAAGCGCTCGCCAACGTCGCGACGCAGCTGGCCGACGCGGAAGCCTTGCCGTTTGCAGACGAGACCTTCGATCTGGTTACGTGCCGCATTGCGCCGCATCACTTCCCCGACATTCCGATTTTCGTCGCCGAGGCCTGGCGCACGCTGAAGCCGGGCGGCACGTTCGCGCTGGTTGATAATGTTGCGCCGGATCTCGAGACGACGCCGGGCTTTGCGAAAGCAGAGCTCAGAGATGCTGACTTCGCCTACAATGCCTTTGAGAAAATTCGCGATCCAAGTCATGGCCGCGCGCTGACGACGGCCGAGTGGGTCGATATCATTGTCGATACCGGGTTCACGGTGGCGCATCGCGAGCACCAGCCGAAGGCGATGGAGTTTGCGACCTGGTGCCACAACATGAACGTGGCGAGCGATACAGTGCCGCGTCTCGAAGCAATGCTGCGCGAAGCGGCGCCGGCGCTGAAGGCGTTCCTGCAGCCCGGCGATGTCGATGGAAAGCTCGGATTTGTGCTGGCTGAGCTGATCCTGATCGCCAAGAAGTGATCGACGCTCGCTGGTCGAACGTTCAGGCGATCGCTCGCAGCAAAGAGCCCGTTCACCATGTCCCGCCAAATCCTGTCAACCTAGGTAAGTACCTAGGTGACGCAATTTGTGTGTTTCAGGCACACTCTCTCGCATCCCGGTTCACATCAGGGGCGGTGCGAGGGTCGTCTCGTTTCCCCGGACCGGGCGTTGCAAGAAGGTACCTCGGACGAGCAACGCGCTCCGGTCAGTCTGAAGTGTTCGGATGTGCCGCAAGGTAGACACCGAGCGACATCGTGTCGATCGCACGGTGGGTCCTCAAGGGGACAGATCTCTGACAAAACCCTTGCAGCAAACGGGGCGGTCGCGTGGCCGTCGAATTCGCGCCAGGCTTTTTGCTTGCGCCTTCAGTTGCCCACAAGGCAACCGGCGCGGCGAGCTTGCCGCAAGCAGAGATCGCATCGGCTCCGCCGCCCCGGTCCCTGAATTTAAAGCAAAACGCCGATGCGAAAGCATGCGGCGCTGAAGGCAATCAGTACGCCACTCACGATCGCGCCAATTTGCGCTGCACAAATTCGACGCGATCCTGGCCCCAGAAAAACTCGCCGTCCGGGAAGACATAACTCGGCGCGCCGAAGACGCCGCGCGCGAGGGCATCGGCTGTATTCTTTTCCCACACTGCGTTGAGCACGTCGTCGACCGGCGCCGCAGCGCGGAGGACTGAAGCATCGAGCCCAGCGCGGTGCGCGGCTGCGTCAATCACAGCAGCGTCGGCGATGTTCTCCTCGCGCTCCCAAAGTGCCTTGCCGATTTCGTGCGAGAAGGCCAGCGCGTCGCAGCCCTGCGCGGCGGCGGCAATAACCAAGCGCGTGGCGGCGGCTTCATCGGACGGGAAGTGTTTGGGCTTAATCATGATCGGAATGGCGAGGTGATCGCGCCAGCGCTGCAATTCCATCAGTCGATAGGCCTGCCGTTCGGGAGAGCGTTTCGGCAACGGCAACCCACCGGTCTTGGCAAAGACTTCGCTGAACTTCGCCGGCTTCACTAGGACCGTCGCGCCTGCGGCCTTGGTCATCGCGGCAAAGCGGGCGGAGCCCAGATAGGTCCAGGGACTGTTGAGCGACAGATAATATTCGAGCGTCATCGCCAGGGCCGTTCTCCTCGAATTATCAAACTATTGCAGTCAGTGCGCGCAGATCGCGGACGGTCATGCCGGCTGGCATCGCCGGATACTCGTCGGGCAGTCCCGAGCGATTGATCCAGACCGTGCGAAAGCCAAACACCTGGGCGCCCGCAATATCCCAGCGGTTGGATGATTGGAACGAAATCGCCGATGGCGCCACTCCAAACCGTTCAGTCGCCAGGCGATAGACGGCGGCGGCCGGCTTGAAGGTGGCAACGTCTGCCACGGACAGAACCGCGTCAAAGACGCCGTCGAGCCGTGCGGCGGCGATCGCGTCGGCGAGCATATCCTGGTCGCCATTGGAGAGAATGGCGAGTGCGGCGCCACGTGACTTCAAAGCTGCCAAAACATCCGGCACTTCGGGGAACGTTTCCATTGACCGGTACGCCGCCAGCAATTTATCGCGCACGCCGGGCGGAACGCCGCCGACTGTCGCTATGGCATAGTCGAGACTTTGGCCGGCCAGGGACCAAAACGTAGCGCGCTGGCCGGTCTGGGCATAAATCCAGCTGTACTCGAGATGCTTGGTGCGCCAGAGCTGCGACAGCCGTTCCCAGCTGCCACCGATCGCGTCGCGCTGGCGGCTGGCCGCCGCATGCACATCGAACAGCGTGCCGTAGGCATCAAAAACGAAGACCGGAGTGCTTGTCATGTCGAATCCCTTCACGTGGTGCTCGACTTGCCGCGGATGAACTCGATAATGCCCGAGAAGTCGACGCCGGCGTTGCCGGCATTGGCAAACAACTGATAGAGCTGGGCTGCCTCCGCGCCCATCGGTGTCGCTGCGCCACAACCGCGCGCCGCCTCTTGCGCCAGCATCAAGTCCTTGACCATCAGCGCCGCCGCAAAGCCCGGCTTGAAGCCATTGTTGGATGGCGCTGCTGGAACGGGGCCCGGGACCGGGCAATAGCTCGTCAGGCTCCAGCACTGGCCCGATGCGGTGGAGGCAACGTCATAGAGCGCCTGATGCGAGAGCCCAAGTTTCTCGGCGAGTGCAAATCCTTCGCAGACGGCAATCATAGAAATGCCGAGGATCATGTTGTTGCAGATTTTCGCCGCTTGCCCTGCACCCGCATTGCCGCAGTGAACAATCTTCTTGCTGACGGCTCCGAGGACGGGCTTGGCCTTGTCGAAAGCGGCCTTGCTGCCGCCGATCATCAGCGTCAAGGTTGCGGCCTCGGCGCCACCGACACCGCCGGAGACCGGGCTGTCCAACGATAGCATCCCGGCCTTGGTTGCGAGTTCGTGTGCTGCGCGTGCGGACGCGACATCGATGGTCGAGCAGTCGACGAAAACGGCGCCCTTGGGTGCTGCCTCCAGGACGCCGGACTTGCTGTAAACCGCAATGGTATCTTTGCCGGCCGGCAGCATGGTGATAACCGCGTCGGCGCCATTGACGGCGGCGGCGGCGGACGCCGCGATGGTCACGCCGCGCTTGCTGGATGCCTCGAGATTCGCTTGCACAAGATCGAAGCCGCGGACGTCATGGCCCTTCTTGACGAGATTGCCGGCCATGGGTGCGCCCATGTTGCCAAGCCCGATGACTGCGACGTTCGCCATGACGTTGTCCTCCGCGTATGTCCGTTGGCCGACAGGGCCGATCCCTTGTCGATGTAGCGGAGCCAGGCGCCGAACTCAAATGACATCGATCGCAGGAAAGTGATCGGACGCGTGCGCATTCAGCCACCGGACTTGGGCAAGTTGGCCCGTTCGGCATATAGAATGTAGAAAATTGGAGCCGCAATGATACACGTCCTGACACCTCACTTGGGCCGCAGAACCCTGATCACCGGGCTGGTGGCTGCGGCATCGGTCACGCTTCTGCCCGTGCCGAGCTTACTCGCACAGCAAAGGCCCACACTGACGCCACGCCAGACTGAAGGTCCTTACTACCCGGTCAGTTGGACCGGCGACACCGACAACGACCTTGTCGTTGTACAAGGCGAAGCAGCAAAGGCTATCGGCCAGATCGCCTATGTTGAAGGCCGTGTGCTTGATGTTGCCGGCCATTCGGTCGCTGGAGCGACAGTCGAAATTTGGCAATGTGATGCAAACGGGGTTTATCGCCATCCCCGCGACGAGCGTGGCGGGCGAAAACGCGACGCTGGCTTTCAGGGGCGTGGACGTTCCGTAACGGATGCTGGTGGCAAGTATACGTTTCGCACTATTCGCCCGTCGGCCTATCCCGGCCGCACGCCGCATATCCACTTCAAAGTCGAGCGACCGGGTGGCGTTGCGCTTCTAACGCAACTCTACGTTTTCGGTGAACAGCAGAACGCGAGGGATGGCGTACTCAACAGCATCCGGGACCCGCGCCAACGCGACAGCGTCATCGTACGTTTCAATCCGGGCGATGGCCGGGAGCCAGATGCGCTGGTGGCGATTTTCGATTTGGTCGTCGGGTGACGGCGTTTGGCACTGGGTAGGCCCTCTCCCTATGTTTGCAACACACAGGGAGAGGGTTGCTATGTCGTCAGGGCGCCAAACTCGGGCCGTATAGCGTCCGTCAGGCTTAGTCGCGGTGGTGGCGCGTTTGCGATTGCTACGATCAGTCCTGGGGTAAACTCAACTTCCAAGCACAGACTCTTCGGGACGAGAATGATGACGGCTGCAGCGCATTGGAAATATCGCTGCGCGAAAGCCCAATGTCAGCCAGGAGCCGATCATCCATCAACTCCAATTCGGCGATGATCCGCCGCTGATTGAGTTTCAAAATCCAACTCTGCAATCCGCTGAGAATTGCCGCCAAACGAGTTCGACGCTTGCCGGACGGATGTGCAACGACGTCGGCGACGCAATCACATTTTTGAAGGTCGCTTGCAATACGCGCGGTCCCAAAATTCGAGGTGCTGCTCACAATAATCTCCGTAATTAAAATGTCAGACATTCGATGAATCCGCACTGTCACTTGAGCGGCGCTCGCGGCCACATCAGGCAGGCGGATCGGAGCGGACATATGCCGTGTGAGTGGTGGCTCGACAAACGACGATTTGTCATGCCATGGACGACCTGCGCTCATCCATACTGCCAGCATTTCTTTGATTGCTATTCGGTCCTTCATGATTGTTTCGACTGGAGTTTTAATGCGACGCTTGCCACCACTGGACACGCTGCGGGTGTTCGAAGCCGCGGCGCGGCTGAAGAGCTTCAAGGACGCTGGTGAAGAACTTGGCGTGACGGCTAGCGCCGTCAGCCATCGCGTGGCGGCACTCGAAGACGAACTGGGGACCGTGCTGTTCACGCGGCATACACGTCGTATCGACATCACACCGGAAGGCGAACGCCTTGCCATCGGCATGCAACGGGCACTCGCCGAGATCCGCCGCGCCGTCACCAGCATCGATCGCCGGCACAGCAGCACGTTGCGGATTACGGCCATCCCGTCACATGTGACGCGTTGGCTCGCGCCACGCCTGCACCGCTTCCAGGCGGCCAATCCCGATGTCGAACTGAATGTCTCGGCTGACCTGGCGGTGGTTGACTTATCACAGCGGACGCATGACATCGCTCTGCGATTTGGTATTGGCGGCTATCCTGGCATGCACACTGAATTGTTGATGGGCGACACGATCTTTCCCGTCGTCAGCCCTCGCTTTCTTGCCGATCATGGACCGGTTGTTCGACCACTCGATGTTGTTCGATTGACTCGCATCATTGACGTTACCGCCGAGAACGACGATAGCGGCGCCAACTGGCGCAATTGGTTTGCGCATCACAATTTGCCGCTCGACGTTCTCGATAAGGGTGTGCGCTTCAATGGCGCCGCGATCACGCTGGAAGCCGCGGCAGGCGGTCTCGGCGCGGCCATCGCGCGAAAGAGTTTAGTCGCCGACGAGCTCCGGACCCAGCGCTTGATTCGACTATTCTCCGGCGAGGTGCCCACGAACTGGAAACATTATGCGGTGACACTCCCCGACGTTGCCAGCTTGCCAGCAGTCCAAGACTTCATCGCTTGGCTGCGCATCGAAGCCGACGCGACGTGATGGTCGCCCAATCCGCAACTTTACTTCCCCGTCCAGTTTGGCTTCCGCTTGGTCAGGAAGGCGTCGAGCCCCTCGCGGAAGTCGTGGCTGGTATAAACTTGGGCCACAAGATCTTCGTCGTCGACCTTGGGCAGTGCTTGGCGCATGCGGCGCAGCAATTCCTTCGTGACGCGCATCGTCAGCGGCGCGTGCCCCGCTAACAGCTGCGCGATCGCCACACCACGCGCAACAACCGCATCATGGTCGTCAAAGAGCTCCGTCACCAGACCGAGCTTCATGGCTTCGTCGGCTTCGATCAGCCGCGATGTGTAGATCAGGTCGATGACGCGCGCCTGGCCGATCAGCGCAACAAGACGGGCCAGGGTTGCCGACGACAGACAGTTGCCGAGTGTGCGCGCGATCGGGAAGCCGAATTTCATATCTTTGGTGGCAATGCGCATATCGCAACAGGCAGCAATGCCGGCCCCGCCACCGGTGCAGGCGCCGGAGATCGCCGCAATGGTCGGGACCGGACACGCTTCGATCGCCGAAAAATTGACGTCCGCCGCCTTCTCATAGGCAATGCCCTGCGCCGGTGTCTTGAAGTCGCGAAACAGCGAAATGTCCGTCCCCGCTGCAAATGCCTTGCCGCCCGCCCCCGACATGACGATCGCCTTGACGGAGCCATCCATCGGCACCGTCCGGCAGATCTCGGCCAAACGCTCGTACATGCCAAAGGTCAGCGCATTGCGCGCCTGCGGGCGGTTAAAGACAACGTGGCCAATGCCGCCCTCGACGGCGTAAAGCAGTTCATCCGACATGCGTTGATCCATCCCTCCGAGTGCAGCTACCATCCATCATATCAGGATCGGGCGAGTGTTGCAGCCCTGCCTCCGCTCCCCCTCGATTGCGGAGCGCGAATGCAATGGATCGCTGGACTCACATCGGTACCGTCGTTAGAAGATCGTCTGGTATGCCAAAGTCTAACAGCTTGGAGACAACAAGCTGGCGCATACCGTAAACAGAATTGGCGCATGCCGCGCAAAGTAACAGCCGCGTCCTTGGGGAGGCACAATGTCGAATGAAACCGGTGCAGCGGCGGGCGATCGGCCGCGCGGCGCGATAAAGTCAACGCGCGAATTGGGCGCGGGCTTATTCCTTTTAGCCCTTGCAGCCTTCGCTCTCATCGGTTCCTTCAGTCTCAAGTTCGGCCAGCTCTCCGGCATTGGCCCTGGTCTGATGCCCAAAGTTACCGCTGCGATCATCGCGGGTTTTGGTTTGCTGCTCATCATCCAGGCTTTCACAACGGCTGGCGAAAGCCTCGAGCCCTGGTCGCTGCGTGGCATTGTTTTTGTTCTCGGCTCAGTGCTCGTCTTTGCATCGACGGTGCGAACTGCCGGGTTGATCGTTGCCGGGCCGCTGGCCGTGATGATCTCGGCGTTAGCCGATCGCGACACGAAATGGTGGGAGGTCGCAATCTTTGCGGTCGTGTTGACGGCGCTATGCGGGTTCATGTTCAAGGACATGTTGGGATTGCCGATCCCCTTCGATCCACTCGGCCTCGTGCCCGAACCGGTGTCGGCCGGATACGTGACATTCAAAAAGTGGTTCGCGAGCACGGTGCTCGGGCTGTTCAATCGTTGATCGGGAATACAGCACCATGATGGACCTGATCAATAATCTCAGCTTGGGCATGTCGGTCGCGCTGACATTTCAGAACCTCGGCCTCTGCTTCATCGGCTGCTTGATCGGCACGCTCATTGGCGTACTACCGGGCGTCGGGCCGATCGCGACGATCGCGATGCTGCTGCCGATCACATTCGGCCTGCCTCCGGTCGGCGCGCTGATCATGCTCGCTGGCATCTACTACGGCGCCCAGTACGGCGGCTCGACAACGGCCATTCTGGTCAATATTCCCGGCGAAGCCACCGCCGTTGTCACGACACTCGATGGGCATCAGATGGCCCGCCAAGGCCGCGCTGGCGCAGCGCTCGGTATCGCCGCGATCGGCTCGTTTATCGCGGGTACCATTGCGACGCTGGTCATTGCGGCGCTTGGCATTCCGCTGACCAAACTCGCGCTCCTGTTTGGCCCCGCCGACTACTTCGCATTGATGGTCCTCGGCCTGATGTTCGCCGTCGTGCTGGCACGCGGCTCGGTGCCGAAAGCGATGGCAATGATCGTGCTCGGTATCCTGCTGTCGACCGTCGGCACCGACCTTGAAACCGGCGAAGAACGCCTGACCTTCGGCTGGAGTGAAATTTCCGACGGCCTCGACTTCGCAGTGATCGCCATGGGCATGTTCGGTTTTGCCGAAATTCTCAAGAACCTCGAGACCCCGGAAGCGCGCGACGTTGTCCACGCCAAGATCGGTCGTTTGCTGCCGACGGGCGCTGAATTCCGTCAATCCTTCAATCCCATTATGCGCGGGACATTCGTCGGATCGATCCTCGGTCTGTTGCCGGGGAACGGCGCCGTGCTTGGCCCGTTTGCATCTTACACGCTAGAGAAGAAGCTTGCCAAAGACCCCTCGCGTTTCGGCAAGGGGGCGATCGAAGGTGTAGCCGGACCGGAGTCGGCGAACAATGCTGGCGCGCAGACGGCCTTCATTCCGTTGCTGACGCTCGGCATCCCGCCCAACGCCGTGATGGCGTTGATGGTCGGCGCTATGACCATTCACGGCATCGTGCCGGGACCACAGATCATCTCGAAACAGCCGCAGCTGTTCTGGGGCATGATCGCCTCAATGTGGATCGGCAATCTGATGTTGCTGATCATCAACCTGCCGCTGATCGGCCTTTGGATCCGATTGCTGAAGGTGCCATACCGACTGCTGTTCCCGGCCATCGTGCTGTTCTGCTGCATCGGTATCTACTCGGTCAACAACTCGGCGATCGAGGTTGCCCTGACAGCCGCTTTTGGACTGTTCGGCTACGCGCTCATGAAGTTCGGCTTCGAGGTGCCGCCGCTGTTGCTCGGTTTCGTGCTTGGCCGCCTGATGGAAGAGAAACTGCGGCAAGCGCTGGTTATCTCGCGCGGCACCTTTATGACCTTCATCGAGCGTCCGTTGGCTGGCGGGCTGCTGGCGATATCGCTGCTGCTGGTCATCATTGCGCTTTTACCTTCGATCCAAAAAAGTCGCGATACGGTCTTTACGGAGTAACGCGCATCACGTAATCGCCGCAATTCAGGCTTCAATGCCGCTTCACACGACCGTGTGGGGCGGTTTTCTTTTTCGACACTTTGAGAGGATGGAACGAATGAAACTGCGCAGTCTCTTGAGCGCTGCATGCCTTGCAGCTGTGACCTCGACCGGCGTACTGGCCCAGGGCTTCCCGTCGAAGCCGATTACGCTCATCGTACCGTTCGCAGCGGGCGGCCCGACGGACGTGATCGCGCGCATCGTCGGCGAGAACATGGCCAAGACGCTTGGCCAACCGGTCCTCATCGAAAATGTCGCCGGTGCCGGCGGCACAACGGGTATCACGCGCGGCTCGACATCGGCGCCCGACGGCCACACCATCATGATGGGACACATGGGCACGCACGGCGCGGCTCCAGCACTCTACCCTGGACTTAAGTATGACCCCGCAAAGAGCTTCGAACCGATTGGCCTTGCCGCCGGAACGCCGATCCTGATCGTCGCGAAGAAGAACATTCCGGCGAAGGACCTCAAGGAGTTCGTCGCCTACCTCAAAGCCAACGGCGACAAAGCCAATGAAGCGCACGCGGGTGTTGGCTCGGTGTCGCACACAACCTGCACGCTGTTCCAATCTATTGCGGGCGTAAAAACCGGCCGCGTCGCCTATCGCGGCACCGGCCCGGCGCTGAACGATCTGGTTGCCGGCCAGGTCGACTATGGTTGCGACCAGATCGTCAACCTCGTGACGCAGATCCAGGGCGGCAACATCAGGGCGCTGGCCATCGCGACGCCGGAACGGTCACCGGCATTGCCGGACGTCCCGACCACCAAGGAAGCAGGCCTGCCACAGTTCCAGGTCTCGGCTTGGAATGCGCTGTTCGCACCGAAAGGCACGCCGAAGGACGCTGTCGACAAACTTGCCGCTGCGCTGGATAAGGCGTTGGACGATGCAGGCACTCGCAAGCGTTTGTCTGACCTCGGATCTGTCCTGCCGGACAAGGCCGGACGCTCGCCGGCAAGCCTGCAGAAACTGGTTGAAAGCGAAGTTGCCCGTTGGACGCCAGTACTGAAGGCTGCGGGCGTTACTGCCAATTGATGGACGCTCCGGCGTTCGATTTCCGGGAGGCTGGTGCGAAAGCGCCAGCTTCTTTTGCGTTGGATGGTCTGCAGCAAATCGGCCGGTGGTTGCCTTGGCGCCCGCGATGCGGCAGGTATGGGCGCAACTGTCGCCCGATCCATCCGCCGGAACCACATCATCCATGACCGACCTTACTACGCTCTCCGCCGTTCAGGCCGCCGCCGCCATCGGCCAAGGTAAGATCACCGCCACCGACCTGGTCACAGCCTGCCTCGATCGCATCAAGGCGCGCGAGGGTGACGTCAAGGCGTGGGCGCATCTCGATGGCGACCATGCGCTGGCGATGGCGAAAGCCGCCGATGAAGCGCAACGCTCCGGCCACGGCACCGGCCCGCTGCACGGCGTACCCTTCGGCATCAAAGACATCATCGACACCGCCGACATGCCGACCGAGCACGGCTCCCCGGCGTTCAAGGACAACCGGCCGACGGAAGACGCTGCCTGTGTCTCGGCGTTGAAGGCGGCAGGAGCGATCATCCTCGGCAAAACGATCACCACGGAGATGGCGACGCTGACGCCGAACGTCACGCGCAACCCGCACAATCTCGCACATACGCCTGGCGGTTCGTCGTCCGGTTCGGCGGCGGCGGTCGCCGATAATATGGTGCCGGCGGCGCTCGGCACGCAGACCGGCGGCTCGGTTATTCGCCCCGCATCGTTCTGCGGCGTCTACGGCTACAAGCCAACCTTCGGCATGATCCCGCGTGCCGGCGTCCTCAATCAGTCGCATACCCTCGACACCGTCGGCATCTTCGGGCGCTCGGTCGAGGACCTCGCATTGATCGGCGACTGCCTTGCCCGGCATGATCCGCGTGATCCGGCGAGCTTAGCACAGAGCCGCGGCAGTCTCTTGCAAGCCGCGACGGCGCCGTGGCCGTTGAAGCCGACTTTTGCGTTCGTTAAGACCAGCGCGTGGAAAGACGCTGACGCCGTGCTGCATGAGGCGTTCGGAGAGCTGGTGGCCTCGCTTGGCGGACAAGTGGAGGACGTCGTTGCGGACGCGACGGTGGAGCGCGGTCTGACGGCTGCCAAAATCATTCAAAACGTCGAGGTCGCCGCACATTACGGACCGGTCCTCGACAAGTATCCCGATCTCATTTCGAAACGACTCGCCGGCCAGATCGAAGAGGGGCGACAGCTCAAGGGTTCGACCTACGTCGCAGCGCTTGAGGCGCGCGCGCTGATCGAGCGCAGCATCGCCGAGCTGTTCATGAACTACAACGCCGTGCTGACCCCGGCGGCACCTGGGTCCGCGCCCAAGGGCCTCGAATCAACCGGCAATCCCGTGTTCAATGCCTTCTGGACCTACATGGGTACGCCGAGCGTAACGTTGCCGTTACTCGCTACTGAGGACGGATTGCCGATCGGCGTGCAACTCGTCGGCGCCCGCCGCGACGACGGCCGCCTGCTGCGGACGGCGCGATTGCTGGAGCGGCAATTGGCGGAAGTGGGTTAGAGGATCGACGATCCAGACCACCCGTTGGTCAAGCACGATGACACCATCGGCATGATGTGCTATCATTTGTGATAGCATCGGAGTTTAGCCATGGGTCAGATCCTCATTCGCAACCTGCCTGACGACGTGATCGCAACGTACAAGGAGAAGGCGCGCCTCTCCGGTACATCGCTGGAACAGTACGTGCGTGATTTGATCGCGGCGCAGGTCCCCTACACGGCTGAGGAACGGATGGCGTTCGCACGTGAGATCCTGAACTTGAATGTTGGTCCGTCCGCGCCATTGACCAAGGACGAGATTCGCGAGGGGCTTGAATAGTCAGATGCTGGTGATCGACGCAACCGTTGCGATCAAATGGTTCGCGGTCGAGTTCGATTCAGCCAAGGCATTTGAGGTGTTGGCACATGGCGGTCGGCTTGCAGCGCCCGATTTCGCGTTGGCCGAGATTGCGAATGGTCTTCGGCGCAAGGAGCGTCAAAAATTTCTGTCAACCGGAGCCGTGCAGCAGGCTATCGAGGGATTGCCGCGCGTTTTTGATGTACTCTCCCCATGCGCACCGCACTTGCTGGCAGCCACGCGGCTGTCTCAACAGTTGGACCATTCTGTTTACGATTGCATCTATCTGATTGTTGCCCAAAGTCTTGGCGCGCAGCTGCTGACAGCGGACGGCAAGTTTGCGTCTAAACTCTCAAACACCGCGTTTACCTCCAAAGTTGTTCTACTCCACGATTGGAAGGCATGACGTCATGCTCAAGTTCGCGACTATTCTAGCCGATTTCCTAACATGGACCCAGCCAGCGTTCGCGTCCTGCCCATGTGAAAATCAGGCAGGGCGGATCGCACGCGAAGTCGCCGCTATTTTCCAAGGCAAAGTGCTTTCCGTCATTGATGCTCCCGACGCTCAACTCGACGGCTTTGGTGGTCGCCGCGTTCAAGTCGTCCGGTTCAAGGTCCTGGCTTCTTGGAAAGGGTTGCCGTCGCAATACTCAACAGTGTTGCATCTGACTGATGAATGCTGGTTCGATTGTTTGCGTCATATTGGTCAGACAATGCTTGTCTTCGCCCAATCATCCCAGCAGGGCCTTTGGATGCATTATTGCAATCTTGAGTTTGGGATCAATCATGGAGACGCGTGGAGCCAGCGCCTAGAGAGACTGCTCCCCGGCCTCGTTTCACGCTGGAAGAATTGGCTCAGGTAACCCATGCACTTCGCCCTCACAGAAGAACAAGCAGCCATCCAGGAAACCGCGCTGCAATTCGCCAAAGAGCGATTGGCGCCGCACGCGCTCGAATGGGACGAGAAAGCGCATTTCCCCGTCGATGTGATCCGCGAGACCGCCGCCCTCGGCATGGCGACGATCTATGTCTCAGCGGAAAAAGGCGGCTCCGGTCTCTCTCGACTTGACGGCGCGCTGATCATGGAAGCGCTGGCCTATGGCTGTCCGGCGATCTCTGGCTATATTTCAATCCACAATATGGTCGCGTGGATGGTCGCGAAGTATGGCACCGACGCGCAGAACAAGGCATGGATGCCGAAGCTTGCGTCGATGGAATGGCTCTCGTCGTATTGTCTGACGGAACCCGGTGCCGGCTCTGATGCAGCCGCCCTCAAGACCACCGCGCGCAAGGACGGCGATCACTACGTCCTCAACGGCACCAAACAGTTCATTTCCGGTGCCGGCAGCACCGATTTCTATTTCGTCTTTGCCCGCACCGGCGGCGAAGCTTCCGACGGCATTTCCGCCTTCGCAATCATGAAGGGCACGCCTGGGTTAAGCTTTGGCGCGAACGAGCGCAAGATGGGTTGGAACGCGCAACCGACTCGCCAGGTGATCATGGAGAATTGCCACGTCCCGGCGGCGAATCTGGTCGGCGGTGTCGAAGGCAAGGGGTTCAAATTCGCAATGTCCGGCCTCGATGGCGGGCGCATCAACATTGGCGCATGCTCGCTCGGACCGGCCGCCTTTGCCATCGACAAGGCGCGCGACTACCTGTTCGAGCGCAAGGCATTCGGCAAAAATCTATCCGAATTTCAAGTCTTGCAGTTTAAGATCGCCGATATGGCAACCAACCTCGAAGCGGGCCGCATGATGATCTATCGCGCTGCCGACGCCCTCGACCGCGCCGATCCGCAGGCATCGATGTATTCCGCCATGGGTAAACGGCTTGCCACTGATCTCGGCTTCGACATTTGCAACGAGGCCCTGCAGTTACACGGCGGCTACGGTTATCTCAAGGACTACGGCATGGAGAAGCTGGTTCGCGATTTGCGCGTGCACCAGATCCTCGAAGGCACCAATGAGATCATGCGCGTGGTGATTTCCCGAAAAATATTGGGTGGCAATAGAGGGTGAGCATGGTCGATCGCGACTTCTGGTCCGTGAGGGATTATGGTAGGCTGCCACGATGAGTGCACTTCCGAAGCCCGACATGACCACGGATGAGTTCCTGGTTTGGGTGAAGACCCAACCGAGTGAGGCAGGCCGGTTTGAACTCTTCAACGGCCATGTCGTCACCATGCAGTCAGAGCGGCTTGTTCATGCCGAGACAAAACTCAATCTGGCGGTAGCGTTTCGCGATGCCATCCGTGGCGGCGGACTGCTGTGTTTTGCTCTGCCCGATGGCGCCCGCGTTCGCATTAACAAATCAAAATCTTTTCAACCAGACGCCCTGGTCTATTGCGGTGACCGTAAGCCCGCTGACGATGTCGAGTTGATCGATCCGGTGATCGTCTGCGAAGTTCTCTCTCCGGACAGTATCGATCGCGACCATGGCGAAAAACTTGAAGGTTACTTCTCGCTGTCGAGCATTGAGCACTATCTGATTGTCGATCCAGATCGCCACGTGGTGATCCACCATCGCCGTGGCACAGGTGACGAGATCATCACCCGCATCATCAAGTCTGGCGCGCTGAAACTTGATCCGCCCGGCCTGATGATCGCCGTAGACGGTCTCTTCGAGCGCGGTATTGCCTAACGCCATTCGCCTCAAGCCGCAAACAGTGCGCGGCGCTGGCATTCGGCGATTACAGCGGGGATCTTCTCGACTGGCACGGGCTTTGAAAACAGATACCCCTGCGCCTGGTCGCAACCTGCGGCGCGGACACGCTGCAAGTGGTCGTTCGTTTCGACGCCTTCGGCGACCGTCGTCATATCCAGGCTGTGTGCCAGCGACGTCACGGCCTGAACGATGGCGACGCATTCGCTGCGGTTCGGCAAATCACGCACAAAACTTTGATCGATCTTGAGCTTCGAGAACGGAAAGCTTCGCAGGTAACTCAATGACGAATACCCGGTTCCGAAGTCGTCGAGCGCGATGCTGACGCCGAGATCACGCAGGCGATGCAGCATGGCAATCGATTGGTCATCGTCCTTCAGCAGCACCGACTCGGTAATTTCGAGTTCGAGCCGCGATGGGTCGAGGCCTGAGTCGGCAAGCGCCGCGCCGACGATGGCGGCTAGATCAGGGCCGTTGAACTGCACCGGCGAGAGGTTTACCGAGACTTTGATGCCATCGGGCCAGGATGCGGCGGCGCGCGTCGCCTCTGCTAACGCCCAAGCGCCTAGTGCGTGAATGACACCAGTTTCCTCGGCGACCGGAATGAAGTCGGCTGGCGAGATGAAGCCGCGCTCACGATGGGTCCAACGCATCAATGCCTCACAGCTGACCACCCGCTGCCGCTCCAGGTCGATGATTGGTTGATAGTGCAATGTCATTTCGCTGTAGGCGAGTGCCTGACGCACATCGCGCTCGAGCTGACGGCGGGCCTGGATCTTGCTGTCCATGGCCGGCTCGAAGATGACGTGGGTGCGTCGGCCATCGGCCTTGGCGGCATAAAGCGCGATATCGGCATGGCGCAGCAGTTGCTCGGGATCGGCGCCATGTTCGGGGGCTAAGGCGATGCCGACACTGGCGCCGATGGTGACGACGTGGCCACGGATTTCATAGGGCTTGCTGATGATCTCAACCAACCGCCGGCCGAGAATTTGCGCGGTTTCCAGCGAGGCTGCGCCAGCCTGCATCACGGCGAATTCATCGCCGCCGAGGCGGGCAACGATGTCGTCTGGACGTGTCGCTTTGCGCAAACGCCGCGCGACCGCTTCGAGCAGCGCGTCACCAGCCTGATGGCCGTGTGCATCGTTGACGTGCTTGAATTTGTCGAGATCAATGCTGTGCACGGCAAACGGGCCATCAAGCGGCAATCGTTTGCAGGCCTCACTCAGCGCCTCGTGCATACCACGCCGGTTCTGCAGTTCGGTCAACGAATCCAGGCGCGCGAGACGACGGACGGATTTTTCCTCCTCGCGCTGCTTGGTGATGTCCTGATGCAACGCAACCCAGCCGCCGGCCGCTAGCGGTTGGTTCGAGACTTGAATAAGACGGCCGTCCAATGTTCGCTGCACGAAGCTCGTTTCGGTTTTCGGTGCAATGAAGTGCTCGTACTGGAGTTCGTTGCCCTGCGCTTCCAGTGCGTTTGACGCTTCAATGACTATTCCGGATTCGATCCGATGCGCGATGATTGCGGAAACTGGCGTACCTTCGGCCGTCAAGTGTGTCGGCAATCCATAGAGGCGCGCGTAGTTGGCGTTGCACAGCACGAGTTTGGCATTGGCGTCGAACATCGAAACGCCGCGTGACATGTTGTTCAGCGCGATATCCAGCCAGAGATTGACGGTTTCAAGTTTCGATTGATGCTCGAGGAGCGAAATGGCATTGGCCTTGAAAACCTGCAGCGCCCGGGCCATGCCACCTATCTCATCGGGCTCCTGCGTCCCGGCGATTTCGACTGAAGTGTCGTTGGTTGCCAGGCGCACCATGCCGCGCGTGATGTCGCGCAGGCGCAACGTGACGCGGCGCATCAAAGCGATGCTGATGGGGCCGATCAGGATTAGTGCAATCAGCGCTGATCCTGCCACCCAACGGATCAGTGTGCGCGCGTTCTCGCGCAAAAGGGCCAGGTTGCCGCCGGCGACGTTCAAGTGCTCGGCGCGCTCCTCGCGTATATGGTCATTGATTTCGGTCGACGTGACCAAGTAGCTGGCCGTCGCGGACTGCGCGCGCTCGATCAAGAACGATGACGCCAATTCCAAAACGAGGTCGGCTTTAGCGGTCAGTTCAGGCAGCAAGGCAAAGGCTCTTGAAGCATGCTCGCCAAAGTCCTGCTGGTTCGCGAGAGTTCGTAACTCGCTGCCGATGGCGCGGACGGTTTGGTGCAGACCCGCGACGCGTCCGGGTTCGATATCCTTGCTGGCCGCTTCGACGACATGCTTGTGCTTCGCGACCAGCAATTCCAGTTGAGCCGTGCGGGCAATGCCGGCCAGCCCGGATCGGCCCAAGTTGTGCGCGGCGCTACTGGTCAGGCGCGCAAAATGGATCGAACTGATCGCCAGTGCGGCGACGGCCACGAACGCCAGCGCCGAGAGCGAGTACAAACGGCCGGAGATGCCGATGGATTCGGTGGGGAACAAACGCACAGGACTGATAACGCGCTAGCGCCCGGATTCGGCCCCACACCGAAGACAGGCTATGTTGAAGATTGGCAATCATAGCGTGTATTTATTAAGCAAAGCCCAACCTATGAGGGTGGTTTGCATGGAACGCCAGATCGTTGCGCCCTGGCGTCAGCTCATCAGCGCTGACCATCCCAAGTGCTGATTCCAGAGATGGCCAAACCTCCGACGCGGGCATGGGGCCTGCCGCCGGTGGTCATGGTCAGGAAAAACGCGATCTCGTCGGCACGCGGGGCGTCGGGGATCATGGCGGTCATGGCGTCGAAATGCGATCGCACGTAGCAGGCATCTTTGTGGTGCAGCGGCAAATCGATGACCGTGCCGAGCGCACCCATTTTTACAGCTGACGGGACAATCGCAAGTGCCTTACCAAGAACCTCTCGCATCGCGTAACCGCCCGGGACGTGCCACAGCGCTGAGTGTTCTAATTCGCCGGCGGCACCGACAATGGCGCCCTTGCCATAGGCCTCAATCCGTTGTGGCTCACCGCCGAGCGCTTCGATCAGGCGCTTGGTGCACTGCATGCCAATGGGCTTTAACGCTTCCATCATCGGCGTGATGTCGGCAACATAACGACCGGCATAGGGATTTTTGACAACGGCACCTACCCATCCTTTGCGGATCGGCTGCGCCAGTGGCGGACCACCATCGTGGTGCACGTCTTCAATGCCAAGCGCGATCTTGCGGACGTCGATGGTCATCGCTTCTTCCCTTCCAGCAACTCGAGCGGAGCACCGACAGCACGGCTTTCGCCGGCCAGCATGAGTATCACCCCCGCAATCAGTCCGCGATCGAGATAACCTTTGGCGCAGTCGGCGCCGGCCTCCAACGCGGCGGCAACTTCTGCGGCCGTCAGCTTGCCGACTTTGGTCGTCACCAACCGGTCTCCAAGATCGCTGTCGGGGTCCAGTTTCCGGGCTGGCTCTCGCTTGATCTTGGGGCTATCGATGTTGACGGCATTGGCGATGAGCGTGGCTGCGACGTCGGCGACGGCTGCTGTTTTCGCCAGCACGGTGACACTGTCGGCGATCCCAAGTGAGAACGATCGACCTTGTGCGCCTGACGTCGCAATCCCGCGGACGCCGAGAACGTGCGTCAACTGAATGGTGCCGTTGATGGTCGGTGTCGGTCCCGCTGCAAAGTCGCCTGCGACGCCAAATGTCAAACTTTGCCCTGGCTCAAGATACAAGGCGATGTCGCCGCCGTCGTTGACGTAGGCTTTCTGCAGTGGTGCTGCGGCGAGCATGATGCGCAAGACTTCTTCGGCGACGGCGCCGGCAACGGCCGCCATCGGTGTGACGAATACTTCAGCGAATTGCGCAGCGGCATTGGCCATATTTTGCGCAGTTACACCCTGAAGCTTGGGTGGCTTGGTCGCGACAGGCTTGCGCAACGTTGCGAGTTCTTCCGCTAGTTCCGGTAAGATCTTTGGGAAATGCCGGGTGACCAAGCGTTGCGCCTTGCGCACATTCTCGGGTTCACCCCAGGCCTTGAGGACGATCCGGATCGGCCCGTGGCGCAACTGCATGCGATCATCGGCCATCCGATTGATACTGGGCTTCTCCCACATGCGAGGTCACTTCTCCATGCGCCGCGTCCATCGACCGTGCGCCGCGCCCAGCGACGCGTGACGATGCTCAAGTCGTTAGCCGATCTTGGCTAGCAGTCGCAGTAAGGTTTCGACGTCCTCCGGCGTCAATGCGAGCAACGTCCGCTTCGATACGGTCGCTGCAATCGCTTTCATCGCAGCGGTTTGTGTTTTGCCTTCCGGTGTCAACTCCAGCAGCATCTGGCGCCCATCGACGGGATCGGGCCGGACCCGGATCAGGCCCTGGCGCACCAACCGCCCAACGACACCGAGGATGGTTGACGGATCCATCGCCGTGGCACGGCCGAGCTGATTTTGCGAGACAATGCCGAGGTCATCGAGTTTGGCGAGCGCTGCGAACTGCGTCGGCGTCACATCGAAGCGGGCCATGACGTCGTTGAAGATCAGTGACGCACGTTGGTGCGCACGCCGTAGTCGAAAACCGATCTGATCGTCTAACTCATAGCCGCCTTTTGCGACCACTTTTGGCCGACTCTCAGGCTTAGCCGGTGCAGCCTTCTGAGCAGCGACACCCTTTTTGACCGGCGGCTTGACGGCACCAGTCTTGGTCGGAGGGCGCTTCATTCCTTTTGCCACAGTGGTCATGCCTTTTCCTCCAGACGCGGCCGGTCGAATGGCCAGGGGTTGGACGACTTCCAGTTTTCGATGCGCGCAGACCCTGCGACAGCAGCGATAATATCTTCGACGCGGACGATGTCGCCAGCGTGGCCGCCGAGTATCAGATAGAGCGAACGCGGCAGCGTGAACTCGATAGGCGCCACGATTGCGGGCGTCGGCACGTAACCAAAAGACCCCTTCGGCATCTGTGCCACGTCGGCCATGATTGTAATCCCACCTCCCGGCCAAACGTGCACGGGTGCGCCACCCATGGTTACTCGAGTCTCGCCGCGTTGCACCGATTGGGTTAACAAAATCGGGTTCTCGGTCACGCCGGCGCGCAGCGAGCCCCCGGCGCCCGCCATAAAGAGTACCGAACATACCGACGGCTCGCAATTCTCGCCGATGCGTCCAACAACGCGAGCGACTGCCTCGGGCATCGGCGCCGGGATGGGTTGCAGATGCTCGTCGAGGACGCAGTAAAGCGCATTTTCGCCCGTCGTCGACGTGAACAACAGGCGCAGGCCGGGCCACGCCGTTTCGGGATCGATCTTCTGAAGGATGTCCAAGGGATCGGCGATATCGGTTCCGCCCCAACCGAGTCCGGGGTCCGCGACCTTGAAATAACGACCGGGCGTTGACTTACGTCCACGGATGCGGATGCCAGCTGGACGCATATTGAGCACACGGCCTGCTTGATGCTCGGTCAGGACGCCGGTTATGTGATCGTCGACGACAATCACCTCGTCGACATGACCGGCCCACTGCTGGGCAAAGATGCCGATAGTTGCTGATCCGCACCCAACGCGCATGCGCTGCTCAGGCTTGCCGTCGACGATTGGCGCACACCCTGACTGCGCGACAACACGGTGGCCGCCGTCGATCCGCAATTCCACAGCCTCACCCGAGCATAACCTCAGCAGCGTGTCGCAGGTGACATTGCCTTCTTTCTTGGCGCCGCCAGTCAGATGCCTGACGCCACCGATCGATAACATTTGCGAGCCGTACTCAGCGGTGGTGACATGCCCGACGGGCTCATCACCAACGCGCACGGTCGCGGTCTCCGAACCGAGATGGCGGTCGGTGTCGATTTTCACTTTGACGCCGCAATAGCTGAAGATACCCTCGGTCACGACCGTGACGGTATCTATGCCGTGGTGTTCTGCAGCTACAATGAACGGCGCCGGCTTGTAGTCGGGGTAGGTGGTTCCGGCGCCAACGCCCGTGACAAATGTACGAGCCGGTTTGAGCGGCACGCTGTCGCCGTTCTGGCCTCTTGCATCGAACGCACGCTGCATCAACACAAGCGGGTCGGTCCGCACGAGACGTCCGTCAACGTTGGCATATCGCGAGCAGGCGCCCGGCCGCCCCGGTCGAATACGGCAGAGCACTGGGCACGCGTCGCAACGCACGATGCCATCGGCTTCGGCCGCGCCGAATTGCTTCGAACGCGCATCGGGCGACAGTTTATCAACGGGATTGGTCACGCGGTCGTCTCCCGCTTTTGCAATGCTTCCCAAAGCCTGTGCGGCAGCACGGGGACGCGATGCATCGTAATGCCAGTAGCGTGCCGGATCGCCGATAAAATTGCTGGCGCTGTTGCAATCAGCGCGGGTTCGCCGACACCCTTGGCGCCGAATGGACCTTCTGGCTCCGGGTCCTCGATGAGGTATGTCGTGATCGGCGGGATATCGCCAGCTGTGGGGATCAGATAGTCGTGCAAGTTTTCGGTTTTGCCGGCGATGTATTCTTCCATCAATGCGAGGCCGATGCCCTGTGCAATGCCGCCATGGATCTGACCTTCGACCTGTACCGGATTGATTGCGCGGCCGACATCGTGCGCGGCATGGATGTGTCGGACCTTGGTCGTGCCGAGCTTGATATCGACGTCGACTTCGGCGATTTGGGCTGCGAAACCATAGGTTGCGTAAGGCGTACCTTGGCCGTTGTCGTCCAGCGGCGTCGTTGGTGGGTCGTAGCGGCCGTAACCTTGCAGACCGGCGACGGATTGCAATTGCGCAAACGGCACCTCGCGCCGTCCATCGCGATCCTTGATGACCAGTGCGGATCGGCCGTTTGCTGATTGCGGAACCATATCGAAGCGCGCGTCGGGCGCTGCATTGGTTGTGCGCAACAGCTTTGCGCGCAAGTCTTGCGCGGCCAAGCGCGCGGCATTGCCTGACACAAAAGTCTGGCGGGACGCGCTGGTCTTGCCGGCATCGAGGGCGTCATCGGTGCTCGGACTTGAGAATTCGCCGCTCGAGCCCAGTCGCAGCGCTGTCATGTTGGCCCCAAGCGCATCTGCTGCAATCTGCAGCATGACGGTATTTGAACCCTGTCCAATATCCACGGCGCCGGACCACAGTGTGAAGCCGTGCTGATCCAGCGTCATCCGCATCTCGCTTGGATTTGACATCGATGTGTTGCCGCAGCCGTACCACATGCATGCAATGCCGACGCCGCGCTTGTGGCGATCGTTGTGGGCATTGTGTGTCGCGGCCGCAGCGAGCGCCTTGATCCAGGCTGGATGCAGTGCATCGAGACATTCTGGCAGCCCAGCCGAGGCGGTGAGCACTTGACCGCTCGGCGTGCGATCGCCGCGCCCAAGAGCGTTGCGGCGGCGGATATCCCAGCGATCCAAACCGAGCTTGTCGGCAAGTTCATCCATCAGTGTTTCGTTAGCGATGGCAGCTTGCGGCACACCGAATCCGCGGAATGCACCAGCCGGTGTATCGTTAGTGTGGACCGCGCGCGTTCGGTTCCGGACGTGTGGAACCTTGTAGGGGCCCGTCGCATGCACGGGGACGCGATTGGCGACAGTCGGGCCCCAGGATGCGTAGGCGCCGGTATTGAAGTCGGCCGTCATTTCAAACGCAGCGAGGTGTCCTTCGGCATCGGCCGACGCCTTGGCCCAGATCCTCGCTGGGTGGCGCTTTGTCGTCGACGTCATGCTTTCAACGCGACTGTAAATCACGCGCACAGGGCGCTGCAGTTTCCACGCAGCAACCGCGAGCAGCGGCTGAACGGAAACGTCGAGCTTGCCACCAAACCCACCACCGCAGGCGGTCGGCTGCACCACCACATCAACTTGGGCGATGCCGAGGACGCGCGCCACTTCTTCTCGATCCATGTACGGCGCTTGCGTGCAAGCGGTGATACGAATGCGGCGCGGCTGACCTGCCATCGGCTCGGCAAACCCTGCCTCAGGCTCGATGTAGGCGTGCTCGACAAACGCTGTCTCGAAACGGCCCTCGACTGTGGCGGCGGCATGCGCATGGCCGCTCACAATATCGCCGCTTCGTAAATTGCCGCGCGTCAGGACGTTGTCGGGGATGTACGCATGGACGGGCGATGCGCCGTCGGCCAGTGCAGCGTCAACACCTGATAAGGCTGGCCGTGGCGACCATGTGATGGGGACGTCGGCGTCGCTGATGGCGGCGACAATGTCTTTCTCGCCGACCAACCCAAGCACGGCCTCACCGCGAAAGCGCACAAACTGCTCAGCAAAAACCGGTTGATCCTTGGTGTTTGGAAATACTCCGAATGCGTTAGCGCCTGGCACGTCCTTGGCCGTCAGGACGGCGGCGAGTTGATGTTTCTTTTGGAAGGCAGCGAGGTCACCGAACGTAAACGTGGCGTGCGCGTGCGGTGAGCGCACGACCCGTAGCCACAACGCGTCGGCTGGCGCCCAATCTGCGCCGTAACACATCGACCCGTTGACCATCGCTGTGCCGTCGACTTTCGCAATTGACTGGCCGACGGCTTGCGGCTCCACGACGACAGGCCGTGCGTCATTGGCGAGGCTTGCGACCGCTTCGATGATTTTCGTGTAACCGGTGCAGCGGCACAGAACACCACCGAGTGCGTCTTTGATGGCACTGCGAGACGGAACTGGGTTGCGCAAAAGCAGATCCCGCGCCGCCATGATCATGCCAGGCGTGCAAATTCCGCACTGCGCCGCACCGTGTATGAGGAATGCCTGCTTGAGTTTCACCGCGAGCGCGTCATTGTGCTCGATGGTTGTGATTGTTGCGCCATTGGCCTGCATGGCTGGCACGAGGCAAGAGCAAATTTGCGCGCCATTCATGAGCACCGTGCACGCACCGCAATCACCAGCATCGCAGCCGATCTTGGTGCCAGTGAATCGCTGCATGCCGCGTGTGTGCCGGCGCAAAGTGTCGGCCAGCGTGTCGAACGGCGTGACAGCTATCGGCTCTTCAACGTCGTTGAGCGTCATTGTGATGGTCATTGCCGGCAAGGCGTCGTTCATCAGGCTTCTCCCCCGGCGGTTTCGCTGTAGTGGCGAATGACATCACGGACCAATTGGAGGGCGGCAACGTGGCGATAGCCGGCGGTCGCTCGGACGTCATCGATGGGGGCAAGATGCGCCAGATGCTCGGCGCGAACCAGGTCCGGGTTCGGCGGCTGCCCGATCAACACCGCCTCCAATAGGGGCAATCGTTGCGCCACGGCCGAGCACGCACCAACGGCGACAGCAGCAGATAAGATTCGGCCGACCGGATCGGTCTCGATTACGGCGGCGACCATGGCGATGGAGATCACGAGATAGTGGCGCGCGCCGAGTTTGAGGAAGTATCCCTGCCCGCCGCGCTTGGGGACGCGAATACCGGTGACCAGCTCGCCGCAGCCGCTGACCGCTGTCTTGCGATAACCGGTGAAGAATTGGGCAACGGGCACACGAAACTCAGTTCCACCAACGCATTCCATTTCTGCGTCCAGTGACAGTAAACATGGGATTCCATCACCAGCCGGCGACGCCGTACAGCAATTGCCGACAACCGTGCCGCGGTTCTGGATCTGCAATCCGCCGACTTCGCTCGCGGCTTGTTTCAACCCATCGAACTGCGGCGGCAGTTGGGCGTGGATCAAATCAGACCAGGTCGCTAGTGCGCCGATCCACCAGTGATCGCCGCGATCTTCAATGCCCCGCAGAGACGCGATGCGTGAGATGTCGAGAACATCGCGATGGCGCCGATCGCCCCATCCCGCCCGTGTCGTCTTGGCCGGGTAGATATCGGTCGCACCAGCCAATACCGTCGCGTCCTGTCGGCTGAGAATGGCGACAGCCTCTTGCAACGTCGTTGGCTGGAAGTAGGCGACCATCACGCACTCCCCTTCGGGAAATACCCGCGCATCTGGTCGCGGGCGATCAACGCCAGATCGCGTTTGGCTGGATCGCCATAACCACCGCCGCCGGGTGTCATCACCTCCACGCGGTCACCGGCATTGATAGTGATGTCCTGGTCTTTCGAGAGATGCAGCGGCGTGAAAGTTTTTTCGTCCCGGTGAATGCGGACGACATTGGGCGCGCCGTCGCCGCCGCCGAGCACGCCGGGCGGTCCAAATCGTCCGTGATCCATCACAAAAGCGGCTTGGGCTTGGCCCCGCAGTAATTCGATTTCATAGTGCACGCCAAAGCCGCCGCGCTTCTCGCCGGCGCCGGCCGAGCCCTCGCGCAGGGCAAATCGGCGGAACAATACCGGGAACTTCTGCTCCATGACTTCGACCGGCGGCGTTTTTGAAATCCCGATCGTCGAGCAGCCATTGGTGAGGCCATCATGCGCCGCGTTGCCACCGTAGCCGCCGCCAGTGATTTGATACATCACATAACCGGCGCCCGTTTGCGGGTCGACACCGCCGAGCACAAAGTTACCGGATGTCCCGGCCGGCGCGGCTGTAACCTTGGTCGGAATGGCTTGCACGAGCGCCAAGAATACCGCTTCAGCGATGCGCTGCGAGACTTCGGCTGCGCAGCCCGAGACTGGGCGCGGATACTGCGCATCCAGGAATGTTCCCTGATAGCCAGTGATCGATAACGGCGCGAAGGCTCCGGCATTCAGCGGGGTATCGGGGAAGATGTGGCGGACGGCGAGATAGACGGCGGAAAAGGTTGTTGCCAATACCGAGTTCATCGGCCCGCGACAGGGCGGCGACGAACCAGAAAAATCGAATTGCAACGTGTCGCCTGACTTCGTTACTGCGAGCGCGATCGTCAATGGCGCGTCAACGACGCCGTCGGAGTCGACATAGGCGTTCGCGCGGTAGCACCCATCGGGAATTGAACGCAGGTGCGACCGCATCAGCGCGGCGGCGCGGGATCTCAGCTCAGCGATTGCCGCGCGGAACGTCGCCAACCCATAGCGATCGATCAAATCCGTTAGGCGGCGATGGCCGACCTTCAGCGCGGCAG
This sequence comes from uncultured Alphaproteobacteria bacterium, assembly GCA_963714325.1. Lineage (GTDB taxonomy): Bacteria > Pseudomonadota > Alphaproteobacteria > Rhizobiales > Hyphomicrobiaceae > CAVQOB01. Next base: position 338,971 of record CAVQOB010000008.1, on the reverse strand, counting down.
CTTGCGCCTTGATGTCGCCGACGCGCTGTCCGGCAACTCGGATATTCGACATGATGATGGCATAGATCTCAGGATCGAGTACGCCGCGTTTGAACAGCTTGACCGGCGGGATGCGGAGGCCTTCCTGCTCGACCTCAGTCGCTTTGGCGGAGAACCCGCCGGGGACGGCGCCACCGATATCGGGCCAGTGGCCGGTGTTCTGCAGCCAGCAGACATGCTCGCCTTGATAGAAGAATGGCAGCACAAAGCGGACGTCCATCAGGTGCGTGCCGCCGAGATAAGGGTCATTGACGATGTAGATGTCGTCCGGTTCAGGTTTGCTGGCTTTGCCTTCGCGGATCAGACGAATGAGATGCTCGGTCGAGGACTGCATCGTGCCGACGAACACCGGTAGCCCCAGCTCGCCTTGCGCGACCAATGCTCCGGTGTCGCGATCATAAATTCCGTCGGCGCGATCGTCGGCTTCGGCGATGACAGGTGAGAATGCAGCGCGCGAGAAGGCGACATCCATTTCGTTGCAAACTTGACCAAGTCCGGCCTGGATCACCGCGAGCGTCAGCGGATCGAGGATGCGGCCGCTCATGCTGTCACCTTGATCCGCAGATTGCCGACAGGATCGGTGGTTGCCGTTGCATTGGGCTCGATCACTGTCGTTGCATCAATCTGCTCAATAACCGCAGGCCCGACAATCATCGTTGTCGCGGGCAAGCGTTCGCGTGCATAGATTGGCGTATCGTGCCATGCCCCGTCGGCATATAGCATGCGCCGGCCGGTAATGGCTGCACCAAGGCTCGTGGCTCGCGCTGAGGAATCGAGCAAATGGTCGATCGGGAACGACCGGCGCTTGCCGATCACCGACGTGTTGAGATTGACCAGCTGCGCCTTGATTTCAGGCATCTGAATCTCGAACCGTTGAAAGTATGCGCATTCGAATAGCGCCTGCAGTGCTGCGCGCGTCAACGTCTCTTGCGGCAGCGCCACGCGGATTAGATGCGTCTGGCCACGGAACTGCATGTCGGCTGAGCGCTGCACGACCGTCTCGACGATCTCTGCCTGTTGCGCGCCATTGATTGCGCGACCGCGGTTTTCCTGGGCGGCAAATATGGCGTCGATCTCGGCCATGTCGGCTGCGTCGAGCGGCACGTTGAGCGTCTGGACAAAGTCCTGACGCAAATTCGCCGCGAGGCATCCCAGCGCATTGGTCAGGCCTGGGCGCGCCGGCACCAACACTTCGGGAATTCCAAGTTCGCGCGCAAGTGCCACGGCATGCAACGGGCCTGCGCCGCCGAATGCGAGTAACACGAAGTCGCGGGGGTCGTGGCCGCGCGATAGCGAGACCATGCGAATGGCGCCGGCCATGTGCATGGACGACAAGTGCAGCACGGCGGCGGCTGCGGCATCGACGCTGAGACCTAAGGGCTCTGCGAGGGTGCGCGCGAATACGCTGCGCACCTGATCGACCGACATGGCATGGTCGACGGCGAGTAACCTGTCAGGTGGCAAGCGGCCTAAAATGACATTCGCGTCGGTCACGGTTGGCAACGTGCCACCACGACCAAAGCAAATCGGCCCGGGCGTTGCTCCCGCGCTCTCGGGGCCAACTTTCAACATGCTTGCGGCGTTGATCGATGCAATAGAGCCGCCACCGGCCCCAACCGTGCGCACGTCGACCATCGGCACGTGAATGGGCAGGCCGTAATCGATAGAGAGTTCGGCCGAGACCGCAGGCACGCCACCGTCGATTAGCGCGACATCGGTCGACGTGCCGCCCATGTCATAGGTTATAGCATTCTTGATGCCAGTTGCGGCGAGTATCGCAGCGGCGGCCATGACGCCAGATGCTGGACCTGACATCACGGTCTTTGCCGCGTCGCGCATGGCGAACTTGGCCGCAACCGTGCCGCCATTGCCGTTCATGATCAAAAGGTCACGCTTGTAGCCCCGCCGCGCGAGGTCGTCTGCGAGCCGGCGAACGTAGCGGTCCAGGATCGGCTGCACGGCTGCGTTCACGCTTGCTGTGGTACCGCGCTCGTACTCGCGGAATTCGGACAGTAGGGCATGACCCAGCGTGATGTAAGCATTGGGCCAGCGTGCACGTGCGAGTTCGCCGGCACGCAACTCGTGCGCAGGATTGGCATAACTGTGTAGGAAGTGGATGACCAATGCTTCGGTGCCCATGGCGAGCAATGCTTCGATTGCGCGCACGACTGTGTCCTCGTCGAGCGCCTCACGCACCGCGCCGGTCGCCATTATGCGTTCGTTGACTTCGAATCGGCGCTGCCGCGGTATCAGCGGCTCGAATTTTCCGGTCATGCCGTAGGCATTGGGTCGCGTGCGTCGGCCGAGTTCCAAGCTGTCGCGGAATCCGCGCGTCGTGATGAGACCGACATTGGCGACTTTGCGCTCGAGAACAGCGTTGGTCGTGGCGGTCGTGCCGTGGATGATCAGATCGAGATCAGCCGGAGAGACTCCTGTTGCGTCGATGGCTTGAAGCACGCCCTCGGCCTGATTGCCTGGCGTGGTCGGAATTTTTGCGATCCGGACATGCGCCTCGCCTCCAATCTCCTCTAGGATCAGGAGATCGGTGAATGTTCCGCCGATATCAATGCCGGCTATGCGCCGGGTTGTCGGGTTCATTCTGGCTCAGTTCCTGGCTTGCGCCGTCCGGCTGCACGGTCGTTTGCATGCAAATGATAGGGTCGCGAGCCTGGATTTGTAAAACGAATTAGATCCCACTTGCTGACTGTGCTGCACCGTAAACATGCGGTGTGCGCATGCTGGTTGATGGGGGCGACTGGCATTGACCAAAAGGACGCGACGAAAAGCCTTGGCAGCGCGGTCGAGAGCGACTATTTTGCCGCTCATCGTGATCGGCCTCCCCCAATGGGTGGCCTTTCGTCGTTTGTGCGGCGCAGCAACCGACCCGTTGTCGGATCTAGACGTCGCGCCCCAGTGCCGCTTTAGCTCAGTTGGTTAGAGCGCTAGATTGTGGATCTAGAGGTCCCCTGTTCAAGCCAGGGAAGCGGTACCAACCTTACGCTTTGATTTGATTTAATCTTTTGCATTTCCTGGCGCTGCAATCCGGCAGCGGCTCCTCGTCGGCATGTCCAATTCTGAGGCGCCGCCCCAAGGCCGATCAGGGCTTGCGAATCAATTGTTCGATCTTGCGCTTCTCCCAATTGCTGCCGAACAGCCGCACGGGAAGGAAAACGGTGACTGCATGAGCGATAAGGCCGACGCCCCATCCGAACAGCGGCCATTGAACCCACCAATCTGATTTCACGAGGATATTGAGGCTGACAAGGCCGAGCATCACAACGCAGAAAACGACAAGATGAATATAAAAGCCCTTCAGTGCTTCGACGCGGCGTTTTGCTGCCATCAATCTTGGGTCGTTACTCATTACTAGGTATCCTTATTCTGCGCAGAAACGGCCCAAGGCATGGGCAACACTGTTGAGAGCATGTAGCGCCTAAGTCTACCGAGGGCTAGCCGCAATTATGATTGACCAGTAACGGCCCAGCGCCTTGGAATTGTGTTCATGATGATGAATGCAGTGGATGGAAGGCTACCAGCGCTCGTTGGCGTTGGGCCTCGCCAAGGACCATGGCGGCGGCAACGGCGATGTTCAAGGAGCGCAGCCCAGGGCGGATCGGGATGCAGAGACGGACGTCTGCTGCGGCGTGAACGTGCGCGGGTACGCCGGCACTTTCACGACCGAGTAGGATCACGTCAGCGGTTCCGAAGGTATGATCAAGGTACGATGTCGTTGCGTGGGTCGTGAGGAGCGCTATGCGCCGGTTCGCAGCTCGCGTGGTCGCCAAGAACGCTTCCCAGTCCTCGTGACGGGCAACGGCTGCATGCTCCAGGTAGTCGAGGCCGGCCCGACGTAGCGCCCGATCCGTCATATCGAAACCAGCGGGGCCGATGATATCGACGGGAACGCTGAGACAGGCTGCCGTTCGCAGTATCGTGCCCGCGTTTTGAGGAATGTCGGGCTGGTACAATGCCAGGCGCATGGGTTTCCCGGAAGCGGCGTGGTTCTGCATGCGCCAAATTGCCCCAAAGGGTCGGGCTTGGGAACCCGCCTGTTGCGCTTGTGAAGCCCGGGAAACAGTGCGAAAAGATCGCGCGTCAAAACGCCGTGTCCGGGGGAGGGCACGGTCACTCTATGGTCAGAAGTAGAGTTCGTTGCGGTCTGGTTCGAAGACCCGCGTTTGATCCAATGGCTCCCTGGTCGTTACATCCGTATGCAGGCAGGACATTGCCTGCGATGTGTGGTCGACCGATGATGTGGAATACTTGCGACCGCTTTCAATTGTGTGGCGCAGGCTGGATTTTGAGGGAGGCCGACTTGGCGTCTGAAGCGAACGATGGACATACCCGCCGCGACTTTTTGACGGTCGCAGCGCTTGGCTTTGCCGGGACGGGAGCGGCACTGTCGCTCTGGCCGTTCATTCAGCAGATGAACCCGGACGCTTCGACGCAGGCGCTGGCGTCGACCGAGGTCGATGTAGGCCCGGTCAAGGAAGGCCAGGCCATCACGGTGATGTGGCGCGGCAAGCCGGTGTTCATCCGGAACCGGACCAAGGACGAGATTGCCAAGGCGGCGCAGGCACCAATTGGGGAATTGCCGGACCGCAACCAGTCCTCCGAAGGCGTTCGTGTCAAGAAGGGCAAGGAAAACTGGCTGGTTCTGGTTGGAATCTGCACGCACTTGGGTTGCATTCCCAAGGGGCAATCGCTCGCCGACGCCAGGGGCGACTTCGGCGGCTGGTTCTGCCCGTGTCACGGTTCTCACTACGATACGTCAGGGCGCATTCGCAAAGGTCCGGCGCCAAAAAACCTCGAGGTTCCGCCCTACGAGTTCGTGTCCGACACCAAGATCAAGATCGGCTGAGGACCTGAGCCATGTCCAATCACGACTCAACTTTCAATCCAACTTCGCGCGGCGCCAAGTGGCTGGATGAGCGGCTGCCGCTGCCACGCATGATGCACGGCCAATTCGTCGATTTCCCGACACCGCGCAACCTCAACTACATGTGGACGTTCGGCGGGATCCTGATGTTTTTCCTCGTCGTGCAGATCCTGACGGGGATTGTGCTGGCGATGCACTACATCCCGAGCGACAAGATGGCGTTCGACTCGGTCGAGCACATCCGCCGTGACGTGAATTATGGTTGGCTGCTGCGCAACATGCACGCGGTCGGCGCGTCGATGTTCTTCCTCGCCGTCTACCTCCATATCGCGCGCGGGATGTACTACGGCTCCTATAAGGGTCCACGCGAAATCTTGTGGATCCTCGGCGTCATCATCTTCCTGTTGATGATGGCAACCGGGTTCATGGGCTATACGCTGCCGTGGGGCCAGATGAGCTTCTGGGGCGTGACGGTCATTACCAATCTATTCTCGGCGCTTCCGTTGGTCGGCGATCCGATCGTCAAGTGGCTGTGGGGCGGGTATTCGGTTTCCGGCGCGACGCTGAACCGGTTTTTTGCACTGCACTATCTGCTGCCGTTCGTTCTGACAGGCGTGATCGTGCTGCACATCTGGGCGCTGCATGTGGTTGGCCAGAACAATCCGACGGGCATCGACATCAAGACCAAGTCCGATAGTGTGCCGATGTTGCCGTTCGCAGTGATGAAGGACGCCTTCGCGCTGTCGGCATTCGTCATGCTGTTCGCATGGTTCGTGTTCTTTGCACCTGATTACCTCGGGCATGCCGACAACTACATCGAGGCGAACCCGCTTTCGACGCCGCCGCACATTGTTCCGGAATGGTACTTTTTGCCGTTCTACGCGATCCTGCGCGCGATCCCGTCGAAGCTCGGTGGCGTTTTAGCGATGTTTGCTTCGATCCTGATCCTTGTGTTCATCCCTTGGCTCGACACGAGCCGCGTTCGCTCGGCGAAATACCGGCCACTGTTCAAGTGGTTCCTGGCGCTGTTGTTCATCACAGTCATTGCGCTTGGGTATCTCGGCGGGAAGCCGGCTGAAGGGAACTATGTGTTCTGGGCACGCGTTTTTACGCTGTACTATTTCACCTTCTTCCTGATCATCATGCCGTTGGTCGGGATCATCGAGACACCGAAGACGCTGCCGAAAAGCATCGCAGATGCCGTGCTCGGCAAGGGCGGTCAACCGCTGCCGCAGGGCGCGACCGCTGCTTCAGAAAAACGTTGAGGGATGAGGACCATAAACCGATGACGATCTCTCTCGTTACAAAACGCCTAGGTGGCTTGGCTCTTGGTGGCTTGGCCCTGGCGATGACGCTCGGGCTTGGCGCTGCGCAAGCTGCTGGAGAAGCTGGACCGAAGATCGAACCGCAGAACTGGACGTTCGGCGGATTTCGCGGCTACTTCGATAATGCGCAACTGCAGCGCGGATTCCTTGTCTACAAGGAAGTCTGCTCGTCCTGCCACGGCCTCAAGCGTCTTTCGTTCCGCAATCTCTCTGAAAAGGGCGGGCCGGAGTTTCCCGACGACGGTACGAAGTCGCTGGCGGCGACCTATCAGATCGTTGATGGACCAAACGATCAGGGCAAGATGTTCAAGCGGCCGGCTCGGCTATCGGATGCTATCCCGACGCCGTTCTCGAACGATGCCGAAGCGCGGGCGGCCAACAACGGCGCGCTACCGCCAGACCTCTCGCTGATGGCCAAGGCGCGTGGGATTGAAGTTGACCGCCACTTCCTCGCTGTCCCCTTCGCCATGGTGAAGGACGTTGCCAACGGCTATCAGGAGGCGGGTCCCGATTATATCTACGCATTGCTCACCGGCTACGAGAAGGCACCCGCCAGCATGAAGCTGGAGCTTGGGATGCACTACAATAAGTACTTCCCCGGGCAGCAGATCGCGATGACGGCCCCGTTAGTGGACGGGCAAGTCAAGTATACCGACGGAACACCGGCGACGGTCGTGAACTACGCTCGGGATACAGCCGCGTTTCTGGCTTGGGCCGCTGATCCGAAGCTTGAAGAGCGAAAGCGGATGGGGATGCTGGTCATGCTGTACCTGCTGATCACCACGATCCTGCTATATCTGGCCAAGCGGCGGACGTGGACGAAGGTTCCACACTAATTGGTCTCGCACCACGATGGCAGCGTCTTGAGGCCTCGGCAGTCGCCGGGGCCTTTTCTTTTGGCCTGTGGCTTGTAGTTTGGCACGACTTCCTGGATCGAACCTTTGGACAACCAACCGTGGCACAATCCGTACTTGGCGTTATTGGCGGCTCAGGTCTCTATGACCTTCCCGGTCTTGAAAATCCGCAGTGGCGCAAAATTGCCTCGCCTTGGGGGGAGCCGTCGGACGAGATCTTATTCGCTGAGCTACACGGCTTGCCGCTGCGTTTCCTCCCGAGGCATGCCCGCGGCCATCGCATCCCGCCATCAGATATCAATTATCGCGCCAACATCGATGCGCTGAAGCGGGCGGGCGTGACGGACCTCGTCTCGGTCTCGGCGTGCGGGTCTCTGAAAGAACAGTATCCACCGGGCCATTTCGTGCTCGTTGACCAATTCATTGACCGGACATTCGCGCGAGAGAAATCGTTCTTCGGACCGGGACTGGTTGGGCACGTCTCAGTAGCTGATCCCGTGTCGCCGCTGCTCGTCGATGCACTCGGGGTAGCGGCCAAGATGGAGGGCATCGCCCATAGCAAAGGCGGCACCTACCTCGTCATGGAAGGGCCGCAGTTCTCGACGCGCGCGGAAAGCAACCTCTACCGCTCCTGGGGCTGCGATGTCATCGGAATGACCAACATGCCGGAGGCAAAGCTCGCGCGCGAAGCGGAGATGACCTATGCGACGGTGGCGATGGTGACCGATTTCGATTGCTGGCACAGCGATCATCGAGAGGTGGATATTCTGCAGATTATTCGCGTCATGACGGAGAACTCGGGCAAGGCGCAGCGGTTGGTTGCGCGGCTGGCGCTGGACTTCCCCAAGGAGCATCCGCCGTGTCCGTGGGGCTCGGATCGGGCGCTTGATACCGCGCTGATCACGGCACCGGACAACCGTGATCCGGCATTGGTGACCAAGTGCGCGGCGATTTTGGCGCGGGTGCTCGGCAAGCTGGCCTGATGGTGGTATGAAAAGTGACCTGCCATTGCGGCGGGCAGCACCAGCGCCGACTGCGTATTTGGACCGTGTTCCATGACCCAACCTCGCTATACCGCCCTCGCCGGTCCACTGCCATCGACTGTCCCTTTTGTCGGCCCCGAGGCGCAGGAGCGGGAGCGTGGCAAGGCGTTCCGCGCACGGATCGGCGCCAATGAGAGCGTGTTTGGGCCCTCGCCTAAAGCGATTGCGGCAATGACGAAGGCCGCTGCGGAAAGCTGGATGTATGGCGATCCTGAGAATTATGATTTGAAGGTGGCGCTTGCCGCTGAACTCGGTGTGCAACCGGAAAACATTGCCGTCGCCGAGGGCATCGACAGTCTGTTTGGCTACACCGTGCGCTTATTCACCGAACCCGGCGATACCGTGGTCACGTCGCATGGGGCCTATCCGACCTTCAATTTTCATGTCGCTGGATTTGGTGGGCGGTTGGTCACGGTGCCATATGTGAATGACCACGAGCATCCACCGTCGCTGATCGATGCTGGTCTGACGCACAAGCCGAAGCTCGTTTATTTCGCCAACCCGGATAATCCGATGGGATCGTGGTGGCCGTCGCGCGATGTGCAGGCGTTGATGGACGGGCTGCCTGGCGATGTCGTGCTGGTGCTGGACGAAGCCTACTCAGAGTTTGCGCCGGCGGGGACGCTGCCGCCGATGGACGTGTCGCGGCCGAACGTGCTGCGGTATCGGACGTTCTCGAAGGCTTATGGGATGGCCGGCGCGCGGATCGCGTACGTGATCGGAGAAGCCGGTGTAGTCAAGAGTTTCGACAAGATCCGCAACCATTTCTCGGTCAATCGGATTGCGCAAGCGGGGGCGCTCGCGGCGCTGGCCGACAAGGCTTATCTGGCTGGGGTGGTGGCGAATGTTGCGAAGGCGCGTCTTCGCATTGGCGCGATCAGTCGCGAGAATGGTCTGTTGGCGTTGCCATCGGCAACGAACTTTGTGACCATGGATTGCGGACGCGACGGTGCTTACGCCCGCGCCGTGGTGAAAGAACTGATCGCGAGGGACGTTTTCGTCAGGATGCCTGGCGTGGCGCCGCTCGACCGCTGTATCCGCGTTTCAGCGGGGACGGATCGCGATCTCGATATCCTTGCGGAGGCGCTGCCTCAGGCGCTTGCCACCGCGCAGTCCGCCACTTGAAAGTTGATGTTTGATGAGCTTGATGAAGAAGACGCCGATTATTGCCAACGATGCGCCACCACCGATCAGCCAGTATTGCGAGGCGATGGAGGTGGTGGGAGCTACGCGCTTGCTGCTGATATCAGCGCAGACGCCTGTCACATCAGCGGGCGACGTGCCGGTCGACTTCAAGTCACAGGCGCGGCAGGCATGGGCCAATCTGCAGGCGCAGTTGCGCGCCGCCAATATGGGGCTCGACAATCTGCTGAAGATCACCGTGTACCTTGCGGATCGGCGCTTCGGCTCGCTCCACCGAGAGATCCGCGAGGAAATACTCGCCGGTCGCATCATCGGGCTGACAGTGGTGATTGCCGACATGCTGGACGAGCGTCATTTGCTTGAAATCGAAGCTGTCGCAGCTGCCTGACCGATTGGCGCCAACAAAGAAGCGCAGTCTCGGGATCGGAGGGGAACCGATCGGAGACTGCGCATCGACCGCTGCTTTGGGGGAGGGGAAGGGCGCAGCGGCCGTTCCGGGCGGGGACTCCGGATCTCAGATCACGCCGTTACCAGCCGCGGCATTCTTCATACTGGGTGCGCCAGTAGCTGCTGCCGGTCGATTTCCATTTGTAGTATTCGTAGCCGCAACCTTCGTAGCTGGCGGCGAGGATGGTGACACCGCCCAGGACCCAATATTTGCCGTGACCATGACCGCCACCTGAGCCTGGCTTCGGGCCTGGCCCGCCGCAAGCGCCTGGGACCTTGCAACCTGCGCCGGGCTTGATGGGCCCGATTGGGAATGGCTTTGACGGCAACGTCTTGATGGGTCCCTTGGGGAAACTGATCGGCTTGACCGAAGGCTTGAAGGCCGAACCGGCCTTGAAGCCGCCGCCGCCGATGCCACCCGGCTTGGCGTTGGCAACGTTGGCTGCCAGCGCGGAGGCGAGGATAATGGCTGTCGCGACGGCAATGTTTGTGAAATTCATGGTGCGGTATGACATTGGGTAACTCCCTGCTTTGTGAATGTGCGGCTCTTGGCTTGGCTTGTTTTGATCGGCTTCGACGTACCGGCGTTTCGAAGGCTTGTGGGCGGTTGACTTCCAAGTGATGATCATAAAATGACAGAGCCGACCGCCCATGGAGTTGGGAAAAGTCAATCGTAACGAATTATTTTCTTTTACCGTCCCTGAACCGAACTGGACCCCCATGCTTCCCATTCTCAATGGACTGCGGATCATCGATTTGACGGCGGTCATTCTCGGCCCTTATGGCGCGCAAATTCTGGGCGATCTCGGTGCCGACGTGATCAAGATCGAGAGCCCCGAAGGGGACAGCATGCGGCCGATCGCGCCGGTCGCCGCTCCGGGATTGTCTGCATTGTTCGCCAATAATAATCGCAACAAGCGATCGGTCGTGCTTGATCTGAAAAGCGAGCCGGGAAAGGCGGCGCTGCGCAAACTGATCGCGACCGGCGACGTGCTGGTCCACAACATGCGACAGGACGCTCTGGACAAGCTCGGATTCGGTTTCGAGGTTGTGCGGGCCATCGCGCCGCGCATCGTGTATTGCGCAGCGGTTGGGTTCGGCCGGGATGGGCCCTATGCCGGGCAGCCGGCCTATGATGATGTGATACAAGCGGCGTCGGGATTCGCGGGCTTGTTCCAGATGCGCGACGGGACACCGGTCTATGCGCCGTCGATCATTGCCGACAAGATCGTCGGACTGCACTTGGCCTATGCCGTGCTCGCGGCACTGCTGCATCGTGAGCGCTCCGGCGTGCCGCCGGACTATGTGGAAATTCCGATGTTCGAGACGATGGCGGCATTCAATCTCAATGAACATCTGCATGGCGCGACGTTTGGGCAGGACGAGTGGCTCGGCTATCAGCGCGCGTTGGCCCGGGACCGCCGACCCTACCAGACGATGGACGGCTGGATGGGGGTGTTGCCCTATACGCCGGCGCATTGGGTGAAGGTGCTGACAGAGATCGGCCGGCCCGAGCTGACCGAGGCGAGTTGGTTCAAAGACCCGACGGAGCGGAGCCGGAACTTCGACAAGCTTTATGGTGCGCTGGCGGAGGCATTGCCACGACGGACGACGGCCGAGTGGCTGGCAACGTTTGCCCGGCTCGACATCCCGCACGCGCCGGTCAGGACACCGAAAGATCTGCTCTCCGATCCGCATCTGGCCGCCGTCGGGTTCTTCAAGACAAATTTCGAGGGAGAGCCCCCGATCACGCGAACGTTACGGCATCCGGTTTTGTTCGATGGGCTGGCGATCGCGAAGGATCGACCGCCACCGTTGCTCGGCGCGGATACGGCGGATGTGCTGCGCGAGGCTGGATGCACCGACAAAGAGATCGCTGCAGTGCAGCAGTCGCACGGCAGTTCTGCAAGGGACATGCGCGATGGCTGACTTGCGCAATTGGACATTCGGGCGCTAGTCTGGAATCTGCAGGTTCGATTTTCCCGCCCTAACTGTATTTTCCAGTCATTCAGCTGCAACAACCCAATCCCGTCGTCGCGCGAGAGGAACAGTCATGGCCAAACTGAATGTGAATGGAAAGTCCGTCGATGTGAAAGTCGACGGTGATACGCCGCTTTTGTGGGTGATCCGTGAACAGGTCGGATTGACGGGAACGAAGTACGGCTGCGGCGTCAATCAATGCGGCGCGTGCTCGGTGCACATCAATGGCGAGGTGCAGCGCTCATGCGGCATTCTGGTGAAGGATGTGAAAGCCAGCGACAAAATCGTGACCATCGAGGGGATCTCGCCCGATGCGTCGACACCGATTCAGAAGGCCTGGCTGGCGCTCGACGTGCCGCAGTGCGGCTATTGCCAGTCCGGCCAGATCATGGCGGCGACGGCGCTGCTGAAGAAGAAGCCGAACCCGACCGACAAAGACATCGACGACGCGATGACCAATATCTGCCGTTGCGGCACCTATCAGCGGATTCGCGCGGCGATTCGCATGGCTGCAACCGGCGGCAGCAAAGCTGCATCTGCTAATGGCAAGAAGGCGTGAGGGGACAGATCATGACAACCACACTCAAAAAAATGCCCACGGTCTCGCGTCGCGCCTTCGTGATCGGAACAGCCGCTGCCGGTGGTGGTCTGGCGATCGCCATTCCGGGGCTGACAGACGCTCTCGCGCAGAAGGTGCTCGGCGCCGTCGGCGACGAGGTCGGTGCATGGGTCGTTATCCGGCCGAACAACGACGTCGTCGTGCGCATCGCGCGCTCGGAAATGGGCCAGGGCACGTTGACCGGGCTCGCGCAGCTGGTTGCCGAAGAGCTCGATGCTGATTGGAGCAAGGTGAAGTGGGAATATCCGACTCCCGGCAACAATCTGAAGCGCAATCGCGTCTGGGGCGACATGTCGACGGGCGGCAGTCGCGGCATTCGCGGCAGCCATGACTATGTGCGCCAGGGTGGCGCTGCAGCGCGGCAGATGCTGATCCAGGCGGCGGCTGATGCCTGGAAGGTTCCGGCAGCGGAATGCACGACTTCGGCTGGTGTCATTACGCACACACCAACCAAGCGGACGGTGACGTACGGCAAGGTTGCGACCGCCGCGGCGAAGTTGTCGGTACCCGATCTCAAGACAATGAAACTCAAGGACCCGAAGGATTGGAAGATCGCCGGCAAGCCGCTGAAGCGGCTCGATACGGTCGACAAGTTGACGGGAAAGCAGGTCTACGGCATCGATTTGAAGTTGCCGGGAATGCTGAATGCGTCGATCAAAGATGCGCCTGTGCACGGCAGCAAGATCAAGAGTTTCGATGCGGCAGAAGCAAAGGCGATGCCGGGTGTGAAGCATGTGCTGCAGGTGGGCGCCGGGGCGGTTGCTGTTGTCGCGGACACGTGGTGGCAAGCGGACAAGGCGTTGTCAAAGGTCAAGGTCACCTATGAGGACAATCCGAACGCAAAGCTCTCCAGCGAGACGATTGCTACGACGAACAAAGCCGCGCTCGATGCGACGGAGAATATCTACGTTGGCAACAAAGCTGGCGACGCCGCAGCTGCTATCGCTGGCGCTGCCAAAAAAATCGAGGCTGTCTATACCTCACCCTATCTGCACCACGTCACCATGGAGCCGATGAACTGCACGGCAAAATGGACGGCGGACGGATGCGAGGTCTGGGTGCCGACGCAAAACGGCGATGCAGCACTTGCTGCGTGTGCCGAAGCCGCCGGGCATCCGCCCGCCAAATGCGATGTTTACAAAATCCATCTCGGTGGCGGGTTCGGCCGGCGCGGATTCCAAGACTATGTGACGAAGGCGGTGCAACTGGCGAAGCAGATTCCGGGCGTGCCGGTGAAGCTCCTGTGGAGTCGCGAGGAAGATATGCGGCAAGGCCGCTATCGGCCGATTTCACAGAGCAAGCTGCAAGCCGGCCTCGACGCCAACGGCAATCTCGTGGGCTTGAGCATGCGCATTGCCGGCTCTTCGATTCTGGCAAGCGTTGCGCCGGCGCGGATGGAGAACGGGAACGACTTCCTGGCCTTCCAGGGGTTGTGGCCGTCTTCGGGACCGCGCGCCGCGGAAGGCGGGTTCGGCTATTCGATCGCAAACCTGACGATCGACTACGCGATGCGCAACAATCACGTCACACCCGGCTTTTGGCGCGGCGTGAACAACAACCAGAATGCGGTGTACGTCGAGTGCTTCATGGACGAGGTTGCGAAGGCGGCCGGTAAGGACCCGCTGGAGTTCCGCCGCGCGCTGATGAAGAACCATCCGAAGCATCTGGCTGTCCTCAACGCGGTTGCAGCGAAAATCGGCTGGGACAAGCCGGCCCCTGCCGGGCAGTTCCGGGGCATCGCGCAACAGATGGGCTTTGGCAGCTATGTGGCGGGCGCCGCCGAAGTCTCGGTCAACGAGCGCGGCAAAGTGAAGGTCCACCGATTGGTCATCGGCACCGATAGCGGGCACGTGGTCAATCCGGATCAGGTTGACGCGCAGCTCGTCGGCTCGGTTGCCTATGGCCTGTCGGCGACGATGTTCGAAGAGATCACCATCAAGGATGGCGCGGTCGTCGAGCAAAATCTCGATACATACGAGATCATGCGCCTCGCCGACTTCCCGAAGGTGGAGACGGTGATCGTGCCCTCGGGCGGGTTCTGGGGTGGCGTCGGAGAGCCAACCATCATGGTCGCGGGACCGGCGGTGTTGAACGCGGTCGCGGCAGCGATCGGCAAACCAGTGCGTTCGCTGCCAATGAAGAACGTCAAGCTCAGGGCGTAAGATGACACGCGCAATGGTTGCGCGCATGGCACATGGCTTGATCGTGGCGGCGTTCGCCACGATCAGTACTAGCTCGGTCAGTTTAACTGATCCGCTGAGTGCCTTCCGCAGGGTTGATGACGTTGTCGCCGAGCCACTTGGCGGGCACAGCGGGGACGCTATTCGTGGGCGCGCCGTTGTCCTCGATCGGGCGCGCGGTAATTGCCTGATCTGCCATACCGCACCGGAGCCAGACGAGCGCTTCATGGGCGAATTGGGACCGCCGCTGGCCGGGGTCGGCGGACGGCTGTCGGTGGCGCAGCTAAGGTTGCGGTTGATCGATCAACGGCTGCTTAATCCGAAGACCATCATGCCGCCGTACTATGTCGTCGACGGATTGACTCGCGTAGCCGCGCAGTATCGCGGCAAGACGGTCCTGACGGCTCAGGAGATCGAGGATGCCGTCGCGTATCTCGCGACGCTGAAGGAGTGAGGGCGGCATGAGCAAGCGATATGATAACCCGGCGATTCAACTGTCGCGCCGGGATACGGTCCGAGGCGCACTGGCGCTGGCGGTGCTGCCAATGTCGGCCGGCACCAGTGTCGCCCAAGATGCACCGGGTGATCTGGATGCGGCCATCAAGGGATTCGTCGGCGCGAACACGGTGAAGGCCGGGCGCGTGACGTTGGAGTTGCCGCCGCTCGCCGAGAATGGCAATTCCGTACCGATGACGGTCACAGTCGACAGTCCGATGACGACGGCCGATCATGTCAAAGAGATCCATCTGTTTTCGGAAAAAAACCCGATTTCCACTATGGTGAATTTTTATCTGGGTCCCCGGGCGGGCCGCGCCAAGGTGTCGGGCAACGTGCGGCTGGCGACGACGCAGACGGTGACAGCGATCGCCGCCATGAGTGACGGCAGCTTCTGGTCGGGAACTGCCGACGTTGTCGTCACGCTGGCCGCGTGCATCGACGGCGGTTGAGATTTCGAGGAGGGCAGCTGATGGCCGCGCAGACCCGCATCGTAATGCCTGGAACCGCGAAGAAGGGCCAGGTCATCGAAATCAAAACGCTGATCCAGCATCATATGGAGACCGGGCATCGCCGCGACAATGAAGGCCGGCCGATCAAGCGGGATATCGTGCATCGGTTCACTGTGACCTATGGCGGTGTCGAGGTGTTCCGGTCGGACCTCTTTCCCGGCGTTGCGGCCAATCCCTATTTCGCGTTTTCAACGATCGCGACGGACTCCGGCGAACTGGTTTTTCAATGGGTTGATGACCAGGGCGTTACGACGCGCGAAACCCGAAAGATCGTCGTGACGTGATGCACGTGCTGACGTCGCTGGCCTCACGATGGCGGATGGGCGCGGCCAGTGTCGTTCTCTCCGCCTCTGCGTCGTTTGCAGCTGACCGCCCGGTACCGCCCGAGCCCGGTCGCGCGTTCCAATCGGCAGAGACACAGAAGCTCGAAGCTGACTATGCCGCCAACGCGGGGTTTCTCTGGATCGATCGCGGCGCGACGCTGTGGCGCCAGGATGAGGGTCCGGCGGAGAAATCCTGCGCGGCTTGTCATGGAGCGGCGGAGACAGCGATGAAGGGTGTGGCGGCGCGCTATCCTGCGGTCGACGCGCGGAGCGGCCAACTGCTCAATATCGAAGGTCGGATCAATCAATGCCGGGTGGAGCGCCAGAATGTCCCGGGACTGAAATACGAGTCCGACGAACTGCTGGCGCTGACGGCCTTCGTCACACGGCAGTCCTCGGGAATGACGCGCCAAGTCGAGGTCGGGGGGGCGGCGACGCCCTTCTTTGAACGTGGCAAGGCCTTGTACGAAACGCGGCAGGGGCAACTTAATCTGGCCTGCGGGCAATGCCACGACGATAATGCCGGCAAGCGACTGCGTGGCGATCGCATCAGCCAGGGGCAGACTGAAGGTTGGCCCGCCTATCGGCTGGAGTGGCAGACGCTTGGATCGCTGCATCGACGGCTCCGAGCCTGCAGTCTCGGCGTGCGGGCGGATATCCTGGATGCCGGGTCGCCGGAATATCTTGCGCTCGAACTCTATCTCGCGTGGCGCGGCGAAGGCCTGGAGATTCGTGTTCCAGGCGTGCGGCGTTAAGCGATTGATGGACAGATTGCGCGATCGCAATCCCGCCGCAAAGTGACCGTGAAAGCGACGCTGACGTGGTGCTTGTTAACCGCCTCTTAAGGTTCGGCTGGCATTTTCTTAACCATGCGTTTGTTCCGCGTCAGTCTTCTGTTCGCCTTGGCCGGTGCTGCCGTTCTCAATGGTTGCGGCAAGTCGCCAAATTTCGTCGCCAAGGAGGAACCTTGGCGGGCGGATGAGGAGCGCTCGTGCCTCGCATCCGGTGTCGCGCAGCGGCATCCTTTTTTGATTTCAAGAGCGGCGCTTGGCGGCCCTAGCAGCGGCAACGTTTGCGGCGCACTGAGCCCATTCGAAATGTCGGCTGTAGCGCAGGGGCGCGTGTCATTGCGGCCAGCGGCGATGCTCCGTTGCCCGATGGTGCCGACGGTCGATCGTTGGGTCAGCGATGTCGTGGAACCGGCGGCGCGGCATTATCTGCGCACGCCGATTGCCGAGCTTAAGGTTGCGGCATCGTATGGTTGCCGGCCGATCAATCATCAGGCTGGCGGGCGACTGTCCGAGCATGGTTACGCCAACGCGCTCGACATATCGGCCTTCATACTGGCGGACGGACGGTCGGTGACGGTGAAGAGCGGGTGGTCAGGCAGTGACGACGAGCGGCAATTCCTGCGCGCTGTCCACGCCGGCGCCTGCAGCCATTTCTCGACTGTGCTGGGGCCGTTGGCGGACTCATTCCACCACGACCATTTCCATATGGATCTGGCGCGGCATGGCCGCGACGGCCAGCATCGCATTTGCAAGTGATTTAGTGCTTGGTCTCGGTGGGCGGAACCGGGAAGTGCACGCCGCCCGACACCGATGCCGGTATGGGCTGTCCGATGCGCGCTGCGTCGAGCTCAAACATGGCTTTGTCGGCCTGCAGTTTCTGCTGGAAACGCGCATAGCTGAACGGAATTGCCGCAAGGTAAGCCAACACAACACAGCTCAACGTTGCGTAAGGATAGGTCCACAGCAGGCCGACGAACAATGCAACCGCGCCAAATATCGGCAGGACGTACTCGCGACTGATGCGCTCGCCCAACAACTTCCCGGAGAAGGTCGGAATCGTCGACACCGACATGAAAGCCAAGCCCAGCGTATAGAGTGCGATCAGCAGCGGATACTCACGAACATTGAACAGGCCGAGGCCGTCAATGAAGAGCGGTAGCAGCACGGCCAGTGCGCCGGCGGGGGCTGGAATGCCGGTGAAGTAGTTCGACTGCCATTTGGGTTTGTCGACTTCGAGCATGGCATTAAAGCGGGCGAGACGGAGCCCCATGCAGCAGGCAAACACCAGCACGGCGATCCAGCCGAAGCCTTTCAGGTTGCCGAGGCCCCAGATGTAGACGAGGAGGGCGGTGGCAACGCCGAAGTTGACGAAATCGGCGAGACTGTCGAGTTCAGCGCCGAAGCGTGACTGGGCTTTCAGCGCGCGGGCGAGCCGACCGTCGATGCCATCCACGACTGCCGCCAGAACGAGCAGCAGCAGTGCAATCTGAAAGTTCTGCTCGATGGCCATGCGGATCGCCGTCACGCCCATGCAGAGTGAGAGCAGCGTAAAGAAGTTCGGCACCAGCATGCGGACAGGAATTTTGCTGTGGCGGAACAGGCGACGGCCGCGACGGCGACGCTCGCCTTCTTCTAGCTTTGGCAACTCGGAGTCCATCACGGCTCTTACTCGCTCTCTGTGGCTGCAGTTGTGCACATTCTAATGCACCGGACGCGTTGGGCAAAATCGTGGCGCCGAAATCAATGGGATCGTGTTTCGCGCTCTTGTTAGTGAGATCGCGCTTCGCGCACATTGTTAATGAGATCGCGCTTCGCGCTCGGGCTCGCTTGATTTGAGATCGGCGATGATGGTTTCGCCCCCAACCGCGCGCTGTCCGACGGCGACCAGCGGACCGGTGCCCGGCGGCAGGAAAACGTCGACGCGGCTACCGAAGCGGATCAAACCGAAGCGCTCGCCGACGCCGGTGTTGTCACCTTCCTTGAGGAACGTGACGATGCGGCGCGCAATCAAGCCGGCGATCTGGACTACGGCGATGTCGAGGCCGTTTGCCGTCCTTATGACAAGCGAGCGGCGCTCATTTTCTTCGCTGGCCTTGTCGAGAGCGGCATTGAGGAAAGCACCAGGGACATAGATCGACTTGGTGATGCGTCCGGCGACGGGCGAGCGGTTGATGTGGACGTCGAAGACCGAGAGAAAGATTGAAACGCGAATGCGTTCGTCGTTGCCTAGGCCGAGTTCGGCCGGCGGGCGGATGCGCTCGATGGAACTGACACGGCCATCGGCCGGGGAGACGATGAGGCCTTCGCGCAAAGGCGTGACGCGCTTGGGATCGCGGAAGAAATAGGCAACGTAGGCCAAAATGGCGAGCGTTAGGTACGCGAGGAACGAGAACGGCAGGAGAAACCAGAGGGCGAGGACAAGCACTGCGGCGATGCCGACGAATTTATAGCCATCGGAATGAACCGGCGCGAGGTTGTCAGTGATGGTCTCAATCAGACTGTGGCCTTGCGACACATGCTTCTCCTTGAGCGAGGCAAATGCTTCATCCGGCGATCGTGGCGCCGGGTGATGAAACGGCTGTCGCGACGAACGTCGCACCACAGCTGGGTTCGTGGATAAAAACGACCACGGCACGTGGCCGTTGCTATTGCAGCGGGACGGCTACAAATCGCAGGTCGCCCTTGGCGTCTTCCAATCGCAGAAGAACGGCTTTTCGGCCAGCTTTTTTGACCTTGTCCACGCTCTTCGACACATCATCGGCGGTTTGCACAGGTTCCTGCGCGACTTCGACGATGACATCACCGACGCGCACACCCTTCTGCGCCGAGGGGCTGGCCGGATCGACCTCAAGGACAACGACGCCTTTGACCTTGGCATCGAGCGTGAAGCGCTTGCGCAGCGCGTCGTCGAGCGGGGCGATCTTGAGCCCGACCAGGGATTGGACGTCGGCGCCCGCTGGCGGCTTGTCTTCGGTAACGGCCGGCTTCTTGTCCTTGGCGCTCTTGTCCTCGTCCTCGGTCAAGCGGCCGAGCACGATCTTGGCGGAACGTTTCTGGCCTTTGCGGAGATACTCAATATCGACCTCCTTGCCGACGGGCGTTTGTGCGACGACGCGGGGCAGCGACCGGACACCGGCGATTTCCTTGCCATCGAACTTGAGGATCACGTCGCCATCCAGCAGTCCAGCGGTCGCGGCGGGGCTGGCGGCGGTGACCTTGTTGACGAGCGCGCCGGTGTTCTCCTTGAGTTTGAGGGTCTCAGCCATGTCTTCAGTGATGGAGCCGATCTGCACGCCGAGCCAGCCACGGCGAGTTTCGCCAAAGCGGCGCAACTGATCGATGACCGCCATGGCCGTGTCGGAGGGAACGGCGAAGCCGATGCCAATCGAGCCGCCCGAGGGAGAGATGATCGCAGTGTTCACGCCGATCACGTCGCCATCCATGTTAAAAAGCGGTCCACCGGAATTGCCTTTGTTGATCGACGCATCGGTCTGCAGGAAGTCATCATAGGGTCCGGAGTTGATGTCGCGCTGCTTGGCGGAGAGGATGCCGACAGTCAGCGATCCACCGAGGCCGAACGGGTTGCCGATGGCCATGACCCAGTCGCCGACCTTCATTTTTTCCGATGAGCCGAAGGGGACAGCGGCCAGTGTTTTTTTGGGACTGACCTTCAGCAGCGCCAGATCGGTCTTGGCATCCTTGCCGAGCACCTTGTCGACCTTGAGCTTGCTGCCGTCGTGAAAGTTGATGGTGATCTCGTCGGCGCCATCGATGACGTGATTGTTGGTGACGATCAGGCCTTCCTTACCGTCGATGACAAAGCCGGAGCCGAGGGAGGAAACCTTGCGATCCTGTGGCCCGCCGCTGCCGCGCTTGTTGAAAAAGTCGTCAAAGAAATCTTCGAAGGGCGAGCCTTTGGGTACGCGTGGCAGTGGGACGCCGGCCGGACCCTTGACGTTTTGGCTGGTGGAGATGTTGACAACGGCGTCGATCAGCTTTTCGGCGATCGGTGCGACGGAGGGCGGGCCACCGGCGGCTTCGACGCGCATCATGCCTGCAACTCCAAGGCCGGCCGATGCCGACCGTCACGCTACAAAGCGCGGCGAAGGCCGTCTTGAGGCCGAATGTGCCGGGGCGAACGAACATGCCGCAGATCTCCTGAGCAGAGAGGGGGGATCGGTATGATCCCAAGGAATTGCTTTAGCATCATCCTTTGGCCAGACCGGGCACTTGTCAACGGATGCGGCGGCGCGGCACGAAAAATTGTACTTATTGATTGCTTTGCTGGTCGCTGTCCTGCTCGCCTGCGGGCGGTCGAGGCGCGACGACGGCGGATTTTAGCCCCGCGCCAGCCAGACGATGAATACACCTGTCGCGATGGCCAGGGTACCGGCCAGACGCAGGCCCTGTTCTGGAATTCACCGACGCCGTTTCCAGCATCTGACGCGCCAAATGCGGTGCGAGGGCCCAAAGCAGGCCCTCGATGACTAAAACAAGGCCGACCCCGACCAACAGATCGGTCATTGTTTAGGCTTAGCGATTCCAGTGCCCATTGGGTTTTGGAAATAGCGGAAGAACTCGCTATCCGGCGACAACAGCATGCGCGTGTCGCCAGACTTGAAGCCGGCTTCGTAGGCCTGCATCGAGCGGTAGAAGCCGAAGAAGTCGGCGTCGCGGCCAAAGGCATCAGCGAAGATGCGGTTGCGGTCGGCATCGCCCTCGCCGCGCAGGGTTTCGCCCTTGCGCGTTGCTTCGGCCTTGATAACGGTTGCTTCGCGGTCGGCGGTTGCTTTGATGCGGTTGGCGGCGGCAGCACCCTCGGCGCGGAACTCGGCGGCTTCGCGCTGGCGCTCGGAGCGCATGCGATCGAAAACGCTCTTCGAGTTCTGCTCAGGCAGATCGGCGCGCTTGATGCGGACGTCGACGACTTCGATGCCGAAATCCTTACCTTCCTCGTTCACCAGCGTGGTGATGCGCTTCATCAGCTCTTCGCGCTTGTCACGGACGACGTCGGTGAACGTGACGGCGCCGAGCACTCGACGGAGCGATGAGTTCGATGATCGAGCTCAGCGTCACGCGCAGACGCGCTTCGTTGCGGACCGTCTGGTAGAACTTCAGCGCGTCTACGATGCGATATCGGGTGAAGGCATCGACAACGAGGCGCTTCTGGTCAGACGCTGTCACTTCCTGCGGACGAGTGTCGAGATCGAGAATGCGCTTGTCGAAATAATCGACGGTTTGGACGACCGGGATCTTCCAATGGAGGCCCGGGGTCGTGATGACACGGATTGGCTTACCGAACTCCAGCACGAGCGCTTGCTCGTTTTGATGCACGATAAACAGCGAGAGGTAAGCTGCTGCTGCGGCAGCGCCGACGGCGACGATGAGGGTTGCGAGAAGTGCGCGCATGATCAATTGGCCCCTTCTTTTTTCTTCTGCAGTTGGTCGAGGGGTAAGAACGGCACGACGCCTTGGCCGCCGCCCTTGTTATCGAGGATGATTTTGTCGGTGCCGCCCATAACGCGTTCCATAGTTTCGAGGAACATGCGTTTGCGCGTGACTTCAGGAGCCTTCTTGTACTCCTCGAAGACTTTCAGGAACCGCGAGGCCTGGCCGGTGGCTTCAGCAACGGTCTGCTGCTTGTAGCCCTCGGCACCTTGCAGGATGCGTTCGGCTTCACCGCGTGCTTCGGGGACAATGCGGTTGGCGTAGGTCGAGGCCTCGTTCTGCAGACGCTCGCGATCGGCGCGGGCGGCTTGGACGTCACGGAAGGCGCCGATGACATCTTCCGGCGGATCCACCTTCTGGAGCTGGATTTGGTCGATATGGACGCCAGCGCCATAGCTATCGAGGATCTGCTGCATCAGTTTCTGGACGGCCTGTTCGGTCTTCTGGCGCGCCTCGGTCAGGATGGGCTGAATGTTCGACTGGCCAACGATATCGCGCATGGCGCTTTCGGCGACTTCTTTGACCGTCGTGCGAGGATCTTGAATGTTGAAAAGATATTCCTGCACCTTGTCGGGTCGGATGCGCCAGCGGACGACGAAGTCGATGTCGACGATATTTTCGTCGCCGGTCAGCATGAGACTTTCTTCACGGACGTCGCGGACCGTGTTCGACACTTGGCGGCTTGATTCCGAGGTCCGAAAGCCCAGTTCGGTGATGTTCTGGCGCAGGACGGCGGGAAGGCGCACTTCCTCGATCGGGTAGGGCAAACGGAAGTGCAGGCCTGGCGGCTCCTGGCGAACCGGCTGGCCGAAGCGGAGGACGACGCCAACTTCTTCAGGATTGACGCGGAAGGTGAAGGCATAAAAGCCAACGATCGCGGCCAGAGCCGCTGCCGCCAAGAGGATGATGGACCCGGGCACGCCGCCAGAGCCTCCGGGCATGACCTGCTTCAGCTTGTCCTGGCTGCGCTTCAGCAATTCCTCGAGATCAGGCTGCTGGCCGCCACTGCCGCCGCCGGACGGGCCTTGGCCCCAGGGGCCGCCGCCTTTGCCGCCTTTGTTGCCCCATGGGCCACCGCCGCCGCCACTGCCGCCGCCGCTTTGATTATTCCAAGGCATCGATTGGCCCTTTTTCGGTTAAGAGGATCAGCATCGCGCGCGCCTCAGCATTCAATGCGTGACGAGCGGTGTTCCGCTGGTTTGGGAGAGAAGATCGAATTCCATGGTGCTTATAGGGCACACATCCAAGAGGTGCAAACGGGCAAGCTGCGCAATCGACGCCTAGCGGAGATTTGGGGTGTCTGCGCGCCGCTTCAAGCCCGTCACAACTCAGACTTTGGCTCGACGATCATAAACGATGAATTCGGCGGCAAATTCGTCCTTGGCCGACATTGCCATGGGGCGCCGTTCGACCTCGGTCCAGTCGTCCGGCGACAGGCTTGCAAAAGTTGCATCGCCTTCGGGGCTGGCTGCAATGCGGGTCAGATAGACCCGGTCGGCCAAGGACAGCACTGCGCCATAGATTTCGCCGCCGCCGACGATCATGATTTCATCGACCTCACGGGCCGCAGCCAAATGGCGAGCGGAGGCCAGCGCTTGGTCGATCGTCGCGGCGACGGTGACGCCCGGGGGGTGGAACGTGTTGTCGCGGGTGACGACGATGGTGTCGCGACCCTCAAGCGGCTTGCCAATGGATTGAAAGGTCTTGCGACCCATGACGATCGGCTTGCCGAGCGTGAGGCCGCGGAAATGCTTCAAGTCGGACGGCATGCGCCAGGGCATGGTGCCAGAGCGACCGATGACGCCATTGTCCGCGACGGCAACGATGAGGGAGATTCGGATCATGAGCGCATTGCTATCCTGATCCCGCCGTCAGCGGCAATGTGCAAATGTAACCGGTCTAAGCTCGCGGTGGCTTGGACGGTGGCGCTGATTGCTGGCGGAATTGCAAACCGCAGTTCTTTTGGATTGAGACCTTCTCAACCGACTCGAATTCGCCCTTCAGACGTGAGAGCTCGGCAGTGTTTTGATCATTGCCCCCAATCATGAATGCCGCTGGCCAAAACAGCACGATTGCGACACCCGTGGCGATGGCATCATCGCTTGCCTTTTTATCTTGAACACCACTGACTTGAGCCACCCGCGAGGAAATACGCTGCGCCTCTTCGCCAAGCTGACCGCATGAATAGTTCTGATATTGCAGCGGCGACACATATGCAGCCGAGATTTTTTCCGACGATGATGCACAGCCGGTGAGCGCGATACATGCGGCGATCAAGCACAAGCTGCGCATATTATTGTTTCCCCCAAAAGCTCATGTTCCCCATGAGCAATAGAGATGAGGCGGCGACGGATTGGCTAGTGCGCGAAAGATACACCCCCAACATTCTTGTCCGGCTGCGGAGCAACCGCGCCCATTAAACCGCCACGGGTGCTTTGATGTGGGGGTGGGGGGCGTAGGCTTCGAGATGGAAATCCTCGAACTTGAAGTCGAACAGCGAGCGCACATCGGGGTTGATAATTATGCGCGGGAGTGCACGCGGGCTGCGGGCGAGTTGCAGTTCGGCTTGCTCAAGATGGTTCAAGTAGAGA
The DNA here is from genome assembly GCA_963714325.1 of uncultured Alphaproteobacteria bacterium. Taxonomy (GTDB): domain Bacteria; phylum Pseudomonadota; class Alphaproteobacteria; order Rhizobiales; family Hyphomicrobiaceae; genus CAVQOB01. The sequence continues at coordinate 314,302 of CAVQOB010000008.1, read as the reverse complement.
TGTGCATCGCCGAAGGTATGCACGAAGTCACCGGGGTTGAGGCCGGTCACCTGAGCCACCATCAGCGTCAGCAGCGCATAGCTGGCGATATTGAAAGGCACGCCGAGGAAGATGTCGGCGGAGCGCTGATAGAGCTGGCAGGAGAGACGCCCGTCTGCGACGTAGAACTGAAACAGGCAGTGACACGGTGCCAATGCCATGTCCGGGATATCGGCAGGGTTCCAGGCCGAGACGATGATGCGGCGGCTATCGGGGTTGGTTTTGAGCGTCTCGACGACCTCGCGGATCTGATCGATAACGCGGCCATCGGGAGCTGCCCAGCTGCGCCATTGGCGTCCGTAAACAGGACCGAGATCGCCGTTTTCGTCGGCCCAATCATCCCAGATGGAGACGCCGTGCTGCTTGAGATACGCGGTGTTGGTGTCGCCGGCGAGGAACCAGAGCAGTTCGTGCACGATCGACTTCAGGTGCAGCTTCTTGGTGGTCACCAGCGGGAAGCCGGCGCCCAAGTCAAAGCGCATTTGATGGCCGAAAACACTCAGCGTGCCGGTGCCGGTGCGGTCAGTCTTCCTGCTGCCGTGGTCGCGCACGTGGCGCATGAGATCGAGGTATTGCTGCATGGGCTGAGTTTAGCCTGATTCTGGAGATGACGAAGAGGCCGGCCATAGTCAGGCTGTGGGATAATGCGTTTTGTCCGGTCTATAAGGAAATATCATGACTTTGACGCCGCTCGGTTGCTTGACCACAGGACCGGGGTCGCCCTATCGTTGCAATACTGACGATCTTCGACTGACAGCATGTTTTTTGACGTTTGACGGATTGAATTCTCAACAAGAAGTGCTTTTTCAGGAGATTTTGCATGGGCGACGAGCGCTCTTTCAAACCCAATACCCTGTCGTTCGACGATGCCTATCGCGCACACAGCTGGGCGCCAGTGGTGAAGCTGGTGCTGCATGCGGCCGAACGGTTGGATTGTGCTGAGACTTTGACGCCGCGACTGCGGCGCTCGGCCGCCAGCATGGTGACTTGGGTGCCGCTGCTGGCGGTGAGCACGCTGGTATATGCGTTGACCTGACAGCCGCGCAGCCAAACGTTCACGGATTAACCCTGCTCACAGGCGACCGCCTGGGTTGGCGCCGGGGTTGCTAGACCTTGTCCCGGAATAAGCGGTGGGCAAGGACAATCATGTCGTGTGCGCGTATTGGAGATGGTGTGCCCAGCGCGCATGGATCGCGCGCGGCTAGCGCTTGTTGCGATCTGATGGAATCAGATCGGCGCTCTCGATTCCTTTGTTTGTGTTTGTCGGATTTTCTGCGACGAAACGGTGTCCACTTCGTCGAAAAATGCTCTCGTGTGCTGGCATTGGCCGGGGTGGCGATGACGCTGTTCATTAGCGGCGGTGCGGTCGTCGCTAAGACGCCGGGCGAGACCTATTGCTACAACGACACATGCCGCCGCGTTCGCACGATCGCAGAGACGGCGGCGCTGATTGGCCAGCCGCTGACGCTGAAGACGTCGTTCTACGATCATTGTTCGCGCGACCGGTTCAATCCGTGCGGCCTGACGAGTTCAGGGGAAGCGTTTCGCGCTGACGACGCCGACAATGCTGCGAGCCCCGATTTGCCGGACGGCACGCTGTTGCTTTTGTTTAATCCGGCAACGCAAAAGGCGGTCGTCGTTCGAATCAACAATGCGGGGCCGTACCTCGGCGACCGTCAACTCGACGTTTCGCGTGGGGCGGCCGAAGCACTGGGCTTTCACGGGCGCGGCGTCGCGATGCTGGAGGCGACCGTGCTGCAGGCACCGCGGCCGGCGGAAGCGCGATATCGCCATTTGCGACGCTATGCCAGCGTTGCCGGGTACATCGGTACTTTTGCGTCTCTCGGCGACGCCAATATTTCTCTGGCGCCCGATGCCACCATCTCACCTGCGATCGTCGTGCCGGGGCTGATCGAAACCGACGTGCAGCTGGCGAGCCTGATAACAACATTGCCTGATTTGGTGATGCCGGTTGAAGCGCCTGAGGTCGTCGGGCAGGGCGAATTGCCGGCGGAGACCGACGTGGTGGCGATCATCGTGGCGAGCTTGCAGCCGCTCTCCGCGCGAGTGCTGCTCGGGTTGCCGCCACTGATCATCACCAGCGACAGCTTCCACCACGCCGTCAGCCAGGATGTTCAGTCGGGTGACCGCGCCATCGCAAAGGTGGAGCCTGAACCCGGCACTGCAGGCAATGCGATCACAGCAACCGCTGCGCATGCACCATCGATCTCTGAGGCCGTCGCCGCGCCATCGGCGCCAATGTTGCAGCGTCGATCCTGGTTGCACGATGTGATTGCGACAGCGCAACCGCGTCGTTCAAAACCGACCGTCATGGTTTCGGTTCGTTCAGCGGCGATGGCCGATTTCCTGGCGACTGCGCACGCGGAAATTGTGAACGCGATTGAACTGGCGAGGCCGAGTCCAACAATGAGGGATCGGGTCGCAGTGTCTGTGACCCTGCCGCCGCCTCTGCAATGAAATACATGCTTGGGTTGTGTTAATTGAAATTAAACAATTTTAGGTTTTATTGATCTTGCAGCAGGGCTCAACGGCCCCTGCGGACAGCGCGATTTCCATCACGCTGATGCCTGTTTGTTTTGCGTCAGGAGACACTTGTGCTGCTTTTCCCTGCTGCCCACCCGGGCCGCATCGCGACCGGTCATGACCGCGATGCCGATCCGCAAACGTCGATCCCCTCTTTGCCGCCTGCGCCTGTATCGCGGGCGCAATGGCACGACCAGTTGCTACAGACGACGTCGCGCGCGGCCCTACTATCGTTGCTGCTGGGCTTTGGGTCCACTGCAGCCCAAGCGCAGTTCATCTGCCAACAGTACGGAGGCATGGGGGCAGGAGCGAGCGCCGGCAACTTCTCGGTTGCTTGCGGCACGGATGCGGCAGCATCCGGCATCGGCTCGATGGCCTTTGGCTACAAGGCTGCGGGGGCTGGAAATTATTCCTCGGCCTTGGGGTATTTCGCCACTGCAACCGCTGACAACGCGAGCGCGTTCGGCGCCAACGCGAAAGCGGAGATGGGGAACGCTACCGCTGTCGGCAATGCCGCCGAAGCCCGGGAGGTCGATTCAACGGCCGTTGGTTCGACAGCTAAAGCAACGAAAACAAATACAACCGCCGTCGGCGCTGGAGCCCGCTCGGAAGGGATCAACAGCACCGCCATCGGCAGCAGTGCGGCAGCGACCGGCGACTTTGCTACCGCCGTCGGCCGATCTGCCGAAGCTTCGGGATTGAATGCGACGGCCACTGGCACGACGGCGCGCGCTTCGGGCGAGTCGTCGACGGCAATCGGTGCCGACGCCCGGGCAACGGCGTTGGGCGCGACGGCGTCCGGTTTCGGATCGCGTGCGACGGGACTCAATACGTCGGCATTTGGTCGCAGTGCCGTTGCCAGTCAGAGCCTTGCCACGGCCTTTGGTCAGGATGCACAAGCTTCAGGCGTGTCGTCGACCGCTGCCGGTAGCGCGGCGCGGGCCTCTGCCGACAACGCGAGTGCTTATGGCAACGCGGCGGCGGCGACAGCGGCGGGCGCAACGGCGATCGGGCAGAACGCACGCGCCTCGCAAACCAACGCGACTTCCATTGGGATCAACGCAAATGCATCATCGGCGGGCGCTGTTGCGATCGGCGCGAATGCGGTTGCTTCGGGATCGACAGCCGTCGGCAGCGGCGCACAGGCAACCGGCGCCAACTCAGCGGCTTACGGCCTTGGTACTGTTGCGAGCGGCGCAAATGCTACTGCGCTCGGTGAACTCAGCCTCGCGAGTGGCGCTGGCGCGACGGCGGTTGGCCAAGGGGCCCAAGCGACGCACGCCAACGCGGCGGCGTTCGGACAAGGCGTCACGACCGCCCGCGACAACCAGCAGGTGTTCGGCAACGCGAGCAATACCTACACGCTGACAGGCGTCGGCAGCGCGGCCAGCCGAGCGGCGCAATCAGGACCGCTGCAGGTCTTGACAACCGATGCCAACGGCAACGTCGCTGGCGATGGCGGCGTGTTGCAGACCCAAGTCAACAGCAATACGACGCGGATTGGCACGCTTGAAGGACAGGTTGCAACGAACACTGCGACGATCGGCACGCTCGGCACGCGGATGACGGCGACGGAAGGAAACGTCACCAATCTGCAGACACGCATGACGGCGACGGAGGGGCAAGTTGCGACCAACACCGCCGCGATCGGTACGCTCGGCACCCGTGTGACCAGTGTCGAGACGACCGTTGCCAGCATCAATACGGCGGTCACCAACAATACGACGGCGATTGCCGGCCTCGGCACCCGGATGACAACCGCCGAAGGCAATATCACGACTCTGCAAACGCAGACGGCCTCGAACACGAGCAATATCTCCAACCTGCAAACGCGCATGACGTCGACGGAAGGCCAAGTCGCCACCAACACCGCGGCGATTGGGGCGCTCGGCACGCGCGTGACGAATGTGGAAGGGACGGTTGCCAATCAGGGCACTCGATTGACGGCTGCCGAAGGACAAGTCGAGACCAACCGGGTGGACATCGTTGGGCTGAAGGGCCGCGTCGGTGGCGTCGAGAACAGGGTCAGCACCGTTGAAGGCACTGTCGTCAGTCTTGACAATCGCGTCACCACCAACACGACTAACATCAACAACCTGACGAATATCGTCGGCGGCTTTGATACGCGGATCGCCAGTGCCGAACGTACGGCTGGGACGGCTTTCTCCGAAAGCCAGCGTGCGCATGCGCGAATCGACGGCCTCGAGTCGCAAACCAAACAGGCGATCGAAGGTGTTGCGGTCGCGTTATCGCTTGCCGATCCGGTTCTACAGTCGGGCGACGTGTTCGGGCTGAAGATGAACTACGGCAGCTATGGCGGGCAGAATGCCATCGGCTTCACTGCGATGGGGGTGCTCAGCCGCAATCTGTTCGGCAATGGCGAGTTGCTGGCGCTTTCTGGCGGATTCGGTGTCGGCCTCAGCGACCACAATGTCGGCGCCCGTGCCGGCGTACAGATGACATGGAAGTGATGCCCATGGCGATGCACAACGATATCGTTCGCGACAGCCACGGACCCGCGGCGCGGCGCACGTCCCGTCACAGAGAGACAACACCGATGATGAAAGCTTGTTACTTGGCTGGACTGGTGGGCGTCGCTGCCATGTCGGCGATGCTCGCCGATGCCGTCGCGTTCGATCCGAAAGCGGTCCTGCAACAGACGGGAGTTCGCGCCGGTGTTGCGGCTCCGGCGCCACGTCCGAAGGTGGCTGAGGTCAATCCGCAGACACTGTTCCTGGTGCGCTCAACGCTGTCGGCGTTGAACGATGCCAATCGGACCGGGAATTACACGGTGCTGCGCGACTTGGCGGCACCATCGTTCCAGGCGGCGCACTCGCCGGCTGATCTGGCGCAGATCTTTGCTGATCTCAGACGTAACCAGATCGACCTGGCGGCTGCGGCGCTGATTGCACCACGGATCAATCCAACGCCAGCGGCAGAAAAAGGCCAACCGCTGCAGCTCGCCGGGCACTTGGCAACAGAGCCGCGGCGCATTGTTTTCGATTTGCGCTTCGAAGCCATCGGCGGACATTGGCGGCTGTCAGGGCTGTCGGTCGGCACGACTGAAATTCCAGCCAAAGCCGTGGCGGCCGCCAAGTCCACGGAGCAGCAATAAAAACGCGGGCTGGAAACCGGCGGGCGACCCGAACCCCACATTCGGGTCGCGCCCAACTCGAAGGCGTCTGCATGCTTGGCGATCCGCCTTAACATGCAGACGCCATTTTTTGTTGGTGCGCCAGGCATTACGCACCAACAAAAAATGGGCCCCTTGCCGGGGCGGCAAAGGGCCCTCAAACGCACACACGAACGGCACAACCCGCACGGGCGCTGACACGTGCCGGATTGCTTCAGTAGCCACTCGAACGCAGGCTGAGGCCCGCGACGCCGGCGGCGATGTTGAGGCCGGTCTGCGCTTGAACGCTCAACGGCTGCAGCACGACGGAGCGACGCGATCCGCCGATCAACGCGTTGGCGCCGACGCCGCCGCCGAGGGTTGCTTCAGCAGTGATGCCGGCGTAACGGCCGTCGAGCGCACGGGCGGCGATGTCGCGTGTCGGCGCCAGGACGGCCCAAGCCAAATGGGTCTGACGCGTGTAGCCGATATCGACGCCGATCTTGGTCACTTGACCGTAGTAAGCAACGGCCGGGCCATTACGATGGGTGAACTTGCAGCGCATCGGCTTCGATGAGCCGACGATATAGCCGACGCCACCGGCGATGGTGCAGCGAAGGACGCCCACCTCAACACGCGCTTCGGCTGCCGTGGACACGGCGATGGCCAAACCGGCGACTGCGAGGCTGGAGAGAAGGCGTTTGCGCAAGAGCATCTTTTGTCCTTGTATGATCGGCGGACCGAAACGGGAGTTGGCGATGCCTTCAGATGCGAATCGATTCGGGCGATTGCGAGGCGGGGCGGCGTTATGCGTTCTGTTCGCGATGCTGTGGTGCTTCGGAGTTACGTTGCCTGCCGCGGCGCAAAGCTGCTCTGCTGATAGCCAATGCCCGAATGGAGGGCGCAGCGTCGCCAGCTGCGTCGGCAATACGCTTGTGCTGCGGCGGAGTGTTTGTGCCGGCGGGTGCCGCGAGGTCGAAGAGCGTCGGCAGGACTGTGGTTCGCGCATCATCGGCTCGGTGAGCTGTTCCGGCAATGTTGCCATTCGAAGCGAGGGCGGATGTAACGCCGTCAGCGCCAGTTGTGACAATCGGAGCGATCGCGAGGTTTGCGTGCAGACCTGTTCATGCCGTGGCAATCGTCTGACGTACTCCAGCGGCACTTGTACGCCCGGCGCTGGCTGCGCACGTACGACGGTTCAGTGCAAGAACGGCTGTTCCTGCAATCCAGAACCGCGTTGCTCGTGACGACTGTGGATTGCGGCGATAACTTCAACACAGCCATATTCATGCCCCACTACACGGTGACACTTTGAAACAGTTGTGCAGCCGTTGTTCTGGTCAATTTGAGGGCAATGCCGTCTTGCAATGGTGACTGGGAATGTCGACTGGGGATGTCGACTGGTGGCGCTGGTAGCAATACATTGCATCGGATTGTGGGTGGCAGTGTTGAGATGCTGAAGGCGGAATGGGGCGTGTGGGGGGAAGTGACAGTGTGGCGCAGGATTTGGTTTGGTGCCGTGCTGACGGCATTGGCCGTGCCGAATGTGGCGGCGGCGGATCAAGATGTCTTGACGATGCCCCTGCAATGCACGGTGCAGAGCGGGCGCGTCATGCTGACGCCGGTGGCTGCCGATCGGACATACCGCATTCTCGGCGCGCATGAAAATCACGGTTTTACGGCATGTGCACCCGCTGCGCCGGACGTTTGCAGGACGTGGACCGTGCACAAATTCGACATCGCCTGCGATGGTGGGCGTGTGCCCTGGATCAATGTTGTCGCAGCGTTCCTGGAGGCGACGCCACGACGGGCGTGGGTTGAAGGTGGGCGTGTGCACTTCCGCATGGGGCCGCGTTGGAACGGTCCGGCCTATGATGGCGCTTGCGATCCTCAACGCAACGCTGGCGCGCCGTCACCAGAATGCAAGCGCTCGGCGCAAGCGGACGGCGGCGCGGTGATTGCACTGCCGGCGGGGTTTGCGCCGATGCTATCGACCGGCGGGCGGTTTGTGCCGGTCACAGCGCCGGTACCGGCATTGGCAGCTGCGGACCCTCCCAAAGAGCAACGCCCACCGGTGCAAGCGCCGTCGTCTGCACCGAAAGCAGCAGCCGAACTGCCAACCAAACCGCGCGACCCACCTGCTCACCGTCCGCCTTCGATTGTCGCGGCCGCACCGCCGTCTGCCAACTCGGGTGGATGGGAGACGATCACCGCGCCATCGTACGGGACAGACGCGCTGGATGCCGAAGCCGCGCAACGCAAGCGTTCCTTCGTGCTGGTGATGATCGCGATGATGCTGGCGACAATGTCATTTGTGATCGCCCATCGCTGGTGGAGCGACCAGCTCGTGCCGTCGCGATCGCGGAAGGCCTCGCGCGGGACGGAGGTATCGGCCAGCAAACCTGTGGCGGGTGCGGCTGCCAGTACCGACAGTGACAATACCGAAGCCGACGTGGTGTCAGCATTGATCGCTGGCGCAGTGACGACGCATCAAGCCGTTCGGCAGGTCGTCGCAAGCCTTAAAGCGCTAACGCTCAAAGACGTGCTGACGGCCGATCTCGACGATGTTCGAAAATCGCTGTTATCGCCGGAATTGACAGCGCACGTCACCGAACATCGCTGGCGCGAGGCTCGGGCCATGGTCGAAGGAATTGCCGGCGATCTTGAGCGGGTGCGCCGGATCGCCGCCAGCGCTGCGGCGCTTGAAGTGGAAGCGCGATCGACCGTTACGATGCCGGAAACGACGGCGGATGCCTTCGAAATCCTGGGGATCAATGCTGACGCACGGCCGGTGGTGATCAAGAAGATCGTCGATGCTTTGCGTCAGAGCTGGCATCCCGATCTCGCTCGAAGCGAAGACGATCGGCGCGCGCGTGAAAGCCGGATCAAGCAGATCAATGTCGCCTGGGATCTCATTTCCGCGCGCCAGAAGGCGGCCTAATACCGGCACTATTCTTGCGGCTTCAGCTGCCCACCAGCAGCCGCCGCGGGCGCACGCGCGGTTTCCAGAACATGTTGGGAAAGCCGTTACCGCTTGGGTTGCTGACCGTAGCTTGCGAAGCGCTTGAGGACGCGGGACATTTCGTCGTTGCTGAGAATGACGGGTTTGGCGATGGCCAGCAGCTTGACGTATTGCTCGGCGAGGACCTCAACCTCAGCGGCTAAATCAAGCGCCGCCGCGCAACTTGAGGCGAGTGCGATCTGGCCGTGATTGGCCATCAGGCAGGCGTCGCGATCACGAAGCCCCTTGGCAACATAACGCGCGAGTTTGTCGGAGCCGAACAGCGCATAGGGAACGCAGGGGATATCATCGCCGCCCGCTACCGCGACCATGTAGTGACATGCTGGAATGGCTTTCCGCGCACACGCGAGAACCGTCGCATGGGTCGAGTGACAGTGGACGATCGCGTTCCTGTCCGGGCGGGCGTTGTAGGTGGCGCGATGAAACGGCCACTCGCTGGACGGCGTGCGGGCGTCGGCGCTCCATTGGCCGTCGCCGTCAACAAAGACAATGTCTTGCGGCAGGATCGCGTCATAGGCCATGCCGGTGGGGGTGATCAACATGCCGTCGAGCCAGCGCCGTGACACATTGCCCGAACGGCCGGGCGACAGGCCGCGACGGCTCATGGCCAGCGCCGTTTCAAGCACCTCCTGTCGGGCGGCGGCCGCCGATGGGTCTTTCATACGCACCTCCCTTTTTGAATGCCGATAGGATACGGTGCCGGTCGAACTGCGCAACGTCTCCTCGCCAGCAAGGTTGATCATGTCCTCGGCTATCCCCATGACTGTGCTGACCGGCTATCTCGGTTCGGGCAAGACGACGCTGCTGAAGCGGTTGCTCAATGATCCGGGCATGGCCGGTACAGCGGTGATCATCAACGAGTTCGGCGAGGTGGGTCTTGACGATGCACTGATTGAGAAGACCGACGAGGATACGATCCTGCTGCCGTCGGGCTGCGTCTGCTGTACCGTTCGCGGCGACTTGGTGCAGGCGCTGGCCAAGCTGCACAAGCAATCGATGTGGGGCGAGATCCCGCCGATGCGCCGCGTCGTGCTGGAAACGACGGGGCTCGCCGATCCAACGCCGATCGTGCACACACTGATGACCGACGAAAGTGTCTATCGAATTTACCAGCTCGACGGCGTGGTGACGACGGTCGATGCTCAGCATGGTCTCAAGCAACTCGACGAGCAGTTCGAGCCGGCCAAGCAGATTGCCATCGCCGACCGTATCATCCTGACCAAGACGGACCTGGCCAGCGCTGAGGATCTGCTGCGGCTCGAGGGCCGCGTGCGAGCGCTGAACCGCTCCGGCGAGATCCTGCGGGTCATCAAAGGCGATGTCAGTCCAAGCCGGCTGATCGGGCTTGGTGCACATGAGCCGGCGCTGTCAGGCACCGACGCGCAGAAGTGGCTGGCGGCCGAGACAGTTGCCCGCGATCATGTGCATCTCGGCGGGCACACGGATGCCTGCGCGCCGGATTGCGGTCATGATCATGGTCACAACCACGAGCACGCTCATCACGCGCACGCGCATGGCGAAGCCTGCGGCGAGGATTGCGATCACCCTGATCATCACCACGCGCATTTGCATGGTATCGCGTCGTATGGACTGGTGTTTGACACGCCGCTGGATGGCAACGCGCTATCGCTCGGCTTGCAGACGATGGCTGCGGCCTATGGTGACAAGCTGCTGCGCGTGAAGGGCATCGCGACGGTTGAAGGGCAGCCGAAGCCGTTCGTGGTGCACGGCGTACAGCACGTGTTCTACCCGCCGGATACGCTGGCCGATTGGCCGAAACGGCGAGACGGCGAGCGCGATCTGCGCTCACGTTTCGTTTTCATCACCAAGGATTTGCCCGAGGCGACGGTGCGCAAGCATTTGAAACCGTTTTTGGGGGACGCTGCGTAGCGGGCTACTGGGCATTGCCGGACGGATACTACTGCACGCCATGTTTTTGCACCAAATTTGCGGGTGCCGACACAAAACCGGCGGGGTGCGCTCCCAATCCCGACAAATTGCCGGAGTTAAGCTAGTGTCCCGATTCCGAAGTTCGCCAGTTTTCGCGGCACCGCTTTGAGCGAACTTCGGAATCAAAAGGGACCCTAGTATCATAGAGTTTCTAGTGTGATTCAGATCGAGAAGTTCGTTTCGAGAGTGCTGCGAAATCGGACGAACTTCTCGATCATCACACTAGCCGGATCGCCAGTGTCCGGTTAGAAGGGAGCGCCCGCTGCGCTTCGATTCTGCGGTAACGGCGATCTTGATGTCGGTCGAGTTGTGTTGCGTTCTGACGGTGCGTTTTCAGAGAGTCTGCCCTTATTTGGAGCTGGTCGCACGATGGCTGAACCGCGATTGTCGATGAACCCCGTCGATCAAGAGGATGATCTGCCGCGGACATTCCGCCGTGACAAGGAAGCGCGCGAACGCCAGATGCGTGAGGCTGAGGCGCGAACGCAGCGTCCGGCGGCAGGGCCAGCGGGCGATGCAAACCCGACACGTGGTGCGGCGCCGGGATATCAATCGGCGGCGGCTGACTTGAATGCCGTGCCAGATTTTGCTGATCGGCTGATGGCCGACAGTGGCCGAGTGACGGTCGGCGCGTTTGACGTGCCGTTCCTGCATATGGTGCGATTTTTCATCAAGGCGGTATTCGCCGCGATCCCGGCGTTGATCCTGCTGTTCGTCGCGCTCTGGGCGGTCGGGCAGACGGCGCAGAAATTTATGCCGTGGCTGGTGAAGCTCAGGGTGTTGATTACGTGGCAATGACGGCACCGTCGGTTGACGCGTGCCCTCGCCATTGATCGCACAATGCTCTCCGTGTGGCCCCGCAGGCCCGGCCTGTGCTTGCGATTCCCGTTGTCCCCCGGTATCGAATGGGGAGTAGGCGAAACGGGACGACGGGTATGGATACCTTTGACTACATCATTGTCGGCGCGGGGTCGGCGGGTTGCGTGCTGGCCAACCGGCTCAGCGAAGATCCGGACAAGAGCGTCTGCCTGCTCGAAGCGGGGCCAGCCGACTGGCACCCTTACATTCACATCCCCGCAGGGTTCATCAAAACGTTCTACAACCGGCACGTGAACTGGGTCTACGACATGGAGCCCGGCGCCTGGACCGACGGCCGACGGATCGTCGCGCCGCGCGGCAAAACACTCGGCGGGTCGAGTTCGATCAATGGACACATCTACAATCGCGGCCAGCCGATGGATTTCGACACCTGGGCGCAACGGGGCAATCGCGGTTGGGGCTATGCCGATGTGCTGCCGTATTTCCGCCGGCTGGAGAAACGCGTCGGCGGCGGCGATGACAGCTATCGCGGGCGCCAAGGCGCGCTCACCGTCACCGATATCAACTGGAGCCATCCGCTGTGCGACGCGTTTATCGCAGGCGCGGTGGAAGCCGGGATTCCACGCAATCCCGACTACAACGGCGCTTCGCAGGAAGGCATTTCCTACGCACAACGGACGATTCAGAACGGCCGGCGCGTGAGTACGGCGACGGCGTTTCTCAATCCGGCAAAGAAGCGCGCCAACCTGACGGTGCGGACGCGCGCGCATGCGACCAGCGTCATGCTCGAAGGCCGACGCGCGATCGGTGTGCGCTACAGCCATGGCGGGCGTGGTGGTGCGCCGACAGAAATTCGCGCCCGCCGGGAGGTGATCCTGTCAGGCGGCACCTATAATTCGCCGCAACTGCTGCAGCTCTCCGGTATCGGCGCGCCGGGGCTGCTCAACAGTCTCGGCATTCCCGTACTGCACGCGCTGCCGTCGGTCGGGCAGAACTTGCGCGATCACTATGCGCCGCGCTTTGTCGCGCGCGTCAAGAACGTCGATACGATCAACGAGCGTGTGCGCGGCGTGCGGCTCGGTGCCGAGATCGCCAAGTATTTTCTAACGCGCAAGGGCATTCTCTCGCTGTCGCCGACGCTGGTCTACTGCTTCTGGCATTCGGGCGTTTCGGCAGAGCGCTCGGATATCCAGATGACGTTTACGCCGGCGAGTTACAAGGAGGGCGTGCAGGGTCAGCTCGAGTCCGAGCCCGGCATGACGGTGGCGGCGTGGCAGCAGCGGCCGGAAAGCCATGGCTTCGTGCATGCGCGATCGGCTGATCCGTTCGATATGCCGATCATTCAACCCAACTATCTCGCGGAAGAATACGACCGTCGCGTGCTGGTGGCGGGCATGAAGCTGGCGCGGCGGCTGCTGAAATCCAAACCGCTCGAGCCCTATTATGATCGCGAGGACGTGCCGGGTGCGGGCGTGCAGACGGATGATGAACTGCTTGACGTGGCGCGACGGCGAGCGACGACGACGTTCCATCCGGGCGGGTCATGCCGGATGGGGCCGGCGAGCGATGCGACGACGGTGGTTGACGATCAGCTGTGCGTGCATGGGATCGCCGGATTGCGGGTGGTCGACGCATCGATCATGCCGACGATGTTGTCGGCCAATCTCAATGCGGCGACGATGATGATCGCCGATAAGGCGTCGGACATGATCCGGGGTCGGCATGCGCTGGAAGCGGCGGTGCTGCCGAAGGCTTCGGCTGCAGCGGAGTGAGGTCTGGACGACTAAGATCAGGCTGGCGATTTGACTTTGGGATTTGCCGGCGGGGCGGTTTTCTTCGGTTCGACAGCGACGGGGGATGCTGCCGGCGTTGCAGGCGCGGCGGCGCCGCCGCCCCAGCACACGGTCGCTTCCGCGCGGCAGGTGTGTTCGTCGAAGAGAATAACATCGAGGAACAGCTCGCACTTCACGTCCTTCTTGCCGGTCGTGTACTTCTTGACGCCGTTCGTAGCCGCCCAATTGGCAATGTACTTATCGAGCAGGTCCTTAGCGTCCTTGGTCGGGCCATCCTTGCCGTAGTCGTTCACAGAGAAACCGAGGCGCGTGCATTTGGCTTCAGCCGCTCCGGCGAGACCGACAACGGCGATGGCGCCGAACAGGGCGGGAGCAATAGTGCTGAGACGAATGCGCATGAGAACTCCGAACTTTTATTGCACTGCAATTCCATCCATTTGACATAGCCGCGCGACGCACCGGCGGCTAGAGCGCTCGGTGGAGAAGGCGGTGTGCTGTGGCATGACGGTCGCAGCGGTTCAGTTGCGGTAGGGGCTGTCGCCGCCGCGCGGGCCGATGCCGCTGTCAAAAAAGAAGCCGCTGTCGAACGGCCCGCTGGTCGTCTGCCGACCAAAAAAGCGGCCATTGGAGCCGAGCGTGGTACGGCCATCGCCATAGGTTAGCGTGCTATCGGCTGCGCCGTAGGAGTAGCCGCCACGGCGCTGAAGGAAGCCACGGACCTGTGGCGCACGGCGATAGGTCGCGGCCTTGGGATGTTCGACGGTTGCTGCGACGACCGCCGGCGGTTGCGGCGGCTTTTTGGCTCCGCCTGCTTCGGCCGTCGTCAAGCACAGTGCACTGGCCGCGATGGCCAGCATTGCCGTCCTCAAAAACATATTGGTCATCGGGTGATCCTCGCAGGACACGTGTACAGGGAGCCATTGATAGCGGAATTGGCCGTCAAAATCTCGTTGCACCGGCGCAACGGGCGGTGTGCCTGGCCGGGTGTTGTAGCGAAGCTACCATCGAAATGAGCATTAAGCAGCCGGATGGCAACCGATCGTGCCACTTTCGTCTGCCGCATAAGCTCAATTCACAGGTAGACTGCCTTCAGGCTGCTGTTTGATTCGCGGTACGAGCCGATGACGGTGCTGAAATCCCGCCAGCCTGCAACAGGAGAGAAACACAATGGATATTCTCAGTCTTCTCATTCAATTGGGTAGCGGCGCTGCGGGCGGCAATCTCGCCGGCAGCATGTTGAAAAATCTGAGCCTCGGCACGCTTGGCAATTCACTCGCCGGATTGGTTGGCGGTGGATTGGGCGGCGCCATCCTGAATAGTGCTTTGGGCGCGGCGCCAGCCATGGCCGGCGGCGGGCTCGATATCGGCAGCATCATCTCGCAGATCGCCGGCGGCGGCGTCGGTGGCGGGGTACTGATGGCTATCGTCGGCATGCTGCGCCAGATGTTCCAGCGCTAAGCGGCACTCGACAGGAGGGCTCGCCCGATTTGGGTGTGTCCCTCCTGGCCCAGGGCTCACTTCTTGCAGAGTGTCGCAAAGATCTGGCAGGTCTGGCCGATGCCACCAGGGCTGCACTTCGACTTGACGTTCTTGACATCATAGCCGGGCGCGACACCGACTTTCTGGTTCGTCGCCATGAACTGCGACCACATTCCCCAGTCGGTGGCTTGCAGAACGGCCTCCCAGGCCTGGAACTTGGCGCCATCGACGGTGCTGTTGGTGCCCTCGCCGCCCTTGTTGATGCAGGCGGCCTTTTGTGCCGATGCGTCAGGCGCGGACAGGACGGCCAAGCCCAATGCGAGCGCTGCAACAGCGGCGCTGCGGGTGACATTGTTCATGAGAATTCTCCTCGGGGTGCTTCGATGCGTGCGCGTGGCCAAAAAAACAGCCACCGAACTCGCGCTGAGTTCCATGCACTGCCGACATTAGATCATTGAACCAGCGGCTGGCGATAGGCGCTGGTCTCGATTTTGGATCTGTGTGTCCCGCCTGCTCGGACCGGTCGAAGCCCGGTCAAACCAATCGGCGCTCAAGACGCGAGCTGCAGGTTGACCGCTTTCGGCCCCTTGCCACGCTTGTCCGGTTCGGTTTCGAACGAGACGCGCATGCCTTCGTCGAGCGAGCCGATGCCCGAGCGTTCGACGGCGGTGATGTGAACGAAAACGTCCTTGCCACCCTGGTCAGGAGTGATAAAGCCGAAGCCCTTCGTCTGGTTGAAAAATTTGACCACGCCGGTCTGCCGCATTCGCCGCTCTCCAGAGTTCCCCAAGCGCGCCGCCCAGGGCGTTGCTATTGGACAACTCTGCAAGACATGCCGGCCTGCAGACCTGTCCGGTGATACTCAGGCAGGCCTCACCCAAAATCTGGGCAGGTCGGGGAATGTTGAGGCGTCCAGGAGAAGAATGCGATGCGTCGTCAATGTCATTCACTCTCAATCAGTCTCAGCCTTTTCCTCCGGGTCCGGCAGGCTACCCGAGCAGCACGGAGTATCTGTCATCAATAAATCACGCGCAAGCCAAATCTG
This sequence comes from uncultured Alphaproteobacteria bacterium, assembly GCA_963714325.1. Taxonomy (GTDB): domain Bacteria; phylum Pseudomonadota; class Alphaproteobacteria; order Rhizobiales; family Hyphomicrobiaceae; genus CAVQOB01. Next base: position 298,499 of record CAVQOB010000008.1, on the reverse strand, counting down.
CATGGCTGGTCCTCGGAAAGTCATACCGTCGTTAGCGTCAACGTCTTAATCGTTGGGGGCATCGCCGCTCAACCATTCGAGGCGCCAGCCGCCGCCCGTGTCCTGCGCCAACCGTTCGGCCAGAACAGGCAGAATGACCTTCAGATCGGCTGCCAGCGTGAAGGGCGGGTTGGCGACGATGAGGCCGGTGCCGTTGAGGATGTCGGGATTGCGATAGGTGCGCAACATTAACTCGCATTTCAGCAATTTGGGTAGTCCGGTTTCGCTGAGCGCGCGATGGAAGCGAGAGACGATTTTCGGATCTTTGATCGGATACCAGAGCAAATAGGTGCCGGAGGAAAATCGTCGTGACGCGGCAGCCAGGCCTTCGGTCAGGCGGATCAATTCGCCCGCTTCCTCGAACGACGGATCGATGAGGATGACGCCGCGGCGCTCCTTCGGTGGCAGTAACGCTTTCAAGGCCGACCAGCCGTCCTGCTTCATGACCTTGGCGCGGCCATCGTCGTCGAGGAGGGCCGCCAGAGCCTTGCTGTCGTCGGGGTGCAACTCGTTGGCAATGAGGACATCGCCACGCCGCAACATGTTTGCGGCGATCAACGGCGAGCCCGGATAGATGGACAAATCGGTGCCGTCGTTTTCGCGGCGGATCAGATCGAGATAGGGCGCAAAAATAGCGGCGGCGCGTTCGGGCAGGGGTTCGACGTCAGGCCCTATCAGGCGGCCGATGCCGTCTTTCCATTCGCCGGTTTTTGCGGCCTCGCCCTCGCGCAAGCGATAGCGACCGGGACCAGCGTGGGTGTCGATGATGCGGAAGGCGCCTTCCTTGCGTTTCATGTGCTCGATGCACAGTACGAAGATGGCGTGCTTGAGCACGTCGGCGAAGTTTCCAGCATGATAGGCGTGGCGATAGTTCATGGGGCACCGGAACGCGGAAGTGACTGAGATGTCAAGGTCGCGATCATCATCGCTACAATCGCGGCGCGTTCGCTGCCAACGCGCAAAAACTGCGCATAGTGCTCTGAGATTGCCTTTCAGAATGAGCGCAACGGCGCCTTTTTTCTGCCGGGAATCTGCTGCGTGTAGGCGAAAGCGGGAGCCGACTTTCACAACCGGCACTATGACGAGGGATCAGTCATGACCAACCCCGCACGGTATTCGCCGAACCAGTTTTACGACGCTTATCGTTCCGAGTTCGGTGCGTACGACATGATGCCCGGCGATCGTATCGGTCCGCCGCGCGCTGCCCGCAGCAAAGCGCGGCGACGCGGCGTGCTGTTCATGCTGATGCTGCTCGGCGGCGGGTCAGCGATGCTCGGCGATCCGACGGAGTGGTCGGGTTGGCAATGGGCGAAGATGGCAATGGCGCCGCCGGCCGCGGATAACAAGTTCCCCGGAACGGCCGCGCGCGTGGCACCCATGCCGCCACCGGTTGTTGTGCCGCCACCGTTGGGCCCTACGGTTGTCGCGCAGGAGATTGCGACGCCGCCGCTCGCGACGGCCGCATTGCCGCCTGCCGCGACGGGTGTCGATGCAGCGCCGCCAGCGGCGTTGCCGCCTCTGGTCATCGATCCGTCCGATCCCTATCAAAAGCGGGCGGCCGCCGTCGGTCTGCACCCCGAACTCTCGCGGGTGCTGCTTGAACGACTATCGGCTGCCGACTATCGCAACGCGGGAATCGCCATTCGAACGGCGCTGAGCGAGACCGACGAGAGTGCCGTTTTCGTCTGGCCGCGCGAGCGCAAGGCGGATCTTGCGCTGTTCCAGGTGCGGTTCGTGCCGGGTGCGACGGCCGAGTGCCGGCGGTATGTGGTAACGGTCAGCAAGGACGGCTGGTTGACGACGGCGTTGCCGATGGAGAAATGCGGCGTGCAAGGTGACAGGCCACGCCGCGGGTGATCGGCGGGCTGGCGGCGATGTCAGTTTTTAGTGGCGCTCGCCGGCTGCGCTGCAGGCCGAACGGCGAGCCGTATCGGTCCGATCAATTGAGGTATCGATGGCAACAGGCGCGGGCCCGCCGCCATCGAAGCTTGAGCTAGCGAAGACTTGGCCGAGGGCACAACCCCGCGCTCGGCCACGGGCAGACGTGGGGAAGCACCACGACGCAGGATCAAATCGTCGAGCTTGGCGGCCGCCGTTACAAGCCGTTGTGCCGGCGCTGGCGTGAACGGCAGAACGACCAGCGGCGCCGTCGGCCGCGACCGCAACGTTGCCAGCCGGCGCTCATAGGCATTGAGCATCGGCTGGCCTTCGGTGCCGCGATGATTGACGACCTGCATACGCGGCAGAGAAACTTTGGCGATCGTCGCGACCAGGATGCCGGCAAGATTCTGCAGTGGGTCGACGGCATCTGAGATGTTTCTGGCGACTTCCATGCCTGGACCGGCGCTGCCGTGATTCGATGCGTGAATGCTCGCGACATCGAGCGGGGCAACCTGCAGCACGATGACAAAGCGGCGGCCGTAGGCATCGGTCGCGGTCTTGCCCAGGTAGAGCGGCACGAACACCGCGCCCTTGTGCGAGGAAACGGTATCGAACAGGTCGGTGTTGCGCGAGCTGTTGTGGAATTCGTGGAAGACGAAAACGCGCATGTCGCGCGTCATGCGACGGCGATAGGTTTGGCCGTCGCGATTGCGCGGACTATGGGCGATCAGGACGTATTCGGTTGGTGATACCCAGAGCCTGCCGGCGGGCATCCAGCCATCGGGGCGCAACGCGGGGAGCGAGAGATTGCATTCGAGTGCGGTGCAGCCTTTGAACGCTGGCGGGGTCGGGGCTGCGGTGTCAGTTGCCTTCAGTGCCGCCATGGCGTCATTGAATGCAGCCTGCCCACGATCGGTGCGATAGAGCGGCCAGCCATCGACAACCGCTTGATCGCTTTCGCTGCGTGGCTGCTTGGTTGCGGCTTCGCGTTGCACGCCGATGTGCTTGTTCTTGACGAGGGCGGCGTTCGAGTCACTGGATTGAATGGGGGATTGCGCGGGACTCTGGGTTGGCGCGAGCGCCATGACCAGCGCGACCAGGATCACGCACTGACGGACAAACGCACTGCAAGCCTGCATTGATGTGCCTCGCTCCTGGTTTCCGATATTTTCAACAGCCCGCGCTAGTGTCCCGATTCCGAAATTCGCCAGTTTTCGCGACACCGCTTTGAGCGAACTTCGGAATCAAAACACTAGCGTCTTGCGCTGGCTTCGGGGCTGAATCGGGCCGGGAGAGGGGCTGAAAAAGGGAAAGATTGCGTTATGCACCGCGCGCGGATACCGGCCGGTCGAGAGCGGGAACACGGGTCGATCGTTGCGTTGGCCGGTATCAACCGGCGCGTAAAGCAGCGGTGATCACAATTTCGACGAGGTCGTGGCCTTCGAGGCTGGCGCCGATGCAGGCACGCTGCGGCGGGTTGGCCCGGTCGACCCAGGCGTCCCAGGCTCGGTTCATCTCATCCTTTTGGCTGATGTCGGTGATGTAAACCGTCGCCGAAAGGATCAACGATTTATGTGAGCCGGCATCGGCCAGGTTCTGGTCGATGCGGGCCAGCGCGCCGCGCGTCTGCTCATAAAGTGAGGATGGCTTCTCGGCGGCGACGGCGACGGTGTAGACGACGCCGTTGTGGACGACGGCGCGGCTGCGGGTGGCGACGGCCCCGGGAATGCGTTTGATCATGACTTGGTCCGTACGGTCGTCGGCGCGTCGGCAATTTCCTGGATCAGTTTGCGGCGGACGGCGGCGCCAAACGTCTCGTAACTTTCGGCGAGGACCATGAAGGCCGTATCGCCGCCGATCACATTCTCGCGGTAGTACGTGTCGAGGTTCGGCTCCAGTGCCATGATCGGCAACCCGTTGACGGTGATGCCGGCCTTGATCGCGTCGTCGCGCGCCTCACTGGCCGGGCGGCCGCGATTGTTGGCGCCGTCGCCGGACACATCGATTACCCGGCGTGTGCCTTGGTACGGCGACGATGGAAAGAGAGTGACACCATGGTCGATGGCGCCGCTGACCGACGTGCCGCCGGAGTAGAGCAGGCGTGGCATGGCATCGATGCGGGCGCCAAACTCGTCCGACTCGGATTTATCGCCGATGCGCGTCCAGGGAATCGCTACGTGCTGCATCGAGGGGCCGGTCCACTGCGTCATGCAGACCGCAATCGCCTGCCGGCGTCCGGACCGGATGGCGTTGACAACCTCGGCGGAACGGAAAGCTTCAGCATAGCCTTTTTTCTGCAGGTCGTAGCGCGTCTGGTTGACGCTGCCGGAGCAATCGACGGCGAGGACCAGTTGCAGATCGACCGGGCCGTCGGCGCGGGACTGCGTTGCGAAGGTCAGCGCTGCCGCGCCGAGCACGACCCGACGGGTGACCATGGCAGACTTCATGCCGCGACCGCTCATTGTGCCTCCCGCGAACCTTCACCCCGTGGAGGCCAATCGTCGCTGAAATCCTGGAATGGCGCAACAATTTGCGTTTCTTTCAACACAAGCGGGCACATTTCACAGGTTACTTTCCGTGGGTGCGCCGAGTCTGCGGTAATGCCGTAGCGCTGGCTTAACGGTTATGTGGTGAAGTCTTTGTCAGGCAGGGTGGACCATGACGGCGAGCATCACAAATACGGCAGAGCTGAATTGCGAACGTGCGGCGGCCCGCCAGCGCGTTCTCAAGGCTTGCGTCATCGCCTATTCGGGCCGCCACATCACGCAGATCGCGGCGGTACGCGACGTGTCTGAAACCGGTGCGCGACTGCGCGTCGACAACAGCTTGACGATTCCCGATACCTTCGAGTTGTTGCTGGATCTCGATGGCCTGGAGGCCGACTGCGAGGTCACATGGCGCAAGGGCCGGGAGATCGGCGTGCGCTTCACGGCGCTACGCGTGGTGGAGCCGAGCCGCCGCCAAGTCGTCAGTCAGCCGCATACCAAGCACACGGTATCCCTGCGGCGGAAACGCTAAACTTTGCCAGCTTCAGCGGCGTGGCAGGCGATGGCGCGGCTGCTGACTAGATTACTGGCGCGCTCGATTGATTTCGGTACTTCGGTTTTGCAGCGATCGAAGGCCAGCGGGCAGCGCGGGTGAAACGCGCATCCGGGCGGCGGATCGATCGGATTGGGAATTTCCCCTTCGACCATCTTGCGCGGCCGGCCGGACATGGCGAGGTCGGGGACCGCGTCGAGCAGCATGCGCGTATAGGGATGGACCGGCGCCTTGAAGAGATCGGCGGAGGGCGCGATCTCGACGACGCGGCCGAGGTACATGACACCGATGCGCGTCGCCATGTGACGGACGACGGCCAAATTATGCGAGATGAAGAGATAGGTCAGGCCGAACTGGTCCTGCAGATCGCGCATGAGGTTCAAGATCTGCGCCTGCACGGAGACGTCGAGGGCGGACGTCGGTTCATCGCAGACGAGGAATTCTGGCTTGGACGAGAGTGCGCGGGCGATGCAGATGCGCTGGCGCTGGCCGCCGGAGAATTCGTGCGGATATTTGCGGCCGTCGGCGGGATCGAGGCCGACGAGGCGGAGCAATTCACCGACGCGATGCTCGATCTCGGCGTTGTCCTTGGCGAGGCCGAAGGCGCGGATGGGATCGGCGATGATGTTGTCGACGCGCCAGCGTGGATTGAGGCTGGCGTAGGGGTCCTGGAAAATCATCTGGATGCGGCGGCGCAGCGTTTCGAGGTCGCTGCCTGCCTGCCACATGTTCTGGCCGTCGATGGTCACGGAGCCTTGCGTTGGATGCAGCAGGCCGACGACCATTTTGGCGACGGTTGACTTGCCGGAGCCTGACTCGCCGACCAGCGCCAGCGTCTCGCGTTTTTGAATCGTGAAGGAGACGTCGGTGACGGCCTTGAGGAACTTCTTTTCCTCGCGTTCGACGACGCGATTGAGCCAGGGTTTCGAGACATCGAAGACGCGCGAGAGGTTTTTGACGTCGACCAGCGTGGTGGCGGCGGGTGCGGGTGTGCTCACCTGGGGCTTGTCCAAAACGGCGTCCTGTCGGGTGAACTTCATGACGCGGCTCCCACTGTCGTTGGGGCCGCGAGCCAGCAGGCGACTTTCGAGCTGCCGACGGGCAGCAGATCGGGTCGTTCGACGCGACAGCGATTGAAGACCTGTTCGCAGCGGGGATTGAAAGCGCAGCCCCTGGGGATGGCGGTCAGGCGCGGCATGGAGCCGGCGATCTGGACGAGCCGCGTGGCGTTGGTGTCGAGGGTTGGGATCGAGCCCATCAGGCCCTTGGTATAGGGGTGGTGCGGGCGTTGGACGACATCGCGGACGGGGCCGATTTCGGCGATGCGGCCGGCGTACATGACGGCGACGCGATCGGCGGTCTCGGCGATGACGCCCATGTCATGGGTGATCAGCATGACGGCGGTGCCGCGCTCGCGACAGAGCCGCTTCAAGAGCTGGATGATCTGCGCCTGGATCGAGACGTCGAGGGCGGTGGTCGGCTCATCCGCAATGACCAGTTCGGGTTCGGCGCAGAGAGCGAGGGCGAGCACGACGCGCTGGCGCATGCCGCCGGAGAACTCGTGCGGGTAGCTGTCGATGCGGCGGGCGGCGCCTTGGATGCCAGCTTCCTCGAGCAAGGCGATGGCGCGCTTGCGGGCTTCGGTTTCGGAGACCGGTGCGTGCGTGCGGATGGTCTCGATGATCTGTTCGCCGACGCGATAGAGCGGATTGAGCGAGGTCAGCGGGTCCTGGAAGACCATGCCGATGCGTTTGCCGCGCATCTTGCGCATTTCTGCCGGCGGCAGATTGTCGATGCGTTGGCCTTTGAGCAGCACTTGGCCGCCGGCGATGCGGCCGGGCGGTTCAAGCAAGCCGATGACGGCGGTGCCAGTCATGGATTTGCCGGCGCCGGATTCGCCGACCACGCCCAGCACTTCGCCGGCAGCGATGTCGAACGAGATGTCGTCGACGGCGACGAGCGTGCCGTGCCGCGTCGGAAACTCGACGCGGAGGTTGCGAACGGAGAGGACGGGGGTGGGTGACGTCATTATTGTTGTCACTTCCGACTCAGGATTATTTGCGCCTTCGGATGGTCAATGCCATCCGGCGCGGTGTCATCCCGGGCGCGCTGCAGCACCTTCGTGGTGCCGCGCAGACCCGGGACCTTGTGAGACGTGTCCCCCGATAGAAGGTCCCGGGTCTGCAGTGCACCGTTGCACGCTGCGTCATGGCGAAGCCATGCGCCGCATGGACGCGCCCGGGATGACAGTTGTTCATTTCTTCGGTCCGTACAGCTTCATGTGCACGGTGTTGTCGGGCGAGGTTGGGATTTCCCAATCGGCTTTCATGCCGTGCGCGAGCGTCTGATGATGGACCGGCAGATAGATCACTTCGTCCTGCAGCTTCGCCCAGATCTCCTTGATCGTAGCGTTGCGCTTGGCGAGATCGGTTTCGCCTGTCAGGCTGACGATCTTCTTGTCGAGTTCGGGGTTTGAGTACCCGGTGGCATTCCAGGTGCCGTCCTTGTCCTTGCGGGTCTGGTGCATGAACGAGAAGATGTAATGGCTGTCGTAGGTCGGCACGCCCCAGCCGAGCAGGTAGAATTCGGTCTCGGGCGGATTTTTCTGGATGAGATTGAAGTGGGGCCCTTTGGGGCCGGCCGATAGTTTTACGTTGATGCCGATCTTGGCGAGCATGGCGACGGTCGCCTGGCAGATCGCCTCGTCGTTGATGTAGCGATCGTTCGGGCAATTCATGGTCACGGAGAAGCCGTTCGGATATCCGGCTTCCACCAACAGCTTCTTGGCGGCATCGACGTCGGCTTTCGGCGGCGTGTCGAGGACCTTATCGTAGCCGTTGACGAAGGGCGGCGCGAGCATGAACGCTGGCACCGATTGACCGCGCATGACGGCGCGCTGGATCGCGGCACGATCGATGGCGACATTCATGGCCTGTCGGACCCGCTTGTCGGCAAAGGGGTTCTTGCCTTTGACGTCCGATGATTTGAGTTCCTTCGCAGCGACGTCCATGCCGAAGAAGATGACGCGATTTTCGGGGCCGGTCAGCACGCGCATGCCGGGTGCTGCCTCGATGCGCTGAATGTCCTGGACGGGCATGTCCTGCACGAAATCAACTTCGCCTGAGAGCAGGGCTGCGACGCGCGTCGCGTCCGACTTGATGGTCAGGTAGGTGATCTCGGTGATGCCGTGGGGATACTGCTTCGTCCCCCAGTAGCCGTCGAACTTCTTGAGGACGGTCTTCACGTCCTGCTCGCGGCTGACGAGGCTGTAGGGGCCGGTGCCGTTGGCGTTGCGGACGGCGAAGTTGTCCTTCTTCTCCTTGTAGTCCTGCACCGTTACGGTGTTGTTCTTTTCGGCCCACGACTTGCTCATCATGCGCGTGTTGGTCAGCGTATCGGGGAGCAATGGGTTGGCGCCCTTGGTCTTGATGTGGACCGTCAGGTCGTCGACTTTCGTCACCTTCTCGATGTGGGCGATGACGCCCTTCATGTCGGAGGACGGTTGCAGCGCGCGTTCGATCGAGAAGACTACGTCGTCGGCGGAAAATGATTCGCCACCGTGGAACTTGACGTTCGGGCGGAGTTTATATTCCCAGACCGTCGGATCGGTGGTCACCTTCCACGACGTCGCCAACGTCGGCTCGAGACTGCCGTTGGCGAGGCGGATGACGAGCGCCTCGTAGATCTGGCTCGACATGTTGTGCGTCGGACCCTCGTTCTGGGAATGCGGGTCGAGCGTCAACGCGTCTTGGACGCGGGCCCAGCGCAGCGGCTTGGCGTCGACGGCCTCGGCCGCGAGAGACAGCGCCAGGACGGCGACGGTGGTTTTCAGAAGCGTTCGGTAGGACATTTCGGATCTCCATGGCTTGTGTTGTCGTATCCGGCTCGCGCCGGGATTAGCGTAGTCTTGGATTGAGGGCGTCGCGCAACCAGTCGCCGAGCAGATTGACGGCGAGGACCAGCACGGCCAGCGTCACGCCGGGGAAGGCGACCATCCACCAGCTGCCGGAGAAAAGATATTTGTTGCCGATCTGGATCATGGTGCCGAGCGAGGGCTCGGTTGGCGGCAGGCCGACACCGAGGAACGAGAGCGTTGCTTCGGTGATGATGGCGAGCGCCAGATTGATCGTCGCGATCACCATGACGGGCGAAAGCACGTTCGGCAGGACGTGCTTGAACATGATCGCGGTCTTGGAGAGCCCGATCAGCCGCGCAGCCTGGACATATTCCTTGTTTTTCTCGACCAACGTCATGCCGCGGACGGTGCGCGCGTATTGGACCCAGTAGGACAAGCCAATGGCGATCACGAGGATCCAGAATTTGCCGGCGTCGATCTTGTAGTTTTTGAAGACGGTGCCGACAACGCCGTCGATGAGCAGGGCGACCAAGATGGCAGGGAAGGTCAGTTTGACGTCGGCGATGCGCATGATGACGGTGTCGGTGAAGCCGCCGACGTAACCGGCGATGAGGCCAAGCGAGACGCCGATGGCCATGGCCAACCCGACGGCCAGCAGCGCGATTGCGATCGACGAGCGAGTGCCGTGCATGATGGTCGAGAGGATGTCGCGGCCCTGGTCGTCGGTGCCGAGCAGGAATTTCGGATCGCCATCTTTGAGCCAGCGCGGCGGCAGATTGCTATCGAGCAGGCTCAGCGCTTTCAGGTCATAGGGATCGTGTGGGGCGAGCCAAGGGGCGAGGATGGCGACAGCCAAGATCAGGACCGTCACGAACCCCGCGAGCATGACGAGCTTCTGCTGCGTGAACGAGTAGAACAGATCGCTGTCACGCAGGCGCTGGAAGGCGCTGCGCGGCGGCGGGCCAGCGGCCAGGGCTGCTGATGGGGCGTTGGGGGGGGCGGGCGCGCGGTCCTGCATGATCTCGTGCTCCCTATGCTTCCCGCGCCGTGATGCGGATGCGCGGATCGACATAGACATAGAGCAGATCGACGATGAAGTTGATGCCGACAAACATGAACGCGACCAGCAACAGATAAGCCGACATGACGGGGATATCCGCGTTCTGCACCGATTGAATGAACAGCAGGCCCATGCCGGGCCATTGGAATACGGTCTCGGTGATGATGGCGAAGGCGATGATGGCGCCGAGTTGCAGGCCGATGATGGTGATGACGGGGATCAGCGTATTCTTGAGCGCGTGGCCGAAGTTGACGGCGCGATCGGTGAGGCCGCGGGCGCGGGCGAACTTGATGTAGTCGGTGCGCAGCACTTCCATCATCTGCGAGCGCACGAGGCGTGTGACCAGCGTCATCTGGAAGAGACCGAGCGTGATCGACGGCAGAATGATGGCCTTGAGGCCTGATGCTGTGAGGAACCCGGTGCGCCAGCCGGCGACCGTTACCGTCTCGCCGCGTCCGAACGATGGCAGCCAGCCGAGGCCGACGGCGAAGATGTAGATCAACAGGATGCCGATCAGGAACGTCGGCAGCGAAATGCCGATCAGACTGAGCGTCAGGAATGTCTTCGAGAGCCAGCTGTCGCGATGAATGCCGGTGTAGACGCCCATGGGGATGCCAAGCAGCATGGCGAAGGTTGCAGCCGTCAACGCCAGTTCGAGCGTGGCGGGGAAGCGGTCGGCGATCAGTCGCGTCACCGGCTGCTTGACCTGATAGGAAATGCCAAAGTCGCCCTGCATGGCCTTCCAGACGAAGCGGCCGAACTGCACGGGGACCGGATCGTTGAGACCGAGGTCCTGGCGCAATTTCTCACGATCTTCGAGTGTCGTGTCCTGGCCGACCATCTGGTTGACTGGATCGCCAACGAAGCGGAACAGCAGAAAGGCGAGCAGGGCCACCGCCAGCATGACGAAAAACGCCTCGAACAGGCGACGAATGGCGAACGCGAGCATCGATCAGGTCTGTGGTTACGGGGTTTATTTCTGCGTGTTCTACCCCACCACCATGGCGGTCGGCCCGGTGGCCGTCAATGGAGTTCCCGGGGGACTTCCCGGGGGCGTTGCGAGCGGCCGCAAATGCCAAGAAGGGCGGCTTGCGGCCGCCCTTCCTATTTTTCCGTTTTGTGTCGAACTGATCGGTCGGATTTTAATCTGATTTCTGGGCCCAATAGAACAGCACCTGATTGTCGGCGCGCTGCACGATCTTGGTCTTCTTCGAGACGCCCCAGGCGAGGCTCTGCTGATGCAGAGGAATGACGCCGGCTTCCTCGTGGTTGATCTTGAAGGCTTCGAGGATCATCGCGTCGCGCTTCTTCAGATCGCCTTCGACGAGGACCTGCTTGCCGAGTTCGTCGATTTTTGGATTGCAGTAACCGCCGTAGTTGAAGGTGGCGCCTTTGCCGTCGGCATCGCGGCAACCGATGATATTGAAGATGACATTCCAGCTATCGAATGAACCGGGTGTCCAGCCGAGCAGGTTGAAGGAGGAATCGTACTTCTTGGTCGGACCCGCCTTTTCGAAGTACTTGGCCTTCGGCATGGCATTCAGTTTCACCTTGATGTCGATCCGTGAGAGCATCTGCGTGACGGCCTGACAGATGCCTTCGTCATTGACGTAGCGATCATTCGGGCAATCCATTTCGACTTCGAAGCCCTGGGGATAACCGGCATCGGTCAACAGTTTCTTGGCGGCGGCAACGTCATAGGGGTGGCGCTTGATTTCGCCAGCAAGCGCGAACAAGTTTGGCGCGATCAAAATCGATGACGGAACGGACATGCCGCGCATGATGCGCGACTTGATCGCTTCGATGTCGATGGCTTGATAGACGGCCCTGCGGACGCGCACATCCTTGAAGGGGTTCTTGCCCTTGACGCTCGAATACAGCAACTCGTTACGGAAACTATCCAAGTTCAAGAATATCGTCCGTGTCTCCGGTCCGATCAGGACGTCCGTCGTGGCGTTGCCCTTGATCCGCTCGATGTCCTGCGGCGGCACCGGGTCCATCATGTCGATCTCGCCGGACAGAAGTGCCGCGACGCGTGTCGCATCCGACTTGATGGTCTGGAAGACGACTTCGGTGAGGTTGTGTTCGGGCTTGCCCCACCAGCCGGCGAAGGGCTTGAAGACGGTCTTGATACCAGGCTCATGGCTGACAATCGTGAATGGGCCGGTGCCGTTTGCCTTGAGTGAGCCGGGCGCGAGCGAGGTCGCCGTCGCCGATTGCGCCTGCGCGGCGCCGTTCGCTTCGGCCCACTTCTTCGAGTACATGTACCACGTGTCCCATTCGGCATGCAAAATGGGGTTTGGTGTTTTCAAGATGAAGTCGACCGTGTTGTCGTCGACTTTGACCACCGTCATGTCGGCGGGCACACGCGTCTTGATCTGCGAGCCGGGAGAGCGCAACCTGTCGAGCGAGAACAGCACGTCGTCGGCGGAGAAGGCCGCGCCATCGTGGAACTTGACGTCCTTGCGCAGATAGAAGCGCCACTTCAGCGGGTCAACGACTTCCCAGCGCTCGGCGAGGCCGGGGATGAGTTTCAGATCCTTGTCGCGCTTGGTGAGGCCTTCCATGACGTTACCGAGAGCACCGAGTGTAAACGTCTCGTTCAACGTGTAGGGGTCGAGGGCGTTGAGATCACCCTGGAACGCATATTTGAAGGTTTTGGCGTCGGCACCCTGGGGCATGCCAGTGAGACCGAGACCGAGGGCCACTGCACCCGCCCAAGCAAGCGATCGAATTCGCATAACGTCCTCCCAAAGATTGGTTTGCTGTCAATCTCGCCGGGCATCCCATAACCGTCGCGGCGACATTGCGCTTGCGGGGAGTGTGACGGAATTTGTGAGAGTAATCCAGTGCATGTTTCAGCATGTTTCAGGCAGATTCGGACGCGGCTCTTGCGCTGCAATGGCCAGCGGTACAATTTTGGATATGCTTTCATCGGTTTGGCGCAAATGTTTCAGCTTCAAGACGTGGAGATGCAGTCCATGGGATCAGGCCCACCGCCAGGCATCGTGCTGCGCCCGCATCGGCCAGGGGACATCGGCTGGGTGATCCATCGGCATGGCGTGCTTTACAGCCAAGAGTATGGTTGGGACGGGACATTCGAGGCGATGGTCGCCAAAGTCGCCGCCGACTTTGTCGAGCGGTTTAAGCCCGGGCGTGAGGCCTGCTGGATTGCGGAACGCGATGGCGCCATCGTCGGATCGGCATTCGTGGTCGAGGCATCCGCGAAGGTTGCCAAGTTGCGGATGGTCTATGTTGAGCCGGCGTTGCGTGGGCAGAGGCTCGGGCGCCACCTTGTCGAGACGGCGATGAACTTTGCGCGGGAGCGCGGTTATCAACGGATGACGCTGTGGACCAATGACGTGCTGATGCCAGCGCGCAAGCTCTACGAAGCGCTTGGGTTCACCATGGTCGCCAGTGAGCCCTATCGTGGTTTTGGTCACGATCTTGTCGGCGAGACCTGGGAGCGGGAGCTTGGCTGAGGCAACAGGCCCGCCGCAGCATGGCCGGCTGCTGCCCATCCTGGCTGCGGCGCTGGTCGGGGTGCAGGTGGGTGCGGCGACGGTGGCGTCGCGGTTCGTGATCGGCGAAACCGATCCGGTGATGCTCGGTGTGATGCGCTATGCGATCGGGGTTGCATGCCTCGCGCCGTTCGTACTGCGCGCGGGTCGGCCAAACTTTGCGGGCCGCGATCTCGCGCCGATGGCGGCGCTTGGTATATTGCAATTTGCGGTGTTGATCGTGTTGTTCAATATCGCGTTGCAATACAGCTTGGCGGCGCGGGTGGCGCTGGTGTTTTCCGCGTTTCCGCTGCTGACGATGCTGTTCGCGGCAGCGCTCGGGCGCGAGGCGCTGACGTTCGCCAAGGCGGCGGGCGTGGTGATCACGATCGTCGGCGTTGGATTGGCGCTTGGCGAAAAGAGCTTCGGCGGCAGTGCCGCAACGGTGTGGATCGGTGATGCGGCGGCGTTCGGGGCGGCGATGTGCGGCGCGTTATGCAGCGTGCTCTATCGGCCTTATCTCGCGCGCTATCCCGCGCTGGCGGTCAGTGCGTTCGCGATGCTGGCGTCGGTGGTGGCACTGGCGCTGCTCGCGGCATTCGCTGGAAATCTCGCTGTACCGGCACGACTGTCGGCGGCGGGCCTGGCGGCGGTGGTGTTCATCGGGCTTTCGAGTGGTGTCGGATTTTTTGCGCTGCTATGGGCTTATGCGCGCACGACGCCGACCAAGGTTGCGATCTTCCAGACGCTTGCGCCGATCACCGCGACAGGGCTCGGGTGGATTTTTCTCGGCGAAGCGGTGTCGGCGACGTTTTTGATGGGCCTCGCGTTGGTAGCGCTTGGGATCGTATGGGCGCACTGGCCGTCACGGCGGCTCGATCAGTAGAACAGCTTGCCACCGAGCGCTGCAATGGCACCGAGCACAATGGCTGCGACGGCGACGAGGCGGGCGATCGCGATCAGCGGGCGCGAGGCAGCCGTTGCCCCAGCGATCGAAGGTTGCCGCCTGTCGTGGGTGGCGACCATATCGGCCATGACGACCGGGAAAAGCGGAAACCAAATTGCGACTGCCAGAATACTGGCGCCTATTCTTTTTTCGGTGGCCGGGCGCCGGGGCGCGGCGGCAATGATTTCAGATACGCGGCCATGGCCTTGCGGTCGGCTGGCGACAATTTGGCCGTATTCAATGCCACGTCGGCCATGCTCGAACCAACGGCGTCGTAACTGGGCGTGAACCCTGTCTCCAGCAGGTACTCGAGATCTTTCACCGACCACTTCGCGAGGCCATTCGGATGCGGCGTAATGTTTGGGACCCAACTCTTACCCACGGGGTCGGCCCCACCCGCCATGCGTTGATCCGCAATGATGCCGCCGAGCGCGTTACGGCCGCTGTGGCATTCGGCGCAATGGCCGGGGCCTTCGACCAGATAGGCACCGCGATTGATTTCGGCGCTGGCGGCTGGGTCGGGTACAAACTGCTTGCCGTCGAGAAACAGCAGCTTCCAGCCGCCAAGGCTGCGGCGGACGTTGAACGGAAACGCAATCTGGTGCGGCTTCGAGGGCGTCGTCTCGGCGGGCAAAGTCTGCATGTAGGCGAAGAGATCGCGAACATCGTCGAGCGGCATCCGCTGGTAGGAGGCATAGGGAAACGCGGGAAATAGATGCTCGCCCTGGCGGCCCACGCCTTTCAACATAGCGGTGACGAACTCGAGCTCTGTCCAGGCACCGATGCCGCGCGTCTTGTCCATCGAGATATTGGGGACGACGAAAACACCAAATGGGGTCTTCAGCTCGTGGCCACCACCGAGACGACGGCGATCTTCCTGCTTTTCGGTGCCGTGGCAGGCGAAACAACCGCCAATGTTGTACATGGTTTCGCCATTAGCGAGATTGGCGGCGCGCGGCTTCAAAACGTCCGGCGAGACCGTCGACGGCATCGTTGCAACGAAAAATCCCGTGCCGCCAACGAGGCCGAGGGCCACGGCCGCCTTCGCGAAAGCCAGAATGCGCATGCTTTTGCCTCGCACAAGTTATGCTGATGTCCCGACCGGATTTTGCCTTTCGACAGTGCTGTCGTCCAATTGAATAGCGCGCGCAAGAGGACCTCGCGCGCGCTCAGCGGAACAACGGTTCGACGTGCCGATTATTGCTTCGGCGGTACGCGATAGTCCTTGTGGCAGCCACCGCAATTGCCCATGACCTTCGGCCACTCGGCCTTCATGCTGGCTTCGTCCTTGATGGTGGCGGCCGCGGTTTTGGCATCGGCGGCGAACTTGTCCATCTTTGCCACGAAGTCGGCTTTGGCTTCCCAGATTTTCGGCAGCACGGTCGTTTCGCCGCCAGTCTTGCTGTCGTCCGTGTAGAAGGTGAAAGCTTTGTGCTTGTCCGCTTCGGCTTGGTAGGTTGCGAGCGACTTCTGCACGGTGGCGAGATCGAAGGGGGCTTCACCCTTCATCATTTTGCCGACGGCGCCAGCGGCACCACCGACGGCCTTCATCGAGTCCTTGCGCTGCTTGATGACATCAAGGTTCTGCGCATAGGCCAGTGTGGCGCCAACGGCGAGTGCCGCGACAGCAGCAACGATACGAAGCATAAGTGTCCTCCGAGGTGAGCAGGCTGAAAGCGAGATACGAACTCGGGGGGACAATACCGGGTCACCGAGGCGAGGCAAGACACGGGAACGCACAATTATGTGAAAACAGCCTTCGCAAAAATGACGATGATGGATCAATGTTCACTGGAATTTGGCCGCTGATTTCTCGACGGCTTGGGGTCGTCACGATTCTCTCCCCGTCAGGACGGGGAGAGGACAGAATCGGCGGCTGGATTGCTGGATTGGGAGAGAGACTTGAGCGGCGACACCAACGACAGTGAGGCGATCCGGCTCGGCGATGGGCGCCGCGTGCATCTGCGGCGCTACGGCGATCCGCAAGGACGGCCGGTGGTGATGCTGCATGGCACGCCCGGTTCGAGCCTGCTGTTCACGGCGACGGATCAGCCCGCGCGGGAACTGGGGCTTGCGGTGATCGCGCCGGATCGCTGGGGCTATGGCTCAAGTGACGCGCCGGCCGCGCCAACCTTAGAGGGGTATGCCGCGGATATCGCAGACGTGATGACGGCGTTGGGATACGGAGCGTTCGCAGTCAGCGGTTTTTCAGGTGGCGGGCCTTATGCGGCGGCGGTGGCGGCGCAACTGGGAACACGCGTGACGGCGGCCGCGCTGGTCAGTCCTGTCGGCCTCGTGGCCGAGAGCATGGCGGCTGGTGAGGTCGGCGTCATGCATCGGTTTTGCTTTGGGCCATTGGCGCGGCGGCCGGCGGCGGTCGCGCGACTGTTCCAGAGCTATCGCTGGGCGGTTACGCGAGCGCCGCGGGTTGCCTGCGGTCTGGTGACGGCGATGGCGCCGCGCGCCGACAAGACCATCATGGGCGATTGCCAAGTCTCACAGCGCATACTCGGAGCGTTCGCCGATGGCCTTGCCCACAGTACGCAAGGTCCGGCGATCGATCTCGCCTTGTTCGGTGCGCCGTGGGCATTCGATCCGGGCCGCATGACTGCGCCGGCCAAGGTCTGGATCGGAACGCAGGATACCAACGTGCCAATCGCTGCAGCGCATCGGCTGGCGGCGCAGGTCCCGCACGCGGAACTCAAAGTCCTCGAGGGCGAAGGGCATTTGTGGGTGGCGCAGCACTACCCTGAAATCCTCGGGTGGATCAGCGCGGCATGGCGGGAACCTAGTTTGGACGTGCGAGACCAAGACTCAAAAACGCCAGCGGATGAGGCTGGCGTTCGCTAGTATTCTCAAGCCGGACGCACCGTCAGGCGGGCTGCCCACGTCCCAAGCCCGGCCAGTAGCTGCGGACCCAGTTCAATGCCACAGCGGATGCGCTGGTCACGGGAGCGGGCAATAATGCGAGCGCTGTCGATGGGCGGACCGGCTGTGGGCGTTGAGCAGCGGCCTTGCTCCAAGGTGATTCATATTCCGCCATGGCTTCGGCCATGACCGGCTCATCATCGTCGGGGGGGGCCATGGCGAACCCTGCGGCGTGCGCCAAATCGAGCAGTGGGTCATTACTCTTCGAAGCCATGCGGGACCTTTGGGACGGCAACTGCTGCTGAGACGTTCGTAAAGTCATGTAACGCACCACTAACGCACCGAGATGACTGGGCTATGACACTGAAATCCCATAACTCGTATTAGTGGGTTAAAAAGGCATCACGTCAAGTAGAAACAATAGAATATACGCAGAAATATTGAGCATTAAGAGTGCTCTGCAACTGTTAAAACTTCGCTACTGCTGACGTTGCTCGCGACTGCGAAGTATCTTTTGCGCTGCACAATTGCGCCCGCTGATGATGGGCCGATGACGGCAGACGAAGAAAGTGCTGGCGGTCCCTACGACTTGCGGCTGCCCCTCACCTCGCCTACGGGGATCCCCTCCCCGTCAAAAACAGGGAGAGGGAAGAAGGCATTCCCTCGCCCCATGAGCCCTTGCGAATGGGGAGAGGGAGTATCCGACACCCTTGCCACCGCGCAACTTCACGTTCACGATAGCGACCGTTGCGCCCCGATTGGCTCAGGCGCGGGGTGCACGAGCCTGACCTTCCCTTGTGCCTGAGCGATCAGGAGGAAATCATGGGGCAGTCCGATGGCCTGTCGCGCCGCAGCTCCCGCTGCATCGCACTGGTAGGGCCTTATCTCTCCGGGAAAACTACACTGCTTGAGTCGATTCTGACGCGGACGGGCGCGATCAAGCGACAGGGCAAGATCTCTGAAGGTTCGACGACGGGAGACGCATCGCCCGAGGCTCGTGCGCACGGCATGAGTGTCGAGGTCAATATCGCCGATACGACGTTTCTCGGCGATTCATTCACCTTCATCGACTGTCCCGGCTCGATCGAATTCCAGCATGAAAGCGCCGGCGTGTTGGCGGCCTCAGACATGGCGATCGTGGTGTGTGAGCCCGATGCCAAGCGTGTTCCTGCCTTGCAAATCATTCTTAAGAATCTTGAGGATCGCGGCATTCCGCACGCGCTGTTCCTCAACAAAATCGACAGTTTCGACGCGCGCGTGCGTGACATGCTGCCGATGCTGCAACCGGCGAGCACGAAGCCGCTGGTGCTGCGCCAGATCCCGATCTGGACCAACGGCATTGCCACTGGATTTGTCGACCTCGCCAGCGAGCGCGCCTTCGTCTACCGCGAGCATGCAGCCTCCGAAATCGTCGACATGCCGAACGCGATCAAGCCGCGTGAAACCGAAGCGCGCTTCCACATGCTCGAGCAGCTCGCCGACTATGATGACGCACTGATGGAGCAGCTGCTATCGGATGTGGCGCCACCGCGTGACAAAATTTTCGAAGACCTCGCGAAGGAATTGCAGGACGGCTTGATCTGTCCGGTGTTCCTCGGTTCGGCCGAGCATGGCAACGGCATCATGCGGCTGCTGAAGGCGCTCCGGCATGAAGCGCCATTCGTCGATAAGCTCGCGCGACGTATGAAACTGGAAAATACCAAATCGGCGGCGCAGGTGATGAAGTCGATCCACAGCGGGCATGGCGGCAAGATGAGCGTGGTGCGTGTCATCAGCGGCGATCTGGCCGACGGCGCGACGGTGATGACGAATGGGCGCGAGGAAAGGATTGCTGGACTGTTTTCGCTGCTCGGCGAAGGCGTGAGCAAGCGCAGTGCCGCCAAGGCCGGCGATACGGTTGCGCTCGGGCGGTTGGAGACGATGCACACCGGCGATACGCTGACGGCGGAAAAGAACGGCATCGTGCAGGCGGTCAAACTGGTGCCGCCGCCACCGGTCTATGCGACGGCGATCGTGCTCGGCGATCGTAAGGACGAGGTCAAGCTGGCGAGTGCGCTGGCGAAACTCGCCGACGAAGATCCCTCGCTGAAAATCGATCACGTCAAGGACACGCATCAGATCGTGCTTTGGGGCCAGGGCGAGATGCACTTGCGGGTGACGTTTGAGAAGTTGGCCCGCAAGTATAGCGTCAAGGCGGAGGCGAAGCCGCGCCGCGTGCCGTACAAGGAGACGATCCGCAAGGGCGTTGAAATTCGTGGCCGGCATCGCAAGCAGTCCGGCGGGCACGGGCAATTCGGCGACGTGGTGCTCGACATCAAGCCGCTGCCGCGCGGAGAAGGCTTCAAGTTCGACGAGAAGATCCACGGCGGCACGGTGCCGAAGCAGTACATACCTTCCGTCGAGATCGGCGTGAAGGATTTCCTTGTCACGGGGCCGCTCGGGTTTCCGGTGGTCGATGTGGCGGTGACGCTGCTCGATGGCTCCTATCATTCGGTCGACAGCTCCGACATGGCGTTCCGGCAGGCGGGGCGGCTCGCCATGAGCGAGGGTATGCCGCAATGCCAACCGGTGCTGCTGGAGCCGATCATGGCGGTTGACATCGCGGTGCCATCGGAGGCGACGGCACGTGTCAATGCGATCATTGCGCAGCGGCGTGGGCAGATCCTCGGTTTCGATGCACGGGCGGGATGGCCGGGGTGGGACGTCGTCGAGGCGCACATGCCGGAGACCGAGATCGATGATCTGATCATCGAACTCAGATCAGCGACGGCGGGTGTCGGCACGTTCACGGCGGCTTTCCATCATCTGGCCGAAATGACGGGCAAGGCGGCGGAGCAGATCGTCGCCAGTCATCGGCAGGCCGCGGAGTAGTGGTGCCGCGTGTTCCCGGCCGCCTCGCCCGTCGACAATCTCAGGATGAGGCGGATCGAGGCGCGCCGAACGCGCATGGTATTTCTGATGTCGGGTCCTACAGGAGAAGTGACATGGGCACAGAGCACGGCGACATCTGGTGGAGCGAAATCTACGCGCACGACATCGCCAAGACGGCTGCCTTCTACAAGGCCGTCGCGGGCTGGGAGGTCTTTGCCGCGTCGATGACCGATATGAGCCGGCCGGCCAAACCCGGCGAGGACAGCTACACGCTCTTCAAAAAAAATGGCCAGCCGGTGTGCGGCGGCATGAGTCTGGCGCAACTCGGCATGCAGGAGGTGCCACCGCACTGGTTCACCTTCATCGCCGTTGCCGACGTTGACGTCGCCTGCAAGGCGACGGTCGCGGCCGGCGGCAAAGTGCATAGGCAGCCGTGGGATATCCCCGGCGTCGGCCGCATCGCGATCATCGTCGACAATGGCGGCGCAGCGGTCGGATTGGGGACGCCAGTCAAGACGTGATGCGTGCGCGACCTACAGCGTCGGCCGGGCTTCCTTGACGGTAATGCGCCACAGCGTGCGTGGGCGATTGGGATCGATCAGTGGTGCTGAATGCAGCAGCGAACAGTTGTCCCAGATGACGACGTCGCCGGGCTTGTAGGTCGGCGTGTAGCAATAGCGCGGCTGCGTGGTGTGCGCTTTGAGATCATCGAGGAACTCGACGCCTTCATCGTCGCTCATGCCTTCGACACCGTAGGACGAGCCGGAGACGGCGTAGATCGATTTGTCGCCGACGTGGGGATGATTGCGGACGAGGGGATGGCGGACCCAATCGAGCTTGGCCTTCTGGTCGCCAGAGAGTTTTGAGGCGGCGGTGCGCGCCTCCTCGTTCCTGACGTCGCGATTGCCGTAGTGGTGGCGGCAGACGAGGTTGGCGATCTCGTTTTTTGTCGCGTCGGGCAGATCCGCATAGGCCTGGCGCTGATTGGCGAAGGTGGTGCCGGCGTCGTCGCCGGGGATCTCGACGGCGTAGAGCATGGTGCAGCGGGCGGGCACGGAGAGATAGCTGTAGTCGGTGTGGAAATAGGTGCCGCCATCGGCGAGGCCGATCGGCTCGCCTTTCTCGTTCCGGCGATTTGAGAGGATGAGGATGTTCGGATCGGCTTGGTGATGGAACTGATCGATGACGTGCGGTTCGGGGCGGCCGAAGCGCTTCGAGAAGGCGACGAAAGCTTGCGGCGTGACGCTCTGGTTTGGAATTTTCACGACGAGGTGGGCGTGCAGCGCGTCCTCGATGACCTTGAAGCCGGCGTCGTCGAGGGTGTTCAGATCAATGCCGGTGATCTCGGCGCCGAGGGCGTCGGAGAGCGGACGGACGTGGGGGCGGGTGGTGGACATGGGGCTGGCTCCCTGTGCGTTGGCGGCGGAACGGATCGAGGGGAGAGCTTATACCTGCAAGCAAAACTTCCGAGCTATTTTTTTAGATCGTCATGGCCGCGCAGGCGGCCACCTAAGCAGGTATCAACGATCTTCAACCGAACTGTGGCTTGAGACTGCGATCCTGGTGAACACCCTCGCAAAACTTCTGGCTCGCTTGGGTGGCCGCCGGCGCGGCAATGACGGAGCTTGCTGAAGATGCACGGGTATCGATTGTTTGGCACAATGCACGAGTCGCCAACGATATTTTTGCGTCGTGACTCTCCAATCGTGAACCTTCTCCGAGTCAATTACAGTGGTGACGAATGGACGCCAGCTAGGAACGGGAAACCACGATGACCGACCATCTGCAAGAGGCTGAGACGGCCATGGGTAAGGACCTCGGCGCGACCTACTACCACATCATGACTCACGTCGTCATGCTGCGCATATCGTGGCAGGACTATTTGGAATTGTTC
Organism: uncultured Alphaproteobacteria bacterium; assembly: GCA_963714325.1. Taxonomy (GTDB): domain Bacteria; phylum Pseudomonadota; class Alphaproteobacteria; order Rhizobiales; family Hyphomicrobiaceae; genus CAVQOB01. The sequence goes on along the minus strand of CAVQOB010000008.1, from coordinate 276,545 downwards.
GGCACGAACTCAGCGCGCGTTGACATTCTGAACGAGGCGGCCGGTCCTTTCATGTGGCGATTGCAGCATCGCTTGTATGAAGCTGCCGTTCTCGGGATCTGTCGCCTGACCGATAATGACAAAAGCCGTGGTCGATATGAGCGATTGTCAATTCTCAAACTGAAGAGTCAAATCCCGGAGGAAAAGGCAGAACTGTTGAGGAGTGCGCATACTGCCGTTGCGAGAGCTGAGGAACTTGCGAAGCCGTGTCGGAAGCTTCGAAACACGCTTTTCGCACATGCCGACTACAAGGTGGCCATCGGTACATTTCAGCGCCCCAGCGCACCAGGCCGCAAGCATATTGGGGAGGCTTTGGACGCCCTGTCCGATGTGGTGAAGCTGGTGTGTCATGAATATTTTTCTGCGGAGCTCTATCTCTCGCAAGATTCAATCGATGGCCAACGGTCTGCGTTTGGTCTTCTCTGCACCGTTGATGACGGATTGAAGTTCGACAAAATGAGACGGTAAGCCGCTGTTGAGAATGTGATGCCGTCGCGTGCGGATTTACTGTCGCGATCGAGGTCGTGGCAATGATGCCATTCGCACCACGTCGGCATTGGGGAGCAAACTGCGTTTGACCAAGCCACCACCGCCGCCGCTTCTGGCGCCGGTGGATTATATATGGGGTTTTCAGGCCACTCGTGGTCAATCACGCATAGGTCGGTTTGGTGGATCGCGCCTGCGCGCGCTGGTTATATTGAGCGCCTGCGCGCGCTGGTTACACTGAGCGCCTGCGCGCGCTGGTTACACTGAGCGCCTGCGCGCGCTGGTTACACTGAGCGCCTGCGCGCGCTGGTTACACTGAGCGCCTGCGCGCGCTGGTTACACTGAGCGCCTGCGCGCTCGGGCGGGATGGCAGCTCCTCGCTGAGCGACATTGCGCGATGCGTCGATCCGGTGGAAACTGGCCAAGACTGGATCACCTTGGACGCGTTACGTGTTCCGGCACAAATATAACCTACCCACGGTGTCATGGTCGGGCTTGTCCCGACCACCCATCGTTCAACGGACTCGCGGGCTGGCAACTTGTTGCGATTTCTCGGCGAATCTCGACACAGAACTTGTTGCGCCATGGGTCCTCGGGACAAGCCCGAGGACGACATCCGAGGTTGCCAAATGAATGAGTCAGAATATCAGCGACATTGGAGTCTGCGCCATGACGTCGAACAGAGACCGGACGACTGAGGGTCGGGGTCAACTTTACAAGAGTGTTTTAGATACGATCGGCGATACGCCTTGCATTCAGATCAATGCGTTGGCGCCAAAACATGTGCGCCTCTATGTGAAAGCCGAGTATTTCAATCCGGCCGGCTCGGTCAAGGACCGGCTGGCGATCAGCATCATCGAGGAGGCCGAACGCAGTGGTGCACTCAAGCCTGGGCAAACCGTTGTCGAGGCCACCAGCGGCAACACCGGTATCGGCCTGGCCATGGTCTGCGCGGCGAAGGGCTATCCGCTCGTCGTGACGATGGCCGACAGCTTCTCGATCGAACGGCGCAAGTTGATGCGGTTCCTCGGCGCCAAGGTGGTGCTGACGCCGCGGGTGGCCAAGGGCATGGGCATGTACCTGAAGGCCAAGGAGCTGGCGCAAGCGAACGGTTGGTTTCTCGCCAGCCAGTTCGAAACGCAGGCGAACGCAAAGATCCATGCGAACACGACGGCGCGTGAAATTCTGGCGGATTTTGCGGGAGAAAAACTCGACTATTGGGTGACCGGGTATGGCACCGGGGGAACCGTGACGGGGGTGGCGCGGGTGCTGCGCGAGAAACGGCCAGAGACCAAAATCATTCTTAGCGAACCGGCCAATGCACAACTGATCGGCAGTGGTCAGCCGCAGCAGCGCAGCGCCGATGGGTCGCCCGCCGTCTCGCATCCGGCGTTCGAACCGCATCCCATTCAGGGCTGGACGCCGGACTTCATTCCGCTGGTGCTGCAGGAATCGATCGATCGGCGTCTGTTCGATGAGTTGATACCGATTGCCGGACCGATGGGCATCGAGTGGTCGCGCAAGCTCGCGCAAAGCGAGGGCATCTTCACCGGCATTTCGGGCGGCGCGACGTTCGCCGTTGCGATGCAGATTGCGGCCAACGCAAAAGCGGGATCGGTGATCCTGTGCATGTTGCCAGATACCGGCGAGCGCTATCTGTCGTCGCCCCTGTTCGAGGGTATTGCGGACGGTATGAATGCCGATGAGACGGCGCTGTCGCTGTCGACGCCCGGGTTCCATATGCCATTGACGTGATCCGCTCAGGCTGGGCCTGAGCAATGGTCAGAAAAGGTTAAGAAATGCGCATTTCGGGATGATCACGGTTAATCGCCTCTAGGCCACTTTAGATGCCCGTACAGGGGCAGTAAGCGGGTTGGCTAGGAGGGTAGCCTGTAATCTCTGGTAGGCGCTCGACGGCCGAATTTGCGGCTTAAATCGCTATGTCCCGGCCTGACCTCGGTCAGCGGCAGCATCGGTTGAGTTCGGATGCCGCGGAGCCTTTGCGGGAAATCTTAATGCCGGCCAATCCAAGCCACTGGGCCATGCGGCGCAACTCGGTGGCCATGGCGGCGCAGGCTTGGCCCGCATCCTGGCCCGGCTCGAGGTGGGCGGCCTCGATGCGGAGTGTTTGCGCGGCACGATCGGCTTTGAGATCGAGGCGACCGGCGATGGTGTCGCCGAACAAGAACGGCAGGCAGTAGTAGCCGTACTGACGCTTTTCAGCGGGGGTGTAGATCTCGATGCGGTAGTGAAAATCGAACAGCCGTTCGGCGCGCTCGCGACGCCAGACGAGTGGGTCGAAGGGCGAGAGTAGTGCCGTCGCGTTGACGGCGCGCGGGATGCGGGCGTGGGGCGCAAGATAGGCTTGCTGCTTCCAGCCTTCGACGGCGACGGGGATCAGTTCGCCCGCCTCGACGAGTTCGGCGATGCGGGCAGGCGTGTCGGCGGCGGGCAAGCGGAAGTAGTCGCGCAGATCGCCTGATGTTGCGACGCCGAGGGCTTGTGATGCATGACGGATCAGCGCTCGCTGGGCGGCCGCGCGATCGGGTGTCGGCGCGTTGACGATGTCGGCGTGCAGGACGCGTTCGGGCAGATCATAGACGCGGGTGAAGCCGGCGACTTCGCGGCGCGCGGTGGTGACGGCGCCCGACCAGAACAACCATTCGACGGCGCGTTTGGCGTCGCTCCAGCCCCACCATCCCGACTTACCGCCGGTGCTGCCTTGAATGTCGGACGCGGCAAGCGCACCGCGGTCGCGGATCTCGGCGAGGACATCGGCGATGGCGCGCGGATTCTCGCGGCCGAAATTGGCGATGCCGCTGTAGGTGCCGATGCCGTTGCGGGCGTCGTCCATGCGCCAGCGGAAATTCGGGTGGAGTGCGACCGGCACCAGTGACGCCTCATGCGCCCAGTATTCAAAGAACCGGCGGCGTTGGCCACGATAGGCGGCGCGTTCCAGAGCGGCAACGTCGTAGGCGCCAATCCGCGAGAACAGCGGCATGTAATGCGCGCGCACCAGCACGTTGACGCTGTCGATCTGCAGCAGCCCGAGGCTTGAGACGGTCCTGATGATGTCGGAATTCCCGGCGCGTTCGGGATGCGGGCGACCGAGCCCTTGCGCTGAGATCGCGAGGCGGCGCGCCTCGGCGGCGGAGAGTTGCGTGCGGCGAGTGGGCATCGAGAGTTTTTACGCGCGACTTCGGATGTCGACAAGCGTCCGGCGCGGACGTGAGTGAGTGGTGCCGCCGCGCTTTTCCCTCTCCCCGTCCTTCACGGGGAGAGAGGGTCAGGGTGAGGCGCCGCTCAGCATGAGAGCGTGAGGGGCTGCAACGAGTCGTGAGGGGCGGGTCGCGCATTCGAGCCAGCGGCTGCCCCTCACCGCCCCTGCGGGGATCCTCTCCCCGTGAAAACGGGGAGAGGAATATCAGCACCCGCCGCGCTCTTTCTGTTTGCGTGTGCGCCATATCCGAAAACCGCTGCACACTTCTCGGGGCGCACGCACTTAGTCCGTCAGCACGATGCCGCGGAATTTGGGCGTGGAGCGCATGGTCGAGGCGAGCACGTCGGAGGTCTCGTTGCCGGCTTTGGGATTGTTGCCGACCACGAACAGAATGTCGCTGACGGCGGTAGCGGTCGCCAGCGATGACAGACGATGGCCGAGCGGGGCGCCGTCGATGATGACGAGATCGTAGTGGCTCGCCGCATCGAGCAGACGGACGAACGCCGAGGGGTCGGCGCGGCGGCCGAGTTCGGCTTTCTGAGCCGAACTGACGGCCAGCACCTCGATGCCGGTTTCGGGATAGGCAATCACCGCCTCGGTCAGCGCGGCGCGGCCGGCGAGCACATCGGTCAGGCCGTAGATGTTGTCCTGACACAGGGTCTCGGTCAGCGTGCGGTTTTGCGTGTCGGCGTCGATCAACAGGATGCGATCGCCGGTCATGCCGCCGGCCACGGCCAAAGCCAGTGCGACCTCGGATTTCATTGGCGTCTGCCGATCGGGCACGACGAGGACGGAGCGCGGGCGGCCGTTGCGCTCCAGCCGGCGCAGCGTGAGATAGAGCTGATTGAGCTGGCGCGATGGACCCGACGAGGGATCCGCCAGGATCGACATGGCGAAGCTTGCCGGCGCCAGACTTGCGCCGCCCGATCTGGCGACGCCCCGGATATCGGCGAAGGCCATCGTCTCGGTTGGCGAGCGGAGGCGCCGGGTCGACCCGGGCGGCAGAGCGGCGCGTGCGGGTTGCTCCTGCGCGATGGCACGTGCGTTTGCGGCGGCGGCGAGGCTCGGTGTCGCCGGCATGTCGGCGGATTGGCGGCGGCGGCGAGCGGCTTCCAGAATGAACGCGAGGGCTGAGCCGAGACCAAGGCCGCCAAGCAACGCAACCGGCAGCAACAGCACTTTGCGCGGCGGCCAAAGCTTATCGAGCGACGGCGTTGCCACCGAGATGATGCGGGCGTTGGTGGTGTTGAGCTGCTCTTGTTCCTTCGCTTCGCGGGCGCGGACGATCGAGGCCTGATAGATGGTGCGGCTGGCCTCCAGATTGCGTTCGAGCTCGCGCATCTGGACCAGCGCGTTGCTGGTCTCATTCATTTGAGCGCGCGCCTTTTCAAGCGTGGCGCGCAGCGATTCCTCGCCGGCCTGGGCGCGGCGATAGTCGAGCTTGGCGGCTTCGGTGATGCGCTTGATCTCTTCGAGGATCAGCTTCTGACTCTGGGCTTCCTGATTGAGGATATCGGCCATGCGCGGGTGGGCCGGCTTGAATTGGGTCGCCAGACGCGCCCGCTCACGGGAGACGTTGGCGAACTGCGCGCGCAGCACGCGCAGGGTTTCGGAGCGGACAGCTTCGGGCAGGTTCTCAGGGCTACTCTTCGACGCTTCGATTTCCTCAAAACGCGAGCGAGCGCGTGCGGTATCTGCCTGGGCGGCGTTGAGCTGGTTCGAGATATCGGTCAGCTGCTGCTCGTTGACGAAGCGGCCGCTGGCGACAACGAGATTGTTGTCATTGCGATACTTGGTGATCAACGCTTCATCGACGCTGACGCGGCGCTTCAACTCGGACAGGCGGCTTTCAATGGAGCCACCGGCCTGACGGGCGGCATCGGAACGGGCATTGGCCTGCTCGTCGAGATAGGCGGCGGCGACTGCATTGGCGATTTTTGCCGCCTTGGCGGCGTCGTCGGCATAGACGCTGACGTCGACAACGAACGAGCGCTCGCCGCGCTTAATGACCAAATTCTTTTTCAAGCCACGCAAAGCGTTGAGGCTGGCGTCGCCCGGCGCCTGCGGGGGGCCGCTGAACATGCCTTGAAGTTTGCCGAGCACGGTGTTCGGCGGCGGAGCGCTGGTGCCGCTGAACTCGGGATCCTTGTCGAGCGCGATTGTCGAGATCGCCTTCAGCAACACATTGTCGGAACCAAGCACGCGGGCCTGGCTTTCGACGACGGTGATGCCGGAGTCGGTGGAGAGGGCGCGCGGCGAGACTTCGCGCTCGAAGACCTGGAGGTCGCGGGGATCGATGAAAATCTGGGTGGTGGCGACATAACGCGATGCGGCCGACGAACTATAGGCCCAGGCGGCGGCGATGGCGAGAAGTGACAATAGTGCCAGCAAGCCAAGGCGCGACCGCAGGATCGAAAGCGCTTCGCTAGCGTCGATAGCGGTCCGATCTGTGCGCTCGTTCGACGCTACGGGGACGCCGTTCGCGTAGTCGCTGTGCACGTGCTGCAACATTACCATTCCACTCCACTCCGCGCATCAGCCTCGCCTCTCGGGTGCAACGCCCTTGGTGGGGTGCGGCTGCGACGCGGGTATAGATCAGCAGTTACCGTCGGGCGTGCCTCGCATGGTCCGTGCCATATCGTGCGGACAGCATGGACCGGGCGTCGTCACGTCCGGTTGGTTGCGATTTTAGCTTATTGCGAGCGTTAAAGGTGCGATGTCGCAAGTTTTCCGCGGCTCAAGGTGAATGGACTGCGCTGCGGGTGGGTGTTGAGCGGAAATGGGACAGGCGGGCGGCGGGCGTCCCGGATCGCGACATTTGAAGGCCGCTGGAGCAATCAACCTAAAACGGCGCTGTCGGCGTACTCGAATTCGGCGGGGCCGGTCATGAGGACGTGGTCGTTCGCTGCCCACTCGATGTCGAGCGGCCCGCCCGGCGCCATGACTGTTGCCTTGCGATCGGTGTAGTCCAATCGTGCCGCGCAGACCAATGTCGCGCAGATGGCTGAGCCGCAGGCGCGCGTCAGACCGGCGCCGCGTTCCCAGGTGCGGGTGGTCATCGTACTGCGGGAAGTGACGTTGGCGAGGGTAATGTTGGCGCGATCGGGGAAGATCGGATGATTTTCTAGGAGCGGGCCGAAGCGGCCGAGATCATAGGCGTTGACGTCCTTGACCCAGAAAATGGCGTGAGGATTGCCCATGCTGGCGACGGATGGGGAATGCAGGATCGGCGCGTCGATCGGGCCGATCTGTAATTCGATGCGGCGCGTGTCGCGAAATTCTTCGGCGAGCGGGATGTCCTTCCAGCCGAATTTCGGCGTGCCCATATCGACGGTGATGCGGTTGATGGTATCGACGTTGACCGGCAGCAGCTGGTCACGAACCTGGAACTTGAACGCCGACCGGCCGGTCTGCTCGGCGGCGGTCCAGCCGACACAGCGCATGCCGTTGCCGCAGGCGCCGGCTTCGGAACCGTCGGTATTATAAATGCGGATGAAGGCGTCGGTTGCCGCCGTCTGCGGGTCGTGCAGGACCATCAGCTGATCGAAATGCGAGCGCGGATTGGCGGCCATGACCTTGGCCTCGGCGGCGGTGATCACTTTTTGGCTGCCGCGCAAGTCGACGACGACGATCTCGTTGCCGAGGCCGTTCATTTTGCGATAGGGAATCGTTGTGGGCGTGCGCATGCCGCTTTATATGGTGCGGCATGGCATTCTGACAATCGGGCTGACAATCGGGCTGACAATCGACCACTCTGACACATGGGAGCATGCGTTGGCGACGCGAGACCGGGATCAGAGTTGGCGGCCATCGGCCTTTGCGATGACCTACATGTCGGGTGTCAAGAAGCGCGGCACTGTTTTGGACGTGGCTTGCGGTGGGGGGCGGCATTTCTCGATGTTTATCTCGTCCGGCCGCAAGATCGTCGGAGTCGACAAGGATCTCTCTGAAGCACAACGGCGGTATGCTGCGACGCCGGCGTACCAGCTGGAACTCGTGCAAGCGGACCTCGAAGACGGGCGGCCGTTCCCGTTTCGCGGGCGAGCCTTTGATGGCGTGCTGGTGACGAACTATTTATGGCGTCCGATCCTGCCGGATATCGTTGCCTGCGTGGCGCGCGATGGCGTGCTGGTCTATGAGACCTTTGCCGTGGGCCAAGAGCACTACGGCCGGCCATCCAACCCGGACTTTCTGCTGCGCCCGGAAGAATTGCTGCTGGCCGTACAGGGGCGCTTGCATGTCATCGCCTATGAGCACGGTATGGAACGGCGGCCGGATCGCGTGATCCAGCGGATCTGCGCCGTTGGGCCCGATCATAAATGGCTCAAGCAGCCGCCGTTGTCAGCAGACGCTTGATAAGCCCTGTAACCGCCGCCGCGCTTTTCCCTCTCCCCGTTTTTCATGAGGAGAGAGTCAGGGTGAGGGGCGGCTCAGCATGAGAGCGTGAGGGGCTGCAACCAGTCGTAGGATCGCCATGCTGTCGGCGCTATACTTGTCGCATACCTGTTGCGGTCATCGTTGGAGACATCCGCCATGTTGTTGCGCGTACTCGCTGTGGCTGCACTGTTGTTGTCGACTGTTCCGGTCATGGCCGAACAGACGAAGGCGCCGCCAGCCGCTCTCAAGAGCGTGGTCAAAGTCGAGACGGTGGCCAAAGGCCTCAATCATCCCTGGGGCCTGCAGTTCCTGCCCGATGGGCGGATGCTGGTGACGGAGCGGCCGGGACGATTGCGCATCGTCGACAAGGCCGGACGCCTATCATCGCCGATTGCCGGCGTTCCAAACATCGCAACCGGCGGACAGGGTGGTTTGCTCGATGTCGCACTTGATCCGAAATTCGCCGAGAACGGTCTTGTCTACATCGCTTATTCCGAACCGCGCGGTCTCGGCACGAATGGCACGGCGGTCGCGCGGGCCAAGCTGAGCCCGAGCGGGGATGGCGGGCGCCTCGACGAATTCAAGGTGATCTTCCGGCAGGAGCCCGGGTTCGGCGGCGGATTGCATTTCGGATCGCGCTTGGTGTTTGGGCGCGACGGGACACTGTTCGTGACACTCGGCGAGCGCTTCCAGAAGGACAAGGCGCAGGATCTCAATACGCACTTTGGCAAAGTGGTGCGGATCAACAGCGATGGCAGTGTGCCGAAGGACAACCCGTTCATTGGCAAGACGGGTGTGCGGCCGGAGATCTGGAGCTACGGGCATCGCAATCCACAAGGCGCGACACTGCATCCGGGGACGGGCAAGTTATGGGTGGTCGAACATGGGCCGCGCGGGGGTGATGAGATCAACATTGCCGCGGCGGGCAAAAACTATGGCTGGCCAGTGATCGGCTACGGCATCGATTATTCCGGCGTGAAGATGCACGAAGACACGAAGCGCGACGGCATGGAACAACCGATCTACTACTGGGTGCCGTCGATCGCGCCGTCGGGCATGGCATTCTATACCGGTGAGCTGATGCCGCAGTGGAAGGGCAACGTTTTCGTCGGCGCGCTCGCGGGGCAGCATTTGGCGCGGCTGGTGCTCGATGGCGATACGATCATTGGCGAGGAGAAGCTGCTCGGCGATTTGGGCGAGCGCATTCGTGACGTACGGATGGGACCGGACGGCGCGCTCTATGTCCTGACCGATCATCCGGAAGGGCGCGTGTTGCGCGTGACGGCGGGGCGATAGATTTACGCGGTCGATTTTTTGCGACCGATTCCGGATCTACGCCGCGACGGTGTTCTGTCGCTGCAATGTATGCATTGCTGCTGCGGCGTTTGCGTTCACAGGCTTCACGTCCGCCGCGATCACGTATCGGGCCGAAACGCTGGCCTTTTCATTCCCTCAAAGCGGCGCCATCGCAATCGCTTCACTCGCATGTGATCCAGCGCGACCGGCGGCACACGCGCTTGTCACGACGCGAGGGGTGCTTGTGAATTGTTGATCCGAGGCGTCGGGGTTATTTTCAATTCATCGGACGGCGGCACTGCAAACCCGCCGAACCTTAGAGACGAAAAAGACGAACTTTGATCAACCCAAAAGGAATTACCATCATGACCAAGATCATCGCATCCGCACTGCTTGCTCTCTCGGTTCTCGCCGCCGTCGCGCCGGCTGCCAACGCCTTCGATGCGAAGAGCTTCTTCGAACACAAGAGAAGATCCGCCGCTAAAACGGCACACGCAATCAAACATCCCCCCAATCAAAACACGAAGGACTGACATCATGACCAAGATCATCACATCCGCACTGCTCGCCCTGACGGTTCTTTCGGCCGTCGCACCGGTTGCCAACGCTTTCGACGCGAAGAGCTTCTTCGAACAGATGGAAAAAGATCGCCGCTAATAACGGCAGACACAATCAAACATCCCCCCAATCAGAACACGAAGGACTGACATCATGACCAAGATCATCACATCCGCACTGCTCGCCCTGACGGTTCTTTCGGCCGTCGCACCGGTTGCCAACGCTTTCGACGCGAAGAGCTTCTTCGAGCAAATCGAGAAGGACCGCCGCTAAGCGCGGAACACATCGACAGACCATCACACATCAAACCGATACCCCAAGGAGACTGACATGACCAAGATCATCACATCTGCATTGCTTGCCCTCTCGGTTCTCGCCGCTGTCGCGCCGGCCGCCAACGCTTTCGACGCGAAGAGCTTCTTCGAGCAGGCTGAGAAAGACCGCCGCTAAGCTTGGTTGGCAGCGATCCATCGCCGTGACCATGGACGGCCTCGGGACCATTGGTTCCGAGGCCTTTCGCTTGTTTGAGCGACCGGTTTAATGTGCGTCTTCAGCCGGCATCCGCAGAATCGCCAAGGCCATGGCTTGCGCCCGGGGCACGATGCTGTCGAGGTCGAGATATTCTTCCGCCGTGTGTGCGTTACCGCCAACAGGGCCGACGGAACAGAGCGTTGGGCAGCCCATTGCCGCGGTGAAGCCGCTATCGGCGCAACCACCGGAGAATTCGCCTGATATCGCGAGGCCGACCACTTCGGCGGCGGCGGCATAACCGGTGAATAGCGCATTGGCTTCGGCATTCTGTGTCAAGGGCAGGAACTCGCCGCGGATCGTGAACGTAGCGGTGGTGCCGGGCACTGTCGTGCCCGCGATGATGGCCTCGATCTGTTCGAGGATCGCGGCGCGGTCGGCGGGGCGGATATAGCGGAAATCGATGTGGCCTTCGGCGGAGGGGGCTGTCGTGTTGACGGATTGCCCGCCTTTGACGAGGCCGACATTCAGCGTGATGCCGCGTTGCAAATCAGTCAAGGCGTGAATGGCGACGATTTTGTGGGCGAGTTCGGCGATGGCGCTGATGCCCTTCTCGAAGGCGCCGCCGGAGTGCGCGGCCTTGCCGATGATTTCGAAGGCCATGAAGACGCCGCCCTTGCGCCCGGTGACAACGGCGCCGGTTGGACGGCCGGGTTCGGAGTTCAGCACGCAACGGGCTTTTCTGGCGGCGGCTTCGATGATCGGGCGAGAGGAGGGCGAGGCGATTTCCTCATCCGAGGTGATGAGGCCGACCAACGGGACCGGATTGCTGCCGTGTTTTTTGAATGCAGCGAGGACGAAGGCGTTCATGACGAGGCCGGCCTTCATGTCGGCAACGCCGGGGCCATAGGCGCGGCCGCCTTCAATTCTGAAGGGCCGTTTGGCGACCTCGCCTTTCGGGAACACGGTGTCGCGGTGGCCCATGAGCAGAATCGGCTTTTCGTTGCTCGGTTTGTCATCGAGGCGAATGTGGATGGCGTCGCCGAAAGTCGCATTGGCTTCGGCGGTGGTTGTGAGGCCATGCTCGGCGAAGAAGCGGCAGAAGCGCTGACCGACGGCGTCGACGCCGGCCTTGTCGTAGCTGCCACTGTCGATGTTCACGACCTCGCGCAAGAGGTCGATCATGGCCGACCGTTGCGACGCTAGCCAATCGAGGACTTTGGATTCTGTGGCGGAACTCACGTGCGATGTCCTTTTGCGGTTCATCGTGTTCTGTCATCAACGGATGACACGCTCCTTTGTCATCCCGTGCGTGCTGCAGCATGTCAATGATGCAGCGCAGACACGGGACCTTTCCAGACGTTCATGCAGAAGGTCCCGCGTCTGCACCGCAGCACTCCTTCTCGTGCCTTCGGTTGTCCACTCGCAACCGGCACGTGCTGCGGATGCGCGCGGGATGACAGGGGTATCAAACGTCGACACCCAAATATCAACGACGACGGGTCTCGTCGACGCTCATGGCGTCGGCAGCGGTCGCGGCTGAGAGTGCTGGCACGGCGAGGACAGTGATGCGAAACGCGTGGGCGGACATGAATCCATTCCCTAGGCCTTTTCAACACCGATCGCACGGCGGAAGCGGTGCGCGATGGTTGCGCCGTCCTTCTCTGGCAGGGCCCAGGGGTCTTCGGTGATGGCGATTTTGGCGACCGCGAATAGGGGGCCCGAGCGCTTGAACAGAAACTCGCTGAGTTCCTTGGTCTTGCCTTCCTCGGTGACGTGCATGGTCTCCTTGATACCGAAACCGCGGGCGATGGCGCAGAGATCGGCGTGGGCGCCGGAGAGGCCGCGCTGCTTGCCGGTCTCGCCGAAGTGTTCGTTGTCGAGGACGAGGATGGCCAAATTTTTCGGCGCGTGATCGGCGACGACGCCGAGCGAGCCGATGCCCATCATCATTTCGCCGTCGCCCGTTAGCGCCAGAACGCGGCGATCGGGCTGTGCCAGTGCGACGCCGAGCGCGGTCGGGACGGCGAGGCCCATGCCGCCCCAGGAATAGAGATAATCAGCACTGTCACCGGCGGCGAAGCAATCCCAGGTCGGGCTGCCGAGACCGGGGACGACGAGGGCGGTGCCGCGCTGCTTGAGGAGATCGGCGACAAACGGCCGGCGGCGAATGCGATTGGCGGTCGTGTGGGTTGCTTGGGTCATGGTTGTCTGGGTCATGGCGATTACTTCTGGCCGAAGCCCTTGGCGCCGATGATGCGCTGGCTGACGAGGACGGCGGCGCTGAGGCGGCCGTTGAAGGCGAGATCGGCGGCGGCGACAAAGGTTTCGCCGACTTCGCCAGGATTGTCGACGTCGAAGCATTTGACGCCGACGGCTTCGAGTACGGGGCGGACGGCCTGGCCCATCTGCACTTGCCAGGGATTAAACTCGCCCCACTGGCCGCGCATGGTGATGAGCATCAGACACGGTGCGCGGAGCGTATTCGGGAGCCCCAGCGCGTTGATGCAGTTGCCGACGCCGGAGGATTGCATGGCGACCATGCTGCGCTCGCCGCCGAGCCAGAGGCCGGTGACGATGCCCATCGCCTCCTCCTCGGTGGAGAGGGTGATGAGGCGCTTCGACTTGTCGGCGCCGACCATCTGCAGCAGGCGCGTGAGCCCGCCGTCGGGAATGGTGCAGACGGTTTTGATATTGCGGGCGGTCATTTCGCGGAAAACATCCGTTGACCAGTCGTGAGGTTTTGTCGTGCTGTCGCTCATGGTCTCGCTACACAAAAAAATCGGCCAGACCTGAACCTAGCCGATTGATTTTTGATTGTCAGCTAAGGCCACGCTCAGCTGCATTGCGACATCGTCATGCTTGTGGTTCGTCGCCTACTCCGCAACCGCGTTGTCATCCCGTACGCGGCGCAGCGTGTAACGGTGCGACGCAGATGCGGGACCTTGTCAGTGAGCGTCTCACAAGGTCCCGCGTCTGCACCGCACCATCTCGCAGGCTCGATGCTGCGGATGCGCGCGGGATGACAGGTTTTAACTTGCGGCAACGCGCGGGCTTACGCCAGCCGCAACTGCCGCTGGGCGGCAAGGACGCCGTTATCCAGTTCGCGGACGCGGGCGACGAAGGTTGCCTTCAGCGGCTCGTCGATGTTGGCGATGGTGTTGGTAATGATCTCACCGAAGGGTTCGGGGAAGATGAACTTGTCATAGCCATCGGAGCCGCGGATCAGCTCGAAGATGCGACCCTTGGGCTCGCGGTCATAGTAGACCACGAGCTTGCCGACATAGTCCTTGAAGCCGATGCGGTCGATGGCGGCGAACGCTGTCTCGTCCTTGACGAGGAAGGCCAAGCGGCGGCGGATGTAATTGAAGATGGCGAGTTCGCGCTCGGCGGCGGCGATCTTCGGGCCGACGTGGAGGTTGACGTTGCCCTTGCCGTCGCCGCTGGCGCCGCGAAGTTTCGCAACGACTGGCAGAACCAGCGCTTCCTCGAAGGCGGTTTTGACCAGCGGCGCATAGTGGCGCTCGATGGCGTCCTTGCGGACGTTGGCGAAACCGATCTGGTGCAGCATGACGCGGCAGAGTTCGGCGGACGGCGATTGTGCTTCCTCGATGAAGGCGGTGCGCAGGCGCTTGCGGACGACCTGCAGATGCGCCTTTTCAGCGATCATGTCAGGGTCGAAAGCACCTTTGGTGGCGTAGCTCAACGCTTCGAGAACTTCATCGGGGACGCCGCTCTGCGCTGCCGTTTCCAGATCGAGAGTGAGGAACGGCTGATCGTCCATCTGCCCGGGGGAGGCCGAGTCGACATAGAATTCATAGAGGATACCGTTGGTGACGACGCCGAGTTTGGCCGAGCTCCAGGCGTTGAAATACTTGGCGAGGGCGGCGCGCTTGGCGGCGAGATCACTTGCGGAGCGTGCGGTCGCGAAGGCGATGACCGGGTTGCCGGCACTCAGAATCGCGAAGTCGGCGCGCGAGACGACGCCGTCGATCGCGTCGGTCTCGTGGTTGGGATAGACCTCGAGCGGATCGGAGCTATCATAGCCGAGCAGGCCAATCATCGGCAGGACGAGATAGAGCCGAATGCTCGCCTCGTTGTTGCACGCCGGCACGAGCCCGACCGACCGTTTGGCGACGGCCTGCAAGCTCTCTCGCAGCTCCCCGTGAGCGTTCATGAGCTCTGTCTTCCCCCAAATGCGGCCCAGGCAGGGCCAAAACCGAATCACCGTAGAGTAGAGCACGCGGGATGCAGAAATCGAAGTGATGGCAAGGCCACCGTCCCCGATTTTCGGCGTCTGTGGACGGAGGGTGGGGGAAGGGGAGGTGGGGAACATCACATGTCGAAAATTGTAGTGCTGACCCTGCACATGTTCAATGAAATCGTCGCTTAGCGATTCGCAAAGCAACCCTGAAAGCCGCAGGGCAATGCGTTGTTGTCTCGGAGCGGGCGGCTCGTCCGCTCGACAAGCCATGGAGAAATTCAATGGCAAAATCGACGACGAAAATCGGACGTGACGCTGGCAATGGCCAGTTCATCCCGGTAAGGGTCGCGATCAACCGCCCGAATACGGCGGTTGTCGAGACCATCAAGAAAGGCAAGTAATCCGCCCGGATGCTTGCTTTGATCGAAGGAGGTCGCCCTGTCCGGGGCGGCCTCTTTTTCGTTCGCTAACTAGTGTCTGATTTGGCCCGTCGAGCTATGAGTTCATTTTGACTCACGCTGTTGAACCTCGTTTCAGCCTGGACGCTGTCACTGTCGTGTTTCCGTCATGGCCGCGGCGGCGGCCATGACGGCTGAGAGGGTGTGCGAATTCCTCACGTGAGAGATGAAGGAGTGCGCGGGAGCGCCTCACCCCGCCAGCTTCTCGATCTCCTCGAGGATGGCTTTGCCCATTTCGGTGGTGCCGACTTTGCGCATGTTGGGCTGCATGATGTCGCCGGTGCGCAGACCGCGCGCGAGGGTATTGGCGATGGCCTTTTCGATCAGATCGGCTTCTTTGCTCATATCCAACGAGTAGCGCATGGCCATCGCATAGCTGGCGATCTGGGCGATGGGATTGGCAAGGCCTTGTCCGGCGATGTCCGGCGCTGAACCGTGGACGGGCTCATAGAGCGCTTTGCGTTTGCCGGTCTTGGCGTCGGGGCTGCCAAGGGAGGCTGAGGGCAACATGCCGATCGATCCCGTCAACATCGCGGCTTGATCGGACAGCATGTCGCCGAACAGGTTGTCGCAGACGATGACGTCGAACTGCTTGGGGTTGCGGACGAGCTGCATAGCACAAGCGTCGGCGAGGATGTGGTGGAGTTCGACGTCCTTGGCTTCCTTGGCGTGGGTGGCTGTGACGACCTGGTTCCAGAGCACGCCAGTGCGCATGACGTTGCGCTTCTCGGCGGAGTGGACCTTGTTGCGGCGCTTGCGGGCGAGGTCGAAGGCGACGCGGGCGATGCGCTCGATTTCCGAGGTCGTGTAAACGGTCGTATCGACAGCACGCTGCTGGCCGTTTTCCAGCGTAACGATTTCCTTCGGTTCGCCGAAGTAAGTGCCGCCGGTCAACTCGCGAAGGATGAGAATATCCAGGCCTTCGATGAATTCGCGCTTCAGGGAGGACGCTTCGGCAAGCGAGGGATAACAAATCGCCGGGCGCAGGTTGGCGAACAGATCGAGGTCCTTGCGCAGCCGCAGCAGGCCCGCCTCGGGGCGGATGTTGTAGTCGACCTTGTCCCACTTCGGTCCGCCGACGGAGCCGAAGATCACGGCGTCGGCCTTATGGGCCATGGCGACGGTGTCGTCGGTGACGGGCTTTTCGAACTTGTCGATGGCCGCGCCGCCGACGAGGGCGGTTTGCGTCTCAAATTTGACTTTGCCCTTCTTGTTGAAAAACGCGACGATGCGTTCGACCTCGGCCATCACTTCGGGGCCGATGCCGTCGCCGGGCAGCAGGAGGAGGGATTTGGTGGTCATGGTGGGGTCCTTCTTTGAATGTGATCAGCCGATGCCGGGGATGGCAAAGGCCAGCGTGAAGCCGTTGAGCAGGAACAGTGTGCCGAGCAGTGCGGTACCGGCGCTCATGACGAGCAGCCAAAACGCAAAACTGACGAGACAAACGGTCGCCAGCACGATGGCGATCTGCAGCAGCGCCTGCGACCAGTCGAAATAGGGGTCCCTGCGCAGGGCAACATCGCGCTCGGCTTCCAGCGCCTTACCCTTGACCCAGAGTTCGTCGAGGCCTTCGTTGGTCTTCTTGTCGGAGGAGAGTGTTTTGGCGAGCTCGCGATAGCCCTTGATTTTTTCATCGTAGGCTTTGCGGGCGGCATCCGGCATCGTTGGACTGGCTGCGATCTGCAATTCGAGCTGGTCGGCCATCAGGCCGATGTTGGTGCGGCGCTGGTTCTTGGCCTGGAAGAAATTCCAGGTGTTGGCGGCCTCGAGATGGGCGCGGCTGGCATCCTTGGCGGCATTGCCGCCGCCCATGCTGCAGACGGCGAGCAGCACGGCGACGATGCCGATATAGACGCCGATCCACTTGTCGCGGACTTCCTTGTCGGCGGCGAGTTTGCCGTTGATCACGGCGAGCAGGCTCGCGGACTTGGTTTTAATGCTCATGGCGTGTCTTGGCTTTCTGATTGCAGGGTAATCGGGCAGCAGGAACAAACACCGGTCGATAGGGTTCGTTAGCTAGTCGCTTGGCCGGGCGGAAGCAAATTCAATTTCGCCGCAGGTCCGTAGTGCGTCGGTGACAGTCCTGGCTCGCTTGGCATGGCAGGAGCAACTGGGCTAGAAGTTCAGAAGCTACCGAGTAGGCTCCCTTGTCATCCCGCACGCATCGTGTCGAAGGCGCGCCTTCAGCACGATGCAGTGTGCAGCGATAGCGGAACGCTGCTCCGCAGATGCGGGACCTTTTGCATGTGCGTCTCACAAGGTCCCGCGTCAGCACCGCAGCACTGTTCTGGCGCTTCGGATGCCCACTTCGCATCCGCGCAAGCGTGCTGCGGATGCGCGCGGGATGACAAGGGGCCTGCAGGTTGGCCGCTGATTGTTCGATAGCCGCACCACGCTCGCCAGCGTTTCGACGCTGAAATTATAGGGATTACTGCCGATGCCATCGCACCGTCCGGTTATGCTGGTTATTCTCGATGGCTGGGGGCATCGCGTGGAGACGGCCGACAATGCCGTTGCGCTGGCTCGGACGCCGACGGTTGATCGGCTGAAGCGCGATTGTCCGCACGCGCTGTTGATGACTTCAGGTGGCGACGTGGGATTGCCCGGCGGGCAGATGGGCAATTCCGAGGTCGGACATCTCAACATTGGTGCGGGTCGCGTGGTGATGCAGGAGCTGCCGCGCATCGATCACGCCATCGAGACAGGTGAACTCGCACGCAATCCGGTGGTGCTCGAGTTGATTGCTGCTTTGAAAAAATCGGGGGGCGTTTGTCATCTGGCGGGATTGATATCGGATGGTGGCGTGCATTCGCATCAGCGGCACGCGGTTGCTCTCGCGCAGATCTTGACCGCTGCCGGCATCACAACGGTTGTGCATGTGCTGACGGATGGGCGGGATACGCCGCCGAAGTCGGCGGCTGGGTTTGTTGCGGATTTTGTGGCGGCGTTGCCAGTGGGCGTGAGCATCGCCACGGTGATCGGGCGCTTCTATGCGATGGATCGCGATAATCGCTGGGCGCGGGTTGAGACGGCCTATGCGGCGATGACTGATGCTGCGGGTGCGCGGTTTGCGACGGCTACTGCTGCCGTTGCGTCGGCCTATGCGGAAAGCATCACCGATGAATTCATCAAGCCGGCGGTCATCGGCGACTATGCCGGGCTCAGCGATGGCGACGCGCTGCTGTTCTTTAATTTCCGTTCGGATCGAATGCGCGAGATCGTCGCGGCGTTTGTTGATCCGACCTTCAAAGGCTTTCCGCGGTCGCGGGTGGCCAAGACGGCGTGTGTCGTGAGCATGACGGAATACGATGCGGCGATGCGCGGCGTTGATGTGTTATTTCCGGCGCAGACCGCTGGTCAACACGTTGGGGGAATTCGTTGCGCGCCAAGGCCTGACGCAGTTGCGGATGGCGGAGACGGAGAAGTATCCGCACGTCACGTATTTCCTCAATGGCGGCAACGAGACGCCGTATCCGGGCGAGCGTCGCATCATGGTGCCATCGCCGAAGGTCGACACCTATGATCTGCAGCCGGAGATGAGCGCGCCTGAGCTCACCGACAAGGCGGTGGCGGCAATCCAATCGGGCGAGCACGCGCTGATTGTTTTGAACTTCGCCAACCCGGACATGGTTGGACACACCGGCAGTTTGCCAGCGGCGATCAAAGCGGTGGAAACGGTCGACGCGTGTTTGGGGCGCATTGTGACGGCGATTGACGCGCGCGGCGGGGCGTTGCTGGTGATCGCCGATCATGGCAACTGCGAAGTGATGCGCGACCCCATCACCGGCGAACCGCACACCGCGCACACGACCAATCCGGTGCCGGTGATGTTATTCGGTCGGCCGGGCGCACGCTTGCGCGATGGCCGCCTCGCCGATATCGCGCCGACGCTGCTGGATTTGCTCGGGCTGACGCCGCCCGAGGAGATGACGGGGAAGACGTTAGTGGGTTAGCCACTTCGCCGGCAACGTCGATATTGACCCATTGCGGACAATGGGGGTTCCCTTTAGAATTGCTTGGATCGCCATCAGATATGGGGCGTCTTCATGGACAGGCGTTGTATACTTGGCCTTTGCGCGACTGCGTTGATCTCGGTCCCCGTTATTCCAGACATCGCCATAGCGCAGGGGAAATCACTCAAGGATCAACTGGTAGGAACATGGATCTACGTGTCCAGCACAGGCAAGCGCGACGATGGCAGCGCGGTGGATCGTCCGCCCGCCCAGGGTGCGCTGACCTACACGGCCGATGGACGCTTCCATTTCATCACGGTGCGCACCACAGTCCCAAAGTATGCGTCGAACGACCCTTCACGTCCGTCCCCTGAGGAAGCCATGGCCGTTGCGTCGGGCGTGGTTGCCTACACCGGGACTTACACGTTGGACGAAAGCACGAAGACGGCTCACCTCAACATCGAGACGAGTTCGGTTCCAAATTTGGTCGGATCACCTAATCAACGTCGGATCGTCACGTCGATCACCGACGAAGAGTTGAAAATCACGAATCCGCGAACACCGGCCGGCGTCACGCTTGAGTTGGTGTTCAAGCGCGCGAAGTGACGGCTCATCTTCCGAGCTGAGCACAAAGCTCGATTGCGTCTGCTCCTGGCCCTGACCGCCGTCCGCACATTACCCACTCACAATCCCAGCACATCTTTCATGGAATAAAGTCCGGGTGGTTTGCCTTGGCCCCAGAGGGCGGCTTTGACGGCGCCGGAGGCGAAGAGGCCGCGGTCGGCGGCTTTGTGGGTGATTTCGATGCGTTCGAAGTCGGAGGCGAAGATGACGGTGTGATCGCCGACGACGGCGCCGCCGCGGAGCGTTGCGAAGCCGATGTCGCCGCGCTTTCTTGGGCCGGTGTGGCCATCGCGGACGCGTTCCGCCACGTCCTTCAGTTTGACGCCGCGACCGGCGGCTGCGGCTTCGCCGAGCATCAGCGCGGTGCCGGAGGGTGCGTCGACCTTGTTGCGGTGGTGCATTTCGACAACCTCGATGTCGAAGTCGGGATCGAGGGCGGCGGCGATCTTGCGCGTCAGTTCCATGAGCAGATTGACGCCGAGGCTCATGTTGCCTGACTTGATGATCGTCGCGTGGCGAGCGGCGGCAGCGATTTTGGCGTTGTCGGCGTCCGAACATCCCGTGGTGCCGATCACATGCACGATGCGCGCATTGGCGGCGAGGCCGGCGAATTCGACGGTGGCTGCGGGAATGGTGAAATCAAGCACGGCGTCGACCTTGGAGAAGACCTCCAGCGCGTCGTCTGAGATGATGACGCCGACCTTGCCGAGGCCGGCGAGCAGCCCCACGTCCTGGCCGACGGCGATGGAGCCTTTTTGTTCGACGGCTCCGGCCAGCGTTGCGCCTTCGGTGGCGTGGATGGCCTTGACCAACTCGCGTCCCATGCGGCCGGCGGCGCCGACAACTGCGATTTTCATGGTCTTGCATCCCTTGATCCGCGCCGGTTGCAGGTCCGCAACTAGAGGCGCACGCTTGGAGTGGCGGTATAGCAATCCTGGCCCGGGCAGGGAAGCCGGGCCAGCTGTCTATGCGCGGCGTGGGTGGTGTGCTCATATGGGCGCGTTGGAGCCCGAGAGCTGAACCGATGACGTGGTCGATCATTGCGCGTGACCCTGCTCAGAATCGTATCGGCATCATTGTCGCGACGCGGTTTTTTGCCGTGGGGTCAATGGTGCCGCACATCCGAACCGGCGTCGGGGCGGTGGCGACGCAGGCGTTCGTCAATCCGCTCTATGGGCCGCGTGGGCTCGACGTGATGGCGGGCGGCGCTGCGGCTGACGCGGTTGTGCGCCAGCTTGTTGCCGCGGACGAGGGCCGTGCGCATCGGCAGCTGCACGTGATGACGGCGGACGGGCAGGTCGCTGCGCACACAGGCGCGCAGTGCGTTGATTGGGCTGGGCATGTGTCGGGGCCGAATTACTCGATCGCTGGGAACATGTTGGCCGGGCCCGACGTGATCGCGGCGACGGCACGGGCGCTGGTTGCGAACGCGCAGTTGCCATTCGCGCGACGTTTGATTGCGGCGATGATGGCTGGCGAAACGGCGGGTGGCGACAAGCGCGGAAAGCAATCGGCGGCGCTGTTGATCCACGATGGCGAGGACTATCCGCTCTATGATTTGCGGGTGGATGATCATGCTGATCCATTGCCCGAGTTGGCGCGGTTGCAAAAGGTTGCTGCTGAGCGGGTGATTCATTTTCGCCGCCGGATGCCGTCGCGCGTGGCGCCGGCCGGGCACACGGATCGCTCGGACCTCGACGCGTTTATCGCGCAGTCGATTGCCGAGGGGTATGAATGAGCGGGGTGTGCCAACCGGCCGTGTCCCAGTTCAAATTTTCGTCATGGCCGCGAAGGCGGCCACCTAAGCCAGTCAATTGATGTCTCGATGGTCAAGTCAACCGCGCTGTATGATCTAGAATCGCGGGTGACGTCAGCGGCGTCGAAATATTGTTCCTTGCTTGGGTGGCCGCCTTCGCGGCCATGACGGGAGTTGTGCAGATGTCGCATCAATGCAACCGCTCGCAGGTATGAGCAAGAAGGGGGACGATGCAGTCGCTGCTGTTGCAAGTCGATGATCTGCGTGTACGCTTCGCTGGTGATCGTGGCCGGGTGACCGAGGCGGTTGCCGGGACGAGTTTCACGGTCGGGCGCGGGACGACGCTTGGCATCGTCGGCGAGTCGGGCTCGGGCAAGAGTGTGACGGCGTTGGCGATCATGCGGCTGCTCGATCGAGATGCTGCGACGGTTTCAGGTCGCGTGCGGTTTGAGGGGCGCGACGTTCTCGACTTGCCCGAAGCCGCCATGCGCGATTTGCGCGGCAACCGCATGGCGATGATTTTTCAGGAGCCGATGACGTCGCTCAACCCGAGCTACACGGTTGGCGATCAGATCGGCGAGGCGTTGCGGCGACATCAGGGATTGTCAGAGGCGCAGGCGCGGCACGCTTCGATTGATCTGCTGGCGCAGGTGCGCATCCCGTCGCCGGAGGCGCGCGTCGATGACTATCCGCACAAGCTGTCGGGCGGGATGCGGCAGCGGGTGATGATCGCGATGGCGCTGGCGTGCCGGCCGGCGCTGCTGATTGCGGACGAGCCGACGACGGCGCTGGATGTGACGATCCAGGCGCAGATTCTCGACCTGCTGCGCGATTTACGCGACCAGACGGGGACGGCGATTCTGTTGATCACGCATGATCTCGGGGTTGTCGCTGAGATGTGTGAAGAAGCGATCGTGATGTATGCGGGCGAAATCGTGGAGCGGGCGAAAGTCGCCGATCTTTTTGCGCGGCCGGAGCATCCCTATACCGTCGGGCTGATTGGCGCGATCCCGCGGCTTAGCGAGACACGCGCGACACTCGCGACGATTCCTGGCATGGTGCCGGCGATGACGGGAACGTTTCAGGGTTGCCGGTTTGCGGCGCGCTGTCCGTTTGCCGACGACCGCTGCCGGCGGGAAAGCCCGCCGCTGATTGATGCCGGGGCTGGTCACCTCTCGCGCTGCTGGAAGACGCCGTTGGCGGAGCGCGCCGTTGCGTCGACAGTCACTCGGTTTGAGACCTCGACCGCTATGAAACCATAAGCGTTCGCCAAAACATTCGTCATGGGCGCGGAGGCGGCCACCCAAGCATGTCCATGGATTTCGCGCACCTAAAGCCTGTCGCATCTTACCAAGTTGTGCTTCAGAAGGCTTCAGCGGAAGCGCAAACATGCTAGCTTGCTTGGGTGGCCGCCTCCGCGGCCATGACGTCTTTGAATGGTTCAATGCAAGCGACAACATTGGAAGGCGCGGCATGAGTACGCCGATCCTCGACGTTCTTGATCTCAGGAAGGATTTTATCGCGCGTCGCGATCTGCTTGGGCGCGTCACGGCGACCGTGAAAGCGGTCGATGGTGTTTCATTTTCACTGGCTGAGGGTGAGACGCTGGCGCTGGTTGGGGAGTCCGGTTGCGGCAAGTCGACGGTTGGGCGGCTGGTGCTGAACTTGATCGCGCCAACGTCGGGGCAGGTGCTGTTCGAAGGCCAAGACACGCAAACAATGAGCCCGGCGCAGACGCGGCAATTGCGATCGCGCGCGCAACTGATTTTCCAGGACCCCTATGCGTCGCTCAATCCGCGCATGACGATCGGGGAAACGCTTGGCGAACCGCTGATGTTGCACACCGATCTCTCGGTCGCGGATCGGAGCGCGCGGGTTGGCGAACTGATGTCGACGGTGGGGCTTCGGCCACAGCACGCCAGCCGCTATCCGCATGAATTTTCAGGGGGGCAGCGGCAACGCATTGCCATTGCGCGCGCTTTGGCGCCGGGGCCCAAGCTGATTGTGTGCGACGAGCCGGTGTCGGCGCTCGATGTGTCGATCCGGGCGCAGATTTTGAACTTGCTGGCGGAACTGCAGCAGACGCTCGGGCTTGCTTATATTTTCATCAGCCATGATCTGGCTGTGGTGAAGCACATCGCGGCGCGAGTGGCAGTGATGTATCTCGGGCGGATCGTCGAGACGGCGCCGACGGCTGAACTGTTTCGCCACCCGCGGCATCCCTACACGCAGGCGCTGCTGTCGGCGATCCCGGTGCCATCGCCGGGGGAACGGGGCGAACGGCGTCTTCTCGCCGGGGATCCGCCGAGCCCAATCAATCCGCCGGCCGGATGCCACCTGCATCCGCGCTGCCCGCATGCGGCGGAGGTCTGCCGCACGGCCGTGCCGTTGCTCCAAGGGGAGGGGGCGCACGCAGTCCGCTGTCATCGCGCTGACGAGATCGGCAGCGCCGGTTTTGCTCCGCCCACCGAATCCGCGATGAGCCCCTCGCTCAAACGCCTGCTTGCTGCCTATACTGAGAGGACGTAATGCTATTGCCGTCTCGATCGGTTGCCTTTGAAGGAGTGTATCGATGAAACGTCTCGTCTTGGTCACGATCGCCGCTGCAATGATGTGGGCTGGCGGCGCGCAGGCGCAATCGCAGCTGCGGATCGGGCTTGCCGAAGATCCCGACATCCTCGATCCGACGTTGGCACGGACCTATGTGGGGCGCATCGTCTTTGCGTCGATCTGCGACAAGCTGTTCGATATCGACGACAAGTTGCAACTGATCCCGCAGCTGGCGCTTGGGCACGAAACCAGCGCCGATGGCCGCGCGGTCACCATCAAACTCCGACCGGGCGTCAAGTTCCACGACGGGGAAGCGATGGACGCTGCAGCGGTGAAGTATTCGCTGGAACGTCACATGACGTTCAACGGTTCCTTCCGCAAGCCGGAGCTGGCGGCGGTCGACAAAATCGAGGTGGTCGATCCAACGACGATCCGGCTGGCGCTGAAGAACCCCTTCTCGCCGCTGATTGCGCAGCTTGCCGATCGTGCTGGCATGATCGTTTCACCGAAGGCGGCCACGGAGGCCGGCGACAAGTTCGGATTGAAGCCGGTGTGCGCGGGCCCCTACAAATTCGTCGAGCGGGTGCAGCAGGATCGCATCGTCGTCGAGAAATTCGCCGGTTACTGGAATGCGAGCAACGTCCACATCGACCGCATCGTCTATCGGCCGATCACGGATTCAACCGTGCGGCTCGCCAACCTGAAGTCGGGTGCGCTGGAGCTGATCGAGCGGGCGTTCGCGACCGACGTCAAAGACATCAAGGCAGATCCAAAGCTCAAGCTCGCGTCGCAGATTGAGATTGGCTACCAGGGCTTGACGCTGAACATCGCCAACGGCCCGGCCGGCAAGGATGGCCCGTTCGGCAAAAGCGCCAAGGTTCGACAGGCGCTCGAAGCGGCACTCGATCGCGATGCAATCAATCAGGTGGTCTACAATGGCGAAGGTCTCGCCGGTAACCAGTGGGTCAGTCCGCGCAGTCCCTACTACCAGGAAAAATTCCCGATTGCGAAGCGGGACGTGGCGAAGGCCAAGAAGCTGCTGGAAGAGGCCGGCCTCAAGGCGCCGGTTGCGGTTGACCTGATGGTGCCGAATACGCCGGATGCGCGGCAGATGGCCGAAGTCATGCAGGCGATGACCGGCGAGGCGGGCTTCGATCTGAAGATCCGCGTTACGGAATTTGCGACATCGCTCAAAGAAGCTGAGGAAGGTCGCTTCCAGGCGTGGATCATTGGTTGGTCGGGCCGAGTCGATCCCGATGGCAACAGCTACATTTTCCACAAGTCGAAGGCGCCGCAAAACAACGGCATGTATTCCGATGCGGACGTCGATACGTGGCTCGACGATCAGCGCAAGGTGTCCAGTGTGGCTGACCGGAAATCGATCTATGCCAAGATCACCGAAAAATATTTGACGGAAGGTTCGATCATCTATCTCCTGCATCGGCCGGTGATCATCGCCCATTCCGTCAAGCTTGATGGTTATGCGCAAATGCCGGATGGTCTGGTGCGTGTGGTCGGGTTGAAGCTGAAGCCTTGACCATCGCCATCTAAAGAGCAGCGCGATGCCACGTGTCGTCTTCACGCCCAATTTGCAACGGCATGTTGCGATGCCCACTGTTACTGCTGCGGGTACCACGGTGCGCGCGGTCCTCGACGCTGTATTTTCCGCGAACCCGCAAGCTCGCAGTTACGTCCTGGATGATCAGGCGGCGTTGCGGAAGCATATGGCGATTTTCGTGAATGGGATTGCCATTCGCGACCGCGTTCATCTGTTGGACAGGGTTGCCGAGACGGATGAGGTTTATATCATGCAGGCGCTGTCCGGCGGATAGTTCTGGGAGATTGACATGAGTGCGACGGTTCTGGTTGCGACCCGCAAGGGCTTATTCACCGTTGAGAAAAAAGGTAGCGGTTGGGCGATCACGGACACCGCGTTTCTCGGCGACAACGTGTCGCTGGTGCTCGACGATGCGCGCGACGGCACGCGCTACGCGGCGCTCGACCACGGACATTTCGGCGTCAAAATGCATCGCGCGGACAAGGGTGGCGCGTGGCAAGAGATCGCCGCGCCTGCCTATCCGCCGAAGCCCGACGGGCTTGTCGAAAATGACATGTGGGGCCGCCCGCTCGCCTGGAGCACGGCACGGGTCTGGGCGCTGGTCGCGGGCGGCAGCGACGAGCCGGGCGTCGTGTGGTGCGGCACGATCCCCGGTGGGTTGTTCCGGTCGAATGATCGCGGCGCCAGTTGGAGCATCGTCGAGGCGCTGTGGTTCCATCCGAAGCGAAGCCAATGGATGGGTGGTGGCGCCGATCTGCCAGGTCTCCACTCAATCCTCGTCGATCCCCGCAACTCAAAGCGCGTGGCGGTCGCGGTTTCGACCGGCGGCGTCTGGTTCACCGAGGATGCTGGCAAGAGTTGGGCACAGCGGGGCGAGGGCATGCGCGCCGATCACGTGCCGCCCGAGATGACACATGACCCGATCGCGCAGGACGTGCATGCGCTGGCGCAGTGCCCGGCCGATCCGAATCGGATGTGGGTGCAGCATCACAACGGCATCTTCGTCTCATCCGACGAGGGGCGCACCTTCAAGGAAATCAAGGACGTCAATCCGTCGGTCTTCGGGTTCCCCGTCGTCGTCCACCCGAGCGAGCCTGACACCGCCTGGTTCGTACCCGAAATCAAGGACGAAAAGCGCATCCCGAAAGACGGCAAGCTGGTCGTCACGCGTACCCGCGATGGTGGCAAGACGTTCGCAATTCTCAGCAATGGCTTGCCGCAACAGCACGCCTATGACGTCGTCTATCGCCACGCCCTCGCGCTGGACGCAACCGGCAACCGGCTCGCCATGGGATCAACGACGGGGGGGCTGTGGGTGTCGGAGAACCAAGGCGACGACTGGCAGTGCGTATCGAACAACCTGCCGCCGGTCTATTGCGTGCGGTTCGCCGGGTAGAGGCGGGCGCGCTCTTTTGTCGGCTCGCGCGCCTTGCCCAAAAAAACCGCTACACACTTTTTGGGGCGCACGAGCGGGCGCTTGCGTCAAATTCAGCAAAAGGACGAAATACGCTGGTTCCGCCCTTGACGGGCCGTGATTGGTTGGCACATTGACCGCCGTGTTGTAGTTGCGGAGAGCGTGATGTCGTCGATTGGCCGTTGTCTAACTGTTTGCGCCAGCCTTGCCCTCGCCGGCCTGATCAGCATCGACCTCAGAGGCGCAAACGCGACGGAGCAAACGGCGCCGTTCAAGGTCAATCCACCCAACTGCCAGAACACCAATGGGCCGTTCGACCGCTGGCTCGTGGCATTCCGCCAGGATGCGATCCAGAAGGGCGTCAGGCCGCAAACCGTCGCGGCGGCGCTTGATGGGGTGCAATTCGCGCCGGATATTCTGCGCATCGATCGCGGACAGAGCTTCTTTGCGCAACCGTTTCTCGATTTCCAGGCGCGGCTGGCGACGACCAACCGGCTGAACAGCGGGTTGATGCAAATCAAAAAGAATGCCGGCACGTTCCAGCGCGCCGAGGCGCAATGGGGGGTGCCGGCCGCCGTCATCACCGCCTTCTGGGCATTGGAGAGCGACTTCGGGGCGGGCGTCGGCAATAAACCGGTGCTGCGCTCGCTGGCGACGTTGGCCTATGATTGCCGCCGCGGCGAGATGTTCCGCGAGGAGTTGCATGCCGCGCTGAAGATCATCGATCGGGGCGATCTGACGCCGCAGGAGATGGTGAGTTCGTGGGCTGGAGAACTCGGCCAGACGCAGTTCCTGCCGTCGCATTACCTCAAGCACGCGGTTGACTATGATGGCGATGGTAAGCGGAACCTGTTCAAGAGCGCGCCCGATGTGATCGCCTCGACCTCGGCGTTCATCGTCAGCCTTGGGTGGCAAAAGGGGCAGCCGTGGCTCGAGGAGGTCAAGATTCCGGCTGTGATGGCATTCGAACAGTCGGGCGTTGATATCAAGCATCCCCGATCATTCTGGGCGAAACAGGGCGTGACGTTGGCCAACGGAAAGGCACTGCCGGCCGACACGATGGCGGCGTCGCTGGTGCTGCTGCAGGGCAAGGGCGGGCCGGCGTTCCTCGCCTACGACAACTTCAAGATTTTCACGGAATGGAACCAGTCGCTGAACTACGCGACGACGGCTGCTTATTTGGCCACGCGCCTTGCCGGAGCGCCGGCGCTCAATCGTGGTGCGGCACCGGCCTTGCCGCTGTCACCCCTTCAAATCAAGGAACTGCAGGTGCTGCTGCAGCGCGGCGGCTTTGCCGTGGGTGAAGCGGACGGCAAGCTCGGACTCGGCACGCGGGCTGCGATCCGGCAGGCGCAAGTGAAATACGGTGTCGCGGCCGATAGCTACCCGAGCCTCGAGATGATCGAGAAGCTGCGCGTGAAGCGCTGAGCGGGAATGCTACCGGCGTCATCCCGAACGCACTCCAGATTTGCGCGCGCGCCCACTTGCCAACGACGCCTTGGCGCCGGCACTCTGCGGGCAGAAGCAAATGGCGAGCGGGGCAGGCATGGGCGTGCATTCGGCGATCAACTATGACGACCTGAGGCGAATGGCACGGCGGCGGCTGCCGCGCATCGCGTTTGATTTCATCGACGGCGGCGTCGACGCTGAGCGAGGATTGATCACCAATACGAACGCCTTCGAGGCGATCCGACTCGTGCCGAAATACATGGTCGACATCGACAAGCTCGATCAATCGACGACGCTGTTCGGCCGCAAATATTCGCAACCGTTCGGCATCGCGCCGACCGGCGGGGCGGCGCTGTTTCGCTCCGGCGCCGACATGATGCTGGCGCGTGCGGCCAAGGCCGCCAACATCCCATTCATTATGTCCGGGGCAAGCACCGCGACGATGGAGGAGTTGGCGCAGGTTGCCCCCGAGCACGGCTGGTATCAGGTCTATCAGGCGCGGGACCGCCGCATAACCGACGACATGGTGCGGCGCGCTGACGTCTGCGGGTTCGATACGCTGGTGCTGACGGTCGATGTGCCGGGCCGGCCGAAACGCGAACGCAACATTCGGAACGGCTTCGATCGTCCAATGAAACCGACACTTGGCGCCAAGGCTGAAGCGCTGCTGCATCCGGCCTGGCTTTACGAATATTACACTCGGCCTGGGCTGTCCGCATCGAACTGGGAAAAATATGCGCCGCCCGGCTCCGATGGCTCGCAGGTGCTGGATTTTCTGTCGACGCAATTCCCGATCGGCGCCACCTGGGAGGACGTCGCGCGCATCCGCCGTCAGTGGCCGCGACATTTCGTCATCAAGGGGATCATGCATCCCGACGATGCCAAGCGCGCTGCCAGCCTCGGCGTCGACGGTATCATGGTGTCGAATCATGGCGGTCGCCAACTCGACCGTTCGCCGTCGCCGATCGATGTGTTGCCGGCCATCCGTGATGCGGTCGGCGATAAAATGACATTGATGCTCGACAGTGGCATCCGGCGCGGCTCTGACATCGTCACGGCGTTGTGCCTCGGCGCCAAGTCTGCCTTTGTCGGCCGTTGGACACTCTATGGCGTTGCGGCAGGCGCGGAGGCTGGCGCGCATCACGCCGTCGATATGATCGGCAAAGAGGTCGGCATGGTGATGGCGCAGATGGGGGCGCCCAGCATCGGCTCGCTCGGGCCTGACTTCCTGTTCTGGGATGGACCCGACGATCTCAAGCGGAACCGGCGGCCTTGAGTTCACTGGGAGATTGATATGAGCGATGCAAACACACCGCTGGGTTCGGCCAAGGTGATCGGTCTCGATGAGGCGGCGAGCTTTTGGCAACCCGTGCCAGCCAACGGCTTTGTGCGCAACATTCTCAATCAAAAGATGGTCGACGGGCAGGCCAATTTCTCGATGGGGACGCAGACGGTGGCGCCGCAATGCTTCATCCGCGAACACACGCACGCACACAATGAAGAGATCATTCATGTGATCGAAGGGCGCGGCGTTGCGCGACTGGATGGCGTCGAGACCGCACTCGAGCTGGGATCGACGGTGTATATCGGCCGGAATCGGAAGCATCATTTCCTCAATCCAAATGATGCGCCGATGACCTTTCTCTGGCTGATGATGCCGGGTGGGCTCGATCAGTTTTTTGCCGAGATCGGACGGATCCGAAAACCGGGCGACGCGACGCCTCAGCCATTTCCGCGGCCTGACAATGTCGCCGAGATCGAGCGACGCACGGTGTTTGGGTGGGCTGATAATTCCTTCGACACAAAGAAAGTATGACGTCGCACACTTGGAACAACCTGTTGGAGACTTTATGCGGCTCAAAGACAAAATCGCGATTGTGACTGGCGGTGGCTCGGGGATCGGCGAGGCCACTGCGCGCCTATTTGCGGCGGAAGGCGCGACGGTCGTCATTGCCGACAAGAACAAGGCGCAGGCCAGCAGGATCGCGAAGGCATTGGGCGGGCCTTGCAGCGCCGTCGCGCTCGATGTCGCGCAATCGGCCGATGTCAAGAAAATGATCACCGCCGTCGCCAAGAAGCACGGGCGGATCGATATCCTGGTCAACAACGCGGGCTATGGCATCACCGGCTCCGTCGTCGAGACCAGCGAGGACGATTGGAACGCGCTGATGAGCGTCAACATCAACGGCGTCTATCACGGCTGCCGCCACGTCATTCCGATCATGGCTCGGCAAGGGGGTGGCGTGATCATCAACACAGCGTCGGTCACGTCGCGCGTCGGGATCAAGGACCGGGCGGCTTACGTCACGTCAAAGGGTGCGGTGGCGGCGATGACGCGGGCGATGGCGCTTGATCATGTCGGCCAGAATATCCGCATCAATGCCATCGCGCCCGGCACGATCGAGACGCCGTATTACACGCAGATCTTGGCGAAATCGAATGATGCGGCGGCGCTCAGGGAAGCGCTCGGAGCACGTCAGCCGATGATGCGGCTCGGGACTCCGCAAGAAATCGCCAAGGCGATGTTGTTCCTGGCAAGCGATGATTCATCGTTCTGCACGGGCACGGTGCTGTTCGCCGACGGCGGGTGGACGGCGCGGTAAAGAATCTGCGGCGTCAGATCCGTTTGGTCTGACACTGCAGTTGCTTCAGTCAATACAAGCGGCGGCCGGTCTGGTCGACGCGCGGGCTGGCGGTGTCTTGGTTGCCGGTTGTTGCGCCAGCTGCACCTGCAGAGGTACTGGTTTCGCCGCTCTGCATGCCGATGACCGAATAGGCGTCGTCAGGATCCTCGAACGGCTTGAAGTATTCCTGGATGGTATCCTTGTCGTCGGCCGTGGCGCGGATGCCGGTTTTGGCATTGACGCGGACGAACTTGATGCCGGGCGGCTGACGGAATGGAACCTTCTTCAATTCGCCTTTGCTGTCGGCGAGCGCCAGCTTGAGGAAGTTGCCGACGATCGGCGCTGCGATCTGGCCACCGGTTCGGCCTTTGCCCATCGGCTTCGGCGTGTCGTAGCCGATGAAGACACCGACGACGAGGTCGGCCGTGTAGCCAATGAACCAGGCATCTTTCTCTTCGTTGGTGGTGCCGGTTTTGCCAGCGACGGGAACGCCCGGAATGATCTCTTTGATGCGTGTGCCGGTGCCGCGTTGGACAACGCCTTCCATGATCGACGTCATTTGGAACGCGGTGTGGGGATCGATGATCTGTTTGCGCGTGTCGGGCACGTCGGGTTCGACGCCCGGCGTATCGGCTTTGCACTTGGCGCACTCACGCTCGTCGTGGCGCCACACGGTCTTGCCCCAGCGGTCCTGGATGCGATCGATCAGCGTCGGCTTGATCAGCTTGCCGCCGTTGGCGAGCATGGCGTAAGCGGTGGTCATGCGCAGCAGCGTGGTTTCACCGGAGCCGAGCGACATGGCGAGCACGGGCAACAGATCATCATAGACGCCGAAGCGCTTGGAATACTCGACGACCAGCGGCATACCGAGATCCTCGGTCAGCCGCACGGTCATCTGGTTGCGTGACTTCTCGATGCCGGTGCGCAGGGTTTGGGGGCCGTATGATTTGTCGCCCTCGTAGTTCTTCGGGCACCACTCGGCTTGGCTCGACGTTGCTTCTTTGCAGAACGGCGCGTCGAGTACGATCGACGTCGGCTTGTAGCCGTTGTCGAGGGCCGCGGCGTAGACCAGCGGTTTGAACGACGAGCCTGGCTGACGCTTGGCCTGCAGCGCGCGGTCAAATTGGCTGGTTGCAAATGAGAAGCCGCCGGCGACGGCGTGCACGCGGCCGGTGTGCGGATCGAGGGCGACGAGGCCGCCGCCGATCTCCGGGATCTGCATCAGTGACCAGACGCCATCGACCTTATTGGGATCTTTCGGCCCGACCCAGATCACGTCGCCGACCGCCAATACGTCGCCAATGCCCGGCGTTTTCGAAGGCTTCTTGTTGGCCCACTTGATTTCGTCATAGGCGATCTCAACGCCATCGCGATCAGACACGAGCTTGCCATCGGCTTGTTTTGGCGGGCGCAGGCCAATAACAGCCTTCGAACGATCGAGAGCGGTAACGACGCCCAGACGCCACGGTGCAATGTCGCCGGGCACGTCAATGGCTCCCAGCGCCGGATGCCAATCGGTGGACATGTCGAGCTTCTGGACGGCGCCGCGCCAACCTTTGTCGCGATCGAAGGAGACGAGGCCGTCAATCAGCGCGCGGCGTGCGACACGCTGCAATTTGGGATCGACGGTGGTGCGCACGGACATGCCACCGTTGACGCGACCGTCGTTGTTGCCGGTGCGTTCGGAGCGGCCGTAGAGCCCGTCTTCGCCGAACTGATTGACCAGCGAGCGGCGCACTTCTTCGGCGAAATAGTCGGCGGCATAAATCTGCGTGCCGAACGAGCGAATGTTGACAACCAATTCTTTGGCGCGCGCGGTCTTGGCCTGTTCGGCGGTGATGAAGCCATTGTTGGCCATCTCGCCGATGATCCAGTTGCGGCGATCGACGGCGCGGGCTTTGGTGCGCTCGCGCAGCGGATTGTAGTTGTTGGGTGCTTTGGGCAGCGCTGCGAGGAAGGCGACTTCCTCGATACTCAGCTGATCGAGCTCTTTGCCGAAGTAGGTCAGGGCGGCCCCGGCGACACCGTAGGCGCCAAGACCCAGATAGATCTCGTTCAGATACAGCTCGAGGATCTTCTCTTTCGGGTAGGCCTTCTCGATACGGATAGCGAGGATGGCTTCCTTGATCTTGCGCTCCAGCGTTCGATCGGAGGACAGGAGGAAATTCTTGGCGACCTGCTGGGTGATCGTCGAAGCGCCCTCGGTGCGCTTTTCCGAGCGATTGATTTGCGCCAGGATGAACTTATAGCCGGCGCGGCCGATGCCGTGAAAATCAAGACCGCCGTGCTCGTAGAAACGTTTATCTTCGGCGGACAGATAGGCGTTGATCAGCAGTTTCGGCACCGTATTGATCGGCACGAAGATGCGCCGTTCGCGCGAGTATTCGGCCATCAAGCTGCCGTCGTGCGCGTGAATGCGCGTCATCACCGGCGGCTCATACTTGGCCAAGCTGTCGTAGCTCGGCAAATCCTGTGAGGCACGCCAGAGCAGGAAACCGGCCACCGTCGAAACGGCCAAAAAGATCAGTACGCCGGAGCCGAACAGAAAGCCAAGAAAGCTCAGCAAGAAGCTGCGCCGCTTGCGCTTCTTCTTCTGGTTCAGGTGCGGTGGTAGGATCGGCGCGTGCATAACTTTCGAATTCCGGCTCTCAATACGGGGCTATTTTACGGGGCTATATGCAGAGCATTCGAGGTTGCCATTCGGCAGCCGACCGAGCCCACTGCATCGTATTTTTTGCGCTGTCGGCGGCTCTACTCCAAAGCGTATGCTCGATGCATGCATGAGCCATTGATCGACGCGCGCAGGCTATTTCAGTGACGCGCGAACTGATTTCAGCGTGGTGTAGGGCACGGCCCAACGGTCAGGCAAGCCCATCGTCAAAACTCATCCTGACTTTGACGCGCAATCTACCACGGAATGTGGCGGGAGCACGCCCGCTTCGGCAGTAAACACTTGTTACCATGTCGATTTCTTTTGCACGCCCGGAGCCCTGCGGACAACGCATTACGGACTCTTTGCCGCGGTCTTGGCAAAATAGGCGTCGACGGCACCAGCGATCGACTTGGCGGCCTGACGCTGCCACGCCTCGGAGGTGAGTTGCCGCGCATCGTTGGGATTGCTCAGGAAGCCAAGCTCGATCAAGACCGATGGAGCGTGGGACTGCTTCAAAACCTTGAAGGCGGCTGATCGGCCTGGATCGCGGGCCAGTTGGGTCACTTGCCGCATTCGATCGATGATGAGGCTGCGGAAGTCATTGGAAAACATCTGGGTTTCCCGCTTCATGAGGTCGAACAGGATGGATTTCACCTGGTCGTCGCCGTCGCCGCTGATGGTGTCCACACCGGCTAGCGCGTCGACGGCATTTTCCTTTTCGGCGGAGAGCTGGGCGGCGCGATTCGATGCGCGCTCGGACAGGGTGTAGACGGCGGCGCCGCGCGCCGACTGGGCGAAAGCCGGATCGGCGATTGAGTCGGCATGCAAAGAAATGAACAGGTTTGAGTGAGCGGCCACGGACGCTGCAACGCGTTGATTTAAGGCAACAAAGATGTCATTGGGTCGCGTCAGGCGCACTTCGTAACGGCCACTGGCCGTCAGCGCGGCCTCGAGTTGCTTGGCGACGGCCAGGACCACGTCCTTTTCTTGGATGTCGCCAGCGGCGACGGCGCCAGGGTCCAAGCCGCCATGGCCTGGATCAATGACGATGACCGGTTTCGTGGTTGCCATTTGCGGCCAAACAACCTTGTCCTCGAAGATTGCGTTGCGTTGATCGCTGGAGGGTGCGGGGAGTGCCGCCAGGAAGCTTTCCCGATCGATCGCCTCCATTTCAATCATCAGGCGCTGCGGCGCCTTTGCATCTGCGGTTTGCTGGATGGAATGGCGCACTTTGGCCGGTCCATTGGTATCGATGACGATCCGAGACCGATCAGCTGCGAAGACGCCGAAACGGAAGGCGGTGATCAGGCCGCGTGCTGCACGCCCGGCCGACGGCGGCAGTTGGACGGAAACGTGGGGCAGATCGATGATTATGCGGTAGGGGTCAGGAAGAGCGAATATCTGGTACTCGGCAGGCGTCGACATTGCCAGGGTGAGTTTGGTCACGGCTCCTACCGTCGTTATTTCAGCCGCCGATACAATGGGTTGTGTCGTTGTCGCAGCAGGCGCAGAGAGCCGACCTGCCTGGGGTGGCGGGTGCGGTGTAGTCCGGTGTGGCGTGACGGCTGCCTCCCAGCCCTGGCCTTTGCGAATCGTACTTTCACCGTCGGCGGCGGCACCAGTCTTGGGAACATCAGACGTTTGTGCGTCGGCATCGGCCCCAACCAAAAGGCCAAAGGCGAACCCCATCGACGCGATCAGTGCGCGGCGGCGATTGCGCACGACCAGCTGCGTCAACCTGGATTGCCCGCGCCAGTGCCTGATTCGACAGTTTTTGCGGTCAAACGGGCGCATAGCGTACGATGGGATGGCTGATTCTCATTTTCGCGATGGCCGCGTCTAGGGCGTCCTGTTTGGAGCCGACGTTAACACAAAATTATCCAACCTGGGACAGACTCCGGTCAAGGGATGGTCGCCCGCCACCCGCTTGGATGAGGCCAAAGAGGCTGCTGTCACAATCTGCCCTTGCAACCCCGCGGCTAAGTCCCTAAAATCTCCTTATCGTAGTTTGCAGCATTCGTCTGCCGCTGGATCGGTGGCCGTCCCTTGCTAAACAGTGATCAGCACCAAGTGATGCGCAGATTGTGCATTCTGGTCGCCGGTCTTGGTCGCCGGTCTTGGTCGCCGGTCTTGGTCGCCGGTCTTGGTCGCCGGTCTGGTCGCCGCGGTCTTGGTCGCCGGTCTTGGTCGCCGGTCTTGGTCGCCGGTCTTGGTCGGTGGTCAGGGACGACCGAGTTGGAAGGCATTGGAGTGCGGTATTGCGATAGCACGGTACTCGAAGCATCGCAGGTGCGGCGGGCCGGTGTGACCGATACTTGTGGGACAGCGATCGTCGGTCCAAAAAAGCGTCTGTCCTACAGTTTTTTGACACTCAAACCGTAACGCTAAACTTAGTAGCCCCAACGACAGCAGCATAGCTCGATTCATTTGGCCGGCTGCAGCTGTCGCTGGCCATGAAAAATGAGCAAGAGCGCGGGTCTCACTTCACTCGCAAGAATTGCTCTGTCTTGACCCGAACTCGCTGTTTTCAGCGAGATATGGCGGGTCAACCAGAGCCCAGCACGACGGCGGCCATGTGGCCTCACCGACATGCTTCCGCGGAATGCGCCAAGGACGATTACGCAGCCAATGCCAACCACCGTCACCACCTCAGTGAGACGCAACGCCGGTCCCCGGCGGCGGCTTACTCGCGTGCGGCGTGCGGATTGTGCACGGCTTGCCGTTCGGCTGTCCCTATCGGCCCATGGCCTTCCAATCATGACAACCCAAAGAGGCGCCCTCGCTTGGCGCTGCCGGCCTGCCCGACTGTTTACGGTCTCGGGTAGGCACGTTGCCGCCAGCCTCGGCGCCAAGGATGCAATGGCATGGATAAGTCCAACAAGATGCTTATCGACTCCACCCACCCGGAGGAAACTCGGGTGGTGGTGCTCAAGAATGGACGTGTAGAAGAATTCGACTACGAATCTGCC
The DNA here is from genome assembly GCA_963714325.1 of uncultured Alphaproteobacteria bacterium. Classification (GTDB taxonomy): domain Bacteria; phylum Pseudomonadota; class Alphaproteobacteria; order Rhizobiales; family Hyphomicrobiaceae; genus CAVQOB01. The sequence continues at coordinate 239,889 of CAVQOB010000008.1, read as the reverse complement.
GCCCGAAAACTTCTCCGCGGCAATATCTATCTGGCGAAAGTCACGCGCGTTGAACCGTCGCTGCAAGCGGCGTTCATCGAATATGGCGGCAATCGCCATGGATTCCTCGCCTTCAGCGAAATCCACCCAGACTACTATCAGATCCCGGTCGCGGACCGTGAAGCCTTGAAGCAGGAAGAAGCGGCGATCGAGGCCGAAGAGGAGGCGCGTGCCGACGCGCGAGCCGAAGCGCGTTCCGGACGTGGCCGCGGTCGCGGCGAACGGGGGCGAGAGGGCGAACCGGATCGCGATGGCGGCAATGTGCACGCCGATCACGATGACCACCAACACGATCACAACCATGACGGTGACGTGCATTCGCATGGCGACGACTATGGCCACGATCATGCGCATGACCACAGTGGCGACCACGCCGTTGCGGGGGAAGCGTCGGCGGCCGGCAATCATGATCATGGGCACGATCATGGGCATGAAACGGGGCACGAGCACGATCACCGTGATCCGGCTGCGATGGCGCTTGATGCGCGCGATACGGAACCGACTCTTTCGGAAGAGGCCGGGCGTGACGTCGCGGCCGGTGACGATCATCACGACCGATCATCGGGACAGGATCGCGACAATGGTGACGATGGTGCGCGCGACGGCGCCGATCACATCGTCGACATCGGCGAACAGTCGGAAGCGCCCGAGATCGTCAACCCAATCGAAACAGACGGCGTCGGCAGCGAAGATGCGATGGAGGAGGTGCCGGAACGGCCCCGCCGCCAGCGTCGGCGGCAGTACAAAATCCAGGAAGTCATGCGCCGGCGCCAGATCATTCTGGTGCAAGTGGTCAAGGAAGAGCGCGGCAACAAAGGCGCCGCGCTGACGACGTATCTGTCGCTGGCTGGACGCTACACCGTGCTGATGCCGAATACCGGGCGCGGCGGCGGTATCTCCCGCAAGATCACGCAGGCGCAGGATCGCAAACGCCTCAAGGCGATCGCGCAGGAACTGGAAGTGCCGGAGGGCATGGGCCTGATCATCCGGACGGCCGGCGCATCGCGGACCAAGCAAGAAATCAAGCGTGACTTCGAATACCTGATGCGGTTGTGGGAGAGCGTGCGCGATCTGACGCTCGAGAGCACGGCGCCGAGCCTCGTCTACGAGGAAGGCAACCTGATCAAGCGCAGCATTCGCGATCTCTACTCGAAGGATGTCGAGGAAATCGTCGTGGCGGGCGAGCCAGCCTACAGCGAGGCACACGACTTCATGAGCATGCTGATGCCGAGCCATGCGCGCAACGTCATCAAATACGAGCATGCCGATCCGCTGTTTGCGCGCTATCGCATCGAGAAGCAGCTGAATGATATGTTCAGCCCGCATGTGACACTGAAGTCCGGCGGTTATCTGGTGATCAACCAGACCGAGGCGCTGGTGGCGATCGACGTCAACTCGGGCAAGTCGACGCGCGAGTTCTCGATTGAGGAGACGGCACTCAATACAAATCTCGAAGCCTCGGACGAAATCGCCCGCCAACTCAAGCTGCGCGACCTCGCCGGACTGATCGTGATCGACTTCATCGACATGGAGGAGCGGCGGAACAACCGCAAGGTTGAGAACCGGCTGAAGGATGCGCTCAGACATGATCGAGCGCGGATCCAGGTCGGCCGCATCTCGCACTTCGGACTGATGGAAATGTCGCGGCAGCGGCTGCGGACCGGCGTGCTGGAAGGTTCGACGTCGCAGTGTCCGCATTGCCAGGGCACGGGGATCATCCGTTCGACGGAAAGTGTGGCGCTGGCCGTGCTGCGTGGGATCGAGGATCATTTGATGCGCGACTCGCGCTCGTCGGTGACGACGGCGACGACGGCGCACGTGGCGCTTTACATCCTCAACAACAAGCGCACCTATATCACCGAGATGGAGAGCCGGTTCGGTGTCTCGATCGCGGTGCAGTCCAGCGAGCGCATGCAAGGTGCCAACTTCTCGATCGAGAAGTCGGCCGCGCCGCTGCAAGCCAAGAAGCCGGCACAGCGCGCTGCTGTTAGCATGGATTGGGGCTTTGACGGCGAGGAACAGGAAGCCGACGCGCCCATTCTGCAGGAGATCGAAGAGATCGAGGACGCCGAGGACGAGCCGCGCGAGCACCATGACCGTGATGGTCGTGACGCTCGTGGTGGTGGCGGGCGCACTGAAGGCCGGACCGAAGACGATGGCGCGCCGCGCGGCCGCAAGCGCCGGCGCCGTCGCGGGCGTGGCGGCAATGGTGAAGGCCGCCCAGTCGATGGTGAACGCTTTGCCCGGGACGGTGGACGCGCAGAATTGGGTGACGGCGAACGCGGGGGCAGTGCTGACAACCGACCCGGCCACGAGCCACATCTTGGGCATGCCGATCAGGTCGGCGACGATCGGGATGATGACGCCGTTGAGACGATCGATAGGGATCATGCGGGCGGCGACGACTTGAGCCCCGGGCGTGCCGACGGGACCGAAGGTGGAGACGGAGACAAGCGTGGGCGCCGCCGGCGTCGCGGCCGCCGCGGTGGTCGCCGCCGCGAGCGTGAGGGCGAATTCGGCGCGACCGGCGAAGCTCCCATCACTGAGGGTGAGCGCGGCACCGGAGATGCCCATAGCACGACAGGGCCGGAGCGGGACGATCAACCGATGCACGGCAATGTGTCGGAGCGCGAGCCGCTGCCGGGTGGGGACCACGAGGTGGCGCAACCGCGCCAGGAGCGACCGCACCGTCGAGACCGCGACAATGTCCGGGTCGATGAGGCCGCTGCCGATCATTATCGACCACCGGTCGAAACGGTTGTTGCTCCGCCGGTTGCGGCCGAGCCGCAGCGCAGACCGCAGGCCGCTCCTGAGCCCGTTGTGCAACCGACGTCCGAACCGGAAGTCGTGGACCCGTCGCGGCCGACGCGTAAAGGCTGGTGGCAGCGGCGCGTGCTCGGACAATAGGCACGACGGCCAGCGATCGTTTGACACATTCAAGGCGCGGTGGCGGGCAACCACCGCGCTTTTTGCCGTTTTTTTTGGTGCGGCTTCGCATAGCAGAACTGTGCCGCCCCGAGGACCTTGATTTGCGTTGCCGTGCTGGCGCACACTGCGCCTCACACTAGCAACTCGCTCGGGGATGGCTGCCATGATGAAGCTCGCTGAATATTCGCGATTGGACGGACTTGGCCTCGCTGATCTTGTGGCGCGCAAGCAGGTTACGCCGAAAGAGCTGGCGTTGACGGCGGCGGCGGCCATCAAGGCCTTACACGGCGATGTGCATGCGGTGGTCGAGACCTATCCCGATCGGATTGACGGGCTCGACGAAAAATCTTTGGGTGATGGTCCGTTTCGCGGCGTTCCCTTCCTGATCAAGGATGTGTTCGGGCACGAGAAGGGCCGCAAGATCGAATTCGGCTCGCGGCTCTGCGAAGGCATGATCGCGGAAGCCGGGACCTATTTCGTCGATCAGCTCAAAGCGGCCGGTGTCAACATCATGGGGCGCACGGCGGCGCCGGAATACTCGATGTCGGCCACGACCGAGACGGTTTTGTACGGCAATACGTCGACACCATGGAAAAAGGGCTATTCGGCAGGCGGGTCATCGGGTGGCGCTGCTGCCGCCGTCGCGTCGGGCATGGTGCCAATCGCGCACGGCTCGGACATCGGCGGATCGATCCGTATTCCGGCCAGCTGGTGCGGCGGGGTCGGCCTGAAGCCATCGCGCGGGCGCGTTTCGATCGGCCCGGTCACGGATGAGGGCGGATTCGGCTTTTCAGCTAATTTCATTCAGACGCAAACGGTACGCGATGCGGCGGCGATGCTCGACTGCGTTTCGAACCCGCAGGTCGGCGATCCCTTCATCATCCCGCGACCGAGTGAATCCTATGCGTCGCTGGCGAAGAAGAAATCACCAAAATTGCGGATTGGACTGCTGGTCAGCGAGCTATTCGGCGTCAAAATCGATCCGGAAGTGAAGGCGGCGGTCGAGGCGACGGCTAAGCAATTGGCGGGCATGGGGCATTCGGTTGAGGTCATCGAAGCGGAGATCGGCGGCATCGAAACACTGCGGGCGATGAACGAGTTGTTCTTTTTTGCGTTCGATGCGCGGCTCGACGGCTATGGCAAGCGGACCGGCCGTAAGCCGGGACCCGATACGCTCGAGCCGGTCATTCATTCGATCTACGAATGGTCGAAGGGGATTTCGCCCGCCCGTTTCATGGCGGCGCTCAGCGTTGCCAACACGGCGCGGCGACGGTTTGCGAAAGTCTTTGCGCAATGCGATGTCCTACTGTCGCCGACGACGTCGCGGGTTTCGGAGCCGTGGGGCAACTACCATCTCTCGCACAAGGGCATCGATGCGATCAGCATTGTCGATCACCTGTTTGCGACGCCGGTGCAGTTTACGATTCCGCACAACATCATGGGCACACCGGCGATGTCGCTGCCACTGGCGATGCATTCATCGGGCTTGCCGATCGGCGTGCAGATCGCGGCAAAACCTGCCGACGAACACGTGCTTCTGCAGCTGGCGGCTGCGCTCGAACAAGCGATGCCGTGGAAGGATCGGGTGCCGCCGCTGCATGTTTCGCGGATGGGCGCATGAGCCAGCCGGGCGCTCGGCACTGCGCGTCTCGCATGCGGCGATGACGGTGGACGATCGCTGGCGCGTGGCATAAACGGGGCCGGTTCAAGGCCGAGCGCCGTCTGGCGTTCCAGCCGATCCAGCTATGCCGTCGTCATTGGATACCTTCCCACAGGCCCGACCACCGCATGTCCACCGTCCTACTGACCGTCGCACCCGTCTTCGGTTTAATCCTGATCGGGTATCTCGCGGGACGCTCTGGCTATGTCTCAGAGGCCGCGGCGAAGGGTGTTCCGGAATTCATCTTCAAGATCGCCATGCCGGTACTGTTGTTCCGGACGATCGGCCATGCCACGCTGCCGGATGTGCCGATCCTGGCGCTGTTTGGCAGTTTTTTTGGCGCCGCGGCGGGAACCTGGGTGCTGGCGACACTGGCGAACCATTTCGTGCTACGGCGGCCTGCCGGTGATGGCGCGGCTATCGCGATGAGTTCGGTGTTTTCGAACAGTGTCATGCTCGGCATTCCACTGTGCCTGTCGCATTTCGGGACGGGTGCTGCGCCGATCCTCGCGGCGATCATCGCCTTCGACACGGCGATCTTCTGGCTGGCGGCGACACTGCATCACGCGACGGTCGAAGGCTCGGAGCGGCAGTCGCTCGCTGTGGCGCTGCGTCAGATGCTCTGGCGGTTGATCACCAATCCAATCATCCTTGGCTGTGCGGCCGGGCTGATCTGGCAAGCCTTCGGCTGGCGATTGCCCGAGATCGCGGATCGGATCGTGTCGATGCTGGCGCAGGCGGCGGTTCCCGGCGCGCTGTGTGCGCTCGGTTTGACGCTCGCCTCCTATGGCCTTGCCGGCCAAGTGCCGGCGGTGATCTCCGTCACGGCGCTCAAGGTGCTGGTGATGCCGGCGCTGGCGTGGGTGCTGGTGACACAGGTGTTCGTGTTGCCGCCACTGGCGGCCGGCATCATCCTGGTGCTCGCCGCGATGCCGGTCGGGGCCAACGCGTATCTGTTTGCCGCCAACCATGATCGAGCGACTGCTGCGGTGTCCGGCGCGATCGCGCTTTCAACGCTGCTGTCGATCGTGACGCTGACGGCCATTCTCTATGTCGTCGGTGCGCCGGCCGGTTGAGGGAAGCTGCGAGCATGTCCGTCGTCACCATCATCGCGCCGATCTTCTCGCTGATCGCGCTCGGCTTCCTGGCGGCGCGGTTCAAGCGTTTCAGCGAGGGGACGCACAAGGCCCTGGCCGAGTTCGCGTTCGGATTTGCCATGCCGGCGCTGCTGTTCCGCACGCTGGCACTGCCGCAAGAAGCGGCGATCTCGCCGGTACCAATCTGGCTCGCCTATTTCGGCACGATCGCGGTGATCTGGGTGCTCGCAACGCTGGCAACGGCGCTGCTGTTGAAACGGCCCATGGCCGACGCGCCCTCGATCGCGATCAGCGCCGTCTACGGCAACGTCGTCATGCTCGGTCTGCCGATCGTCGTCGCGATGCATGGCACGGCGGCGGCGGCGCCGATGGCCACGATCATCATGGCGAACAGTCCCATCCTCTGGCTCGTGGGCACGTTACATCTGACGTTTGCTGACCAGTCGGAGAACCGCTCGCTCCTGCAGGCGGCGCGGACAGCGGCGCTGGAACTTGCGCGCAATCCGATCATTGTCGCGATTATGGCTGGTGCGCTTTGGCGTATGACAGGCCTTGGTCTCGCGGGGCCGGTGGACAAGTCTCTTGGTCTGCTGGCGCAGGCCGGCATCCCGTGTGCGCTGGTGGTGCTGGGCGCCAGCCTCAACGAATTCGAAATCAAAGGGCAAGCGCCGACGCTGGTGACAATACTTGTCTTGAAACTCGTGCTGATGCCGCTGGTCGCTTGGTACCTGGCAACCCAGGTCGTTGGTCTACCGTCGATCGCAGCGGCCGTCGTCATCATCTTTGCGGCTACACCGACGGGCGCCAATGCCTACTTATTCGCAACACGCAGCGGGCGCGTGGTGCATTCGGCGTCAGGCGCGGTGGCGCTCGGGACGCTGCTGTCGGTGGTGATGTTGTCGGCAATCGTCGCCTGGCTCGGTTAGCGCAGGTAGCCAAACGCGAGGGCGAGCAGCGTGCCCAGCATGTAGATCATAAAAGTATAGATGACCGGGCGCAGCCAAGGGCGCCGAACGCGCGCTAATTCTGGTGCCGATCGTGGGTAGACGACGGCGAGTTTCATGCCGACCGCCGGCTTGCGTACGGATTGGCCGAAGGTGTCGGTAAATTCGATGGTCTTGCCGTCACCCGTTTCAAACCGCACCTTAAGCGAGAAATATTCAGAGCCGTCCTCGGTACTGCGTTGATGATCGTAGACGACGCCCGCAGTGCGGCCGCGTAGACCGCGAAAAAACAACCAGTCCTGATAGAGTAAGTAGGCAAGCACGGATGCCGCGAATGCTATGCCAAGCCAGACGAAAAACATCATCGCGATCGACTTATACCCACGTGCGAAAGTTCCGACCTGAAGTGGTCTGCACTTTCGCGATGCGGCGCTTGCGCCGGGCCGCGGTCGCGGCCTCGCCGAGCGAATGCGGATGATAGGTATTTGATTTCGCTCGGCGGTATCAAACTTATCATTGCGCTCTATGCTTGCGCCTTCATTTGCTCAGGACCAACCGCGCGTTAACTCGTCGGCTTGCAGCGTTTCCAGTTTTCGGGCGGGCTTTCGGCGGAGCCGGTCCTGGTGACGACGAACATGTTCTCGTCGCCCTGGAGCTGCATGACCACCTGGCTGCCGGCGCCCGGCTCATTGGCGGGGACGACATAGCGGAAGCCATGACGATCGTAATCACCGGAAATGCGGTTGCCGCCGGGCGTCTTGATCATCGGACCTTCGATGCTGACGTTCTTGGTGCTGTGACACCAGTCGCCGTCGATGCGGTCGGCGCGGGCGGCGCTGGGTGCTGCGACCGTGAACGCGACGGCGGCAAGCATTGATGCGTACTTTCCGTTCAACATGGACGCAAACTCCATCGGGGGAGCCGCAATCGTAGCCCGTTCAACGCCTCGCGTCGAGCAAAGCAGCGCACAAAAAAAGTGCGAGCCGGATCTCGGCCACGAGGTCCGGCTCGATCGGCTTGCAGGGTTGAAAAGCCATCACTCTTTGCGCAGCGTTTGATCTCAAAACCGGTACGCCACTTTTGGGAACGCTACGCGATTGTCCCGCGTTAAGGGGACGCGGGATTTCAATTAGTGATCAGTCGCGATAGCGATCGGCGCGGGCGGCGTCGGAGAGGATGGCACCCAAGAGCGCTGCACCAACACCGATGATGACGCCCTTGGCGATGCGTTCACCCGTCTTATCGCGTGAGCTGCGATAGCCATTGTTGTAGCCATAGGCCGGTGCCTGATAGGGACGGGCGTAGCCATGCCGCGCGTTGCGGCCGTTCCAGCCATCGGCGGAGGCCTGGCTCGCGAACATGGAGACGTTTGACGCGACGACGCCGAGCGTGATGGCGGACACTGTCAGAATGCGCTTGATCGACATGGCAGTTTGGCCCCCAGGCCCGGCTGAGACGCTTATCCGGGGTCTCGATCCGCGCCGGCGACATCGCCAGCAACTTGGGGCGAGTTTTAGCGGACGGTGGCTGAATGCGATTTGAACGATGTTTGCAGGCGCCGTTCATATCCGTGGTCCGTTGCGCGATCTCATCAAGACCTTCTGCGGCATCGCGTCCACTTGGCAAGTGTTGAAGGCTTCCCATCGCCATGCTATCGAGCCCGGAGCTGGTGACTGACGCGGCGCTTCAGGGCGTTTTGTGCTGCGTCCGTTCCGGCTCCGACTTCCTCACGAAAGCCTTCCTTCCCAAATTTGGGCATCCTGCCTTTGGCATTTTGGGTTCGGGCCGCATTGGCCGCGAATTCCGCGCGGCGAGAGCATTACAAACGTGGCAACTGATGATCCGATGATGGCGAGTGTGGCCGGGCGTTATGCCTCAGCGCTGCTTGATCTTGCCAAGCAAGAGGGCAAACTGCCCGAGGTCGAACGCGACCTGAATTCCTTCGATGCCCTCCTGACTGCCAATCCTGACCTCAGCCGTATGGTGTTGAGCCCGGTGTTTTCCGCCGATGAGCAGGGTCGCGCGATCAGTGCAGTGCTCACCAAAGTCGGCATTGGCGGCCTCACAGCTAATTTCCTGAAATTGCTAGCGAAAAATCGCCGCCTGTTCGCTGTTGGCGACATGACCAAGGCGTTCCGGGCGCTGGTCGCGCGTGAGCGTGGCGAGGTGCTCGCCGAGGTGACGTCGGCGCATCCGCTGAGCGACGCGCAGAAGACGCAGCTGATCGACACGCTGAAAGGCACCGTCGCCAAGTCGATCAAACTCGAAACCAAAGTCGATCCCAGCCTGCTCGGCGGCCTCGTCGTCAAAATTGGCAGCCGGATGATCGATAGCTCACTGAAAACAAAACTGAATTCACTCAAAGTTGCGATGAAAGGGACGGGCTGATGGATATCCGCGCCGCTGAGATTTCCTCGATCCTCAAGGATCAGATCAAGAACTTCGGTCAAGAGGCTCAAGTCTCTGAAATCGGTCAAGTTTTGTCCGTCGGCGACGGTATCGCCCGCGTCTACGGTCTCGACAAGGTTCAGGCCGGCGAGATGGTCGAATTCCCGGGCAACATCCGTGGCATGGCGCTGAACCTCGAAGCCGACAATGTCGGTGTCGTTATTTTCGGTGACGACCGCTCGATTAAAGAAGGCGACACGGTCAAGCGAACGGGCACGATCGTGGAAGTTCCGGTGGGCAAGGGTCTGCTTGGCCGCGTGGTCGATGGTCTTGGCAATCCGATCGATGGCAAAGGACCGATCAAGTCGGACAAGCGGATGCGCGTCGACATCAAGGCGCCGGGCATCATTCCGCGCAAGTCGGTGCATGAGCCGATGGCGACGGGCCTCAAGGCGATCGACGCGCTGATCCCGATCGGCCGCGGCCAGCGCGAGCTGATCATCGGCGACCGCCAGACCGGCAAGACCGCCGTCGCACTCGACACGATCCTCAACCAGAAGCCGCTCAACGCCGGGACGGACGAAGCCCAAAAGCTCTATTGCGTCTACGTCGCGATCGGGCAGAAGCGCTCGACGGTTGCGCAGTTCGTCAAGTCGCTGGAAGAGCGCGGCGCACTCGAATATTCGATCATCGTTGCCGCGACCGCATCGGACCCAGCGCCGATGCAGTTCCTGGCCCCCTTCACCGGTTGCGCGATGGGCGAGTTCTTCCGCGACAACGGCATGCACGCGGTTATCATCTATGACGACTTGTCGAAGCAGGCCGTTGCTTACCGCCAGATGTCGCTGCTGCTGCGCCGCCCGCCGGGCCGTGAAGCCTATCCCGGCGACGTGTTCTATCTCCACTCGCGTCTGCTTGAGCGCGCCGCCAAGATGGGCGATGCCGCTGGCAAGGGTTCGCTGACGGCGCTGCCGGTCATTGAAACGCAGGGCAACGACGTGTCGGCGTTCATTCCGACCAACGTGATCTCGATCACCGACGGGCAGATCTTCTTGGAAACGGATCTGTTCTATCAGGGTATCCGCCCGGCGGTGAACGTCGGACTCTCGGTGTCGCGCGTCGGATCGTCGGCGCAGACCAAGGCGATGAAGAAGGTCGCCGGCAAGATCAAGGGTGAGTTGGCGCAATACCGCGAAATGGCGGCATTCGCGCAGTTCGGCTCCGACCTCGATGCGGCGACACAGCGTTTGCTCAATCGCGGTTCGCGGCTGACGGAACTGCTCAAGCAGGGCCAGTTCTCGCCGCTGAAGATGGAAGAGCAGGTTTGCGTGATTTATGCCGGCGTCAACGGCTATCTCGATCCGCTGCCGGTCTCTAAGGTCAAGCCATTCGAAGATGCGTTGCTGGCCAATCTGCGCAGCCAGAACATGGCGATCCTCAACGACATCCGCGATACGAAAGATCTGAGCGACGCGACGGCCGCGAAGCTCAAGGGCGTCGTCGAGCAGGTGGCGAAGGCGCTGGCGTGATTTTCTCTCTCCCCAACTTTATGGGGAGAGGGTGTCCGAAGGACGGGTGAGGGGCGGCTGAGCATGCTGCTGCCCCTCACCCCGACCCTCACCCCGCGCGCGGGGAGAGGGAGGTTGAACAGCCGGGTTTCACGGATAGAAGGCGCCCCATGGCCTCACTCAAAGATATGCGGAACCGCATCGCCTCGGTGAAGGCGACGCGGAAAATCACCAAAGCGATGCAGATGGTGGCTGCCGCGAAGTTGCGGCGCGCGCAGGAGGCGGCCGCGGCTGCTCGCCCCTATGCCGAGCGCATGGACCGGGTGCTGTCGAACCTGAATAAGCGCCTGCCGAGCAAAGACGGCGCACCAAAGCTGCTGGTCGGCAATGGCCGTGATCAAGTTCATCTTTTGATCGTCATGACGGCTGAACGCGGACTTTGCGGCGGGTTCAATTCGAACATCGCCAAGCTCGCCCGAGCCGATGCCAATCGGCTGACGCGCGAAGGGAAGACGGTCAAGATCATCGCGGTCGGCAAGAAGGGCGCGGACAACCTGCGCCGCGACTATGGCCGGCTGATCATCGATCGCGTCGATCTGAAGAGCGTCAAGCAACTCGCCTACGGCAACGCCCAGGATATCGCCGACAAGGTACTCGCGATGTTCGAAGCCGGCGAGTTCGACGTCGCGACGATGTATTTCTCGGAATTCAAGTCGGTGATCTCGCAGACGCCGACGGCATTGCAGCTGATCCCGGCCAAGGTTTCCGAAGACAAGCCAGGGGCGGTCAAAGCGACGACGGCGGAAGCGGTCAACGAATACGAGCCGACGGAAGAAGAAGTGCTCGGGTTCCTGGTCAAGCGCAACATCGGCACGCAGTTGTTCCGCGGCTTGCTTGAGAATGCCGCATCCGAGCAAGGCGCGCGCATGAGCGCGATGGACAACGCGACGCGCAATGCCGGCGACATGATCAACAAGCTGACGATCAAGTACAATCGCCAGCGACAGGCCAACATCACCAGAGAACTGATCGAAATCATCTCGGGCGCCGAGGCGCTCTAATCGCACGCAGATATAGGTTGGGTTAGCGCTGGTTCAGCGCGTAACCCAACACTGAAGGGAAGACGAACATGTTGGGTTACGGCCTCGCGGCCTGACCCAACCTACTCCGGATAGAACGAGGACAAGCATCATGGCAACGAACAACATCGGCAAAATCCGTCAGGTGATGGGCGCCGTCGTCGACGTGCAGTTCGAGGGCGGGCACTTGCCGGCGATCTTGAACGCACTGGAAACCAAGAACCAGGGCTCGCGTCTTGTGCTCGAAGTCGCGCAGCATCTCGGCGAGAACTCGGTGCGGACCATCGCCATGGACTCGACTGAGGGTCTCGTGCGCGGCCAGTCGGTGACCGACATGGGCCAGCCGATCGCGGTTCCGGTCGGCGATGAAACGCTTGGCCGCATCATGAACGTGATCGGCGAGCCGATCGACGAAGCCGGCCCGATGAAGACTCCCGGCACGCGCGCCATCCATCAGCCGGCGCCAAGTTTCGCTGATCAGTCGACGGAAGCGTCGATGCTGGTCACCGGCATCAAGGTCGTCGACCTGCTGGCGCCGTACGCCAAGGGCGGCAAGATCGGCCTGTTCGGCGGCGCCGGTGTCGGCAAGACCGTGCTGATCATGGAACTCATCAACAACGTCGCCAAGGCGCACGGCGGCTACTCGGTGTTTGCCGGCGTCGGCGAGCGCACGCGCGAAGGCAACGACCTCTATCATGAGATGATCGAATCCAAGGTCAATATCGATCCGAAGAAGAACAACGGCTCGACCAAGGGTTCGAAATGCGCACTGGTGTTCGGGCAGATGAACGAGCCGCCGGGTGCGCGCATGCGTGTGGCGCTGTCGGGGCTGACAGTTGCTGAAGACTTCCGCGACAAGGGACAGGACGTGCTGTTCTTCGTCGACAACATCTTCCGCTTTACGCAGGCCGGATCGGAAGTGTCGGCGCTGCTCGGTCGTATTCCTTCGGCGGTCGGCTATCAGCCAACACTGGCGACCGACATGGGCGCGCTGCAGGAACGCATCACGACGACGCAGAAGGGCTCGATCACGTCCGTGCAGGCGATCTACGTGCCGGCCGACGACTTGACCGACCCGGCGCCAGCGACCTCGTTCGCGCATCTCGACGCGACGACCGTGCTGTCGCGCTCGATTGCCGAGAAGGGTATCTATCCGGCAGTGGACCCGCTCGACAGCACGTCGCGCATTCTCGAGCCGCGCGTCGTCGGCGAGGAACATTATGCCGTTGCGCGCGAGGTGCAGGCGATCCTGCAAAAGTACAAGTCGCTGCAGGACATCATCGCCATCCTGGGCATGGATGAGTTGTCGGAAGACGACAAGACGACGGTTGCCCGCGCCCGCAAGATCGAACGTTTCCTGTCGCAGCCATTCCACGTCGCCGAAGTATTCACCGGGTCACCGGGCAAGCTGGTGGCGATCGCAGACACGATCAAGGGCTTCAAAGGCCTGTGCAACGGCGACTACGACCATCTCCCCGAGCAGGCTTTCTACATGGTCGGCTCGATTGAAGAAGCTATCGCCAAGGCCGAGAAGCTGGCCGAGGCCGCTTAAACACGGTGCTGGGGACAGAATGGCATCTCAACGGGCGATGACTTGCGTCACGGCCGTCTGTCCGGTCATATCCTGGACGAGCGACAACCAGAGGAGGCCGACATGAGTGCAGACGGAACAGGCAAGTTCGGCAACTGCTGCCAAAGCCTGAAAGAAGCCATGTCGGGGGACGATTTCGAGCCATTGATCGCAGTCGGCGACGATGGGGTGCTGTACATGTCGGTTGGACTCGTCGAAATGGATGAAAACGAGCCGGGGATGATGGATCATCCGATCTTCTTCTGCCCGTTCTGCGGCACGAAATTGCAATCGGCTGAAGAGGTCGATGCGAAGACGAGCAGTGCTGGTACCGCCTAGGGCGCTTGCCGCGTGCGGTCTGCAACGATGGCGTACGCGATGACCAGCGTTTGACTGAAGATTTGGCTCGCACGTCTGGGATCCAGGCGTGCCAGAATGACGACAGGGATTGAGCGCGATGGCCGGCAACTTCAAGTTCGAATTGGTTTCGCCGGAGCGGGTGCTGCTGTCGGCCGACGTGGAGCATGTGATGGTGCCGGGCGCAGACGGCGATTTTACCGTCCTGGTCGGGCATGCGCCGGTTGTGTCGACACTGCGGCCCGGCGTTGTCGAGGCGAAGCTCGCTGAAGGGCGGATCGAGCGCATCGCGATCGAGAGCGGATTGGCCGAGGTCACTCCGACCAGCGTGACGATCCTCGCGACGACGGCCGCTGCAGCGGGACAAAGCTAACCTTTATCGCTGTTGACCGCTTTCAGTGATACCGAAAATCCACGTTGAAATCAGTTGATTAAGCAGTTTTGATCAATCGACTTTATTGATCTGCGCGCGCGCGGCAAAACGTCTTCACGGCAATGATGCGCGCGGCTGGACAGCGCGCGGCTGGGTCTGCATTGGGGAAAGTATGCGTCGCGCTCTCGCTGTGATCACGATTTCAATGTTCGTTTCGGTGTCTGCGGTCGCGCCTGCGGCGGCGTTTGGCGATCGGTGCTTCTATCCCGGCTTGACGGGCAAGGGCGCGGCGCAAGGCAGCATGAGTGCTGCTTACAGCGCTGCTAGGGCTGCCTGGGAATCGGCTGCCGCCAAGAAACATGGCCGCCGCTATGCGGACTGGTGGTATTCGGGCGATCGCGAGTTTTCCTGCAACTGGAACAAGTCCGGGTCGCGGATTTCCTGCACGGCCTATGCTGTGGCTTGCGGCCGCAAGTGATCGGCTGACTTCACCGTCGTTACGTCATGGACTGCGTTGGTCGCCTGTCCTTGCTGCAGCGGGACGTTGCGGGAAACGTCACTGGTCCGTCATTTCTTGAACCGCCTGAACCACCATCCATGATGCGAGCGCCGGGCAGGCGTGCGCGTCGCGCCCATGTTTGCATCGCGCACCACTCGACGCCGGGCACTGGTCGGGGGCATTATGCATGTGATCGAGGTTCACCCTGTATTGGAGTTCATTCCACCATGACCCGCAAACCACCATTCCGTGCCGACATGGTCGGCAGCCTGCTGCGCACTAAGCCTCTGAAAGAAGCGCGCGAGACATTCGCGAAGGGTGAGATCAAGGGCGACCAACTCAAGGCCGTGGAAGACCGCGAAATCGCGGCGCTGATCAAGCGGCAGGAGGCGATCGGGCTCGAGGGCATTACCGATGGCGAGTTCCGGCGCTCCTGGTGGCACTACGATTTCCTCTGGGGCATCAAAGGCGTTAGCCGGGTTGCGGTCGAATCCGGCATTCAATTCGCCGGCGTGCAGACCAAGGCGGAAGCCCCCAAGGTCACAGCCAAGCTCGGCTTCGACAGCCATCCGTTCGTCGACCATTTCAAGTTTGTGAAGGCCAACACGAGCAAGACGGCTAAGATGACGATCCCGTCGCCGAGCATGCTGCACTATCGCGGCGGCCGGAAGTTGATCGACGACACGGTCTATCCGACGATGGAGGCGTTCTACACAGACCTCGGGGCTGCCTACGAAAAGGCGGTCAAGCTGTTCTATGATGCGGGCTGCCGCTATCTGCAGCTCGATGACGTCAGCTTCGCGTATCTGTGCGATCCCAACCAGCTGCAGATGCTGCGCGAGCGGGGCGATGATCCGGTCAAGCAGCCGCAGATCTATGCCGACATGATCAATCGGGCGGTTGCGAGCCGGCCGAAGGACATGGTCATCACCATGCATCTATGCCGCGGCAACTTCCGCTCGACGTTCGTCGCGTCCGGCGGCTATGAGCCAGTTGCGGAGCTGCTGTTCAACAAAATCGCGGTCGATGGCTACTTCATGGAATGGGACAACGATCGTTCGGGCGGGTTCGAGCCGTTGCGCTTCCTGCCGAAAGGCAAATCCGTCGTGCTCGGCCTCGTGACGTCGAAAACCGGAACGCTGGAAAAGGCCGACGATATCCGCCGCCGGATCGACGAAGCTGCAAAGTTCGCGCCGCTCGATCAGCTGTGCCTGTCGCCGCAGTGCGGCTTTGCGTCGACCGAGGAAGGCAATACGCTTGCCGACGACGAACAATGGAAGAAGCTCGAGATGATCGTCGATATCTCGCGCAAGGTCTGGAACGGGAAGTAACGCTGAGTGAGGCCGGGACATGAAAGCACTCGTCTATACCGGCCCGGAGCAGATTGTACTCCGCGATGAAGCCGATCCGCAGGCCACCGAGGACACGATCGTTCGTGTGTCGGCCTGTGGAATTTGCGGATCGGATATGCATGCCTATCATGGACACGATGAGCGGCGGCCGGCACCGCTGATTCTCGGCCATGAGGCGGCGGGCATCGTGGCGACCGGTGGGCTGAAGGGCCGCCGGGTGACCATCAACCCGCTCGTCACCTGCATGACGTGTGACGATTGCCTCGACGGGCGGCCGCATCTGTGTGCGGCGCGCGTCATCATCTCGATGCCGTCGCGACCGGGCGCACTTGCTGAGCTGGTTCGCGTGCCGGAGCGAAATCTGATCATCGTGCCTGATGATCTGGCGCTTGATGTTGCGGCACTGACGGAGCCACTGGCGGTCGGGTATCATGCGGTCAATCTCGGCGAGCGGGCGCTGTTGATACCCTTGTCCACGGCGCGCATTGCGGTGCTGGGTGGCGGCGCCATTGGGCTTGGGGCGGCGCAAATCCTGGAGAGCCGCGGCGCGCGCGATGTCATGATCGCCGAGACCAGCGTACTACGTCGCGCACGCCTGAAGTCAGCCGGCCGCTTTGGCGCTTACGACCCCGCAGCGACAACGTTGCCGGCGGCGTCCGGTTTCGATCTCGTGCTTGATGCGTTTGGCGGGCGTGCGAGCCGCGAGGAAGCTTGCCGGCTGGTGCGCCCCGGTGGCGTGATCGTTCATATCGGATTGGGTTCGGCCAAGGACGGGATCGACGTCCGCAAAGTCACTTTGCAGGAAGTCACCTTCATCGGTTCCTATTGCTACACGATGGTTGAGTTCCGCCAAACGCTCGCGGCACTGAATGCGGGCAGGCTTGGGCCGATCGACTGGGTCGAAGAGCGGCCGCTTGCCGACGGCGCGCGCGCGTTCCGCGATCTGCATGAGGGCAAGGTTGCGGCCGCAAAGATTGTGCTGCGAATGTAGGAGATTTGTCCGGCGCGCTCTTTTCTTGCGCCTTCAGGTGCCGACCCGATGCTTGCCTGCCTCCGGCAGGGCCACCCGCCGCGGTTTTTCCCTCTCCCCGTCCTTCACGGGGAGAGGGTTAGGGTGAGGGGCAGCATCGAGCCGTGAGGGGCGGCAACGAGTCGAATTGGCACGCCTAGTGCCGATCAAAATCTGTTGGCGCCCCTCACCCTGACCCTCCCCATCGCAAGAGCGATAGGGAGAGGGAACTCGCCACGCACGTTTGCCGCCGCATGCTTTCGCATCGGCGATTTGCGGATCATTCAGGGACCGGGGCGGCGGAGCCGATGCGATCTCTGCTTGCGGCAGACTCTTTGCCGGCGCCTTCAGATGCCCACTTGGCATCCGGCGCGGTTCGAGCCTGGCGCGAATTCGACGGCCACGCGGCCGCCCCGATTGCTGCAAGGGTTTTGTCAGAGATCTGTCCCCTGAAGGACCCACCGTGCGATCGACACGATGTCGCTCGGTGTCTACCTTGCGGCACATCCGAACACTTCAGACTGACCGGAGCGCGTTGCTCGTCCGAGGTACCTTCTTGCAACGCCCGGTCCGGGGAAACGAGACGACCCTCGCACCGCCCCTGATGTGAACCGGGATGCACACAGAATAGCAAAATCGTCAGCACTCGGCACCTAGGTAAGTACCTAGGTTGACTTTTTGGTTCGGCTATGGGGCGCTTTGGCGCTGCGGGCGGCGGCGCCGTGCGGGGTCTTTTCCCAGTGGTGCGGGGCACGCCATAACTGCCAGAGTGCGCGATAGGCCGCGGCCGAAATCATCAACCAATATAGCGGCAGCAGGACAATCGATACCGTCAAGCGTTGGCGGCGACGCGCGGCGGCGATCGCACCGACGGACGCGGCGACCACGTAACCAACGGCAAGATTACCCCAAGCAACCCACTGCAGGGCGACGGCCCATTCGGTGTCCGGCAGTTCGACCGCATGGCCGAGCGCGGCCGCGATGGCAATGACGTAGAAAGCTGGATGAACCAATGCCGATAGCAGGATGCCGCCGACGACGACCTGGAAGCCGATGAATTTCCAGATGCCGAGCTCGCGCATCAACCGCCAGGGTGCCCGCATGTGGACCAGCCAGGTCTGCATCCAACCTTTGAGCCAACGCGTGCGTTGGTGGAACCATTGGCGGGCATAGATCGGCGCCTCCTCCCACGTCGTCGCTGATGCGACGCGCGTGCGCCAGCCCTGGCGCACTAGACGGATGCCGAGGTCGGCATCCTCGGTGACATTGAATGGGTCCCAGCCGCCGATTGCATCGAGAACGCGACGCGGGAAATGGTTCGATGTGCCGCCGAGTGGGATCGGCCAGCCGCACCGCTCGAGCGACGGCAGGATCGCATCGAACAGGGCCGAATATTCGATCGTGAACTGGCGAGAAATCCAGCTGGCATGGGCGTTGTAGATGTTGAGCCGTGCTTGCACGCAAGCGAGATCGGCGGGCTCGCTTAGAAAAATATCCACGGCGCGGCGGAGTTGCGCGGGTTCCGGGCGATCTTCGGCATCGTAGACGACAACATACTCGCCGCGCGCTGTTTCGAGCGCATAGTTCAACGCCTTCGGTTTTGTTCGGGGCAATTGATCCGGCACAACGATGATGCGGACATTGCCCGGCAGGGCCATCTGGATGAGTTGCGCCTTCGTCTCCAGGTCGACATCCTCGATCACCAACAGAATTTCGAGGAGGCCTGGCGGGTAATCGAGCCTGGTCATAGCGTCTACCAGTCCAGCCAAGACTGACGCTTCGCGGAACAGAGGGATGAGCACCGAATAGGTTGGCAATTGGTCGTCGGGCCGGCGTTGGATCAAATGCTGTGATCGCGTCGGCGCGCGAAACAACTCGATGAGGGCGAGACTGCGGGTCAGGGCAATGGACAGGAACGCGAGTGACATGATGCCGAAGACGGTCTGCAGGGCTGCGGGCGTATCGAACCACACGCCGAAGATGGCCGTCATCGTAAGTCCTGCGAATG
The DNA here is from genome assembly GCA_963714325.1 of uncultured Alphaproteobacteria bacterium. Lineage (GTDB taxonomy): Bacteria > Pseudomonadota > Alphaproteobacteria > Rhizobiales > Hyphomicrobiaceae > CAVQOB01. Next base: position 221,078 of record CAVQOB010000008.1, on the reverse strand, counting down.
CGACACCCTGCCATCGCGTCGCCGATCGCCGCGCGGACATTGCCGGCTGACTGCGATAAAGCCCGAACACGCTGCGCTCGAGCCGCTGATTGCGACCAACGCGGTCGAGTGCGGCCTCGATGCCATGATTGGGGGCGATTGCCACCGGGATACCCTGGGCGCGCAACGCTGCAATCTGTTGCGCCAGAATTGTGGGTTCGTGCAGCGTCGCTGACAAGACTTGGATCGGCGTTCGCGCGACGCGCGCTGCCATGCCGAACGGCTGCGGTGGCCAGAGATTGTCGCCGGTCTCGGCAAAATCAATGTTCCAACGGACGACCTGCACGTCGAGCGCGCGGCCGAGTGCGTCGGCGTAGGCGATGTCGCTGATCCAGGTCGCCGACAGCAGCATATGGTGGATGGGCACATTCCACGACTGCGCGATGTTGTCGGCATGCTCCAGGGTGGCGCCGTCGATATTTCGTTCGGTCAGGAAGGCGTATTCCGGATGGCTGACGGATGCGTGCGCAGGACGCATTCTCGCCTCGCTTATCCGACGTAGCCGAACCAGATCGACGTCGAGGTCGTCGATGGCGAGTTGGCGCGCGCCGGCGTGATTGGCTCGCGGCGGCGGGGCGGGATTTATGACTGGCTCAATGCGCACTGAACGACCGCCGGACCTTGTTGCGGACAAAGTCTAACGGTTCCGGCGCAATATACTCAATGCTGATTTTTGTTTTGGCGGCGGCAGCGGACAGCCATCAACCGCTTTCAAAGGCATCGGTTTCGCCGGAGCCTGTGCGCCCAGGGCGCGGCCGTTTGCTCGCCGCAGCCTTGGCACCGACCGGCTTGACGCGAATTGCCGCCAACTTATTGCGACTCTTGCGGAGAATTTCGAACCGGTAGCCATGGAATGTGAAGGCCTGACCGGGCTCGGGGATGGCTTGCGCTTCATGAATGACGAGGCCGGCGATGGTCGTCGCCTCCTCGTCCGGCAGGTCCCAATGCATCTGACGGTTGAGATCGCGGACGGCAATCGCACCATCAACATTCACCGAGCCGTCGGCTTGCGGCCGGATGGCGACCTCTTGCGTATCGTGTTCGTCGGCGATCTGGCCAACGATCTCTTCCAAGATGTCTTCGAGGGTGATGAGGCCTTGAACCTCGCCATACTCGTCGACGACGAGAGCCAGCTGGGCTTTACGCTTGAGGAACTGATTCAGCTGATCCTTGACGCTGGTCGTATCGGGCACGAACCACGGCGCCTGCGTGAATGACTTGATATCGATCTTGGCCGGATTGAACGCGTTGGCGGCGAGTGCCGACAGTAGGTCCTTGGTGTGCAGAATGCCGACAATGTTATCGGGATCTTCGCGCCACATCGGCACGCGCGAATACTGGCTTTTCAGGATCGCGTCGATCACCTGCTCGGGTGCTGCATCGAGACTCGCGGTCTCCATCTTGGTCCGATGGACCATGATATCGAGGACTTGCAGTTCGCCGAGATCAAGGACGCCGCCCAGCATATTTGCGTCACGGCGCTCGACTGTTCCTTCCTTTGTCTGCAGTTCGATCGTACCGCGAATTTCGTCGTGTGCCGCGAGGATGTTGGCGGCGTCGTCTTTGGTCGACGGGCTGAGGTTCAGAATGAAGCGGACGATCCACTGGATGGCGGCCGTGAATGGCGTCAGTATCCAGATGACGCCGCGCATGATGGGGGCGACCAGCAGTGCGGTCCGGTCCGGCCAGGCGAGAGCATAGGACTTCGGGAGAACGGCCGAAAAAATCACGATCAGCAGCGTCATGATGGCCGTCGCGTAGACGACGCCGACATCACCAACCAGCTGAACGGCCAGGCTTGCAGCTAGTGCCGACGCCAGGACATCGACGAGCGTGTTGCCGAGCAGAACCGCGCCAATCACCTTCTCGGGGCTCTGCATCAGTCGATTGACGAGGCGTGCTTTCGTGTTGCCGTCCTGCTCCATCGCGTGCATCCGTGCCCGCGAGGCTGCGGTCAAACCGGTCTCGCTACCATTGAAGAATGCCGACAAGAACAGGAGGAGAAGAATCGCGGCGACGGTCAGGACAATTTCCAAAATCGTAATCCTCAGGCCTTGGCCGTTGAGAGTTCGGTGGCAAGAAATGCACGGACTGCATCGGCCGACACGTCGCGAGCGACAAAGGCATCGCCAATGGCGCGCCCGAGAATTAGCGTCAACTTGCCGCGCTGGACTTTTTTATCTTGCATCATCAGCCGCATCAACGTGTCGACGTCCGGGCGCGCAGGGCCCAGGATATCGGCGATGCGGGTCGGCAGGCCGGTGGCGCGCAGGTGCCCTTCAACACGCTGTGCGGTTCCCGGCGCACAATGGCCGTGGAGTTCCGAAAAGCGAAAGGCCTGCGCCATGCCGATGGCCACGGCCTCGCCGTGCAGCAGGGTGTCCGAGTAGCCGGCCCAGGCTTCGAGGGCATGACCAAAGGTATGACCGAGGTTCAAGAGCATGCGGTCACCGGTTTCGGTTTCGTCGCGGGCGACGACGGCCGCTTTGGCGGCGACGCTCGTTTCGATGGCAGCGGTCAATGCTTGCGGATCATTGCCGAAGATGCCGCGCCAGCCGGTTTCAAGCCTGTCATAAAAGGCGCGATCGCCGAGGAGGCCGTATTTGACGACTTCGGCATATCCAGCACGGAGTTGGCGCTGCGGCAGGGTTGATAGGACATTGGTATCGATGAGGACGAGGCTCGGCTGATGGAAGGCACCAATCAAGTTCTTGCCTTGCTTGGTGTTGATGCCGGTTTTGCCGCCGACTGATGAGTTGACCTGCGCCAGGAGTGATGTCGGAATTTGAACAAACCGGACACCGCGCCGCAGAATGCTGGCGGCAAATCCAGCGAGGTCGCCGACAACGCCACCGCCGAGCGCGATGACCAGGTCGCCGCGCTCGATGCCAACCGTGAGCAATTGGTCCGCCACATCGGCCAGGACCGAAAAGCACTTGGTGGCTTCGCCCGGCGACACGACAATGCTGCCGGCATGATTGGCACCGAGACTGGATTCCAGGGGTGCCAGGTAATGGGCTGCGACATGCCGGTCGGTGACGATCGCGGCCCGTGCGCCGGCGAAGCGCGCGCGCAGTAGCAACGCCGCTTCGTCAATCAGCCGTGGCCCGATCAAAACGTCGTAGGATCGCTGGCCCAGATCGACGCGGACCGTGACCTGGGGGGCAGCACGATCCGGGTGGGTGTTTGGCACGCCGTTATCCAGTCCTTTGGCTTTTTGCTTGCGCCAACTATGGGCGCACTTTAGCTGGTGTATTGAGTGCGGCCGACGCCTGCAAGGCCTGCACGACCTCGTCCGCCATGACGTCATGGGGCACGTCGCGGCTTTGCACTACGACATCAGCCAGCGCGTAAATGGGATAGCGGGCCGTCATGAAGCCGGACATGACCGCCTCGGGGTCCTTGGCCTCGAGTAATGGGCGATTATCACGTTTGAGCACACGCCGCATCAATAGTGGCAAGTCGGCTTTCAGCCAAACCGACACGCCGTTCGCCTTGATGTTATCGCGAGTCTCGGCGTTGATGTAGGCACCGCCACCGGTTGCCAGGACTTGCGGGCCTGCATTCAGGAGGCGCGCAATCACGCGGCGCTCGCCATCCCTGAAATACGGCTCGCCATGGTCAGAGAATATTTCCTTGATGGTTTTTTGGGCGGAACGCTCGATCTCGTCGTCGGCATCGACAAAGGGCAGGTTGAGACGAAGTGCCAGTCGCCGACCAACCGATGATTTGCCGCAACCCATCAATCCGACCAGCACGAGGGTGCGCTGACCCAATGCGGCGCGGACAAACTCAGCGGCCCGGATCTGGTCTGGCGATAAAGGATTGCTGCGCCGAAGCCCGAATCGAATCATGCTGCACCCACCGGACGGGGCGGGGCGCTATCCATGGCGGTCATGGCACGTGTGGTTGAAGCGCAAATATCTGTGCCACCACAAAGCGTTACATCAGTTATCTGGGTCAAAGTTGGAGTCAGGTCGCGCAGCACGAGTTGGCTCTTGTAACACCTGGGCCATAATGGCGCCAAGGTAAGCGTCAATCATACCTCTGAAGGAGCAACTTCGCCAAATGCCAAGCCTTTTCAGGTTCCTCGCCATTATTGGCGTCCTCGGTGCGGTGATCGCCGGGGGGCTTTATGTCTTGGCGGAATTCTTCCAACCGACACCGAAGGAGACCACCACCGCGGTGCCCGGCGTCAAAGTGCGCCGATAGTGAGCCGTCTAACCCACCACTGCTGAGCGGGGTGGAACTTTGGATGTATTGCAACCATGAGCGTGCTTGCCCGTCGCTTGATCGTCGCTGGATTTGCCGCTGCAACACTCATCGGTGCCGGCAGCGCAGCTGCGGAAAATGACTGGAACCCCTTCCGCGATCGCGATGAGCGCGCGCGATCTGGCCGCCGGCAAGCGCCACAAGCGTTGCCACCGCCGCTGTCGCCGATGGACGGCGTTCTGCATGGACCGGCGTCGCGGGATGCTGCTCCATCAGTCGCCTTGCCTGATCGAACGCCGAATGGTTTCGGCACTCCCTATCCGGGACAACCGTCAGCCGGCGCGCCATTCCCCGCGACACCGTCGCCAAGCAACGCGGGCGCTGGTCAGGCCGGTAAAGGGCTTGAGGTCGTCGACCTCGCGCCGGTCACGCCAAGTGACGGCAGCGGGTTGCCGGAGGGACTTTGGAATGGTCTCGACGTCAAACAGGTGGAAAGTTTGATCGCACCGCTGCAGGTCCCGCCAAAGTCGGCGGTTCTGCACGGATTGTGGACACGACTGCTGGCGTCGACGGCGACGCCACCTGCTGGCGGACTTGGCCCCAACCATTTTCTGGCGCTGCAATTGGAAGCACTTTACCGCTCTGGTCGCATTGCTGAGATGGGGCGCAGACTTGACGCGGCCAATGTCGACGCGGCCGATCCGCTGATGACCGCTTTTCGCGTGCGGCGGGCGCTGGCGAGCGGCGAACGCGCTGCCGCTTGTGATGGCGCCAAAACGATGCAGCGCCGGCACAGCGCGCTGCCGCAGGGCCTGACCAGCGAGTTGGCACTGTTGGCGGCATACTGCGCTGCGGCGGACGGTAATATGGCGGCGGCCGGTTTGGCGGCTGACCTTGCTCGAGACGACGGTATCGAGGCGCCGCTGGCCTTGGCGGTGATTGATGCCCTGACGACGGGCAGCAAGCCGCGCTTGGCGTTGCCGGACCGGATCGTGCTGTTGGATTTCCGGCTGATGGAACTGATCGGCCCCGTTGATGCCGGCCAGATCCTGGACAAAGCCGAGCCGGCGCTGTTGTCGGCGCTTGCCGGTCCTGCGACGACGGAGCTGCGCCTGCGTGTTGCTGCTGCAGAAGCTGCGGCGCGTTTGCATGCCATTGATGCGGATGCGCTCGGCGATGTTTGGCGGGCGGCGGGTGGGCAGTTGCCAACAGGCACCCCCGATCCGCTGTTGCGCCGCGCCAGACTGTTTTCTGCCATCGAGACCGAGCGGACGGCGGACCGTCGGTTGTTGGCTGTGCGGGCGCTGCTTGATGACGGGCGCAAAGTGGGATTGAGCCATGTCGCTGCGCGTGCGGCATACCCGCTGATCGGTAAAGACGTGGCGACGGAGCGGCTGAGCGCCGCCGATGCTGCGACGGCGACTGAGGTCGCTCTCACTGCAGGGGAATATCGCGATGCGCGCCGGTTCGCGGAGGCAGGCGGGCCATTGCTCGGCGGTTGGCTTGCGCTGATTGATGTGGTCGATCCGGGATTGCGTGGGAACCGCGAGACGCACATCGGCGCGATCGATGAACTGGCGCGACGCGGTCGTTTCGCTGCCGACATGCTGCACCGCGTGGCGACGGTTCTTGATGCGCTGGATGTCAACGTGCCGATACCGCTTTGGGAGGCTGCGAGCCGGACACCGCAACCAACGGTTGGTCATTTGCCGGAGACCGGCATCCTGCCGCAGCTGCAGGACGCCGCCAAAAAGAAGGACGTCGCCCGCACCATCCTGCTGGCGATGCGGACGCTTGGGCCGAACGGCGCCGATGCTGCACACATGATCGCCTTGGGTGACAGCATCCGGGCGCTTCGGCGCGCTGGGCTCGACGCCGATGCTCGCCGGTTGGGGCTTGAGGCCCTGCTTGCCGGTTGGCCGCGGGCCGGTTGAGGCGCATTGCAGTTCCTTGAATATTCGCGGCGTGCTCTGCGCGACACGCGGTCAACGCTCAGGTTTCATCAGGCCACTTATCTTGTCGTCAGTTGGCTGCCGAATCAGGGCAAAGTACCGGCCAGGATTGTCGAGTCCAAGGGACGTATGCATGACGCGCAATGGTGATTCCGTCACAGGTAAAAATCACGCCTTGAGTCCAGTGGCCACGCGCTATGCAGCTGGCGCGTGCGGGCTGATGGTCGCCGTATTCCTATTGATCGCCATCGCTGACGGTGTCGCGCCTGGGCATTCGGTTGCCTATCGTCCGATCGCCGTTTTTGCCGGATTGGCTATCGTGACCTTGGTCTGCTTGGCTGCTGTCGTCGTGATCGCAAGCCATCTCGGAGGCGCGGGCAACCAGTCGCCGGGGGCAAGCCCGGAGCTGCCTGATCCAGCGACAGGGCTTTTGAGGCCGTTCAGCGAGGCCGACAGCGACGAAGAAACGGCGCTACGGTTCGAGCAAGCGCAGCGCATCTTCGATCAGCTAAGCGTGATGATGGCGATCAACGTCGCGAACGCCTTACTGGTCGCAGCCGTGCTCTGGGATCAGGTCAATCTGGTTAAGCTTGGCGTGTGGATGTCGATCGTCCTCGGCGTCGCTGCCATCGGCTTTCTGGCGCGAGCGCGGACCCGCAATATCAAGAATGCGGGCGCGGTTTCCAAGCGCACATTGCGCCGCATCAGCCTGCATGCCGGCACGCGCGGCCTGCTCTGGGGCGCATGTTTCGCCCTCTTTTTCGGCGATGCCGGGCCAACCGGCCAACTGGTGTTGCTCAGTGTGTCGCTGGGCATGCTGGCGGGCGGTGTGCCGGCCTTGGCGCTGGTGCCTTCGGCGGCGCTGCTTTTTGGTCTCGGCGTGACCGTCCCGACGCTGCTGCGCCTGCTTTCGTTGGATGGCAACATCTATCTGGTGCTGGCGATGTTCGCGCTAACGTTTTCGGCATCGATGGTGACGGTCGGTTGCCAACTGTATCGCAACTTTGCCTCTAACGTCCTGGCCGAGCGCCGGCATGCCGAACAATCGGCGACGATTTCACTGCTGCTCAAGGAAGTCGAGACGTCGACGTCCGACTGGCTCTGGGAGACGGACGGTCAACTGAACATGGTGCGGCTGCCCGACCGCATGCGCGATGTGTTCGGCTGCGGCCGGCAACCCAATAATGTCGCAACGCTGTTGGATGTCCTGGCGACTGTCCAGCCCGGTTCGGTGCAGAATATCGTGCAGCTGATGTGTGCGCGGACGGCCTTCCGCGATGTCGTTGTTGAAACGATCGATGCGGATGGATTGCGCCGGTGGGTGTCTTTGACGGCGTCGCCGAATGCGAAGGGCGGCTATCGTGGTGTTGGTTCCGATATTACGGCCCGCATGGTGGCGCGGGCCGATGCTGAGGCGGCGTTGTTGCGGGCAAGAAAAGCAGAGCAGCGGCTCAATGATGGGATCGACGCATTGGGCGCCGGCTTCATTCTGAGTGATAGTGCCGATCAGACGATCATCGCCAACAAGCGCTTTGCGCAGCTGTTTCCGGTCAATGCGCTGCTCGAGCCAACGGCTAAGTTTGGCGACATTGCCAGTGCGCAGGCCGAACTGTGGCAACCGCACCGGCCATTTCCGGCGCGGAACTGGCTTACCGATTTGCTGGAGAAGCGGACAATCAATAAGAAGCCGTTCGACATTCAACTGCCTGACCGGCGGTGGATGCGGGTGGAAGGGTGCGCCACGTCCGAAGGCGGCATCGTCACCGTTTTGACCGACGTCACCGACATCAAAGAGCAGGAAGCAGCGCTGGCACTGCAGACGCAGCGTTTGGCGGCCTCAAACCAAGATTTACAGCAATTCGCCGCGGTCGCGTCCCACGACCTGCAGGAGCCGTTGCGCAAGATCGAAACATTCGGCGCACGACTTAAGGCCAAAGCCGGCAGCACGCTCGACGTGGACAGCGCTGCGTATCTCGATCGCATGTTGTCGGCGACGACCCGGATGCGGCGTCTGATCACCGACTTGCTGGCGTTTTCGCGCGCCGCGAAGTCCGACGCGAAAATAGAACGACTGGATCTTGATCGTTTGGCCGCTGAAGTTCTGGACGATCTGACGGTGACGATCGAGGAGCAAAAAGCGACCCTCGACGTGAGGCCGCTTGGCGCGATGCAGGGAAATTCGACACTCGTGCGGCAACTGCTGCAAAACCTGATCTCGAACGCGCTGAAATTCTCAAAGCCGGACGTTGCGCCGCAACTGATCATCGAACGGCGCGATCTCGCCAACGAGACGTTTGAGCTGCGACTGACCGACAACGGGATCGGCTTCGACATGAAGCATCACGACGCGATCTTCGAAATCTTTCAGCGACTGCATGGCCGCGAACAATTCGAGGGCACGGGAATTGGCCTCGCGACGTGTCGGAAGATTTGCGAACGGCAAGGCGGGTCAATTCGTGCGGAAAGCGTGCCGGGCAAGGGCTCAGTTTTCATCCTGACATTCCCCGTCCTGGCGACGACCGGACGGTCCGACGCTGCCTGAGGCGCACCCGTCGTGGCGCGGTCGCTAGCGGACCTCTTCGCCTGGCGCGATGGTCGACATGGCGAGGGCGTGGACACGATGACGCAACAGATCGCCGAGCGCTTCGTTGACCAGGCGCTGACGTTGCAGGCGAGACTGGCCGGCAAACTTGCCTGAGACTACAAGGATACGGAAGTGGCTTTCGCCGGTGCCTGGCGAGCCCGCATGACCGGCGTGCATGTGGCTTTCGTTCACCACATCGAGCCTGGTGGGCTCCAGGGCCACCATCAGCAATTCCCGCATTTCGCGTTCGACCGACATTAAAACTCCTTGGAAGGTTGGCTCGTCTGGGCAGCATTGCCACTATGTCTCCCAGGCCACGCGCAAATCAACGCCGTTTGTCAAGGCCTTGTCAGGCTTCCCCGAGAACACGATAATCCGGGCCCATGAGCACAGACTCAAAATTCTTCGATTCGATCCGGATCAGCTCCGGCACCCGCCGACCCAAGCGGGAAGAGGTGCGCCCGTGTGCCTGGAAGGGCTGCACGAACAAGGGGGCGCATCGTGCGCCGGTCGGACGTGGGCAGGAGGGCCGTTTCCACCTGTTCTGCATGGACCACATCCGTGACTATAATGCTAATTACAACTACTTTCAGGGCATGTCGGACAGCCAAGTCGCCGACTTTCAGAAGGATGCGTTGACGGGGCATCGCCCGACCTGGAAGTCGGGCGCCAATGCCTGGGCGCATGGCACCAAGACCGGCGGGCGCTCGGCAGACCCGGATATGATGGGCGGCAAGCCGACCAATGATCCGCATGGATTTTTCTCATGGCGGGCCAAACGCGGATCGGACGAGGAGGACGCGCCGCGCCGTTACGTAAAGCCATTGGAGCGAAAATCGCTCGACGCCATGCATCTACCGGAAACGGCGAACAAGGCCGAAATCAAGGCGCGTTTCAAGGAACTGGTCAAGCGGCATCACCCCGACGCAAATGGGGGGGACACCCGCTCCGAGGACAAGTTGCGCGAAATCATCCAAGCCTATAACTATCTGAAACAGGCTGGGCTGGTCTAAGGCTACCAAACTCAGAACATTCAAGGGTGGGGTGGCTGCGCTGGTCCGACGCCAGCGGCTCCGGGCCCTTTTCAGACAAACTTTCAGGCGAACACCAAACACACGAGACCGTTGAGATATGCGCGCGTCTGCTGCTGCCGGGGTTGCCGGCCTTCCCGATACCACCGTTTCCGTCAAGAAGGTCTTCGGAATCGATACCGAATTGGACGTGCCAGCCTATGCCAAAACCTCTGAGCATGTGCCGGACCTTGATCCAGACTATCTGTTCAACAAGGATGTGACCCTCGCCATCCTGGCGGGCTTTAAGCATAATCGCCGCGTGATGATTACCGGGTACCACGGGACCGGCAAATCGACCCACATTGAACAGGTCGCGGCGCGACTCAACTGGCCATGCATCCGCGTTAACCTGGACAGCCACGTTTCGCGTATCGATCTCGTTGGTAAGGATGCCATTGTTCTCAAGGACGGCAAACAGATCACCGAGTTCCGCGAGGGTATTCTGCCTTATGCGCTGCAGACCAATACCGCCATCTGCTTCGATGAGTATGATGCTGGCAGGCCGGATGTGATGTTCGTCATTCAGCGCGTGCTGGAAGTATCGGGTAAGCTAACGCTGCTGGATCAGAGTAAGGTCATTCGCCCGCATCCGGCATTCCGGCTCTTTGCGACAACCAATACCATCGGTCTTGGTGATACGTCTGGCCTCTATCATGGCACGCAGCAGATCAACCAGGGCCAAATGGACCGCTGGTCGATCGTATCGTCGTTGAACTACCTGCCACATGATGATGAAGCGCGCATCGTGCTGTCGAAGGTCAAGGCCTTCAACAAAACGGATGCCAAGCGCAAGGTCGTCTCCAACATGGTGCGGGTTGCGGATCTGACGCGATCGGCGTTCATCAATGGCGATCTTTCGACCGTCATGAGTCCGCGCACGGTGATGACCTGGGCGGAAAACGCCGAGATCTTTGGTAATATCGGCTTTGCATTCCGCGTGACGTTCCTGAACAAGTGCGACGAACTGGAACGGCCGCTGGTTGCGGAATTCTATCAGCGCTGCTTCGGCGAGGATTTGCCGGAGAGTTCGGCGAATGTGGCGCTGAGTTGAGGGAATCGCGCATTCAACTGCCGACCAGCTGCCGGCGCATCAGCACTTCTTGAAGTATTTATAGGTGTCGGGCGCGCCCATCCATTTGAAGTCGGGTGTCAGGCCGCCGCGGGCGTTGATCCAGCCCTTGATATCGGAGCTGTAGCCGGCCCAGAGTTTGGCCGTCATGGCCGGGATCTTAGCGGTATGGAAGCCGAACGACGCGGCGGGGGTGACGCAGATCTTATCGCGCGGAATATGGGCCAGCAAAATCGTGCAGGCGGATTGGCAGGGACCGACAATCCGGACGTCGACGCCACGTGAGGCCATGCCGGCCCAGCGTTGATCGTAGGCTGCGACGCTGCCGCCATGATTGTCGTTGACGTTGATCGTTTCGGCGTGGCCGACAGACGGAGCAATCGGTAGCAAGGCAGTGATGAATGCGGCTAACAGCGTCCGATTCGACATTGGGTCAATCTCCGAACAGATCGTGCGCCGCGAGAACCAGGGCCGATTTGATGATGCGGCTCGGCATCGGTCCTGGCAATACCTCAGACGGGGTATGCTTTCTGCGCGCAGCTCGATATTAACGGATGCTGACGTTGTGGAAGTTTTGCTTGACCTCGTGTAGGGCTTGCAAGTCAGTGCAACGAGCCGATCGAGTGCCCCCCGAGCATGCCTCCACCACCGAAGAAAGACTTACCCACCGAGCCGTTCAAGCGGACGCTGGGGCTGTGTGTTCGTGCCATCGCCGGGGATGGCGAAGTGCAGGTCGGCTATGGTCCTGGCAAACCCGAACTCGATGGCAAACAGATGACGCTGCCGGAGCCATCACGGGCGCCGAGTGCGAAAGAAATTGCGGTTATTCGTGGTTGGTCCGACAGCCTTGCGCTCACGGCTGCTGTGCATGACAAGAAGTTGCACAACAGGCTTGCGCCACCAGCTGGGCCGGCGCGTTCCGTGTTCGAGGCCGTGGAGCGAGCACGAATTGAATTGCTCGGTGCCAACCGGATGCCGGGCATGGCCATGAATTTGACCGCCAAGGTCGAGGATCAATACGGGCACGGCCGTTATGCGGAAATCACCGAACGTGTTGATGCACCAATCGAGGATGCGCTGGCGCTGCTGCTACGCCAACGGTTGACGGGGGCCAAGCCTCCCGAGAATGCAGCCAAGATGGTCGAGCTCTGGCGCGACTGGATTGAAGGTAAAGCTGGAAAGACGCTCGAAAAACTTGAACATAAAGTGACTGATCAAGCGGCCTTCGCAAGGTTGTCACGCGAGTTGTTGAAGGCGCTTGAGCTGACCGAGGACGAAGCGAGCGGCGAACAGGAAGAGGGTGACGACGATCAGGATGCCTCCGAGGGCGGTGATTCCGAGGCGCAGCAACAGCAGGACGGCGCCGACGCCGAGGACCAGCAGACCGACGAGCAGCGCGCCGAGGGCGAAGAAGGAGAGGATTCCGAGCAGGCGGATGCCGCCGAGACCGACCAGTTCGATGCCGACAGCGATGGCGAGGACATGGCCGAGACGCCCGAACCGTGGCGGCCCAACCAGAGTGTGCTCGATAACCCGGAAGCCTTTGGTTACAAAGTTTTTTCGCGGGTCAACGATGAAGAAATCGATGCCGACGATCTCTCAACACCGGACGAATTGGAGCGGCTGCGCGCCTTTCTCGACAAGGAGTTGCGCAATCTGTCGTCGGCGGTATCGCGGCTGGCCAACAAACTGCAGCGCAAACTACTCGCGCAACAAAACCGCGCCTGGGACTTCGATCTCGAAGAGGGCGCGCTCGATCCGGCCCGCCTGCCGCGAATCATTATCGACCCGATGGCGGCGCTGTCGTTCAAGCGCGAGCGTGACACGGATTTCAAAGACACGGTCGTCACGCTGCTGATCGACAATTCGGGATCGATGCGCGGCCGGCCGATTATGGTTGCGGCGTGCTGTGCCGATATCCTGGCGCGGACGCTCGAACGGTGCGGCGTGAAAGTTGAGATCCTCGGCTTTACGACGAAGGCCTGGAAGGGCGGGCAGGCGCGCGAAGCGTGGCTCAGCGCCGGGAAACCAGCCAATCCCGGCCGCCTGAACGATCTGCGGCACATCATCTACAAGAGTGCCGAAGCGCCAATGCGTCGCTCGAAGCGCTCGCTGGCCCTCATGATGCGGGAAGGCCTGTTGAAGGAGAATATCGACGGTGAGGCGCTCGCCTGGGCGCATCGGCGCCTGCTGGCACGGCCTGAGCACCGGCGAATCCTGATGATGATTTCGGATGGCGCGCCGGTTGACGATTCGACGCTTTCTGTGAACTCTGGTTCCTATCTGGAGCTGCATTTGCGGCAGGTGATTGACGAGATCGAGAACCGTTCACCGGTGGAGTTGATCGCAATCGGCATCGGCCACGACGTGACGCGCTACTATCAGCGTGCGGTGACGATCACGGATGCGTCTGAATTGGCCGGCGCGATGACCGACAAGCTGGTGGAACTGTTCTCGGAGAAGTCCGAGGAAAAGCGTCGCGCGCCAAAACGCGTGCCGGCTGTCAAGCGGAAGATAATTTAGCGGTTTTTTGCTTTCTGGCGCCCTCAGTTGCGCGTTTTTTGTTGGCTCGTGCGCCTCATCCGAAAACCGCTACACACTTTTCGGGACGCACGAGCGGGCGCCTTTATGCCCTTGTTCCGCCGCCGGGGCAGATGATATCGCGAAGCGGATAATTGCATCGACATGCGGCGAGAACGGATGACGCGAATTGATACTCCGTTGCGGATGACTCGGCGGGGGATGTTGGGTGCATCTGGATTTTTGCTGGGCGCGGCGTCAGATGCGGCGACAGCACAACAACGGGGCCACAGCACAGCGGCTGCCGCCGCGTTCAACTCGATTGAGATTTCGTCCCGCAAAATCACCAGTTTCAGCCGCACGACCACCGACGAACCACGCAAGGCCTATGGCCGGCTGCAGTTTCTCGGCGGGCTGGTGCTGACGTCGGCGTCGAAGGATTTTGGCGGGCTTTCCGGGCTCGCGATGGAGCCGGATGGCCGGCGCTTCATCGGGGTTGGGGACGCCGGAACGTGGCTGACCGGCACCCTAGCCTACGATGGCACGGCGCCGGCCGGCATTGCTGATGCACGCATCGGCCCAATTCTGGCGTTTGGCGGGAGAGGACTGACCCGTAAGCGCGATCTCGATGCCGAGGCTGTTGCGCTGGTCGAGGGTGATCTCCTGAAGGGGACTGTCCTCATCGCCTTCGAGCGCAACCATCGGATCGGTCGATTTCCGGTTGTTGATCGGGTGGTGCAGGCACCTGTTGGGTATCTGCGAATGCCCGCCGGTGCCAAGGCGATGAGCCGCAACAAAGGGCTCGAGGCGATGACGATGATTGCCGGGGGACCGCTCGAGGGCTCGGTGATTGCCATTTCGGAGCGTTACCCCGATCCCGCCGGACACCACGTCGGATGGATCTGGGTTCGAGGCGAACCGAAGCGGTTTGACCTCAAGGACATTGGTGGCTTTGACATCACCGACGTCGCCAGCCTGCCGGATGGCTCTCTCATCGTTCTTGAGCGCCGCTTCCGATGGCTGGAGGGCGTCAAAATGCAGCTGCGGCTTGTCCAAGCCCGGGATTTGGTGCCGGGGGCGCTTGTCGAGGGGGAGATTCTCCTGACCGCGGGCATGGGCAGCGAAATCGACAACATGGAGGGGTTGAGCCTGCACCGAGACGCGACCGGGCAGTTGATTCTGACGCTGATATCCGATGACAACTTCAGCGCCTTGCTGCAGCGGTCCATCTTGCTGCAGTTCGCGTTGACGGCATGAAAAAGGCCGGATCTTGCGATCCGGCCTGGCCATTCTTGCGCCTTCAGGTGCCGACATTCTTGTTTGCTCGTGCGCCTGATCCGACAACCGCTGTACACTTTTCGAGGCGCACGAGCTGGCAGCCGCGCTTAGCGTCCGCCGGCCGGGCCACCGAAGCGGCGGCTGATTTCGCGCTCAATCTCGTCGGTCAGCTGGCCGCCATGCTGTTGCACGAAGCGACCAATCTCACGCTCCGCTGCACGCTGGCGGGACAGGGTGATGCTATTGTGCAGGCGTGTCCAAAAGCCGAGTTTCATCGGTTCGGCGTTCGCGGCTGCTTCGGCGCCGTAAACGGCGTTCAAGGTCAGAGGTTTGCTCATGGTCATTCTCCGTCTTTCAATAGCGGGCTACCCGCCCTCGGGTCACCCGCTCTCATGAAGACAAAGGTAGTTCTCTTCGCATCCGCAAACAAGGTAACTGTGCGCTGCAACAGGCATGCGCCCGACGCATGCCTTGCTTAAATCTTATTCATAACAATGTCTTATATAAGTGCGCTGGACTGCGCCGCACGACGCTGGCGACGATAGCAGCCAAATTGCGGCGCTGCACAATAAGCATGGCCGACGGGTTCTTGAGGCGCCGTGAGTAAGAGAAAACCCGCCAAAGCTCTGGAGCCCAAGCGGGTTGAAATTCTGCCGACATCAACGAACGTCACACGCTCAGGCAGCGGCGGCCTTTTCGGCCTGAACTTTCTTGATCTCACGCTTCAGCTGCTGGAGTTTTTCCGACAGATCCTCATTGGACGTCTTGAGGAGGTAGGTATCCAGGCCTCCATTGTGCTCGACGGACTTGAGGCCGTTGGCCGACACGCGCAACCGGACGCGGCGATCCAGAACGTCAGACAGCAGCGTCACATTGACCAGATTCGGCCGGAAGACGCGCTTGGTCTTGTTCTCGGCATGGCTGCGGTTTTGTCCGGCCATCGGGCCCTTGCCCGTCAACTCGCAACGACGCGTCATGATACGATGTCTCCTTCAAGGCTGTGGCAGCGGCCAACCCGTTCCGCACCCCGTCGTTCGGGGCGCCAAACTGGACGCGAAGAGAATGAATGCTTAGCGGCTGCATGCACGAGGCACCGCCGAACTCGAATTCGCAGAGTGCTATACGAGAGGCTACGGCATTGCGTCAAGGTGGGTGCGGCACCGGACCAGTCGCGGCCTTTGCAGAGGGCACACCGAGCCACGACCAGTTCGGCAACCTGTTTGCAGCCCTTAACGCCGAGGCGTTCCAGGGCTGTTTCATTGGCTGGGTCGCGTCGCTGACCAAGCTCGGCCCCGAGATCGTCGCCATCGATGGCAAGACACTCAGACGGTCCTATCAGGAAGGCGGCGCCAAGGCGCCGATCCACATGATCTCGGCGTTTTCCAGCCGCCAGCGGATGGTGCTCGGCCAGCGCAAGGTCGACGACAAATCAAACGAGATCACCGCGATCCCCGAACTGCTCGATCTGCTGACGGTCAAAGGCGCCATCGTCACCATTGACGCCATGGGGTGCCAGAAAGACATCGCCGCCAAGATCATCGACAAGGGCGCCTATTATCTGCTCGCACTGAAAGGCAATCAGGGCTCGTTGCGTGATGACGTCGAATTGTTCTTCACCGACCAGAAGGAACGCGGCTTCGCGGATGCCGCCATGAGCCGTCACCAGACGCCGGCAGCAATCCCCGGAAGCCATAGCGGTAGGCCGGGCTACGTCCCGCAATCCTGTATTGCTAGGGTCGTGCCGATTTTGGTTGCAGCGGGAAACGACCCTAGGTCTTTGTTTGGTCGTGCTTCTTTCGGGAAAACCGCTCACCCTTTTCTCGGAAGCACGCTAAGGACTTTGTTTACCATCGCCACACTAGGTTATAGGAGGGTTGGCGAACCATAGATTTGACGCAAACAGCCGCTTATTCGCTGAGCAGCTGTGAGTGCCCTCATTGAAAGGCCTAGAGTGATGGTTTGTCTGCGTCGATCGCACTTTGGCCGTGGTGGGGCGCTGCTGGTTGCAACAGTCGCACTGGCTTCATTCGCAGCACCCGCATCGGCAGTGGATGGGTGGCCCGAAAGTGTGCGCGCCGCCTATGACGTGAATTTCAACGGCATCAAGGTCGGGACTTTCGAGTTCAGTTCGGAAACAAAGGGAACAAATTACACGCTGACGGGGAATGCTGCGCTGTCATTGCTGCTTGGTGCCTTCAAATGGAATGGAGAAAGCCGCGCTTCGGGTAGTGTCTCGACCGCCACGCCGAAGCCGCAGGGTTTTACGTTCGACTTCAAGAGCAATTCGAAGGTTGGCTCAACGAAAATGAGCTTCGCGGATGATGCTGTGACCAATGTCACGCACGTACCGCCGCCCAAACTGCGCGAAAACGTCGTGCCTGTGCTGCCGCAGCACCTGAAGGGGGCGCTGGATCCGCTGTCTGCCGTGCTGGTGATTTCGAAAGGTACGAGCGCCAATCCGTGCACACGGCGAATTCCGATCTATGATGGGAAGCAACGGTTTGACTTGCTGCTCGCGCCGCGCGGTCAAGTCCCACTGACAGAGCGTCAGCCGAGCGGACAGCCGGTTTCCGGCTTTGTCTGCCGCGTCAAATATTTGCCGATTGCCGGACACAAAATCGACGACGAGACGAAGCACATGGCGCAGACCGATGGCATTGAAATTATTCTGCGGCCAATCCCGAGCGCCAACGTGTTTGTGCCTTACCAGATCACAATTCCGACGATCGCCGGCGCGGCGACCTTGGTTTCTCGCCGCGTCGATATTGTAACCTCCGGACGCCAGCAGATCGCACTGGTGCACTGAACGCGCAATGGCGCGGCACAGCTCGATTGAGCCGTCGAGAACTTGTCGTTACGATGTCCCCATGGGACGCTGGCGGCTGGCGGCATGAGCACTTTCAACTTCTGTGCTCTTGATCTTGTCGCGGCGCTCTGCAATGCCTGCTCCACGATGGCTGGAGGCTCGCCTGCATGAGTAGTGACATGGAGTATCGGAACCGTAACGTCACGGCGGTTCTCGGGCCGACCAATACTGGCAAGACGCATCTGGCGATCGAGCGCATGCTCGGGCACGAGACTGGGCTGATCGGGCTACCGCTCCGGCTGCTGGCACGAGAGGTCTACGACAAGATCGCCGCGCGCGTCGGTGCCGACAAGGTTGCGCTCATCACCGGCGAAGAAAAGATCAAGCCGGAGAGTCCGCGTTATTGGGTCTCGACCGTCGAGGCCATGCCGCGCGATATCGATGTCGACTTTCTGGCCGTCGATGAAATTCAACTTGCCGCCGATCCGGAACGTGGGCACGTGTTCACGGACCGGCTACTGCATGCGCGCGGCAAACTTGAGACGTTGCTCCTCGGCGCGGGCACGATGCGTGACTGTATCGCTGAATTGATCCCGGGCGCGAATTTCATTTCGCGACCACGACTATCAAAACTGTCCTACGCAGGCGAAAAAAAGATCACCCGGCTGCCGACGCGATCGGCGGTTGTCTCGTTCTCCGCCAATGACGTTTATGCTATTGCCGAGTTGATGCGTCGCCAGCGCGGTGGCGCGGCAGTCGTGCTGGGCGCGCTGTCGCCCCGGACACGCAATGCCCAGGTGGCGCTCTATCAATCTGGTGATGTGGATTTTCTGGTTGCCACCGATGCGATCGGCATGGGACTCAATCTTGACGTCGACCATGTCGCCTTTGCTGCGACACGCAAATTCGATGGGCAGGTACACAGAGAGCTGACGGCCGGCGAACTCGGGCAGATCGCTGGCCGTGCCGGGCGGCATTTGAATGACGGTACGTTCGGCGTAACGGGCGGCATTGAAAGCATTTCCGCTGACATGGTCGAGCGCCTCGAGAGCCACAATTTCGATCCGATCAAAATGCTGCAATGGCGCTCACGCGAGTTGGATTTCGGTTCGCTCGACCGACTGCGCGACAGTTTGCGGCAATCGCCGCGCGAAGGCCGGTTGATGCGCGCGCGCATGTCGGATGACGTGATCGCATTGGAAACGGCCATCAACGACAGCGATGTCGTCAGCGCCGCCAGTTCCCGAGCGGCCGTGGCACGCCTCTGGGACGTCTGCCAGATCCCCGACTACCGCAAGATCTCTTCGCAGAATCACGCTGAATTGGTTGGTAGCGTCTATAAATTCGTGATGGGACCGGAAGGGCGCATCCCGGAGGACTGGTTCACCAAGCAAGTAGAGCTGGCGGATCGCACGGACGGCGACATCGATACGCTGTCCAATCGATTATCGCACATACGGACCTGGACGTTCGTTGCCAATCGCGCAGACTGGCTGAAAGATCCGGCGCACTGGCAGGGTCGCACACGAGAGATCGAGGACAAGCTTTCTGACGCGTTGCATGAGTGCCTGACGCAGCGGTTTGTGGATCGCCGCACCAGCGCGCTGATGAAGGGGATGCGTGACAAGGACGATATGGCAGTCGAGATCGCTGCCGATGGTTCGGTGCAAGTCGAGAAACATTTCGTCGGGCGCTTGAAAGGGTTCCAGTTTACGCCCGATCCGAATGCGGAAGGCATTCATGGCAAAGCGGCCCGCAACGCGGCGTCACACGTGCTCGCCAAAGAACTTATCATGCGGGCGCGCCGCGTCGTCGCCGCCAAGGCTGAGGCATTCAAATTGGGGCGCGGTGGCCTCATTCTCTGGCGTGACGAAGAGATTGCGCGTCTTGAGAAGGGCGACGACATCTTGAAGCCGATGGTTGTTGTGATGTCCGATGAGCACCTGTCGGGGCCCGACAAGGAAAAGGTGCAAGTGCGCCTCGATACCTGGGTTGGTGAGGTTGTCGCAGAGCGCTTGAAGCCGCTCGTGGAATTGTCGAAGGCGGAGGATGTCTCAGGGCTGGCGCGCGGGATTGCTTTCCGTTTAAAGGAAAACGTCGGCGTGCTGCGCCGGGAGGCGGTTGCGGAGGAAATTCGCACGCTGGATCAGGCGGCCCGCGGACAGCTGCGCAAGTACGGTGTCCGGTTCGGTGCCTTCAATATTTTCTTCCCCACGATGCTGAAGCCGGCATCGGTCGAGCTGGCGCTGGCGCTGTGGACGCTGCATCAACCGGCGGTCGCCGACGATGCTCCTGCGCGACCAGACTCGCCACGCGCCGGCCTGACATCGGTGCCTGCCAACAGTGCTGCGCCGGAAGCGTTCTATCGGGTGCTCGGGTTCCATCTCTGCGGGCCGCGTGCTGTGCGCGTCGATATGCTGGAGCGGCTCGCGGACCTGATCCGACCGTTGATTGCGTGGAAGGCAAAGCCCGGCGACGAAGCGGCCAAGATCCCCAAGGGTGCAACCGGCGACGGCGGGTTCACGGCGACGCCTGACATGATGTCGATCCTTGGCTGTTCTGCCGATGAACTCGGCAATGTGCTGCGTGCGCTTGGCTTCCGGCTCGATCGCAAGGCTGTGGTGATGGCAGCGCCGACAGCAGCAGCTGACCCGGTCGCGATCATCGGCTTAAGTGGTGACGCAAGCGTACCGTTGATCGACGTCAACGTGGATGGCGCCGACGGCATTCCAGCGGCGCCACCAATCGACGTTACCGCTGCGGATACTGCGTCAAGTCCAGTCGCCGAGCGTGTTGAGGTTGCCGGTGCCGATGCGACGACCGCGGTCGCTGCAGTGGCACCGGAGACTGCGATGAATGTGCCGGAACCGACTTTCATTGAGATCTGGCGGCCGCGCCGCCGGCATCATCAACAGGCAGGCCAACCGCACGGTGGCGCGGAGCGGCGGGGACAGCGTCCGCGCAAGCCGCACAGTGCGGCTTCGCCGGCGCCGGCACCTGTTAACGCCGAGGGGCCGACACACGCCGATGGCCTATCGTCAGATCCGGTCAAGCAGACCTATCCGCAGCATCGCCGGCGCGACGGACAGTCACAGCCTGATAAGGCTGAGCGTCCGGCAAGGCGATCGGACCAAGCCGCGAAGCCAGATGGGCGAACCGGGGACGGTGGTGACCGCGACCGTCGTCGCGAACAGCGGCGGCCCGACCAACGAGATGGCAAACGCCGCGATCGCGATGAGCGGCCAGCGGCGCAATTCAGAGCCAGTCCCGCGAAGACCGCAGGGCCTGATCCCGACAGTCCGTTTGCGGCATTGGGATTGCTCAAAGCGCAACTTGAGAAAACCAGCAAGACCTGACATCAATGAGTTCGCTAGACAACGCGCCGACAAGCGAAGCACGGACCACCGCGGAAACTCAGCGGTTGGACAAGTGGCTGTGGTTTGCGCGCGTCGTGAAAACCCGATCGCTGGCGGCGGCGCTGGTCAGCGATGGGAAGGTTCGCGTCAATCGGTCAAAAACCGACAAGCCCAGCCACGCTGTCAGGGCCGGCGACGTTTTGACAATCTCCGTCGGTAGCCGCATTCGCATTCTAGAAGTTGTCGCGCCTGGTGCCAAGCGCGGGACGGCAAGTGACGCGCGGGCCTTGTTCAAGGACTTGACGCCACCGCCGCCGCCGCGCGAACAGGTGCCCGATCCCTTGAACGAGCCGAATGCCGTCCGCGACCCTGGGACCGGGCGACCGACCAAGCGCGACCGGCGACGGTTGGACCGGCTACAAGGCGACTGATATTGCCGGTCGCCCGGAAGTGGGCGCCGACTGACATGTGGCGATCCACCACTCCGTCACGGCGGCTGAGCAAAGAAAACGTTGCGCGGTAGGCCGCGACTTGCGACAACCTGCCCACGTGCGCCGCGATGCTGGCTTCCCCTAAAAGGCCTCGTCTACCCTTCAGCGTGATCCAAGCGCGGGCTGCGCCGGGTTACTGCGACAACTGTGGATTTCGGCTATGACCTACATCGTCAATGAGAACTGCATCAAGTGCAAGTTCACGGACTGCGTCGAAGTCTGCCCGGTTGACTGCTTCTATGAAGGCGAGAATATGCTCGTTATTCATCCTGACGAATGTATAGATTGCGGTGTCTGCGAGCCAGAATGCCCCGTCGATGCGATCAAACCAGATACGGAGCCTGGAATTGAGAAGTGGCTCGAAGTCAATAGAGACTTCGCAGACAAATGGCCCAATATAGCTTCGAAGAAGGCGGCACCTGCTGATGCCGATAAATTCAGAGACGAGAAAGATAAATATAAGAAATACTTTAGCTCTGAGCCAGGTGATGGCGGTTAAACTTCGTCAATATTGAGAATTACAATTTGTGCTCGTCCGACCGTCTCAATTTGAGATGTGTTGTATGACTCAGCATGCACAATTGCTTTTCCAGCTTAAACATCTTGCACTGTAGCGATATGGTCTCACCCTCATACCCGCTTCAAAAAGCGTGAATGATGTGTTATGGTCGTTTCTGTCGTGGCATTAGCGTGAACAAAATTGGAACATAACCGCATATGAAGCGGAATTCCCTGCGTGTCGGTAGAGGCTTGACCCAGAAAGGCAACCTCAGGTTGAATGCGCGCGGTTTTGAACTGCTTAGCCACAGTAACAAGAGACTGCAAAACAAAAAACAGGCGGGGCGGACTGGTCGGTCAAACCGATCTCCGTGAATCTGAAACTAGCTTGCACCGGCAGCGGCATTGCTGGCGGTGAACATGCTTGCGTGCGCTTCCGGCGTCCACCGGTTTCGCGACCGAGGTTGTGCCTCGGTTTTTTGCGCAGGCCACTTTGTTGGAGTGAGACGAGTACTATGGGTCAAAATAAGAAAACACCGGTCAAGGCAGCAGCAACCAAGGCGGTTGCCGCCAAGCGCTTGGTCCCAAAGCCGGTCGCCGGCAAGGCGCAGGTCGCCAAACCTCCGGTGAAGGCTGTTAAGACATTGAGCCCGAAAGTGCAAGCTCCGCAAGCGGCAACGAAGAAAGCGCAAACCGTGAAACCGGAACCCGCAAAGAAGCCGTTCGCCGCGACGTCGATCGCGAAGCCGATGGCCAAGGCGGCGACGGCTAAGGTGGACCTGAAGGCGCCCGCAAAGCTTGCGACGGCGCCGATGAAGGCTGCTGCCGCGCCAGCCAAGCCGGTTGCTGGCAAGGCGCCAGTGGCGAAGACTGTTGCCGGTGCTTCGGTCAAGGCGTCCATTGCCAGCCAGCCCGCGCGCCACGCTGTAACGGCGGCGGCGATCGTCGCTGCTCGCGCCGCACAGAGCCAAGCGCCCGCTCCGGCTGCCCGAGCAATGCCTGCGGCTGTTGCAAAGCCTGCAGGCTCCAAGATCACTGCGCCGGCGTCGCCGAAGGATCTCGCTCAGAAGGCGGCTGAGGCCCATCAGTCGATTGCGGCCGCTGCGGCCAAGAAGCCGGTCAGCCAGCGTCATGGCTTCAAAACGACGGAATGGATCGTCTATCCAGCGCATGGCGTCGGCCGCATCGTGGCGATTGAAGAGCAAGAGATTGCCGGCATGGCACTCGAACTATTCGTCATCCAGTTCGAAAAGGACAAGATGACGTTGCGGGTGCCGACGGGCAAATCGATCAGCGTCGGGATGCGCAAGCTTGCCGATGACGGTATCGTCCGTCGCGCGATGGAAACGCTCAAGGGCCGCGCCCGCATCAAGCGCACCATGTGGAGCCGCCGCGCGCAGGAGTTTGAGACGAAGATCAACTCGGGCGACCTTGTGTCGATCGCAGAAGTGGTGCGCGATTTGTTCCGTGCCGAAAACCAGCCGGAACAGTCCTACTCCGAGCGGCAGCTCTATGAGGCGGCGCTCGATCGTATGGCGCGGGAAATCGCGGCGGTCGAAAGGTTGGATGATCGCGGTGCCGTGCAGCGGATCACCGAGGTGCTGTCGAAGAGCGCAAAGGGCCGTCGCGTTGCAGCCGAAGAGGCGGCCGCCAGCGAAATCAAGGCCGCTTAAGTCGAGCGCGCTGTCGTCCTAATCCGAACGCCCGGTTCCCTGCGGAGCCGGGCGTCCTTCGTTGGTGGGGCTCGCAGGCTGGCTCGGCCGCACAGGCTCCGGCAGTGCAGGGGTGGATTCAAGCATTGGCACTGGCGTCGCCATAGTCCGTGGCCGCGAGCGGCGCACGCGGGGCTCGGCAAGTGTTTCGGACTGGTCCGATGCCATTGTTTCTGTTGGGCTATCGCGGGCGACGATCTGACCGGCGATCGAGATGTCGAGCAATGGGCCGCTGCGTTGCTCGATCCAGCCGCGTACTTCCACGCGGCGGCCTTGCAGGTGTTTGGCATCACCGCCGAAATGACCGATGGTTTCGCGGTCTGAGCGACGGATTGCGACACTGAAGTCCCAACGTCCCTCACGGCCGAAGTTCAGATAAATGAAGTCGCGGCCCTGCGTGACACGGGTCACGCGGCCTTCGACGATCTGGAATGTAGACGCAAAATTGGATAACTCGCGGGCCGGCCAGGGTTTACGGGACTGGTAGGCTGCATGTGTCCAGAGGCCGAGCCCTGCATCGCGTGCAATTTTTTCGTGGGCCAGCAGTTCGCTTTGACAGGCGCGATTGCCGGAGATGGCATAGCTGCGGGCGTGGCCGGACTGCAGCATCAGGCCTTGAACCCAGCGCTGCGCGTCGCCTTCACCGACGAAAACATGGGCAAGCCAGCGGCCGTAGCGATCGGTTTGCTCACCGCCGAATGCCAGCGTTATGCTTTGCGACAGGACCAGTTGCGTCAACACTACTTTCGCGGCTTCTTCCGGTGGCCAGGCTCCCGGCTCGGCCCCGACGTCTAAGGCGCGCGGTCCGAGGGCGCCGATCAAGCGGACTTCCCTGCCGTCGTCGAGCAACAGGGTTTCACTGTCGACGATCCGCGCGACGGACCGGCTTGGGCCCAGCTCCAATCGGCAATCATTGCTCGGCGTGGACGCGCGCGCGCCGTTGGCGACGAGCATGGTCGCGAGGCCTGCACAGACGGCTGCTGTCGCATTCGGCAGACGCATGACGAGCGGTCCGGTCACTGATGATTAGACATTGCCCGACAACTATGGCAACGGCAACACGTCCTTTAGCCCGCATCAAGAAATCGGACGGGTTCGCCCGAGGCTGTCGCGGCGATGCGGCCGTCCCACATGGCGCGCTGACCGCGTACGATGGTGCCGACCGGCCAACCCTTGACCTTGGTTTCATCGTAGGGCGTCCAGCCGCAGCGGGATTGGATCCAACTGTTCCTGATCGTCTCAGTGCGCTTGAGGTCGACGATGGTGAGATCGGCATCGTAGCCAACGGCCAGACGCCCTTTGGCGCTGAGCCCGAAGATGCGACCGGGCCCATGGCTGGTCAGATCGACAAAGCGGGCGAGACTTAAGCGGCCGGCATTGACGTGATCGAGCATGATTGGGACCAGTGTCTGCACGCCGGTCATTCCGGAGTGGCTCTCTGGATAGGGGTGATCCTTTTCCGCGCGTGTATGGGGAGCATGGTCAGAGCCGAGGACGTCGACCGTGCCATCGGCGATACCCGCCCAGATACCGGCCTGATGGCGTGCATCACGGACCGGCGGGTTCATCTGAACGTAGGTGCCGAGACGTTCGTAACACTCAGGCGCGGTCAACGTCAGATGATGCGGAGTGACTTCGCACGTCGCCCAGGCCTTGTGATCACGGAGATAGACGATTTCGTCCAAGGTCGAGATATGCAGCACGTGGACGCGCTTCTTGTAGTGCTCGGCCAGTCGAACCAGCCGCGTGGTGGCGATCATCGCCGCAGTCTCGTCGCGCCATAGGGGATGCGATGAGGCGTCGCCATGGCGGCGCAGACCGGCGCGCTCACGCAGTCGCGCCTCGTCCTCGGCGTGGAATGCGGCGCGGCGGGAGATGCGCTGGATGATGGCGGCGAGGCTCGGCTCATCTTCAACCAGCAGGTCGCCGGTCGAAGCACCCATAAATACTTTGATGCCGGCCGAACCCTCGAGTTTTTCCAGGGCTGGAATATCGGCTACTGTTTCGCGAGTACCACCGACGTAGAACGCGAAATCGCAAAACATGCGGTGGCGGGCACGTTTGACCTTGTCGGCGAGGGTGACGGCGGAAATAGTCAAGGGTTTGGTGTTCGGCATTTCGAAGACGGCAGTGACACCACCCATGACGGCGGCGCGGCTGCCAGATTCAAGATCTTCTTTCTGCTCAAGACCGGGTTCGCGGAAGTGAACCTGGCTGTCGATGACGCCGGGGAGGATGTGCAGGCCCTTGAGGTCGAGCGTCTCGACCGTCTTCGCCAATGCAAGTTGGCCAATCGCCGTGATGCGGCCCGCGCGGATGCCGACGTCGCGCACACCTTCGCCGTCGTGGTTTACGACGGTTCCGCCTCTGAGTATCAGATCATAGGTCTCGTGCACTTGAGATTGCTCCACTGCAAGATATTGGCGCTTGATGCTGCCTATTTTCGACGGAATACAACAATCGCCTCGACGTGGGCGGTGTACAGAAACTGATCGATGGGCGCGACGCGGTCCATCAGATAACCACCGTCGATCAGGGTTTTCGCATCGCGCGCGAGCGTCGCTGGATTGCAGGAGACAGCGATGACAGTCTTGATTTTAGACTTGGCGAGCATGGCCGCCTGGGCGGCAGCGCCAGCACGCGGCGGATCGAAGATTGCGCAGTCAAAACTCTCCAGCTCCTTCACCGACAACGGTTCGCGGAAGAGATCGCGCAGTTTGGTTTCGATTGGCTTCAGGCCTTGGGTTTGCCGCGAAGCGTGTGTCAGGGCGGCCAGCAAGGTCTTGTCACTGTCGACGGCCAACACCTTGCCGATGCGGGCCAGCGCCAATGTAAACGTGCCGAGCCCTGAAAATAGATCGACGATGCGTTTCGATCTGGCGGCCGCAGCGACGATCCGTTCCGTCATGACTTTTTCGGCTTCGCCGACGGCCTGGAAGAACGCGCCGGGGGGCGGCACGATGTCACCCGCTATCGTCTCCAGCGTCGGATTGGCATGCGTGACGATCACGTCATCGTCGAGCGTCAAACGGGCGACGCCATAGGCGGTTGCCCGATCGGCAAGCCGCGCGCGTTCGGCGGCGTCAAGTTTGCCCTTGCCACCGACCATAGCAACGTCGAGGCCTCCCGCAAGGGCTGCAACATGCACTCGGACGTCTTCGGCGCGACGCGGCAGCGCCCTTACAAGTGCCTTGAGGTTCTCGATTGCACCGGCAATTTCCGGTACCAGCACAGGGCACTCCTGGAGGGCAACCAGATCGTGGGATTTGCGGGCGTGGAAGCCGATCTCGAGGGTGCCGATGCCGGAGTGAGCTGTCAGAACGGCCCGGCGGCGCGATCTGCCGGGAACCGAGACGAGCGGATCAACCGTCGCATCGATGTCGCGCTGACGGAAGGCGGTTACCACCAAGTCGTTCTTCCATGTGCGATAGACGCTATCGGACATGTGCTGGGCAACACAGCCGCCGCAGCGTTCGAAGTGGCGACAGACCGGATCGACGCGATCCGGGCTCGGCGGTCCGATACGTGACAGCATGCCTGACGCGTCGCGCACGACGGTTTCACCCGGCAATGCAAATGGTACGTATTCCGGCCCTTGCGGGCCGTCAATAATACCGTCGCCGTCGCTGCCAAGGCGGGCGACGCGCCGGGGTTGTTGTTCAGTCATGCCGCCTCGCTGCAAGCAGAAATTCTTCGTTGCCGTCACTGCCTTGGATGGGCGATGGAATCACACCCAAGCACGTCCATCCGGCCTGTGTCGTCAGCCAATCCCGAACGATATCGACGGATCGCGCGCGATCACCGGGATTGCGGACGATACCTCCTTTGCCGACCGCTTGGCGGCCAGCCTCGAACTGGGGCTTGATGAGTGCGATGAGGCAGGCGTTGGGCTGTGTCAAGGCCAACGGAGGACCCAGCGCCTTGATGAGTGAAATGAAACTGACGTCAGCGACGACGATGTCAATGGCCTCTGGAATATCGGCGCGGGTCAGGGAGCGGGCGTCTTTTCCTTCCATAGCGGTGACGTTAGGGTTAGCGCGAATTTGGGTGTGAAGTTGATCGCGACCAACATCGACGGCGTAGACTTTGAGGGCGCCACGTTCAATCAGCACTTGCGTGAAGCCGCCGGTCGACGCGCCGATATCGAGCCCCACGGCGCCAACCGCTGATATGCCGAAATGGTCAAGGGCAGCGGCCAGTTTCAGTGCGCCACGCGAGACATATCGATTGGCAGTTGGCGCAAGTGTAATCAGGCTGTTTGCACCCACTGCCGCGGCGACTTTTGTGGTGCATTTGGCGTCGATCGATACGGCGCCGGACAAAATGAGATCGCGGGCGCGAGACCGCGTTTCCACCAATCCGCGTTCGACCAGGGCGCGATCCAGGCGTTGAACCATTTGTGTCTGCACTTCGTATTACTATTCGTTAGAAACAGGCTTGCGCCAAGCGCTGCAAGGCCTCAGTTTCCGGCTCTATCAGGAAGTCCACAGCTGTTCCACAAAGGAAACATACCATGCTGAAGCGCCTTGCACTTGTTGCCTCTTTGCTTGCCGCAGCGTCACCGATTGCGCTGGCGCAGGACTTCCGCCAACCGGCACCGGCTGGCGCCAAGGTCTACTTCATCGAACCGAAGAATGGCGCTGAAATCACTGGACCGGTGGTCGTGAAGATGGGCCTTGCTGGTATGGGCGTCGCTCCTGCCGGAACGGAGAAGAAGGACACCGGACATCACCACATCCTGGTCAACCAGAAACTCGGCGATGACAAATCGCCGCTGCCGGCTGACGACAAGCATCGGCACTTCGGTAATGGGCAGACTGAAACAACGCTGACGCTGCCAGCCGGGACGCACACGCTGCAGCTCGTGCTCGGCGATCACAATCACATTCCGCACAACCCATTGGTTGCGAGTGAAGTCATCACGATTACAGTGAAGTAAGTTTGCCACATAAAAAAACCCCGGCGTTGTGCGCCGGGGTTGAAACCTAAAGCCTGAAATCGGGGGATCGAGGGCTTCAGGAATGCGTTACGCAATTGCTAAGTGTCCGGAATGCTCTCGTCTATAGCGAATTCGCCACACTCCATTCGAGTACGGCGCATTTCTGTGGACAACCTGTTAATTAGCTCAAGTTGGTTACTATGCGCAAAAATTTCACGGAACGGTCGCGGCGTAGAGCCAGTCGTAGGCTGACATAACACGCTTGCCCCCTGCGTTGCGCAAGACTGCGTTGCGGGCTTGCGACCATGGCCATGGCAGGTGGTAGCTGACGCCGTTCGCGTAAGATGCTCTGGCGACTCGGTTGACACGATCAAAGCGTGAATTGGCATAGTTTTGCAGTGCTGACGGCAGATCTCGGCCACCCGATGCTATCTGTTTGGCGACGGACAGGGCATCTTCCAATGCCATGACAGCTCCTTGGGCAAGATTGGGCCGGAATAGGTGGGCTGCATCGCCGAGCAGGACTACCCGGCCAGTGGCCGCGTAGTTGGGACGGTTCCAACCGACAACGGGCCATTTGTCCCAAGTATCGACGGCGGTGAGCGTGCGGGTTAATTCGGGCGCAGTAACGCCTAGGCGGCCGGCGAGGGCTGCGCCGTTCTCCGGCTGATATTCTTTTCGCACCGGGGGGTCATGAGCGAAGGCTACGACGGAGACCTCTCGACCGTTTCGCACGGGATAGTGCACGATATGACTTTGCGACGACAGCCAGAGCGTCACGACCGGCTCAGCACATGGTCCGGTAGTTGGTGATGAGAACACCGCGCGGGCAGCGCTGGTCGCAGACAGCCGCGGGGCGGCGCTGATCGGTACTGCGCCGCCGGCGGCGAGCAGTGCGCGGACAGTGGACCAAAGCCCGTCCGCGCCAATCAGCGCGCAGCCGACGATGCCGTATTCGCCGTGCTGTGACTTGAGTTGAGCTCTGATGTGGTCGTTATCTGATGTAAAGGCAGACAGAGCTGTGCCGTGCCGGATTGCAATGTGATGGCTATGCTGTCGTGCAATGGCTAGCAAGGCGGCATGCAGGTCGGCGCGATGCAAGACCCAATAGGGCGCGCCATATCGTTGCTCGATCCAGGTCCCGAGCGGCAGGTGGGTGATGGCCTCGCCATTGTTGCCGTTGCGAATGACAATCGCCTCGGGCACCCCGATATGCTTGGCCAGCGAATCGGCAACACCGAGCGCGCGAAGGCACTTGACGCCGTGCGGGCCGATCTGGATGCCAGCACCGACTTCCCTAGCGTCGCCGCGCTTCTCAAAGATGATTGATGGGATATCGCATTGCGCGAGTGCGATTGCCGTGGCCAGGCCGCCAATTCCTCCGCCAGCAATCAAGACCGGCAGCGAGGACGTGTTGGTTGCGGACATGTCGGGGCCGTCAGCCCTGCGCGTCAGCCGGCGTCACGATGCAGGTTTTGGGGTCGGTCTCATCGGCGTGCAGGCGAGGATCATAGACGAACAGCGTCGAGCAGTAGGGACACAGTGTCTGGGTGTCCTGTCCCATGTCGAGAAAGACATGCGGGTGGTCATACGGCGCGCGGGCGCCCATGCACTTGAATTCCTTGACGCCGGTGAAAATTTTCTCGACGCCCATGTCGTTGGCAATGTGCGGTACGACCGATGCGGCCATGGACGCTATCTCCTGTCTTCGGCTGTGATCAAGATGCTGAATTCGGCCGGACAATAGCCGTGGCGGCGTGGAAATGATAGGGGTGCCTGATGGGTTCGAATTGGGGATTTGTATCGTGCCAACATTTCACAATGGCGAAGTCGCCATTGCTTTCATTGATGAAGGTCCACGCGACGGTTTGCCGGTCCTGCTGATCCATGGATTTGCGTCCAACATCCGCTTCAACTGGACCAATCCAGGATGGGTGCGGACGTTGGCCGATGCGGGCTATCGCGTGATCGCGCTGGATTGCCGCGGGCATGGCGAGAGCGCCAAACTGTATCGACCGGAGGACTACGGGACGCCGGTCATGGCGGGCGATGCCTGCGCGCTACTGGACCATCTCGGCATCACGCGAGCTGATGTCATGGGCTATTCGATGGGTGCGCGCATCACTGCCTTTTTGGCCGCGCACCACCCCGAGAGGGTCCGAAGTGCCATTTTTGGTGGTCTTGGTGCCAACATGGTGCGGCCGATGGCCGGCACGGGGCCGATTGCGCATGCGCTTGAGGCCGCGAGCATCGACGACGTTACCAATCCAACGGCGCGGACGTTCCGGGCGTTCGCTGAGCAAACGAGGGCGGACCTCAAGGCGCTTGCAACCTGCATTCGCGTGATCCGCGAGCCGATCACCGTCGAGATGCTGCAGCAGATCTGTTGCCCGGTTCTGGTCGCGGTTGGCACCAAGGATGTGATCGGAGGATCGGCCGGTGGATTGGCGGCGCTGATTGTTGGCGCGGAGGCCCTCGACATTGTCGATCGCGATCACATGATGGCGGTTGGAGACAAAAGCTATAAGCAGGGCGTGCTAGCGTTTCTTAGCCGCTTGAAAACTTGAAGGCGGCGGAGATGATGGATCGCAATGGCTGACTGGAAAGCGACTAACCCAGATTTCGCGGCGACGGTTCGGGCGAGCTTTGGCAAACAAGGCTTGATGGCAACGCTGGGTGCCAGGCTGGAGACGATCGAGCCCGGGCATGTCGTGATCGACATCATGCTCAGGCCCGACTTGGCGCAACAGCAGGGTCTGTTCCATGGCGGCGTGATCGGGGCGATCGCTGATAGCGCAGGCGGCTACGCCGCGCTGTCGCTGATGCCGGCAGGCGCCGACGTGGTGACGGTCGAATACAAGATCAATTTCATGCGAGGTGCGGTTGGGCCGGTGTTGCGGGCGAGCGGGCATATTCTGCGGGCCGGCAAGACACTCAGCGTCGCACGCATCGACTGCGCCAGCGGCATTTTGGGTGCACTTGAGCCTTGCGCCGTATTGCAGGCGACGTTCATGCGAATTTGATGGTCCAGACTTGATCTGATTGCAATCAGATCGGACGGCGGAGCCCAAAGCTCGACGCTCCAAAGTATGGACCGCATGGCGCTACCGCGTACCCTGCGGCAGGCTTCAGACGCGAAACGGCCCCCACAAGGCAAGGAGCGGATCTCGCATGAGCATCGGGGGTGATGTCACGAGACCGGCCGCTGCAGACTGCGGGAGCCGAGACTTACGCTAAACTCAACACTGGCAACACACACACACGGCCACTGACGCACGACTCAAACGCACGACCTACAAACGCACGACCTACAAACGCACGACCTACAAACGCATTTTTGAACTGACGCTCTCGATGCGCTTACGCTCTGAACACCCAGCGAACACCCAGCAACGAAACGGCTACGCCAACACTACGCTGATACAGATACTCAGGACACTTACGCAAAACACTTGTCGCTGTAGGCCAACCGTAGCAGACCGCGGCCGACTGTCACGGCCAAATTTTGGTGCCACATCAGGCCTGTGGAGAAGCCAACGCGCCTACTCGCGGAACCTGACTGCGTAAGCCTTTTCGAACCGTGCGGTCTATGCAAGACTCGCCTGATGACTAGGGCAGGATTCATGCAGTTGAGCCTGTGGCTCATGGTGTTCTGGCAGAGCGCGTTCGTTGACACGGCGCAGGCACAGACTCGTGTCGATCTTGAACTCGTTTTGAGTGTGGATATCTCATTGTCGATGGACCTCGATGAGCAGCGATTGCAGCGCGACGGTTACATTGCGGCATTCCGCGATGGCGAATTGCATCGCGCCATCGCAGCGGGGCAGACCAGGAAAATTGCGGTGACGTACATCGAATGGGCGGGGCAATTCGTTCAGTTGGTTGTCATGCCTTGGACGCTGATCGACAGCCCGGCAGCGGCAATGACGTTTGCAGACGGTCTCGAAAAGGCGCGCATTTCGCGCGAGCGGATGACGTCGATCACGGCCGCGCTGGAATTCTCGGGGCGTCAATTTCAGTCAAATCCGTTTCGCGGAGCGCGGCAGGTGATTGATGTATCCGGCGATGGACCCAATAATGCAGGCGGGCCGGTGACGAGAATCCGCGATGAGTTGGTGGCCAAGGGCGTTGTCATCAACGGGCTGCCGATCATGGTCAAACATGGTGGCGGGATCAACAGTCTGTTCGATATTGCCGACCTTGATATGTACTACAATGACTGTGTCATCGGCGGTCCGGGATCGTTCATGATTCCGATCAGGGCGAAGGAAGAATTTCTGCCGGCGATCCGACGGAAACTGCTGCTGGAGATTGCCGGCGTTGAGCCCCTGGCGCGGTTGATCAAGACACAGGCTGCGGCCGAGCCGAAGCGCGCAGATTGCCTGATCGGCGAAAAGCTGTGGAACCGGTACATGGATGGCAACCGGTTACCGCAGTGACATTCATAGTGGTTGCGCGGCTGGACACACTACGTTTGCGCTTTTTTAGGTACATCCACTCCCACTTTTCCCAAAAGCACTTTAAAAAGCGTTCAATATCGATTGATCAACAGCTCGAGCGGTTTCTGGATTCTTCATGTCGACCCTTCTGATCACGCATCCCTGCTTCGTCGGTCATGACACCGGTCCCGGCCACCCGGAACGACCGGACCGGATGCGGGCAATCGACAAGGTTCTTGGGCATGAGCTGTTCAATGATTTGAAGCGGATCGAGGCGCCGCTGAGGGCGGACATAGAGGCGCAGATCGTACTGGCGCATCCGCAGGACTATCTCGATATGATCAAGGATGCGCGACCGGCGGAG
Source organism: uncultured Alphaproteobacteria bacterium (assembly GCA_963714325.1). Classification (GTDB taxonomy): domain Bacteria; phylum Pseudomonadota; class Alphaproteobacteria; order Rhizobiales; family Hyphomicrobiaceae; genus CAVQOB01. The sequence goes on along the minus strand of CAVQOB010000008.1, from coordinate 187,746 downwards.
GGGATGGAACCGGTGCGGCTCGATCCCGATACGGTGTTGTCAGCGGGCTCATGGGAAGCTGCGTTGCGGGCCGTTGGCGCGGGACTCCATGCTGTCGACGAGGTGATGGCTGGACGGGCGAAGAATGCGTTCTGCCAGGTGCGGCCGTGCGGGCATCATGCCGAGCGGGAGCGGGCGATGGGGTTCTGCCTGTTTTCGAATATTGCGATTGCCGGACTGTACGCACGCAAGAAGCATGGCGCCGAGCGGATCGCCGTGATTGACTTCGACGTGCATCATGGGAACGGGACGCAGGATGTGTTCTGGTCGGACAAGAACCTGTTCCTCGGATCGACGCACCAGATGCCGCTGTATCCGGGGACTGGTGCGCTGTCCGAGGTCGGTGTCGGCAATATCTTCAATGCACCGCTGAGGCCCGGCGATGGCGGTGAGCTGTTCCGGGAGGCGTTCGAGGCGCGCATTCTGCCGAACCTGAAGGCTTTTCATCCTGATTTCGTCTTCATTTCGGCTGGTTTCGATGCCCATGAGGACGACCCGCTGGCCAATCTCCGCCTGAAAGAGGCGGATTTTGCCTGGGCGACGACGAAACTCACAGAGATTGCCGACAGCCAAGCCAATGGCCGCTTGGTTTCCATGCTGGAAGGCGGTTACAACCTCAACGCCTTGGGCCGGTCGGTGGCCGTGCACGTCAAGGCGCTGATGGACGCAGCATAGGAAGGCTTATACCGGGATGCAGATGGCAACACCCAAGGCCGTGGGCCGGCACACCGATGTCAAAGAGCTGAGCTTTGAGTTGGCGCTCAAGGAGCTGGAGACGATTGTCGGCCGGCTGGAACGGGGCGATGTCGCGCTGGAAGAGAGCATTGCGATTTATGAACGCGGCGAAGTGCTGAAGGATCATTGCGACCGTTTGCTGAAGCAGGCCGAAGCCAAGGTCGAGAAGTTGACGCTCGGCCACGCGGGTCAGCCCACCGGGACAGAGCCGTTCCGCGGGGAATAGAGCACGAACGGATCAATGCGTCCCGATCGCGGCAGACTGCCTCAGCGGTACGGGAACCGCCGACAACTTCAGCGAACTGGTGTAGACTGCGACTGGCAAGGCCTGAGAATTCGCTTGCAGGCTGCCGAGTGCCGGCGCAACCCTTCTACGCTCCAGGCTTGGACGACGGAACAGGATGGCCAAATGGCTCCCGGCAACAGCACGACGCCATTGCTCGATACAATCAGGACCCCGGCGGACCTCCGTCGCCTCGACGAAAAACTGCTACCGCAGATTACGGAAGAGCTGCGCCGCGAGACGATCGACGCGGTTTCAGTGACCGGCGGGCACTTGGGCGCGGGGCTCGGTGTCGTCGAACTGACGGTGGCATTGCATCGCGTGTTCGACACGCCGCGCGACCGGTTGATCTGGGATGTTGGCCACCAAGCCTACCCGCATAAAATTCTGACCGGCCGGCGTGATCGCATCCGGACGCTGCGGCAGGGCGGAGGACTTTCGGGGTTCACCAAACGCGCGGAAAGCGAATACGATCCGTTTGGCGCTGCGCATTCCTCAACATCGATCTCGGCTGGGCTTGGCATGGCAGTGGCGCGTGATTTGTCGGGGGGCAAAAACAACGTCGTTTGCGTGATCGGCGACGGCGCGATGAGCGCCGGCATGGCGTACGAAGCGATGAACAATGCGGGTGCGCGCAACGAGCGGCTGATCGTCGTACTGAATGACAATGACATGTCGATTGCGCCGCCGGTCGGGGCACTGTCGAGCTATCTCGCGCGGATTTCATCGAGCGGGGCCTACTTGCAGCTGCGCGAGATCGGCAAGCAGTTAGCAAAAAATTTGCCCAAGCAGTGGGAACGCCGCGCGGCCCGAGCTGAGGAATATACCCGAACGTACTGGACCGGTGGGACATTGTTCGAGGAGCTCGGATTCTACTATGTCGGGCCGATCGATGGACACGACCTGAATATCCTGCTGCCGGTCCTGAAAAACGCGCGCGACGCGCAGCGCGGGCCGATCCTCGTCCATGTCGTGACGAAAAAGGGCAAGGGCTATGCGCCGGCCGAGGAATCGCTCGACAAGTATCATGGGGTGAACAAATTCAACGTCGTCACCGGGGCGCAGGTGAAGCCAAAGCCGAATGCGCCGGCGTACACAAAAGTATTCGCTGACAGCCTGATCGCGGAAGCGCGGAAGGACCCGAAGATTGTCGCGGTCACGGCGGCGATGCCATCGGGAACGGGCCTCGATCATTTCGGCCGGGAATTCCCGGATCGCACTTTCGATGTCGGGATTGCGGAGCAACATGCCGTGACGTTTGCGGCGGGGTTGGCGACTGAGGGCTACAAGCCGTTCGTGGCGATCTATTCGACGTTCCTGCAACGCGGCTACGATCAAATCGTACACGACGTGGCGATCCAGCAATTGCCGGTGCGGTTTGCCCTGGATCGTGCCGGGCTGGTGGGCGCCGATGGGCCGACGCATGCTGGATCGTTTGATCTCGCCTATCTCGGCTGTCTGCCTGGCATGGTATTGATGGCAGCGGCGGACGAAGGCGAATTGAAGCACATGGTCGCGACCGCAGCCGCCATTGATGACCGGCCGTCGGCACTGCGTTATCCGCGCGGCGAGGGGCTCGGCGTCGAGATGCCGGACGTTGGCGTGGCGCTAGAGATCGGTCGGGGGCGCATTTTGCGCGAAGGCACCTCGGTTGCCATCCTATCACTCGGGACGCGGCTGGAGGAAAGTCTGCGCGCGGCCGACAAGCTTGCCGGGTTCGGGCTATCGACGACGGTTGCCGACGCGCGCTTCGCCAAGCCGCTGGACGAAGCCTTGCTGCGGCGGCTCGCCTCGGAGCATGAGGTGCTGGTGACGATCGAGGAAGGCAGTATCGGCGGTTTTGCGACGCAAGTACTGCATTTCCTGGCGACGGCAGGGTTGCTCGATCGGGGCCTGAAGATCCGACCGATGGTGCTGCCAGATACGTTCATCGACCACGATCGGCCTGACAAAATGTATGACTTGGCCGGTCTCAACGCGGATGGGATCGTGGCGACGGTGCTCAGCGCCTTAGGTCGCGTCGCTTCCGGACAAGAGTTCGCGGAGCGGGCGTAGCGCATTATTGCTTGCTCGTGCGCCAAATCCAAAAACCGCTACACACCCTCGGGCCTAGCCCAAAGGCAAGCTTTTGGGGCGCACGAGCGGGCAGCAACCGCGCGATTACTTGCCGTTCGCTTTGATGAAATCGGCGATCTTGCCGACGGCCTGACTTTCAATGCCAAGAAAGCCGTGCTCTGACTTCGCTTCGCAAGGGTCGGATTCGGCTGGCGAGCCACCTTCCAGCAGGACGACCTCGACCTTTTTGGCGCCGCTCAAGGCTTTGGTCAGTTTGGCGGCGTCGGCGGCCGGGGTGATCGCGCAGGCGTCGTTCTTGTGTGACATGACCAGCGACGGAACCTTGACGCGGGCGAGCGGGAGGCTGGCGACGCCATTAGGGTGCGATTTGGCGATCGCCCATTCCGGTTTGGAACGCGTGATTGTCGACGTCAGCACCAATCCATCGATATTCGCTGCACCCATCGCGCCGGTGGCGGCCGACCAGGTGCCCATACTGGTGCCTACGGTCCAGACGGGTACATTTGCCTCCTTTTTGAGGTGGGCGGCAACAGCACTGATGTCAGCGGCGTGGTCGCTGCTGAAGCGGAAGGTGGCTTTCATGCCGCCCTGGTGATCGGAGGGCGCGTCGATGACTGCCACCATCAGGCCCTGTGCTGCGAACTTATCGCGGCTGCGGACGAGGAAATTGCCCTTGCCCCAGGTCATATCGTTAGTGCTTTTCAACCCGAGGCCGCCATGGCCGCCGGCGAACAGTATGACCGAAGCGACCGGGTTCTCTGGTTTGATGAGGATGAAAGCCTGACTGGCGCCGCGCGGCGTTTTGACGGTGACGAGGCTTGCGGTTTGGGCGACGGCGGGGCCGGCTGCAACGGCGAATGACAGACAAATCGTTGACGTGCGAATGAAGCGACGCATCGAGCAACTCCGAATCAAGTACGGGGGAGACTATCATTTGGCTGCCATGACCAGCCGGCAATCCTTGCAAGGCGAGGCTGCCGCCGTCAATCCCCGCGCAGCAAGCGCGTGGCGACGGGGTATAACCCTTCCTGACCCAACATCCAGACGGAGAAGCCGTCGTTGCCGAAAAGGGGCTCATAGGCGGCGTCCATGACATTCAGGCCGCCGGTGAAGGTGCCGAAGGCAGGGATGATCAGGCGCCGGCCGTTGCCAATGAAACAGGGCCGGCGGATGGTGTGGCCGTACATGGAGAGTTTCGCCGCCGGATGCAGGTGGCCGGCGATTTCGTGGGTGATGCGGCCGTTCCGCGGCGCGTGCCGCAGTGTCAGTCCCTCGAGGTCGACTTCGGGCACGGAGACGCCGCCAATCCGCGTGGCGATTTTGGGGTCATGATTCCCGGTAACCCAAAGCCATTGACGGTCTTCCTGCAGCATTTGAAGGATCTGTAAATCCTCGCTGCTGATGCGGTCGGCGGCTTTGACATCGTGCAGGCTGTCGCCGAGGGCAATCACGCGGGCGGGCTCGTAGCGATCGATGGCTTCGGCGAGTTTCAGCAGTGTATCGCGCGTGTCGTAAGGTGGCAGCATCTGACCGCGGGCGGCGAGGCTCGATCCTTTTTCAAGATGGAGATCGGCGACAAGCAAGGATTTTTCGCCCGGCCAATACAGTGCGCCCGACATGTCGGCGGTGAAGACCTTGCCGCAAACGGTGATCGCCTGGGCATTGCCGTCGCGCATATCGAGGCGTTGGGGCCGCAGCTCCAGCATCTGGCATTTTCTCCAGTCGCATTATTCTCCACCGCTGCTACCCGCCGTTGCTTCACGGATGAGGTCGGCAGCTGCGGCTCGCAAGATATCATCGCGAACACCCTTCGCGGCGACCAGTTCCTTGCCGATGTCGAGCAGAACCGGCACTGCCAACGGTGATACGTGCGGCAATGACACTTGGCGGATCTTATGCTTGATTCGGCGCAGAAAGTCGCCAAGGCGGGCGATATCCAACAGCCCCGTAGCCGCATCGGCCCAGGCGGCCTCCAGCAGGATATGGTTCGGGTCGTGGCGGCGCAGCACGTCATAGATCAGGTCGGACGAAACGGTCATTTGACGACCGGTTTTTTCGCGGCCGGGGTGACGGCGCTCGATCAGGCCTGAAATGATCGCGCAATTGCGGAAGGTGCGCTTCATCAGGCTCGATTCGGCAAGCCAGGCATCCAGGTCGTCGCCAAGCATATCCTGGTCGAAGAGTTGGGCGATGTCGATTGCCTTATTCGCGACCATGGCGGAGATATCGCCGAGGCCCCAGATCGCCAAAGCATAATCGCTCGCGACGAATCCGAGTGGTCGACCTCCGGCGCGTTCGAGCCGCCGCGTCAGCAACATACCAAGCGTCTGATGGGCAAGACGGCCCTCAAAAGGGTAGAGGACGAGGAAGTGCTTTTCGCCGCGGGGGAAGGTTTCGAGGAGGACCTCGGTTGCCGCTGGAATGACCGAGTGTTGGCGTTGGAATTCAAGCCATTGGGCCACTGGCTCGGGCAGATCCGGCCAACGCGTCGTGTCGGCGAGCATCTGGCGGACGCGTGCTGCTAAGTGTGTCGAGAGGGGGAATTTTCCGCCTTCGTAGGATGGGATTTTCGGATCCGACGATGCGGCGCGCGAGACGAAGGCTTCGGTTTCACGGATCCCCTCGAAGCGGACAACTTCGCCGGCGAAGACAAACGTGTCGCCCGGGACCAGTTGATCGAGGAACCATTCCTCGAGTTCGCCGAGAAGACGGCCACCCATTAGAGCACGACTGATGCCAGGGCGGCGACCAGCGCGGCTTTGACCGACAAGGCGGACTTTCAACATCGGCGCATCGATGATCGTGCCGACGTTCATGCGGTATTGCTGGGCAAACCTTGGATGCGCGAGGCGCAAGCGGCCATCATCCAACCTGCGCAAGCGGGCAAAACGCTCGTAACTTTTGAGGGCGTAGCCGCCTGTGGCGACGAAGTCGACGATCCGGTCGAACGTGATCCGATCGATGCCGGAATACGGTGCGGCGGAGCGAATTTCGGCGAAGAGTTGATCGGCATGAAAGGGGGCTGCTGCTGCCATGCCCCAGATGTGCTGGGCGAGCACATCGAGGCTGCCGGTGCGCGATTGGATGGCGTCCTGGGTGCCATCGAGGGCCGCTTCCAGTGCGGCGCGGCATTCGAGGACCTCAAAGCGGTTCGATGGAACAAGGAGTGCACGCGACGGTTCGTCAAGGCGATGATTTGCGCGACCGACGCGTTGGATCAACCGGCTCGCGCCTTTCGGAGCGCCGATATTTATGACGAGATCGACGTCGCCCCAGTCAATGCCGAGATCAAGAGTGGACGTTGCGACCACCGCCCGCAATTGTCGGGCTACCATGGCAGCCTCGACTTTCTTGCGTTTGGCGGCGTCAAGCGAACCATGATGCAGCGCGATCGGTAGGTTGTCATCATTGGCGCGCCAGAGTTCCTGGAAGACCAGCTCGGCTTGGCTGCGCGTATTGACGAAAACCAGCGCGAGGTTGGCGCCTTTAATGGCCTGGTAGACGGTTGGAATAGCGTAACGGGCGGAGTGGCCGGACCAGGGCAGTGGCGCGTCGGTCTCAAGGATACGGATATCAGGTGCGGCGCCGCCGGTGATGGTCACGAGATCTGCGAGATGGGTACATTGCTCGCCCGGCGATTGCGCGACGATGTAGGCCTGCAGCTCGGTCGGTCGTGCGACGGTTGCTGAAAGGCCGATCGTCATGACGCCGGGCGCCAGCGCGCGGATGCGGGCGAGGTCGAGAGCCAAGAGATCGCCGCGCTTGGATGCGGCTAGGGCATGCAATTCATCGAGGATAATAAATCGCAGGTCACCAAACAGCGCACCGGCATGCGCATGCGACAGCAGCAGCGCGATCTGCTCTGGGGTGGTGAGGAGAATATTGGGCGGCTTGGACCGTTGGCGCTGGCGGCGCGACTGGGTGGTGTCGCCGGAGCGGGTTTCGATGGAGAGCTTCAAACGCATGTCAGCGACGGGCACCATCAGGTTGCGGGCGACGTCGGCGGCAAGTGCCTTGAGTGGCGAAATATAGAGCGTGTGAAGGCCGCGGCCGCGGTTGTTGGCGCCTGGGCGTGAGAGGTCGACGAGGCTTGGTAAGAATCCGGCGAGCGTTTTGCCAGCCCCGGTCGGAGCGATCAGAAGCGTCGAGGCGCGGCCTTCGGCCTTGGCCAGCAATGCCAATTGGTGCGGTCGCGGTGTCCAGCCGCGCGCCTTGAACCAGCCGGCAAAGGGCTCCGGGAGCTGCGTCGCGGGCCTTGCGCCTGCAGATGGCTTCTGGCGGCGACTGCTCATTGGGCGGTTGGTTCCGTGCGGGCTGACGAGGCGGCGGCGCCATGCTATCTGCAATGGACACAAGAATCACGCTGCGAGCCAGCGGCTGACGGCAGGAGAGCAGGGTGGAGCAAAATCGGTTTCCTGGCGGACTCAATACCGCAATCCGGCTGGCGCTGCTGTCGGTTGTTGTCGGCGTCGTACTGTCGGCGCTCAATATCCGACCGCAGGACTTGTTCTTGCATCTGCGACGGTTCGTCGATTTCATCTATTCGATGGGATTTGGCGCGGTTGAATGGGCGTTCCAATACCTTTTACTTGGCGCGGTCGTCGTCGTGCCGATCTGGCTCATTTCGCGAATATTTTCTGGTCTCAGCAGCCGGCGCGACGAGCGACGATGAGCGGTTTACCTGGGCGTGTCCAGGAGCCGCCGCTGAGCTTGCGGGACGTGCTCGCCATCGCCTTGCCGATCACGCTATCGAATGCGACGGCGCCGTTGGTTGGTCTGGTCGATACGGCGGTGATCGGGCAATTGGGTCAACCGCATCTTATCGGCGGCGTGGCAATCGCAGCAAACATCTTCAGCACACTTTACTGGCTGCTCGGCTTTCTGCGGATGGGCACGACTGGGTTCGCCGCCCAAGCCATCGGGGCAGGCGACGACCAGGAAGTGGCAGCGACGCTGCTGCGGGCAATCGGCTTTGCAGTGATCGCCGGCGTGCTCCTGATCGCGCTGCAAACGCCGATTCGGGGCGCGTTCTTGTATCTGCTGGGTGGATCAGAGGCGGTACAGGCGGCCGCGCGCAGCTATTTTGATATTCGGATCTGGGCCGCACCGGCTGGCCTCATCAATTTGGCGTTGATCGGGTGGTTTATCGGGCTCGGCCGGGCGATGACGGCGTTCAAGCTGCAACTCGGGCTCAACGGCCTGAACATTGTTCTAGCTATCGGGCTCGTCGCCGGTGCCGGATTTGAGGTCCAAGGTGTTGGGATCGCTGCGCTGGTCGCGGAAGTGATTGCGGCGGGCGCTGGATTGCTTTTGGCTTGGCGTGAGCTGGATGCACGCGGCGCGAGTCCGAGTTGGGCGAGCGTGCTCGACGTCGCACGGTTCAAGACGGTCGTCACGGCGAGTGGCGATATCATGTTGCGGACCGCCTGTGTGCTTGGCGCGGTGATGATTTTCGTCGCGCAAGGCGCAAAGGCGGGCGATGCGACACTGGCCGCCAACGCCGTGCTGTCATCGATCCTGATGGTCAGTATTTATTTCCTGGATGGATACGCGTTCGCTGCGGAAACGCTGGTTGGGCAAGCGGTTGGCGCGCGCGATCGCGAGCGATTCGATCGTGCGGTATGGCTGGCGACGCTGGCCTGCGCGGTGACCGGCATTGCCGTTGCAGGATCAGTCTTCATTTTCGGCCCCCTGATCATCGATGGCATGACGACCCACGCGGACGTTCGCGGTGGGGCGCGGACATTCCTGATCTGGGCGGCGATATCGCCGCTGATCGGGATCTGGTGCTTCTTGCTCGATGGCATTTTCATCGGCGCAACGCGCACGCGCGACATGCGGAACATGATGTTGATCAGTTTCGCCGTGTATCTGGTGGCGTTGGCGGCGCTAGTGCCGTGGCTTGGCAATCACGGACTGTGGGCGGCCTACAATCTGTTTTTTGTGGCGCGGGCGTTCACGCTCGGATCACGCTATCCGTCGCTTCGTCGATCGGTCGGAGGTCGTTAGCGAGTATTTCGGTTCTGCATTGCGCGAGGCGATTCCGCTTCCACGGACCCAGCCGTCGCATGTTGCCCCCGGTAGGATCAGCCAACCGCGCTATTTTCTGGCGCTTCAGTTGCCCACTTTATGCTTGCCTGCCTCCGGCAGGACCAACCGCGCTCGTTACTTGGCGCTTCAGTTGCCCATCAGCAACCGCGCTGCTTGCCTGCGAGGCGCGCGCGTGCGATTCTCAACCGGCTGGCCCCGTAGCTCAGCTGGATAGAGCAACGGTTTCCTAAACCGTAGGTCGCATGTTCGAATCATGCCGGGGTCGCCATGCTACTTTGCCAGCTCCCAGCGGCCGGAGGCGATGCGTTCCAGTTTAGCAATCGGGCGCTGATAGAGATAAATCCAGCAATCGATATTTGCGCCTGATGCTGCGAGGCACGCCGGGCGCTCGGCGCGCTCGTATTCATCGGGTTCAGTCACGCTCGTGGTGTCGCGGGTCACGCCTTCATAGGCGTCGAGCCAAGCGAGGGAAGCGGTTGGGTTGTCGAGGCGATAGATTTCGCCATAAACGCGATGTGATGGTGTTTCGCTGTCGATGACACCGGGATACCAGGAGATGCGGTAGAGTTGGCCTTGGACGCTGGCCATGCCGAGCAACGTTGCCTCCGCGCGTAAGCGTTCGCCCATGGGATGACCGACGGCGCTGAGCAGCGAACCATAGGCAAAAATGTGGGCATTCATTGCCGGCGCCCGCTGTTGCCCACTCGATCCTGTCCTGCCTCCGACAGGACTAGAAGGCGCATTACTCCTTGCGCCTTCAGATGCCCACTCCGCATCCGGCGCATTATTCCCTGCGCCTTCAGATGCCCACTCCGCATCCGGCGCTTATGGCCAAGCGAAAGCGGCCTTTTCGAGCTTGGTGGTGCCGAAGGTTTCCTTGACGCTAGCGATTGGTCGGCCACCGCGGCGCCAATAAAAATGACATGCGGTCTGATTTTCGACGAGCGCCCAAACCACCAGACCTTTGAATTTTTTCTGATCGAGCGCGTGGCGGCAAGCTTCGAACAGTCGCTCGCCGAAACCGAGGCCCTGATAGACGGGCGCCAAGTAGAGTTCATAGATCTCGCCTTGGTAAGGGCCGCGGGCGCGCGTTGGGCCGCAGGTCGCGTAGCCAGCGACTTTGCCACCGACCTCCAGAACAAGCGTTCGATCGCGCGAAGCCAAGGCTGTTTGCCACCATTGTGGATCGCGGCGGCGGATGATCTTGTCGAGATGAAATTCGGGGAGGATGCCGCGATATGCGTTCAGCCAGGAGTCTTTGAACACGTCAGCGAGTGCTGCTGCATCGCTGGATGTGCCGCTGCGGATACTGACCTTCGCCTCTGAGCCGAGCATGCATCGATTAAACGACAAGCTCGCCCGTCTGGTCTAGTGGCAAATTTACATTTCTTGAAGCACAACGGCCCGGGACCGAAGTCCACGGGCACTTTGACTTGCGCTTCAGTTGTCGACCCCGTTGCCGGTCGCACGGCATATCCTAAAACGGCTGCGCTCTAGCAACGGGCATTTTCGTTGGCGCTTCAGTTGCCCACCAGCAACCGCGCTTTTCAGGCAGCCGACTTCTTGACTTGTTCGGCGGCGCGGGTGGCAGCGGCGCTGACCTGCTCGACGGTGGTCTTCGATAGACCGGCCGAGAGCTGGAACAGTTCCTGTGTCTGCGCGCCGAATGCGGCAAACTGTGCCTTCATGAATTCAGCCTGCAGGCGCAGTGCGTCGGGTACCGACTTGGCCTTGGCGATCTCGCCAGCCGCCTTCAGAGCCGCTTCGGTGTTGGCCGAGGTGTTTTCGAACAGCTTGGTGCCGATCGTCTTAGCGCTGGCCTGGACCGTCGAGATGACATCCTGGGTCGCCTTGGCGTTTTGCTCGGTCAGGCCAGCGATCTGGGTGTAAGCCTTGCGCGACTGGGCGACGCCCTCTTCGGCGATGACACGGACTTGCTCCGGCATCTGGAAGGACTTAGCGGCTTTGAGCATTTCATCGGTCGAGAAATTGAAGGGGGCGTTCATGGGGTCAGCTCCGGCTGGGTTGGACTCTATGGCGAATTTCATGCGGCGCCGAAATTCCATGTGTACGTCAACGGCGTCGGCGGCCTGGAAAAGACTTATACAGGAAATTTGGTGCATTGCAACATAAATGTTGCGATGCGGTAGTTTTAGTTTGGATCCAGGGCTGGGAAAGCGTCGCGATAGCCTAATGCTCGGGGATCGAAGAGGATGTCGGACGGCCGCACGGTGCGGGCGAGCGCCAAGCCTTCCAGGGTCCGGCAGCGGGAAAGGGCCACATAGGCTTGGCCATGCGCGAAAGTGCCGCGCCCGAGATCAATATATACCTTGTCGAGCGTCAGGCCCTGACTTTTGTGGATCGTCAACGCCCAGGCCAAGCGGATGGGGAACTGCTTGAACGTTCCGGCGATCGTCTCGACCACCTTCTGGGCGGATTGATCATAGGCGTAGCGGCGGTTCTCCCAGGCCACCTGTTCGACTTCGTGCTCGGCGCCGCCGATGTCGATCCAAACCCGGTCGGCCTCCAGGCGGGAAATCCGAGCGATGGTGCCGTTGACCCAACGTTTGTCGGCATCGTTGCGCAGCATGATCACCTTGGCGCCACGCTTCAGGACCAGCGTTATGTCGGTCGGGCTGGCAGAAGGGTTGAATTCGCCTGTGACGGCCGCTTGATAGCTGTGCGGGGCACCCTGCGAGGCTTCAAGATAGGCTAGGTTGATGCGTTGAGCTGCAGCATTGGTGGGCGTCAAAATGATGTAGGGGTCGCCTTCAGCCAGCGTCCGGACGGGCTTGACCCGATCATTGAGCACAGTCAGGTCGTCCTCAGTGACGCCACCGTCGCGGATGCGGTTCAATAGAGTTAGGAACGGCCCTTCGGCCTGGCGGAAGACCTGGGACAATTCGAGGAGTGAGGTGCCGGTGCCTTCGCGCAACGCCGGGACATTAAAAAAGTATGGACCGCCGTGTCGATCCTCGAGATGTTCGGCTACTTCGGCTTCTTGGACGACCGGCGGTAATTGACTGAGGTCGCCGAACAGCATCAGGCGGACGCCCCCAAAGGGCTCGCGCGGGCGGCCGCGGTTGACACGCAGCGACTGATCGATGGCCCACATAAGGTCCGAGCGCACCATCGACACCTCGTCGATGACCAGGTGTTTCAGATGGCGCATGACACGGCCGTTGCGGCTGCGGCGGATATCGTCGGCCTGGATCAAGCGGGGCGGCAGGCCGAAGAACGAGTGAATGGTCTGGCCGCCGACATTGACAGCAGCGAGACCGGTTGGGGCGACGATCACCATTTCCTCGGTAACAATTTCGCGGAGCGCACGGAGAAGCGTCGATTTGCCAGTGCCGGCGCGGCCGGTGACGAACAAGTGGCCATCGCCCTGTCGCAGATGGCGGATGGCCGCTTCGTACTCCGCCGTGGGGCTGACGCCAGCCGGCCACGCTTCCGGTGACGCAAGCGCCACGTCGGATGAGCTGGTGATGCGATCAGCGGCCACGAAACTTCCTGCTGCGGTGCGAGGTAGCGATCCAAGTGAGGTGGATAGCGTATTCGCAGCAGCGATCCCAGGCAAAATGAGGCGTGCTTGACGTCGTGGGCTTATTTACGGCCGAGAATGGCTTTGGCGGCGCGGACTTGGGCTTCTACGACCCCGACAGGAAGCACAATGGAGGTGCCTTCGGTGGTGATCAACTCGGCGATGTCGCGGCGATAGCCGTCATCGTCGTATGCACTGGCGAGATGGATCTTATGGACGGCGTCAAACGGCAGGACGGTGATCGCGTTCGCGAAGACGCCCTGATGGATGACGTTGATGCTGCGCGACGCACGGTCGAAGACAACTGCGGCAACCGGGCCGCGCATGACGATGCTCAGCGTGAACATGGCGAAGCTGATGACCAGGATCGTCAACAGGATCATGGCGAACAGAAACTGCGCGTGTTCCAGAATCGACGGTCCAATGATGACGATCAGTGCAATGGGGCCAGCTAAACCCAGCAGGACCGGCGAGAGCCACTGCAGGGTCCGACTGGCCTGCATGAATTCAGTGGAGCCAAGAACGAGTTCATTGGGAACTATGGCTGCATGTGACATGACTTCATTGCTCCTTCGGGCGAATTCTCGCCGCAGGCCATAACCTCAATGGCACCTTACTCCGATGACTGTTGAAATGATACTTACCGGAGACGCGGCTGCGGCCGAAGCAGCCGGTCATCTGCAGGTATCGTTACGATTGCGTTTACGCGCGTCGCAGTTTTGATTGCGCTCAGCTGAAAACAATGTTGCGGGAAATTCGATCGACCGTCGCGGGTGCACTGAGATATTATCGTTCGCAGAATGCAAGCGCCTCCTGCGATTTGTATTCTGTTGTGGACTTGGGTCTTCCTTCGCGGGAAGGCCCATTTCTTTTGGTTGGCCGTCTTTGTCCGGACAATCCCACCAAAAGATTACCGCGACGTGTTTGGAGTATTTGCAGTTGGAATGATTGCATAGCGACGGCTCAAATGCCGCGACCACCGCCAATATCGAGAATGACACCGGTGCAATAGGCTGCCTGATCGGACAACAGCCAGAGTACGGCTTCGGCCACTTCCTCGGGCGTGCCACCGCGCTGCAAGGGAACGAGGTGCTTCATCTTGTCGACGCGGTCGACGATGCCCGTCGAGGCGTGAATGTCACTGTAGATCAGGCCGGGGCGAACGGCATTGACGCGAATGCCTTCGCTGGCGAGTTCCTTTGCCAAACCGATGGTCATGGTATCGATGGCACCTTTCGAGAAGCCGTAGTCGATGGCTTCACCGGGCGCGCCGAGCTTGGCGGCGAGTGAACTCATGTTGACGATCGCGCCGCCGTTGCCGCCGGTTCGGGTCGACATGCGGCGGACGGCTTCCTGGGCGGCGAGGAACGCTCCGACGGTATTGACGGCGAGGGTACGTTCGAGGCGGTCTCGCGGAATGTCAACGAAGCGAGCAATGGGCCCCAAGACGCCGGCATTGTTGAAGAAGGCGTCGAGACGGCCAAGTTCCTTATCAACGGTTTGGAAAAGTCGCACGATGTCATCGGGCTTCGACACATCGGCCTGGATGACGGCGGCGCGGCGACCGGCCTTGCGGATATCGGCGGCGACGGCTTCGGCAGCTTTCGCATTGCCAGCGTAGGCAATCGCGACATCGTAACCGCGCGTTGCGGCGATTCGCGCCGTGGCCGCGCCAAGACCGCGCGAACCGCCGGTGATGAGAAGGGTTTTGGACATTGGAGAGGCCTCGCTGATCCATTGATCCGCGACTGTTACCCAAGACATCGCCGACGCCAAGGGGCGGCTTAGGCTACGTCTGCAGCCTTGGCGGATTCGGACTGGCGTTCGCGGCGCTTGCGCTCGTTGGGATCAAGCCAGCGCTTGCGCAGGCGGATCGACTTCGGGGTGATCTCGACCAGTTCGTCGTCCTGAATGTAGGACAGTGCGCGTTCGAGGGTCAGCCGCATCGGCGGCGTCAATACCGTGTTCTCATCCTTGCCTGAGGCGCGGACGTTGGTGAGCTTCTTGCCCTGGACGACATTGACGACGAGGTCATTGTCGCGGCTGTGCTGGCCGACGATCATGCCCTCATAGACCTTCACTTGGGCGTCGATCATCAGGGGCCCGCGGTCTTCAAGATTGAACAGCGAGTAGGCGGTCGATTCGCCCTGGGCGTTGGAAATCAGAACGCCGTTGCGACGACCGGGCAGCTCGCCTTTGAACGGTACGTAGGAGTGAAATAGGCGGTTCATGACGGCGGTGCCACGCGTATCGGTGAGCAATTCGCCCTGATAGCCGATCAGACCGCGGGTTGGCACCAGGAAGACCAAACGCGTGCGGCCGCCGCCCGAGGGGCGCATTTCCATCAGGTCACCTTTGCGCTCCGAGAGCTTCTTGACGACAACGCCGGTGTGCTCATCGTCGACGTCGATGATGGTTTCTTCAACAGGCTCCAACGTTTGGCCGTTTTCACCCTGCTGCATGACGACGCGGGGACGCGAGACGGTCAATTCAAAGCCTTCGCGGCGCATGGTCTCGATCAGGATGCCGAGCTGCAATTCGCCGCGACCGGCGACTTCGAAAGCATCCTTGTCGGCCATTTCAGAGATGCGGATGGCAACGTTGCGTTCCGCTTCCTTTGCAAGGCGATCGCCGATGACGCGGCTTTGGACCTTGTCGCCTTCCTGGCCGGCCATGGGGCCGTCATTGATGCGAAACAGCATGGCGAGTGTTGGCGGATCGATCGGCTGAGCCTGGATCGGTGTTTCGATGGTGGGATCGCAGAGCGTGTCGGCGACCGTCGATTGGGTGATGCCCGCGATAGCGACAATGTCGCCGGCGACGGCCTCATCAACGGCGGTGCGTTCCAGGCCGCGAAACGCGAGGACCTTGGTGATGCGTGCGGTTTCGATGACGCGGCCATCGCGAGCGAGCGCCTTAATTTGCTGGTTCGGCTTGACGCTGCCGGAGCGGATGCGGCCGGTCAGGATACGGCCGAGATATGGGTCGGCTTCCAAGGTTGTTGCCAGCATGCGGAAGGCGCCGTCGTCGACGATCGGCTTGGGCACGTGACGGAGAATAAGTTCAAACAGCGGGGCGAGATCGGTCTTCGGACCAGCCGGATCGGTCGCCATCCAGCCATCGCGGCCGGAGCCGTAGAGAACGGGAAAGTCGAGTTGTTCGTCGGTCGCATCGAGATTGGCAAACAGATCGAAGATCTCGTTCAAGACCTGATCATGGCGCTCGTCCGGGCGGTCGATCTTGTTGATGATAACGATCGGACGAAGCCCGAGCTTCAGCGCCTTGGAGACGACGAACTTGGTCTGCGGCAAGGGGCCTTCGGACGCGTCGCAGAGCACGACGACGCCGTCGACCATGTTCAGGATGCGCTCGACTTCGCCGCCGAAATCGGCGTGGCCTGGGGTATCGACGATATTGACGCGGGTGTCTTGCCAGACGACCGACGTGCATTTGGCCAGGATGGTGATGCCGCGCTCGCGCTCGAGGTCATTGCTGTCCATGGCCTGAGACTCAACCTTCTGGTTCTCGCGGAAAGCGCCAGACTGCTTGAGAAGGGCGTCAACAAGCGTGGTTTTGCCATGGTCGACGTGCGCGATAATCGCGATATTCCGGAGTTCCATATTGTGGTCCTGGGCTTCACGGCGCTCATCGCCGGGCGGCGCGCCGAAATGCTGCGGCGCGTCAAGTTGGGCGGGAGGTAGCATCTTTTCCTGGCAATGGCCACTCTCTCTTGTTTGCGCCTTCAGCTGCCCACCAGCAGCCGGCGCGATGTGTACTGGCGGCTTTGCGTGCCTTTGACTGCCTAGTGTTGTTCACAAGCGACGCGTTTTCAGCAACGCGCGTCCAAGGACGCCGCCGCTATGCCGGG
Source organism: uncultured Alphaproteobacteria bacterium (assembly GCA_963714325.1). Taxonomy (GTDB): domain Bacteria; phylum Pseudomonadota; class Alphaproteobacteria; order Rhizobiales; family Hyphomicrobiaceae; genus CAVQOB01. The sequence goes on along the minus strand of CAVQOB010000008.1, from coordinate 171,150 downwards.
GGGCGGGGCGCTTGAGCGCCGAGATGTATGATCCGCCCGTCGACGGATCTCAGCTCCATCTGGAGCCGCAGCGCTCGCCGCTTGCCGACCTGTCGACCCCAGCATTTCCTCTCTGGCCGATTGGTTTCGACGAAGCGAAAACGCCCCGCAGGCTGTGTTGTTGTTCCAATCCCACTATTTCGGAACTTTACTCCGACGCTCGAACAGGACTCGCGCGGTGGTGTTTGGGCTGGGCCACGCCTCGGACAGGCGCCCTTGTTCCAGCCAGTTCACAGCCATTCGCACCACGAACCGTTTTCCGTCTGCAGAACGTCCCCGGCGGCGCGAACGCAAGCATCCTCGCACGCCGTGCGTGAGTGGGCGTTTTGGCGATCGGGGTTAACGTGCTCTTTTCTTGCGGCTTCGGTTGCCCCATGCCCTCGGGCCCTCGTCCCGAGGGACGCCAACCGCCGCGTTTTCTTGCGGCTTCGGTTGCCCACTTTTCTTGGTCGCGCTGCTCATCGGAAAACCGGTCGCCACCCTCGGGTCAAGCCCGAGGGCATGCTTTTCCGGCGGCGCTCCGCCAACCGCCGCGGGCGCACCTGCACGATCCTTGCGACGGGTTGGCCAGAGACCAACGATTGTTTCGGAACGGCACAACGATGTTTGAGCGCAACAGGATTGATAACGCCGACCAGGGCACGTTGGCCGTTGTCCTGACGATGGCCGATGGCCGGGAGATTGGCGGGAAACTCGCCATTGCCGCCGGGCGGACTCTTTTTGAAGCCCTGAACGGGGCGGCGATGTTCCTGGATTTCGAGGCGTTTGACGGCGAACGGACTTACGTCGCCAAGTCGTCCGTCAGCAGCGTCAAGCAGATCAAAGTGCCGCGGGCACCCAGTCTGCAGCAGCGGCTCAGGGATCTCGACGGTTTCGATCCGCATGTCATTCTGGGAACGACGACCGATATGGCGTGGGACGAGGTGCGGCGCGCCTATCACGTGCTGGCCAAAGTCTACCACCCCGACCGCTATTCGACGGCGGAGCTGCCGGAGGAAGTCCAGATCTATCTGGCGGCGATGGCGCGGAGGATCAACGCAGCTTATGCAGCTCTTGAGGCAGTGCATGCCCAGCGCCGGCACAGTGCGGCACTCCGGCAGCAGCCGATTTATACCTCGCCAGCGCGGGGTTGATGGTCACCGCAGATCGAGCGCTTGGGTTGGCGCAGCATCGCGGCCGTTAGGCGCTGAAACGGCGTTCTTCTGGCGTTCCTTTTCATAAAGGTTTTGCAATAGGCGATCGGCGGCATCCGGTGTCGCCGATGCTTTGGCTGCGATCTTGATCTGACGGTCCTGCAGGTTACGCGCCCTTGACTGCGCGCCTTGGCTCTTCAGGCGGCGGGCGCCGGACATCAGCAACGGCGTATCGGGTTCTTCGAGGTCGAGCTCTTCCAGGAAGTGTTCGCGCAGTGCGTAGAACGACTGCAGCATGGTATCGCGGGCGAGCTTGCGGGCTTCGGGCGTCGTTGTGCCATCGCGCGGGTCAAGCGTTTGCAGAACGCGGCGCATGTCATGGAGCGGCGCGTAGGGATACAGGCCGATCAGATCCTTGGTCTCGCCGACGTTGCGATAGACGATCCGCATGTTGTCGATGGTTTCCGAGAGCCGCGTGAAGGCGGCAATATACTCCTCGTGGGTTGGCTTTTCCATGTGCATGAAGGCGAGCACGGCGGTTTTGGCGCCGATGATATCGCGCCATTCCTCCTTCAGGCTGTCAACAAAGGCATGTCGCTTCTGGAAGACGTTGGAAATGTAGGCAACGCCGCCGGTGGCGATCAGCAGGCTCATGTCGCGGAGGAATTCGTAGAGATCCTTCAATACGGGCGTGATGCCGACGACCTTGAGAACCTCGATGTGATCGGTGAATTTCGAGACGAGTGCCAGGGTGAGGACAAGCCCGAGGATCCAGTACATGCGGCGCAAGGTCGTTTGCAGCGTCGAACGGGTCATTGAACCAATTTCCGAAATGATGGGTTGGAGACACTCAGGCGGTCGCTGTGGCATGCACCATCGGGCGATATCCGCGCGCGATTACGGCAATCGTAGGGAGCGGGGTTAAAATCTCGGCGGCAGACAGGATGGGCGCAAGCGGGCGTTGCGCAGGCGGGCCGTAGCCTTCGGGCGACCAAGGAAACAGGTTGTCGCCAACGATGAGATGCGGGCGGGCGTCGCCGGCGAGGCGGATGAAAACACCATCGGGCAAATTGTCCGTAGTGGTCGTCCTTTGGCGACGCTCGCCACCGGCGTGGATGCGTGCGCGATGCAGGATGTCATCCATGGCGGGCGCCGACGCGCGGCCGTATTTTTCCTCCCCGCCGTGTGCGGCGAGCCAGAGTTCGGCAAAGCGCGTCGCGTCGGCGCGGCGACATTCAAAGCAGGGACGATGGCCGGCGGCCAATGCCGTTGCCTCGTCGAGGAAGAACAGTTCGGTATAGCGGCCAGGCTGCATCATCCGGCGGCGGCGTCCCTTGAAATCGAGCACACAGCAAAGCCACTGTTTCGACGCCCAATGACGTGATTGCAACGTGCGATCATGGTTGTGAAAGCATCCGCCGCGGTTGCCGAACAGGGCGCCGCGCGCGGGCGTCGCGATAATGTCGCCGGTTGGCGTGACGCGGTTCTGGAGGGGCATATTCGTTGGTCGCGCTTCTTGCTTCTTGCGCCTTCGGGTGCCGACACGCACCCGGCGCGCGGAAAACCGCTAGCCACTCTTGTGGCGCTTCAGATGCCCACCAGCATCCGCGCGTTGGTGGCGCTTCGGATGCCCACAAGCATCCGCGCTTTTCCAGAAGCGGTCCTATGTCAACGCTTGAACGGAGGTCCGCCGGTGGCTTGCAGGGCCTGCCAGTTGGTGATGGCGAGCAAGGCCGCAATCAGCAGGAGGAACATGTCGGGGCCCTGCATCGCGCGCAGCACCAGCCACGCGGTGACGGCCAGACCGATCACGGCAATGACGCGGATGGCATTGTATTCGCCGACCACGGGGCCGATGAGTGCTTCCAATGCCTTGCCGCCGTCGAGGGGGTAGGCGGGCAACATGTTGAAGATGAACAGGAGGAAATTGGTGGCAGACAGCGTCGCCAATACGCCGCGCAGCATGCGATTGCCGGCGAGGGCGTCGAGCGCTGCCAGTTCCTTGAACAGGTAGAAGAGCGCCAGATTGGATAGTGGGCCGGCGATGGAAATGGCGATGCGGGGCCACGCTTCGCGGCGCATGGGAGTGGCCCAGTAGCAAAGTCCACCCATGCCATTCAACTCGAGATGGCTCGGCTCGACGCCGAAGGAATGGCCGACGATCGCGTGAGCGAGTTCGTGGATGAGGATCGATAGCGCGATACCGATGACAACGACGACGCCAGCGGACATCACCTGGGCGTTGCCGGAGGTAAAATAATGCTGCCCCCAGAGGACGACCAGCAGAATGAACGACGCGTCGATCAAAACGGGCAAGCCCGCAATGCGACACAGCTCAAATTTTCCGCCCATGGCGCTGCTCCATTTTTTGTTGCGCCTTGCGACGCTCGTTGCTTGCGCTTGCTATGCCCACGCGCATCGGCGCTGGCGGAGATCCCGGCTCGCGCTCCGCTTGGCCGGGAGGCCGGACGGCGCGGATCCCGAATCCTTGTACAGGAGGCAGGGGCCGGGCGTCGATGCCGGAGTTTTTTTGTTGCGCCTTCGGTTGCCTAACGTTCTGCACCTGGCAAATAGTTCCCCTTGTCATCCCGAAGGCGGTGCAGCGCATATCGCTGCGCCGCAGACGCGGGACTTTAAACATGGGCGTCTGGCAAGGTCCCGCGTCTGCACCGCACCACTGCCGTGCTGCGGATGCGCGCGGGATGACAAGAGTACCAAGCAATGGACGCAGAACAATTAGTGCCAACAGGCGCGATGCGTCGAATGCAACGCTTATTTTACCTTTAGTGATTCGTTCACATTCCGCTGCGACACTTGGACTGATCCGTTTTGTTGATATCGGTGGGTTCAACATGGTCGCGTATGTGGAAAAGCGGAAATTCGGGCGGCGTAGTGCGCTATGGCACGCTTGGGTTGCGGTGAATGGGCGGGCGCGCGAGGCCTGCATTATCCGCAACATTTCAGAAGCCGGGGCGTTACTCGAATTTCCCGACCTTGTGCCTGAGGCGTTGAACTTCCGGCTGATGGTCGATGAGGCTGACTTCGAAGCCATTTGCGATGTGCGACACAAGCGTGGCCGATTCGTCGGCGTGTTCTTTACCCGGGCCCCGGTGATTACTGAGGTCGACCGAGGCCCGACAGGGACAGAGATCGCCTTCCAGTTGCGGGAGGCGATGAGCGTCGAGGGGTAGGGCGACGAATTCTTTAGCACTCGGTGTGGTTCGACGTCCGCATCGTGGCGGCGATTCGATCCATGTCGGTAGTGCCAATCGGGAACAGGCCGAACCGAAGTTGATAGCCCCAGTTGCTCTTGCCGGCGGTGAATTCGAGGGTGTCCAATAATGTTTTGATCGGCACCTCCTTGCTGGCCATCCAGCCGACGTCTCGGCGGAAGGGACAAAATCCGTTCCCCATATCTGCCTGATACGGCGCGCGATCTTCGACGATACCAATCGCCGTGAAGGCCTGGAGCTTGTCCTTGCCGCCGAACGTAACGGTCGGTGAGTAGTACACGACACGATCACCCGCCACGATGCGCCGGAGGGGCCCCGCCTTGCCGTGACAGACCTGCATGAAACCCTCCCGCCGGCCGAGGCGGACGTGCTCGGCCGACGCTACGGCGACCCAATTGCTTGGGCGCTCCGCACTCTTGCTCATGCTGCCCCCGGCGCGAAGACGCGGATACGATGGCCATCGGGGTCGAGCGCCACGAACGTCACGCCGAAATCCAACGTCGTCGGCGGTTGATCGATCGTCAAGCCGCGCTTGTTCCAATCGGCATATATCGATCGAACGGCATCGCCATCCGCGACCGTGAGCGCGATCTCGCTGGCACCGGGCGTTGCGGCGGCCCGCGGCTCGACCGTCTTGCGCGACCAAAGGCCCAGCATCACACCGTCGCGGAGCGGGAGCATGGCGAAGGTCGGCGACTGCTCGACGATGGGGCGGCCGAGCAAATCAGCGTAGAATTTAGCACTGGTTGGCGGGTTTTCGACATAGAGCAGAACGAAGCTGAACTCGGGCATGGTAGGCTCCTGTTGGTTTGCGTCTGCCGCGATGATCGGTTCAGCGCGGCGATGACCAACACTAGGCGACGCTACTGTCAGATTTTGTCAGCAGTGAAATCAGCATCATTGTTCCGAGATTCCCTCTTTGGCGCGCCACTCTTTGAGCATCGCCTGACGACGGCGCGGATAGCGCGTATCGGACAGTTTGAGTGCGCCAATGCGATCAGTGCGGAAGTGGCGGTAGTCCTGTCGCAATTCGCACCACGCGACCACGACGCGCACGCGGTCGAAGAACGCCAGGGCGAACGGCCAGATGACACGCTTGGTCGCCGTGCCGCTGCCATCTGCATAGGCGATGCGCAACTTGCGTTCTGTTCGTATGGCGGTGCGGATCGCCGGCAGTTCTGCATCACCGGCTGCGATCGGCTCGCCCGGCCCTATCAGTAGATTCGCTTCGTCCAGATTCTGTTTGAGGTCGCTCGGCAGAACGGCTCCGATCTTTGCAAGCGCATTGCGAGCGGCTTTCCCAAGCGGCGCATCGGCACGCTCCGCCACCCATCGCGAGCCGAGCACCAGCGCCTCAATCTCGTCCTCCGAAAACATCATTGGCGGCAGCATGAATCCGGGCTTGAGGACATAGCCGACACCCGCTTCACCATCAAGGTGTGCGCCTTGTGCTTTCAAGGTCTCGATGTCGCGATACAGTGTACGCAGCGAGACGTTCGTTTGCTCGGCCAGCGCCGCGCCGCTGACGGGCTGGCGATGGCGGCGAAGCACCTGGATCAGATCGAGCAAACGTTGCGCGCGGGACATGCGGCCTCATGGGTTTGGCCGCACCGTATCACATAGTGCTGCCAATATCTGACAGCATGGTCATGCTGCCTCGGCAACACTCTTCCCGCAGACTGCACGACACCTGTATTACTTCCCCTTCTTATTCCGCATCGCCAGTGTGCGCAGCCGAAGGGCGTTGAGGCGGATGAAGCCTTCGGCGTCTTTCTGGTCGTAGGCGCCTTTATCATCCTCGAAGGTGACGAGCGTCGACGAGTAGAGCGACTTCGGGCTGTCGCGGCCGGTGACGATGACGTTGCCCTTGTAGAGTTTCAGGCGGACTTCGCCTTCGACGTGCTCCTGGCTCTTGTCGATCATGGCTTGCAGCATCTCGCGCTCGGGCGCGAACCAGAAGCCGTAGTAGATCAACTCGGCGTACTTGCGGCATGAACTCGTCTTTGAGGTGGGCGGCGCCGCGATCCAGCGTGATGCTTTCGATGGCACGGTGGGCGGTCAGCAGGATGGTGCCGCCGGGCGTTTCATAGATGCCACGCGACTTCATACCGACGAAGCGGTTCTCGACCAGATCGAGGCGGCCGATGCCGTTGTCGCGGCCGACCTCATTGAGTTTGGCGAGCAACGTCGCCGGCGACATTTTCTTACCGTTGAAGGAGACGGCGTCGCCTTTGTGGAAGCCGATGGTGATTTCGGTCGGTTTGTCGGGCGCTTCCATCGGCGAGATGGTGCGCTGGTAGACACTCTTGCGGCGCTTCGACGGCTGGGTCTTCGAGCACTTTGCCTTCGGATGAGGAGTGCAGCAGGTTGGCGTCGACGGAGAACGGGGCTTCGCCCTCCTTGTCCTTGGCGATGGGGATCTGATGCGTGCGGGCGAAGTCGAGCAAATCGGTGCGGCTCTTGAAGGCCCATTCGCGCCAAGGTGCGATGATCTTGATCGAGGGTTCGAGTGCGTAGTAGCTGAGTTCAAAGCGGACCTGATCGTTGCCTTTGCCGGTGGCGCCATGACAGACGGCATCGGCGCCGGTTTTGCGGGCGATTTCGATCTGCTTTTGGGCGATGAGCGGGCGGGCGATGGAGGTGCCGAGGAGATAAACGCCTTCATAGACGGCGTTGGCGCGGAACATCGGGAAGACGAAGTCGCGGACGAATTCCTCGCGCAGGTCTTCGATGTAGATGTTGTCTTTCTTGATGCCGAGCATCTCGGCCTTCTTGCGGGCGGGGCCCAACTCCTCGCCTTGGCCGAGATCGGCGGTGAAGGTGACGACTTCGCAGCCGTAGGTTTCCTGCAGCCACTTCAGAATGATGGAGGTATCGAGGCCGCCGGAATAGGCGAGGACGACTTTTTTGATTTTGCCTTTGGCGGCCATTGGCACGGTCCATGGAGTGGGTGAAATTTCGCCGCACTTTTAAGCGGAACCGCTCAGTTTTCAAGACCCGGGTTGAGGCACAGGCATAGCGGTGGGTCGCGGTTGCACCGTTGCACCGGACAACAGGAGTAGGCGTTGCAACAGAAACATGAGGATCAGCATCAGTCCCCAGGCAACGACAATGTCCGACAGGTAGTGGCCACCGAACGCCATACGAATGACACTGATCAGGACAGTCCACGTCAGTGCCGCCAAGATCACCTGGCGTCGCCATTGGGGTGGCACCACAAAGGCAAACGCCAACATCATGAACGATGCGGCGGCTTCGCCAGAGACGAATGAGCAATTCCTCTGACATTGATCGGCTATGTCCCAGGCTCGGGAGAACTCATAGTCGCCACCGAACTCCATTGTCTGGATGGGTCGGGCACGACCCCAATATGATTTCAGAATCCGATCCGTCACCAGCCACGGCCCGATTGCAAATGCCGATGACACGAACAGCCAAGGCCGCCAATGGAACCACGACAGCGACTGGGGTCGCAGCCATTTGATCATCGGGATCAGAGCCAAGCCCGCAACAGTGGTGACGGTCACCCACAACCCAAGCTGGCGGATGCCCTGCAAGACAACGTCGTTCCTGGCTGTGAAGCCTTCCTCGCTGTCGTAGAACAGCGCTGCAGCTTGTAGGTCAATCCGTGGCCATGCTGCGAAGATGAGTGATAGGGCTGCGGTTATGATGATCGCCATCAGCAGCGGCAAAGGCGTAGAATTGTCTGACATTGTAGCGGTTGGCCGCTTGAACCAGCGCCGACGGGCCGAAAAAATGGCTGCTCGGAGTTGCTCGATCGAAATTCCCACGAAGCCACCCCGGCTGTTCCACGCCATGCGGCCAGCGTAGTATCTGAAGTGTGACAGCCATGTGGCACGTTCGAACAGGGAACCATCATGCCCCCCGACGAGAAGCCGACTGAAGCGTGGTCCATCGGCACCATCAACGAGCGCTGGCATCGAATGCTGCGGCCGATCGGTACGCTGCTGGTTGACGTGTTTCATTATGTGGGGCTGTTTGTGATCGGTGCCGCGACCGTCTGGGCGGCCGGGTGGGCGTTTGTCGAGATGCTCCAGAAGAAGTCGCATGCGACGGTTGAAGACCTGCTGCTGTTGTTCATTTTTCTAGAGATCGGTGCGATGGTCGGGGTCTACTTCAAGACCAATCACATGCCGGTTCGCTTCCTGCTGTATGTCGCGATCACAGCGGTGACGCGACATCTGATCGGATTTCGTGAACCACCCGACGACCGGGTTCGAACTTCTGATCGTTGCCGGGACCATTCTATTGTTGGCAATTGCGCTGCTGGCGATCCGCTTTGCCTCGTATCACTATCCGGCGGGGCCGCTACGCGAGGCGTCGTTCGCCACCGACCTTGAACGTCCGAAGTCCTGACCTGGGATCGGAGACTCTGTGAGATGGCGCCAGCGCAGACCCGCCGGCAGATCGAATTCTGGTACGACTTCGCGTCGACCTATTCGTATCTCTCGGCGATGCGGATCGAGGCGGTGGCAGGCGTGGCCGGCTTCGGCATTGTTTGGAAGCCATTCCTTCTCGGACCCATTTTCCAAGCGCAGGGATGGAACACGTCGCCGTTTAATCTGTACCCGGCTAAAGGCCGCTATATGATTCGCGACATGGAAAGGCTTTCGGCCGAGCGAGGGCTTATTTTCCACAGTCCAACACCTTTTCCGCAGAACGGATTGACGGCTGCGCGAATCGCTATTCTCGGTGTGGAGGCGGGTTGGATCGCGGCATTTTCGCGAGCGGTTTTTGTGGCCCAATTCGGGCGGGGCCGGCAGATCGCCGATGGCGCTTTTTTGGCCGAGATCCTGGACGGGTTAGGCCTTGATTCTGCCCGATTAATTGCGCAAGCAGGAGATGTCGCCAACAAGCAGCGATTGAGGCAGCAATCTGCTGATGCGCAGGCGCGTCGGTCTGTTCGGTGCGCCGATGTTTCGGACGGCCGACGGCGAGCTGTTCTGGGGTGACGATCAGGCTCGACCAAGCGGTCGCCTGGGCGTCCAGGTTGTGAACAATATTCATCACAACGCCGTGTTTTTGTCGCGGATTCAGGCTTATAGTGGTCCTTGGCATCAACCAACTGGAGATGACTGCCGTGAACAAGAAAATGTCTTGGGGGATGAGTGTTGCGGCTAGCGCCGTGGCTCTCGCCATGTACAGCGTTACAGCGTCGGCGCAGCTCGCTCCGACACCGCCTGCAGCTCCGGCTGCTCCGAAGGCCGCTGCACCGGCTCCGGCAGCTCCGGCTGCACCGAAAGCTGTTGCACCGGCTCCTGCCGCGCCTGTGGCTGCGAAGCCTGTGGCACCGACAGCTGCCAAACCTGCTGCCGTCGTTTCGGCTTGCAAAGGTCTCGATCAGGCCGGATGCACGGGTAAAGCGGCAGAATGCGCTTGGATCGTACCGAAGAAGGTCGACGCCAAGACCGGCAAGGCTGACAATCCGTATTGCCGTAAGGTCGCAGGGGTCGCCAAGAAGGCTGCTGACGCGAAGGCTGCCGCGGCACCGAAGGGTGCAGCTACGCCAGCCGCTCCGAAGGCGCCCGTTGCTCCGGCGGCTGCGGCTCCACCAGCACCTGCTGCTCCGGCGGTGAAGAAGTAACTTGGTCGGCGCGCTCTGATCGGAGCCGCCGCTGGGTTTGACGAAAAAAGAGCTGCAGCGCCATGCGTTGCAGCTCTTTTTTATTGTCGCTGGTAACTCCCGCTGCGCGGGTGCTGACGACGTCGTATCAGGCCTTGTCGTGATTGGATGCTTTTGGCTGAGCGCCCGGGCCATGCTTATGCGTGTGATCATGATTGTGATGGCCGCCCTGATGCATCGCGGCTTGATGGGCTGCCACCTGCGAACCGGCCTGAAAACAGCCAGTAGGCCAGGCCACCCATGAAGCCGGTCGTCAGGAACGTGACGAGCGGGTAGTTGCTGTTGGCGATGGACCAACCCTGGATCGCGGTTTCGCTGGTATATTGAGCGAAGAAGCCGACGAGTGCGATGGCGATCCCGGCCAACGTGTAATAGGTCCAATCGCGCCAACCGCGCCATTCGCCGATCAATGCCGCGAGTAGGGCAAAGGGAGCGGCAAAGATCGCCGTGTGGGTTGCAATCGGAAGCGCAAGCGAGATCCGATTCTGGGCGACATCCGGTGGGAGGTTTGCCAGTTCAGCCGGTGAGAATGCAAAGAAGACCTTGGTCAAAGCCGCCAGCAGGCAGGCCAAGACAAAGCCGATGATGACGCGAAGAATGCTACTGAACATGTCGTCCCCAATTTTCAACTCAGTGTTAGGGCTATTTTAAGCGCCTTCGACCAGGGAACTCAATGGTCTTTACAGGCTCGGTTAACCAAGCACGCGAACTAATGAACCGGCCGGACGCTCAAGCGTTGCGGCCGGCGAGCAGCCAATAGACGAAGCCGCCGGCGAAGCCTGCCGTCGCAAAGACCTGCCAAAGTGTTGCCGAGGCGCCGAGAACGCTTGAACCGTCGGTCATTCGCGCCATCAACGGGACGGCGACCAGGGCCACGCCGCCGCCGAGGACGTAGTACATCGACTGGCGGATTCGGGCGACTTCGCCGACGATAATCAGCAGCAGGGCCGGTAGAAACGTTTGAACGGAAAAGAGCGCGCGGCCCATTTTAAGGAGGTCCCAGACGGCACCGAGTGGCACATCGTCGGGGCGGCGGCCGCTGAGGCCTTGGACGATCCGTTCTTGTCCGAGGGAGACCAGCACGAAGGCGGCGACGAGTGCCGCCAGCACAGCCGCGAGCGGGACCCAGAGGATGCGGCCGAGCGTCCGCATCAAGCCTCTCCGGCAGTATCTGGCGCGGTGTCGATACTGCCATTACGCTCACTGGCCCGGAGTTTCATCGACTCGCTTTTCAACTGGCCGCAGGCGGCGAGGATGTCGCGACCACGGGGGGTGCGGACAGGGCTCGCGTAACCAGCGGCGTTGACGACTTCAGCGAATTTTTCGATCTGCGCCCAACTGGAGCATTCGTAATGCGTGCCGGGCCAAGGGTTGAACGGGATCAAATTGATTTTTGCCGGGATACCTTCCAGTAGCCGGATGAGAGCCTTGGCATCGTCGAGGCTGTCATTGATGCCTTTCAACATGACGTATTCAAAGGTGATGCGGCGGGCATTGGACAGACCCGGGTAGTTGCGGCAAGCCTCCATCAGCTGCGCGATTGGATAGCGCTTGTTGATGGGCACGAGTTTGTCACGCAATTCGTCGTTGGTGGCGTGGAGGGAAATGGCCAGCATGGTGCCGGACTCAGCGCCCCAGCGCGGAATCTCGGGGACGATGCCGGACGTCGACAAGGTGATGCGGCGCTTGGATACGGCGATGCCTTCGCCGTCGGAGGCGACTTCCATAGCGCGGCGTACATTGTCAAAATTGTAGAGTGGCTCGCCCATGCCCATCAGGACGATGTTGGTGATCTTGCGATCGGCGATCGGCAGCAGCCGGCCATCGTCCGGTGGTGCTGCGCCTTGCCAATCGCCGATGCGATCACGGGCGAGCAGGATCTGGCCGACGATTTCCTCGACCTCAAGATTGCGGACGAGCTTTTGGGTGCCGGTGTGACAGAATGAGCAGGTGAGGGTGCAGCCAACTTGCGATGAAATGCAGAGGGTTCCCCGATCGGTTTCGGGGATGTAGACGGTCTCGATTTCGGGCGGTTTGGCGTCGTGGCCGCGCTGCGGAAGTCGCAACAGCCATTTGCGCGTGCCATCGACCGAGACTTGCTCGCTGACAATTTGCGGGCGGGCCAGCGTGAAGCGATCCGCGAGGCGCGAGCGCAGTTCTTTCGAGACGTCGGTCATCAGGTCAAAGGACGTGACGCCGCGCATGTTGATCCAACTGGAGAGCTGGCTGACGCGCATACGGCGCTGTTTTTCCGGCACGCCGGCATCAGCCAGCGCTTCGGACAGGCCCAGGCGATCGAGGCCGGCGAGGCTCGGCCGCGCTGCGCCCTGGGTAGGCGCAGACTCGGGCGGGGTGGCGTCCACGACGAGGACCATGATGTTCTTTGCGGGTGTGAGTTGATCTCTGGCGCTTTCTCTACCGCTTTGCTGACTGTCTCTCCAGCATTAAGCGACAGCCGATCGAGAGCGGTTGCGTGATCGACTGTCAACGCCACCCACTGCGGTTGTAAAGATCGAATCAAATTCGAATCAATTTAATCAACCTACTTGAGGATTTCTTCAAATAGTTTCCGCCAAAACTGAAGGAGAGGTGAAGTTTGGAGCGACACTTCAATTAACCAAGACTGCAATTTGGCAAGATTTACCCGACCACTTAAGACCGCTGCAGACAGATCAACATCGACAGCACTTGGTGACGGGCTAAGGAGGCGACGGAGTGAACATCACACACGGGACAGTCAACGTCGACGTGCTGCGCGGCAAGGTCGACGAAGAGAACGAGATCTGGGGACATCGCGGCGACGACGATATCCGTGGCGGTCAACTGGATGACGCGATCATCGGCGGCAAGGGCGATGACAACCTTTGGGGCGATCGCGGCAATGACAAGATCATCGGCGACTCCGGCGACGATACGCTGTGGGGCAGCGTCGACAATGACCGCATCTTCGGCGGCGTCGGCAATGACGTCCTGTACGGCGGCAAGAACGACGATGCACTGCATGGCGGTAAAGACAACGATATGCTCAACGGCAACTCTGGCGACGATGCGATGATCGGCGGCTTGGGGGACGACGTGCTGATGGGACAGAGCGGCAGCGACGTCATGTTTGGTGGTGGCGGGTCCGACACGCTGATGGCTGGTTCGGGCAATGACTTTGTCATGGCCAGCTCTGGCGGCGACAGCTACTCCGGCGGTTCGGGTTTCGATACGCTCGATTTCTCGCGCATGGTGGGCAAAGTCGATATCGACCTTGGTCACCACTGGGCGAGAGTTGGATCGGGCAAGGCCATCGCCGACAGCTTCGTTGCCGGCTTCGAGCAGGTGATCGGTTCAGATGCGGGCAACCATTTCATGGGTGATCGCAACGACACCGCCTTCATCGGCGGCAAGGGCGATGATTGGTTCCGCGGCAAGCTCGGCGCGGATGTGCTGACGGGGGGCGATGGTGCCGATACCTTCGCCTGGCTGAAAAAGGATCTCGCCGATGGGTCTGTCGATACCGTGACGGACTTCCAGGTCGGCGTCGACAAACTTGACGTCTCGGATTTCCTGAAGGGTCATTCGAGCTACGGTGACGTGCTCAAGGTTTCCAATGACGGACAGGACACGATGCTTCAGGGCCTCGTGAAGGGTCAATGGGTGGATGTGGTTCAGCTCCAGGGGGTCGAAGCGAACACGCTCGCTGACCTCGGCATCCTGGTGTAATTGCCACAACTGCGCATTGCGTGAATGGGCCGCCAGCACCCGGGCGGCCCGTTTGCATTTTTGGGCCTTGTCAAGCTGGGTACTTACCTAGTAGCGGCGCGGTAGCGTTTCAGGCATCCTTGGTGGCTGGATAACCCACTGGCTGCCCCGATGCTTCTGTTCCTGAGTAAACGCCTGCTGCAACTGATCCCGACGCTGTTTTTCGTCTCGGTGATCATTTTTTCGTTGCAACAGTTGCTGCCGGGCGACCCCGCACTGGTCATGGCTGGGGAAGAGAAAGACCCCGAGGTGATCGCGCAAATCCGCCGCCAGTACAATCTCGATCAACCTGTTGTCTTGCAATACCTGTATTGGGTCAGGAATGTTGCTGCTGGCGATCTTGGCGAATCGATGCGGCTCAAGGAGCCGGTGCTGACGCTGATTGCGCAGAAATTCCCAGTGACGCTGCAATTGGCGTTGATGGCAATCGTGATTTCGCTGTTGATCGGTGTCGGCGCCGGCGTCATTTCAGCAATCAAAAAGAACACCATCACCGATCACGTCGTCAACGTTGTCGCCTTATGGGGCATCTCGACGCCGAATTTCTGGCTCGGAATCATGTTGATTTTCCTGTTCTCGGTGAACCTCGGCTGGTTGCCGGCATCCGGATACGTGTCGCCATTCGAGGACTTTTGGCTATCCATAAAGACTACGATCCTGCCGGCGTTCGTGCTCGGCAATTCATTCGCTGCCGTGCTGATGCGGCACACGCGTTCGGCGATGTTGCAGGCGATGAGTGCGGACTATGTGCGCACAGCCCGGGCGAAGGGACTCGCCGAGCGGGTCGTCGTGATCAAGCACGCCATGCGCAACGCGCTGACGCCGGTGATCACGCTCGGCGCACTGGAACTTGGAACACTGCTGTCGGGCGCGGTGCTGACGGAACAGGTCTTTTCCATCCCTGGGTTCGGCAAACTCATCGTCGATAGCGTTTTCAATCGGGACTATGCGGTCGTGCAAGGCGTGACGCTGATCACCGCGACGACGTACATCCTGCTGAACCTGCTCGCCGACTTTGCCTATGTGCTGGTCAATCCGCGGATGAGGGCGTGAGGATGGGCCTTGCAGCCACCGCTATCGTCGACATTTCCGAGACATCGGAAGAATCCCCCGCTGCGCGTGCTTGGCGGCGGCTCAAACGGCGCAAGAGCGCGATGCTCGGGCTGGTGATCATCACTTTGCTGGTCTTGGCGGCGATTTTTGCTCCGTGGATTGCGACACATGATCCCGTCAAGCAGAGCTGGACCGCGCTGCGCAAGGCACCCTCCGCGATCGCCTGGTTCGGGACCGACGAGTTCTGGGCGGGATATATTCTCCCGCCTCATTTTCGGCGCTCGCGCATCGCTGATGGCCGGCGTCGTTTCGATTTCAATCGCGCTCGGGCTCGGCATTCCGATCGGCCTGTTAGCTGGATATCGTGGCGGGTGGATCGATGCGATCATCAGCCGGATCACGGATGCGATGCTGGCGATTCCGTTCCTGATCCTAGCGATTGCGCTCGCCGCTTTCCTCGGGCCATCGCTGACCAATGCGATGATCGCCATTGGCATCACCGCGGCGCCCATTTTCGTCCGCCTGACGCGGGGGCAAGTGCTGGCGGTCAAGGTCGAAGACTATGTCGAGGCGGCGCGGGCGGTCGGCAACTCAGCGACCCGGATCGCGGCGCGGCATATTCTGCCCAACATCCTCCCGGCGCTGCTGGTGCAGGCGACGCTGTCGATCGCTGCAGCAATCATCGCAGAGGCTTCCCTATCGTTCCTCGGGCTTGGTCAACAGCCGCCGGCGCCCTCCTGGGGCTCCATGCTGAATACGGCCCAGCGCTTCCTGACCCATGCGCCGTGGATGGCGATTTATCCAGGTTTGGCGATCTTTCTGACCGTTCTGTCGTTCAATTTGCTTGGGGACGGGCTGCGGGACGCTCTCGACCCCCGGGAGAAGTGACGACATTCTCGTTGACGCCTGCCCTGTTTCCGCTTAGTTCATCCCCGTGACTTTGAGCGATGGCCCCTGGTTGGCGGTTGCTTGAGCCCATCAATTCCCAGAGCGACCCGAGAGCAGGGAAGCGGCGAAAGTCGGCTTTGCATTGTGGTTGCTGCGTTTTGGAAGCCATATCATGAAGGTCAAGAACTCGTTGAAGTCGCTGCGTGGCCGCCACCGCAACAATGTTGTCGTGCGTCGCAAGGGCCGCGTCTACATCATCAACAAGACCAACCGCCGCTTCAAAGCCCGTCAGGGCTGATCGGCCGTTTCTTTTCGCGTTTTGTGACTTTGACGCCAGCGGCCTTCACCGGTAAGCTTGCCTCATGCGTTTCAAGATCCATCATCATTCAAGTTGTGCCGCCACCGCTGGTCTGCTGGCGGCGCTTGTCGTGGCGCCGATGGCGGCCACTGCAGAACCACCAGCCAAGTCCTCGCCGCCCGAGGCCAAGGGAGCGGCTCCGGGTACGGCTGGTTCAGAGAAGGTCGATCCCAAGGCTGCCACTAAAACCGGGTTGGCGGTTGCGCAGCCACGGACGCCTGCGGAGCGTGAGAAGGCGCTGGCCAACCTCTACGCCCATCTTGCGACGTCAGCCGACGCCAGTCAGGCCAAGACGGTTGCCAAGGCTATCGAAAAACTCTGGAATACATCAGGCAGTGATACAGTTTCGCTGCTGATGGAGCGGGCTGTCAAACTGGCGAACGAGAAGAAGCCTGAGCTCGCCTTGAAGATCCTGGATGCCGTTGTCGATCTCGCTCCAGACTATACGGAGGGATGGAGTAAGCGCGCGGCCATTCACTACCAGCGCAACGATACCGAGCGCGCCTTAGGTGATCTGCGTCGTGTTCTGGCGCTGGATGCCAACCACTTCGGGGCGCTCGATGCGCTCAGCCATGTCCTGAGGGATATCGGCCAGAAGAAAGCCGCACTGCGCGCCATGCGACAGCTGGCGGATGTGCATCCGCATCAGGAAGGCTTGCAGCAGGCCATTGATGAGCTGTCGCGGCAGGTGGATGGGCAAAATCTTTAGCGGGCCTTGCTTACGCCGGCGGTTGACCACCAGCTTGCTGCATTCATCCGTTGCTTCTCCTATCCACATTGGCTGTACCCAACATTGGCGGCGGCGTGCTCAGAGTCGATCGTCTTCAGGTTCATCATTTGCCGCCGCTGTCCTTCGAGGTTCCGGCCGGGGAGTGCTTTGCGATCGCGGGGCCGACTGGTGCCGGCAAGACCCTGCTTCTGCGCGCACTGGCGGATCTCGACCCGGCTGATGGCTATGTCGTGCTGGATGGAGTCGAGCGGGGCGAAATGAAACCGCAAGATTGGCGGCGGCAGGTCCGCTACGTCGCGGCTGATTCGGCATGGTGGCGTGATACCGGCCGGGCGCATTTTACCGATGCCCCTATCGAAAAGATTGCGCGGCTGATGCGCAGCGTTGATCTCAGCGATGCGCTCCTCGACCAGCCGGTCCGTCAGCTGTCGCGCGGCGAACGGCAGCGGCTGGCGCTCGCGCGTGCGATTGTCGGTGAACCCAAGGTGCTGCTCCTGGACGAGCCGACAGCGTCGCTTGACGCCGCGACAGGTGCGCAGATCGAGGAGTTGATCAAGTTTCAGTTGCTGGCCGGACGCTGTGTCGTCCTGGTGAGTCATGACCCAGCCCAAATACAGCGGCTCTCGCATCAAAAGCTCATTCTCGGCGCCAAGCGGCGCGACGCGGCCACATCCAGGGCGTCGCCATGATCCTTGCGCAAGTCGCCACCGGTGGGGTTCCGGCACTCGGTCTGACCGAGCTGGCGTTGGCGGCGCTTTTGCTCGTCATCAATGGGGTGATTTCCGTCGTCTTCCGACTTGGGCTTGAGCGCAGTCTTGCAATCGCTGCCGTGCGCATGGTCGCGCAATTGTTGTTGGTCGGACTGGTGCTTTCGACGGTGTTTCAGCAATCGTCGTGGGTGTGGACGCTACTGGTGGCGCTGGCGATGATCGCTGTCGCAGCATTCGAGGTCGGCCAGCGGCAACGGATCGCGGGTTGGTGGGCTGCCGGACTTGGCGGCGGGACACTCTTGCTGGTTGGCAGCCTGGTAGCGATCTACACGGTTGTTGGCGTTGTCGGCACGACGCCCTGGTATGCGCCGCGCACGCTGATCCCGATTCTCGGTATGATCCTCGGCAATACCTTGACTGGAATCAGTTTGGCAATTGCGACGCTGACGGATCTCGCTAAACGCGAGGTACGAACGATCGAGGCGCAATTGGCGCAGGGTGCCAGCCGATGGGCAGCGTTTGGCGACGTTCTGCGGCAAGCGTTGAAGACCGCTCTAATGCCCATGATCAATGCCATGTCGGTTGCTGGAGTTGTGTCTATTCCAGGCATGATGACCGGGCAAATCCTGGCGGGAGCCGAACCTCTGCATGCCGCGACTTATCAGATTATGATCCTGTTTGCGATCTCGGGGGCGACGGCACTCGGCGCGCTTTGTGCGGCGTTCGGTGGTGTGTGGCTGCTGACCGATGAGCGCCACCGACTGCGACTGGATCGCATCCAGAGCTGAATTATACCCACGTGCGAAAGATCCGACCTGAAGTGGTCTGCACTTTCGCGATGCGGCGCTTGCCCCGGGCCGCGGTCGCGGCCTCGCCGAGCGAATGCGGATGATAGGTATTTGATTTCGCTCGGCGGTATTATCCGGTGCGGGCGGCATCAACCGTGCTTGCGCAACCGGACATAAAGCGCGCCGGTGCCGCCGTGACGGACACCGGCTTCGGTGTAGCTGACGACAATCGTGCGCAGGTCGGGCTCTTCGAGCCAACGTGGGACCGACTGACGGATGACACCGCGCCGGCCGCGATCGGCGCCCATTTCAAACGGAGTGTAGGGGTCGGCGGTCTCGCGCCCCTTGCCAGTGATCACGAGAACGAGGCGCTTGTCATTGCTGTGGCAGCGCAACAGAAACTGGCGTAGCGCACTATATGCCTCATCCAACCGCTGACCGTGCAAATCCAATCTGGCTTCGATCTCGACTTTACCGGCTCCGACTTTCTTGGCCGTGCGCCGATCGAAATCAGCCATTGGCGCGGCAACTTTTTTGGTTGCGTGCTTGGTTGAGACTGGCGACGCTGCGGGTGGCGTAGCCGTCCGAGGCTTGTTTGCCAATGGCGGCGAATGCGCAGTCGGCAACGATTGATGGTCGACCTCGATTTCCAGAACCCGCGCCTTCTTCTTCACCGGTTTGACCGATCGAGCGACGTGCGACCAAAGCGCGGCGTCGTCGGTACTGACAGTGCCCGAACGGGGTAGTTTTCGCGATGGGCGTTTCATGCGCTGATCACCGCTTGGCCTGCGCGGGGGATTGTGCCGTCGCGGGCTTGGGCAGCAAGACGACGAACGTGCCGGGTTGCTTGGTGACGCCAGCCAGTTTTCCGGCCGCCGGGCCGGAGCCGAAGTAGATGTCGCCGCGCTCGGGACCTTTGATGGCGGATCCGACGTCTTGGGCGATCATCAAGCGATGGAAGCCGCCGGACTTGGTTGCGTGCGTCAACGTCGGCGCTGAAACGTGTATTGGCAGCCCCAGCGTGTGATAAGCCGGATCAACGGCCAAGCTGCGCCCTGCCGTCAATGGGATGTCGAGGGCGCCGATGGCGCCCGAATCATTCGAGCCCTGGAGTTCTCGAAAAAATACGTACGACTTGTTTTGCCACATGGCGTCACGGCCGCGCTTTGGGTCGGCGCGCAGCCATTGCCCCAGCGCATCGAGGGTCATGGACTCGGCACCGATGATATTCTGGTCGATGAGATAGCGGCCGACGGATGTGTAGGGGTGGCCATTTTTGCCGGCGTAAGCGAGGCGAACCAGCGAGCCATCGGATAAGCGAATTCGTCCGGAGCCCTGAATCTGCATAAAGAATTTGTCGACGGGATCAGCCAAGTAGAGGAGTTCCAAACCATTGCCGGCTAGGGCACCCTGGTCAATTTCCATCCGCGTTGCGAAGGGCACGGGGCCTTTGTCGGACTGGCGTGCGTGGGTCAGGCCAATACTTTTGGCGCCGCGTTCGGTTTCATCGACGAGATTGATCAGTTCCTGAGGCCGCCCATAAACTGGGATTTTGAAGCGGCTGTTGGCGACGCGTGAGCCGTCGAGCACCGGCTCGTAGTAGCCCGTCAACATGCCGGGTTGTTCGCCGTGAACGACTGCGTGGGGCATAAATTCGCGTTCGAAGAAGTGTTTGGCCGTAGCCTTTGTGACTGGAGCCGCCAATTGCACGGCGAGGTCACACACGCGCAACAGATCTGGTGGGGTTGGCTGGCGTTTGACCGGCTGTTTGGCGTTCGCCTGTAACCGCAGTTTGTCGCACGAATGCCGGAAGGCCTTGAATGCGGCGGCGTGGTCGTCTTCCGCCCAACCCGGTAGTGCTGCGAAAGCTACCGGGCGAAACGTGAGCGGCGCTGGCGTCATCATCTTGGCTTTCAGCGGATTCAAGGGCTGATTTGGCCGCTCGCCGGCAGCGCACTCATTGGCCAGGGCGACCAAGGTCGCTAGAACAAAAGCATGCCGCACGGCCACCGTCTCTCAGCGCCTCCTGGTTTCAAGACCGTCGTCAGCATGTTTGCCGTCAGCCGGCCGCCTGGGTTGCGACCAAGCGCCAATTTGGATCGCTTGATGATACGTCGCGGGCGAAAGTCCAAACGTCAGTCATTTCCTTAATGCGTTTGGGATCGCCTGACATGACGTCGGCAGCAGCGTTGCGGGTCGCTGAAATCAATTCACTGACAAACTTGATGGTCAGTTGTGCAATGCCGCCTTTGAATTCGGCTTCAACCATGTCGGCCGTCTTGATGCCTACAAAGCTCTGTTCGATGGTTTCCTTGCGACTTTCCCGATCGGCGATGGCTGCGTCGAAACCGTCGAAAACCTCTGGGCTGAGCAAATTTTGCAACAGGCTGCGGTTGCCCTCCGCGAACCCCATCACAATCATTTCATAGGCAGAGCGCGCACCTTTCATGAATTCCGAAGGATCGAATGCCGGGTCGCTTTGAACGATGCTCACCAATCCCTTGGCCAGTGCTGCGTTGCCGCCTGCAAATCGCGTCATTCGGGTCTGGCGATCGGTATCCGATTCCACTTTCGGAGTTTCGATTGCTGTTTCACCGCGCTCGCGATGCGGCAAGGTGACGATCTTGTCATTGCCAGCATTTTGCTCGGGCTCGGCTGTCCGCTGAGCCTTGAAACGTTCATATCGCGTTGTTTCATCGCCGGTGCGACGACCGAGCACGCTGCGAAGCTTCAAGAACACGACCACCGCCAAGACTAAAAACAAGAGCGTTGTGAGGTCAATCCTGCCATCCATCGAGTTCTGCTTTCAGGGTAAGTGCCACTCTAACGTCGTTGGGTCGTACAAGCTCGTCTGGGCATGACGCGGGCGAGCAATCTTCTCTTATGTGTCGTGGAACGTCTGGGTGACGGCTGTCCGTCGGCTGCTGCCAAGATTGCGCCAACACGCGCCCCCAGGGCGGACCTTTGTCATTGACCGATCGGCTTTAGAGTACTTTACGGCATTGCGACGCTCAAGCCAACCCTTAGCCAAGTGCGTCGCGATTGCGCTATACGTTTGCCTGGCTTCTGATTGAGCTGCCGCTTGCGTCAACAGGACTTGGCAATTCGATCGCGAATAGCCACAAGCAGTGCATCATTCACACGTGCGGTCCGTGGGTCGGCATTGCAGTGTGCATTTGGTGCGATATGGAACAGTTGGCCCGGAACGCGCAAATCGTGCCCAACCGACCTTTTTTGAGTTAACTGTCGATCATGCGGCTTGGACTCTTTTTCATCTTTGTGGCGGTTCCGCTGCTTGAACTCGCGCTGCTGATGAAAATCGGCCAGTCGTTGGGGTTCTGGTGGACGATGTTCGTGATCCTGGCGACAGCCACGCTCGGTATCTGGGTCCTGTTTACGCAGGGGTTCACAGTTTTGAGGCGAACTGTTGAGTCCTTGCAGGCCGGCAAGCCGCCCATTGGGCCAGCCGTCGATGGCATGTTCTTGATGATTGCTGGTACTTTACTGCTGACGCCGGGATTCCTGGCTGACGCGCTTGGGCTATTGCTGCTCATTCCGCCTCTCCGGCACGCTGTTGCTGCGTGGAGTGTGCGGCGTTTACTGCGATCCAAAACGGTCCGTACAACGGTTTTCGGATCTGACACGGCGCAAGAGCAACGTGGGCGTGACAGTCGCCGTGACTCACGTGAAACGTTCCGCAAGGCTCGGGACCAACATAGCGAGAGTGGGCCGGTCATTGATGGAGAGTTTGAGCGCATCGATGAACAGACCATCGGTCCCGCTCGAGACCGAAAGCAGCCGTAGGTGCGCCTTCAGTGGGGACGACAGCGCATTCTCGCGATTGCGGGATTGTGGCCGCTGTGTTAGCGAGCGCGCAGGATATCTGGTGCCCGTATTGCGGGATCGACAAGGGAAATTGAAGATGGCTGAAAGCCCAAAAACTGGAAATGGTACGGCTGTTGGGGCAGGCGCGGCGCCGCAATTTCAGGCGCGGGTATTAGCGCAGTACATCAAGGATTTGTCGTTCGAGAACCCGAATATCGGGCGTTTACTGAGCGGCCCTGGCGATAACCCGAATTTGAAGCTCGAAGTCAACGTCAACGCCCAGAAAATGGCCGATAACAACTTTGAAAGTGCCATTGACCTCAAGGCACAGGCGACAAACGCTGCTGGAGTCATTTATGATTTCGAGGTCGTCTATGCTGGACTTTTTCAGATCGAGGGGCTGCCGGAGCAAGCGCTGGAGCCATTCCTCTTGGTCAATTGCCCGGCGCTCATTTTCCCGTTCGTCCGCCGTCTTGCGGCAGACATTACGCGCGAAGGTGGCTTTCCTCCGCTTTTGATCGATCCGCTGGATTTCGGCGCACTCTACATGCAGCGTCGGCAGCAGGCGATGGCGGCTGGACCGTCGTCTCCGATCCCGCAGAAAGCGTGAGGTTGTTGCGTTTTGCGGATATCAGGTCTGATCGTATAGGCGTTTCCAGACCGCTTTAGGGCCGAGGCCGTCGACAAAATGGGCATGGGCTTTGAGATCTGCTTCAGACAACCGCGACGGTAACGGTGTTGGGCGGGCGCGAGCCGTCGTTGTTGATGCGCGGACTGCCTTGCGCTCGGCTTGTTCTTTGCTTGCGAGGCCCAACGACGTCTGCCGCTCGCCGAGCAATTCGATGTAAACTTCGACCAACAACAATGAGTCGACGATTGCGCCGTGCTTGTCGCGTTTCGAGTTATCAACCCCGTAGCGTTTGCAGAGGGCGTCAAGGCTATTTGGCCCTGCAGGATGCTTGCGCCGCGCCATTGGCAGGGTGTCGATCACGCGCGACATTTTTAACAACGGTTTGGCGACGCGTTCCAATTCTGCATTGATGAACCCGATGTCGAACGTGGCATTGTGAATGACCAGGGTCGATTCGCCGATAAATGTGAGAAATTCATCGACGATCGCTGCGAAGCGGGGTTTGTCGGCGAGAAATTCATTCGTAATGCCATGGATGGCAATTGCATCTGGCGGTACCACGCGTTCTGGGTTCATAAAGGCGTGAAACTCGCGACCCGTTGGCGCGCGATCGATCATCTCGATGGCGCCGATTTCGACCAGCCGATCACCTTTGCGCGGATCCAGTCCGGTCGTTTCCGTATCCATGACGATTTCGCGCAACATCAATCCATTCCTTCCTATTTTTTCGCTTGGCTTCAGGCCCAATAGCAAACGAATGCTCGACCTGTCCGACCATGCAGACCGTTGATGATGTTATCGATTGTTGCGTTCAACGCCGTGATTGTCGTGCTGGTGTCCACAACATAATCCGCTCGGGCGCGCTTTTCGGCATCAGGTACCTGCCTGGCAAGGATGGCCACAAGTTTGTCCTCCGTCATGCCGGGCCGAGCTAGCACGCGGGCGCGTTGCTGTTCTGTGGTTGTACTGACGACCACGACCAGATCAACCTTTTTGTCGCCGTTCGTCTCGAACAGGAGTGGAATTTCAAGGATCGCTATTTTTTCTCCGCGACGGGCTGCGGCTTGGAGGAATGCGCGCTCGGCGGCCTGGACCAGGGGGTGGATAATGCTTTCCAGGCGTTTGAAGTCTGACGGTTTGTCCATCAACCGCTCGGCAAGGGCTGCTCGGTCGATCGCCCCTTCGCGTGCCACTCCAGGAAATGCTGCTTCAATAGGTGCGACAGCCGCGCCTCGATAGAGTTCGTGGACCGCACCGTCGGCGTCGAAAACGGTCAGACCGAGGTCCTTGAAACGCTGTGCTGCGGTGGACTTCCCCATTCCAATTGAGCCGGTCAGGCCAATGATGAGGATCTGTGGATTGGCTGATATCATGGGAGTAGCACCCCACGTCGTCGCAGTTCCGCAAGCAGCGGTAGCAACGGCAGACCAATGATCGTTGATTGATTACCTTCAACCTTGTCAAACAACTGAGCGCCGCGGCCCTCGAATTCATAGGCGCCAACGGTTTGGCAAATACCTTCACCGGCGGCATCGATGTAGCGCTCCATGGCTTCGGCCGATAACATACGCATCGTCATGATGGCGGTTTCCATGTGGCTCCACTCGATCCGACCGTTCTGCGCGATGGCAACGGCGGTATGGAGCGCGTGGGTTTTGCCCTGCAATGTCATTAGTTGCTGGAACGCGACTTCGAGTGATGGTGGCTTGCTGTAGATGGTGCCCGATGCCGCCAAGATCTGATCGGCGCCGATAACAACCGCCTTTGGATCGCTGTTGCTAACGTCGAGAGCCTTTGCCTCAGCCAATGCCATCGCCACATCAGACGGATCAATAGCCGGTCTGGAATGCGTAATTATTTGACGGAGTTTAATTTCATTGACAGCAGCCGGGACGACCTGAAATGTCAACCCGGCTGCTTCCAACATGCGCCGTCTAAATGGGCTCCCGGATGCGAGGATAATCGATGAAGGCGCATCAACCATCGCCGGTCTCTCGTGTGTCTTCCGTAACCGTGTCGCGGTCGTGAAGCAGTTTGATGATCGTCGCGGCTGTCTCCTCGATGGAGCGCCGTGTCACGTCGATGATCGGCCA
This sequence comes from uncultured Alphaproteobacteria bacterium, assembly GCA_963714325.1. Classification (GTDB taxonomy): domain Bacteria; phylum Pseudomonadota; class Alphaproteobacteria; order Rhizobiales; family Hyphomicrobiaceae; genus CAVQOB01. The sequence continues at coordinate 146,278 of CAVQOB010000008.1, read as the reverse complement.
GTTATGGTGCGCGCAAAGTCGGCGCGTATATGTGATTTCATTGGCGATTTGAGTGCGATCAACATAGTCGTCGAGGTTGCGATCGGCGAGGAATCGGACGCGGTTGCGGCGGATTTCAGAAATCCGTTCCGGACTAGCCACTAGGCCAACTACAAGTGCGCTGTGTGGGCCACTTAGGGGTTCGGCGAGTTGAATGTCTGGCACCAGCGGGACATTGGCGGTCTTATATCCTCTCTGGGCCAGATAAATGCTGGTTGGCGTCTTGGATGTGCGAGAAATCCCGAGGATAATAATGTCGGCTTGATTGAGGTCTTCCGGCAGGCGGCCATCGTCGTGGGCCATGGAAAAGTTGAGCGCGTCAATTCGTCGGAAGTAGTCGGCGTCGACAACATGTTGGCCAGCAACGATGGGGGTTTGCGGTGCGCCCAGGTAGGATTCGAAAACGCGCATGATTGGCTCAAGGACGTGCAGGCAGGGTACTTTTAGTGCCCGACAGCGCTGCTCGATCGAGTCTTTCAAGGCGTGATTGACAACAGTATAGAGCACAATTCCTGGTGCCTGTTCGATCTCCTTTAGGACGCGGTCGAGTTGCCTTTGCGTGCGAACGAGGGGGTGGACATGCTCGATCGGTCGGACCTGCGCATATTGGACGGCGGCGGCTTTGGCGATGGTCGTCAAGGTTTCACCGGTCGAATCCGATATGAGATGCAGATGGAAGTAACTTGGTAGGAGGTTGGCCATCTGTGGAGAAGATCCGGGGTTATCCACGTCAGTGGGTGCGACTGCCGCATGTTCAATGAGCGGTAGTCGCATGTCCACCAGCTTCTGCACAAGGTGTTCGAACGGGAGCTACAATAGTTGACTTTGTGAAGCCAAGGGGTTTCCAGGTGATGAAGGTTCAGGTTACACGGTTACTCACAGACTTTGCACATGGGCGCTTGGTCGCGACCGCTGAGAAATAACTGATTGATGCGAAAAAAATGTAGCCTAGTTGTCTGGCACGGCGAACTGATACTAGAGCTAGAGGCTACCGACGCACGGACGATGGAACTGTGCGGAAGAGGTGGATTGGGAGATGATGCCCGCAATCCACGCCATAAAAGACTCAATAACAAAACTTAGAATCTAAACTCTTCAAGTTAGTATCGATCGATGGACATCGTGAACAACTCTCGCTTGGCTTTGGCTTCAACTCGGCGTCTCATGAAAGCGTTCAAGGGGCAGGCGCTATCGCCGCCGCCGATTTGGTTGATGCGACAAGCCGGGAGGTATTTGCCGGAATACCGGGCGGTGAGACAGAAGGCTGGCGGTTTTCTTGATCTTTGTTACAATCCTCAGTTAGCGGCGGAAGTGACGTTGCAGCCCATTCGCCGGTTCGGGTTTGATGCGGCAATTTTGTTTGCGGATATTCTGATTGTGCCCGATGCGTTAGGGCAAGGTGTCCGGTTTGTCGAACATGAGGGGCCGCGATTAGATCCCATCAAAACGGCGGCTGATGTTGCCCGGCTTGGGGAGAAAAATGCTCGGAATAAATATCTGATCATCGCAGAAACCGTGAGGCGACTGCGGACGGATCTACCGCCTGAGACGACATTGATCGGTTTTTGCGGTGCGCCATGGACGGTCGCAACCTATATGATCGGCGGGCAAGGCTCGAGTGATCAAGCTGCGGCACGGTTGCTGGCCTATCGGGACCCAAACACGTTTGCAGCGTTGATGGACGTCCTGGTGCGGACTTCTGTTGAATATCTCTCCCTCCAAGTCGAGGCAGGGGCTGATGTTATCCAGATTTTTGATAGCTGGGCCGGGAGTCTTCCAGACGGTGAGTTTGATGCCTGGGTTCTGAAGCCTACAGCGGCGATCGTCGCTGCAATGAAGCTGCGGTATCCAGATTTGCCGATAATCGGGTTTCCGCGAGGCGCTGGTTCTCGGTCGTTTGGCTTTGTCGAGCGGACCGGAGTTGATGGCATCAGTTGTGATACGGCGATGCCATTGGCGCTTATTCGATCGTCACTGAGTGGAAAGACCGTCGTGCAGGGAAACTTGGATCCACTGCTGCTTGTGGCTGGCGGATTGGCGTTGGAACGGCGCGTGAACGAAATTATCGAAGCTCTTAGCGGTAATCCCTTTATCTTCAATCTTGGGCATGGAATCGTGCCTGAAACACCCCCTGAACATATCGGACAGTTGGTTCGTTTTGTGCGCGGGGATATTTAATGGGTGCCCCGGCCGAGAAGCGTGCTTGGTCAATTTTCAGGCGCGCTGCTGTGACGGCGGTAGCTGTATCAGGGTTCTGTGTCGCTGCGACTTCTGTTTTCGGTAATGGCTCGTACCTCTGGATCAAAAGCCTGCACGTCGTGGCGGTGATCGCTTGGATGGCGGGATTACTCTATCTTCCACGACTGTTTGTTTATCATTGTGACGCCGCCGGTGGGTCCTCGCAATCTGAGACGTTTAAGGTGATGGAACAGCGGTTGCTGAATTTCATCATGACGCCGGCCATGGTTGCAGTCTGGATTTTTGGTGGTTGGCTTGCTTGGCGGGGCGGTTATTATGCCGATCGCTGGTTTCTGGCTAAGGTGGTGTTGGTGCTCGCGTTGAGCGGTGTTCACGCGTACTTTGCGGCAGCGGCCGCGCGGTTTGCTGCGGATAATAATTCTGAGTCTGCGCGGTATTGGCGGCTTATGAACGAAGTCCCAACGGTCTTGATGATCGGTATTGTCGTGCTGGTGGTTGTCAAACCGTTCTAAGTATCGGGTTTGTGGCAAAAATAGCTGTTTTGTTAGTGCCTAGCCTCTGCTATAAGGCGTTTGTCTGGCTTCGTTGTTCCTAGGACTGAAGCACAATTCACGGCCGAGCGCTGCTGCCGCCGTGGTGCCCAGATTGAGCCTGGTTCCCCACCGGTTCATACTTCAGCGCGCTACCTGAGCCTTCCCCTTCCTACGCCGCGTGTTCAGCGACCCCTGTCCGTCACGCGATTCCTTATCGAGAGGTTCGTATGCAAGACGCGATCAAGGAGATTAAGCTCCAGGATCTCAAGACGAAAACGCCGACGGAGCTGCTCAGCTTTGCCGAGGAGGTTGGCGTGGAAAATGCCAGCGCGATGCGGAAGCAAGAGCAAATGTTCGCGGTGCTCAAACAGCTGGCTGCTAAGGATATCGAGATAATCGGAACGGGCGTCGTTGAGGTGCTTCTTGACGGCTTTGGCTTCCTGCGCTCACCCGATGCGAACTACCTTCCTGGACCTGACGATATCTATGTGTCTCCGTCGCAAATTCGGCGTTTCGCATTGAGGACCGGGGATACGATCGAAGGTCAAATCCGAGGTCCAAAGGAAGGCGAGCGGTATTTTGCGCTACTCAAGGTCAACAAAATCAACTTTGAAGATCCTGAGAAGCAGCGCCATAAGGTGCACTTTGACAACCTGACGCCGCTTTACCCGACGAAGTGGCTGAAGATGGAAGTTGAAGATCCGACCATCAAGGATCTTTCGCCGCGGGTGATCGACGTGGTGGTACCGCTTGGCAAGGGGCAGCGTGGGTTGATTGTTGCTCCGCCGAGGACTGGTAAGACGGTACTGCTGCAGAACATCGCGCATTCGATCACGACCAATCATCCCGAGTGCTATCTCATCGTTCTGTTGATCGATGAGCGACCTGAAGAAGTCACGGACATGCAGCGGTCGGTCAAGGGCGAAGTCATTGCTTCGACGTTCGATGAACCCCCATCGCGGCATGTGCAGGTGTCGGAGATGGTGATCGAAAAGGCGAAGCGGCTTGTGGAACACAAGCGCGACGTAGTGATCCTGCTCGACTCCATTACCCGGTTGGGCCGGGCCTATAATACGGTCGTTCCGTCTTCCGGGAAGGTGCTGACGGGTGGTGTTGACTCAAATGCCTTGCAACGGCCAAAGCGGTTCTTCGGTGCAGCGCGCAATATCGAAGAAGGTGGCTCGCTGACGATCATCGCCACGGCATTGGTCGATACCGGAAGCCGGATGGACGAGGTGATTTTCGAAGAATTCAAGGGTACCGGTAACTCGGAGATCATTCTCGATCGTAAGGTTTCTGACAAGCGGGTGTTCCCAGCGATTGACGTTGCGCGGTCGGGTACACGCAAAGAAGAGTTGCTGGTGCCACGTGATCAGCTCAAGCAAGTCTATGTCTTGCGGCGCATTCTCAACCCAATGGGGACGATGGATGCTATCGAATTCCTGATTGATAAGTTGAAGCGGACGAAAACCAACGGCGAGTTTTTCCAGTCGATGAACACCTGAAACAGACTAAAAACCCGGCATCGAGTGCCGGGTTTTTGTTTGTATGCTAGGGATCTGTCGATTTCTATTGGACTACACGCGGAGTGGGTTGTGTCGGCGTCGACCATCTATGCATTGTCTAGTGGGACCGGACGGGCTGGCATCGCCGTTATACGCGTGAGTGGACCCGCGGCGGCGGACAGTCTCGTACAATTAGTGGGGATGATCCCGAAACCACGCCACGCCTCAGTTCGGGTCATCCGTCATCCCTCGTCAGGCGATTTGATAGATCGGGCGCTTGTACTGTGGTTGCCGGCCCCTGCCACTGTGACGGGCGACGATGTCGCTGAGTTGCATGTCCACGGTGGTCTTGCGGTGGTGCGTGATGTGCTTGCGGCGCTTGCCTGCGTGCCAGGTGTTCGGCTTGCGGAGCCCGGAGAATTCACACGGCGGGCATTCGAGAACGGCAAGCTGGACCTCACGCAAGTTGAGGGATTGGCCGACTTAATTGAAGCAGAAACGGTGACGCAGCGGCGCCAGGCATTTCGGCAAGCTGATGGGCATTTGCATCGCCTGTACGAAGGTTGGCGAGGCGATGTTCTTCGTGCTTCCGGTCTGGTCGAGGCCGCGATTGATTTTTCTGATGAAGAGGATGTTGCGGCGGATGCCATCGGGCATGCCATCGTGATCGCTTCGAGCCTATTTAAATCGCTTCAAACCCATCTTGCCGACAACCGCCGTGGTGAACTCATCCGCGATGGTTTCCGTGTCGTTCTCCTTGGGCCGCCGAATTCCGGAAAATCTAGCCTTATCAACTCACTAGTTAGGCGTGACGTGGCTATTGTTTCGGATGAGGCCGGTACGACACGGGATGTGCTGGATGTGCGATTGGAGCTGGGAGGTTTTGCTGTGATCGTGAGTGACACCGCTGGCCTTCGGGAGGCAGGAGGAAAAATTGAGCGCGAGGGCATCCGACGGGCATTGGCGCGGGCGGAGATGGCTGACCTAGCGCTCTGGCTGGTTGATATGACAATTGACTTGGAACCTCCACCTCGTGACTTGGTAATGCGCGGCATTCCTCTCCTTAGGGTGTTCAATAAGTTTGACTTAGCTCCAAAGCCTGGCCAAGGGCTTCAGATTGGCGATGGCGTTTTTATCTCCGCGCTGACAGGCGCGGGGATGGAGGATCTTGTAACGGCTATTGCATCTGCCGCACGGGATCGTATCGGGTGTGAGGAGAGTATTCCCTTGACGCAAGTGCGGCACCGGCAGGCTTTGATCGATTGCCGTGATGCACTGGACCAGTTCCTTGTGGGGAGTGATCTGGGGGTCGAGGTTCGCGCCGAGGCATTGCGGCAGGCTGCCGTTGCGTTGGGGCGGCTGACTGGCCGGATCGATGTCGAGGATGTTTTGGGGGAGATTTTCAGCCGGTTTTGCATTGGGAAATGAGACTGCCGCCGGTTGGGCGTGGCGATTTCTTGGTGACGGAGTTGGGTCCGGACGAGGCTTGCAGGACGTTCGTTTCACGTGAATCAGTAGTGTCCTGCTGCCAGGAGGATGAAAAGTTTCACGTGAATCCTTTTTTGTTGGGTGTCCTGGCCGGTAGGACAATTTTTTCTCTCGTTCTTGCCGGGCAGGACACCAATACTTGGTTCACCGATTGGGAGCTGGTGGGTAGGGGTCCTCGTGTTTTTGACGTTGGCGTATAATTCTGCTTAGGATTTCTGCGGTTTCAAAATGTTACCCAGATAAAGAGAAATATTGGTTTTGATGAGCGCGCTTCGGTTCGATGTTGTTGTCGTTGGTGGTGGACATGCTGGTGTCGAAGCAGCTGCAGTCGCTGCGCGGATGGGCGCGTCAACGGCGCTCGTTACCCACCGAGCGGATACAATCGGCGAGATGTCGTGCAATCCTGCCATCGGTGGTTTGGGCAAGGGACATCTGGTTCGGGAGATCGACGCGCTTGATGGATTGATGGGGCGTGTGGCAGATGCTGCAGGTATTCAGTTCCGACTGCTCAATCGGTCGCGTGGGCCTGCCGTGCAGGGTCCTAGGGCGCAGGCTGATCGCAAACTGTATCGTGAGGCTATGCAGTGTTCGCTGCGGTCGACTCGCGGATTAAGTGTGGTTGAAGGCGCCGTTGAAGACCTCGTTGTTGGGCCGGATGGTTCTGTCGGTGGTGTTATCTGCGCTGATGGGCGCATTTTTGGGGCTGGTTCGGTTGTTCTTACAACCGGTACATTTTTGCGCGGTCTCATCCATATTGGCGAACAGACGATTCCGGCTGGACGCGTTGGAGAGGCGCCGGCTAGTGGGCTCTCTGGGCGCTTGCTGGGGCTTGGGCTACGTCTTGGCCGGTTGAAGACAGGGACACCTGCACGTCTGGATGGTCGGTCGATCGACTGGGCCGCCGTCGACATGCAGGCAGGGGATGACCACCCTGTTGCGTTTTCATTTTTGACTGAACAGATTGCAAATCGCCAGATTTGCTGTGGTGTCACCGAGACGTCCCTTCTGACACATGAAATCATACGCGCAAATTTGAAGCGGTCGCCGATGTATTCAGGGCAGATCGGCAGTGTAGGGCCACGGTACTGTCCGTCAATTGAAGATAAGGTTGTGCGGTTTGCTGATCGCGATCGGCATCAGATTTTTCTTGAGCCCGAAGGTCTCGATGATGACACGGTTTACCCCAATGGCGTCTCAACATCGCTGCCGGCCGAGGTGCAGAATACTTTCTTGAAGACAATCAAAGGTTTGGAGCATGTGGTCGTTAAACGACCAGGCTATGCGATCGAGTATGACTACGTTGATCCCCGGGAGTTGGGGCACACCCTCGAGCTCAAGCGGCTGCCGCGCTTGTTCCTTGCGGGGCAAATCAACGGCACGACGGGATATGAGGAAGCAGGTGCACAAGGTTTGGTGGCCGGTGTGAATGCGGCGTTCCGCGCTGCAGGGGGTGGTCGTTCGCTGGTCATATCGCGCGCAGACGGTTATCTCGGTGTGATGATTGATGATCTTGTTACACGAGGTGTAACAGAACCGTATCGCATGTTTACATCGCGAGCAGAGTTTCGGCTGCGATTGAGGGCTGACAATGCCGATCAACGGCTAACGTCGGTTGGATTGGGTATAGGTTGCGTTGGTGCCGGGCGGGAGGCTGCATTTGTGGCGAAAGAGCGCGCTCTGCGTGATGGCAGGCGGTTTCTTGATGCGGTGTCTCTGACGCCAACGGAGGCTCAGCGGCAGGGCCTGGTCGTCAATCAAGATGGGCGCCGGCGCACTGCATTTGAACTTTTGGCGTATCCAGGTATCGAGTGTGAACGCTTGTGGTCGATTTGGCCAGAAATCGGGACGATAGCTCCAAGCATTGCCGCGCAGCTGAAGATTGATGCGGGTTACTGGGCCTACGTATCGCGTCAAGACGCCGATGTGGCTGCTTTGAAGCGCGATGAGGGCTTGCAGATTCCAGGGGATTTCGACTTCGATGGGTTGCCTGGCCTCTCCGTCGAGCTGTGCCAGAAGTTGAGCCAGCATCGGCCAAGGACGATCGCTGCGGCTGGCCGTATTGACGGCATTACACCGGCTGCGCTCATGCTACTCGTCGTTGAGCTGCGACGCGAAACGAGAAGAATCCGTGCTTAAGGTTCGCAGTGCCGTCGAGTTTCAAGCCGTATTCGGCGTTTCACGTGAAACTGCTGCTCGATTGGCCATCTATGTGGATACATTGCGGGAATGGCAGAAGTCGATCAATCTTGTTGCTCCAGGGACGGTCAACGAGATTTGGCAGCGTCATCTTGCAGATTCGGCCCAGATATTTGCGTTGGCTCCTTGCGAGTGGCGCCGGTGGGTTGATTTTGGGTCGGGAGCGGGGTTCCCTGGGCTGGTCGTGGCAATTTTGGCCGCTGAACGAAGTGGTGTTTGCGTTAGCTTGATTGAGAGCGACGTCCGAAAGTGCGCGTTTTTGAGGGAAGTGGTGCGCAAAACCGGCATCGGGCACTCGTTGTCAGTGGATATCTTGCCAGGCCGGATCGAAAATCCCGAGATTCGGTCTAAGGTTGGAGATAGTGACGTCGTGAGTGCCCGGGCTTTGGCGCCTCTGAGCGAGTTGTTCGCGTTGGTCGCTCCGTATTTTGGCCAGACTACAGTCGGTTTGTTCCACAAAGGGCGCGATGCTGCTGCGGAGGTCGAGGCAGCGCGCGGAGCATGGCGATTTGAAGTGGATATGGTCACTAGTCTGACTGAGGCAACGGCTCGAGTTTTGATTGTGCGAGGCCTGGAGTCTGCAGAAGTATAGCGTTACATCAAATGGTTAGAGACCGAGAGGCGTCAGTGGCGGTTTTGGGATCGAGCGGTATTGCCGGAACACCGATGCCGTCGCGCAGTGGTGGTCTAAGGGTGCTTGCGGTGGCCAATCAGAAAGGTGGCGTCGGGAAAACGACAACAGCGATCAACCTGGGAACGGCGCTTTCGGTGGTTGGGGAACGCGTGCTGATTGTTGATCTTGATCCTCAGGGTAACGCGTCGACGGGATTGGGGATCGCTCCAGATGCCCGGCCAGTGACGACTTTCGATGTGCTATGTGGACAAGCGACTCTGTTGCAAGCCAGCATTCAAACGTTGGTGCCAAATCTTTCTGTTGTACCTGCCAATGCTGATCTGGTTGGCGTGGATGCGGAATTGATGGGTGATCCCAACCGCCCCTACCGGTTGCGAGATGCTTGTGCGAAGCTTGCGGCTGATCAGCTTAGTCGGCGGGAGGAAGCGGCATTCAGCTATATGCTGATTGACTGCCCGCCGTCGCTCAATCTTCTGACGTTGAATGCCATGACCGCATCGAATGCCATTCTGGTTCCGGTGCAATGCGAGTTCTTTGCGCTTGAGGGCATTTCACAGTTGGCTGAGTCGATCGAGCAGATCCGCTCGACGCTTAATCCTAGGCTTGAGATTCAGGGTGTCGTGCTCACGATGCATGATGCTCGGACGGCTTTTTCGAGAGAAGTTGCGGAGAACGTGCGGGCATTCTTCGGTGACAAGGTCTACGACACGGTGATTCCGCGCAATGTGCGTGTCGCTGAAGCACCTTCGTATGGCAAACCGATCTTGCTCTATGACCACGAATGCTCGGGTAGCCAAGCTTACATTAGACTTGCGACCGAAGTCTTGGAGCGCGAACGCGGTGTGCAAAGCAAGCGTCATGTAACCTATTGAATTAGCAATGAAATCCTGGCGAGGCGCTATGACGGTACCAATGCAAAAATCGAGACTTGGGCGCGGGTTGGCATCGTTGATCGGGGAGACGCCCTTGCAGAGTCCTCGCGCGTCCAGTGAGGGTGACCACCGTGTTGTGCCGGTGGACCAGTTGCATGGTGGCCGGATGAACCCGCGGAAGGAGTTTCGCGAGTCTGATTTGGCTGAGTTGACGGAGTCGATCCGGCAAAAGGGTCTAGTGCAGCCAATCATTGTCCGTGCTGATAGCGTGGGTGGCTATGAAATTGTTGCTGGCGAGCGTCGCTGGCGAGCGTCGCAGCGTGCGGGGCTCCACCAGGTCTCGGTCATTGTTAGGGAGCTTACTGATCAGGAAGTTCTGGAGTTGGCGATTATCGAAAACGTCCAACGTGCCGATCTCAATGTTATCGAGGAAGCGGGTGGTTACAATGAGTTGATAGAGCGGTTCAGTTACACGCAGGAACAGTTGGCGGAAGTTATCGGCAAGAGCCGGAGTCATCTCGCTAATACATTGCGGTTGCTGAAGTTGCCGGCGTCAGTTCAGAAATTGGTTGCGGAAGGTCGGTTGACGGCGGGGCATGCGCGAGCGCTCGTCGGCCGTGATGACGCTGAACAGATGGCGTCCCGGATTATGGAACAAGATCTGACCGTTCGGGATGTTGAGGCGTTGGTGCAGTCCGTCGATCGCAATCATAAAAAGCCGGCAACGACGCGCAATCGGGATAAGGATGCGGACACGCGAGCGTTCGAGCAAGATGTTACAGAGAATCTTGGTTTGAAGGTCGAGATCAAGCGGAGTTCTGGGGAGAGCGGAATCCTGACGGTGCGCTATGGAAACTTCGAGCAGCTTGATTACCTGCGTGGGCGGTTGGTTGGACAGCCGACCGGGGCGAAACCCGCAGATCTGAAGGATTAAAACTTCACGGGTCGGCCGTGGTCGCGATTCACTGTTTCACGGGAATCATTCTTGTGTTGTCGAGATTTGCCATTCATGGGTGATCTGGGCATTCGTTCGTGGCCTATCGGAGGATAGAGCGTGGGTGATGATGTGTTGTGCCGGCTCGCGCAGACCATCCGCGAGCGGCGGGGTTCAATGCCGGCCTCCTCTTATACTAAGCAGTTGCTTGATGGCGGGCCTGAGGTTTGCGCTCGCAAGTTTGGTGAAGAGGCGCTCGAGGTCGTTATTGCGGGTGTCGGGACTGATGGCTCGGCACTGCAGTGTGAGGCTGCGGATGTGCTTTATCATTTGTTGGTCCTGTTGGAGGCTCGTGGAGTCTTATTGTCTGATGTCTTGCTGACGCTGGAGGCTCGAGAGAAATCGTCCGGCTTGCAGGAGAAGGCGCAGCGCAAGTATCCTGCATGAAATAGTCTTCACTGTTCCGGCCAGCAATGCCCTATCGCCAAAACATACAATTTTCGCCCTATCGCGTATTCTCGCGTGTGGAATGGGGGAGGTTGCGCGCTGATACGCCGATGACGCTGGTGCCGAAAGACCTGGAGCAGTTGTCGGGATTGATCGATGAACTCTCGATTGAGGAAGTCGAGCAAATTTATCTGCCGATGTCGCGGCTACTTAATCTCTATGTCTCGGCTGCGCAGGAACTGCACGCTGTCACTAGTCGGTTTCTTGCGCATAAAGACGGCAGAGTACCATTTATCGTCGGTATTGCCGGATCGGTGGCGGTCGGAAAGAGTACGACAGCGCGCGTGCTGCGGGCATTGTTGGCGCGCTGGCCTGATCATCCACGGGTCGATTTGATTACGACGGATGGGTTTTTGTTGCCAAATGAGGAGCTGACGCGGCGTGGGATTATGAATCGGAAGGGGTTTCCGGAGAGCTTTGATACCGCACGACTCTTGAACTTCTTGCACGATGTAAAGTCTGGACGAGAAAATGTCTCAGCGCCGGTCTATTCACATTTCCACTACAACATTATTCCAGATCAATTTGCGGTTGTTGATCGGCCCGACGTTTTGATCGTTGAAGGACTTAATGTCTTGCAACCGGCACGAATGCCTAAAGGCGGGGAGGCAATACCCTTTGTCTCCGACTTCTTCGATTTTTCGATTTATATCGATGCAGATGTTGCGGTCATTGAAGAATGGTATGTCACGCGATTTATGCGGTTGCGGCAGACTGCTTTTCGGGATCCTGCGGCGTACTTTCATCGCTATGCAGAGTTGTCGAACGACGAGGCGGAGGGCCAGGCAAAGCAGATCTGGTCGGAGATCAATCGGCGTAATTTGGATGACAATATTTTGCCGACTAGACAGCGGGCTCGGTTGATCTTGCGGAAAGGTGCCGATCATAAAGTGGATACGGTGGCGTTGCGCCGACTTTAGAGTGGTGCGGTCTGGTCCGGTGCAGTGAGGGCGGTTCGTTTACTTTGTCTCCGTGGTGGGGGGCTTCTGCAGAATGGCCTGGTGACTGAGCATGGCGGTTGCGAGGAACTCGGCGAACATCGCCTGACCGCGAAAGATAAGGCCCAGCGGTGTAGTCGCCATCGTGTGGTCGAAGAGTTGGCGTTGTAGGCGTGCCATGGTCACGGCCGATTCCAAGGTCAACCGCAGTGCGTCGAGGTTGTGGTTCGGCGATGCTTGTTTTGGGGCCGATTTTTTTTCTTCTGTTGGGTCGGCAGTCGCCAGGTGAATTGCCTCTGGTTTTGACTGAGGTGGTAGTTGCTTGCCCTGTTCATTAGCTGCTTTTGCGACAATATCGGGTCCGATTGATTTCGGAGCCGTGGAAAGTTTTGGCTTATTGTCAGGTGCAGGGCGTGCTCGGCTCGGTTGCTGATTTGGCTGTCTTTTTTGTGGTGCCTTTTTGGTCCGTGGCGACGGTTCGGCCAGAGTTGTTTTTTTGATTAGCAAAGTTTGGGCGTTGATCACCTTTTGCGATGGGCTTACCCGTTTGAGCTTGTCGCGGAGGCGACGAATGACCGAGGCGTTGGTAACGCCAATGCGCCGGATGGCCGTTGTGGGATTTAAATCCCGTTCGATTCTCATCATGGCCGCCAGCTGGCGCAAGATCTGATCGTCGTCAATGCCGGTGCCTTTGGGTCGCCCACGTTTGGCTGCTTGTTGTGATGACGAGCGGTTCATTGGGAGCGCGGTCCAGTTTGCCAGGAGTATATGTGTCCTGCACGGCAGGTTCAAGGATTAAAGTCCTTATCTAAATCGTATAGTCGCGCAATGCCTGCGTTGGAAAAATGGTTTGATTTATAGTCGTAAGGCCTAGTCCGGTTACAGTAGCTCCGATTTACGCGCGAGATCTGCCAAATTGCCCTCGGGCCGTGCACCCAGGTGACTAATAACCTCCGCGGCGGCAAGGCCGCCGAGACGCGCCGAGATTGCATGGGTCTTGCCTGTTGATAGTCCATAGAGAAAGCCTGCTGCATAAAGATCACCGGCGCCCGTCGTATCAATGACCTTCGATACAGGGTGGGCGGGAGTTTTTATTGGTTCATGCTGGCTGATGATGACTGATCCGGCGGCACTGCGTGTCAGGGCTGCCAATTTAGTATCGACTCGGACAAGTTTTGCGGCTTCATCAAATGAGCTGGTCTGATAAAGGGATGTTATTTCGGACTCGTTTGCCAATAAGACATCAACGCTGTTTTTCACGAATGCCCTGAACGCATCGCGGTGGCGGTCGACACAGAACGCGTCCGACAGGCTGAGGGCGACTTGGCAACCCGATTTTCGGGCGATGGCTGCTGCTTTGCGAAACGCTGCCATGCCTTCGGGACGGTCGAACAAATAGCCTTCAAGATAGAGAATCTTTGTGTTGGCAAGGCTGTTGGGATCGATGGCCGATTCGTCAAGGTGGGTGCTGATACCGAGAAACGTGTTCATGGTCCGCTCGCCGTCGGGCGTTACCAAGATCAGCGAGCGAGACGTTGGGAGCCCATCGGCTGCGGGACGGCTCTCGAAAACGACGCCGGCAGCTTTGATGTCGTGGGCAAAAATGCGGCCGAATTCGTCGTCGGCCACTTTACCGATGAATGCAGAACTACCGCCGAACGAGGCAATCCCGACCATCGTGTTGGCGACTGAGCCGCCGGAGATTTCGATGGCTGGGCCCATGCTTTGGTAGAGTGCGGTGATGGTGGGTTGATCAACCAGCCGCATGTTGCCCTTTGGACAACCGTGCTTTTTGAGGAATGCGTCGTCGCAGCGGCCAATGATGTCAACGATTGCACTGCCAATTCCGACGATGTTTGATCCGGTTGATGTCATTGTTTGCTCCTGGTCAATTGCAGTGGTGTTCTAATTTCAGTTAGTTCGCCAAGCGGCGAGGCGGGATAGGTCAAGCAGAAGTTGAACCGCGACCAGGTCATCTGCGACCGAGGTTAGGCGTGACGCGCGCTGGGCTTCGATAATGCGCGTTAGCGCGCGGTTGAGCTTCTGCATGGTCCAGTTTTGAACCTGCGCGATCATTTCAGACTTGAGCTTGAAGTGTAAGGGCGGGCGCAATGTGCGCAATGCGTCGTCGATCGAGCGGCCTTGATCGACGACAGCCCGGATGCGGTGCAGGCGCTGGAAATGCCGCTGCGTGAGGATGATAATTGTTTGGGCGCTTTCTCCGGAAGCCAGCATGCGATCACACTCTTGCAGCGTCAGAGACGTGTAGCCTGCACCGGCTGCCGCTATTACTTTGTCTATTGCGAGCTCGGCAGCGTCGCCAATGATGTCGTCGATGTGCGATGGTTTGATCTCGCCTTGGTCCATAGCGTAAATAGCTAGTTTTTCCAGTTCATTGCGTGACAAACTGCGGTCGGCACCGAGGCGTGAAGCGAGCATTCTGCGGGCGTCGGAGTTGATTGTTAGGTGATTGGCTGCGAGGACTTCGCTGATCAACGCGTCGAGGTCGCGGGCTTCATCGGCGTAACAGGCGACAGCGATCGCTATCGGTGATCTTTCAAAGAGCGCGCGCAAATTATCATCTGCTTTTAGGCTTTGGGCCTCAACGATGAGGAAACCCTCAAGTGACCCGCCGGTGAGCAGCGCGGTTAGGAGTGGTGTGTTGATGCGGCGGCTGGCTGTGACGCGGACGACGGGGCGGCCGCCAAACATCGATACTGTACGCAACTCGATGGCAAGGCGATCAGGATTCTGTTCGAGGTCGGTTTCGTTGAGTCGAAGGATTTCGCCAGGTGGCGTCGAAGCGTTCGCGACGGCTTTGGACAGCAGTGATGCCCGATCTGATACGGCGCCAGGGTCAGTGCCGAAGATCAACGCAGCAGTGTGCTGGGACGGCAACGACTTGATATAGTTGTTGATTTGCTGGCCCTTCAGAGCGACCATGGTTGCGATTTCCGCAGATCGGGGCCCAGTGACGAATGTGTCGACGGGGAACGTTGGGAGCGCGGTTAGTTTGCGCGCGACAGGTAGGTGGACAGCCGCGTCTTGATATCTGAAGCGACCGTTCGTGCGGCCCGGTTCTCCGCATCTTCACGCGCGCGAACGTTGGCGTAGATCGACTCGAAGCGGTCGAAGCCAGCGCGGCCAAGGCTGCGCGCTTCAAACACAACCTTGAGAGTTTTGGTATCGACCAAGCGGTATTGCGCTTCTAGTTGGAAAATCTGGCTACCGGTATTACCGGTTCGGTCGATCATGGTTGACGTGACGGATTCCTTCAGCGTCACGTCCAAACGCTGACCGGCAGAGGGCGCTGTCGCGCCACCATGATCGCGTTGGAAGACCAGTTCATTGCGAACGCGCTGGCCAACGCGGCCAGGAATGGTGGCGATGCTAATGGACGCCAATCGCTCGTCAAGATGCTGTCCCGATGCCGTTGGTCCATGCAACGGTTGGAAGCTACCGTTGGCTCCACATGCGGCAAGCGGCAGAACAAGCATGAGTGCCAACACCAAGCGCGGCAACGCGCAGGGGCCACTCCGGTCGCGCGTTGTGCGGTGCCGGGTCTGTAGCGAGCTGTGCTGTGCCTCAGGCGACAACATTTACAATCCTCTGCGGCACTACGATTACTTTGCGGACCGATTTGCCTTCGAGGGCCCGAATTACGGACTCCAGAGCCAAGGCGGCAGTTTCGATGTCCTCGGACGACGTGTCCTTTGGCAAGGTTAGCTCGTCGCGTCTTTTGCCGTTCACCTGTACGGCAATGGTCATCGTATCGTCAACGAGCAAGGCCGAGTCAGGGGAAGGCCATGCTATTTCCGTGAGTGGGGTGTGGTTTCCGAGCCGCGCCCAGCATTCTTCGGCCAAATGGGGCATCATTGGGGCTGTTGCCTGGATCAAGATTTCAGCGGCTTCACGAATGGCCCAAGGCAGGCCGGGGGCCATCTGGTTCATGGCTGCGGTCAGTGCATTGGTCAACTCGTAGATTTGGGCGATGGCGACATTGAAGCGGAGTGCCTCAATGTTTTGGCTAACAGTGTTCAATATTTTATGAGTTGTGCGCCGAAGTGCCAACGCCTCAGGGGAAAGTGTATCGGGCTGGGCAGCCCCATGCGGTGCGCCCTTACCTAAGGCAACGTCCTCAATGGCGCGCCAGAATCGCTGGATGAACCGGCCGGCGCCGGTAACCCCAGCTTCGGTCCAGATGACATCACGGTCCGGGGGACTGTCTGAGAGGACGAACCAGCGGGCACAGTCGGCGCCGTGGTGGGCGATAATATCGTCGGGATCAACGAGGTTCTTTTTCGACTTGGACATTTTTTCGATGGAACCAATGGACGCCGGTATGCCACTGGCAATCTCGGTCGCTCGCCGGCCAGTGCCTTCGCCATCAATGCGCACATCGGTGGGCAGCAACCAAGCGCCGGACGATGACTTATAGGTTTCGTGCACGACCATGCCCTGGGTGAAAAGGGCAGCGAAGGGTTCGGCGAAGTTCTTGGTGAGGTGCCCTGTTGCGCCGAGTGCGCGGGCGAAGAAGCGAGAATAGAGCAGATGCAGGATCGCGTGTTCGATCCCGCCGATGTATTGATCGACTGGTAGCCAATAATTGGCCGCGGCGGCGTCGACAGGTGTCGCGGCGTCGGGTGCCGTGAAGCGGACGAAGTACCAGGAACTGTCGACAAAGGTATCCATCGTATCGGTTTCGCGGATGGCCTTTTTTCGGCATTGGGGGCAGTCAACATGTTTCCAAGTGGGATGACGATCAAGTGGATTGCCGGGGACGTCGAAGGTTGCATCTTCGGGGAGTTTAACGGGCAGCGCGTTCGCTGGAACCGGGACGACGCCGCAGCTCTGGCAGTGGATCACCGGGATTGGGCATCCCCAATAACGTTGACGAGAAATACCCCAGTCGCGAAGGCGATAGTTGACTTTGCGGGTCGCGACGGGTTTGCCTGCCAGGTATTCTTTGTCCAGCCACGTTGCGACGCTGGCGAACGCCGCTTTTGGTGTCAATCCATCGAGTTTGCGGGAATTGATCATGATGCCGTCGTCGGTATAGGCGACACCTTCGTGAATTTTTGCGAGTGCGGTAGCTCTGGCTGGTTCGTCCTTGGGGACGACAACTGGTATGATAGGAAGGCTGTATTTTCGGGCGAATTCGATGTCGCGTTGGTCGCCCGACGGGCAACCGAAAATGGCGCCGGTGCCGTAGTCCATCAGTACAAAATTGGCGACGTAGACGGGCAAATGCCATTTTGGATCCAGCGGGTGGATGGCTTTGATGCCGGTATCGAAGCCTTTTTTCTCCATCGTCTCAAGGACCGATGCCGATGTTCCCATGCGGCGGCATTCTTCGTTGAATGCGGCTAGTTTTGGGTTTTTCTCCGCGGCGGCCTTTGCCAAGGGATGGTCGGGCGCAATGGCCATGAAGGACGCGCCGAAGAGCGTATCCGGTCGCGTGGTGAAAATTTCGAGTTCGGTGTGCGATGCTGGAGCTGCTGCTGGGTCGAGTGCCCAACGGATCATCAATCCATCCGAGCGACCGATCCAGTTCTCTTGCATCACGCGAACCTTTTCCGGCCACTTGTCGAGCGTGTTCAGTGCTGCAATGAGGTCGTCGGCATAGTCGGTGATCTTGAACGCCCACTGCATGCGCTCGCGCAATTCGACCAGCGCGCCGGAACGCCAACCGCGGCCGTCAATGACTTGTTCGTTGGCGAGAACGGTCTGGTCGACGGGGTCCCAGTTCACCTTGCCGCTCTTGCGGTAGGCAAGGCCGCGCTGGTAGAAGTCGAGAAATAGCTTTTGCTGATGCACGTAGTAGCTCGGATCGCAGGTGGCGATTTCCCGTGACCAGTCGAGTGACAAGCCCATCGATTTGAGTTGCGCCTTCATGGCGGCGATATTGTCGTATGTCCATTTTGCAGGATGGGTTTTGCGCTCGATGGCTGCATTTTCGGCAGGCATCCCGAAGGCATCCCAGCCCATTGGGTGTAAGACGTTGAATCCCTTTGATTTCTTGTAGCGTGCAAGCACATCACCCATGGTGTAGTTGCGGACGTGGCCCATGTGGATGCGGCCTGACGGATACGGGAACATTTCGAGCACGTAGCACTTTGGCTTGGACGGGTCGGTTGCTGTTCTAAACGCGCCCCGGTCTTCCCAGATCTTCTGCCAAGATTTTTCGCGCACAGGTGCATTGTAGCGTTCACGCTCGATGGTCATCGGTGATTTACTCTTGGAATTTGCTGTGTTGCGCCGTAATGAGCCCGAAAGGGTGCGGATGGTCAAGTTTTGGCGCGAGAGTCCTCATGTTTGACGAGCGAGAAGGCATTGCTGCCCGGCTATTGTCCGTTCGCCAGGCCATTGCTGCTGCAGCACGCGAGGCAAAGCGCGAATCGGCGACCGTGACGTTGGTGGCGGTGTCGAAGACGCATTCGGCTGCCGATATTTTGCCGGTGATTGAAGCGGGACATCGCGAGTTTGGGGAAAACCGAGTGCAAGAGGCGCAAGCCAAATGGCCTGCTCTGAAGGCGCGATTTCCGGATCTGGTTTTGCACTTGATCGGGCCGTTGCAATCGAACAAGGCAGCGGATGCTGTGGCGCTGTTCGACGTCATTCATACGGTGGACCGGGTGAAGATCGCGCGGGTTCTGGCGGCGGAAATGTCGCGACAAGGACGGCGGCCGAAATTATTCGTTCAGGTCAACACAGGGGAGGAGGAGCAGAAGGCCGGGGTCATGCCGCGCGACGCTGTACGGTTCGTGCGGGATTGTCGTGACCAGCTAAAGTTGGAGATCGCTGGATTGATGTGCATTCCGCCGGTCGAGGATATGCCGGCTGTGCATTTCGCGTTTTTGGCGAAGCTGGCGCAAGAGGCCGGTGTTGCTGAACTCAGCATGGGAATGAGTGGGGATTTTGAGGCTGCAGTGAACTTGGGCGCGACCTGCGTGAGGGTGGGGAGTGCAATTTTCGGCAGCAGGACCTGAACAGCGAAATTGACTTGTTTGTTGTTCGGGACTTCCGGGTTCACTATGGTTGTCAGAGGCGATGTGATTGACAGGGAGGGTTCAGGCCATGGGTGTCAATTATTGGGCGATCTTGTTGGCAGCGGTCGCGAGTTTCATGTTTGGCGGCGCCTATTATGGCGCGTTATCAAAGCCCTGGATGCAGGCTGTGGGAAAGTCAGAGGCGGAGATCAAGTCTGGGACACCAACACCAGTATTGTTCGGCATCACACTTGTTGCTGAACTCATTATGGCCTGGGTGCTTGCTGGTCTTATGCTGCATCTGGCGAAGGCGGGCGTCGTCGCCAATGTGCGGAACGGACTGTTGACGGCGGCGTTTTGCTGGCTTGGGTTTGTTGCAACGTCGCTGATGGTCAATAACGGCTATCAAGGTGCTCGACGGATGTTGACGTTGATCGATGGAGGGCATTGGCTTGGGGTGCTGTTGATCCAGGGACTTGTTATCGGGTGGATCGGCGTTCGGTGAAGGTTTCTGTTGGCTTATAATTTTTCTCCGCGCATGAGCTTTGGGACCTCACCGGCTATGCCTGCGGCTTCGGATATCAAGTAGCGTTTGAGTTCTGGCAGACGGTCGACGAGATTGAGGCCGGCGCTACGTACGGCTCGAAGAGCTAGGTTGTCCGATGAGAAAATTGCGTTGAGGGCATCAAAAGTCGCGGTCGAGACTGTGTTGTCGAGACGACGCCATCGTTGGTAACGATCAAGGATGATGCTCGATCCAATGTCCAGGCCGAGCGACGCGGCATCGAAAATAACTTCCGTCAGAGCAGCAACGTCGCGGAAGCCGAGGTTCAGGCCTTGTCCGGCGATGGGATGGACGCTATGGGCCGTATCGCCGATCAGGACGATGCGGTCGACCATCCATGCGCGAGTCAGATGCATATCAAGCGGCCAAGATTGTCGGCCGCCGGCGAGCGAGAGTTGGCCCAGGCGATTGCCTAAACGACGCGCGATTTCCGCGAGAAATGCGGCGTCAGGCAATGCAAGGATTCGGTTGGCTTCGGTTGTGTCTTCGCTCCAGGTGATGCAGGAGCGGTCGCCTCTGAGTGGCAAAGTCGCGAATGGGCCGGAGGGCAAGAAGTGCTGCACGGCATGGCCGGCATGGGGTTTTTCGTGGGCGATTATTGTGACGATGCCGGTTTGCGGATAGGTCCATGCGATGGATTTAATGCCGGCGGCGGCTCGGACGCGGGACCGCTTGCCGTCGGCCGCAATGAGGAGGGTCGCCTTGAGTTTGCGGCCGTCGGTTAGAGTAACGGTGGCGCCAGTCGAGGTGGTTGTGACGTCAGAAATAGTGCCCGTTACGGTTTCGATCGCTTTACCGGCGCGTGAGACGGCTGCGCACAAAGCCATTCTGATATGGCTGTTTTCTGCGATGAATGTGGCCGTGTCGCCAGACGCCAGTGTGTTGTCATAGGTCAATAGCGTCGGGCGGATGACGTCCGCAAGGCGAGAGTCGGTTAATTCGATGGCTGTTACTGGCTGGGCGACGGCTTCTAAGTCCACCCAGATGCCGAGGGTGGTCAGGAGGCGCTGGGAGGCCGCTGCAATTGCTGACGCACGAACATCGGCTCGTTGGCTGGGCGCCGTGATGCCAGGATTGTTCGGATCAATGACGACGACGCGGACTGCGTCGCGCAGGGCGTGCGCGATGGCGACAGCCTGGGTTAGTCCAATATAACTACCGCCGGCTATGATGATGTCGTACTTTTGCGTCATGTCTCGCCGTAGACTTATCGTTACCGCTGGTCAACGCTGCGGTTGATGTTTTTGACGGTTGCGCCTGATAACGTGTCCAGCAGTTGCGCTCATCCAGCAGCCGATACTATTCTTCACGTTCGATGGATCAATATGCCTGCAAAGCCAGCGAAATCGAAATCGTCGCGCCGGGCCCCTATCGATGCCGGTGCCGCCAGCACGGCGCTCAGGGAATTGGTCGCGATTCTCGATCTTGAGACGCTGGAACAGAACCTTTTCCGTGGGCGCAGTCCGCAGGAGGGATGGCAGCGGGTTTATGGCGGCCAAGTTCTGGGGCAGGCCCTGGTTGCTGCAGTCCGGACCGTTGAGCCTGATCGTATTGCGCATTCGCTGCATGCCTTATTTCTTTTGGCCGGCGATCCTTCAGTGCCGATCATTTATGAGGTCGAGCGCATACGTGACGGTGGCAGCTTTACGACACGGCGCGTGAAAGGCATTCAACACGGACGCGCCATGTTCGCGATGAGTGTCTCGTTTCAGCGGGCGGAGATCAGTTTCGAGCATCAGAGCGTGATGCCGGACGTGCCGCCGCCGGAGGAACTACCATCGGATCGGGAGTTGGTGAAGAAGATGCTGGCGAAATTGCCGGCCAATATGCGCAGCTATTGGGCGAGCGAGCGGCCGATTGAAATGCGCCCGGTTGACGTGTCGCGTTACCTTGGGCGGGAAAAAGCCGTTCCGGCGCAGCAGATTTGGATGCGCGCTAACGGCCGGCTGCCGGATAGTTTCCCGCTGCATCAATGCGTGCTGGCTTATGCGTCCGACTTTACGCTGCTGGACACGGCACTCATAGCGCATGGCAAATTGCTGTTCGACAAGGACGTGCAATTAGCCAGCTTGGATCATGCACTGTGGTTTCATAGGCCGTTCCGGGCGGATGAGTGGTTGCTTTATGTGCAGGACAGTCCATCCGCCCATGGCGCACGCGGCTTTTGTAAAGGTCAAGTTTTCACTCGCGAAGGGGTGCTGGTTGCTTCGGTGACTCAAGAGGGTTTGATGCGCCAGCGCCAGACGGCGTTCGAGGTGAAATAGTGGGCAGATCGGATAAATTGCCTAATATTTGTGCTGTATTTCAGGCAGGGTCGGTAATGGCGTTCGATCGCCACCATTTTTATTGTTGTATTTCAATAGATTATACGGTCGCCGGCGATTGGCATGGCTCTTGAGTTCTTACATGCCTGGATGACATCAGCGGGGCATCAGCGCGGCCGCCGTCACTTAGGGTATGGAGGAACAGGGCATGAAATTAATCACGGCCATCATCAAGCCGTTCAAACTCGAGGAAGTGCGAGCGGCGCTCACAGATCTTGGTCTGCAGGGCATGACGGTTTCGGAAGTTAAGGGCTACGGTCGACAGAAGGGCCATACGGAGATCTACCGCGGCGCCGAGTATGCGGTGAGCTTTCTACCCAAGGTCAAAATCGAAGCCGTCGTGCCGAGCGACAGCGTTCAGAAAGCGATTGATGCGATCGTGCTGGCGGCGAAGACGGGTCAAATTGGCGACGGCAAGATCTTCGTGTCGACGATCGAACATACGGTTCGGATTCGGACAGGCGAGACCGACGATACTGCGCTTTGAACGCGGACTGGATCGCGGTTCTCTGAGGCATCAATCATTCAACACACACGACGGAGACGCAGGTATGACTTTAGAACAGTCGGTGGGCCGAGGGGCCTTGTACTTTGCATTGATCATGCTGTTGACATTGGACACACAAGCGGCGGCGACGCCGGTTCCTAACAAGGGTGACACAGCCTGGATGCTGACGTCGTCGGCGCTGGTGTTGCTCATGACGATCCCGGGTTTGGCGTTGTTCTATGGCGGGCTTGTCCGCTCCAAGAACATGTTGTCGATTTTGATGCAGGTGTTTTACACGGTCTGTGTCGTCGCGGTGATCTGGGTGTTGTATGGCTACAGTCTGGCGTTTGCTGAGGGTGCTGCGCTCAATGACTGGATCGGTGGAAGCGCCAAGGCCTTTTTGCGGGGCGTAAATCCCGATTCCACGGTTGAGACGTTCACGCGCGGCGTGGTCATCCCGGAGTACGCGTACATTGCATTCCAGATGACGTTCGCCTGCATCACGCCGGCGCTGATCGTCGGTGCGTTCGCCGAACGGATGAAATTCTCGGCGCTGGCATTGTTTGTCCCGCTTTGGGTGACGCTCGTTTACTTCCCGATCGCGCACATGGTTTGGTACTGGGCAGGACCGGAGGCCATTGCGGCAGCGGCGAAGGCCGTTGCGGATGCTGGTACTGATGTGGCGAAAAAGCAGGCTGCAGAGTTGGCGCTCGATGCCGTGAATGCAAACGCTGGAAAGCTCTTTCAGTGGGGTGTTCTTGATTTCGCGGGCGGAACAGTGGTGCACATCAATGCTGGTATTGCTGGGTTTGTCGGTGCGCTGATCGTTGGGCGGAGAATTGGGTTCGGGCGGGAGAGCATGGCACCGCATTCGCTAACAATGACTGCCATTGGTGGCGCGCTGCTGTGGGTTGGCTGGTTCGGTTTCAATGCGGGTTCGGCATTAGAGGCGAACGGCACCGCGGCGTTAGCGATGGTCAATACTTTCGTTGCGACAGCGGCTGCGGCGCTTGCCTGGCTGCTCTTGGAGAATATCCAAAAGGGCAAGCCTAGTTTGCTCGGCGCGGTGTCAGGAGCGGTTGCAGGACTCGTCGCGGTGACGCCGGCGGCTGGTTATGCTGGTCCCATGGGGGCACTGGTTCTCGGAGGAGCTGCGGGATTTGTTTGTTACTTCTTCTGTACGACGGTGAAAAATAGGTTCGGGTATGATGACGCGCTGGATGTTTTCGGCGTCCATTGTGTCGGCGGCATCATCGGTGCGATTGGCACGGGGATTGTTGCCGCGCCGGTGTTTGGCGGTTCCGGGATCTTTGACTATGCGACCGGTAAAGTTGCCGCCGACTATGCCATGGGTGCGCAGGTCATTGTGCAGGCGAAGGCCGTGCTGGTCACGTTGGTGTGGTCCGGGGTTGTGTCGGCTGTGCTCTACAAGGTCGTGGACCTCATTGTCGGATTGCGGCCCGCTGCTGATCAGGAACGCGAGGGGCTCGATATCGTCGACCATGGCGAACGGGCATACAATAGCTGAGCATTCTTGAGCTGAGCATTCTTGCAAGCAAGCATTATGATGGGATCGATACTTGGCCCGGACAGATGTCCGGGCCAAATCAAATTGCGGCGCTCTGGCTGCTGCAGTTCAGGTCCCGTGGACGCGAAGCTTGCATCCTGGACGCAACATCGCGAGGAGACGTCTGAGGTCCTTGGCTTGCATCGCGACGCAGCCTTCTGTTGGGGTAAAGCCGGCGCGCGCAACATGCATAAAAATCGCGCTGCCGCGATGTCTTTGGCGTGGCCGGTCGTTGTATCCAAGGACGACAATGATGTCGTAGATGCCATCGTCCCGCCAAAGCCTTTCGGCGCTGGCGGGATAGGGGTGTTTGATCAGGCGGTTGTAGTTTCGGTCGTCGGGTGCATCGCACCAGCCGTCATGATTGCGCATGGGCCAGCTTGGTACGAGCGTCTGTGGGCGGGCGGCCTTGTCGCGACGATACATGATGCGTCGCAAGATCCAGTTGCCGATCGGGGTCGCGCCATCGCCTTCGCATTTGCGGGCGCGCCGGCCGCCGCGGCCTAACGCACAGCGAAAAAACACGGATCCGAGATCAATGTGACCGGTTTGTGCGGTTAACGAACGGCTGCGGACGACGGCGCTTGCTGTCGACTTTGGGGTGGTGGTGCGTTCACGTGCTCTTCGCATTTGCGTGAGATCCTCGTGGGTATCTCGTCCTATGGTGTCGCATGACGGACAAGAATGCTATGCTTTGCATGCAATCTTTTGCGTATGGATGCTGCAGGAGCCGACCGAAATGAGTAACGCGCGGACCATCTTACTGGTGGACGATGATAATGACCTTCGAGAGTCGCTCAAGGAACAGCTTGCTCTGCATGATGAGTTTCATGTGCTGGCAGCCCCGACCGCGACTAAAGGTATTGAGCTTGCCAAGTCCGAGCAAATTGATTTGGTGCTGCTGGATGTTGTTCTGCCCGACATGGATGGGCGAGAGGCCTGCAAGCAATTGCGGAAATCGGGATTTAAGAGTCCGATCATCATGTTGACGGCGAACGATACCGACTCGGACATGATCCTCGGGTTGGATTCAGGCGCTAATGACTATGTAACAAAGCCATTTAAGTTCGTTGTGCTACTGGCGCGGATTCGCGCGCAATTGCGCCAGCACGAACAGAGCGAAGATGCGGTGTTTGCCATTGGACCCTATACATTTAAGCCCGCTGCAAAATTGCTATTGGATGAGAAGGGCAGCAAAGTCCGTTTGACCGAGAAAGAGACGTCGATCCTCAAATATCTCTATCGCGCCGGCCAAAAGGTCGTGACGCGTGACATCCTTCTGCAGGAAGTGTGGGGCTATAATTCAGGTGTGACAACACATACGCTTGAGACGCACATCTATCGGCTGCGGCAGAAAATTGAAAAAGATCCATCGAATTCAGAGTTGCTGGTGACCGAAGCTGGCGGTTACAAGCTGGTGCCGTGAATTCGGTCATCCACGGCTTGCGCACAGGCCTCTGGACCCCCGGCCCCGAATCGCTGGAACGTTAGTCCAATGGGACGCTGCTTCGCGTTGGTCGGAGTTATTGAGCCTCGTCCCGAGTCGCTGGATCAGAGCATTGTCATGCGCTGCCAGCATTCTCGAGAGGCACTGATGACTAAGAATCCGATTGTCGCGCCGCTGATGCGGGTTGGCCTGTTTCAAGGGCTGAAGCCCATGCAAATCACCGAGATTGCGCGGAACGCTGAGCGGATCGTGTTCAAGGCTGGGGATATGATCACAGAGGCAGGGGCGGACGGTGAGGCGGCGTATCTCATCGTTTCCGGTCCTGCTGCAGTGCTTGGTGATGGGGCAATTGAGAATGAGCAAAATGTCGTGGAGGCTGGTTCGCTCGTTGGTGAAATGGCGATGCTGATCGAGCATGAGTATGGATCGAGCGTTGTTGCTCGTGGTGCTGTGCGCGCGCTGAAGATCTCCCGCGAAGCGCTGCATGCACAAATGCTCGATGATCCCTGTCTGGCGCAATCACTCATGTTGCGTATAGCCGAACGTTTGACGGATGTTGCCGACGAGCTCAAGCGGATTGATCGCGTTTTTGCCGAGAAGGATCTTCTGCCGGTAATTGTGCCGCCCTCACCGGTGCTGTCCTCCGGACTGGCGCATTGACGCTGGCTGGTGTTCGGCATCCATTAGCAGGATTGAAAAGAAAAGCGCCCAATCTCGGGGGGAGATTGGGCGCTGGGATGCGCTTTTGATGCGCACGGTGCCAGGAGGGAAGCCGGCACCTGGAATGGCGTCATCGGATAGACGGGGGGGACTACCGATAGTGAGTAACGCCACTCGCTATGAGAAGTAATCTAGGTGGCTTTGGGGTGAATTCAAGCGAATCCGAACCGAACTCACAAGAATGTTACGGAATGTTTCACGGGCGAATGCCTGATCCACTACCTTAAGTTGTTTTATCGGCGCACGGGCGACCTATTTGGGGTTGGTGACTTTTCTCAGCGCGATGGACTCGATTTTAAACAACTTGGCGTCAATCTCTTCAGATCTGATGAGGTTGGCGACTTCGAGCTTGGTATCGAGGCCCTGAGCGTCGGTCGTGATCCATTCCTTGAGTTCCAGCTCGGCTGCGGTCTTGGTCATGAAGAGTTTTATTTTGCCACCGGACTCCGACCCCTTATCCTGCAAAATGATCATGATGATGTCGACGGATTCCTGGATGTCGAAGATGCGGGCGTCGCGTAGCAGATCGACGTCCTTTCGGAGCAGTACGCGCATTGGCGTTTGTTCGAGCGTCAGACGGTCATCGGTGTCGATATCAGTGTCCTGAATGGCAATCTGGCTGCCGTCCGAGATAATGATCTGGCGGCTGGGACGGGCATAGTCAAAGCGAAAACGACCGGGCTGCTTGACGTAGAATTGGCCGCGGAGACGCTTGTTCTCGGACGTTGTTTGAACAAAGGCGCCTTTGAGGTTCTTGAGGTTGTTGAAGTAGGTGCTGACCTTGCGGAGCGCCTCAATCTGCTTTTCGTCGAGTTGGACGCCAACAACGGAGCCGTCCTTGCTGACGGACTGGGTCCAGGGTGCTGCGACGTTGGCGGAATTGGGTGCCGCTGGAGCCGGGGCACCTTGCGGGGTGGCGACCGATGGGGCTGCCGGAGGCTGTTTGGCTTGTGGTTGGGTCTGCTGCGCCAGGGCTGACGAGACGAGACCAGCCAAAAGAAGGCCACTGGCGGCCAACGTGTTGCAAGTGCGCATGTTTGCAGGTCCCGACGTTTGAAAACGTTGCTCAACGTGATTCGTTGAAGGCATATCACGACCGTGCTTGTCCGAACATTGGGACAAGATCGAGGCACGGCAGTTTAGTGGAACAGGACCTTGTGGAAACTTGGGTCAACGGACTGCGCCAGTGGGCGGGTGCGTGTTGGCGCCGAGTTGGCCGGGTGGCACGGCGGGGCGAGACAGAATCGTGCGCTTGCCGGCGTGATTGGCTGGGCCAACGATGCCATCGCGTTCCATACGCTCGATAAGATCGGCCGCACGGTTGTAGCCGATCGAGAGGCGGCGCTGAATATAGCTGGTTGAGGCTTTCTGGTCGTTCAAGACGATGGCGACTGCGCGATCGTAGAGATCGTCGTCGCTGGATCTTGCTTGAGCTATGGATTCTGAGGGCTCGATTTCGGTCACGCCGTCGGTGATCCCGGTGACATAGTGCGGCTCACCTTGGTCACGCAGGAAGGCGGCGATGGATTCGACTTCTTCGTCGGAGACGAAGGGTCCGTGGACGCGCAGAACCTGGCCGGTGCCGGCGGCGTAGAGCATGTCGCCTTGTCCGAGCAGTTGTTCGGCACCTTGTTCGTTGAGGATGGTGCGGCTGTCGATCTTCGAGGTGACCTTGAACGAGATGCGGGTCGGGAAGTTGGCTTTGATAGTGCCGGTGATGATGTCGACGGAGGGGCGCTGGGTGGCCATGATCAAGTGAATGCCGGCGGCGCGGGCCATTTGTGCGAGGCGCTGGACGGCAAACTCGATTTCCTTACCAGCGACGGCCATGAGGTCGGCGAACTCGTCGACGACGACGACGATATAGGGCATCGGTTCGAGGTCGAGTTGCTCTTTCTCGTAAATCGCTTGACCGGACTTCTGATCAAAGCCGGTTTGTACCGTGCGGGCCAATCGCTCGCCGTGTTTTTGGGCATTGCGAACGCGATTGTTGAAGACGTCGATGTTGCGCACGGCCACCTTGGCCATGCTTTTGTAGCGTTCCTCCATCTCGGCGACGACCCAATTCAAGGCTGCGACGGCTTTGTGTGGGTCGGTGACGACAGGCGTTAGCAGGTGCGGAATGCCATTGTAGACCGACAGCTCCAGCATTTTGGGATCGATCATGATCATGCGGCACTGGCTGGGGTCCAACCGGTAAAGCAAGGATAGGATCATGGCGTTGACGCCGACGGATTTGCCCGAGCCGGTGGTGCCTGCGACGAGCAGATGCGGCATGCGTGCGAGGTCGGCGATTATCGGCTCGCCACCGATCGTTTTGCCAAGGATCATGGGCAATTTGGCGTCGGTGGCTTTGAAGCTTTCGGCCTCGATCAGCTCGCGGAGATAGACCATTTCGCGTTTGGGATTCGGTAGTTCGATGCCGATGACATTGCGGCCGGGCACGACGGCGACACGGACGGCCATGGCGCTCATGGAGCGTGCAATGTCGTCGGCGAGGCCGATGACGCGGGAGGATTTCGTGCCGCGGGCGGGTTCAAGTTCGAAGAGCGTTACGACGGGGCCGGGTTTGGCGTCCTTGATTTCGCCTTTGACGCCGAAATCGGCGAGCGTGTCCTCAAGCATTCGGGCCTGGGCCTGGAGTACGTTTTGGCTGATTTCTGCGCCCGAGCGGCCAGGTGCAGGGCGTTTCAACATGGTGAGTGGCGGACGCTTGTATTGAGATTCGGCTTTGCGAAAGCCGCCGGCGATATTGGACAGGAAGCCACCAGCCGGGGCTTTGGCTGGATTGGGTAATGCCGATGACCAATGTTGAGGCTCTGCGCCGGGCGGGGCAAAGCGCTCAGCCATCGTGCGGCTGGTCGTTTCCGTCGAGGCGTCGAATGCGGGGTCCCGGTTGAACTCGACCGCGTTACCGTCGACATCGTCGGCTTCAGCATGTTGATATTGGCGGGGATGGGGTGGTCTGATGTTGGGTTTCGGGACATGCTGCTGGGTCGCCCACGTCCCGCCGCCAGCCTGAGCGAACTCGGCCTGGACGGCGCCAAATGGGTCAATGGTTAAGGGCGGCATGGGCGCGCGCTTTGGTGTGGCGTTCGGGTCCTGGGTTGAATGTCGAGGCCGCTTGTTTGGGATGACGATTGCCAGCAGCTCGCTGGGTGACAAGCCGATCGATGCGGCCAGTAAATAGAGCCCAGCGGCGAAGCAGAATAAGCCGGCGGCCATGCCAGCGCGGCCTGGGTTCACATTGGCCAGCATAGCTGTCAGCATTTTGTGGGCGAGATCGCCGAGGATGCCGCCGAAGCCATGCTGCAGCGGCCAGCTGCCGATCTTGGGCAGGGAGGATAATGCGGCGGCCAAAAGCAGAATCGCCAGCGGGGCGAGGAGGAGCTTCAGTTTCAGATCAGAAATTCTTCGATTGGTGATGAGCAGGGACGCCCAATAGGCTATGGGCAGTATTGCGATCATTCCCGCCAAGCCCAGCATCTGCATCAGCAAGTCGGAGATGATTGCGCCGAGTGGACCAAGGAGATTACGGGCTTTTCCGCTGGTTGCGTGCGTCAGGCTCGGGTCATCGAGCGACCACGTCACAAGACTCAGCGCCACCGCAAGGCTGGCGCCGACCAAAAGTATTCCGATGCATTTTGCGACCCATCCCAGAAGCCGCTGTTCCAGCGACTCTGGAAGCAGCTTGCGATGGTGGGCGGCAGTACTCTCGAACGCCATACGCGGAAACGTTACGCTGTTACGGACACTATCCTTGTCAGCGCTTCCTGGATCGTCTTCGGGTCGTGAACGAGGGCGACACGAATGTAGTCCCGGCCCGGGTTAAACCCGCTCCGGTCGTCCTGGGCCAGGAAGGCACCAGGCGTGACTTTGACACCAGCGCGTTTCCATAAGGTTACCGTGGTTTCAATGCCGCCACCGGTTTGGGACACATCGAGCCAGAGAAAGAAGCCGGCGGCTGGGCGTTTATAGTTGAACCTGCCCTTAAGCATCTGGTCGCAGATGTCGAATTTGGTCCGGTAGGCCTGACGGATGGTGGTGACGTGCTGCTCCTCAGCCCAAACGGCGGCCGATGCGTGCTGGATGGGGCCCGGGATCTGTGGAGCGGTTAGATTGCGGATCTCGGCCAAGGTTTCGAGGAAATCACCGTCGCCGGCCGCGAAGCCGGAGCGCATGCCCGGCAAGTTTGAGCGCTTCGAGAGCGAATTGAAGACGATCAGGTTCTTGTAGCGCTCTGGTGTTTCGGCGCCGATCTGGAGGCCGCCAGTTGGGGCGGTATCGCCGCCATAAATTTCGGAGTAGCACTCGTCGAAAAAAAGCATGAAGTCATATTTGCGGGCGAGCGCCAGGGCGCGCCGGACATAGGCGGGAGTGGCAACAGCGCCCTGCGGGTTGGCAGGCGAACACAGATAGAAGGCAGCAGTGCGTTCCAACGTTGCAACATCCCGCTCGATCGCATCGAGGTCGGGGAGATGGCCGGTTGCCTCGGTGGCGTTGACGAAGACAGGCTCGGCATTGGTGCCATAGCAGGCGCCGAGATAGGCCTGATAAAAGGGGTTTGGCATCAGGATGACGGGGCGGCCAGAGATTATTTTCCTCCCTACGGCCGGCATGGCGGCGAAGAATAGGGCTTCACGCGAACCGCTGGTCGGTAGGATTTCTCGCGAGGGGTCGATCTTGCCGGCGATGCCATAACGGCGTTCGATCCACTTGCCAATGGCATTGCGGAGGTCATCGGTGCCGCGAATGCGCGGATAACTGCCGAGGGTTTTTTCAGCCTCCCTGAATTTATCGATGACGAAACCGGGCATGGCTTCCTTGGGATCGCCGGCGGTCATTTCGATGGGGTTAGCGTGGCCGGGTGATATGCCTTCGAGCAGCCGATTGATGCGGGTGAAAGGCGAAAGAATCGCGCCGGTGGCCAAGGCCTGAAGTCCTGTCATCGCCGTCATGCGGAGTTCCTGGTTCATTTCGTTAGCGGTTCGTTGTATCGAGCGACGCAACACGTCGCATTGCTTCGTATCAGGCGAGCGCCTGATAGACGAGGCCACGCAGCATCTGGCGATAGCGCATGCGGATCAGGCCGGGAGCGGCGGCCATGAAGACGACGGACATCTCTTCTTTTGGATCGATCCAGAAGTAGGTGCCGTAGACGCCGGACCAATAGACGTCGCCCGAGGAGCCAGACATGGCGGCGATGCCGTCCTGGCGGCGGACGGCAAAGCCGAGGCCGAAGCCGTAGCCAGCGGCGGCAGGGTCCATGGCGTCAGCGATGCGATTGCCGAGGCCCACGGCGAGGTGATCGGCGGTCATGAGGGCGACGGTCTTGCGGCCGAGCAATCGGGTGGGTCCGAGCCGGCCGCCTTGCCGGATGGTTTCGGCGAAGCGCAGATAGTCAGCCGCCGTGGAGAGCGCTGCGGCACCGCCTGGCCCCCACTTGAAGGCGTGGGGGCCTGTGTGAATGACGGATTGGTGTTGGCCGGTCAGCGGGTCCTTGGCGAGGGCGCGGGCGTAGCGGGGTGTATTTTTCTCCGCAAGGATAAAGCTGGTGTCGCTCATGCCGAGCGGGGACCAGATTTTCTCTCTCAGGACTTGCTCAAGCGGCTTGCCTTCGATTGCTTCGACGACCAGTCCGAGGACATCGGTCGATGAGCCGTATTCCCAGGAGCTGCCGGGGTCGAAGAGGAGTGGGGCTTCGGCGAGGTGGGCGAGAAATTCAGCTTTTGAGAGCTTGAGGGCGGCTTCAAAGGTTGGCGGCGGGTGGCGTTTGTGGGCAGCGGAGTTGCCGCGCTCGCGGTAGGTGAGGCCGGAGGTATGACGGAGGAGGTCCTGGATGGTCGGAATGCGGCTCGGCGCGCGGGTTTTGAGTTCAGTGGGGTGCAGGGATTCGGCGACTTGCAGCTTGGCGAGTTCGGGCAGGTAAGTGGAGACGGGATCGCCGAGGAGTAGGCGGCCTTCCTCGTGCAGCATCATGATGGCCGCCGATGTCATCGGCTTGGTCATAGAGGCGATGGAGAAAATTGCGTCCGCCGGCATCAGGGCCTTAGCGGCGGCGTCGCGCCAGCCGATGGCTTGGTGATGGACGAGCTTGCCGTGGCGGGCAATGGCGAGGACGCAGCCTGGGATGCGGCCGGCGTCGACTTCGTGGTTCATGGCATCGCCGATGACTTTTAATCGGGCCGACGAAAATCCGGCGGATTCAGGGGACGTTGCTTCGATCGCGGATGACATTGGGTGTGCTCCAGCATGGGAGCGGCGACAATAGCCGGCCTGACGGCGCTGTGAAGGGGCGGGGTGGCGGAGCAGATGCGCACTGATCCGATGGGTATTGATGGCCGCGCTGCCAGGCGGGGGATTGATGTCTTCATTTCCTGGCAGCGCGGAGGTTCGCGTGGCTTACATCCGGCCCATGCGGATGTCGGCTTCGGGGTTGGCGGTGATCTTGTGGATGGCGAGGTCGGCGCCTGCGCGTTCCTCATCAGCCGTCAGCCGCAGTCCGAAGACTTGATCGACGACCCAGTAGATTATGGCGCCGGCGAGGAGGCCGAAGCCCGCGCCGATGACGCTGCCGAACAGCTGCGAGAGGAAGCTGACGCCGCCGAGGCCGCCGAAGGACTTCAAGCCGAAGATTCCGCAGGCGATGCCGCCCCAGAGACCGCAGAGGCCGTGGAGTGGCCAGACACCCAAGACGTCATCGAGTTTCCAGGCGTTGGTTGCTTGCTGGAACATGTAGACGAAGATGACACCGGCGACACCGCCGACGAGCAGCGCGCCGATGGGGTGCATGACATCAGAACCGGCGCAGACCGCGACGAGGCCGGCGAGGGCTCCGTTGTGGGCGAAACCGGGGTCGTTGTCGCCGGCGATGGTGGCGGCGATGATGCCGCCGCACATGGCCATCAGTGAATTCAGGGCAACAAGACCGGTGATGGCCTTCAAGGATTGTGCACTCATGACGTTGAAGCCGAACCAGCCAATGCAGAGCAGCCACGACCCCATCGCCAGCCACGGGATCGAGGAGGGCGGGGTTGCGATCGATTTCTGGCCGTCATAACGGCCGAGGCGCGGGCCCAACTGGCGAATGGCGGAGAAGCCGATCCAACCACCAACGGCGTGGACGACGATCGAGCCAGCAAAGTCGTGGAATTCTTCGCCGAATTTGGCTTTGAAGAGGCCCTCCTGAAGGCCAAAATTCTTGTTCCAGACGATGCCCTCGAAGAACGGATATGCGAGGCCAACGACCAGGGCGGTGGCAATGCATTGGGGGAGGAATTTGACGCGCTCGGCGATGCCGCCGGAGATGATCGCCGGGATGGCAGCAGCGAATGTGCAGAGGAAGAAGAATTTGACGAGGCTCAAGCCTTGGCCGTCAAAGCCCTTGGCAGCGCCATTGATGGCTTCGGCGTTGAGGAAGAAGGACACGCCATAAGCTATGGAGTAGCCGACGAAGAAGTAGGCAATGGTGGAGATGGCGAAGTCGACGAGGATTTTGCAGAGAGCATTGACTTGGTTCTTGTGGCGGACGGTACCAACCTCGAGGAACGCAAAACCACCATGCATGGCGAAGACGAGGATTGCTCCCATCAATAGAAAGAGGACATCGGTTCCGGTCTGCAGGCCATCAAGGCCCTTCTGCACGTCTTGCATGCGCCCAACCCCGTTGCGTTGATGACTTGTTGTGCAGATTGATCATGCAAGTGATGAATCCGCCGTTCTTCCGGGCATATGATCAAGAATTGTGCCAAATGACTGGTGAGAAATTAAACGCAGCATTATCAGCACGCTAGCGGTTGTCTGCGTCAATGCACCGGACGTTGCTGCCTAATAATATAGCAAAACCCCAGGAGCGGCTGCCTTTCCACTATGCAATGGTGGCGATTGACTTCGCGATCAGCGGACGCGGCGGGGATTCATGTAGAGGTCTGCTTC
This sequence comes from uncultured Alphaproteobacteria bacterium, assembly GCA_963714325.1. Classification (GTDB taxonomy): domain Bacteria; phylum Pseudomonadota; class Alphaproteobacteria; order Rhizobiales; family Hyphomicrobiaceae; genus CAVQOB01. The sequence continues at coordinate 112,399 of CAVQOB010000008.1, read as the reverse complement.
CTGTTTTTCGATCTTGGCTTCAATGCGGCCGCTGGCGACATCACGGGCGAGAGCCTTCATGTGTTTGCGGCACCCGCGGTTGAAGGCGAGCATGCCGCAGAACATCTGAAGCACCATCATAAGACGTTGGTCGGCGTGTTCGGTGCGGACGCGACCTTTCCATTTGCCGAATGAAAAAAAGCGGCCATCGAGGCTACCGATGGCTTGGTTCTTTTCATTGTAAAGGGTGTAGTCGCCGCCGAAATCGATGAAGGCGCGGCGGAGGCGAAAGAATTGCGGTTTGCCGTCCTCGATGATGAAGAATGAGAAATTCTCCGGCATGAACGGCCATTTGTGGGCCGAGCGTTCGACGTAGACCATGAAGTCGTGGTCGTTGACGTTGGCGGAAAAGACGATCACCGGTAGGCCACGGGCACCAAAGGTCAGCTGCAGCGAGCGTCCAATCATCAGATCCATGGTAGCGCGCCAATTCAACCCTTCATTGAAGAGCTTAAAAACCAGGCGCTTGTCCATGCCGGTGTTTTTTTTCCAGAGGTCCTCTCGGTAGCCAAGCAGCCCCGTGCGTTCGCCGTTTTCGGTGACCTCGGCGAAAATATCCATGTCGGAGGAGAACTGACGCGATTTCGATTTGTTGCGATCGCGCTTGTAGAAGCCAAACTCAATCGAGTTGAGATTGGTGATCCAGACGTCGACCTTGAATTCGTGCCAGGCTTGGTCGGCCTTGACGTTGCGTGCGGCGTTCGGATGCTTTTTCGGGAGTGCTGATTTTTGCAGCACTTCCGCCTTGGTGTCGCTGGCTGCATCGGCTGCTGCCGCGCGGGCTTGGCGTTCAAGATTTTTCGTTTGGCTGCCATCGGCCATGGTGCATGCCCTCCAACCGGCCGCGCCAAAGGGGGTCGGCGCGGCGAATCACTTTGTTGGAATTTAGCACTTTGAGATTGGCTCGCGGCCGAGCAACTGGAGAAAGCTCTGGATAACGTGCCGCTCGATAATAAACTGGGTGGCGGGTTAGGGCATGCTAACGCGCGTTTACAGGCGGCATGAAGGCGGCTATAGCGGGCGACTTATACCGTCCGGACTTCATTCTGACATAGGCGTTGACGGGAGTCCGGCCGGTATAACCACTTATTTGCGCGCTTCGGATGCCCACTTCGCATCCGCGCGTATACCAAACGCACTGCGTCAGTACTTCATGCGTTTGGTATTAGTTCAATTGGGCCAGTCGTCCTGGGTCGTGGCGCGCGTTGCGCGCTGGTCGATCGACATGGTGCCGACCCGACACTTGAGGAGGCTGCCGATGCGCGCCGAGATTCAAAAGCACGCGGACGATATTAAGGAATCGCTGGCATTGTTGCGGAGGCATCTTTGACCCTGCAGGCGCGGAGCAAAAACTTGGCGCGTTGAATGCGCAAGCGGAAGATCCGGCGCTGTGGAATAATCCGAAAGTCGCACAACAGGTGATGAAAGCGCGGCAGGTTGTCGAGCGATCACTGAAGGCGTTTCGGGAGTTCGAAGGGGCGTTTGACGATGCGCTGACGTTGGTCGAACTCGGCGAGGCGGAGGGGGATGCAAGCACGATCGCGGAAGGAGAGGCGGCGCTGGTGAAGCTTGCTGCGGAAGCGCGGTCGCGCGAGGTTGCGGCGCTGCTGTCCGGCGAGGCGGATGGCAATGACACCTATCTTGAGGTGCATGCGGGGGCCGGGGGCACCGAAAGCCAAGACTGGGCGCAAATGCTATCGCGGATGTATTCGCGTTGGGGGGAGCGACGCGGATTCAAGGTGACACTGACGGATCTGAGCCCCGGCGACGAAGCCGGCATCAAGAGTGCGACACTCGAAATCAAGGGCGAGAATGCCTACGGCTGGTTGAAGACAGAAGGCGGCGTGCACCGGCTGGTGCGGATTTCACCCTACGACTCGAATGCGCGGCGGCACACGTCATTTTCAAGTGTCACGGTGTATCCGGTGGTGGACGACTCAATCGAGGTCGAGATCAATCCCGCCGATATCGATGTGACGTTTACGCGTTCGCAGGGCGCGGGCGGGCAGTCGGTCAACCGGACGGAGTCAGCGGTGCGGATCGTGCACAAGCCGACGGGCATCGTGGTGTTCAGCCAAGAGCAGCGATCGCAGCATCAAAATCGCGATACGGCGATGAAGCGGCTGAAGGCGCGCCTCTATGAGCGGGAGCTCAAGAAGCGGGAAGATATCGCCAACGCAGAACAGGCTGCAAAGACCGAGATCGGTTGGGGGCATCAGATCCGGTCGTATGTGCTGCAGCCCTATCAGTTGGTCAAGGATCTGCGCACCGGGCACCAGAGCGGGAATCCTGCGGCGGTCTTGGATGGCCAGATCGACGACTTTATCGAGGCGACGTTGGCGAGCCGCATGAAGGGTGGCGCGGGCGTGAAAGTCGAGGACATCGAGTAGCGGTATATTTTGCTCGTACTTCTGGTACTGACTTGTTTGCTGGCTCGTGCGCCTTATCCAAAAACCGCCATACACTTTTTGGGGCGCACAAGCGGGCACCCGCCGCATTTTTCTTGCGCCTTCAGTTGCCCACCCATAACCGGCGCATTATTTTCCGCCGGCGGATTCGATGAGCTTGACCATTTCGGAATAGCCGCGTGCCTTGGCGAGTTTCAGCGGCCTTTGGCCATCGCGATCGGGGATGTTGGGGTCAGCTTTGGCGGCGAGCAACAGGCGCACGCACTCGGTCTGACGGCGATTGCCGTCGCCTAGGACGATTGCTTCGATGAGGGCGGTCCAGGCAAGATTGTTGACGTGATCGAGCGGCGCGCCAGCCTTGATCAAGACGTCGACGACTCGGTGGTGGCCTAAGTGGGCGGCGGCAATCAGAGCGGTGCCGACATAGACACTGGTGATGGCTTTCGGGTTCCCGCCAAGTTTGATGGCGTGGGCGACGAACTCCGCATCATCTCGAACGGCGGCGATGGTGATGATGTCGTAGACGCGACTGTCGAGCAGGTTGGGGTTGGCTTTGCCGGCGACGAGTGCGCTGGCCGCTGCCTGATCGCCACGGTGGGCGGTGACGTGCAGTGGTGTGCGGCCATGACTATCGCGGGCGTTGGGATCGGCGCCGGTGAGGAGGAGGCGATTGATTTCGGCGATACCGCCTTTCTGAGCAGCGGCGTGGAGGCCGGTGTATTGGGCGATTTCCGATGCGCTAGGTGGGGTTTGGGCGTGCGTTGGTGGAGGCTGAATCAGCAATAGCGCAACGGTGAAGCAAAAATTTGCAATGGAGTGTTTCATGGCAGGCGCACGATCGCTGAGATTTCGACCAGGAATTCCGGTTTCACAAGGCCATCGATGATGAGCAGGGTATTTGGGGGATAGAGTTTGCTCGGAAAGATGCGGGTGTAGATGTCGGTGCGGGCCTTGAGCCAGGGGGCGAGTGCGGTTTTGCCTGCGAGATAGGTGGTGAACTCAAGGACGTCGCTAAAACCGCTGTCCAGATCGGTCAGGATGGCTTCGAGGTTGGCAAAGATTTGCTCGGCTTGCATCGCGACATTGCCGATGCCGATGACGTTGCCAGTATTGTCGACGGCGACTTGGCCGGCGATGTAGGCGGTGCGGCCTGGCTCAGCGATGGCAACGTGGCTATAGAGCCCTTGGACCTTGGGAGCGCTGGGGGGGTTGACGTAGGTGACGCGGGACATCGGTGCAGCTCCGAAGTGGTTGCTCGTTTTAAACTGGTTTAATCCAGACATGATTGTCGTGGAATGGCGCGCCGCCATAAGGGGCTCCCTGATCCGCCGAGGTCAACGTATTGATGCCTTCGCCGTTTTCGAAGTCGGCGTTGGGGGCGATGCTTTCGACGATGACGACGCCGCGACGGACGCCGGGGAAGCTTTCGGCGTGTAGACGGATTTCGCCGCGCTCATTGCCCATGCGGATTTTTGCTCCGTCTGTCAGACCGAGGCATTTGAGGTCATCGGGGTGGAGTTTGGCGCGCGGCTTGCCGGCCTTCTTTTGACTGCTGGGCGTCTCGTTGAAGGAGGAGTTTAAATAGTCGCGGGATGGACTGGTGGCGAGGCGGAAAGGGTGGCGTTCATCGGCTTTTTCAATGACGTCCCAATGGTCCGGTAAGCGTGGCATCGATTGACCGAGGCCAACATCGTATTTGCGGCTGGCGGGGGCATTGGGCCAGTCAGGTTTGAATCGAAACTTGCCGTCTGGGTAGGCGAACCCCTTGATATAGTGCGCCGTTTCGAAGTCCGGTTGACAGTCGATCCATTTCGCGGATTCGAGCTGTTCGAGGGTGCCCCAGCCCGATTGACGGAGCGTCCAGTCGATCAATTGACATGGGGTCATTGCAAAGCCTGGATGGCTGGCGCCAACGCGCTTGGCGAGGGCTGCGACGACGTCATGGTTCGACCAGCATTCGCCGGGCGGATTGATGAGTTTGGGACCAAGTAGGATGTGCTGGTGGCCGCCGCCTTGATAGACGTCGTCGTGTTCGAGGAACATGGTGGCAGGGAGAATAATATCGGACAATTCGGCGGTTGGCGTCAGGAACTGCTCGTGGGTGCAGACGAAGAGATCGTCGCGGGCAAAGCCGGCTTTGACCTTGCGCTGTTCGGGCGCGACCTGGACCGGGTTCATGTTCTGGATGAGCAGTGCGGTGACGGGCGGGCCTTTGCCGATATCTTTCGGGTTACCGGTGAGGACGTCGCCGATGCGGGATTGATCGAAGGTGCGGATCGATGGGTCGGCGACGTCAAGACCTTCGATCATGGTCTTATTCCAATGAAAGATCGCGCCGTTGTTGTGGAAGGCGCCGCCGCCTTCATGAGCCCAAGCTCCGGTTATGGCTGGGATGCAGAGTGCGGCGTGCATGTTGTGGGCACCGTTGCGCGAGCGGGCAAAGCCATAACCCAGACGGAAATAGGTGCGCGGCGTCGTGCCGATCATGCGGGCAAAGGTTTCAATTTCGGCGACGGGCAGGCCGGTGATGGCGCTTGCCCATTCGGGCGTGCGGGATTTGACATGCGCCTCCAGCTCGCGTGGGCAATCGGTGAACTTCTCAAGATAGGGCCAGTTGGCATAACGATCGCGGAAAAGGACGTGCATGATGGCACAGGCGAGTGCGCCGTCGGTGCCGGGGCGCAGGCAGAGGGCGAGATCGGCCTGCTTCATGGTGCCGTTCTGATAGATATCGATGGCGACGATTTTTCCTCCCCGCTCCTTGCGGGATTTGACCGCGTGGGCCATGACGTTGACCTGGGTGTTGACCGGATTTGTGCCCCAGATGACGACGAGGTCGGATTTGGCCATTTCGCGGGGATCGACGCCAGCGAGCAGGCCTGTGCCTGCTGTATAGCCGGTCCAAGCGAGGGTGGTGCAAATGGTCGAGTACTGGTGGGAATAGCGTTTGGCGTGGCGTAAGCGATTGATACCGTCGCGCATGACGAGGCCCATGGTGCCAGCGTAGTAATAGGGCCAGACGGCTTCGGGCCCGTGTTTTTTCTCCGCCTTGAGGAGCGCTTCGGCCGTGATGTCGAGTGCGTCATCCCAAGAAATGCGCTCGAAGCGTTTGGAGCCCTTTGCGCCGATGCGGCGGAGCGGGTGTAGCAGGCGGTCGGGGTGATGAATGCGTTCGGCGTAGCGGGCGACTTTGCCGCAGATGACGCCGTCGGTGTAGGTGTTGGATTTGGCGCCATGGACTCGGCCGATGCGGTTGTTGCCGGGCAACTCGACCTCGAGGGCGCAGGTCGATGGGCAGTCGTGCGGGCAGACCGAGTGGCCGACGGGCAGCTTGGCATCCATGTGGCGGCTTCCTCTGGAGTGTGGCGGAACAGGCTAGACCAGTTGGCTTGGGCGTCAATCGTGATTGCACGGATTGGAGGTGGGTGGCCGGGGCTTTTCGTGGCTTGGGCGGGGGGCAGGAGTGCGGGCGCTGATTGAGTGCTTCGGCGGTGTTGCAAGCGCATCTGTCAGGGTTGTAAGTGTGCCCGTTGCCACAATCTAGGATAGCGATTCCTGAGGCTGGAAGAGGCCGCTGGCGGGTGAGCCCGGTGCATTCGGCACCCCCCGAGCCAAGCGCTTGGTTAATCGTTGTAAATGACCTTAAACGCCCGCTGGTGCGATTCACTTTGGTTGGCCTGACCGGGGTTTCAGGACGGCTGTTCGATCTGCGACCTTGTGAGGGTTGCTGGCGTCTCGGCGGGCTCAGGCACGGTCAGGCTTTGGTGAAATGCGGCGTTAGATGCCAGCCGTTTCCTCGGTATCTTCAACGCTCAGCGATATTAGATGTTCTTTTTTTGCTTGTGCTCTCGGTGAAATTCTGTCTTTATAGAGACACTGGAAACGTGGCGCCGTCCCACCTTCCCCCCCCTAGAATGGCGTCACGCATTGCCCGCAGCCTCCCCCGGCTGCGGGCTTTTTGTTTGGGGTGGTGACTGAGCGCTGATGAATGGCTGGATAGCGTTAGCAGTTCGTTAATTGGAGCGATCCATAACATGAACCAATGATGAGCTGAAAAAGGCCACAGTCCTTGGGCATCTCATTGGGACCAACCCGGTCTCAGGACCGCGGGCGTATACAGGGGTCTTCAGTAATGCGTTTGTTTTTTGGGCGAGGCGCGGTGGCGCGTCGCACTGCCGTTGCCGTCGTCGTCGCGTTGGGCTGCATGGCGCCGCAAACCGTGTGGGCGCAACAGATGGCCGCCGGGCCGCCGCCCTTGGTGCCGGAAGCTGGCGTCGCCTCTGTGGCCGCCACCGCACTGGTTGGCGACAATTCTCGCACGCGCTTCATTGTCGGTCTGGAGCGCCATGTTGAATTCCAGGTTTTCTCGCTGTCCAACCCGAACCGGGTAATTGTCGAGTTGCCGGATGTGAAGCTGCAGCTACCGCAGTTTTCGGCGCATGGTCCGGTCGGACTTGTGCAGTCGTTCCGCGGTGGACTATCGGCACCTGGTAAAGCGCGCATCGTGATTGACGTGACGAAAGCTGTGGTTGTCGAGAAGGCTGTGATCGACAGAGGCCGGGATGGCCGTTCGCCACGGCTGTTGTTGGAAATCGTGCCAGTCGACTCGGCGATCAAAGCCGTTGGCCCGAAAAAGCCAGCTGTGACACTGGCAGTCGCTGGGCTTGGCGCTGCTGGCGTTCAACCGCCATTGCCGAAACCGGCGGCGAAACCAAACGCGGCACCCGTGGCGATCTACAAGCCGACGATCGTGATCGATCCTGGTCATGGTGGGCACGATTCCGGCGCGCAAAAATATGGCACCGTTGAGAAGGACGTCGTGCTGGCGTTCAGCCTCAGATTGCGTGACAAACTGATGGCGACGGGACGCTTCAAGGTGCTGATGACTCGGGACAACGACACGTTTGTGGAACTTGACGAGCGTCGCGAATTTGCCGACCGGAATAAGGCGGCGCTGTTCATTGCGGTGCATGCCGATTACGCTGGCGCACAAGCTCGCGGTGCGACGGTCTATTCGTTGCGCGATTCGACGATGAAGGAGTTGCAGCGCTCGGCCAATCGCGGTGCGGCTAATGATGTGCTGACATCGAATGAACGCGTGGCGGTGACCAAAGCGGAGGGTGACGTCAACGCCGTCACGTCCATTCTGTCGGATTTGACGCAGCGGGAAGTTGCGGCGACGAAGGAGCGCACGAAGGTGTTCACGGGCTCGGTTGTCGAGTTCATGGGCGGGTCAACGAATATGATGAACAATCCCGATCGCGAAGCGAACTTCCGAGTGCTTAAGTCGGCGCAGATGCCGTCGGTGCTGATCGAGCTGGCCTATGTGACGAACAAAGCCGACGCGGACAATCTCAAGTCTGATAGTTGGCGTGACAAGGTTTCGACCTCGATCTTGCGGGCGGTCGAGAATTACTTTTCGAATCAGGTTGCGCGGCTGCCGATGTGACGTGCTGGGGTGCCCTAGCTTGATGTCGCGCATTCAGTGGCTGGCCTTACTGAAAACGGCTGAGGCCAAGAGGCCGGCGCCTATTGCCAGGAGGACAGTGGCGAGGCCGTAGTAGAACGGATGGCCGAATGCAAAATTGTGCAGGAGGCGCTCAAAGCCTTCGCGTTCCAGATTGAGTTTGACGGCATATTGGCTCAACAGCCTTTCGTCGCGGAACAGATATACGCGCGTCTCGAAGGGACCGACGGTGACATTCGCGGGGAGTGCGATGGTTGAGCGGAACAGGCTGCGGCCAATGAAGGCGACGGCGTACTCATCCTGGACGTAGAGTCCTTCTTTCTGCTTCAGGCGGATAATCGAGTTTCGAAACTGCTGAATTTCAGCAGCGGGCAAGCGGCGGGTTACGGCGCCGACAGGGTTCATGCGCACCTGATTGAGGCCAATTTCGTAGCCGAGCAAAACAGCGGCTGGCGCAATTTCCTCGAGAGGGCGTGTGGATGCGATGGCATAGTAGCTTGGCACAGCTTCGAACGAGGCGGCCTGCGTATTCAACCAGATGCCGCCAACCCTGTTCTTCTTCCGCGCGGTCATATGACTTGGTGTGCCTTCAATGACGACGACGACATCGTAGAGGCCTGACTCGGGGCTCGGCTGGCGGCTGTTGTCGACGGCGCCGAAGACGACGATTTCGGTACCGGTGAAGCTTGATGTGACCCCCACATTGCGTGTCGAGACGTCGGCCTGAACGGTTTCGGGTGGCTCGATCGGTTTGGCCGGATCGATGACGGGGGGCGGCGGCGCCTCTTTCGCGGCGGGAGGCTTTGGGATCGGAACCTGGCGGCCGCGGGATTGGGATTCGACTTCACTCGGCGTGAACACGGTGGCGGCCGTGACCAGGCCGAGGGCGAGGATCATGGCGGCGTTGTGCCAGCGCTGACGGACTTTCATCATCGTGGACCTGCCGTCACAATCGAGTAGATCTCGGAGGGTTCAGCGATCAGTCCCCAGGCCATGCGTAGACCGACCAGGAGCACGAGGGCGGCGAGGAGAAAGCGAAGTTGCTCAGCGCGCAATTTCTCGCCGGCCGCGGCGCCGAACTGCGCGCCGATCACGCCACCGATCATCAACAGAAGTGCCAGTACCATATCGACGGTTTGATTCAGAGTGGCGTGGAGCATGGTCGTTGCGGCCGTGACGAAGGTGATCTGAAACAGCGAGGTGCCGACGACGACATTGGTCGGGACGCGCAGCATGTAGATCATCGCGGGGATCATGATGAAGCCGCCGCCGACGCCCATGATGGCCGCTAGCAGACCGACGAAAGCGCCGATCATGAAGGGCGGAATGGCACTGATATACAGTTTTGAGCGGTGAAACCGCATTTTGAAGGGAAGGCGGTGGATCCAGCTGTGCTCGCCAGGTTTGCGCCGCGGGGCTGATTTGCCATCGCGCGTTTTGCGGATGGTGTTGACGCTCTCGATCATCATCAAAGTGCCGATGACGCTGAGGAAGGTGACATAGGTCATGGAGACGAAGAAATCGAACTGGCCGATGCGGCGCAAAATTCGCACCAATTGGACGCCGACGATGGACCCGAGGATACCGCCGACAAGTAGTACGATACCCATTTTCACGTCGATGTTGCGGCGTTTCCACTGCGCGACGGCGCCGGAGACCGACGAGGCGACGATTTGGGCTGCCTCAGTGCCGACGGCGACAGCTGATGGGATGCCGGAAAAAATCAGCAGTGGCGTCATCAGGAAGCCGCCGCCGATGCCGAACATGCCGGATAAAAAACCGACGGCCGCGCCCATCCCGACAAACAGGAAAACATTGACCGACATTTCGGCGATGGGCAGATAGAAATTCATATCGCGTCCAAAGCTCGTCCCCGCTCGGACAAATTCGCGTTTGCTGCCAGCATCGCAAATGTCTGACCAATGCGCCCGGCTCCGGCGTGGCCGGCTTTGGCTGCGCTGAGCGTATCACGTTTGACTGATGGGCTTTTAGCGGATCAAGATTTCCCTGAGGGGTAAGGGACACTATTCACGCGCGCATTTCAAGCGCGATGACGCGAACTTTTGGGGATCATTGACGGCCGCGCATGGATTATTGATTTACAAGCGGCTTGGTGCCGGCAGGCTTCTGCATCGGTGGCGCCGGTGTGGGGACGTCCATCTGAGCGCCACGGGCGCGCAGTGCTTCGGCGCCGATCCGGGGATCGTTGGCTGGAGCTTCTGGTGCCCTAGCTTGCCAGGAAGCGACGAGCTGTTCGGCTGCGGCAAATGAAGCCGGATCCAATTTTGTAGCCAACTGGTCGCGGCGCTTGGCTGCTTCCTTGTCGCCGCCACGAACGGCGAGAGCAAACCATTTGTAGGCTTGTTGGCCGTCCTGGCCGACGCCTAAGCCGTTTTCGTAGAGGACGCCGAGGTTGAATTGGCTGTCGGGCAGGCCACGTTCTGCCGCTTCGTTGAACCAGCGGGCGGCTGTGGCATAGTCGGGTTTGCCAGATTCGCGGCCGGCGCTGAGGACGGCGAGATTGTGCATGGCTTTGACGTTGCCCTGGTCGGCGGCGCGCTTGTACCAGACATGGGCGCGCTGCAGATCCGGCTTGCCGTTGCTCAGGCCGCGTTCGTAAAGGGTTGCGAGGCGATATTGAGCGGGTGCCAAGCCGTGGTTGGCGGCGCGCTGGAACCATGCCATGGCCTGCTTGAAGTCCTGCTTCACGCCCTTGCCGTCGGCGAGGCGGGCGGCGACCTCGAATTCCGCGCCGGGGTCGCCGCGTTGAGCGGCGAGGCGGAGTGATAGCGGACCAACGGTCGCTGGTGGCATCTCGACGGCATTGCCGGGTTGATCGGAAACGACAGAGGAGGCCGGGTCGTTCGGGCGTTCGGAGGTGTTGGCCGGCAATGACGTGGGGATGGCGGCGGAGCCCAGGCTTTCTGATGATTTCAGGGCCGGTTGGCCTTGCCGTGTTGACGTCGAGACCGTCGATTGCTGTTGCTGAGCGGTCGCAAGCTCGTTGGATTGTGCCGGCATCGGCCCATGTTGGACAGAAATGCCAAGTGGCATGCCGCTTTTCGAAACGGCAATACTTGAGGTTTGGCTGATTGAGCGGCGTTCGGTGTCGCCAACGACAATTGTCTGAGTCTCAGCAGTGGGTGGAGTTTTGGCTGCGTCAGGCAGTTCCGTGACTTGTGCCGGGACGTCGTTGCCGCGGCGGAGTGCCTGGGATGGTGCGTTGTCTTCGACGATCGACGATCGTGGTGTGATCCTGATCGGGGCGCCTTCAATTTTGGCATCATTTGGCACCGTTGCGTCGATTTTAGTCGGGACAATTTGACCGTCGAATTTGGCGGTCAAGTTCCGCAGGTAGCCGTCATTGTGCAGCCGCCAACCGAAGTAGCCGGCACCGGTCATCGCGAGACCGAAGAAGAGTACGGCGAGCGCGCGCCGGTTCGGCGCTGACGAGGGCGGATTGGTGTTCACCGGGCGTTGGCGTGGCGCGGGCGATGGCCGGGCCTCCTGATCGTCCTGATCGGTTGCGGACTTGGCAGCCGGGGAGCCAGCAGCCTTCATTTTTGCTCGAAGGGCTGCTGCTTCGAGATCGCGACGGAGGGCGAGGCCGTTGCTGGCCTTGGCGGATGGCTGAGCGACGGCGGGTGCGCCAGATTGATCGTTGATTTCTGGTGTTTCCGGCGTGGGCTCGTTCGGAGCGATGGGTGCAGGGGCTGCATAGGCGGCCGATGCCTGCTGGTAGTTGTCGCGATGATCGAGGGATTGTTGTCCGTCATTATGGAACGCTTGCGGGCGGTCTTGGGTGAAGCCCTCCAGCGAGAAATCGCTGGTTTGACTATGATTGAATTCGGGAGCGATCAGATTGGTGGCGGCGGGTGTTGGGACATGAGCGGCGGAGACTTGAATGGCTTCGACGCGGTCAATCAAATTGATGAGGACATCTTGCATGGTGTCGAGCGCGGTGGCGGTGTTTGCGCTTTGACGGTGATGTTCGGCGATGAACGACTGAAGGGTGTGCTGGATCTGATCGATGTTATCGGCTTCGGCGGCGGGCTTGGCGGGCATGATGGCGAGACGCGATAGGACGCGGTCGGCGGTGTCGTCGGCGAGGGCGCCGAAGTCGGGTAATGCAAGTTGTGCGGTGGTGACGGCCGGGGTTGATGGTTGTTCGCCAGCGGCTGCGGCATAGGCGCTCAGGTCGTGCAGATGGCTTTCGATGCTTTCGAGGCGTTGCAACTGTTTTTGAGCGTCGCCGATCTGGGTGGTGAGTTCGGCAACATGGGCTTCGATGATCCGCAGCCCATCGACGTCGGTGCGTGTCGCGACTTTTTCGAGCGCAATGCCGAACTGCTTCTCTAACTGATCGAGGCGTATCGTTAGCAGATTGAGGGAGGCTTCAGGGCGGGCTGCGCTCACCGAATTTTCAATCCGGGAGGTCATTTCGGCGAAGCGGGTCTCCAGCCAGGTATTGTCGGCCATGGGCGGACTGGCAGCGGGCGCTGACGCCAATGGCATCGTGTTGGTGATTGGCGCAGTGGCCGGCCTGTATCGCGCAGGCTCTGGCGGATCAACCAAGAAGGTTGCCGGCATGGGTGCGGCGACTTGCGACGGTGAGGTGGTTTCGTAGAGGCTCATCAGCGCTTCGGCGCTACGGGCATCCCATGGTTCGAGCGCGGCGTCAGGGATCGCCGTTTCGGAGTGATTGCGGCGGCTGCCGGATGGTGTTTCGACATGACGATCCGACGACATTTCTTACCCCGCGGCCTTTAGCCATGCTGTTGATGCGGGCATCGACTGTTTGGGTTGCGCGTACTGACGGTGGTCAGGCGTGCGCAACGGCCGATTGCACGCATTTTGTGGCTCCAGACGCGGGACGGAGTGGAACCGTGTCGAAGCTGGCAGCGCCGGGTAAAGTATTCGTTAAGGCTGGATCGGGTCGAATTTTGTGATATTTATACAATTATATCAATGCTCTAAGTTTGGGCCGGAAGGTGTTGTGGTTGCGCTCTCAGTTGCCATACTTCCGAGTGATTCGTAGTGCAGATGGAAGTCGGGTGAATTGTGTTGTCTAAGTTGAGCTGATCCAGGAGACGGACATGGGCTACGGGAAATCTGGATTGATGGCTGCGCTCGGTGTGGTGAGTTTGCTGGTCGGTGCCGGGACCGGTCTCCTGCCGGCGGCGGCCGACACGACAAAACCCGATGCTGTTGGTGGCCGCTTCACTATGCATCAAGCGGATGGGGGGTACCTCCGGCTTGATACGCAGTCCGGTCAGATGTCGATGTGTGCGCGCAAAGAGGGACGTTGGCAGTGCGAGGCACTGGCTGACGAGCGGGCGGCATTGCAGAAGGACATCGATCAGCTGGCGCAGGAAAACCGAGATCTGAAGACGGCGGTGAAACGCTTGGAAGACATGGTTGGCGTCGGCGATCCTGCAGGATCGGACAAGCGCGCAGACAAGGGGTTCGGTGGATCCGGACCAAAAATGCAGCTGCCGACCGAGGAAGATGTCGATAAGGCGCTCAGCTATGCGCAGCGGATGCTGAAGAAATTCAAGGATAAGATCAAAGAGTTGGGCGAGGACGGCGGTAAGGGCACGTCGCTCTAATTCTCGTGGCTTCGACTGCCCAGTGCCAACCGCCGCTATTCTCGCAGCTTCGCTTGCCATTTTGAATTGCGCGATGGCTTTTCCCCTGCGGGGAGCCGGCCGCCGCGCGCGTGTGCCAACCGGTCATCGTGCTCGTTTACTTGCGCTTCGTCTGCCCACCAGCCGCCGCGCTATGCCGGTTCGGCTTCTCGTTGTGCCATCATGGCCTTGAAGGCCGGACGGGCGTGGCATGCGGCAAGCCAGGATTTCACGCGTGGCGCGGCCTCGAATAACTCCGGTGCGGGCATGGCGTAGCGGATCACTTCGGCGACGTTGAGATCGGCGACAGTGAAGCGATCGCCGACAAGGTAGCCCGTTGCGGTCAGTGCGTGGTCAAGAACGGCGAACGGTGCGCGCAGGGCTGCAACGGCTGCATCGGCAATCCGGGGGTCGCGCTCGGCGGGCGGCTTGCCAACGCGGTGATAGAGCACCTGGATGGTATGCGGTTCGACGTCGGTGGCGGCCCATAGCGTCCAGGTGGTCATCAGGCCATCTTCGGCGACGTCGGCGGGCGCCATAGGGCCACCGTGCTTTTTTGCCAAATACAGGTTGATCGCCAAGGACTGATGCAGCACGAGCCCGGCATCGTCGATGGAGGGAATCTGCCCGCTGGGGTTCACTTTGAGGAAAGCACTTGACCGGGTGTGGAGCGGCGCATCGGCGGCATCCGGGTTGGGTAGGCGGTAGGCCTGGATGACGGGGATGTGCTGGTAGGGGAGGCTAAGTTCGTTGGCGAACCAGATGTTGCGCGATGCGCGCGAACGGTAGACGCCATAAATTTTGAGCATTGGGATTTGGTTCCGAATTGCTGCTGCTTCAGGACGTGGCGAATTTGCGCGTTGCGGCGATGAGTTCGTGAATAATGCCCGGCTCGGTCATGGCGTGGCCAGCGTCAGGGACCGCACGCAGTTCAGCTTCCGGCCATGCCTGATGCAGATCATAAGCATTCTTCATCGGCGTGACGACATCGTAGCGACCATGGACAATGACGGCTGGAATGCGCCTGAGGCGGCCGGCATTAGCGATCAACTGATTGTCGTCTTCGAGAAAGCCGCGATGGATGAAATAGTGGCACTCGATGCGGGCGAAGGCGATCGCGTAGGTGTCGGTGCTGAAGAGTTTGAGCCGCTCGGCGTCCTGGAGCAGGGAGAGTGTACTGCCCTCCCAGATCGACCAGGCACGGGCGGCTTCGATCTGGATGCGACGATCGGGGTGGGTCAGACGCTGGTAGTAGGCTTGGACCAGGTTGTTGCGCTCGGCCAAGGGAATCGGTTTTACGAATTCTGCGAATGCTTCCGGGAACAGCCAGTTGCATCCGGCCTGATAAAACCAATCGATCTCGGCTTTGCGCAGCAAAAAGATGCCGCGCAGGATCATCTCGGTGACGCGGGAGGGATGGGTTTCGGCGTAGGCCAACGACAATGTTGCGCCCCAGGAACCGCCGAACAACTGCCAGCGATTTATCCCCAAGTGATCGCGTAGACGTTCTAAGTCCGCGACCAGATCCCAGGTGGTGTTGGCGTCGATGCTGGCGTGCGGTGTCGAGCGGCCGCAACCTCGCTGGTCGAACAGGATGATGCGATAGCGAGACGCGTCATGGTAGCGGCGCATGGTCGGGTTGGAGCCACCACCAGGGCCGCCATGGATGATCACAACGGGCTTGCCGGCGGGGTTGCCACACTCTTCGAAGTAGAGTTCGTGCCCGCCGGTGACTTTCAAGCGGGACTGGCGATAGGGCTCGATGGGCGAATAGAGACCATGCCTTGCGCGCGACGTCATGACTTTTCCAAAGTTGATGGGCCCAAAGTTGCTTGGCTTAACGCTGCTTGGCGTGAGGTTGCCGGGGCTCGTGTGGTGCGATTGTCGGCCGTGACGCGGTTGCCGGTGCGCCGAGATCAAGGATTACCGCCTGAAGCCGCGGTGGCGCAAGGCTGGAGTGCTTGTGCGTGGCAAGCGCCGCTTGGCTGAAGTGTTTTACTCGACCTCTGTTGCTTGATCTGTGTTAATTGTTCTCTGTTACTGGGCTTTCTGTTTCAACTTGGCAATGCGGATCTCGCGGTCGTGCAGCGACTCGCCGCCGGGCACGCGCATGTCTCTGACAAGTTCCAGAACGTTCCGGTCGGGCGCGGGCGTGATTTTGGTCAGCAGCATCGCGATCAGAAGCGCGGATGGGATCCCGAGTATGGCTGCGAGCGGACCGACGAACGGCAGGTAGCCAGCCTGGCTCGCCAGCAAGACAACGGCTGTGATACTGAGACCGCCGAGCAGGCCTGCCATGGCGCCAGGCGCGTTGAGACGCTTCCACAAAACCGACAGCACGAGAATTGGGAAGGTGGAACCTGCGGAAATCGTCAGCGACCAGATGGCGAGTTCGAGCGGGTCGGCGGGCACAAGCGCCAATGCTGCTGCAATTATCGCGACCAATGCGATCATCAAACGCGTCAACAGGATGCGACTCTTGCCAGCCGGCGGCACGCGGCGGAGCCCGGTCAAGGCGTCTTCAGCAATGGTCGTGCCCACGGTCATGATGCCGGCGGCGGCGGCGGCGAGGGCTGCCGCGAGGGCGCCGGTCATCGCGAGATAAGTCAAAACATGCGGAAAGCCAGCGGCGATGGGGAGGGCAAAAATCGCCGTGTCGCGGCGGAAGGCGATGTTGTTGAGCGCGAGAATCTGCGATTTCGAGTCGATGCTGACGATGCCGATTTGCTGCAGCGCCTGGAACCAGCCCGGTAACTGTCCGCCCGTGCTGCCGACTATCTGTTCGACCAGCAGGCCGCGAAGGAAAACGGCAACGGCGGTGAGGGTGAGGATCGTGAAGCCGGTGATGAATACGGCCCAGCCCATGGCTTTGCGCGATTCATAAACGCTGGTCGTGGTGCCGGATCGCGCAAGCAGTGCCGGTGAACCGGCAATGCCAGCGGCGATGATCAACATCGTTGCCGAGAAACTCAAGCTGCCGATGTGACCGAAGGTTTGCAAGAAGCGTTTCTGCAGGGGCTCGAGTTGATGGCCGGGCAGATCGAACGTCATGGCCGCGGAAAACAGAGTTGGGATGCCGCGATCCACCTCCATGCGGGCGATGCTGCGCAAGAGGTTGCCATGACTGAATTGCGGCAACGGCAGATTGGAGACCAGGATCGCGACGATCGTCACGGGGATGATCAGGGCGACGAGCGCCGCGATCGCCTTGGCAGCGCTGGACCAGGTGAGTGAACGCATGCCACCGCAGGCGACGAGAATTGCGGCTGTCATGGCAACGACAAAAGCCATCACGTGCTCGGACTGCCCGGTGAGAGCTGCCGATACAAATGCGCCAAGGCGAACCTCGGCGACGAGCAGCAAGAGCGCAGGAATGGTCAAGACGGCGGCGGAAACAACGCGGAGCGTGCGGCTATCGAAGCGGCGGCTGAAATAGCTTGCGATGGTGTAGGCGCCAAACTTGCGGAGAAAGGGGACGAGCAGGACGGCCATGAAGACCAGACCGGCGATCCAGCCAATGGTCAATGCGAACGCGTCGATGCCGATCATCAAGATGAGGCCGGTGAGCGCCATGAAGCCGATGCCACCGAGCGCCGTCACGGCGATGACGAGGCCATTGAAGAATGCAGGTATGCGCCGGCCGGCAGCGAAGAAGTCGGCGGGTTGGTCGGTGGACGAGGCGAGCGCGATCCCGGTGTAGAGCAGGATCGGCATGGCCAGCATCATGGCGCGGATGAGCTGATCGGAAAGGCCAAGCTGCTCAAAGACCAGCGCCAGAAGAATGACGGCGGCGAACAGACTGGAGAAAATGCCGAAGTATGAGCCGAGCCGAGGATTGACCAGCCGGTTGTTGGGCGTGAATGCCATCGTCAGACGTCCTCGTTGGCGCCATGCCAATGGTCGATGGCGTCCTGGCGGTTGACGTAGGTTGCGATGACGACAGCGGCGATGATCACAAGGCCGTGGCAGATCAGAAAGTAGCCCAAGGGGATGCCGAGGATGCGCTTGGTGCTCAATGTTTCGGCGTAGATGGGAACAACCAGGAGCGCCATGACGAAGGGCCCGAGCGTCGCCGCCATCTGCCATTTGGTATGGCGCCAATAGGGTTTGCGTTCGCGCCAGTCCATCATTTGTTCAATCCCCCGCCGACCGGAATCCGGGTTTGGGCCGGCTTTGTGGTGCTACTTGGGCGGCAGCGCTGGACATCATCTTTCAAGCGGATCGGCAGAAGATTAGCCAAGACCAGGAAAGATAGCTAGAATCAGCACAACTCACATGGCTTAACAGGAGCGCCCGTGCGATTACTGTTGATGCCGCACGATTGATGCGCGACGAAGCAGCTTATTTGTGGAATCAGGGGGTTATGGCGACCAGCCGCTATATCATCGTGGATGATCACCCGCTGTTTCGTGGAGCATTGCGGCAAGCGTTGACGGCTGCGTTCAAAACCGCCGTCATCGATGAGGCGGGATCGCTCGAGGAATTGATTGAGCAACTGAAGGCGGCAGAGGAAGTTGATCTGGTGCTGCTGGACCTGGCGATGCCGGGCGTGCAGGGCTTGTCGGGTTTACTGTTGCTGAGGCGCGAGCATCCGGATGTGCCGGTGATCGTGGTTTCGGCGACGGACGATCCAGCGACAATCCGGCGCTGCATCGAATTCGGGGCGTCGGGTTATGTGCCCAAGTCGCAGCCGGTGGAGCACATTCGCGATGCCGTGCGGTCGGTGATGTCGGGTGAGGTTTGGGTGCCGAGCGACGTGAGTTTGGATGGTGCCGCTGCCAATGGTGACCGTGTGCTCGCCGGCCGGCTGTCGGCGCTGACACCACAGCAAATGCGGGTGTTGATGATGCTTGGCGAAGGGTTGCTCAACAAGCAGATTGCCTTCAAACTCAGCGTTTCCGAGGCGACGATCAAAGCGCATGTTTCGGCCATCCTTCAGAAGCTTGGGGTGGATAGCCGGACGCAAGCGGTGATCGCGATCAGCAAGATCGGCATGGCGGAATGGCCGAAGCCGGCCGGCTGATTTCGCTTGGGCGCAATCCGGTCTTGGATGAATTGCAGCGATGATTGGCAGCAGGCAGCGTGAGGGCCAACGGTTGTGACTGGTAAAATCGAATTGCATCGCGGGGATCTGCCTGATGGGCTGCGGTTTCCCAACGGCGTTGCCATTGATACGGAGACGCTGGGGCTTAAACCGCACCGGGATCGCCTTTGTGTTGCACAATTGTCGGGTGGGGACGGGGTCGCGCATCTCGTTCAGTTCAGCGGGAATGACTATGCGGCGCCACGACTGAAAGCGTTGTTGGCTGATGCGAACACGTTGAAAATATTCCATTTTGGCCGCTTCGATCTGGCCGTTCTCTACCGATACCTGGGGGTTGTGCCGGCGCCGGTCTACTGCACCAAGATCGCCTCCAAGCTGGTGCGGACGTACACCGACCGGCATGGGCTCAAGGATCTGGCGGCGGAGCTGATCGGGCTTGAGATGTCGAAGCAGCAACAGAGTTCGGACTGGGCGGCGCAAACGTTGAGCGCGGAGCAGAAAGCCTATGCGGCCGCCGATGTGCTGCACTTGCATGCCATCAAGGGTAAGCTCGATGCCATGCTGGTGCGGGACGGACGGGCGAAGCTGGCCGATGCCTGTTTTCGGTTTTTGCCAGTGCGGGCGCACATGGATTTGCTGGGGTTTGAGGATCAGGATATTTTTGCGCATTGACTGGGTGTGGTGCTTTTGCCGGGGTATGGCCATCCAGCTGCCATCCGGTCCCAATATCACCCAATTTATCGAGCAGCGTCCGACGCTTGTCGAGGCTCAGGTGTTTTACGGGTTTTGTGACGCTGCTGGCTGACAGGAATGGATCAAGGGACGGGGATGCGGATCGCCGGCGGACAGTTGCCAGTCAGCAAAACCACCGGCCGCCGCCGGGGTGGTTTGCTGGTCGTCGAGATGAGCCAGAAGACTCGGCGCAAGGCGGTCGGCGTGGCGCGGCGGCATACCTACGGCGTGCGGGCGCTGCGGCTGTTGCTGCCGCTGTTGGTGGTTGGGCTTGCCGGGATTTATAGCCTGTTTCTGCGGTCGCAGTTTGCGCTCGGAACGGGAACGTTCACGCCGGGCAAGGTCGAGCTGACGGCCGACGATCTCAAGATGAAAAATCCGAGCTACTTTGGCGTCTCGAAAGATGGCGGCAGGTATGAAGTGCGGGCGGCCGAGGCGGCGGTCGATTTCGCTCAGACCGGGCCGATCCGGTTGACGTTGATCGATGGCGATCTGGTGCAGCAGAATGGCGTTGTCACCAAGCTGCAGGCTGGAAAGGGATTGCTCGATCAGAAGAAGAACGAGCTTGAACTCTACGACGGCGTGAACATCGACGCCTCGAACGGGATGAAAGCGCATCTGAAGCGGGCGATGATTTATACCAAAGAGAATCGCGTCGTATCGAAAGATGCCGTTGTGGCGACGATGCCGACGGGTTCGGTGAAGGCAAATGCGATGGATCTGTTGACCAAGGAGCGCAAGGGGTCGTTCCAGGGCAACGTGCAGGTGAGCCTTGTGCAGGGTGTCGATGTCCAGGGCCGGGCCAACATCGGGGTCGGGCGGGATACGAAGCAGCCGGTGACGGTGAGATCCGAAACTCTCAAGATCGATGATACCGCGCGGGTTGCCGATTTTGCCGGCGGCGTGCTCGCGACGCAGGGCGAGTCGACGCTGAAAGCCGCGACGCTGCATCTTGAATATGAGGGGAAGGCGGATCTTCCGGGAGTCGGCGGCAAGAGCGCGGCCGATCCGCAGCCGGACGAGGCGAAGGCGCAACTGACCAAGCTGCAGGCGCGCACCGGTGTCGAAATCGTGCAGGGCGCCGATCGGCGTGCGACTGCCGACGCCGCCGACTTCGACATCAAGGCTGATACGGCGCTGTTGACTGGCAACGTGCACGTGCAGCAGGGCAAGAATCTGATGCGGGGCCGGCGGATGCTGGTCGATCGCAAGGCGGGCCGGATGAAACTCGAAGCGCCGGCTGAGGCGGGCTTGCCGCTTGGGCGGATCGCGACGACGTTCTATCAGAATCAAGGGACGGCAAAGCCCGGAGCTGCCGCAAAGCCGAAGCCCGTGAGCGAGGATAGTGGCGGCATCATGCAGTTCCGCACGGATCCCAACGCGCCGATTGATATCGAGGCGGAAACGCTGGATGTCAGCGATTCCAGCAAGACGGCGGTATTCAAGGGCAAGGTTCGCGCGCAACAGGGTGATTTTGTGGTGCAAGCGCCGGAATTGAGCGCAATCTATTCGGGGCAAACGGGATTGCTGGCGCCGGCGAGCGACGCCGACGCTGCCCTGCAGAAGGTTGGCGCGCAGATCCAGCGGATCGATGCTCGGGGTGGCGTTGTCATCACGTCGAAGGACGGACAGGAAGCGATCGGGCAAACGGCGGTGTTCGATACCAAGAGCAACACCATGCTGCTGAGCGGCGGGGTGCAGGTGAAGCAGGGCCGCAATGTCAGTGTCGGCAGTCGCCTTCGCGTGGATATGACGACGGGGCTCGCCAATTTGGAAAACGATCCGACGGGGGCCGACACGCCCGTTGCGGCGCAGGTGGTGCCGGGCGGGGCTGCGGCGGACCCGAAGGCTGCGACCTGTGCGCCGGGGCGGCAATGTGTGATTTTTTATCCTGACGACGCCAAAGAAAAGCAGAAGCAGCGCGTTGCGCCGGCGTTGAAGAAACTGACTGTCGACGGGTGGAGCTCGACGACGTCGCCAAGCCCCAATCCGAAGGCACCGTAGTGATGGCTGTCGTGCCTGTCGCTCCCTCCAAAGTCCGGTCGCAACTCCGCCCATGAAAATTCTGTCCTTGTTCAAGAAAACGGCGAAATCTGCGCGACGCCAGACCGGCGAGGAAGGGACGGCACGGCCAAGTTCTGATCGTGCTGCGAGCGAGAATGGCGATGGTCGCCAGCGGGCCTATGCCGACTATAACTATCCGCCGGAGACGGGCGAGGGATTGCTGACGGCCTACAATCTGCAAAAGACCTACAAGACGCGGAAGGTCGTGAAGGGGGTCAGTCTTGCGGTTGGGCGGGGGGAGTTGGTCGGGTTGCTTGGTCCGAATGGTGCCGGCAAGACGACGGTATTCTACATGATCACCGGGCTGGTGCCGGCTGATGAGGGCCGAATTACGCTTGACGGGCATGAAGTGACGGGGTTGCCGATGTATCGGCGGGCGCGGCTCGGCATCGGTTATTTGCCGCAGGAAGCATCAATTTTTCGCGGGCTTTCGGTCGAGCAGAACATCATGGCGGTGCTGGAACTGGTCGAACCAAAGAGGGCACGGCGGCGCGAGCAGCTCGATAGTTTGCTGGAAGAATTCAAGATCACGCGGCTGCGGAAAAGCCCGTCGATCGCGTTGTCGGGGGGCGAGCGGCGGCGCTGCGAAATCGCGCGGGCGCTGGCATCGCGGCCATCCTTCATGTTGCTGGACGAACCCTTCGCCGGGATCGACCCGCTGGCGGTCGGGGATATTCAGGATCTGGTGCGGCATTTGACGCAGCGGGGGATTGGGGTGCTGATCACTGATCACAACGTTCGCGAGACGCTTAGTCTCGTGGATCGAGCTTATGTGATCGCCGATGGTCAAGTTCTTACACACGGTAACCCTCAGGAAATCATACGGAACGAAGACGTGCGCCGGGTCTACCTCGGCGATATGTTCGGTTAAATTGCGTCAAGTATAGCTTGCCCTACAGTTCGAGTTCGGGGACCATAGGGCGTTATGGCGCTACAAGCACGATTGGAGATGCGGCAAGGCCAGCAGCTGGTGATGACACCGCAGCTGCAGCAAGCCATTCGTCTTCTGCAATATTCAAATACGGAATTGACGGCTTACGTGGAGTCGGAGCTGGAGCGGAACCCCATCCTGGAACGGGATGAAGAGGGAGATGCTGTCAGTGCTGTCGAACGTTCGGAGGAGCGCGAGGCGCCGGCGGCTGAAACGGATGCGGGTGAGTGGCTCGACCTCGACAAGGGCTCGCGCGACGCGACGGACGCCTTCGATACGGCGGCGGAAAATGTATTCCCGGACCAGACGCGGACCGAAGCCGCACAGGATCGGCCAGGCGCGACCAGCGGCTGGGAGACGGTGCGGACGCGGACCAACAACGATCCCGATCAAGACGGCGGCGGCGTTGAATCGCTGGCGGGCGGCAGTATCTCGCTCAAGGAGCATCTGACTGAGCAACTCAATCTGGCGCTCCGCGATGGCGGCGACCGGTTGATCGGGCTTAATATCATCGATCTCGTCGATGAAGCCGGATACTTGCAGGGGGAGGTCGGTGATATTGCCGACAAGCTCGGCTGCGGCGCCGATCAGGTGGCACGCGTGTTGGCTGCGATGCAGGGGTTCGAGCCGGCGGGTGTTTGTGCGCGGACGCTTGGCGAATGCCTTGCGCTGCAGTTGAAGGAACAGAACCGTTACGATGCGGTGATTGCGCGATTGCTGGACAATCTGCACCTGCTCGGTGGCCACAATATCGCGGCGTTGAAGCGCGCTGTCGGGGTTGATGCGGATGAACTTGGCGAGATGATCCGTGAGATCAAGGGGCTCAATCCGAAACCGGGCCTTGCTTATGGTAGTGTCGATGTGCAGCCGGTGTTGCCGGATGTGCTGGTCCGGCCGGCGAGCGACGGTAGCTGGGCGGTGGAGTTGAATTCAGATACGCTGCCGCGCGTGCTCGTCAATCGGAGCTATTACACGCTGGTGTCGAAGCATACGCGCAGCACGGTGGATAAGACCTATCTGATCGATTGTCTGCAAAGCGCCAACTGGCTGGTCAAGAGCCTGGATCAGCGGGCGCGGACGATCCTCAAGGTCGCGGAAGAGGTTGTCCGGCAGCAGGACGGATTTCTGACGCATGGGGTGCAGCATATGCGGCCGCTGAATCTCAAAACGGTCGCGGATAAGATCGGGATGCATGAGTCGACCGTGAGCCGGGTGACGTCGAACAAATATATCGCGACGCCACGCGGGATTTTTGAGCTCAAGTATTTCTTCACGTCGTCGATCGCGGCGGCAGATGGAGATGGGGAAGCGCATTCGTCGGAAGCGGTGCGGCATCGCATCCGGCAGCTGATCGATGGGGAAAGTTCCCAATCGGTGCTGTCGGATGACCGTATTGTCGAGTTGTTGCGGCACGGTGGGATCGATATTGCGCGGCGGACGGTCGCGAAATACCGGGAGTTGATGCGGATTGCGTCGTCGGTGCAGCGGCGACGGGAAAAGGTGATGCAAACGCGACTCGATAATCTTGAATCCGTGATTTGACAGACGTTCAATTTCTGTGCGTGAATTGTTGGAACGGGTTTGACAGGGTCGATCTCGTCTCATAGGTTCCGGTGCAACTTGGGCGCGAATTGGTCTCAGTCCTTGCGTTGACCTGTTGGTTGGGCCAATTGGGCGGCTGGGCCCGAGCCGGCGCGGTGTCGTGCCGATGGTCAAGCCTAGAATTGTATATAGATCAGTGCCTTGCGGATCGCCTGCGACTTCTGTCGGAAGCGTACGCTCGTCATACAATTGGCATCTCCTTGCTTGAGTGTAGGGCCTAAATTTTGTAGAATCGGCCTGTCCGTGCGTCGTACCTTGTGCCGTGACGCGGCGCGGCGGACTTGCTCCATGAGTGTGAGACGGACATGGATATTGGGGACGTCATTACGAGAGAGGCGGTGATACCGTCGCTCAAGTCCAAGACTAAAAAGCAGGCGTTGCACGATCTGTCGCTCAAGGCGGCGGAACTAACCGGCGTTTCCGCCCGCGATATCTTTGAAGCGCTACTGCAGCGGGAGCGGCTGGGGTCGACGGGTGTTGGGCGCGGGATTGCCATTCCGCATTGCCGATTGCCGTCGATCCAACGCATCGTTGGATTGTGCGCGCGGCTCGCCGAGCCGATCGATTTCGAAGCGCCGGACGGCGAGCCTGTTGATCTGATTTTTCTTCTACTCGCTCCGGAGCATGCGGGGGCCGATCATTTGAAGGCGTTGGCGCGAATCTCGAGGCTGATGCGGGAGCCGGCGATTGTCGACAAGCTGCGGCGGAGCAGTGATCGGGCGGCGCTCTATTCGATTCTGACGGAACCGATTGCGTCGCACGCGGCGTAAGGGACTGTTTGCATCGCGCGAGGCTGCTCCCCTGCGGGCGATCCCGGCTTGTCGGCCGGGAGGGCGCTGCGCGCGGATGGTCAGCGCAGCATCGCGAGCGCGCCGAGGCCCATGCCGCCGATGATGATGCGCCACCAGGCGAAGGGCGCGAAGCCGCGTCGTGAGACGAAACCCAAGAGATAGCGCACGACAATGGCGCCAGTGATAAAGGCGATCGAGAAGCCAATGGCGATGGCTTGGACAGCGCTGGCGTCGAGATCCTTGTAGTTCTTGAACAGGTCATAGGCGAAGGCGCCGGCCATGGTCGGCATGGCGAGGAAGAACGAGAATTCGGCGGCGGTGCGCTTGTCGGTTCCCATCAGCATGGCGCCGACGATGGTGGCGCCGGAGCGGGAGACGCCAGGGATCATGGCGAGGCACTGGCAGGCGCCGATTCGCAAGGCGAGGAGCGGCGGCAAGTCCATGACGTCGTGATAGCGCGGCTGCAGTTTCAAGCGATCGACAATCAGGAGAATAATGCCGCCGACGATCAATGAGACGCAGACGATGAGCGGAAACTCCAGGATCGCTTTGATGTATTTGTGGAGGACGGCACCGATGACGGCGGCGGGCAGGAAGGCCAGCAGTATGGCCAGGACGAAGCGGCGGGTGCGGGCGTCGGAGGGCAAGTCGAGCAGTATGCGCCAGAGCTTGGCTGCGTAAACGGTGACGATCGCCAGGATTGCGCCCAATTGAATGAGGATGGCGAAAACCTTCTTGGGGTCGGCAATGCCGAGGAAATGCTGCACGAGCAGTAGGTGGCCGGTGGAGGATACGGGGAGGAATTCGGTGAGGCCTTCGATCAAGCCCAGGAGTACGGCGTGCCAAGTCTGCATGGTGGTCGGTGTCCTAGGGACGTTCAGGTTTAGGTTGAATCAGGGAGCGACCCTAGCCTTTGTTTTGGCGTGCTTCTTGTCGGGAAAACCGCTCACACTTTTCCCGGAAGCACGCTAGGAATCGCGGCTGATTGCGTCATTCGATTCGCTCGGTGTACCAGGAATTTGTTGCAGCGACTGTAACCGTCAGGGCGCGGCCGGTCAGGTATTTGCCGGGGGGCCGTGGTGCGGAACAGGATGTTTCCAGTTCTTTAACTGCGAAGCAGTGATGGTCGCGGGCGATGGACAAGCTTTGGCAATTCCGGCTTTGCCCGCACTCACGGGCGGTTCGTCTGGCGTTGCTAGAGCTCGGGCTGGTGGCGGAGTGCGTGGATGTGCGGCCGTGGGACTGGCGGGCGGAGCTGTTAGCGCTCAACCCGGCTGGCGAATTGCCGATTCTGCGGATCGAGCATGGGCCGTTGCTGTCGGGATGGTACGCGATCATCGAATATCTGGCGGAGGCGCCGCGGGTGCCTGGGGCCGGTGGTCGTGCGTTGCGGTTGTTGCCGGGCGGGCGCGAGGATCGCGCCGAGGTGCGGCGGCTGGCAGACTGGTTTCTTGGCAAACTGCATCGCGATGTGACGCGGGAACTGTTGTTGGAGAAGGTCTATCCGCTTTTGCGCGGGCACGGACCCGGAGCACCCGACGCCGAGGTGCTGCGGCAGGTGCGGGGCAGTCTGCGCTATCATCTCAGCTACATTGGCTTCCTGGCCTATCAGCGCCGTTGGCTGGCGGGGGATGAGGCGAGTTTTGCTGACCTCGCGGCGGCGGCGCAGCTGTCGGTGCTCGATTACCTGGGCGAGGTGCCGTGGGACGAGCACCCGGCGATGAAGGATTGGTATGGCCGCGTGAAATCGCGGCCGGCGGTGCGCGAGATCCTTGGCGATTGGGTTCCGGGGCTGCCGTCGCCGCCGGCGCATTATGCCAATCTGGATTTCTGAGCGGGCATCGCTGCCGTTGCGCGCTGCGGCGCGACTCGCATTGTCAATATCGGGTATTGCTGGTCATAATTGCGGCCTTGCGATCGAAGGACCACATTCATGGCACTTTCCACACCGGCGCGGTTTGATGGGATGACGGCAATTATCACCGGCGCCAGCCAAGGGCTTGGGGAAGCGGTGGCGCGGATGATGATTGCGCGCGGGCTCGCTGGCGTGACGATTGCGGGGCGCAATCAAGAGCGCGGGAGTGCGGTGCGGCGCGATCTTGAGTTGCTCGGGGCAAGAGCGCGATTTGTGGCTGGTGATCTGGCTGACCTGGCGATCGTCGATCGGATCATTGCCAGTCATGAGGCGGCGTTTAAAGCGTGCGATGTGCTGGTGAATTCGGCGGCGATCACGGATCGCGGGTCGATCATCGATACGTCGCCGGAACTGTTCGACCGGATGTTTGCAATCAATACGCGGGCGCCGTTCTTTCTCATGCAGGGTGTTGCCAAGTTGCAGCGGGCGGCAGCGAAGCCTGGTGCGATCGTCAACGTGTTGTCGATGTCGGCGCATGGCGGGCAATCGTTTCTGGCGGCGTATAGCGCGTCGAAGGGGGCGTTGCTGACGCTGACGAAGAATACGGCGTTCGCGCTGGTGCGGGATCGCATACGTGTGAATGCGGTCTGTCCGGGGTGGATGGAAACACCGGGGGAGGATCAGATCCAGCGGCGCGTGCATGGCGCGCAGGACGGGTGGCTGGAGGGCGCGGTGAAGGGGTTGCCGCAAGGGCGGTTGGTTCGGATGGACGAGGCGGCGCGGGCGATCTGTTTTCTGGCGAGTGCTGAGAGCGGGCTGATGAGCGGGGCGTTAGTCGATCTGGATCAGTCGGTGGCTGGATGTTTCGAGAGTATTCCACAGGCGAAGCCGATCGGGTGAGGTCGGGGTGTTGCCTTAGTGGTGGCAATGACAAAGCCTATGGTCTGAGACCAATGATGGTGGGTTCGACAGTGAGCGGCGCTAACATTTATTGCCTATAGGCGGCTGACGGACTATTGGTGTTGAGATCGGCCGTATCGGTCCGCGGCTCCGATGTTAGCCTGACCAGAGGGTGCTGTTGTGCTTGAGCCAAAACGCATTGGATTACGACGCGAGGATGCGGTTCTTCTGCAAGCTGGCGATACCGTCGCGGTGCCTGCAGTGACTGAACGGGTTCCGGTTTGGGATGTGGCGGTCCGGTTGTTTCACTGGGCGCTGGTTGTCAGTGTGGCGACGGCGTGGTTCACGGGTGGAACGGGGAGCCGAGTTCATGAAATCTCGGGCTTTATCGCTGGTGGTTTGCTGCTGTTCAGGTTGGTCTGGGGTTTTGCCGGGACGCGCTACGCGCGGTTTTCGGAATTTGTGCGTTCGCCGCGCGCGATGTTTGGCTACCTAAAGGATATTTTGCGCAATCGCGCAGAGCGCCATATCGGGCATAACCCGGCAGGCGGGTATATGATTTTGGTTATGTTGCTGTGTCTTGCGGTGATTGTCGGCACTGGCGTCATGCAACTGACCAACCAATTCTTTGGTGTCGTCTGGGTCGAGACGGTGCACCACTACGCGGCGAACGCTTTTTTGGCGCTGATACCGCTGCATCTGCTTGGTGTTTTGATGTCGAGTTGGATGCATCAGGAGAATCTGGTTGGCGCGATGTTCTCGGGCAACAAGGTGCTCGACGCCGATGAAGCGGCGCGGACGTCTGTGCCGACCCTGCAAGAGCAGATTCTGACGCGATTGCATGCGAACCAGGGCTTTACAGCATTGCTGTTTCTGGCTGCGTTGGGCGGATTTGCAGGCTGGACGATGACGGAACGCAATGTTTCGAATGCGGTTGTGGAAGCGACGCCGACGCCTGCGGTGACGGCGGTCACGCAAGCCATCCAAGACAGTGCCGCGACGCAATCCAAAGAACGGCAGGACTATGTGATCGGTGGGCCGGAGAGCGCGTCGCAGACGTGGCTGATCTCGAGCGGGGGACGGCTTTATGACAACTGGGCGGCGTCGCTCGGAGTGAAGGCGCCAGCCAAGCGACATCCGGCATGGCCAACGGCTAATACCAGCATCAGCAACGAGGATACGTGGCGGTGCAAGAACTGTCATGGCTGGGACTACATGGGGCGTGATGGCCAATATCGGTCGGGGGCAAATGCCACGGGCATAGCGGGCGTGCAGAAGGCGCGCGGACGCGATCCGGCGGTCATCATGTCCATACTTGGCAATGCCGCGCATGGCTACACTGATGAGATCCTGCCGCAACATGCTAAATACCGATTGGCCTTGTTCGTCAGTCGCGGGCAGCACAATGCGGCACAGTTTGTGTTGGCGAATGACAAGATCAAAGGCGATGCCGAGCAAGGCCGGCCGATCTTCCAGAACGTCTGTGCATCGTGTCATGGGTTTGACGGGCGGGCACGCAAGCTTGGCGGCTCACCCGGGCGACCGGGGAGCAATCCTAACAATGCCATTCAATATGTTGGGACAAAAGCGCAGAACGGGCCAATCGAGGTTCTGCATAAGATTTGCAACGGGCATCCCGGAGCGATCATGGTGTCGATGCGCGGGTTCCCCATTGAGGTCGCGGCCAATCTCCTCGCTTACGCGCAGACGCTGCCGAAGGAGTAGACACCGAGGACGTTGCGATCCTCGTATCGCGCGCCGCGGCGCCGGGTCGTCGCCTAGGGCTGCTTCACGCCGTCGGTGAAGGCGCCAAAGACCATATCGGGTGACGATGAGTTATGGCGCGAGATGGTGCTGCGGCCGGCCCAAATTTCGGATGCGGTGGCTTTTTTGAAATTCAGGATCGAGTCTTCGCGCCAGCCCTTGGCGTTCTTTTCACGGACGGCCACTTTGGCGACGTCGTTGTTGAAATCAGTGACGTACATCGAGCGGAGTGCGGCGAAAGGGCGGTCGGTGATCGGACGATCGAGGGTGACGTCGAGGGTCGTACGATTGCGGTCGGCCATGGCCATGGCGATCGTTGCCTTGCCGCCGCGCTCGAAGTCGAGCGTGAAGGTCCGTTTGGCCGGATCGAAGGCAATTTCCTTGATGCGGACGATGGGACGACCGTCGACTTCGACGGGGCCGACCAGGAAGGACGAGCCGAAACTGGTGGGCGCGCGGCCTTCGGGGGCGAGCGGGCGCATACGCCAGTAGCCGTCCTGGGGATAGAAGACGACGACTTCCTCGCCGCCCATGGGGCGGATCATCCAAACCTGGACGAGGTGCAAGCCTTTTTCGACGCGGTCTGCGATGCGGACGCTGGCGGTGGATGGGCGCCAGTAGGTCGGGAAGGTCCAGCCAACGAGCCAGATGTCGGGTTCTTCGTAGATGGTGCGGCGGGTGGTTTTGGCGACGGTTGAGGCGTGGACGGGATCGGACTTCATATCGCAGGCGGTCCAATCGGCTTCAAAGGAATCCTTCTGCAAGGTGGTGATGTAGGCCGGGTGTGCGGCCTCGATGCGGAACGATTTCACGTCCTTCGAGGCGAGGTTCAGCGTGACATTGTCCTTCTCGGCACAGAGCACGGGCTCGGAGGTGTTGGTGACGTCGACGGCGAGCGGTTCGGCTGTGGCGTGGAGGGGGGCGAGGAGGAGCGAAAACAAGAACATCACTGCGCGGTATGTGGCTTGAAGCGATTGTCGTGCTGCCGTGCCCTCGATCGTGCGCCGATGCGTCGCAACTTTAATCGTGTCATCCCGGCATTCATTGCCGGGATCCAGGGCGCTGCATTTGATTGGCCGGAGGTTGTGGCTCGATGGATCCCGGGGACAAGCCCCGGGATGACAATTGGAGGCGCCGCGCGATGGTGCGAGCGGCTGCCCCTCACCCTGGCCCTCTCCCCGCGCGCGGGGAGAGGGAAGCGCGACATGATCAGCCGAGAAGGCGGGCATAGACGTCTCCGGAGTTCGCGGCGTGGGGGAGTGTGCGAATATGTTCGGCCATCTCCGCTTTGGTGAGCCAGCGGTTGTGGGTCAGTTGCTGCGATTCGCCGAGAGCGAGGTCGAAGCCGTAGTTGCCGATTGTCGCGAGGCGATCGAGGCAGTGATTGGCGACGTCGCGCTGGATGGTTGTGAACTCGAAGGAGAGAGTTGCGAGTTTGTGCGTCAGACCGGCGAGGACATCGGCCTCGAAGCCTTCGACGTCGATCTTGACGAAGGCCGGAATGCCGTGCGCGGCGATGAGCGCGTCGAGAGTGGTGACGGGGACTTGAATGGTGCGATCCCAGACCTGGCCCTCCCAGCCGCTGGCGCCGTCTGCGGCCTTGACGAAATTTTTTGACGCGGTGGTGACGGTCGGGTTTTGCGAATTGATGTGCAGGGTGAGGCTGCCGGGCTTGGGGCCGCAGGCGCTTTCGACGAGCGCCACGTTCTTGTCGGCGGCGTAGATGGTGCGGACGACGCGGGCGCAATCGGGTTGCGGCTCGAGGGCGACGACGCGGGCGCCGCAGCGACGGAAGGCGCCGATGCGATCGCCGACGTGAGAGCCGATGTCGAAGGCGAGGTCGTCGGGCTTCAGGAAGCGGGCGTAGAGCCGGTCCATCGCGGCGTCGCGGGCTGCGTCACCGTAATAGACGTCGAGCGAGCGGCGGAGCTGGGTGAGGGCTGGGTCGGCTTTGAGGCGGATGAGAATGGTGTCCATGGGTCTGCGATGTGCCGCGCCGGCGTGGCGGCGTCAAGGCGATGTGTGATTTTTGCGTGTTCGGGCGGCTTCAGGCGCCGACTTGATGCTTGCCCGCCAACGGCCGGACCACCCGGCGTGGTGGTCAGCGGCGGAGAAGGCGGCTCAGCCAGAAGGCGCCGGCCAAGAAAACGAACCCGGCGAATGCCCAACCGACTGCCGCCCAACGGCGATCGCTGGTGGCCGTTGCCGTCTCAGATGACGCGGTGATGGTGCCAGGGGATACGTCGAGCAGGCGTGTTGCGGCGAGTGGCACGAGGCCGAGGTTCCTCAGCTTTTGCATGGCGGCATCGGCGTTGGCGCGATCGGACAGATATTCGACGGACAAGACGGGCTTGCCTTCGGCGGTGAGCATTTTGAGAAGTGCCAGTCGCTTGTCGATCAAGGCTTGCGGATTGGGCTGTTGTGGGCCGTCTTCGCCGAACAACAGGCTCTCCTTGCCGAAGCCGTCAATGAGGCCGCGGAAACCGCCATCGGTCAGCAATTCCTCGCCGTTCTGCGGCACGACCAGAAAGCCGGGCTTGGCGGCACGGCCGCGTTCGGCGATGCGTGCGACGAAGGCAATCATATCGGCGCGTGCGGTCGGGCGGTTGGCGGCGACGTCTTCGAGGCTCGAGTCGACTTTGTCCAGCCAAACGCCATCGAAGCCGGCGCGGATGATGCGATCGAGATAGCTTGCGGATTGGCCCGGCGAGCCTTCGCCGAGAATGATGCGCTGCCAGGCCGGGTCCCAATAGCGAACGGCGTAGTTGCCGCCCCAATCGCCGTTGAGTTTGGCGCGCCAGCTGGGCTTCGACCAGACATTGGGGATGAATCCCAGATCATCCCAGCTCTTGTTCCAGTAGTAGCGATAGCTCTCGGCTTCGCCGATCGACAGATAAGAGAGGACAATGCGGCGGCGGCCGTCGGGCTTGCGCTGAAGTAGTGTGAGGTCGGCAGGTGTCAGGGCCTGGGCGTCGCTGCCGTCGCGGCTGTAGTCGAGGACGAGGACGTCATGGAGGCTGGTGGCAAGGGCTTTCACGTCGATGTTGGTGAGCTGATAGCCCCAGCTTTTGGCGGCGCGGAAGGTTGTTGTGGATCGCTCCGCTGTGGGTTGGGCGAGGGTTGGAGTCAGCGAGGCCCAAAGCATGGCGACGACGAGGGCTGGCGCCAATTTCCAAATGCGTTGGATCACTGTCATGGGGCCTGACTTTCAGTGATGGGGGGAGGGCGTGGTTGCTCCGTTGGCTGGCGTTATCGGCCGATCCGGGGTGCTGCGGCAAGCGGCGTTCTGGGCTGTGCAATCGAAACGACGAAGCCGGACCATCGTAGCATGGCCCGGCTCATTTTTTTGGCGCGCGGCCGCCCCACCAACCCCGCGCGCGGATACCGGCCCGTCGCGTTCGGGGAACATGGGACGGGCGTTTCGCTGGCCGGTATCACTGGTCGTCGCAGCGTTCTGTTCAGCTTTTGGGCGCCGTCTCGCGTGCGGCGCGTTGGTCGACGGCGGATTTGCAATCGGCGCTGAGGTTGGCGGCGTTCGTGGCGAGACACTGGCGCATGTTGGCGCGCTGGCCTTTCATCTGATCGGGTGTGGTCGCGGCCGTGGTCTGGCCGGCGGGCGGGATGTCTTTACAGAATTTGGCGATGTCGGCTGAGCAGGCGGCGCGGAATTTGGCGCGGGCTTCGGTTTCGGCGACTGTCGGCTGGCGTGATGGGGTTGCGGGGGCGGTGGCGCTGGGTGC
The DNA here is from genome assembly GCA_963714325.1 of uncultured Alphaproteobacteria bacterium. Taxonomy (GTDB): domain Bacteria; phylum Pseudomonadota; class Alphaproteobacteria; order Rhizobiales; family Hyphomicrobiaceae; genus CAVQOB01. The sequence continues at coordinate 79,435 of CAVQOB010000008.1, read as the reverse complement.
AGCAGGCGCTGTCTGCTGGGCGTTGACTGCGATGGGTATGGTGATGGCGAAGAGGGCAGCGGCGACAATGGTGCGGTTCAACATGGGCGGACTCCCGGAGCGAGGTCTGATGCGTAGAGTGGTGCGATTGGGTGGACCGTAGTGGGTGTGATGTGAACCGGAGATGGGGGTGTGAGTCATGGTGGGTTCATGCTGGGTGGCGATTTAGCTGCCCAGCCGCCGCCGCGCTTTGCGCCTTCCGACTCCCCTGCGGGCGATCCGGGCTCGATGGCCGGGAGGCCGGAGGTGCGGATGGCTTCAGGTTTTGAGGCGGTCGCGCCAATAGCCGGGTTTGCGTTTCAGGTGGGCGACGGCATAGACGGTGATGGTATCCGCTTCGACGCGATAGATGAGTTGGTAGGGGAAGCGCTCAATAGGTCGTGGCGTGCGTTGCGTCTGGATACGAAGTCTGATCTTTCAATCTTCGTCATCCCGGCCCCGGATCGCTGTCCGGGGTAAACTGCGGCCGGGACCTACGACAAACTTCATTGGCGCAGAGTGTGTTTCATGCCCACGACCTGGGATCGCCGTCTGAAGGCACCATGTGTTTATATTCTAACCAACCGACGCGACGGGATCCTTTACACCGGTGTGACGAGCGACCTGCATGGCCGCATGTCCGATCACGTGAATGAAGTCTTTGAAGGGTTCACAAAGCGGCATGGCGTGAAAATGCTCGTCTACTATGAATTTCATGAGACGATGGACGCGGCTATCGCGCGTGAGAAGCGGATCAAGGAGTGGCAGCGCGCCTGGAAAATCCGCTTGATCTATTCCTTCAATCCGGAGTTGATTGATTTATATGATCGGCATTCTGGGGACATTGCTGACGGACCTGCAGACGTTGATCGTGATCGCGGGCGCTAAACTTGTCGTAGGTCCCGGCCTCCGCCGGGATGACGTGTGTTGAGGACGGTGGGTTTGATCCAGTGGAGATTGATGAGTTCGGGGCTAGAGGCGTGATAGGTCGCCGGCCCCTTGGGACAAGTCCTCGACTGTCCGGCTCGAGCGGGTTCGCTCCGCTTCCTCCACCCGTCATCCCGGCGAAGGCCGGGACCTACGCCAGGTTGCGGGAGGCTTAGGCTGTCTCTGGCAACCGCCAGTGTTGGGGTTTCTTTCTATCGGAGCGCGGACAGATGAGCCTGTTGGCACTTTGCCGTGGGTCCCGGCCTTCGCCGGGATGACGTAGGGGAGGGGCGGTGGCTCACTTTGCCCAAGTGTGATCAGAATTCCCAATTGTGTTGAACTGATAATTCCTTCCACATGTCGAATACCTTCGCGGCGACTTTGTCGAATTCGACGTAGGTACGTTCGTCGATGCTCATGACGACGATACTGGCTCGGCTTCTATATGGTTGATCGGTCCAAGGGCCTTTGCGCCAACCACTCGTCAACGATTTGAGTTGACCTGCGCTGTTCAATTCAATTGGATCAGTGTTCGGCTTCCGGAGCTTGAGGTGTTTTGCTGTGTTGGCAGTGCGTCGGATGACTGCAAACTCGGGGATGTGTCTTGCCAATAAATTTGCAAGATCTACTTCGTTTTCAATTTGAGTGTGAGGCTCATTGAAGATGGCGCCGCTAATCGTCTCTTGGTGCGTTACGTAGATCCAATCGGCCATGTGAAAAAGCGATACGGCGTAGTGAAAAGCATGTCGATGACTTGCGACATTTTTTACAAAGTCATTTCGGTCTGGAATGACGATTTGTGCCCAGTAATCTGCTGGCAATTGGATGCTTTCATTTGATTGCATTTTATTTCACTCACCCCAACACCGCCTTCACTTCCTTCGGTGTTTCGAAATCTTCGGGGATGCCGGCGAGGCCCAAGCGTTGGAACCAGCGGCCGAGGGTGGGGCTTGCGGTGATGACGGCGAAGGGAATGGCGAGGAGGTAGCCGGCGGTGAGGGGCAGGCTCCACCAGAACACGGCGGGGGCAATCATCAGAAGTAATCCGCAGACGATGATGCCGAAGAGGGTTTGCGGCCAGAGATTTTCGAGTGCTGTGCTCCACGAGATGCCATAGGCGTCGCGGCTTTGGCCGCCCCAGGTGACGGATTTGCCGAAGGCCAAGCCGATCATGAAGATGGTGGTGCGGATGGTCGAGACGGCGCCCTGCAGGAACGAGAAGACGAGTTCGATCGCCGCACTGGCGACGAACCGCACGGGGCCGCCGTAGCGGGCGACGCCACCTTTGGTCAGCACGGCGTCGATGAGGCCGGCAATTTTCGGCATCAGGTACATGACGAAGAAGGTGATGTAGAGCAGCGTCGCGGTGACGACTGGATAGTCGACGATGTCGCGCGACTGCCATGCCGCGAGTGGGAGCAGCGCGATCATCAGCGTCCAGGCGGGGATGCCGATGAACATCAGGATCGCCCAGATCAATTGGAAGCGGCTCATGGCGTAGAGGCCGGGCGTGTCGAGCAGTTTCACGTATTGCATGTTGCCCTGGCACCAGCGGACGTCTCGCTTGGCGAAGTCCAACATTGTTGGCGGGTTTTCTTCCCAGGAGCCTTCTTCGATCGGATAGACGCGGACTTCGTAGCCGGCGCGGCGCATGAAGGTGGCTTCGACCTGGTCGTGGGAGAGGACGTGGCCGCCGAGGGGCGGCGCGCCGGGGAGGATCGGCAGCTCGCATTGCTCGATGAAGGGTTTGATGCGGACGACGGCGTTGTGGCCCCAGAAGGGTCCACAGTCGCCGACCCACCAGGCCTGGCCCATGGTGTAGGAGCGCATGCCGTGGCGCATGCCGAATTGGAAGATGCGCGCGAAGGCGCTTGATGAGGGCATGCCGACGACGAGCGATTGCAGGATGCCGATTTTCGGATGCGCTTGCATCATGCGCGTGAGGCGGACGATGGCGACGCCGGACATGACGCTGTCGGCGTCGAGCGGCAACATCAGTTCGTAGTCGCGGCCCCAGCGGTCGCAGAAGTCGCGGACGTTGCCGGCTTTGTAGCCGGTGTTGTCGGTGCGCCGGCGATAGATCAGGCGGGCCGCATCTTTGTCGCTGGCTTTCCAGGCGTCGAAGGCTGCCTGCTCGGTTGCGGCGACGGCGTCGTCATTGGTGTCGGAGAGGACGAAGTAGCTGAAGGCTGAACCTTGGCCGGTGGCGTCGACGCTGGCCTTGACGGTTTTCAAGCGGAGGATGGCGCGAGCGGGGTCTTCGTTGCGGACGGTCATGAAGATGGCGGTCCGAATCGTGATGGGTGTCTCGACGTTCCCGGCGGCGGCGTAGGGCGCGACTTCGGGAATCGGGTCTTTGTGGACGTGCAGCAGCCACAAGCCGATCACCGAATTCCAGAAGCCGAGGACGGTCCAGGGGGTGCCGAAAGCGAAGCAGACAAACATGATGACGTCGGTCAGCGACCAGCCGCCGTGGCCGAGAACGGAGGCTGCGATCCACATCATGGCGAGCCAGGTGACGACGTTGAGCGCGATGACAATGCGGCGGCGGCGGCTGAGCTCGGTGATTGCCTGGAGGCCAGCGGGTGTCGTAAGGCTCGTGCCGACGGTTGGCGTGGCGGGGCGTGTCTGTTGCGCGGTCTCGGTCATGTTGGTCTCTTTTTTGGTCGCAGCGTTTTATCCCAAAACCGGAAAGACCACTTTTGGGAACGCTGCTTGTTTGGTCGCAGCGTTTTATCCCAAAAACCGGAAGTCCACTTTTGGGAACGCTGCTTATGTTCACGGCAAGGTGCGGAAATGGATAAGACAGCCCGCAGGTCGACGGCTAGGGTTCATGTGGCACGGGCGCTGTGGACCGTGAAGCCCGAAACGGTCGAATTCCGAACGCAATCGCTCGGACCTCTGCGGACGGATCACGCCCGCGTTCGCACGCTGTTCTCAGGAATCAGCCGCGGGACGGAGCGCCTCGTGTTCACCGGCGCGGTGCCCGAGAGCGAGTGGCCCCGGATGCGCGCGCCGATGCAGGAAGGCCAGTTCCCTTTTCCGGTGAAATACGGCTATTGCGCGACGGGCGTGGTGGAGGTCGGTGCGAAAGAGCTGGTCGGGCGTGCGGTGTTTTGTCTGCATCCGCATCAGGACATTTTTGACGCGCCGGTTAGCATGTTGGTGCCGATCCCCGAGGGCGTGCCGCCGCGGCGGGCGACGCTGGCGGCCAACGTTGAAACGGCGCTGAATGCGCTGTGGGATGCGGGGGCGGGGCCGGGGGACCGCATTGTCGTGATTGGCGCGGGCGTGGTTGGGCTGTGCGTGGCGGCAGTGGCGTGCGGGTTGCCAGGGGCGGATGTGACGGTCGTTGATGTGGATGCAAGCCGGCGGGGGATTGTCGAGAGTTTTGGTGGGAGGTTTGAGGGTGTGATTTCTCCCTCTCCCCGCGCGCGGGGAGAGGGTCGGGGTGAGGGGCCACCGCTTGCGCCCGCGGCCGCCCCTCACGCGTCTCATGCTGCCCCTCACGCGTCTGTTGCCGCCCCTCACCCTAACCCTCTCCCCGTTGAAGGACGGGGAGAGGGTATGCGGGATGCGGATATCGTGTTTCACACGTCGGCGTCGCAGGCGGGATTGAATGTGGCGATTGCGTGCGCGGGGATGGAGGGGACGATTGTTGAACTCAGTTGGTACGGCGAGACGGCTGTGACGGTTGGGCTTGGCGGGGCGTTTCATTCGCGGCGGTTGAGGCTGGTGTCGTCGCAGGTGGGGCAGGTGTCGCCGTCGCGGCGGGCGCGTTGGACCTATCGGCGGAGAATCGAGAAGGCGCTGGCGCTGTTGCGCGACGCGCGGTTCGATGCGTTGGTTGCGGATGAGATTGCGTTCGCCGATGCGGTGAAGGAATTTCCGCGGGTTCTGGGGGTGGGGGCCAAGGGGCTGGCGCCGGTGGTTAAGTATTGAGGGGGGCAGTATCGCGGTTGCTGTTTGGCATAGTCGATTTTGTAATACGCAATCAATCCTGGGATTCTGCAATGCGCTTGAACGACTGTCACAATTTTCATGACTTCCGGCGTTTGGCGCAGCGGCGGTTGCCCAGTCCGATTTTCAATTATATCGATGGTGCTGCGGATGATGAAGCGACGCATCGGCAGAATTCGGCGAGCTTCGAGCGCTGCGACCTGGTGCCGAATGTGCTGCGTGGGGTGAAGTCGGTTGATCTGTCGGTAACGGTGCTCGGGCAGAAGCTGGCGATGCCGTTCTATTGTTCGCCGACAGCGTTGCAACGGCTGTTTCACCATGAGGGCGAGCGGGCGGTCGCGGCGGCGGCGGCGAAGTACGGGACGATGTTCGGGGTTTCGTCGCTCGGCACGGTGAGCCTGGAAGAGTTGCGCAAGGCCTACGACACGCCGCAGGTGTATCAGTTTTATTTTCACCGGGATCGCGGGTTGAACCGCGCGATGATGCAACGCGCGAAGGCGGCCGGCGTTAATGTGATGATGCTGACGGTCGACAGCATCACCGGGGGCAATCGTGAGCGTGACTTGCGGACGGGGTTTTCGATCCCGTTCAAGTTGACGCTCGGGGGCATGCTGCAATTCGCGATCAAGCCGATGTGGGGCTTGAACTATGTCACGCACGAGCGATTCAAGATGCCGCAGCTGGATGAGCATGTCGACATGAGCGGCGGGGCGATGTCGATCGGGCGATATTTCACCGAAATGCTGGACCCCTCGATGACGTGGGATGACGTCGCCGCGATGGTGCGCGAATGGAATGGCCAGTTCTGTCTGAAGGGCGTGATGTCGGTGGCTGACGCCCGGCGTGCGGTCGAGATCGGCTGCAATGGCATTATTCTCTCCAATCATGGTGGGCGGCAATTAGACGGATCGCGTGCGGCGTTCGATCAACTGGCCGAAATCGTTGATGCGGTTGGTGATCGGATCGACGTGATCATGGATGGCGGCGTGCAGCGTGGGACGCATGTGCTGAAGGCGCTGTCACTCGGGGCCAAGGCGGTTGGTGGCGGGCGGTTTTATCTTTATCCGCTGGCGGCGGCCGGGCAGCCGGGTGTTGAACGGGCGCTGGGTCTGATGCGCGCGGAGCTTGAGCGCGGTATGAAGCTGATGGGTTGCAGTTCGGTTGCGGAATTGTCGCGGGGCAATTTGCGGTTCCGGTAGAGCCGGTTGTTGGTCAGTTGGCGACGGATGGAGTGAGACATGAGTGTTTCGGCGACGGCACGGGTGACGGTGATCAGGCCAGGACAGACGTATGTCGGCGGGCAGGGGTTCACGTATGGTGCGGGCGTTTCGGCGGCGACGGCTGGTGCCAAGCAGATTTGCATGAATGTGCTGCCGATGCCGGCCGGGGCGCGGGCGAAAGTGCACTATCACAAGGGGATCGAGACGATTGCGTATCTGCTCGATGGGGAGTGTTTTGTCTATTACGGGGACCGATTGGAGCAGCGCGCGCTAGTGAAAGCGGGCGACCAGATTTTTGTGCCGGCGGATGTGCCGCATGCGCCGGCGAACGAGAGCGGCGCTGACTGTCGCTGGCTGGTGGTGCATGGTTCCGGCGATGATCAGGATGGACTGGTGCTGATGCCAGAGCTGGATGCGGTGTTGGCGAGGCGGTGAGGCGGCGTTGTATTTTTTGCTGGCAGCCGCATTTCAGTTGTCAAGTTTCGTGATTGTCCCTCACAACTCGTTGCCGCCCCTCACGCTCTCATGCTGAGCTGCTCCTCACGCGTCTGTTGCCGCCCCTTAACCTGACCCTCTCCCCGTGAAGAACGGGGAGAGGGAAAGTTCGCGGATGTTTGGCTTGACCGGATGTGGGGTGGCGGCGTCCGATGGGGAGGTTGTGAGGAGCCTGATGATGTCGTTGACGCCCAAGCCATCCGCGAACGCCATCGCGCCCGATACTGAGGGCATGAATTTTTATGCGGCGGATCGGTCGTTGCAGGATTTGCTGGCGATGTATTTGCCGGGGGATCTGCTAGATCATGTGACACCGCGGCTTGATCGGCTTGGTGCGCTCGCGGGCGGGCCGTTGGATCAGGCGGCGCGGATGGCGGATCGGTATCCGCCGGTGCTGCATCAGCGGGATCGCTTCGGGCGGGACATTCAGTCGATCGAGTACCATCCTGCTTATCGCGAACTGGAGCAGGCGGCGTTCGGCGATTTCGGCATTCACGCGATGTCGCATGCGCCGGGTGTTTTGGGATGGCCGCAGACGTATCCGGCAACGGCGAAGCATGCGTTCACGTATCTGTTCAATCAGGCGGAGTTCGGGCTCGGCTGTCCGATCAATGTCACCGATGGGGCGGCGATGTTGTTGTCGCGGTTCGGCGATGCGGGCCTTAAGGCGAAGTATCTGCCGGGATTGATCACGACGGACATGGCGCGGCTGACGCAAGGCGCGCAGTTCATGACGGAGAAGGAGGGTGGTTCGGATGTCGGTTCGCTGACGACGGTCGCCAAGGCGGACGGTGATCGCTTCCGCTTGTATGGCGAGAAGTGGTTTTGCTCGAATGCGGATGCAGCAGTGGTGATGTTGTTGGCGCGACCGGAGGGGGCTGCGAGCGGCACGCACGGCGTTGGACTGTTTCTGATGCCGCGGTTTCTGGATGACGGGACGCCGAACGCGTACAGAATCGTGCGGCTGAAGGACAAACTCGGGACGCGGTCGATGGCGTCGGGGGAAATCAAGCTCGAGGGGGCGCTCGCTTATGCGGTCGGGCGGCTCGATCGCGGGTTCGTGCAGATGGCCGAGATGGTCAACTGGTCGCGGCTCAATAACGGCGTTAAGTCGACGGCGCTGATGCGGCGGGCGCTGCATGATGCGTTGGCGGTGGCGCATGGGCGGATGGCGTTTGGCAAGAGAGTAATCGAGCATCCGCTGGCGCGACGAAATCTGTTGAAGATGATGGTGCCACTGGAACAGGCGTTGTCGCTATGTTTTTTGACGGCGGATGCGTTGGACCGGGCCGAGCGGGCTCCAAGTCCGAGCCAGGATGCGGCGGCGCTGTTGCGTATTCTGACGCCGGTGTTGAAGTTCCGGGCGACGCGGGATGCGCGCAAGGTGTGCGGCGATGCGCTCGAGTTTCGCGGCGGCGCCGGGTACATCGAAGAATTCGTGACGGCGCGATTGCTCAGGGACGCGCATCTCGGATCGATCTGGGAGGGGACGGGGAATATCGTCGCGCTCGATGCGATTCGGCGGGCGGTGGGGAAGCACGGGGCGGAGGCGGCGCTGTTGGCTGAATTGAATGCGCGGATCGATGGGTTGCGCGGGGTGCCTGAGGTTTTTTGCGCGCGGTTGCGCCGGGTGGCTGGCAAGGCGGTCGGGTTGGCGCAGGGGGTGGCGCGGGACGGGGCGCAAGAGGCAGATGCACGGCGGGCGACGAGCCTGCTCTATCATGCGGCGAGTGCGGCGATGCTGGCGTCGGAGGGGATTGCAACGCATGAGCGGCGTGGAGATGCGCGACGCTTGTTGCTGTCGCGGCTGGTGCTGGAAACCAGGATCGAAACGCGCGATGCGTTTGCGCTGGGCGCCGGGGCGGAGACGGATCGCATTGCGGCGTTGCTGCTTGGGGATGCAGTGGTGGGGATGGAGACCGTTGGGCCGTTGTTGGCTTGAGTTGCGCAGGCCGGTGAAGTTGCGCTGGCCGGTGACCGGACGCGAATTCTGTGCCATGAGGGGGCGCAGTTCGATACTGCGCCACGGAGTTGCCGCGATTGGTAGCGAGTGGTGCGGGTGGCACTCGTGACTCGTTGCGGCCGCTCACTGCTCGTTGCGGCCCCTCACCCTAACCCTCTCCCCGTTGAAGGACGGGGAGAGGGAAAAAATGGAGATTGTTGCTGATGTTTGCTGTTGAAGTTCGTGATCGTATCATGATCGGGCATTCGTTGCCGGATCCGTTTTTTGGGCCGGCGCAGGGGATGCACGGTGCCACATTCATTGTCGACGTCGCGTTCTATCGAGAAAAGCTGACCAAGCAGAACGTGGTGGTGGATATCGGCGCGGCGCTGGAGGTTTTGAACAAGACGCTGAAGCCGCTCGCCTACAAAAATCTCGACACGCTGCCGGAGTTCAAGGGGAAGCTGACGACGACGGAATTCCTCTGCAAGCACATCTTCGATGCGATGGCGAAGGCGGCGAAGGCGGGGGCGCTCGGCGAGGACGGCAAGGGGCTCGCCAAGATCCGCGTGATTTTGCATGAGACGGATCTGGCGCGGGCGTGGTTCGAAGGGCCGGTTGCTTGATGCTTGGCGTGCTTCTTGTCGGAAAACCGGTTTCCACTTTTCCGGAAGCACTTTGTGCGACGGAGCCATCTGCGCCATGGATCCGCTGACCCTGTTTGGCTTCATTGCCGTGACCGCGATGCTGGTGTGCTACGCCCTTGAGGAGCGCGGTGCCGGATATGTGCTCGGATTTGCGGGCGCCTGTGCGCTGGGTTCGATCTATGGGTTCCTGCAGGGGGCGTGGCCGTTCGGAGTCGTCGAGGCTATCTGGGCCGTCGTTGCAGGGCGGCGGTGGGTGCTTCGACCTGTAAACTCTTCCGCTTGTCGCATTTTCTCCGACGAACCGGTGTCCACTTCGTCGGAAAATGCTCCGGGTGAGCGAGGCGCTGCATGACCGGTTGCGCGTTTGTCATTCCAGGCGATATCGGCATGCTGACGGGCGGATACGCCTATGACCGGCGCGTGCTGGCGCTGTTGCCGGCGCATGGCATTGATGCCCGGCATGTGGCGTTGCCGGGGAATTATCCGGCGCCAACGGATTTGGATTTGCAGCAGACGACGCGGGTGCTGGCGGCGCTGCCGGCGGACACAGTGCTGTTGATGGACGGGCTTGCATACGGCGCGATGCCGGAGGCGCTGGTGGCCGGCATTCGACAGCGGATCGTGGCGCTGTGTCATCATCCGCTGGCGCTCGAAGTGGGAGTGAGCGCGGAGCGTGCCGATGCATTGCGGAAAACGGAGACATTTGCGCTGGCACAGGCACGGCATGTCGTGGTGACGAGTGCGCTCACTGGGCGGACGCTGGCGACGGATTTTGGTGTTGCGAAATCGAAAATCGCCGTTGCCGAACCCGGAACGGATCGAGATGAGCGGGCGACGGGGACAGGCGCGCCGTTGCAGCTGCTGGCGGTCGGATCGATCGTACCGCGCAAAGGCTATGACGTGCTGGTGCAAGCGTTGGCAGACATGCGTCGGGATGTTGACTGGCGGCTGACGATTGTCGGGGCTGTGCGTGATGTGGGAGCAGGGGCGACGTTGAATGCGGCGCTGCAAGCCGATGCTGGGCTGGCAAGCCGGGTGACGATCCTGAGTGGGATCGAAGATGGGCGGTTGGGTGCGCTGTATCGGAGTGCGGATATTTTCGTGATGCCGTCGCACTACGAAGGGTATGGGATGGTGCTGGCGGAAGCGATGGCGCGGGGCTTGCCGATCGTGTGTACGACGGGCGGCGCTGCTGCTGAGACGGCGCCGGATGCGGCGGCGATCAAGGTTGCGCCCGGAGATGCGGCGGCGTTTGCAGCGGCGCTCGATCGGGTGCTGGGTGATCGCGTATTGCGCCATTCGATGGCGGAGGCGTCGTGGTCGGCCGGGCAATTGTTGCCGACATGGGATGATGCGGCGCGGGGAATCGCGGCGGTGTTGAAGAGGGTTGCAGTATGAGTGGATTTTCGCCGGAATGGTTGGCGTTGCGCGAGGCCATCGATCATCGGTCGCGGGATGCGGCGTTGGCACGGCAGATGGCGGCGCCATTCAAGCAGCGCCCGAACATCGCGATTATCGATGTCGGTTGCGGGACTGGGTCCAACCTGCGGGCGACGGCGCCGGTGCTCGATGTGGCGCGGCAGCATTGGACACTGGTCGACTATGATGCGCGGCTGTTGGCGGCGGCTTCGGAGCGGCTGGCTCAGTGGGCGGATCGGGCGATCAAAGACGATGACGGCCTCGTGCTGTTCAAGGGCGTCAAGACAATCTCGGTCACGTTCCGGCAGGCGGATCTGGTGAAGGCACTCGATGTAGCGCTCGGGGAGACGGCCGACCTGGTGACGGCGTCGGCGTTTTTCGATTTGTGCTCGGCAGAATTCATCGAGCGGTTCGCGGCGGCGGTGGCCAAACGGCGAGCGGCTTTTTATACGGTGCTGACGTACAACGGCATGCAGGACTGGTTGCCTCCGCACAAGGTCGATGCTGGCATGGCGGCGGCGTTTCATGCGCATCAGATGACGGACAAGGGCTTTGGGGCGGCGGCTGGGCCCATGGCGCCGGCGGCGTTGTGCCAAGCGTTTGCGCGGCTCGGGTACGGGATGAGCGTGGGGGACAGTCCGTGGCGGCTTACTGAGCGTGACCAGGGATTGATCGACGCGCTGGTGCCGGGTTTCGCTGGGGCGGTGAGCGAGACCGGCACGGTCGGCGCGTCAGCGGTCGCGGACTGGCTGGCGGTCCGGCGCACCGGTGCGGTGGTCGGGCACACGGATACGCTGGCGATGCCGGGGTGACGCCCGGCTCAGGTGCGCCGCTTGAGGTTCGGTAGCATCCTGGTGAGGACGCCGTCCTTGCGAACGAAATGATGGAACATGGCGGCGCCGATGTGGGCTGCGATCAATGCGGTCAGGGCGAAGGCGCCGAGCTTGTGCAGGAAGAAGAAAGTGCCCGATGCTTTCTGGTCGACGGGCGTGATCGCCGGCAGACTGACCAGACCAAAAATATCGCGGGCACCAAAGAGTGAGACGCCGATCCAGCCGCCGACGGGCATGACGATCAAAAGGGCATAGAGGCCCCAATGGGTCAGGTGTGATGCCGCCTTCTGCCACCATTCCAACGTCGGTTCGTCGGCTGGAGCACCGTTACGCAGGCGATAGACGAGGCGGGCGAGCATCAACCAGAGTACCGTGAAACCAATCAGCTTGTGCAGCGAATACATCGCGTTGGTGGTGCCGTCCCAGATGTTCAGATCGTTGCCGCGATAGGTCATGGCGAAGCCGAGTGGCAGCATGATCGCGACGAGGGCGACGGTCCACCAATGCAGGCGGCGTGCGGTGGCGTTGTAGACCTGGACTGTTTGCGGTTTGCCTTGGGCTTTGCCTTGGACTTGACCTTGAATTGGCGGCATCGTGGAAATCCCTTTTCAAATCGAGCGGAGATTGCACTCGAATATCACATCGCCGTCGGGAAGCACATGGACGCGTGTTCGCGGTCGCCGGGCCTCGCTCAATTTTGCGATGGGTTTCAGGGACAGGCCGGTTTTGCCGGAGCCGAGGATCATGGGCCCGACCAGGACGTGCAGGCGATCGACGGCATCGGCGTCGATGAACTCGGAGACGGTCCAGGCGCCGCCTTCGATCAGCAAGCGTTTCAGGCCGCGTTCGAACAGGGCGGCGACGATGGCGTTGGGGTCGAGCTTGGAACCGGTCAGTCGAATGATTTCCATGCCTTTGGGGGTGGGGGCGTCGGTCGAGCGGATAACGAGGGTTCGCACGCCGTCGTCCTGTTGGGCGAGGCGAGGGTTCAAAGGTAAGCGGCCATTGGGGTCGATGACGACGCGGGCGGGATTTTGCCCCTTGGCGCGGCGGACGTTCAGCAAGGGATCGTCGGCGATAACGGTGCCGATGCCGACGACAACGGCGTCGACGCTGGCGCGGAGGCGATGGACATGATCGAGCGCGCTATCCTTGTTGATCCAGCGGCTTTCGCCTGTAGGGGTGGCGATGCGGCCGTCGAGGGATTGGCCGAGCTGGGCGACGACGAACGGTTGGTTTGCTGGTGCGTCGAGGATGGGTTGCAGAAGCGCTTCGACGGTCAGTGCGAGGTGATTGGATGTCGCTGATGTCATGGCGGTTCCGGTTCATGCGGCTTGCGGCGAGGGAGGTCGCAATTTCTTTGCTCGTCTCAGGATCGGTTATACACGATCCTGCGACGAGGTTGAGGCAGGGCAGGGACGCGCGTGGTGGCATTGCGGACAAGGCGAGACGATATTGGCGATCGATCGGCGGGGTGGCGCTATGGGCCGGCGGCGGCGTTGCTGGTGCTCGGCTGGGTGGCGATGGTGTGGCCTTGGCTGTCGGGCGCGGTGACGATTCCCTGGGACGCGAAGGCGCATTTTCAGCCGCAGATCCAGTTCCTGGCGGAAAGTTTGCGGCGCGGGGAAAGCCCGTTTTGGAACCCCTATGTCTTCGCCGGCCATCCGCAGATCGCTGACCCGCAGGCGATGATTTTTTCGCCGCCGTTCCTGATGCTGGCGCTGATCAATGGTTCGCCCAGTCTGTGGGCGGTGGATGTCACCGTGCTGCTGGCGCAGTTGGCCGGGGCGCTGGCGCTGATGATGTGGATGCGGGATCGCGGGTGGCATCCGGCGGGGGCGATCATCGGTGGCCTGGTGTTCTGCTTCGGCGCGTCGATGGCGTGGCGGGTGCAGCACACGGGGCAAGTGCTGAGCCTCGCGTATTTTCCGTTCGCGATGGTAGCGCTGGATCGGGTTTTTGCACGGGCGCGAGCCGGCGCGCGCGGTGCCGCGTTGGGATATGGCTTAGCGCTCGGCGTAGCGGCGGCGGCGATCGTGCTCGGGCGTGATCAGGTGGCGTTGTTGTCGCTGTATGTGTTGGCGGGGTTGGTGATCTGGCGATGGTGGAGTGCGCCTTCGCCGCTGGCGATGATCAGGACCTCGATCGCGCCGCTGATCGTCGGCGGTACTGTTGCGGTCGTGCTGGTGGCGGTGCCGCTGACATTGACGGCGCTGTTGGCAGCGGAGTCCAATCGTCCGGCGTTTGACTTCGAGAGTGCCGGGCGTGGGTCGATGCATCCGGCGCTGCTGCTGACGCTGGTCGTGCCGCAGTTGTTCGGCGCGGCGGGGCGGATGGAGGACTATTGGGGGCCGCCGTCGTTTGCGTGGCATGATACGGGGCTCTTCATCGCGCAAAACATGGGGCAGGTTTATCTGGGTCTGGTGCCGTTGTTGCTGATCGGTCTGGCGGCGCTGCGTGGGCAACTGTTTGATCGCGAGATCCGCTTCTTCACGGTCGCGTTGGGGTTGATCGTGCTCTATGCGCTTGGGTGGTATACGCCGGTGTTTCGCGGGTTCTACGATTTCTTGCCAGGGGTGAAGCTCTATCGGCGACCGGCGGATGCGACGTTTCTGATCGGAGCGATGGGTGCCGTACTGGCCGGATATGCGACGCACCGGCTGTTCGTTGCGCCGTGGGTGGCGTTCGAGCGACGCGCGTTGGGTGTCGGCGCCGGCGTACTGGTGTTGAGCGTCGCGGCGGCGATCCTGCTCGGGATCAGAATTGATCGGGTGGCGTTACTGGCCTCGCCTGTGGTGACGATGCTTTTGTGCTTGAGTGCGGCGTTGGTGGTGCTGTGGCTGGCGCGCTCGCGTATTGCGCTGGAGCCGTGGGTGGCGGCGGCGGCGCTGGCGGGTGTCACGGCGTTTGATCTTGCGGTCAACAATGGGCCGTCGACATCGTCGGCTTTGCCGCCTGCGGTATACGAGGCGATGCAGCCGACGACGACAACGCCGTTGATTGTTCGACTGAAGGCGCTGACGGCGGCGGGGGAAAGCGATACGCGGCGGGATCGCATCGAGTTGCTCGGGCTCGGGTTCCACTGGCCGAACGTGTCGATGACGCACGGCCTTGAGAACACGCTTGGCTACAATCCGGTGCGGCTTGGTCTCTACTCGCGGGCGACGGGGGCGGAGGATACGGTCGGGTTGCCGGAACAGCGGAAATTTCCACCGTTGTTTCCGTCGTATGCGTCGCCGCTCGCAAACCTGCTGGGGCTGCGCTACATCGCGACGCCGACGCCGCTCGCGGTGATCGACAAGGGATTGAAACCCGGCGAGATGACGGCGGTATTCGGGTCGGCGGATGGGCTGATCTTCGAGAACAGAAACGCGTTGCCGCGGGTGCTGTTTGCGGCGCAGGCGATCAATGCCGATTTCGAGGCAATGCTGCGCACCGGTGTTTGGCCGGCGCATGATCCACGCGGTGCGGTGTTGCTCGAGGTGGCGCCGGGGTTTGTGTCGGACGCTCGACGGCCGGGGACGGTGCGGATCGTCAGCTACCGGAACACGGCGGTGGTGGTCGAGGCGGATAGTCCGGACGGCGGCTATGTCGTGCTGAATGATCTTTGGCATCCCTGGTGGTTCGCGGCGGTCGATGGGCGGGATGTGGCGATACGGCGCGCCAATGTATTATTTCGTGCGGTCGAGTTGGGCCCGGGCAAGCACACCGTGCGCTTCACCTTCCGGCCGGTGATGGGCGCGTGGCGGCAGATCAACGCTCAGCGCGCGCCATAGGTCATTCATGCCCGCTTCAGGCTCGACATGGCAGGAGCGGCGCTGCACAGTTGCGGGCATCCTTCCGCTGGCTAGGGTCGTTCCGGTTTTGATTGAATCACGGAACGCCCCTAGTTCTTTGTTTTGTCGTGCTTCTATCGGGAAAACCGCTCACACTTTTCCCGGAAGCACTCTAGCCCGGACCATCAATGACCGCTGACTCCCCCGCATCGCCGGAAGCGCCTGTCGACGTTCCGGGGTTTCACCTCGACGCGCGCGTCGCGAAGGCGTTCGGGCGTTTTTCGGGCGGGTTCTGGACGGGGGCGACGGCGCGGCGGGCTTGGCTGCTGACCGGCGGCCTGGCTGCCAGCCTGATCCTGTCGACCTACATCACCGTGCAGATGAATCATTGGAACCGGTGGTTCTTTGACGCGTTGGAGAAGAAGGATGTCGCAACCGTCAAACAGGCCGTGCTGGTGTTTTTCCTGATCGTCGCGGCGATGGCGGCGATTGGCGTTGGCATCGTGCTGACGCGCGAGACGCTGCAGGTGCGCTGGCGGCAATGGCTGGTCGAGCGGCTGCTCGATACTTGGCTCGGGCAGCAGCGATTTTATCATCTCAACGCGTCGGGTACGGAGCCGCCGAACCCGGAGTACCGGATTTCCGATGACACGCGCTGGGCGACGGAAATTCTGGTCGATCTCGGAATTGGGTTGCTGTCAGCGGTTTCGGGCGGGATCGCGTTCATTGCGATTCTGTGGACGGTCGGCGGCAGCTATTCAATCGGTGGGTTCAATGTTCCCGGCTACATGGTCTGGCTGGCACTTGCCTATGGCATTACCGCGTCGCTGCTGATGGCATGGGTCGGGCGACCGCTGGTCGGACGGGTCGGCTCAAAGAACGAGGCCGAGGGTTACTTTCGGTTTGCGATGATGCGGTTGCGCGAGAATGCCGAGAGCATCGCGTTGATGGGCGGCGGGGGCAGCGAGCGGGCTATCCTCTCGCGGTTTTATGACGGTGTGGTCGGGCGCTGGCTCAGGATCGTGCGCAGTCATGGTCATGTCACCTGGATCACCAACATGAGTGGGCCGATGATCCCGATCATTCCGCTGCTGTTTGCAGCGCCCAAGTATCTGGCTGGGGATCTGTCGCTCGGTCAGGTGACGCAACTTGCGGCCGCCTTCGTGCAGGTGCAAATCGCGATCTCATGGGTGGTCGACAACTATAACCGGATCGCGGAGTGGTACGCGTCGGCACGGCGCGTCATGGATATCGTATCGGCGGCGGAGCGGATCGATCCGTCGGTGAACTCGGCGCTCGGTTCAGTCTCACTCTATCGGGGCACTGATGAGGTGACGTTGACCGACATTGTGGTACGTGACGGGCAAGGTCAGACCCTGCTTGAGGTCCCGTCATTGCGCATCGAACGCGGCGAACTCGTGCACATTGCCGGCGATAGCGGCACGGGCAAATCGACGCTCGTCCGGCTGATCGCGGGCCTTGCCTCGCCTGCAGAAGGACGCGTCGGGCGCCCTGCCCTAGGGCGGGTCGCCACGGTCCCGGCAAAAGCTTACATTCCGCTCGGATCGCTTGAAGACGTGCTGGCCTACCCGTTCGCGACGGCGCTGGTCGATCGGGATGCGGCGCGCCATGCGCTGCAAGCGGTCGGTCTTAATGGGCTCGCGCCCCGTCTGCTCGAACAGGCGCGCTGGGATCAGGTTCTGTCGGCGGGTGAGCGTCAGCGGCTGGTTGTCGCCCGGCTGTTGGTGCAGAAACCCGATATCATCGTGCTTGACGACGCACTCTCGGCGCTGGAAGAAACAGCGCAAGTTTCACTGATCGGTGCGCTGCGGCGTGCACTACCGGATGCCAACCTGCTGTTGCTCGGCCAACGACCGGCGCCGCAAACGGTTGGAGCCCGACAATTGTACTTGCAGCGCGGGCCGTCGGGTGCGCGTGTCATCGTTTCTGCGCATCAGGATCCAGCTCTCGTTTAAGCCGTCGAGTCTTTTCACCGACCCTCAACCCTCAAGAGTTGCCGCCATGACCACGACCAAACTCAACTACTGGAATGCAACCTGGTCGCTCGACGAAAAGCAGTGCCCGTGCGACATCCATTTTCTCGACTACCTCGATGAGAAGAAAATCCGCAACAAGGATATCTTCCATATGGGTACCGGCAATCATCACATCATCGGCCTGAAGACCGCGAGCAACGGGGCTGGCAATCATGTGTTCGGCATCACGGCGTCGAAGGAAGAGTACGACGATTACGTGAAGCTGCTGATCGAGAACGCCAGGCTCGGCTTCTCCTACAAGTGTTATTTCGGTGACATCTACCAGATCGATCGCCGATTGATGCCGGCGCTCGACTACGCGACGTTGTTCCACATCGGCGAGTATCGGACTGAAGAGAACGACAAGTATGGCGCGCTGACCGACACCGAGATGACGCTGGTGCTGGCTGATGCGCTGCGGCCGGGCGGCGAAATCCATTTCTACACGGGTAGCTTCGCCTACGACAAAGGCGAGGCGGCGGGACGGGAACTCGTCACGTCGCGCGGGTTCATCGATGCGGGTCGATTCAAGACCCTGCATATTTTCAGGAAGCCCGGATAATCGCCCGGGGTGCCACGGGAAAATTAACGCTATCGGCCAAATCCCCCGACGGGTGGGCGGCGGGTATACTTGGGCGTTGGACCTTTCCAGGACACTCAGAACCCGCGATAACCCCTTCGAACTTGCCTCTTCCTTTCACTTCGGACACCCGCCTCTCGCATGACCGCTATCCAAGTCTACCGCCGCGCCCTCGATCTGCTGTCGACTGAACGTTTGATCACGATTGCCCTCGTCCTGGCGGGTATGGTGATCGCGATCGTGCAGGTCTATGAGCAGAAGCTATTCGGGTGGGTGGTCGATGCGCTGGCCAAGGGCGAGGAGGCGTTCCCGATCATCGGATTGTGGGCGGTGCTCGGGCTGGGGAGCATTCTCGCCAGTGTCGTGGTGGCGGTGCTGGCCGATCGGCTGGCGCATCGCCGGCGACTTGCTGCCATGGGCCTGGCGTTCGAGCAGGCGATCACGCTGCCGATCAGCTATCACGCCGCAAAAGGCTCGGGCGCGGTGGTGCGCACCGTTCTGTCGGGAACCGATGCGCTTTTCTGGCTGTGGCTGTCGTTTTTGCGCGAGCAATTGACGGCGCTGGTCGGCATCGCGTTTCTGGTACCTGTTGCGCTCAATATCGATGTGCGCATGACGGCCATTCTCGGCGTTCTCGCGGTCATCTATCTGCTGTTGAATACGCTGGTGGTGCGTAAGACCAGCGATGGGCAGGCGGCGATCGAGGGTTTTCACAACAACGTCTATGGGCGTGTCGGCGACGTTCTCGGCAATGTGACGGTGGTGCAGAGCTATACCCGGCTTGGTGCTGAGATGCAGGCGATGCGGGCGATCATGAATGATCTGCTGGCGGCGCAGTATCCGGTGCTGACGTGGTGGGGCGTTTTGACGATCCTGACGCGTGCCGCTTCGACGATCACGCTGGTGGTGGTGTTTGCGGCCGGTGCGCTGCTGGTGCAGCGGGGTGAGGCGACGGTCGGCGTGATCGTGACGTTCGTCGGTTTTGCCAATCTGCTGATCGGCAAACTCGATCAGCTGTCGGGCTTTGCCGTGCGCGTCTTCCAGCAGGCGCCGACATTGCGGACGTTCTTCGAGTTGCTCGATACCAAGGCGGCGGTGATTGAAAAGCCGGGCGCCAAGGAGCTGCCGCCGGTACGTGGCGAAGTGAAGTTCTTGGACGTCAGTTTCCGTTATGGGACCGGCGCGCAAGGGGTCTTCAACATCGAATTCGAGGCGGCGCAGGGCAAGACCATCGCGCTGGTCGGGCCGACCGGATCGGGCAAGACGACGACGCTCGCACTGTTGCAGCGGATGCGCGCGCCTGATGCCGGCAAGATCATTGTGGACGGATGGGACACGGCTGACGTCACGATCAATTCGCTGCGTTCGAATATCGCCGTCGTGTTTCAGGATGCCGGACTGTTCAATCGGTCGATCGCGGAGAATATCCGCGTCGGCCGGCCGGGCGCCAGCGATGAGGAGGTTCACCGGGCGGCTTCGCTGGCTGAGGCTGATGAGTTTATTCGCCAGAAACCGGGCGGTTATGATTTTGTCATTGGCGAGCGCGGCGTTTCGCTGTCTGGCGGCGAACGGCAGCGGCTGGCGGTGGCGCGGGCAATCCTCAAGGACGCGCCGATCCTCATTCTCGACGAGGCGACCAGCGCACTTGATGCGGAGACGGAAGCCAAGATCAAGCGCGCGCTCGATGCGCTCAGGGAGGGGCGCACGACCTTCATCATCGCGCATCGGCTGTCGACGGTTTCGGATGCGGATCTCATTCTGGTGCTCGACAAGGGGCGCATTGTCGAGCGCGGGACCTTCCGATCGCTGGTGAAGGACAATGGCTTGTTCGCGCGACTTGTGCGTGAGGGCGGGTTCACCGAACCGCAGTCGGAAGAGGAAGCGGCTGCGGAGTTGGCTCGACGGACGACAGAATGATTGGCATCAGGTTTTTGGTGATTGGGAAGGCCCCCTCATCCGGGCCCAAATCTTTTTGCGCCTCGCGCAAGGGCCCACCTTCTCCCCAAGGGGAGAAGGACGAGCGCTCGCAATCGCCATGTTTTCCTCTCCCCTTGGGAAGAGGATACCCGATAGGGCAGGTGAGGGGGCCTATTTATGCGCATTGAATATCACCGCACGCTGCTTGCTGACCGGGTGCGTAACGACGCGTTTTACGAAGCGCTGAAGCGGGTGATCGTACCCGGCAAGACGGTCGTCGCCGATATCGGCACGGGGACCGGATTTCTCGGCTTTCTGGCGGCCAAGCTCGGTGCCAAGCGCGTTGATCTCTACGAGCGCGCCGAGATCGGCGCAGTCGCTGAGAAACTGATCCGGTTGAACAAGTTCAAGAACGTGAAGATCTGGGCTGGGCATTCGACCGATACGGCGCCGGAAGCGGTTGCTGATGTCGTCGTGTCGGAGACGCTCGGCAACTATGCGTTCGAGGAAAACATCATCGAGACCATCAACGATGCGCGGCAACGGTTTCTGAAGCCGGGCGGCATCGTTATCCCGGCCCGCGTCGAACAATTCGTCTGCCCGATCGTCGGCGAGCGTCTCTACCGCGAACTCGCGATCTGGGATGAGGTCGGCTATGGCCTCGATTTTTCGCCGGCTAAGAATATGGGACTTAACAACATCTACGTGCGTTGGTTTGAGCCGAAGGATCTCTGGGACGGCGGCCAGGCGGCGCGGAGTTGGGACAAAGTCGCGTTCGACAAGACGCCGAAAACCTCGCGGAATGGCGAAGTTTCATGGCCCATCGGCAAGGCTATGACGTTCTATGGCCTGGGGCTGTGGTGGGCGGCTGACCTCGTCGACGGCGTTCGCCTTTCGACCGCGCCCGACGCGCCGCGTACGCACTGGGAACAACTTTACCTGCCGGCCGTCGAGCCGATCGTGGCGGCGGCTGGCGACACCCTGCATGTCCGGCTCAAATCGACGACGTCCTATGAGGATGGGACCAACGTCGGCTGGACGTTGCGGCTGACGGACGCAAAGGGGCGCGAGAAGGTCAAGCAGGCAATGGACCTCAACAAGGGGTTCATCCCTTAGGCCGGCCGGCGATGACGCGGCGCCTCTTGCTGTTGCACTGCACACCATGCCTTAATCTGGATCGGCCGGTTGGACCGGCGGGAGCGAGACGTATGTCGAGCGGGCGGTCTGCGCCAAACTCGGCTCAGCCAGGGGATTGGTCATGACACGCAAGCGCCACGGACAGGATCGACGGACTTTCATCAAGACAGGACTTGCGGCGACGGCTGCCGTCACTGCTCCAGGCCGGCTCACGGCGCAGACCGCGCCGGCTGCTGCGCGCACGATCAAAGCCGTGATGCATGGCGATCTCACCGTGCTCGATCCGATCTGGACGACGGCGAATATGACCGCTTATCACGGCGCGATGCTCTACGACACGCTGTTCGGCCTCAACGGTGACCTCAAGCCGGAGCCGCAGATGGTGTCCAAGTGGGGCGTTTCCGACAACAAGCTCGATTACACCTTCGAGTTGCGTGACGGGCTCAAGTTCTCGGACGGGGCGGCGGTGACGAGCGATGACGTGGTCGCCTCGGTTCGGCGTTGGGCGGCGCGCTCGGGCAGCGGCCAGCACATGATGCAGCGGGTCAAGGATATCGCGAAGACGGACGACAAGACGTTTTCGATCAATCTGAAAGAGCCTTACGGCCTTGTCGTCGAAGCACTGTGTTCGACGTCGACGCCGGTCTGTTACATCATGCGAAAGAAGGAGGCCGAGACCAATCCGAACGAGAAGATCACGGCGTATGTCGGCTCTGGCCCCTTCACCTTCAACGAGAAGGAAACGAAGCAAGGCGCGCAATACGTCTACGATCGCAACGCGAACTATGTGCCGCGGACGAGCGGCGCCATCTCCGGCATGGCCGGGCCGAAGATCGCCAAGGTCGATCGCGTCATCTACCAGAACATGGGCGACAGCACGACGGCGATGGCTGCGCTGCAGGCAGGCGAGATCGATTTCTACGAGACGCCGCCGATTGATCTGATCGGCAATCTCGAGGGTGACAAGAACTTGACTATCGATGTGCTGAACAAAACCGGCAATATCGGCTGGCTACGCATGAATTTCCTGCATCCGCCCTTCAACAACGTCGATGCGCGTCGCGCCATGATGTACCTCCTCAATCAGGAGGATTTCATGAAGGCGACGTTCGGTAATGCGAAATATTATCGCAAATGTCCGTCAAACTTCGGCTGCGGCGTGCCGATGGAGAACGATGCGAATACCGGATGGTTCAAAGAGGCGCCGAACCTCGCGAAGGCGAAGGAGCTGTTGGCGAAGTCGGGCTACAAGGGCGAGCCGATCGTGCTGATGCAAGCGACGAACATCGACTTCATGCGCAATTCGGCCGATCTCGTTGCCGGAGCGCTGCGCTCGATCGGCGCCAACGTGCAGGTCGCGTCGTCCGACTGGGGTGGCGTCGTTACGCGACGTGCCAACAAGAATGCGCCCGACCAGGGCGGGTGGAACCTGTTCATCACCTGGGCGGACGGCAACTCGGTTGCCAGCCCGATTGCGCTCGCCGGGCACGCAGCAGTCGGCGACAAGGGCTGGTTCGGTTGGCCGCAGGACGAGACCAACGAAAAGCTGCGCGACAAGTGGGCGTCGGCGCCGACGTTGGAAGACAAGCAGAAAGTGGCGCGCGAGCTGCAGGAGAACGCCTGGAACTTCGTGCCGCACGTCTGGCTCGGGCAGTGGTTGCAGCCGACGGCACGGCGCGCCAACGTCAAGGGGTTCCTGTATTGCCCCGGCGTCATTCCATTCTGGAATGTCGAGAAGGCTTGATGTCGTGCCAAAAGCAGTGCCGGCCAGTGGGGCTGGCACTGTGTCTTCAGCTTGGCTGATTGATGGAGCGCGTTCCATGACCACGTCTCGCCGATCGATCCTCAAAGGGGCTGCTGCGACCGGGGCGGTCACGTCGGCTCCGGCCATAGTGCTTGGTCAAGCGGCGCCTAATGCGGCGCGGACGCTGAAGGCGGTGATGCACGCCGACCTGCGCGTGTTCGACCCGGTTTGGACGACGGCGAATATCACTAGCTATCACGGTGCTGCCGTTTACGACACGCTGTTCGGGGTGAATGGCAGTTTTGAGCCTCGACCACAGATGGTCGACAAATTCGGTGTCTCGGACGACAAGAAGACTTGGACTTTCGAGCTGCGTGATGGCCTCAAATTCACCGATGGCGCGGCTGTGACATCGGCGGATTGCGTGGCCTCAATGCGGCGATGGGCGGCGCGCGACGGGAATGGTCAGCATCTTTTCAAGCGCGTCAAGGATACACCGGTCAAGGACGACAAGACTTTTCAGATCGTGCTGTCGGAGCCCTACAGTCTGTTGCTCGATGCGGTTGCGAAGTTGTCACCGTCGGTCTGCTACATCATGCGCCGGAAGGAAGCCGAGACCGATCCGTCGCAGCAGGTCAAAGACATCATCGGATCGGGACCTTTCATTTTCAACAAGGACGAGACGAAGCCCGGCGCACGCTATGTTTACGATCGCAATCCGAATTATGTGCCGCGCAAGGAACCGGCCGAGGCGACCTCGGGCGGCAAGGTGGTCAAGCTCGATCGCGTCATCATGGAGCACATGGCGAACGAGCAGACGGCACTCGGCGCGCTGCAGGCGGGCGAGATCGATGTTTATGAAGTGCCGCCGCAGGATCTGATTGAACAACTGGAATCCGATCCGAACATCACGACCGGCATCCTCAACAAGACCGGGCAGCTCGGCTGGCTCCGGATGAACCACTTGCATCCGCCGTTCGACAAGCCGGAAGCGCGGCGCGCCATGATGCTGCTGGTCAATCAGGCCGATGTCATGAAGGCGGTGTTCGGCAACCGGCAGAAGGCCTGGCAACCGTGCTGGGGGCTGTTTGGCTGTGGCACACCGATGGATTCCAATGCCAATACGGAGTGGCTCGCCCGGGGTCCGGATGTCGCCAAGGCCCGCGAACTGTTCAAGGCGGCTGGGTATGATGGCCGGCCGGTCGTGGTGCTACATCCGTCGGATCATTACCTCGGCAATCCTGCTAGCCAGTTGATCGTGCAATGGCTGAAGCAGGCCGGTGTCAATGCCGAACTGGCGACGTCGGACTGGGGCGGGCTCGTGACGCGGCGAGCAGTGAGGAAGCCACAAGCGGAAGGCGGGTGGAATATTTTCACGACGGCGACGACGACGATCGCGCAGGCGACACCCTTGGCGTCGGGCAACACGGCCAGCGGCGACAAGGCTTGGTTCGGCTGGCCGAAAAACGATTTGCAGGAAAAGCTCGCAGACGATTGGGTGGCGGCCGAAACGCTGGAGCAACGCCGAGCTATTGCCGCGAAAATGCAAGCCAATGCCTGGGACTATGGTCATCATGCTTGGCTCGGGCAATTCTTCCGGACAGCTGCTTGGCGCAAAAATGTGCAGGGTATCCTTGGAATGCCAGAGATCTTTGCGTTCTGGAACATCGAGAAGACGTGAGCGCATGGACGATCAACGCTGCAGCGACCTGTGGTCGGAAAGCGTCGCCGGTAGTGTGCGCAAACAGCAAGAGAATTGGATCGGCAATATTCAGGGTGTTGCCATTCGTCCAACGGCAACGCAAGTTACCTGATGCTCGCTTTCCTGATCCGGCGTCTGGCTTCCACTGTGCTCGTCATGGCACTGGTCGGCGTTTTCATCTTTCTGTTGCTGCACCTGTCGCCAGGCGATCCGGCGGCCATCATCGCTGGGGACAATGCGACCGACGACCAGATCAAAGGGATTCGCAAGCAGCTCGGCCTGGACGATCCGCTGATTGTCCAGTTCTGGCGGTGGGCGAGCCGCGTCGTGCAAGGTGACCTCGGCATCTCGATCTTCTCGAATACGCCGGTTGCGACGCTGATCGGGCAACGGATCTGGCCGACCTTGTCGCTGGCGACGACGACGATGCTACTGGCGGCGTTGCTGGCAATTTCGGCTGGCGTGTTGGCGGCATGGAAAGTGGGGACGTGGGTTGATCGGCTGGTGATGGTGCTATCGGTGGTCAGTTTTTCGGTGCCGGTGTTCGTCGTCGGCTACCTGCTGATCTATGTGTTTTCGATTAATCTGCGCTGGCTGCCGGTGCAGGGCTATACGCCGATCGCGGAAGGGGTTTGGCCGTGGTTCCGGCATCTCATCCTGCCGTCGATCGCACTCGGCCTCGCCTATGTGGCACTGATCGCGCGGATCACACGGGCGGCGATGCTGGATGTGCTCGCCGAAGACTACATGCGGACGGCAAAAGCCAAGGGAGTCGCGACGCGGCCGATGTTGTTGAAGCACGCGCTAAAGAACGCCGGTGTTCCCATCATCACGGTGATCGGGATCGGCGTCGCGCTGCTGATCGGTGGTGTCGTCATCACCGAGACCGTGTTCAATATCCCGGGGATGGGGCGGCTGGTGGTCGATGCGATCGCCAAGCGGGATTATCCGATCATTCAAGGTGTCATCCTGATGTTTTCCGGCGTCTATGTGATCGTCAATCTGCTGGTTGATCTTTCCTATTCGTTGCTCGATCCGAGGATTCGGCACTGACATGACCGATGCCGTGATCGCCCCTGCAGCCGTTGATACCATTGTGCGGCCTCGCCGTGGACTGTGGCGGTTCGTGCGGCGTAATCCGACGCTGGTGGCGGGGTCGATTATCCTCATCGCCATGACGGTCATTGCGATTATCGCGCCGTGGATCGCCGGTGATCCGGTGACGATGAAGCCTGCCGATCGATTGAAGCCGCCTTCGGAGGTGCATTGGTTTGGTACCGATCATCTCGGCCGCGATGTTTGGGCGCGAACCGTCTATGGCGCACGCATTTCATTGCTGGTCGGGTTCTCGGTTGCGGTTGTTTCGATGGCGATCGGCTTGGTGATCGGGTTGACGGCCGGATTCGTGCGGGTGGTCGAGACGGTGGTGATGCGGTTGATGGATGGATTGATGGCGATCCCGGCGATCCTACTGGCCATCGCCATGGTATCGCTCAGCAAGGCAAGCGTGCTGGTGGTGATCGCGGCGATCGTCATCCCGGAAATACCGCGTGTCGTGCGGCTGGTGCGGGCGGTGGTGCTTGCCGTGCGTGAGCAGCCGTTCGTTGAAGCCGCCGTTGCGAGTGGGACGCGGTTGCCGAAGATTTTGATCCGGCACATCCTGCCGGCGACGGTGCCGCCGCTGATCGTGCAGGCGACCTACATTGCCGCGGCAGCGATCCTGATCGAAGCGGCGTTGTCATTCCTCGGGGCCGGGACGCCGCCTGAGATTCCGACCTGGGGCAATATGATCGCGTCTTCACGGCTGTATTTGGCGCGGGCGCCTTGGACGATTTTCTGTCCGGGGCTGGCGCTGGCGCTGGTTGTGCTGGCGGTCAATCTGGTGGGCGATGGGATGCGCGACCGTCTCGATCCACGCCTGGCGCGGCGGATGTAGACGCTCATGACCCAACCGCTGCTTGCCGTTCAGGATCTCCGGACGCACTTCTTCAACGAGGACGGCGTTACGCGGGCCGTCGATGGCGTTTCGTTTTCGATCGCGGCGGGCGAGACGCTGGGAATTGTCGGGGAATCCGGCTGCGGCAAGAGTGTGACGGCGCTGTCAATCCTGCGATTGTTGCCGGCACGGCTCGGGCGGACGATTGGCGGAAGTATCATTTTCGAGGGCACGGACCTGTTGGCGCTGCCTGAGCCGGAGATGCGCTCCGTGCGGGGAAACCGTATTGCGATGATCTTTCAGGAGCCGATGACCAGCCTCAATCCGGTGCTGACGATCGGCCATCAGATCGCTGAATTGGTGCGTATTCATAAACGGGTCGGACGTGCTGCTGCGCGTGAGCGGGCGCGGGAGATGCTTGAACTTGTCAAGATTCCGGATGCTGAGCGGCGGCTCGACGATTATCCGCACCAGTTCTCCGGCGGGATGCGACAACGGGTGATGATCGCGATGGCGCTTGCCTGTGATCCGAAGTTGCTGATCGCAGATGAGCCGACGACGGCTTTAGACGTGACCATCCAGGCACAGGTGCTACGCTTGATGCTCGAACTCAAGGAGAAGACAGGCGCGGCGATTATCCTGATCACGCATGATCTCGGCGTCGTCGCGGAAACCTGCCAGCGCGTGGTGGTGATGTATGCGGGGCGCAAGGTCGAGGAGGCGACGGTCGACGCGCTGTTCAGTCGGCCGTCGCATCCTTATACGCGCGGGCTGCTGGCATCGATCGCGCGCGGATCGGCCGGATCGCGCCGGAAGCGTTTGACGGAAATTCCGGGGATCGTGCCGTCGCTGCGCGAGCCGGTGCAGGGCTGTGCATTTGCGCCGCGTTGTTCGCTGGCGACTGCGGAGTGCCTCGCGGTTGTTCCGACACTGCGTGCCTTGCGTGATGACCCCAACCATACGGCCGCTTGCGTGCGTCTGGACGGGGTGGCCCAGTCATGAGCGAAACGCCCCAAAATGTGTCAGCGCCCCTGCTTGAGGTTCGCGACCTCAAGAAGTATTTCCCGGTCCGCAAGGGCTTGTTCAAGCGCACGGTCGCGAATGTCAGGGCTGTAGATGGCGTGTCGTTTGATCTGTTTGCGGGGGAAACGCTCTGTATCGTTGGCGAATCCGGCTGCGGCAAATCAACGGTCGGGCGGGTCATACTTCGGCTGATTGATCCTAGCGGCGGCAGCATTCGCTTCAAGGGGCAGGACATCACCACGCTGTCGCGGGCGGAGATGCGCAATAAGCGGCAGGAACTACAGATCGTTTTTCAGGACCCGTACGCCTCGCTCAATCCACGCATGACTGCGGGGCGCATTGTCGGCGAGCCGATCGAGAATTTTTCGAGCATCACGAAAACTGAGCGCGAGGCGCGGGTCGCGGAATTGTTCGGGCATGTGGGGTTGAGGCCCGATGCGATGCGGCGCTATCCGTTCGAGTTTTCGGGCGGGCAGCGGCAGCGGCTTGGATTGGCGCGGGCACTGGCACTTAATCCGTCGATCATCGTTGCGGATGAGCCGGTGTCGGCGCTTGATGTCTCCGTGCAGGCGCAGGTGCTGAACCTGATGATGGATCTGCAGGAAAGATTCGGACTTGCGTATCTCTTCATCAGTCATGATCTCGGTGTCGTCGAGCACGTCGCCAATCGTGTGGCGGTCATGTATCTCGGGCGTATCGTTGAGATAGCCGACAAAGAGCGGTTGTTTGCGCGGCCGCGCCACCCGTACACGCGGGCGCTGATCTCAGCGGCGCCGTTGCCCGATCCGAAGGCCAAGCGCGAGCGCATCGTGCTGGAGGGCGACGTGCCATCACCGATGAACCCGCCGAAGGGCTGCCATTTCCATACGCGTTGCCCGCTGGCCTTCGACCGTTGCCGGGTCGAGGCGCCGCGCCTCGTCGAGCGCGCACCTGGCCATACTGTCGCCTGTCACCTTGAGGCGTGAGGCTATTCAGCGAGAGTATTGACGGCGGCCATATTGATCCGCGGTTCAAGGTCGCGGGCATTGCGCCAGGCTGATCTTATGTCGAAATCGGCGGCCTGCTGGTCGAGCAACAGGCGTCGTTGAACATTCAGCATCAGCTGTCGGTCGATCAAATCGGCCATGAAGTAGCGGCGCAGGTTTGATTCATAGGCGTCGAAGGTTGCGCTTGCCATTAGTATCGCTCCTCAGTTGTGCCGTGGTCAGCCATGCGCTCGGAATGCTTAAGGCGATAGTGAGCAAGGGCGATGCCAATGGAGTTGACGGGGCCTTGCGTGGCGGATGGGTAGGGCTGTTGTCGCGATTTGGAGCGGTGTGTTGCACGTTGGAACGATCCGGGCTGTTCAGACTTGGCACAAGGCGAGCTGCGGCCGTTCCATTTCGTGACGCCATTATGGTCGCCCGCCTCGGCATGCCGCTCCAACAGTTCGAGCCAGCCGATACGTGAGGCATTGCGGGCAAAGGTCGTGAATAGTTGGCTTGCCATTGTGTTGCTCCTTGGGACAAATTGCGCTGTCGCCAGGAAACGCTGCAATTGCTGCGCCAACATATTAACGATTTTAGCGAATTTTTCGGCAAATTCCGATTATGGATGGATGCGCATGATGGCTTCGATTTCGACGGTCATGTTGTTCGGCAGCGAGCCCATGCCGACGGCGGAGCGGGCGTGGCGGCCGCGTTCGCCGAGAACTTCGACGAACAGATCCGAGCAGCCATTGATGACCTTGGGTTGATCGGCGAAGTCGGGGGCGGCGTTGACCATGCCGAGCACCTTGATCACTTCGATCTTCGACAGATCACCAACGGCGTCTTTGGCGGCGGCCAGTAAGCCGAGCCCGGTGGTCTTCGCATGCTGGTAGGCCAGTTCCAGCGTCACATCCTTGCCGACTTTACCTTTCGGATAGCCCCCGTCGGGCAGGCGTGGGCCTTGGCCGGACAGATAGAGCATGTCACCGGCCCGTTTCCAGGGGACATAGTTGGCGACGGGCTTCGGCAGGACCGGCAACGTCAGGCCCAGTTGCTTGAGTTTCTCATCGGGCGTCATGTCACTTGCCTCCTTGTTTGGGGAATTTCTGGCCGCGCTTGGGGTGCCACCACTGGCCGGCGACGACGACCCCTTCCGAGACGATTTTCTTGTCGCCGGTCATGTGCTCGCCGACGACGTCGACGTAATCGAATTTGCCTTCCTTGACGGAGAGGATCGTGGCGTCGCCGGCAGAGCCAGGTTTCAGGCTGCCGAGCTCAGTGCGCTTCAATGCGAAAGCGGCATTGGCGGTCGACTGCTTGATCACTTCTACCAATGGCATTCCCATGCAAAGAAATTTCGACATGGTGGTGACCTGATCGAAGGCCGGGCCGTCAATGCAGAGGGTATGGATGTCTGACGAGATGGTGTCTGGGTAGAATCCGTTGGCGAGCATGGCGCGGGCTGTCTTGAACGCAAATGAGCCCTTGCCGTGGCCGATGTCGAACAGTACGCCGCGTTTACGTGCGGCGAGGACTTCGGGCTTCACAGTGCCTTGTGCGGTGCAGGGGGCATTGGGGAATGGGCGAAAGGCGTGTGTCAGCACATCGCCGGGCCGCAGCATGTCGAGGACCGCTTCGTAACTCGGCGGGGGATGGTCGATGTGGCACATCAACGGCATGCCGACTTCGTTGGCGACCTGGAGCGCCATGTCGAGCGGAGCCGTGCCATGCACGCCCGAGGAATGACGGCCGACTCGGACCTTGATGCCGACGATGAGATCGCGGTTCTTGTCGGCGACTTCGGCGCATTCCTGCGGCGCCATCATGCGCAGGTTCTCGCTTTCGCCGATCATGACGGTGTTGGAGAAGGCGTAAATGCCTGCGAAGGAAATGTGCAGATAGGCGAGGATGCGGACCTCGCTCGGTTCGATGACGTGCTTGCGAAATCCAGCCCAATTGCCGGGGCCGGCGCTGCCGGTATCGATCGCGGTGGTGACGCCGGAGTTGCGGCAGAACTCGGCGGCGTCGATGCCGAGTGAGGTTCCTCCCCAGTAGACGTGGGTGTGGAGATCGATGAGGCCCGGCGAGACGATGTAACCTTTGACGTCGCGGATTTCGGTGCTGGCTGTCGGTTTCAGGTCCTTGCCGACGGCGGAGACTTTACCGTCCTTGAAGGCTACGTCGGCGATGCCGTCCAGTTTTTGCGACGCGTCGATGACGCGCCCGCCCTTCAGAATCAGATCATGGCTCATGTTTTCTCCCAGCCCTTCAGATGCTTTCGATGGAGCATGCTATTGCTGGGTTCGTCTGCCAAGACACGTCGTGGCGTCTTGGCCCTGCACGGCGTGCGGGTGAGATATGCCGTTTGGCGGCGTGCAAGGCATGCCGTGGTTATTTCGCCGACTTCTCGGCATTCCAGAAGACCATCG
Organism: uncultured Alphaproteobacteria bacterium; assembly: GCA_963714325.1. Taxonomy (GTDB): domain Bacteria; phylum Pseudomonadota; class Alphaproteobacteria; order Rhizobiales; family Hyphomicrobiaceae; genus CAVQOB01. The sequence continues at coordinate 48,726 of CAVQOB010000008.1, read as the reverse complement.
CGCCGGGGACGTTGATAATGCCCTTGAGGCGAGGTGAGATAGCGACGGGCTGATACCACATGCCGAGCGGCACGTAAGGCACCAGAGCCATGGCGCTTTCCTGGATCTTGACGGCGATATCCTTGCGCTTGGCGGCGTCGATGGTGCGGCCGAATTCGTCGATCAGCGCCTGGTGCGCAGCGTCGCACGGCCAGCCGGGCCAGGCTTTGTCGCAGGCGGCGCTGAGCGGCAGGTTGCCGACTGGATCGGACGACGAGGTGCCATTCCACCAGGTCAGTGCGATGTTCCAACCGCCTTCAGCGGGTGTCTTGTTGTTGACGCGGCGCTTGGCCAGGGTTGAAAAATCCATGGCCTGGACATCAACGGTCATGCCGATCGAGCGTAGATCCTGGGCGAGAAGCAGTGTGGCGTTGGCGAGGAAGGGGATGTCGGTCGGTTGCATCAAGACGATTGGCTCGCCTTTGTAGCCGGCGTCCGTCATGAGTGCCTTGGCTTTGTCGCGGGCCGTGCCGAAATCAGGTTCGCTGCCGGCTTCACTACCGAGCGGCGAGCCGCACGCCATGAAGGCGCGACATTCCTTCCAGATGTCGGCGTCGCCCCACATCGCCTTCAGATAATTCTTCTGGTCGACGAGATAGAGTAGAGCGCGGCGTGCCTTCACATTGTTGAAGGGCGGATGTAAGTGGTTCATACGCAGCATACCTTGATGGCCCAGCGTATTCGTGACCTGGAGGCCGATGTTTTTCTTCTTCAGGTCGGGGATGAGATCGACCGGCGTGTTCTCCATGAAGTCGACTTCGCCGTTCTGCAGGGCAAAGACGGCGGCCTGCTGGTCCGGCATGTTGATCCATTCGACGCGATCGACATGCACGATCTTGGCGCCGGCGGTGCCGCTGACTGGCTCTTGGCGCGGCGTGTATTTGTCATTGCGGATGTAGACGGCTTTGGCACCGGGCCGCCATTCGTCTTTCTTGAAAATGAAGGGGCCGGACCCGGTCGCGTCCTCAATGTTCTTGAAGGGATCGGTTTCGGCGATCTTTTTCGGCATGATGGCCGGCACGTTCGAGCCCGACTTCGAGAGGGCCTCCAGCATCAAGCCGTAGGGCTGCTTCAATTTCCATTCGACGGTCTTGGTGTCGATGGCTGTCATCGCATCGGTGATGGTGGCGAGCTGGCGACCGTAGGCATCGCGGACGCCCCAACGCTTCAGGCTTTGGATCACGTCTTCGGCTGTGACGGGATTTCCGTCATGGAAGGCGAGACCATTGCGCAGGACGAAGCGCCAAACGAGGCCGTCGGCACTCATCGACCAAGTGTCGACCATCTGTGGCTTGATGTTCTGGTTATCGTCGCGGCCGAACAAAAAATCGTATACCATGACGGCGTGGCTCTGCACGTTGCCCGCTGTGGTGTTGATGGGGTCGATGGTGGCGAGATCGGCAAACGGCACGACGCGAAGGATTTTGTGCTCCGGCACGGCTTGGGACGCAGCCGGTGTGATCAAGCTTAGTGAAGCGAGAGCGGCAGTGGCTGCAAGTAATGTCTGGGCGCGCATGGTTCTACTCGGTGGCGGTCACTGCGATGTGTTCTAAAGGATAGCGGTGGCGTTGTCATGGCACTGAGTGCCTCGAACCCGTTTTGGCAGCTCAAGTATTCTTAATGACCGATTGCTGCGCCGTCGCTGCGAGGGTCGGAGCCGCCAATGCGGGTTCCAGTTGCCGGGTCGATAACGATGCCATGGGCATGGCCGGCAAGTTCGTTCCAGGCGCCCCAGCGGTTCAGGATGTGCCCGCGCCGCTCCAGTTCGGTGATTGTTGCGGCGGGAATGCGCGTCTCGAGATGGAGCGTGTCGCGGGCTTCGCCGAGGGCAAACCGACCAGAGAGAAAGCGCGGCGCTTCGATGGCTTCCTGGATGTCAAGGCCGTGGTCGATCATGGCAATGTAGGTTTGCAATTGGATTTGCGGTTGGCCGTCAGCGCCCATGCAGCCAACGACACTCCAAAGCTTGTTGTTGCGGAAGCCGAGAGAGGCGATGAGGGTGTGCATTGGGACCTTGCCGGGTTCCAGGTGGTTGGGATGATTTGGATCGAGGGAAAAGTAGGCGCTGCGGTTCTGCAACACGATGCCCGTCTGTCCGGCAACGACGGTTGAGCCGAAGACGCCGTAGAGGCTTTGGATCAGTGATACCGCGTTGCCATCGGCGTCGACGACGGCAATGTAGACGGTGTCACCGGTGAGGCTGCCGTAGGACGGTACTTTATCCCACGGTAGGGTGCGCTTGAGGTCGATCATTGCGCGGCGTTCGGCAATGTAGGCTGGCGACAAGAGTTGGCCCATCGGACTCTTTGCGTAGCGCGGGTCGGCGAGCCAGCGGTCGCGATCGTGGTAGGCGATCTGTTTGGCCTGGACCATAAGATGGATGTGATCCGGACCGAGGAATGGCTGCTTGGCGAGTTCGAATGGCTCAAGCAGTTTCAGCATCTGCAGGACAGTGAAGCCTTGGGTTGGGGCGGGCGTGTTGTAGATGGTCACGTCGCGGTAACGGGCCTGGAGGGGGGCTTCCCAGCGGGCGCACTGGGCGTCAAAATCCGGCATGGCGAAGAATCCGCCCTGAGCCTTCGCGAACCGCGTCATTTCCTGCGCGACGCTGCCCTCATAGAACCCGGCGCGGCCGCCTGAGGCAATGACCTTCAAGGTGCGGGCGAGATTTGGATTGCGCAGAGTTGTGCCCGTCGCCGGCGGTGACGCCTGCGGCAAAAAGATCGCCGCGGACTCGGCGTTTTGACTGAGCTCCGCTTTCGTCATTTCAATAAAATTGGCGAGGCGCGCGGTGACGGGAAATCCTTCGCGTGCATAACCGATGGCGGTATCAAGATTTCTTTCGAGCGAGAGGCGGCCGTATTGGGCGTGGGCCTCGCACCAGCTAGCAACGGCGCCGGGCACGGTCAGAGTCGCGGGGATGATGCCACGAAACGGGATTTCGGATAGGCCTTTGTCGGCAAACCATTGCAGGTTTCCGGCGGCAGCGGCGCGCCCGCCGCCATCGAGATAACGGACGTCCTTGCTTTTCGCGTCGTGGATCAACCAGAAAGCATCGCCGCCGATACTGGTCATGTGCGGGTAGATGACGGCCAGCGCTGCACTGGTGGCGATGGCTGCGTCAACGGCCGAGCCTCCAGCGCGGAGAACGTCGACGCCAGCGGCGGACGCGAGGGAATGGGGGGAAGTGACCATGCCGCGTGGGGCGAGTGTTGCAGGGCGGCCGGTGCGGATATGCATGCTGTTGGGTCCGATGTGATTGATCAGACGCTTCGCATACCAGCAAATTCTAACGTGTAGTAGCTTGTGACACTAGCGAGGCGGAATAGCTCCTTTGCGCTCGACGATCATCTTGTAGTGCTCGGGCTCGCGGTGACGGGCAAAATTGAATGTCGAGGCCTTGTAGCTTTTCCCCAAATCCAGATCGCAGCGTGCGATGACCAATTCATCGCCCTGCGTGAGGGCTTGGGCGACGACCTGACCGGTCGGCGCTATGATCGATGAATTGCCGATCAATTCGCAACTTTCCTCGATGCCGGCCTTGGCAACTCCAACCACCCAAGTTGCGTTGGCGTAGGCGCCGGACTGCATGCAGAGCTGGTTGTGGAACTCGCTGAGAGAATCGTGATCCGGGGCGGGCGGGTTATGGCGCGGCGTGTTGTAGCCGAGCAAAATCATTTCGACGTCCTGCAGGCCCATGACGCGATAGGTTTCCGGCCAGCGGCGGTCATTGCAAATGCACATGCCGACATGTGCGCCCATCGTGCTCGAGACGCCAAAGCCGAGGTCGCCGACTTCGAAGTAGTGCTTTTCGAGATGCTGGAAGGCGCGCCAGGGTTCGTGCTCGGCGTGGCCGGGCAAGTGGATCTTGCGATACTTGGCGGCAATCTTGCCGGACTTGTCGACGAGGATCGATGTGTTGAAGCGATGGATGCGATCCGAGCGTTGTTCGCGTTCGGCGAAGCCGAGATAAAAGCCCATGCCGGCATCGCTGGCGGCGGCGAACAACGGCGCGGTTTCGTTCGACGGCATTTCGCGCTCGAAGAAATTGTCGATCTCGCCCTGATCGGTCATCCACCAGCGCGGAAAGAAGGTGGTCAGCGCGAGCTCCGGGAAGACGATCAGATCACAGCGATGGGCTTGCGCCTGTGATAGGAGGTCCAGCATGCGTCTGATAACGCGCGGGCGGGTGTCGGAGCGCTGAATCGGGCCCAACTGAGCGGCGGCGACGGTGATGATGCGGGACATGATCGTCTCGTGGATTGCCTGGAGTGGTCGCGAGGACATTTGCGTCGTCGCTACGACACCACGCTCTCGCGCGTTCGGCAACCCAGGTTTTGCGCTCGCTCAATGGAACAGGAAGTCGGATGCGGCGAGCGACGAAGCGGTGACACCGGACATGGTGATGGAGTGACCGGCGAAGCTGATGAGCGCACCGCCTGCACCATTGGTTATCATGAGCTGCGCATAGTTCGTCAGACCAGCGACGCCGGCGAAATCGACCTTATCGGTGCCGCGGCTGAAGTCGGTGATGGTATCGGCGCCGAAGCCAGCGTTGAAGACGAAGACGTCGGCGCCTTTGCCGCCGGTCAATTTGTCGGTGCCGGCACCGCCATTGATGATGTCATTGCCATCGTAACCTTCGATCGTATTGGCGGCGGAGTTGCCAAGCAAGGTGTCGGCGAATTTGGAGCCCTTGGCGTTTTCGATGGAGACGAGATCGGCGATTGCGGTGGTGGTGCCGGCCAGGAATGCTTCGTAGCCGATTGTCGCTGTCAGACTGACAGAGACCGCGCTTGCGGCTTTCGAGAAGTCGATCGTGTCAAAACCGGCGCCACCGTCCATCAGGTCGACGCCTGCATCCCAGAACAGGCGATCGGCGCCGGCGCCGCCGAATAGTTTGTCGTCGCCACTGTTGCCGTACAATTTGTCGGCGCCGTCATTGCCGTAGAGTGCGTCGTTGCCGGCATTGCCGAAGACGATGTCATTGCCGTTGCCGGCGGCGACGGTGTCGCGGCCGCTGCTGCCGTTGAGCGTGTCATCGCCGGTGGTGACGAGATAGTTGTAGGCGGGAACGTTGGTGGGAATGGCGGGATCGGGGAGCGCCATGCCGTCTAGTGTGACGTTGTGGGTCGCGATCCAGCGATCATTTGCGGCATCGGTGTCGCCGAAGGATTGCAGATAGCCGTCGACGCGAATGTCGGAAGTCAATAGAGGGGCCGTGCTGGCGCCAGTGGCGACGGTATTGCCGGTCATGGTTACGTCTTGAACGCCTTGCAGTGCGATTTCGCTACCGGCGTTGGCGCCGAAGCTGACGTTTTCGATGCTGATGCCTGAGGATTGCTTGACGTCGATGCCTTGGCGCGCGTTGCCGTCAATGGTTCCACCGGAGATAGTGACATTATGCGTCCATTCCCGGATCTCGTTGTCGCCGGTCTGCACGACAATGCCTGAGCCGCCATTGTTGGTCGCATTGTTGTTGATCATGATGACGTCGTGCGATCCTGTCACGATGTTGAAGCCGTGGCGGCCGTTGTCATATGCGGTGTTGTTTTCCAGCAGGACGTTTGAACAATAGTCGATCGTGAAGCCGTCGACGCCATTGTCGTGCGCCGACGAATTCTTGATGGTCAGGCCGACGGTCTGCTCGTGCGGATCGAAGCCATAGCGAGAGACATTCATGATTTCGACGCCGTCGAGCGTGATATTGGTGTCGGCCTGGGCGGTGCCGGGTTTCGGGCCGCAGTAGAAGCCGTCGACGTCGCCGGTGGTCGCCGCCTTATTGCCGTCGATGGTGAGGCCTTTGATCGCGACGTCATGGGTTGTCGAGAAGGTGCCGTCGGGCAGTGTCTTGCCGCTGTCGGTGCGGATGATGCCGGTAACGGCCGTCGATCCATCGGCGAGTTTCAGCATGGTATCGCCCATGCCAGCGCCTTGCAGCGTCGTGTTGGAACCGATCTTGAGAGCGCCATCGGCGGCCTTACCGGTACCGACTACGGTGAATGTGCCAGAAGAGAGCGAAACTGTCCCACCCTCATGTCCCGAAACGGTATCGAGCGCGCGCTGGATGGCCATGGTTTGATCCTTGGCGCTGGCTGTTTCGGCGATTTCGATGGTCTGGGTGGTGGCGCCTGTGTACGAAAATGAAATGGTCAGCATTGAAAGTCTCCCTGGTTATGACTGCTGCGAAGGAGAGCAGCAATTCCCAGACCGGAGGATTTGCAGCAAATTTACTTGGCATTGAATGTGGGTATCAGCGGACGGGCGCAGGGGGCATCGGTCCGCTAGGTGGTTTGGCGATTGGCGCCGCTGTGGGCTGGTAGAGTTCCGGAGGTACGTTCAGCTCGCGGTGCGCGAAATGGACGATGTAGCCGCGACGATCGAGGCGCTCGCGGACCAAGGCCCGTTTGTTTGGAGACTGCGCGTACTCGACGACGAAAATGGGCTTGCCGTCCGCTTTCGCGAGTTCGAGGAGTTGGATTGACCGCGCTAAATCGCCGGCCGTGTTTTCCTGTTCGGCGCCGGCGATGCCGAGCACTAGATCCTCTTTTGCTACTGCGTCAATGGATTTGCGATAGGGAGCAAACTGGAGTAATTCCTCGCCGTTCTGGGGCACGACGAGAAAACCGGGGCGACGTTGTTTGGCATAGGTCGATAAGCGGCCGACCAGCGCTACCATGTCGGCCTCAGCGGTTGTCCGTTCTTGGCTACCCTCGTAGTAGGCATCGACGCGATCGAGGTAGATGCCGTCGAAACCGGCTTCGAGGATGCGGTCGAGATAGGCTTTGCGCGATGGCATGACGATATCGAGTATGGTGTCGAGCATCGTCCGGTCCTGGTCCATGAGTATGCGCTGCCAGCCGGGATCCCAGAAGCGGACGTGGAAATTGCCCTTCCATTCGCTGTTTTCACGCGCGAGCCACGACGGCGCTCGGTATTGCCAATGACGCCGCCAATAGAAGCGGTAATTCTCGGCTTCACCAACCGACATGTAGGCGAGAACAATTCTGTTGGTTCCGTCGGGTCGTTTGCGCAGTGCCTCGACCTCATCGACGGTGCGGGCTTCTTGAAGGCCTTCATCGCGCGCGTAATCGACGACCAAGATGTCGAGAGGGGCAGGGATTAACGTCGTGTGGACTCGTTGAAGTTGATAGCCCCAATTCTTGGCTGCGGTGAGGCTCGAGCCGGCGCGCGCACCTAGATGGCCCTGCGGCCATAGGGTGTTGTCGAGCAGCCATACGGCGGCACCGAGACTAAAAATCAGGCCCAGGAGCGTTCTGAGACGCATAGTACCCCGCTGTGATGCTGCGGCCTTACGATTGAATTGCAGCAAAATCCAGTGTGGCAGGGCAGCACGGGCAAGCTGGCCAATGTTCTGGCGCTCAGGGTCGGCGGTGCTTATGCTTGCCCAGCACGGTCACATATCACGCATTCACGAGAGTTCCATGCAGATACTGACGCCGATCCAATCCGATACCCTGACCGCCGCGCGCGATTGGCTGCGGCGCGACGGCCGAGTGGCGATTGCGACGATTATCGATACCTGGGGGTCATCGCCGGTGCCGGTCGGTGGACAAATGGCGATTGCGGCCGATGGCCAGTTCCAGGGCTCGGTCTCCGGTGGTTGTGTCGAAGGTGAGGTTATCACCGAGGCACTCGAGCTCTTGGATGCCGGCGGACAGCGGGTGTTGAGTTACGGCGTGGCTGACGATACGGCGTGGCAGGTGGGGTTGCCCTGCGGCGGGCAGATCAAAATCCTGGTGGAGCGCTTGGTTGGCACGGAGGCCAACGCGTTTCTTGATCGCGCTTTGGTGGCGCGGACGGCACGTGACGCACTTGTGGTCCGAACGCGACTTGCTGACGGGCGGCGAGATATTTTTGACCGGCAATCACCTCTCACCGATGAGACGATCTCGCGACGGTTCTTCACGGGCAAGAGCTCTCTTGAAGCTGGTCCAGACGGCGATGTGTTCGTTCACGCGCTGGTGCCGCCGCCGCGCGTGCTGATCATTGGCGCGACGCATATTGCGCAGATCCTGGCGGAACTGACGCGCCTCGCGGGCTATGAAGCGGTGGTCGTCGATCCGCGGACGGCGTTTGCGGCGGAGGCCCGTTTTCCCGGTACGACGCTGGTCACGGAATGGCCGGAAGACGCCTTGCCGAAGCTCGGGCTCGATCCCTATACGGCGGTCGCCGCGCTGGCGCATGTCGGGCATATCGACGATCAGGCACTGAAGCTCGCGGTAAAATCGGAGTGCGCTTACATCGGCGCGCTCGGATCGAGACGCAATCATGCCAAGCGGACGGAGCGGCTGCTGGCGGCCGGCGTTACCAGTGATGAGATCGCGCGGATCAAATGCCCGATTGGGCTGGATATCGGCGCTTCGACGCCGCCGGAGATCGCGGTGTCGGTGATGGCGGAGATTGTGAAGGCGTTGCGCGGGGAAAAAGGTAAAGGCGCGAAGGTTTAATGCGCGGTGTGCGCGGCGCGCATGACTTTTGGGGGGGAGTGTGCGATAGCCCAGGCTCCCTAACACACTGGCGCCTAATCCATGTCCCGTTTGACTGCCTCGAAACGTCCTGTTGTTGCGATTGTCGGTCGACCGAATGTCGGCAAGTCGACGATGTTCAACCGTCTGACCAGTACCCGCGATGCACTCGTTTCCGACCTGCCTGGTTTGACGCGGGATCGGCGCGAGGGGATTGCCGAGATCGACGGCCACATGGTGACGATCGTTGATACGGCGGGGCTTGAGGAAGCGACGCGTGGATCGATTGCGGATCGGATGCGCGGGCAGAGCGAGGAGGCGATCCGGTTGGCGGATGTCGTGCTGTTCGTCATCGATGCGCGTGATGGGGTGACGCCAGCGGATGAAGGTTTTGGGAAGATCGCGCGGGTTTCCGGCAAGCCGGTCATTCTGGTTGCCAACAAGTGCGAGGGGCGAGCTGCCAATTCGGAGGGATTCTACGAGGCGTTCAAGCTCGGGCTCGGCGAACCAATCGCGCTTTCAGCGGAGCATGGCCAAGGGTTCGGCGATTTGGCTGCGGATATTCTGGCAGCGCTCGGTCTCAAAGCGATCTCGAAGGCGAAACGGCGGCGGCGTGGAGAAGAACCTGAGCCGGAAGTGGTGGCTGATGAGGACGATGGGAGCGAAGCTACGCAGCGGCCGATCCGTGTGGCGGTTGTCGGGCGGCCCAATGCGGGCAAGTCGACGCTGGTCAATGCGCTGGTTGGCGAGGAGCGGATGATCACCGGGCCGGAACCTGGATTGACGCGTGATTCGGTTTCAACGGATGTCGACTGGAAGGGGCGGCCGATCCGGCTTTTCGATACGGCGGGGTTGCGGCGCAAGGCGCGAATTCACGAGAAGGCCGAACAACTTTCGGCCAGTGATGCAGTGCGAGCCATTCGGTTTGCGGAAGTTGTTGTGTTACTGATTGATGCCGAGCGGCCGTTGGAGCAGCAAGACCTGACGATCGGCGAAATGATCACCGATGAGGGCCGGGCGATCGTTGTCGCGATCAACAAGTGGGATCTGGTCGAGGACAAGGAAAAGCTGCTGAAGGATATTCGCGAGACGGTGGCTGAGAAGCTCTCGCAGGTTCCGGGTGTGGCGCTGGTGACGCTGTCGGCGCTGTCGGGGCGCGGAATTGACAAGCTGCAGAAGGCGGTGCTGGAAGCGCATGCGATATGGAACAAGCGTGTGCCGACGCATGCGTTGAACCGGTGGTTGGGCAAGGCGATGCAGCGACACACGGCACCGGCCGCCCAGGGGCGACGTGTGAAAATCCGTTTCATGACGCAACCTTCGGCCCGGCCACCGACGTTCGTTGCGTTCTGTTCGCAGCCGGAGGGGTTGCCAAAGGCCTATGTGCGGTATCTGGTCAACAGCCTGCGGGAGGAATTCGATATGCCGGGCGTACCGATCCGGTTGAATCTGCGCAAGGGCGATAATCCTTACGTGGATTGATCGCGATTTTCCGGATTGGCTGACGCCGCGGCTGTGCCGTAGATTGCTGTTGCGCCTTGGAGCGCGGTGCAAAGTGTGCAGTTCAGGCGGGTGCGCGCATGTCGTCGGATGACTCATTCTCAGGTGTGAAAGCGGTCGAGGAGCGGCATCGCATTGATGAAGTGAAGCTGGCGCAGTGGCTGCAGGCGCATGTCGCCGGGTTCGCTGGGCCGCTGACGGTGCATCAGTTCAAAGGCGGGCAATCAAATCCGACCTATCGGCTCGATACGCCGGGACGGCGCTATGTGATGCGGCGCAAGCCCTTCGGCAAACTGTTGCCGTCGGCGCATGCGGTCGATCGCGAGTTCAAGGTAATCTCGGCGCTGCACGGGGCAGGATTTCCGGCGCCGGAGCCGATGGGGCTTTGCACGGTCGAGAGTGTGATCGGGGTCATGTTCTATGTGATGGCGATGGTCGAGGGCCGCGTGTTCTGGACGGCGTCGCTGCCGGATCTGACGCCGCCGAAGCGACGCGAGATTTATGAAGCAGAGATTGCGACGCTGGCGCGGCTGCACAGCTATGACCCGGCATGCATCGGGCTTAGTGATTATGGCAAGCCCGGCAATTATTTCGGGCGGCAGGTGGAGCGCTGGTCGAAGCAGTATCGGGCGTCGGAGACGGCTCCCATACCGGCCATGGATCGATTGATGGATTGGTTGCCGAAGTCGTTGCCGGCGCAGGATCGTGTTGCGGTCGTGCATGGCGACTATCGGCTCGACAATATGATTTTTCATACGACTGAGCCGCGTGTTGCGGCGGTGCTGGATTGGGAGTTGTCGACACTCGGCGATCCGCTGGCGGACTTGACGTACTTCTTGATGGTTTATCACATGCTGCCGGCGGCGGGCGCGACGGCTGGCAGCAATGGCGTGAAGGAGCTCGATCTCGTGGGCCTGGGTATACCGACGTTGGATGAAACCGTGGCGCTGTATTGCAAGGCGACGGGGCGCACTGGCGTCGCAGGGATTGATTGGTATCTGGCGTATAATTTCTTCCGGTTGTCGGCGATCTGCCAGGGGATTGCGGGGCGGGTGCGGGACGGGACGGCGGCGAGCGCACAGGCGGTTGCGACGGCTGCCAAAGCGCGGCCATTGGCGGCGCAGGCGTGGGGATTTGCGGAGCGGGCGGGGGCTTGAGCTGCGCTTCGCGCAAGGGGCGGGCACGTTCTCCCCGCAAGCGCGGGGAGACGGCAGAGAGGCGGGATCAGCGCCCCTCTCTCCACCAGGCCAGCGAGATGAGGGCGAGGAGGGCGGCGAGGGCGAGGAGGCCGGTGAACATCGGCGTGACCTTGACGCCGCGGGTGACGTAGGCTTCGCGGTCCTTGAGGCCGAGCCAGCCGGAGCCGGCCAACACGCGCGCGTTCGAGAGCATCGAGATACGGGGCACGTCGACGGCTGTTGCGCTGGTGTTGCCGAAGAGACCAACGCCGCGGGTCCAGAAGACGCCGCCACCGGTTGCGTCGGTGAGGGGTTTCATTTTCTCGTCGGTGGCGGTGACTTCATTCATTTCGCGGGCGTCTTCGAGGCCGGCGTGGGCGACGGCGGTCAGGGGGCCGGTCGACGAGGTGGTTTGCAGTTTGTAGAGGCCGGGTATTTTGACGTCGATGGTGGTGCGCCACAGACCGGGGCCAGCTTTTTCAAGCGTGGATTGCGTGTTAACGCCGCCCGGCGCGGAGACGTCGATGGCGGCGACGCTGTCACCCATGGAGCGGCGTTCGATGGTGAGTTTGAGGCCCTTGGAGGTGGCGAGCAGGCGCTCCTCTTCCAGATCCGGCTCCTTCATCAGCCAGTGCGACAGGCGGCGCAGGAGGTCGGTGTGGGGGCCGCCGCCTTCGAAGCCGCGTGCCCAAAGCCAAGCGTGGTCCGAGGTCAGGAGGGCGACACGGCCCTTGCCCTTGCGATCGAGGACGAGCAGTGGACGGTCGTCAATGCCGGCCATGACTGAGCGGCCGCGGTTGACGCTGACTTCGACCTGACGGAACCAGCGGCCCCAGGTTGGGTCCCTGTTGGCATCGTTGAGGTCGGCGCCGGGGAGGCCGCGCGTCACCGGGTGTTTGAGGCCGTCGGTGGAGAGCTTGGCTTTGAAGGCGCGTTCGATCAGACGGCCCGTTGGCGTTGCCGGAAGGACGGTCGAGAGCGGGGTGCGGGCGAGGGACTGCTGGCTCGAATAGTCGTCACCGGCGGCAACGAGCAAGGCGCCGCCGTCGTTCACGTATTTGGCGATGTTGTCGTAGTAGACGAGGTTGAGGATCGAGTCGCGATTCTGATAGCGATCAAAAATGATCAGATCGAAGTCCTTGATCTTTTCCGAGAACAATTCGCGCGTCGGGAACGGGATCAGCGAGAGCTGCATCGTCGGCGTGCCATCCTGCTTCGGTGGCGGGCGCAGAATGGTGAAGTGGACGAGGTCGACGGCGGCGTCGGATTTGAGAAGGTTGCGCCATGTCCGTTCACCGGCATGAGGCTCGCCTGAAACCAGTAGGACGCGGAGATTGTCGCGGACGCCTTCCGCGGCGACGACGACGCGATTGTTGGCTGTTGTCAGTTCACCAGGCGTTGCCTCAAGTTCGATTTCGACGATGTTCTGGCCGGCGTGGGGGAACGGCATCGGCACCGTGATCGGCCGGCCGACATTCGCGCGCCGTGTTTCATCGAGGCGGCCTTCGCGGCGAATGCGTAGATTGACGCTGTCGCCGCCGGACGGACGCTTGCCGGTCTCGACGACTTTCAATTCGATCTCGCGGGTCGAACCGACGATGCCGTATTTTGGGGCTTTGGTGATGTCAATGCGACGGTCGAATTCGCCGGGTTGACCGGTGAGCAGGGTGTGCACCGGGGCATCGAAGCCGAGGGCTGCCGCCGATTTCGGGATGTCGTGGACCTGGCCGTCGGTGATCATGATGACGCCAGCGAGGCGATCGGTCGGGGTGTTGGCGAGGGCACGGTTCAGGTCGGCGAAGAGAGTGGTGCCGCTGGCGCCATCGCCACTGGGTTTGGACGAGGGGACAATGCGAACCTGGAGATTGGGGACCGCGGCGAGTTTGGCCTCGAGGTCGCGCTGGATGGCTGCGGTCTGTTCGGGGCGGCCGGCGATGGTTTGCGATGTGCTTTCATCGACAACGATGAGTGCGATGTTGCCGAGGCTTTCGCGTTCCTCCTGGCGCAGGGTCGGATTGAGCAGGGCGAGCAGCAGGGCGCCAAGGGCTGCGGCGCGCAGCAAGGCCCCGCGGGCGTGACGGAACAACAAGAGCGCGATCAAGAGGATCGCGATGATGACACCACCCCAAAAGATCGGTGGCGGGAGTAGTGGCGAGGTGTCGATGGTCCAGTTCATTATTGGCCCAACCTTTCCAGCAAGGCGGGGATGTGAACCTGATCGGCTTTGTAGTTACCGGTCAGGGCGTACATGACGATGTTGACGCCGACGCGGAAGGCAATCTCGCGCTGAGTTTCGCCGCCGGGGACAACTGGAAACAGCGGGCGACTGCGCTCGTCGAGTGCCCAGGCGGAGGCGAAGTCGTTGGAGGTGACGAGAATGGAGGAGACGCCATCGACGCGGCGAGCTTGGCGGCCTTGGTTGCTGTCGGCAGGCGCTTCGGCTTCGACCCAGAGCTGGCCGTTGTCGAAGCGGCCGGGGAACTGACGCAAAAGGTAGAATGATTTGGTGAGGACGTGGGATTCGGGGACGGGCTCGAGGCGCGGGATATCGAGGGTGCCCAGCAGGCGTTGCAATGGATTGCCGCCGCCTTGCACTTGCAGACCGAAGCCTGCTGGCAGCGCGGTACCGGCATCGCGGGTATCGAAGATGATCATGCCGCCCTGCTTCATGTAGGCGTCGATCTTAGCGAGTGTCTTGTCGTTGAGGGGACGTGCGTTCTGCAGCACCGGCCAATAAAGGATCGGATAGAACGCGATCTCATCGTTCTGGATATTGACGGCTGACGCCTCGCCAGGCTCGACGGCGGTTTTGGCCGTCAGGTAGCGAATGAGGCCGGTCAAGCCCTGTTGGCTGGTCTGGTCGGCCGCGGCGTCGCCAGAGAGGACGTATCCGAGGGAAACTTTTGCCGTCGCATTGATCGGGGTAGCGTCGGCGCCCGTCGCGGGCGTACGTTGTGGCGCTGCTGGTCCGGTCAGTAGTGGAGAGCCGAAGAATGTGCCGGGCTGACGATTGAGGTCGTTCGGCGAGAAAGGACGTATCGGGCCACCAGGATTGTTCTGAGCGTCGGCGTGGGTTGTCGGAAGCAGCAAGCCAGCGAAGGAGGCAATCAATAGCCATGCTGCCGAGCGGGTCGCGACGGCGCGTGACAGTGCGCTGAGGCCGCCGTTCAGTGCTAGCACGGCCAGGATATCGGCGAAGAGCAGGGCCAGTGCTAGACCCATCAAAGTCGGTTTCAGCGGCTTGGCTGTACCGCTCTCGTAGGCGCGACGTTCAAAGGCGGATGGCAGTGCTGGCAAGGGTTTCAAGACCGTTTTGGTGCTGATGAGATTGAGGGCACGGGGGCTCGCCTGCGGGCCGTAGTAGCCTGGAGGATTGATCGCGCTCGGTTTGGCGTCGTTGATTTTCGATGCGGCGATCGACTCGGCTGTCGGTGGCGGCGCTTTGAGCAGGCCGAAGCCGTCGAGAACCTGCAGGGGCGGCAAGACTTCCGCGTTTTCGTTCTGTGTTGTTGTGGTGGTGTCCTTGTTGTCGGCAATGGTCGCTTCGCCGCTGACGCCGCCGGCCTTGCCGAGCGTGGCAATGCGGCGGAGCATTTCGACGAACAGGCCTGAAATGGGAAGACTAGACCATTCAGAGTTGGCGGTGACGTGAAATAAGACGATCTGGCCGTCACCGCGCTTGGCCGCTGTCACCAGGGGCGTACCATCCTTGAGGCGCGCCCAACTCTTGACGTCAGGGCCAATGCGGCCAGGCTCGGCGAGGACCTGGCGATTGACCAACACGTCGGCGGGAATAGCGAGACCAGCGAACAGACTGTCATCGGTGAAAGCGCCAAGTGGTTGTGGCGTTGACCAGGACAGCGCGCCGCCGAGCGCGCGGCCGCCCACTCGGAGAGGCGACGGTAGGAGATCGTCGCCGCCCTTTTCCAGGCGAGAACCAGAGAAGCGAATGAGGACGCCGCCCTTCTTGACCCAATTGTCGACGCGCTCTTTTAGAGCGCCGGACAACGTGCCGATGTCGGCGAGGAGGAGAATTGAAATGTTCCGCTTCATAAGGTCTTCGACGGCGACGGCGAGGTTGGCATCTTCGGATTTCGCCAGCTCAGCGAAAGGTGCCAATGCGCGTTCGACGTAGTAGAGTGGGGCGAGCAGGGGTTGTGCCTGCTCGCGACTGGCGCCGGACAGGATGCCGATGCGGTGCCACTGCGCGCGGGCGTCGAGCAAGTGAACCGCGCCAGCGGAGCGTTCGCCGGCGACCTCGACGCGGGTGACCTGATTGCGCAACTCCAAAGGCATGTCGAAGCGGAGCGTGGCGCGGGTCTCGTTGACGGCAAAATTGAAGCGGCTCTCGGCGAGCCGTTGACCGCGAGCTGAGAACGCGTGGACCGCGCCCTGGCGCGCGGCGCCAGCAGCTCGAACTACGTCGGTCTCCAGGCGGCCGCCCTGGCCGAGGCTTGCCGAAAGTCCAAGGGCTTCCTGTCCCGATGGGATATCGATCACGATGGCTGAGCCGGCGTGGGCAAGTGCTGCGGCCTTTTCGGCGAACTGTGCGGTTGTACCATCATGATCGATGCCGTCGGTGATCCAGATCAGCGAGCTTCCCGCTGTCGTGCCGGCAAGCGTCGTTTCAAGGGCCTTGGCGGTCAGCATGCGGTCCGGCGCAAACGGCTGCGGCACGATGGCGGCTGCCGACGATCGAGCTTGGGCGGCAGCTTCAATTTTGAAAACGGGTGACTTCGCCGTCAGTGCCGTTGGGGCGATGACGACGGGACGACCCTGCGCTTCGGCTTCGGTGATCAAGCGATCGATCATACGGGTGCGCTCGGACCACCCCGAGCTTGCGGCCCAACTGTTGTCGACGACGATGGCGACGGGGCCATTGCCGGAGACAGCGGTTTGTCGATTGGGATTGAGCACGGGTTCGGCCAGCGCAAGGATCAGCAGGGCTGCGGCTAGAAGGCGGATCAGCGTCAACCACCACGGCGTTTTGGATGGCTGCTTTTCCTTGTTCTCGATGCCGACCAGGATGCGGGTGGCGGGAAATTCGACGCGACGCGGGGCGGGCGGCACGGTGCGCAGCAACCAATAGATGAGCGGCAGGGCCAAGAGGCCTGCGAGCAGTGCCGGATTGAGGAAGGCGAGGCTGCCGATGCTCATGGCGTAGTCCCCGCGGACGGTTTTGTGACGTTGGCTTTGGCAGTGGGCATGGGCTCGCCGCGCAGACGCATGATCAGCTGCAGCATGGTTTCGGCGGGTGGCCGGTCGGTGTGATGCACGGCGAAGGACCAGCCTAAGCGACGGCAAAGACTGGAGATGGTGTCGCGGTGGGCGAGGAGTTTTTCGCGATAGATCGAGCGGAGGCTTTCGGCGCGGTCGGCCAGCCAGCGCTCGTTGTCCTCGATGCCGATGAATTCGGTGCGGCCATCGTAGGGCAGCGATTCTTCGGCGGGGTCGAGCACTTGCACGAGGTGGCCGATGACGTCCTGGTGTGCAAGTTCTTCGATGCGCGGGGCGATTTTTTCGATGGGGTCAAGGAAGTCGGAGAACCAGAGCGTGCTGGCGAAACGACTGACGCGTTGCGGCGGCGGTTGACTGGTGGCAATCAACGGAGACTTGGCATTGGCGGCTAGCATTTCGGCGAGACGGGTCGTGACTTTGCGACTGGCTGACGGTTGCGTCAGGCCCATGAGGGCGACGCGTTCGCCGGAGCGGACCAGCATTTCGGCGGCGGCGAACATCATGACGAGGGCGCGGTCGCGCTTGATGACGTTCGACAGGTGGCTCTTGAAGCTCATGGAGGTTGAGATGTCTGACCAGAGCCAGACGGTGTGGGCGGCTTCCCATTCGCGTTCGCGGACGAAGAGATGATCGGATGCGGCGGACCGGCGCCAATCAATCTGCTGGGCTGCGTCGCCGGTTTCGAATTGGCGGAACTGCCAAAAGGTTTCGCCGGATCCAGCGCGACGGCGGCCGTGGACGCCGTGGGTCACGGTGGTTGAGACGCGGACCGCTTCCAACAACAGATCGGGTAAGTGATCTGTCAGGCCATGGCCTTCACCCTCGAGCGCAAACATGGTGCGCGCGGCGGTGTCGCCTTTTCCCAAGATCGAACCGAAGACTGCCACGCGCGATCACTCCAGATTCCGAGTCAATCGAGCGATGACGCCCGGCATGGTCTCGCCATCGGCGCGGGCAGCGAATGTCAAGGCCATGCGATGCTTCAGGACGGGCTCTGCCAATTCGAGGACATCGTCGATCGAGGGTGCGAGGCGGCCATCGAGCATGGCTTTGGAGCGCACGGCGAGCATCAGTGCTTGGCTGGCGCGGGGGCCTGGACCCCAGGCGATCAAGCGATCGGTTTCGGCGCCAGCACCTGTTCCAGGACGCGCTTTACGGACGAGGTCGAGGATGGCTTCGACAACTTTGTCAGGCACTGGCAACTGGCGAACGAGGCGCTGCAAGTTCAGCAATTCTTCTGCGGTGAAGACACCTTCGACCTTACGGTTCTCAGTGCCGGTGGTGGCAAAGAGCATGCGGCGCTCGGCGCCTTGATCGGGATAGCCGATGTCGATCTGAAGGAGGAACCGGTCGAGCTGCGCCTCGGGGAGCGGGTAGGTGCCTTCCTGTTCGAGCGGGTTTTGGGTTGCGAGGACGTGGAACGGCGAGGGGACGTCGTGGCGCTGGCCGGCGACGGTGACGTGGTGCTCCTGCATGGCCTGGAGCAGGGCAGACTGGGTTTTCGGTGAGGCGCGGTTGATTTCGTCGGCCATCAGCAGCTGGCCGAAGATCGGGCCTTTGATGAAGCGAAATGAGCGACGGCCGCCAGCGCCTTGATTTTCCTCAAGAACTTCCGAGCCGATGATGTCTGAGGGCATGAGGTCGGGGGTGAACTGGATGCGCTTGGCGTCGAGGCCTAAGACCTTGCCGAGGGTGTCGACCAGCAGCGTCTTGGCGAGGCCGGGGACGCCGATCAGAAGGCCGTGGCCGCCGGCCAGCAGGGTCACCAGAGTCTGGTTGATGACTTGATCCTGGCCGAAGATGATGTCGCCAGCCGCCTTTTTGACGCGCTGTATGCGGTCTCCGGCGGCTTCGATGCGGGCGAGGATGGCGTGGTCAGTTTGGGTTACGGTGCTCATGATAGTAACTCTATTCCGCATTGGAGGGAGTTGCGAACAGTGTTCCGCCAATGATGGTCGGAATATGGAAACTTCAGTATGAGGCCACTGGAGGTGGCGTACATTTGGAAGTTGATCACGATTTCGCGAGGACAGGCAATCCTCCCTCTCAATCGTTAAGATGGAATTCTTGCTGCGATGACTGACAAGGGGCCGAACATCGATCCTGCGGCCGAAGCCGGTGGATTGCGCATCTCGGGGCTTGAGGCGCTGGTGCGGGCGGCTGCGTCGGGCAAGGGGCCGCTGCCGGTGGAGCGCTGGAACCCGCCCTACTGCGGTGACATCGGCATGAGCATCCGGGGTGATGGCGTCTGGTTCTATCAGGGCAGTCCGATTGGACGGATGGCGCTGGTCAAGCTGTTTGCGAGCGTGCTGCGGCGGGATGAGGATGGGCGGCACTATCTCGTCACGCCGGTTGAGAAGGTCGATGTGGCGGTGAGCGATGCGCCGTTCATGGCGGTCGAGATGCAGGTCGAAGGGCACGGTGCTTCGCAGCAGATTCTTTTTCGGACGAACGTCGATGACATCGTGCGCTGTGGGGCCGAGCATCCGTTGCGGTTTGTGGTGGAGGCGGGGAGCGGAGGGTTGAAGCCGTATGTGCGCGTGCGCGGGCGGCTTGATGCGTTGGTGACGCGGGCGCTCTACTACGATCTGGTGGAGATGGCGTTGTCGCGTGATGGGACTGGCGACGCGCTGGGTGTGTGGAGTGGGGCAGAGTGGTTTGAGCTGGCGGGTGAGCCTGTCGATGTTGATGCGCCTCGCGTTTGATTGCCGGGGAGATTAAATTCATTCAATGTCGCAACCATCACATGACCTGCGCGCGCTGCTGTTCGATAAGGACGGGACGATCCTGGACTATTGGAAGACGTGGGTGCCGATCAACCGCGAGGTCGCGGATTATGCAGCGGGTGGCGAAGCGCGGTTGCGGGACGAGTTGCTGGTGCTTGGCGGGCAAGACCCGACGACGCACCACGTTGTGCCAGGTTCGGCGTTTGCGGGTGCCAGCATGGAGGGCATCGTAGCGTTGCTGGCTGATCATCTCGGCGCGCGGGCGCCGCGCGATTTGGCGACGGCGGTGGCGCGGTTGTTTCGGGATGGTGGCGCGCGGACGTCTGTGATGCTCGAGGGCGCGCGGGATGCGTTGATGGCGCTGAGGCGGCGCGGGTTTGTGTTGGGCTTGGCGACGAACGATACGGCGGCTGGACTAGACGCGTCGTTGGCGCGGCATGACGTGTTGGAATTGTTTGCGTTCACGGTTGGATGTGATTCAGGGCACGGGGCGAAGCCGGAGTCGGGCATGGTCTTGGCGTTTGCGGCGGCCGTTGGTGTTGCGGTGTCTGAGATCGCGGTGATCGGGGATTCGATTCATGATCTTGAGATGGCGGCACGGGCGGGGGCTGGGTTGAAGGTTGCGGTGTTGTCGGGGACGAGCGGGCGGGCTGATCTCGCTGCACATGCGGACCTCGTGCTGGGCAGTGTGGCCGATATGGTTGGGCATCGGATGTTTCAGCGGCCTGGGGTGGTTTCATAGGGTAGCCGGACGCCACGCGCTTTGCGCAGACGCGGACCTTGTGAGGCGCATATGCACAAGGTCCCGGATCTGCGAAGCGGCGCTCTTTCTCGTGCCTTCGGTTGCCCACCAGCAACCGGCACGTGCTGCATCGCGTCCGGGATGACAATCCGAATTGATTTGGCTGGAGTGCAGCACGCGCGTTTCGGCGTTGCAAGTTTACTCCGGTTTGGCGTCGTCCACAGATTCGACTCGATTTGCGCACGGCTTTGACTCGATGCTGACTCCGGGGTGACTTACGAATCGCAGACAGTCGAGGGATGCTTTTCTCTTCTCCTCGATTGAATATGCGGCCGCTGGTGGCGCTTGCGCTGGTGGTTGCTAGTTTTGTTGGTGATGCCGTGGCGGCGCCTGGTCCGTCGACGGCGTCGTCGTGGGGGACGCGAGGATCGATGCTGGTTGGTCCGGCGCGCGTGTCCGATGGTGATACGATCACGGTCCATGGCGTGCGGGTGCGACTGGAAGGCATCGATGCGCCGGAGACTGGGCAGCAGTGCACGCACAAGTGGATGGGGACTTGGGGTTGCGGTGCCAGTGCGACTACGGCTTTGGTGCGAATGATCGGCGACAGTGACGTTGCCTGCGAGAACCGCGGCACAGACAAGTATGGGCGGATGCTGGGTGTCTGCTTTGTTGGCGACAAGGACATCAATGCGGAGATGGTGCGGAGCGGGATGGCTTGGGCGTTCGTCAAGTACTCCACGCTCTATGTGGCCGAAGAGGCGGCGGCGCGCGCTGCCAAGGTTGGCGTGTGGCAAGCTGAGACGCAGACGGCTTGGGACTATCGCGCGACGCGTTGGGCGAGTGCGGACGCGAAGACGGCGTCGGCGCCTGAGGGTTGCGTGATCAAGGGGGCGGTGACGAGGAATGGGCGGATCTATCACATGCCGTGGAGCCCCTGGTACGACAAGGTCCGAATCGAGGATGATCCGGCGAAGCGCGGGGAGCGGCGGTGGTTTTGCACGGAGGCGGAAGCAGAGGCGGCTGGGTGGCGGCCGGCTTTGATGCGGTGACATTCTCGTGCGAACGTTCCGACCTGAAGTGGTCTGAACGTTCGCGTTACGGCGCTTGCGGACCGGCCGCAGTCGCGGCCTCGCCGAACGAATGAGGATGATGCTTATTTGATTTCGCTCGCCTGACTGGGTTCACCTCGCGTTCAGCGTGAGGCCCTGATAGAACGCGGCTTGTGTTTCAAGTTGTCCTTCTGTCGAGCGAGATCCCTGCATGACGTATGCGCCGTCTTTTCCTGCACCGATGCCGGTCTCTGGCGTGGCTGCGGTCGATCGCTATCTTGAGGACGGTTATGCTGATGTTGTTGGCATGTCGTCGCGGTTCGCGGCGGCGATCTGCTCGGGCATCATGAAGGTTCAGTCGGATCTTGGTGTAACCGGGCCGGTTGCTGAAATCGGCACGTTCGAGGGGCGGTTTTTTATCGCGATGGCGCATGCTTTGAAGCCAGGCGAACTTGCGTTGGGCATGGATCTGTTTGATTGGCCCAATCCGCAGGTGATCGATCGGTTCGAGGCGAATTGCGCGAAGCATGGTGTGCCGACCGATAAGCGCATCACGTGGAAGGTTGATAGCCGGACGACGACGGCTGAGCAGCTGCTCGGGAAGCTCGGCGGTAAGCGGCCGCGCTTTTTTCATATTGATGGCGAGCACTCGCGGCATGCGTTGACGCGGGACCTCGCATTGGCGACGGCGGTGACGGGGCCCGAGGGCATCATCGTGCTCGACGACATGCTGCATCCCGGATATCCGACATTGATGGTGGCGGTGCAAGAGTATCTGGAAAAGAACTCTGACATGTGCACGTTGTGCGTCATCGATCGCGAGACGATTACGGCGGCGAGCAAATTCGTGTTGTGCCGAAAATCCTGGTTTGAGAAATATCAGGCGCCGCTCGGCGAGATGTTCAAGGCCAATGTCTGGCCGCTCGGTGCCGATTTTGAGCCGCACTGGTGCTACGTGTTCAGTCTCGATACACGGCTGGCCAGCATCACTTGAGGCATGTTTGTGCAGGCGTGGCGATTGGACAATCAGCGCTCTTCGCGAGCGACCTTGAGGGCGCCGACTTCCCATATCCGGATGATGCCGTCGTCGTGCCCGGTTACCAGTCGACGGCCGTCCGGTGAAAATGCCATGGAGCGCAGTGTGCCGTGACGACCAGGCTCGATGGTGACGAGAGGCTTGCCGCGCTGGGTATCCCAGATCCGGATCTGGCCTTCAGCGCTGGCAGTGGCGATTGTGTCACCAGAGGGTGCGTAGGCGAGCGCGGCGATCGTGCCGTTGTGCGCTTTGAATGAGCGGATGACGCGAGATGACGCCGATGACCAGATTCGCACGTGGCCCTCAGCGCTAGCGGCGGCGATGGCACGGCCATCGGCGGGTGCGGCCAGTTCGGTTATGGTGGCGGTGTGGCCACGATAGACGCGGATTGGCGTCAGAGCGTCAGATGACCACAACCGCACGGTTTTGTCGGTCCCGCCTGATGCGATGGCAGAACGTGCGACTAATGCAATCAGCGCGCGGATTTCACCGTCGTGGCCTTCGGCCATTGCAACTGGTTTGGCGGGCGCTTTTTGGTCGACGAGCGCCAGTGATGTTCCCTTGAGCGAAACGGCTTGAATGGCGGCGTCGGGCGTCGGAGTGATTGCAGTGATTGGGATGTTATGTGCAATACCAGCGATTTTCTCGCCGCGTTCCAGATCATAGACAACCACTTGGCCAGTGGTATTGGCCATTGTCGCGTTGCGATCGTCGATTGCGACGGCAGTTGGCGGGCCGCCATCAAGTGGTAGTGATCGTTGCTGCTGGCCACTTTCGGCATCCCAAATGCGCAGTGTGGCGTCGCTGCCGACTGAAACGACACTGCGGCCGGCACGTGCGTAGGCGATGCGGGTGATCGTACCTTTGTGGCCGATCAATTGCGCAATGGGTGCGACGATTGTGCGTTCGCTTGCGGTGGCAATGGAGCCGGTGCTGCGAGTTTCGGGGCGTGGGGCTTCATTCTTGAATGTCACTGCGAGGCTTGCGATACCGAGGCCAATGCCAAGCTTGAAGGCGTACCCGCGCCAAGGCTGGCGCAGGAAGAACAGCCAATTCCAAAGGCGCGCCGGGCGATTGCGTTCAACGGGCACCGGGAGTTGTTCTTGGAGTTGGCGCGCGGCCAAGGCTTCGGCCGGCTCTGCGCGAGGCTTGGCTTTGCGGGTGCCAGCTTTTTTGGTTGAGATCGGCTTGATCGGCTCGGCTTGGGCGCCAGCGTATCCGAGACCATAGTGAGATTGTGGTGCGTCGGCATTGCTGGCGGCTTTCGACGCCGATGGCGGACGGATGGTCTTGGCTGGCGCTTGTACGATTGGCGCGGCGGGCTTTCTCAATGCGTCAATAAAGTCGAGGAGTTGGCCCTTGGCTTGTGGGGCATCGGGGGCGGGCGGCAACGGCGCAGTTGGCGTTGGCGGAATGGCTTCGGGTGCGGCTTTGGTGGTTTTCTTGCCGCCGCGCTTCAGGCCGAGCGCCGCGCCGAGGCCTTGTTTTTCCGGTAGGATTTGCGGCGGCAATAGTGCGCTACGCCAGGAGTTGACGGATTGGGGCCGGTCGGTGATTTCAATGCACAGTGCCTTGTCGATGGCAGCGAGAAACTCAGGCCGATAAGAACTGAGAGCGGCGTCATGCGCGGGAATGTATTCATCATTCAGGACGCGCGAGGGCGCGTCGGGCGGGCGTTTGCCGGTGACGGCGTGATATAGCGTGGCGCCGAGCGAATAAATGTCGGTCCATGGGCCTTGCTGGGATGTCGTCGTTGCGTACTGCTCGTATGGGCTGTAGCCAGGTTTTACGAGAGCGCTCACTGTGCGCGAGTGTGACGCGATTTCGCCGCGCGCCGAACCGAAATCGATGAGAACGGGCGTCCGATCCTTGCGGATCATGATGTTGTCGGGCGCGATATCGCGATGCAGGTAGTCGCTCTTGTGGATGAACTCCAGTGCGTTCAAGAGCTGCGGGACAATGGCGTCAAGCTCGGCTTGGCGGACGGCGCGTTTCAAGCTTTTCAACCACGCTTTGAGACTTTGGCCCTCTTCGAACTTCAGCACCATGTAGCCGGTGTTGTTGGCGCGGAAATAGCGGAAGACGCGAACGATATTAGGATGATCGAAACGGGCGAGCGTCTGTGCCTCGGTGATGAAGCGCTCGAGACCCCACTTGTAGTCGGCGGCGCAGTCCTTTGAGCGCGGCGAGGCGATGCGCTCGTCTTTGCGCGCGGCGTAGTCGGTCGGGAAATACTCTTTAATTGTAACCTCGCGCGCGAGGGCAATTTCGTCGGCCAGATATGTGATGCCAAAGCCACCGGCGCCGAGGACGCGTTTGATTCTGTAGTCGCCGACGAGTTCGGTTCCGCCGGGAAGCGCGAGCAAGTTTGTCATGCGAGTTGCTTGCCCCCCAAGGCTGGACCGGTCTTTTCGTTGGCCGTTGCGCGCGTTTGGCCTGCTAGCGCATCACGCGCTGAAGTCGATGAGGTGGCCGCCCATTGCAGCGCATGTTGGCTCCAACTTGGCGCCGACTCACGCGCTGATAGGGTTTTAGCAATGTGGCGGAACGATGGGAAAGGCTTTCTCAATTGTTGCTGCAGGTGCTGGCGCTCTGTGCGTTTGGACATGAACAATGCGCCACCTTGTTGCCCTTATGCCGCGCCAAGGTGAAAGTCACGCGCGACGATTGGAACGGATGTGTTGGTTCCTGTCACACTCGGATTTTTCAAATTGACTTACAACACGCTGCCTTCGTTGATAGCTGGTGACTGGTCTCCGCCCGTCAGCATGGCGACGATCGCGCAATGGCTTCTTGCGCTGATCATAGACGGGTACGAGCGGACGCCTGTTCTGGTGATGGTGTTGTCTGCGGTCTTGATCGTGCCACTGGCAGCGTTGATCAGTGCCGCGATCTTGGGTCTCGTCTACCGTATGGTTGACGTTCGGCGTGTCAGGCGAAGTGCTGCGGTGCCATCGCCAGCCCAGGAGGTGCCGGCTTGGCCGTCGCAGGCTTGGCTCGATATCGAGGGACATCAGCGGTCGGCGCTGCCATCGCGTGCGATGCTGGTGCGTATCGGCCGTCACCAGGACAACGAGATCTTTATTCCGGACACGTCCGTGCATCGTTATCACGCGATTATTCAACGGACGTTCGACGCTGACTACGTGATCACGGACATGTCGGGCGAGGGCGGTAACGGCGTGTTGATCAATGGCGAGCGGTTCGCCGAGTCTCGGTTGTTCGACGGCGATATTATCCAGTTGGGTGAAGCGAGAATGCGATTTGAGAGCGCGCTACTGTAGGGCAATTTGGTGATGTTTTTTGGGAAGGTGGAGGCATGCATGGTCGATGACAAGCGGCAAGGCAAAGTTGGTGAGGGAAAGCAGCCTAATGGAATCTTCGGATCCTTGCGGGACGCTTTGAAGGCTGCGAGCCGAAGTGATGGGGCTGGTGAGCAGACAACCGACCGGACACCGCGTGGTGGTGTTTTGGTGGTGCAGCCATCAGGCGGGAAGCAAGCCGTGGCGAAAGTTGATGGCGATGCGATGCGGGTTGCGGCGCCGACCGCGCTGGATGCGGCGCGCGATGCCAAGGGGGCGTTGCCGCGTGAATTGGTGGGGGATGCGACGACGCGGATTGTGCGGGCGATTGGCCCTGTGGCGTCGGCGGTTCCGGCGCGAACGAAATTGGTGCGCGGGCGCGCTGCCGTCGAGCGGGGTCCATTCCACCAGGACCCGGTAGTCGGGTGGCTGGTGGTTGTCGGTGGCGCTGGGCTTGGAGCTTTCCGGCCGATTTTCGAGGGCAACAACACGCTCGGGCGCGGCAAAACCAATCGGATTGCGGTCGACTTCGGGGATGACGGTATTTCATCGGACGAGCAGGCCTACATTCGTTACGATTCAGCGGATCGCTCGTTCCTGTTCGTGCCGAACCTTTCGAAAACGAATGTGGTTTCAATCAACGACAAGAAGCCGACCGGGGCGGTGCAACTGACGGCTATGGATGTGATCACGGTTGGGCGGACACAACTTGCGTTCGTGCCGTTTTGCGGTGAAGAGTTCGACTGGTCGGAGATAGTCGAAGAGAAAGCATGACGGTTTCGTTCGAGGTCGCGACGCGGACCATTCAGGGTGGCCGGCGTTATCAAGAAGATATGGCGATGGTCTGGCCGGGGCTGACCGGCCCCTTCGGGGCGTCGGATCTGCCGTCAGTTGATGATGGCCGCATCCTCGCCGTGTTGGCCGATGGCATGGGCGGGCATGCGGGCGGGGCGACGGCGAGCATGCTGGCGTGCGAGGCATTTGTTGCTGGTTTCGCGCGGGCGGAGGGTGGCGTCGTGGCGCGGCTGCGGCTCGCATTGGATCGCGCGAACGGGTCGATTGCAGCAAAGGTGCAAGAACGGCCGATGTTCAGCGGCATGGGTTCGACGCTGGTCGGCGTGCACTTCGGGCCGGACGGTGTCGAGTGGGTGAGTGTTGGTGACAGTCCGCTGTATCACTATCGTGCTGGCGAAGTGGTGCTGCTCAACGAGGACCACTCGATGGCACCGGAGGTTGATCGACTGGCGGTGGCGGGGCGGATCACGTGGGAGATGGCGCGCGCCGATCCGCGGCGGCATTACCTCCGCTCGGCGGTGACGGGCGGCGAGATGGAGATGATCGACGTTTCGCGGCGACCGCTTTCTCTGATTGCTGGCGATGTCGTGATCCTCGCGAGCGACGGGGTTCATACGCTGACGATGGAGCGGATCGAGTCGGAGATTCGGGCGATGGGTGCGGAGGGCGTTACGGCGGAGCGGATCTGTGATCGCTTGATCGGCGCCGTCGAGGATGCGGGGGAAAGCTATCAGGACAATACGACGGTGGTGGTGGTGAGGGTGATCTAGGGGCGTCGTGCGGACGGCGTTACACTTGCCGGTTGGCTATTGCCACGCGACGTGATCGGAGAATAAGCTGCCCTGGGGATGGCTGCTGGTTGTATCATCTTGAGCGACGAGATTGACCCGGAGCGGTCCTACAAGCCCGCTTAAAAACAGCGATCATAATATCAACGATATGGCAGTGCGCGGAGAGCCGGTGTCATGAAAATCGATGGACGTTGTCACTGTGGCTATGTGTCGTTCGAAGCTGAAGCCGATCCGGAAACAACGACGATCTGCAATTGCACAGATTGTCAAACGATGAGCGGCGCTCCGCTGCGAGCGATCATTGTCTCGCGACCAGGCACGTTCGTGCTTCTGTCGGGCGAACCGACGGAATACCGCAAGACCGCCGAAAGCGGAGCGGTCCGCCCGCAGGCGTTTTGCCCGCGTTGCGGCACTGCACTCTATTCGACTTCGGTTGGTGATGATCCAAAAGCTTACAATGTGCGGGTTGGCATACTGAGCCAACGCAATGAAATAGTGCCGCGCCGACAATTATTTGCCCGCTCGCAACAGGCGTGGGTCAACGACCTCAATTCGATCCAAAAATTTGACAAGATGCCGCCGACGCGATGATTCGGACGGTCGATGCTTTGACGGAATTTCTCCTCCTGGCCCATCACGCCATTCGTGGAACTTCGGGCGCCGATGATGTGAACGAGGGTTGAGCGGACATGATTGGTCGGCGTTCTGGTTGTGGCCGCCCCTCACCGTCAATTTTTTGTGCTTCAGTTGCCCGCTAGCAATCGGGCTTGCCGTTCATCGGAGTGAATGACAATGCGGCCGATCACTCGCTGCCGCGCCTCACATGCCCTGCGAGTATTCTCTCCTCGCTCGCGTGGGGTGGGAAGACGAATCGCCTGTCGCCATATCCCCGCGAACGGGGAGAAGGACGTCATCACATATGCACGGCGCGTTTGGCGACGGAGAGGGCGGCTTCCTTGATGGCTTCGGTCAGGGTCGGGTGGGCGTGGCAGGTACGGGCGAGGTCTTCGGCACTGCCGCCGAATTCCATGATGACGGCAGCTTCGCCGATCATTTCGCCGGCGTGTGGGCCGATGATATGGACGCCGAGGATGCGATCGGTTGCTGCGTCGGCGAGAACTTTTACAAAGCCATCGGTGGTGCGGTTGACCTTGGCGCGCCCGTTGGCGGTGAAGGGGAACTTGCCGGCGTTGTAGGCGATGCCTGCGAGTTTCAGTTCATCCTCGGACTTGCCGACGCATGCGACTTCGGGCGCAGTGTAGATGACGTTGGGGATGACGTCGTAGTTCACGTGGCCGGACTGGCCGGCGAGGATTTCGGCGACGGCGACACCTTCATCTTCGGCCTTATGGGCGAGCATGGGACCGGCAATGACGTCGCCGATGGCGTAGATGCCAGGGACGTTGGTCATGAAGTGTGCGTCGACGACGATACGCCTCTTACTGTCGAGCGTGACGCCGGTGGCGTCGAGACCAAGGCCTTCGGTGTAGGGTACGCGGCCAATGCAGACGAGGACGACATCGGCGTCGATTTTTTCAGCCGTGCCGCCGGCTGCGGGTTCGATGGATGCGGTGACGCCTTCGCCATTTGGGGTCACTCCGGTGACTTTATGGGCGAGTTTGAATTGCAGGCCTTGTTTGACAAGGATGCGCTGGAAGGACTTGGCGACGTCGCTATCCATGCCCGGCAGAATACGGTCGAGGAATTCGACGACCAGCACTTCAGCGCCGAGGCGGCGCCAGACGGAGCCGAGTTCGAGGCCGATGACGCCGGCGCCGACGACGATCATTTTCTTGGGGACCTTGGCGAGGGTCAGCGCGCCCGTTGAGGAGACGATCGCTTTTTCATCGATTTCGATGCCGGGCAGGCGGGCGATGTCCGAGCCGGTGGCGATGACGACGCTCTTGGTATCGAGGTCTTTGGTTTCGCCGTTCATGAAGGTGACCTGGACCTTGCCGGCGGCGATGACTTTGCCACTGCCGTGGAAGGCGTCGACTTTGTTTTTCTTCAAGAGGTATTCGACGCCGGCGGTGTTGCCGTTGACGCCTTCGTCCTTGAAGGCCATCATTTTGGCGAGGTCGAGTTCCGGTTTGACGTTGATGCCCATGGCGGCGAAACCGTGACCGGCTTCGTCGTAAAGTTCTGATGCGTGGAGCAGAGCTTTTGAAGGAATGCAGCCGACGTTTAGGCAGGTGCCGCCGTGGGATTTGCGCTTTTCGACGACGGCGACTTTCAGGCCGAGTTGGCTCGCGCGAATGGCGCAGACGTAGCCACCTGGGCCGGTGCCAATGACAATCAGATCGTAGGCGTTCGACATACTGGGCTCGCTTTGGGTGATGTCAGGTGGGTTGCGCGGAACGATCTTTAGCGGAGACCAGATTCAGCGCAGAGTTGCAGGGGTTGTGGATAAGCTGTGAATACATGAGTCTTTCTCAGTCGATGGCTATGTCGAGCATCTCCGTTTGCGTCAATATGATGACAGCCACCTGACACAAGGGCGCGTCCTTCGACCCCAATTGAAACGATGCCTTCAGACGTGGCATGAGCCCCTCGAGCCCTCTCTCCGGTTCGAGGGGTATTTTTTTGGCCCTACTCGTTTCCTGGCCCTTCGGTTGCTGACTCTTTACTGGTCGCGCTGCTGACCCGAAAACCGCTACACACTTTTCGGGCCGCGCTCCTGGTAAGCGGTGCGCTTTTCTCCCGTTCCACTATAGTTCCAAGACGAAGCGCTGCGGGTCTTCCAGGCACTCCTTGACGCGCACCAGGAATGTGACGGCTTCCTTGCCGTCGACGATGCGGTGATCATAGCTGAGCGCCAGGTACATCATGGGCCGGATGACGATTTGGCCATTGCGGACAACCGGGCGCTCCTCAATGCGGTGCATGCCGAGGATGCCGGACTGCGGGGCATTGAGGATCGGTGTCGACATCAGCGAGCCATAGACACCGCCGTTGGAGATCGTGAACGTGCCGCCCTGCATCTCCTCGATTGACAGACGGCCATCGCGGGCGCGTTTGCCGAAGTCGTTGATGCGACCTTCGATCTCGGCGAGGCTCAGGCGGTCGGCTTCGCGAACGACGGGGACGACGAGGCCCTTGTCAGTGCCAACGGCGACGCCGATATGGTAGTAGTTCTTGTAGATGAGATCGGCGCCATCGATTTCGGCGTTGACGGCGGGAACGTCACGGAGCGCCTGCAAACAGGCGCGCACGAAGAAGCCCATGAAACCGAGCTTGACGCCGTGGCGCTTTTCGAAAAGCTCCTTGTAGTCGTTGCGCAGTTTCATGACTGCGCTCATGTCGACATCATTGAATGTCGTCAGCATGGCAGCGGTGTTCTGTGCGTCCTTCAGGCGGCGGGCGATGGTCTGGCGCAGGCGTGACATGCGCACACGCTCTTCACGGACGGTGTCATTGGCAACAACGGGCGCGCGTTTTTCGGCCGTTACCGGAACGGATGAGAGTGGAACGTAGGCCACCGGGACCGGCGCGGGTGCGGGGCGGTTTGCTGCGGCGACCGCATCTTCCTTGAGGATTTGTCCACGACGGCCGGAGCCTGGAACATCGGCGGACGCCAAGCCGCGCTCATCCATGATCTTGCGGGCGGCAGGCGCGGGCGGCATCTGGGTTGGTTTAACGGCTGTGGCTGGTGCCGCAGCTGGCGAGGATTTGGACGGAGCAGGAGCGGCTGCTACGTTTGCTCCGTTGGCGCCCTCTCTGATTGTGCCCAGGACCGAGCCGACAGCGACGGTGGTGCCTTGGGGTACTTTGATGTCCGCCAGCATGCCGGTTGCAGGTGCTGGGACCTCGACTGTCACCTTGTCGGTCTCGAGTTCGCACAATGGTTCATCGACCTTGATCGCATCGCCGACTTTCTTAAACCACTTGCCGACGGTCGCTTCCGTGACGCTTTCGCCGAGGGCTGGGACTTTGATTTCGATGGTCATGGGGTTCCGTTGGAGTTCGTGATGTGCGGTATGGCGGAATGGTCTGACGGCCTAGGATTCGCGGATCAGGCTTTCAGCGCCGCTTCGACAAGGTTCTTCTGTTCCTGGGCATGTTTGCTGGCTTGGCCGGTCGCGGTGGATGCAGACGCGTTGCGGCCGGCGTAGCTGGCGCGTTTGGCTTTGGTCTTGGCGTGGTCACAGACCCATTCAAGGTTCGGTTCGACAAAACTCCAGGCACCCATGTTGCGCGGTTCTTCCTGGCACCAGACGATATCGGCGTTGGGGAAGCGGCTGAGTTCCGTCGCGAGGGTGCGGACTGGGAAGGGATAGAGTTGTTCGACGCGCATGACATAGACATCGTCGAGGCCGAGTGTTTCCCGCGCTTCGTAGAGATCATAATAGACCTTGCCTGAGCACAGCACGACGCGGCGGATTCCAGAGTCAGGCTGCAGTGTGATTTTCTGATCCTTGAGGAGCTGTGCATCATCGCGCAGGACGCGATGGAAACTGGTGCCTTGCGCCATGGCCTCGAGCCGCGAGACGACGCGCTTGTGACGGAGCAGCGACTTCGGGGTCATGAGGATGAGCGGCTTGCGGACCTTGCGTTGCAACTGGCGACGCAGAATGTGGAAGTAGTTGGCTGGTGTGGTACAGTTTGCGACCTGCCAGTTGTCTTCGGCGGAAAGTTGCAGAAAGCGCTCGAGGCGGGCGGAGGAATGCTCGGGGCCCTGGCCTTCGTAGCCATGCGGCAAGAGGCAGACGAGGCCCGACATGCGCAGCCATTTGCGTTCGCCTGACGATAGGAACTGATCGAAGATGACCTGGGCGCCGTTGGCGAAGTCACCGAATTGCGCTTCCCACATGACGAGCGCGTTGGGCTCGGAGAGCGAGTAGCCGTATTCGAAGCCGAGGACGGCTTCTTCGGAGAGCATGGAGTTGATGACTTCGAAGCGCTGCTGATCAGGGGCGACGTACTTCAGCGGTGTGTAGCGGCGCTCGCTTTCCTGGTCGACGAGGACGGAGTGGCGTTGCGAGAAGGTGCCGCGCTCGACGTCCTGACCCGAGAGACGGACGGTGAATTTTTCGCGGACGAGCGTGCCGAACGCCAAATGCTCGGCCATGGCCCAGTCAATACCTTCCCCGGTCTCGATGGTTTCGCGGCGGCGCTCGAGCAGGCGTTGAATCGTCTTGTGCGGATTGAAATCGTTGGGGATCGATGTGATGCGACGGCCGACTTCCTTGAGAACGTCGATACTGACACCGGTATTGCCGCGGCGGGCTTCGTCGTCTTCCTGGCCGAACCCGGCCCAACGTCCGTCAAGCCAATCGGCCTTGTTCGGCTTGTAGCCTTCGGAGGCCTTGAATTCGATGTCGAGGCGGGCGCGGAATTCGGCCTGCATGCCATCATACTCAGCAGCCGTGATCGTGCCTTCGTCGATCAGGTGCTTGGAGTAGAGCGATACGGTCGTCGGGTGGGCTTTGATGGCGCGATACATGATGGGCTGGGTGAAGGCCGGCTCGTCGCTTTCGTTGTGGCCGTGACGGCGATAGCAGATCATGTCGATGACGACCGGCTTCTGGAATTTCATGCGGAATTCGGTCGCGATCTTGGCGACATGAACGACCGCTTCCGGGTCATCTGCGTTGACGTGGAAAATCGGCGCTTCGACCATTTTGGCGACATCGGTGCAGTAAGGGGAGGAACGTGAGAACTTCGGGTTGGTGGTGAAGCCGATCTGATTGTTGATGACGAAATGGATCGAGCCGCCGGTGCGATGGCCTTTGAGGCCGGAGAGGCCGAGGCATTCCGGGACAACGCCCTGGCCAGCGAAGGCGGCGTCGCCGTGAATGAGCAACGGCAAGACGGCGCGGCGATCGTCCGGCTTGCAGCCATGCTGGTCCTGTTTCGCGCGGACCTTGCCGAGGACGACGGGATCGACGATTTCGAGATGCGACGGATTGGCGGTGAGGGAGAGATGGACTTTGTTGCCATCGAACTCCCGGTCGGAAGAAGCGCCAAGGTGATACTTCACGTCGCCGGAGCCTTCGACGTCATCGGGTTTGAACGAGCCACCCTTGAACTCGTTGAAGATGGCGCGATGAGGTTTGCCCATGACATTGGCGAGGACGTTGAGGCGGCCGCGATGGGCCATGCCGATGACGATTTCCTTGACGCCAAGTTGGCCGCCGCGCTTGATGATCTGCTCAAGGGCGGGGGCCATCGACTCGCCGCCCTCCAGGCCGAAACGCTTGGTGCCGGTGTATTTGACGTCGGAGAACTTTTCGAAACCCTCAGCCTCGATCAGCTTGTTGAGGATCGCCTTCTTTCCTTCGGGCGTGAAGGCGATGTCCTTGCCTTCGCCCTCGATGCGCTCCTGGATCCAGGCCTTCTGGGCCGGCGAGGTGATGTGCATGAACTCGACGCCGATGTGGCGGCAGTAGGTGCGCTTCAGGATCTTCATGATCTGGCGAACGGTCGCCATCTCAAGGCCGAGGACTTTGTCGATGAAGATCGGGCGATCGAGATCGGCGTCGGTAAAGCCGTAGGTCTCGGGGCGCAGTTCCTTGTGGACCTTGCGATCGGTGAGATCGAGCGGGTCAAGATCGGCGATTAGGTGGCCCATGACGCGGTAGGCGCGAATGAGCATGAGGGCGCGGATGCTGTCCTGAGTTGCGCGGAACGACAGGGCGGGATGGAGTTCGACGCCAGAGGACTGCGCTTGCGCTTGGATCTTGTTGCGGATCTCTGTCTCGGCGCCGCCAAAGTTGGCGCCGAATGCGGTCAAGATGTCCTGTTCGCTATCCTTGCCGTCGGGCGTTCTGGCCCAAGATGCAGCATGGGCGTTGGTTTCGCCGCTGCGGGCTGCATGTTCATCGTGCAGACTCTGGAAGAAGCGGCGCCATTGTTCGCTGACGGAGCCAGGGTTCTTTTCGTATTGCGCCTGCAGTTCTTCGATATAGGCCGCGTTGACGCCGTGCAGAAAGGAGGTTCTGGCGAAGGCATCGTTCTCGGGTTGGCGTGACATTGACGGTGATATCCTGTCTGTGCGTGCCGGCGTCAGCCTTGCTTAGGCTGCACGTGTGCTACGGGTTGCAGGTCAATTGGTTTGTTCAGCGGCTCAGCACTTTTGCAAGTGTGGTGCCGAGTGAGGCGGGGCTGTCGGCGATGGCGATGCCGGCGGAGCGCATGGCTTCGAACTTGTCTTCGGCCTTACCCTTGCCACCGGAAATGATGGCGCCGGCGTGGCCCATGCGACGGCCGGGCGGGGCGGTCGAACCTGCAATGAATCCAGCCATCGGTTTCTTGCGGCCTTTGGCGGCTTCGCGCTTGATGAAGTCCGCTGCTTCTTCCTCGGCGGAACCACCGATTTCACCGATCATGATGATGGACTGGGTTTCGGGGTCGGCGAGGAACATCTCGAGGACATCGATGAATTCCGTGCCTTTGATGGGATCGCCGCCGATACCGACGGCGGTGGTCTGGCCGAGACCGGCGTCGGTGGTCTGCTTGACGGCTTCATAGGTCAGGGTGCCGGAGCGGGAGACAATGCCAACGGTGCCGTGCTTGAAGATGTTGCCGGGCATGATGCCGATTTTGCACTGGTTGGGGGTCAGGACGCCGGGGCAGTTGGGGCCGAGGAGGCGCGACCAGGAGCCGGTCAGTGCGCGCTTGACCTTGATCATGTCCATGACCGGGATGCCCTCGGTGATGCAGATGATCAAGGGGATCTCTGCGTCGATGGCTTCGAGGATGGCGTCGGCGGCGAAGGGCGGGGGGACGTAAATCGAAGTGGCGGTGGCGCCGGTCTTGGCCTTGGCCTCGGCGACGGAGTTGAATAGGGGCAATTCAGCGAGTTCTGCGTCGGGGTGTTTGGTGCCGCCTTTGCCGGGGGTAACGCCGCCGACCACCTTGGTGCCATAGGCCTTGGCCTGTTTCGTGTGAAACGTTCCCTGGAGGCCGGTGATGCCCTGGCAGAGGACAGTGGTGTTGCGGTCGACGAGAATGGCCATGGGAAGTTGTCCTCGGGCGGGATTGGGGGAGATGGGGCTCGCTGGTTGACAATGCCCGATTGATCGATGTTCAGCGCAAGTGTTCACTGCCGTTTCGCGGGCGCGAAGCGGTTCTGAGGGTGCTTTTCGGACAGATTGGCCGGGAGATCAAGTGCGGCGAAGGGCGGATGGGGGGTGACGGCGTGAATTGCTCTGGTGTCGCCCCGGCACTTGTTGCCGGGATGCATGATGCCAAACAATTGGCAGTTTAATTTCGGCGCTGTGGGGCCCGAGGACAAGTCCAAGCGTGGCACCGTTTGCTGGGTTGTCAGACTACGTCTTGGCGCAGATCGCAAAGTTATCGGTTTTACGGTTTGGTGTCCGGGTCTACAGTTGCGCCAATCGGAGATAGGTAGTCGACGTACATCTGTTCGCGCAAGGTGACGTGGCGGCCGGCACGGTTGGCGAGGAGCGTGAGGTGCTCGGTCAGGAGCGCTTCCAAAGTCGTCTTCTGCTCGGCGGCGTGTTGGCGAGCCTTGGCGAGGAGCACGGGGGGAATGAGAAGATTAATGGATTGGTTTTGCATCGGAATTTGACGCGCCTCCGTAGTCCTGGGTTGCCAACTATCGTTGACATTCTTACCCCGCGCGCTTGACCGCATCGGTGATCTTCTTGGCGGCGTCGGCGAGGTTGTCGGCGGCGACGATGGCGAGGCCTGACTCGGCCATGATCTTCTTGCCGAGGTCGACGTTGGTGCCTTCGAGACGGACGACGAGCGGGACCTTGACGCCCAATTCGCGGGCGGCGGCGACGACGCCTTCGGCGATGATGTCGCAGCGCATGATGCCGCCGAAGATGTTGACCAGGATGCCTTTCACGTTCGGATCATTGAGAATGATCTTGAATGCAGCGGAGACTTTTTCCTTGGATGCGGAGCCGCCGACGTCGAGGAAGTTGGCTGGTTCCAGCCCATAGAGCTTGACGATGTCCATGGTGGCCATGGCGAGGCCGGCGCCGTTGACGAGGCAGCCGATCTGGCCGTCGAGCTTGACGTAGGAGAGGTCGAATTTCGAGGCTTCGACTTCGCTTGGGTCTTCCTCGCTCAGGTCGCGCATGGCGACGATGTCTTTTTGGCGGAATAGGGCGTTTGAGTCGAAGTTCATCTTGCCGTCAAGGGCGAGCAAGTTGCCGTCCTTCGTTACGACGAGTGGATTTATTTCCAGCAACGCCATGTCCTTCTCGACGACCATTTTATAGAGATTACCGATGATTTTGACGCACTGATTGACCTGATCGCCGGTGAGGCCGAGCGCAAAGGCGATCTTGCGGCCGTGATAAGGGAAGTAGCCCGACGCCGGGTCGATCGACATGGTCATGATCTTTTCGGGCGTATCGTGGGCGACCTTCTCGATGTCCATGCCGCCTTCGGTCGACGCGATGAAAGCGACGCGCGAGGTTTCGCGATCGACGAGGGCGGAGAGATAGAGTTCGCGCGCGATGGCGGAGCCGTCCTCGATGTAGAGGCGCTGGACTTTTTTGCCTTCGGGGCCGGTCTGGAGTGTGACGAGAGTGTTGCCGAGCATCTCAGTGGCGAAGGTTTTGACTTCGTCGACAGATTTTGCGAGGCGGACGCCGCCTTTGTCGCCGGCGGCGGCTTCCTTGAATTTGCCCTTGCCGCGGCCGCCGGCGTGAATCTGTGATTTGACGACGTAGACGGGGCCGGGGAGCTTCTTGGCGGCGGTGACGGCCTCATCGACGGTGAAGGCGGCGAAGCCCTGGCCGGTCGGGATGCCGTACTGGCGATAGAGTTCCTTGGCCTGGTGCTCGTGGATGTTCATGAAATATTCCTGTGCCGGCGCGAAATCGTCGGGGTGGTCTTAGCGTGAGTTTCGACAATAGAAAAGCTTGGCTTTCGCAGGGGGCTGTTCGAACATCATTCCCAGTGGTTTTTCGTCATGGGGCGATGCGCGATGAAGAAGCGGACGGGTGAACCTTGGATGCCGGCGCCGAAGTTCGCGCATACGCTGTCGGGGCTCGGCGTCAATCTGCTGGTGCGGGATGTGGCGCGGTCGGTGGATTTTGCCAAGTCCGTGCTGGCGGCAACTGTTGTCTATTCTGATCCAGATTTTGCGGTGCTGCAGGCGTCGGGTTCGAATTGGATGCTGCATGCCGATCACACGTATTCGAACCATCCGCTGGCAGGATCGCTGGCCGAGACCGAGGTGCGGGGGATTGGTGCCGAGTTGCGGTTGCATGGGCGGGACCCCGACGCCGCTGAGGCTGCGGCGCGGGCTGGCGGGTACACTGTGCTGGCCGGAAGCATCGATAAGCCGCATGGACTGCGCGAGGTGTTTATTCTTGATTCGGATGGGTACTGCTGGGTGCCGGATGTGCCGATTGGGGCGTCGTGAGGCTGATTATCGCGTCGCTTTGAAGACGCGGCCGAGTGGGGTGATGAAGGTGCCGGTTTTCAGGCAACGCTGATAGGGGCCGGTGCAGTCGGATTTGTCGGAGCGCATGGTCCAACAGAGTGAGCGCAGTTCAGAACAGGACTTGGCTTCGGCGAGGCTGGCGGTCGTGATTAGAAGTGGGGCGGCAAGGAGGGCGATGGCGAGGGGGCGGATGGGCAAGGGTGTCTCCTGTTGGCGAGCGCTTGCCTGCGAGCACTTGCGCAATGTTTTAAACGCCAACAGCGGTGCACCGGATCATAGTAATTGGGGCGATTTGAGCAAGCTACCGCCCCTCACCCCCAGCCCTACTCTGAAAGAAACTGGCCACGGGCACGGTGGGCTGACGTCATGCGGCACGTTCGAGTTTCACCTCGAAGCCGAGAGCCCTGAGCTGACCGGCGAGACGCTTGGCCTTGTTGTCTTTGGCTGCCGCATCGAGGGGACGGACCTGTGGCGGCCGGTAGGGCACACCATCGCGGACCATGTGGTAGATGGCGGTGAGGATCGAGCCGGCGACCGCGATGGCGGCCTTCTTGGGCCCACGCCGGGCGGCGATGCCGGCGAACTGACGGGACAGATAGGTGTTCTTGGTGCGGGCTGCAGCCATGGCGCATTGCACGAGCAGCGGTTTCAGCCAGGCCCCGCCCTTCTTGACCCGTGTCGAGCGCTTCTTGCCGCCGGTCTCGTCGAGACGGGGCACGAGGCGGGCCCAACTCGAGAGATGGCCGGCGGTGGCAAAGCAGCTCATGTCGGTTCCGATCTCGGCCAGGATGGCAGACGCGGCCCGCTTCTTCACACCAGGGATCTTGGTCAACTCGGCGACGAGCTGACGAAAGGGGGCGAGCAAAGCCTCCACCTCCGTCTCGAAGCTGGCGATCCGCTGGGCGAGCACGTCGATCATGGTCAGGTGCTCACGGACCAGGAAGGCGTGGTGGCGCGTGAAGCGGCCGTCGAGGGCGGCGGCCAGGTCCTCGCGAGACGCCTTCAACCTGCGATCGGCGAGCGCCGCCAGTCGCGCAGGATCGGTCTCGCCAGCGACCAGCGCCTCCAGAATGCGCCGGCTGTTGATGCCGAGCAGGTCGGACACGACGGTTGCGAGTTTGATGTTGGCGTCCTCCAGAACCTTGCCGATACGGTTCTCGTGCTGCGTCATCTGGCGTTGCAGCTGCGTGCGCGTCCGCGTCAGATCGCGCAGCTCCCGGATCGGCTCCGGCGGCACGAAGCTCGCGCGGATCAGGCCGTGGGCCAGGAGATCGGCCAGCCAGCGGGCATCGCTCGCATCGCTCTTGCGGCCGGGCAGATTGCGCGCCTCGTGGGCGTTGACCAGCATCAGCGTGAACGCGGCGTCCAGGATGTGCCACACAGGCTTCCAATAGACACCGGTTGCCTCCATCACGACATGCGTGACACCACGCTCTTCGAGCCAGGCTGCGAGCGCGAGAAGATCGCGCGTCGTGGTCGCGAAGCGGCCCTCCTCGTAGGCGATCTTGCGGCTTCGCACGGTGCGCGCGCAGACCGCCACGAAGGCGGAATGCACATCAAGACCGGCGCACTTCTTATGTAGGATATTCACGGACACCTCCCAAGTGACAGGAATGCCGTGGCCAGGGGCCTCGTCGATTTGAACTCTACTCTGCGTGCTCCGGGACGGAACGGTGGGCTGAGCCCGCCGCCGTCCGTGGCGACAATGACATGTGCTCTGAGGCCCCAGGATCAAACTCTCCCTCGGGCTCGACGGCGCCAGGGA
This sequence comes from uncultured Alphaproteobacteria bacterium, assembly GCA_963714325.1. Lineage (GTDB taxonomy): Bacteria > Pseudomonadota > Alphaproteobacteria > Rhizobiales > Hyphomicrobiaceae > CAVQOB01. The sequence goes on along the minus strand of CAVQOB010000008.1, from coordinate 9,704 downwards.
AAAAACGACCTCAATGCCACGACGCCGACAGTAAAACCGCTTTCATCCATTCATGTGCGCGCCTTCGGCGCGCATGGTAACTCTCCCCGCGACAGCTACGGGATTCACACATCTCGGACGGCCATAGCAAGGGCGAAGCCGTCGAGGCGGTCTTGGAGTCGTCGCCAGCCGGCGGCCATGGTCTTGGGGCCAGGAGGCTTGTAGTAACAGTTCCAGCCGCCGAGCCGCGCCGCCACCCAGGACACCGCCGCAAGCGAGCCTTTAGGATGCGGGTTCTTCTGTCGCGCCGTATTGCCTTCGAGGCTCGCCGATATGATGGCAACGGCCTCGATCTGGTCGCCGTCGATCACGTCGGTCGCCGGCCGCGGACCGCCGTCGCGGGCGTCGACCAGCTGCATGATCCTCGCCGCACCGATCAGCCCGAACGCCGCCAGCTTGAACAGCCGGCGCGCATCGGTGACCTGCGATGCCTCGACGTCGAGGCCGTCCGATTTCAGCGTGCGGAACAGCTGCTCGATGCGCCAGCGCAGCCGGTAGAGCTTTGCAACCTCGTTGGCCTCGGCCAGCGTTCCCACAGGCAATGTCGTGAGCAGCCGCCACATGAGCGGCTTGGTGCCGGGCGGCGGCGCCACCTCGGCGATCTCGACGAGCCCGAGGGAGATCGTCGCCGGTGTGCCCGCGACCGCGGCAAGTTTGCGTGGTCGGACGATGTCGACGCGGCCGGCCGTTATCGTGACCTCGGCAATGCGTCCCTTGTCGCCGGGGCCGCGCGGGGGGGTATGCACGCTCGCCACACCGAGCAGGCGGAACGTCTCGGGCATCTCGAACAGCGGTGTGCCAAGCGTCGTCGCGCGGTCGTGCCGAGCTCGCACGATCATCTCCACGTTCGCTGGCCGGGCCGCGAAGTGCTGGTAGATGTCGGCCTCGCGATCAGCGACCGAGACCACCTTCGCTGCGACATCCGCGACGCCGGCGCAGGCCCGCGTCGCCGCGAGCCAGCGGGCGCTCTCCTTGTCCGCGATGGCGCGCTTGGCGCGGTCGCCGACGGGCGCCTCATCGCGCGTCCAGATGTCGGCGTGGACGAGCCCCAGCACGGCCTCGTGCTCGGCATCGACCAGCAGCAGCGGATGGCAGAAGAAGCCCGGGCTGACGCCGTCGCCGGCAGGCCCCAGGCCCGTTCGCCGCGCGGCCCTGTCCTTGAAATTGACCTCGGTCGTGTCGTGCACGGCCAGCACGTATTGCCCTTTCGCGGCGGCCAGCGTGCGCGCGGCCGCAGTCGCCAAAATGGCGGGGACGGTAACATCGTCGTGGTCGAGGAAGCGGGCCGCGCCAATCTCGCCGGCCCGGCCGCCGCCGATCGTGCGCAGCACCAGACTGCCCGTCTCCACGATCGCGTCGAGCACTTCGTCGCCGCGCCGTTCGGTCCGGATGTCCTTCGCCCCCCACGCCATGATCACCTCCGATTCGGTCGAGCTACGATCTTGAATCAGAGACGCCTTGCCCCCGCCACCCACCCAAGTCACTCTGCCGCAGACATTCACCCCATCACCTCATTGCAAAGCGGATGTGTGAATGCCGTAGCCGCTTGCGGGGAGAGGGAGCACTCAAGGTGAACCACGGGAGATGCCGTCTTTGATGAAGACGCGGAAGGGCGTGGTGCCGGTGGCGGAGCCGTCATTGGAGCGCCACTTGCCGTTGTTGCAGAGAATGCCGCCGGCGGTCGGCAGGGCGTCGAATTCGACTGAATTGGCGTAGGTGGTGCCGTCAGGGGTGATGGCGCGGAAGGGTGTGCGGCACTTGTCGCCTGACACGACGGGCTTGTAGTCGTGGATCATGATGCCGCCGCCGCCAGTGGAGGGGAACGGATCTTTCAGGAGCGGCCAGGACGTCGGGTCTTCTTGGGCTTGGACGTGCAGTGCTGACAGCAGCATGACGATTGGCAAGGCATAAATGCTGCGTTGAATGTTGGTCACGAGTACTCCATGTCTTGCGGTCGATGCCATGCGGCTCTCGATAGGGCCGTTTGGGCGGTCGTTTGGATCAGTTACGATTCCAGATGCTGCAGGTTTCAGTGGCGTTGGATTGGACGTGTTGCGGTTGTCGTCAGGTGTAACCTCAGTGATCCGCGTTCCCAATGACCGCGAACGCGTCGCTGCTGGTGATCCAGGTGTCGCGGTCGCGGATGATCGCCTGGGCTGGCAGGCTCGCAGTCGCCGGCTTGCAACCGTGCAGTTTTTTGACGGCAGTGCCGATGGCCATGAATTCGATCAGGCCGCCCATTTCGTGGATGTGCGTTTTCAGACCGATGACATCGTCGGCGCCAATCGCTTCCGCTTCTTTTCGGAGCGAGCCGATAGAGTGTTCGCGGGCCTCGTAGATCAATGATGTGAGCTCGCTGATTTCGCCGCGACCCAAGCCCTTGAACATGGCGGTGAGGCCGCCGATCAATCCTAATGAATAGACTGATGTGCTGAGCACCAGCTGCAGCGGCATGTAGCCAAGTGACGCCATGTTCCACATTTCTTCACTGGTCAGGTCGCTGGTGATGGGTTGGGCGGATGCGGAGGTCGGCAGGGCTGGATGGCTTGCAGCCGTGCCAAGCATCAACATTTCATGGACGCCCTTGAAGGGGACAATGCTGGTCTCGATGCCGACCACAGCATTGGCGCCGACCACTTTCGCTTCGTCGGCGATGCGCTGCAAAGCGAGGTGCCGCGTCTTGTTGAAGATGTCGCTGAACTCCTTGATCTCGCCGCGCCCAAGGCTCTTGAGTGTGCCGAGAATGCCGCCAGCGATGCCGACCGAATAGGCGATGTTGCCCATGACCATTCGGATGGGCGTGTAGCCGGCGTCGAGCATGCAATAGAGATCCTGGCCGTTGCAGGAACTTGAGAATTTCAATCGCTCGCGATCGTCGCGCGGGCTCTCGGCGCTGTGGATAGCGGAGCCAACGGAGAGAAACTCAGTATAGCCCTGCATCGTGCGGAGTTCGCTGGTTACGCCGGTGATGCCGCGGGCGCCATGGCGAACGGCCTCGGCTTCGAGGCGCTGTTGCGCTTCATGGCGGCCTTCACTGATGATGTTGGTGATTTGTGAGACTTCGCCGCCAAACACATTCTGCAGGCTGGCGCTGATGCCGCCCATAAAGCCCAGCGAATGGACGGAGTTGCCAAGAACCAACTCGCCGGGAGCGAGGCCTTTGAGATTCAAGCAATACATTTCGTTGCCGGACAAGCCGGTCAGAAGGGTCATGGCAGACAGCCTTTCGAAGAAATCCGGTTTGGCTGCCCGAGCTTATGTTTATGCGTTGCGCTTGGCCAGGAATTCGATCTCGACGCGGGCGCCCATGGGCAGGCCTGCGACCTGGATGGTGGAGCGGGCGGGGTAGGGCTTCGTGACGTGTTTCTCGTAGATCGCGTTCATGGCGGCGAAGTCTTTCAGGTCGAGCATGAAGACGGTGGCCTTGACGACGTTGGCGTAGGAGAGGCCGGCTGAGTCCAGCAGTGCCTTGATGTTTTTGAAGACTTGTTCGGTTTGTGCTTCGATGCCGCCGTCGACGAGCTTGCCGGTTGCGCCATCGAGGGGGATCTGGCCGGAGAGGAAGACATAGTCGCCGGTGTCGATGCCGAGGGAGTAGGGACCGATGGCTTTCGCGGTTTTGGATTCGATGGGCGTTTTGGTCATTTGACGATGGCTCCAGGAAAAATTGGGTCGGCGCTTGCTGCTGCGATCCATCATGCTCCGAGCAGTGGAACCCGTGGAAGAATGGATCCCGGGGACCCCGGCCTTCGCCGGGGCAGGCAAGCCCCGGGATGACATTTACGCCAGGGCGGGTGCGATCTTTTTGCAGGCGTCGCAGAGGCCCTTCACGGACTCGACGGATTTCATGAACATCTGGCGCTCGGTGGCGTTCATCTCGATCTCAATGATTTTCTCGACACCCTTGGCGCCGATCACAACGGGGACGCCGACGTACATGTCCTTGACGCCGAACTCGCCCTTGAGGTGAGCGGCGCAGGGGAGGACGCGGCGCTTGTCGCGGAGGTAGCTCTCTGCCATGGCGACAGCGGATGCAGCGGGTGCATAGAAGGCGGAGCCGTTGCCGAGCAGGCCGACGATCTCGCCGCCGCCCTTGCGGGTGCGTTCGATGATGGCGTCAAGGCTCGCCTGCGACAGCATGCCGAGCTTGACGCAATCGGGGAGTGGGACGCCGCCGATGGTCGAATAGCGGGTCATCGGCACCATGTCGTCGCCGTGGCCGCCGAGGGTCATGGCGCGCACGTCTTCGATGGACACCTTGGTGGCTTCGGCCAGGAACATGGCGAAACGCGAGGAATCCAGCACGCCGGCCATGCCGACGACCATGTTGGCGGGGTGGCCAGAGAACTTCTGCAGCGCCCAGACCATGGCGTCGAGCGGGTTGGTGATGCAGATGACGAAGGCTTTCGGCGCGTATTTTTTGATGCCGGCGCCGACCTGCTCCATGACCTTCAAATTGATCCCGAGGAGGTCGTCGCGGCTCATGCCGGGTTTGCGTGGGACGCCGGCGGTGACGATGCAGACGTCGGCACCTTCGATGTCTGCGTAGGCGTTGGTGCCTTTGTAGGCGGCGTCGAAGCCGTCGACGGCCGCGGATTGGGCGATATCGAGGCCCTTACCCTTGGCGGTGCCTTCGGCGATATCGAACATGACGACGTCGCCCAGTTCTTTCAGGCCGATAAGGTGTGCCAAAGTGCCGCCGATCATGCCTGAGCCGATCAGGGCGATCTTGGTGCGCGCCATGGAGTTCTCCATTGTTGAAGCTGGTTGATGCGATTGCTTGGGCCATTCGACTTCGTGTTGATGTCTTGTCGGGTGGCCGTTGCGAAATTCTGCCGGTTGGTAGCGTGAAACCAGGGCTGGTTCAAGGCTCGGTGGCGGGAGGAAGTGCGAATGTCGCGGGGTTGGCTCGGGTTGCTCGTCGTGATAGGTCGAACGGATGTTCACCACGTTTCCGGCGAAGGCTGCAGTTCGCGGTAAGGTCCTGCTATTGCGACGTAAACTCATCGAATGATGTTGGGGATCATGCAGGGGACGATGCGGGCTATGACGCGCGATACTCGGGATATCTTTTGTATTATCGGGGCGGGTTCGTCGGGGTTGGCGGTTGCCAAGACGTTCGTGCAGCGCGGTATTGCGTTCGACGTGCTTGAGAAGGCGAAAGACCTTGGCGGGTTGTGGAACATCAATACCGAGAGCGGGATCGTCTATGAGACGACGCATCTGGTCTCGGCCAAGTCGTCGACGGATTTTGATGACTTCAAGTGGCCCGAGGAAGGCTTTCCGGAGTATCCGAGCCACGCGGTGGTGCTGCAATATTTCCACGACTATGCCGCGCATTTCGGCGTGACGCCGCATATTCAATACAATGTGCGGGTTGAGCGCGTGACGCAGCGGCGCGATGGGGCGTTCGAGGTGCAGGTGGCTGGTGAGTCCGCGGCGCGGGTCTACAAGGGCGTTGTTGTTGCCAACGGCCACCACAATGAGCCGCGGATGCCAACCTACCCCGGAGTGTTCGCGGGGCAAATCATACATTCACGGGACTACCGATCGCCGAAGCAGCTGCGCGACAAGCGGGTGATGGTGGTCGGCGTTGGTAATTCGGGTTGCGATATCATCCGCGATGCCGCGCACAGTGGGCAGAAGGTCGTGGTCAGTATGCGGCGCGGCACATGGTTCGTGCCGAAATTTCTGCTTGGATTTCCGACGCACGATATCGTGTCGTGGATCGAGTGGATTCCGCAACCGCGATTGATCAAGCGCTGGGTGATGCAGGCGAGCCTGTGGGTGCTGCAGGGTCCGCCGGCGCGGTACGGATTGCCGGCGCCGGAACATTCGATAGACGCGGCGCATCCAACGATGAGCGATGAGATCCCGCGGTTGGCGGCGCACGGGCGGATCACTGTCAAGGGTGAGATTGCGCGGTTTGATGGCGCGGATGTGGTTTTTGCCGATGGATCGCGCGAGGCGGTTGATCTGGCGGTTTTTGCGACGGGATTCGAGCCGACGATACCGTTCCTGGAGCCTGGTTTGGTGCTGGATGACAAGGGGCAGTCACGCCTGTTCCTGAATGTGGTGCATCCAGAGCAGCATGGGTTGTATTTTGCGGGCTTCGTGCAGGCGAATGGATCGATCTGGCGGCTCGCCGACTATCAAGGCCAATTGATCGCCAATGCGATCGTGGCGGATGCGCTGGCACCGGACGAGGCGCGGCGGTTCCGTGACGAGATCCAGGTGCGAGGAAAGGGGTTGCCGCGCGGCAACTTTGTCAAGACCGCGCGGCATATTCTCGAGACCAATTATTATGACTATGCGCGGATTTTGAAGCGCGAGGCGCGAAAATTCCGCAAGGCGCGAAAATTGTCATTGGCGCCTGCGCCAGCAGTTGCGGTTGCGACCAAGCCGGCTATTGCAGCGGAATAACTGCTGTCAGGCCGATCAGAAGCAGGCTTCGCTTGCAGCCTGGAGCGCGAGGCGATCGGAGCGGGTCAGTAGGTAGCTTTCCGAGCGCATTTCAATCAGGCGAGAGGCCGTTCGCTCGAATAGGAAGGCTGCGTCGCCTTCGGGATAGAGTTCGTGCGGTTCGGCATCGGCGGAGACGATTAGGGACACGCGCTGGTCATAGAGAGTGTCGATCAGCATGGTGAGCCGGCGTGCTTCGTTGCGGCGTTGTGGCGACAGCTTCGGGATGCCCTCGATGATGACGGTGTGGAAGGCGTGGGCGATGTGGAGGTAGTCGAGGGGGCCGAGTGGCCTCTCGCACAGATCAGCGAAGGTGACATAGGCGACGCCGGCGGCGGTTTCGGCGATATGAAGCTGGCGACCCTTCACGTCGAGTGTCATCGGCGTGCCATGGGTTGCCCTTGTCAAGCGGTGGAAGACGGTGCGGAGGGCATTCGTCGCGGCGGCGTCGATCGGCGAAAAATAGAGTTGCTGGCCGGCGAGCTTTTCAAGGCGAAAGTCTTTCGCGGCGGCGAGTTCCAGTACATCCATGTGTTTCTCGATCAGGGCGATCGAAGGCAGGAATAATGCGCGGTTGAGGCCATTCCAGTAAAGGGCGTCGGGGGCAACGTTGGATGTCGCGACGATGACGACCGGGTGCTCGAAAAGGCCCTTCAGCAGGCGGCCGAGAATCATGGCGTCGGCGATGTCGGTGACGTGGAACTCGTCGAAGCAGAGCAGCGACGTGGATTTGGCAATGGCGGCGGCGACTTTCGGGAGCGGGTCGCCAGCAGCGGATTTCCTGGCTTCGGCGATGCGCTCGTGGACCTCGGCCATGAACTCGTGGAAGTGGACGCGACGTTTGCGCTGCAGAATGATGGATTCGAAGAATTGGTCCATCAGCATCGTCTTACCGCGTCCGACCTTGCCGTGAATATAGAGGCCTTGCGGGGCTTGAGCGCTCGACGACGAGAAGGGTAAGCGGCCCAATGACCAAGCGCGTGCGGGGCGCCACTGAGCCAGCTCGGTGGCAAGCTGCTCCAGGCGGGTCGCCACCGCGTGTTGGGCTGGGTCGGGCTGCAACTCGCCTGCGGCAACGCGCGACTTCAAAGATCGTATCGAGGATTTCGACATGTGCGCCCGGCTACAGGGTCGGATTGTGGGGGTCAAGTGCGCTGTGCCATTTTATGGATAGGCGCTGGTTTAATTGCTGCAAGTGCTCAAAAAATCGCCAACCATCAGACGCCAATGTCAATTTGGGCGTTTTCTAGGCACGTAGATCTCTGATTAAATGCATGTTTTATTTCAACTTTATGAACTTTGCTGCGATCATTCGACGCCATTGTGCAATGCAGCAAATGCGCTATATTCCTGAGTTCGGTGCGCCGTTGGCCGTATTGGCTGATGGATGCAGATCTTGGAGGGCAAAGCCCATGACAGAACACAAATTGTCGGATGGTACGATCCGCAAGCTCTGGCCACAGGAGACCGATCGGTTCGGGCAGCATCTGTTGCGGTTGGATAAGGACAGCCGGCGGATGCGTTTTGCGCATGGCGTGTCGGATGCCTTTATCACTGACTATTCCGGCCGGATGCACGACATGGGTAGCATCGTGTTCGGCTATATTGTCGACGGCGAGGTGCGGGCGGCGGCAGAGTTGCGCAAGTTGGGTGATAACTGGGGTACGGAAGCTGAGGCCGCGTTCTCGGTGGAACGCGGATTTCAAGACCAAGGAATTGGCTCCGAGTTGATGGGACGGGTCATTCGCGCTGCTCGTAACCGTGGCATTCAGCGTCTCTACATGAGCTGCCTTGCCGAAAACTCGAAGATGCAAGCCATTGCGCGGAAGCATGAGGCGGACCTGCGGTTCGAATACGGCGAGGTGATTGGCGAGATCGTCCCGGATGGTCCCAACTACTTCTCTATCGTCGCAGAGGCTGTTGAAGACCGGGTCGGGTTCTTGATGGCGGTGTTCGACCTGCAGAAGAAGATGGTGCGGGCGGCTTGAGGTCGCTCATTCCGGATCGGGTTACCGGTCAAATTTCGTGACTATTGCAATATTGCTGGCGGCCCGGGTTGAGCGAATATTCAACCCGGGCCGAAGTGTTTTTGAGGCTGGCGGTTATGTGCGGATCGACATAGCCGACGCTCATTGCCGCATGATCCGGCTCGAGATGGGCGTCAGCGGCGCGCTCAGCTGCGGAATGACCGGCCATTGAGTTTGACAGTCGTCTATTGATCAGAATTGCGACCTCGCGCCGATAACCTGATTGTTGCCTTAACCGCGGACTGCCGATGCGTCCGCAGTGCTTAATCTATAAGATTGCTTCGATTTTGGTTTTCGAATTTTCAGTTTACACTGCAGCGAATTCGAATTGTATGGACTCCACATTTGCCGACGGTATTCCTTGTGCCGGCTCATTCGACGCGTTGCGATGCTGCGGAGTGTGTCTTGAATAACTCGGATGATCAGATTCTGTCATTGGTCGTCGAAATTGAATGTTTGACCGGTGACAGAGTAACTGAGAATATTGTATATTTACCGCGCATTAACTGACGTACGAGCATCTTCTGAGGACTAGTTTTGCGTGATTCGCATGAAACCTTACCAATCCTGGCACCAAGAAGGACAACATCACATGGCAAAGATCGCGAAAGCAACGAAAGCAAAAGCAAAACCCGCAAAGCGCCGCGTTAAGGCGAAGGTCAAGGCTGTCGCCAGCGTCAAGCGCGCAGGCAGCGCACGCCGCAAGACAAAGACCAAAGCGAAGCGGAAAGCACGCTAAGGCAAATCTACGCTGCAGGTTTTTGGGCAAAACCTGCGACGTGTTTCAAAGCCGGTTCGCCGCAGATCGCGGCGGCCGGTTTTTTTTATTTTCAAAGTAGCCGATTGCAGGATTGGTTGCCGGGTCCGTTCGGCGGATTGACATGTCGAGATTTGAACGACCGTTTAGAGTGACGATCGGTTTTGACGCCGGTCCTGCCGCAGAAGGATTCAGGGCCGGGGATTGCCCGTTGGCCGGCTTTTCATACTCGCGTGCAAAGGTCCCAAGCCGAAGTGGTCGGCACTTTCGCGCAACAGCGTCTGCTGCCTGAGCTGCGGGCGCGGCCTCGGCCTCTCCGCGTGAGGACGGCAGGTCTTTGATTGCGCGCGGCGGTATCCGATGTAGATTGTCGCGATCTCGGTCCGGTTGACGATGTCGCGTATATATAGAGTGATGAA
>CAVQOB010000007.1:85000-162531 GCA_963714325.1 uncultured Alphaproteobacteria bacterium | reverse complement strand
CGGGATTGGTGCTCATCCGTCGACTACGCAACGCCCGCGCCGCTCAAACGGCTAATTCGGCCCATAGATCATACTCGTCGGAGTGGGCGACGGTGGCCTTGACCTTGTCGCCGGGCTTCAGGCTGGTGGCGCCATTGATGAAGACGCTGCCGTCGATCTCGGGCGCGTCCCATTGCGAGCGCCCGATCGCGCCTTCCTCATCGACCTCATCGATCAGCACGTCGATGGTGCGGCCAACCCTTGTCGCCATGATCTCGGTCGAGACGATCTGTTGCGCCGCCATGAAGCGGTGCCAGCGGTCGTCCTTGACGTCTTCCGGCACGGCGCCAGCCAGAGCATTGGCGGTCGCGCCATCCACCGGCTCGTACTTGAAGCACCCGGCGCGCGCGATTTTCGCTTCCCGCGTCCAATCCAGCAGCATCTGGAAATCGGCTTCGGTCTCGCCGGGAAAACCGACGATGAACGTCGACCGCAACGCCAGATCCGGGCAAACCTTCCGCCAGGCCGCGATGCGCTTCAAGGTCTTCTCGTTCGACGCCGGCCGCCGCATCGCCTTCAATACGGCGGGCGCTGCATGCTGGAAGGGAATGTCGAGATAGGGCAAGATTTTTCCCTCCGCCATCAGCGGGATCACGTCGTCGACATGGGGATAGGGATAGACGTACTGCAGCCGAACCCAGGCGCCGAGTTCGCCGAGCGCGCGGGAGAGATCAAGGAATTTGGCCTTTAGCGGCTGGCCTTTCCAGACACTCTCAGCATATTTGATGTCGAGGCCGTAGGCGCTGGTATCCTGGCTGATGACCAGCAGTTCCTTGACGCCGGCCTTCACCAGCCGCTCGGCTTCGGCCATCACGTGGTTGGCCGGCCGGCTGGCAAGATCACCGCGCAGGCTCGGAATGATGCAGAACGAGCAGCGATTGTTGCAGCCTTCGGAAATTTTCAGATACGCGTAGTGTCGGGGCGTCAGTCGCAAGCCCTGCGCCGGCACGAGGTCGACGTAGGGATCATGGAGCGGCGGCACGACGCCGTGAACGGCGGCCACCACCTGCTCGTACTGGTGCGGCCCAGTGACCGCGAGCACGCGGGGATGCGCTTCGCGGATGCGCCCTTCCTCCACCCCGAAGCAACCCGTGACGATGACCTTGCCGTTCTGCGCGATGGCTTCGCCGATCGCATCGAGGCTTTCCTGCTTGGCCGAGTTGAGGAAGCCGCAGGTATTGACGACGACGACGTCAGCGCCGGCATAGTCGGGCGCGATCTCATAGCCTTGCGAACGCAAGGTGGTGATGATCCGCTCACTGTCGACCAGCGCCTTGGGGCAGCCGAGGGAGACGAGCCCTACCTTGGGCGCTTTTTTCTGCGCGGCGGCGCGGCGCACCTTCGGGGTGGCGGCAGCGCGGGCGGGTTTGGACGAGGGTTTCGAGCTTGAACGGACCATGGCCCGGCTTGTAGCGGCGGCTGGGCTGGAGCGCAATGCTGGCGCGTGACGCTTGCCTAAATTGGCATCACCTTGCCCATAAGTTACCATCGCAGCGCCGGACAAAATATGGTGTCATGAGGGCCACTTGAGCATGGTCAATCAGAACCACGACAATGGGTGACAGATGCGACAATCGGGGCCGGCACAAGCGCGGCGGACTGGCGCACTTGCGTGGCAAGCCGCCTCCGGAAATCCTCGCCTGGGGGCTACCGGATATCGGCCACAACGGTGGCCCGCCGCTCGATGAGCCGGTCAACAACCTGTTTGTGCATTACCGCTGGAAAAAGGCGCATGCCGAAGCCTGGAAGAACCCGTCATTGGCGGTGATGACGTTTCGCTTGAGCCGCGCCGAGGCGGCCGGCGTTAGCTATCGCGACTACATGCTGGCGCTGCTCGATACCGGCCGGCACTTGCAGGCTGGTGACGTGATGGCGCCGAACAGGGCTGCAGCGACGGATGGAAAGAAGGACACGCCATGAGCCGGGCGATCATCACTCAGACGTGGTCCGATGTCATGCCGAGCGTCGCACTCGGCGCCGATGCCACTCGGTCGGACGCTGCGCGCGATGAATTGATTGGGCTCTATGCCGGCGCCGATCGCCACTATCACGGCCTCGCCCACATCGCGGCTATGCTGGCCGACCTGACCATGTATGGTGGCGGGCTCCGCGATCGGGACGCTGTCGTTCTGGCCATCCTTTACCACGACGCCATCTATGAACCGCGCCGTTCGGACAACGAAGCCGCGAGCGCTGCGATGGCGGGCGACCGCCTGACGGCACTGGGCTGCGCGCCAGCGCGTGTTGCGCGGATCGAGGAACTGATCCTGGCGACACATCATGGACTGACGGCGGTTGCGCCCGATGATCATGACCTGGCGCTGCTGGTCGACATCGATCTGGCAATCCTGGCCGCGCCGCCAGCCATCTATCAAGATTATGCGCAAGCGATCCACCGCGAGTATGCCCACGTCGGCGACACCGACTATCGCGCCGGTCGCGCCCGCGTACTCGGAGCCTTTCTCGATCGCGACGCGATCTATGCGACGGACGGCCTGCGGGACCGCTGGGAAGCGACTGCGCGCGCCAATCTTGCAACAGAGATCGCGGCATTGTCCGATGGGGGTTGCGCGGCTGGCCCAATCTCCGCATAAGCGCTCGACCTTCATACGGTCGCGGCCTCGCCGCGCGACGGTGGATGACGAAGCATTGATTTCGCCCGGCGGAATCACATGCGCCGTCTTGCACAAGAACCTGGAGCCAGCCTCATGGCGACGACAACTGCCCCGATCCTCGGCTATCAAGCGCTGCAGCAGCACGCTTCGCAACATGCGCTGGCAACATCACTCGAGCGGTTCGTGTTCCTCCGTCATGGCGAGACTGATGGAAATCGGACCGGCACGTTCCAGTCACCCGATACGCCACTCAATGCCAATGGTGAGGCGCAAGCGCAGGCCGCCGCCGATCGGCTGAAGGGGCATGCCATCGGCCATGTCGTCGCGAGCCCGATGGCCCGCGCGTGGCGAACCGCCAACGTCGCTGCAGCGCATCACAAACTGCTGCCCGAGCCGGAGGCGATGCTGCAGGAGCGGTTCTACACGGCGCTCGCCGGCAAGCCGGTCGGGCAACTCGATTGGCAGAATGATCCGCCGGGCTGCGAGACGCTTGCCCGCTTCGTGCATCGCACCGCGCGCGGGTTGAACGAGGCGATCGCCGGGCATGCCGGCCGCCGTGGCGATCTGCTGGTCGTCTCGCACGGCGGCATTCTGCTGGTGCTGGCCGCGATGGCCGGGATCGCACCGGATGATGCGAGCCTGCGGCGCAATGCGGTACCGATCCTGGTTTCCCGCCAGCACGGCCGCTGGACTTTCGCCGCGATCGGGTAGCATCTCGCTTCCGCCAAATCGATAATCGTCGACACCAGACGACGAACTCCGCTGTCATCCAGCGCGTGGCGCAGCATGGAGCGTCAGCGGCAAGCTGCGCCGCAGACGCGGGACCCTCTGCGATGATTTTGCACAAGATCCCGTGTCTGCGGTGCACCGACGCGAAACGGCGTCGCTGCACCCGCGCGCGGGATGACAGGAGTTTGGTCCGTTGGACGCCGATCCGCAGTTGATCGGGCGCTACTGCAGCTGCACGCGGGCTTTTTCTGTCCATTCGACGGCGGCTGCATCGGCCTTGGCGCGATCGGCGCGGGAGAGTTTGGCGACCAACTTGTCGAGCGTCTCGTCGGCGAGGCCTTGCGACTTGGCGATGGCGTGCCATTTGGCGGCTTCGGCAAGGTTCAGCTCGACGCCCGCGCCGTTGGCGAGGCAGCGCGCCAGCCGGTTCTGCGCGACGACGTTGCCTTTGCTGGCGGCGGACTGGAACAATGCGGCGGCGCGCTTGGGATCGGCTTCAACGCCGCGGCCTTGGAACAGCAGGATGGCGTAGTCGACTTCGGCATCGGTATGACCGGCGGTCGCGGCGCGGCCGATCCACTTCGCGGCTTCGAAGGCGTTCGCATTGATGCCGAGATTGGCGCGGCTGACATCGGCTGCTTTATCTGTCGACACTGCCGAAACGGCGCTGAAGTCAAACCCCGTCGCGTAGAGCGTGCCGAGATCATACTGCGCGACAGCGATGCCGTTCTCGGCCGCGTAACGTAGGTGATCGGCGGCGCGACGCGGATTTTCCGGCTTGCCATCGCCCTTGAGGAACAGCAGTGCCAGATTATAATTGGCGAGCACATGCCCACGCGCCGCTGCCATCTCGAACATCTGGCCGGCACCGGCCCGATCTTTCTGAATGCCCTGCCCCTCGGCCAACTGCACACCAAAGGCAAACATGCCCTCGACATCGCCGAGCTCGGCGGCGCGACGGAACCACTGTGCGGCCAGCGTCTGGTTCTTGGCGACGCCAAGTCCCTCGTCGTGGATCCGGCCGACCAGCGTATGCGCTTGCGGATCGCCCTTCCCGGCGGCCTTGCTCGCCAGATCGAGCGCCGTCAGGTATTTGCCCTGGTCGAAGGCGTCATAGGCGGCGTCATCGCCGCCTGATGTCTTGCCTTGTGAGCTGTTGCCGGCGGCGGGCGCCGCAACGGCCGGTGCCGGGCGTTGCGCCTTGGGCGCGGCAGCGGGTCCGCTCGCCTTGGCCGGCGGGACCGATTTGATGATGCGCGCCTCGGGGCCCTGGCCGCCGGGTGCCGCCGTCGTGCCTTTGGACCAGGAACTCGAACTCGGCGACGACCGCGCCAGAGTCGCCGAGCAGCAGCGGCAGCAGCAGTGCGACGACCATTCGTTGCATGGACGTTCCTCTCATGCGGTGACCGCGCCAACCGCCGCGGCCATGCTCGCGGCGAACGCCTGGGCGGCGGCGGGTGTCATGCCCGGCGCAATGGCAAAGGCCGCGAAATCCGTGCCCAGATCGGCGAGCGTTTTGGCTTCCTCGACGCTCGCAACGTCGAACGCAACGCAGGGAATTTCGAACAAACTGGCCCACCAACCGATCAGGTCGTCGCGCGATTGCGGTGCGTCGTCGGCGGATGGGAGGGGCGATGTGATGCCGAAACCGACATAGTCGGCTCCTGCCTCGGCAAGGCTCATGGCATCATGGCGGGACTGTCCGGCATCGGCGCCGACAATGAACCGTTCGCCAAGGATTGCGCGCGCCGCCGCATAGGCAGCAAGGCAATCAGCGGAATGGGCGAGATGCACGCCATCGGCGCGAGCCGTGCGCGCCAGTTGCGCGTCGCCCTCGATCAAGGCCGCGACATTGCGCGCCTGAATGAGTTCGACCAGCGGCTTAACTTCGCCAGCGCTGAGACGTCCGCTTGAAGCGGACCGGATCAGCACCGAGGTGACGACGCCGGCATCCAGCACGGCTGTCAGCCGCTCGCGCGCCGCCGGGCCGCAGGTGATTGTCGCATAGAGTTGGCAACCGGATTGGACGGTCTCTGCCTTCGGTGCTGGCACGGTGTCCCCAAGGATTACGTCGGGTGTTGCCATTAACACGGCGCCGAAGCGAAGACCAATGGCCGCAAGCTGGGCCACCGCAATGCAAGCCGTACCCGTATCGGAACGGATGCTTCCTATCTGAATGGATTCTGGCGAAAACAAGACGGCCGCAAGCAAAACGGTGGGTCGCGTCTCACACGACGCTCTTAAGATTCCAGTTACCATCTTGCGTTTAAGGTCACGCCATTCAGCCGTGAACGGACACGGTATTTGTCTTATGTGTGGGCGTTGGGGGCAGGGTGTTGCGTATTGGCGTTGTCCTCGTCGCGCTTTGGAGCGCGATGCTCGTGATGGCTGACCCAGTCGTCGCCAGTGGCGATGGCGGGATCGAGCGAGCGCGGGGCGGTTTGATTGCCTTGGCAACGGGCCACGCCGCTCCAGTTTCACTGTATTTCGAGGACTTCGGTCATGGCCGGCCGATCCTCTTCCTGCATGGTCTTGGCGGCTCCGGTTATACGTTCCGGCATCTTGTGCCGGTGCTGGCGCGCTCGCACCGTGTCATCACGCTCGATCTCAAGGGCTTTGGCCGTTCCGGGAAACCCTTCGATGCACACTACTCGATTTATGATCAGGCGCGACTGGTCGAGGCGTTCATCGCCGCGCGCGGCCTCAGGGCCGTGACCCTCGTCGGCCACTCCTACGGCGGACTGGTGGCGATGCTGACGGCGCTCGATCTCGATCGGCGTTCGCCCGGCCGGATCACCAGGCTGGTGCTGATGGATACGCCCGCCTTCCCGCAGCCAATCCCGCGGGCGCAAGCGTTCCTGAATTGGCCGGTTGTGCCCTATGTCGCGTTGATGGCCTTGCCGCCGGTGATCACGGCGCGACTGGGATTACGTGCCGAGCGACGGCGCACGCCACCGCCCGGCGATCATGATATTGCCATGTACGCAGCGCCGATCGGCGAAGCCGCTGGCCGGCACGCACTGATTGCCAGCGCACGACTGATTGCGGAAGACGATGGGCAGGGGGTGATCCCGCGCTATGCGCGATTGCAGACGCCTGCCCTGTTACTCTGGTGCCGCCATGATCCGACGGTGCCATTGCAAACCGGCGAACGCCTCGCCCGGACGTTGCCAAAGGCGCGGCTGGCGGTGATCGATGGTTGCGAGCACGTGCCGCCGGAAGAAGCGCCACGTGAGACGTTGCGGGCGCTGCAGGGCTTTCTGCAGCGATAATGCGGATATTGCGACGCGCCGGTTGCACGCCGGCAGCGGGCATGGTCACATGGTCCCAAACACGGGCCAAGACATTGCCCCGGAGACCGATCGATGGCCCGCGCGACTTCCACTGCGCCAGCACGTAGCGATGCTGAACTTTTCAAGCTGCTGCGAACCGAGTTGTTCACGGCAGTGGTTGGCGATGTGCTGGACGCGATGGGATTCCGTCGCCAGTTTCTGGCGCCGGGCCTAGCGCCGCTGCGGCCCGACATGAAAATCGCCGGCCGCGCCATGCCGGTGCTGGAAGCCGACGCCTACGACGATGTCGGTCACGGCCAGGGACCGCTGACCAAGGCGCCGTTTGGCCTGCTTTTTCGAGCCCTAGACGATCTGAAACCCGGTGAAGTCTACATCGCCAACGCGCCGTCGCTGAACTACGCGCTGTGGGGCGGTCTCATGACGACGCGGGCGCTGCATTTGCAAGCCGCCGGCGCCGTGCTCGATGGCATGATCCGCGATGCCGGCGAGATCGAAGCGTTGGGGTTGCCGGTGTTCTCGCGCGGCCTTTACGCCCAGGACCAGGGCCCGCGCGGCAAGGTGGTCGATTTCCGCTGCAGCCTCGAAATCAGCGGTGTTCGCATCGCCACCGGCGATCTGGTGTTCGGCGATCGGGAAGGCGTGTTGATCATTCCGAAAGCGGCCGAGGCGGAGGCGATCCGCCGGGCGCTGGAGAAAATGCGCACTGAAAACAAAGTCGCCGAGGCCATTCGCGCCGGCATGAGCATGGCTGAAGCCTTTGAGACATTCGGCGTGATGTAGCGCTGGAACGCGATCAGAATTTGAGCATTGCTGCAACGTGGAGACCGACCATGCAACGACTGAAGGCCGCCGTTTTAGCTCTGGCACTGATCACCGCACCGGCCCTGGCGCAGGACCTCATCACCAAAAAGCAGACCTTTGAACTGCCCTCCTTCACCACCGAGAACGGCGCCACCATCAAGCAGATCAAAATCGGATACGAGAGTTACGGCCAGCTCAACGCCGACAAGTCGAACGCGATCCTGATCGCGCACTTTTTCTCAGGCACCAGCCACGCCGCTGGAAAATATGCCGAAGCGGAGAAGGTGCCGGGCTACTGGGACAGCATCATCGGCCCCGGCAAGGCGATCGATACCAACAAATACTTCGTGCTGTCGTCGGATACCCTGGTCAACCTCGGCGGCAACGATCCGACCGTCGTCACGACGGGCCCCGCGTCGATCAATCCCGATACGGCCAAGCCCTACGGCATGAGTTTCCCGCTGGTGACGATCGGCGACTTCGTCGAGGTGCAGAAAAAGCTGGTCGATAGCCTCGGCATCGCCAAACTCGTCATGGTCGCCGGCGCATCGATGGGCGCGTTGCAGACCTACGAGTGGGCGGCGCGCTATCCGGCCATGGTCGGCCGCATCATGCCGGTGATCGCCTCGGCCGACGTCGATGCGAATCTGGTTGGCTGGCTCGACATCTGGGGCGCGCCGATCAAGCTCGATCCGAAATGGAACAACGGCGACTATTATGGCAAGGAGCCGCCGAATGCGGGATTGGGCGAAGCGCTGAAGATCGTCACCCTGCACGCGCAGCATCATGAATGGGCGAACGCTGCCTTCGCGACATCAACCGGCGCCAAATGGGCGAAGGAGGGCGAGGACCCGGCGAAGAGTTTCGCGGCGCGCTATCAGGTCGAGACGGTTCTGACAGGTGCCGGTGCGGCGCGGGCAAAAACCTCCGACGCCAATCACTTCCTGTATCTCGTCAAGGCCAATCAGATCTTCGCTGGCGCCGATGGAAAAGCCCGCATGGCCAAGATCAAGGCGCCAACGCTTTTGATCTATAGCCCCAAGGACCTGGTCTTTCCCGCAGACAGCGTGAAGAAAACGGCGGAATTGCTCAAGTCGGGCGGCGCTTCGGTCGATGTCGTCACGCTCGATGGGACGCGCGGCCACCTCGATGGCGTGCTCTCGATCAAGCAGGCGGAGAAGGCGATCGGCGCGTTCCTGGCAAAATAGACATTGAGTGTTAAGCGTTCCAACCCCATCCAAGGCATGGCACTCGCATGATGTCGTTCACCGCACAACGGCTGTCATCCCGGCTTTTATTGCCGGGATCCACGGTGCAGGTTGGGCACCTGTCGAGATCTTGGACCGATGGGTCCCGGGGACCCTCGGCCTTCGCCGAGGGCAGGCAAGCCCCGGGATGACAGCTATAGCTGGGGCAAAAAACGAGAATTGAATCGCACCGCATCCTAAACCACGAGGAACTCTATGATCTTCGACCACCGCACCTACGTCTGCAAACCCGGCATGATCAAATCCTATCTGGCACTCTATGAGAAAATGGGTGCTGGCCCGCAGAAGAGGCTGCTCGGCGAGCCGGTGCTGTGGGCGACGACGGAAGTCGGTGATGTCAACGCCTTCGTGCACATCTGGGCGTACAAGGACCTCGCCGACCGCACCGCCAAGCGGGCGCGGATGTGGGCCGATCCCGAATGGCTGGCGTTCGTCGCCGAAGTCAACAAGCTGTCGCCGCTGCAATCGCAGCACAATCAGATCCTCAACGCGCAACCGTTCATGAAATTGCCGACGGTCGCCTGATCGCGCGCTGACGCAATCCACGGGGAGATACGACGATGCAACGCACGCATTGCGCTTTGACCGCCTTCGGGCTGGCGCTCGGCCTGTTCTGCGTAACAATGACGCCGGTTTTCGCGCAGGAACTCAAGATCGGCCTCTCCGCCGAGCCGAGCGCCATGGACCCGCACTATCATGCACTGTCGCCGAATAATGCCGTGCTCGGTCAGGTGTTCGAGCATCTGGTCGAAATGGACGCGAGGCAACGCATGTTACCGGGCCTCGCCGAGAGCTGGACGGTGCTCGCCGACGGCATCAGCTGGGAGTTCAAGCTACGCAAGGGTGTCAGCTGGCACGACGGCAGCCCATTCACAGCCGACGACGTGATCTTCTCCTTCGAGCGCGTGCCGAACGTCGCCAACAGCCCAGGCTCGTTTGCCTACGCGACCAAGGGCAAGACGCTGACGAAGGTCGACGATCATACATTGCACATCACGACGGGAAAACCCTCGCCGCTGATGCCGAACGACATGGCCGCGGTGTTCATCGTTTCGAAGAAGCACGGCACGGGCGCGCTGACGCCCGACTACAATTCCGGCAAGGCGGCGATCGGCACCGGGCCCTTCCGCTTCAAGCAATACACGCCGGGCGATCGCATCGTGTACGAGCGCAACCCGAACTATTGGGGCGAGAAACCACATTGGACTGGCGTCACCTACAAACCGATCAAGGCCGGACCCGCACGGACCGCAGCCCTGCTCGCCGGCGACGTCGATGTGATCGAGGATGTCCCGACCGCCGACATCGAGCGCCTGAAGAACGATGGCAAGGTCGCACTGGCGCAGACGCCGTCGAACCGCTCGATCTATTTCCATTTGGATCAGTTCCGCGACGATAGCCCGTTTGTCAAAGGCCGGGACGGGGCGGCGATCAAGAACGCATTGCGTGACAAGCGTGTGCGCCTTGCCCTCTCCAAGGCCATCAATCGCGACGCCATCGTCAGTCGCGTCATGGAGGGTGCGGCGGTGCCGGCAAGTCAGTATCTGCCGGAAGGTTATTTCGGCATCGCGCCGGGGCTGAAGCCAGTCGCTTACGATCCCGAAGGCGCCAAGAAGCTGCTCGCGGAGGCGGGGCTGGCGAACGGCTTCAAGCTGACCATGCACGGGCCGAATGGCCGCTACACCAACGACGTCAAGGTGTTGGAGGCCGTCGCGCAGATGTTCACGCGGATCGGCGTCGAAACAACCATCGAAGCGGTGCCTCCAGCGCCGTACTTCACGCGCGCCTCGACCGGGGCGAACGGCCAGCCAGAGTTCTCGTTCATGCTGGTCGGCTGGAGCCCCAGCACCGGGGAGAACTCGGGCGCGCTGCGACCGCAACTCGCGACCTTCAATCGCGACAAGGGCGCCGGCACGGCCAATCGCGGCCGCTATTCCAATCCGGCTCTCGACGCGATGATTGAGGAGGCATTGACGATCGTCGACGACGACAAGCGCGGCGCGCTGCTGGCCAGGGCCACGGTCCTCGCCGTCGAGGATACCGCCTGGATCCCGCTGCACTACCAGATCAATACCTGGGCGCTGCGCAAGGGACTGGCGTTGATGCCACGCTCCGACGAACTGACGATGGCGTCGGGTATTGCACCCGCGAAGTAACAGGCCGGACAAAACGCGGGATTGGCCGCGGGATCGGCCGGTTGTGCCGACGACGAACGCCGTCTTGACGTACGGCGCATTTGGCGGTGACGGGTGGTGTGCTAACGTGCGACGGTGCTCGGCGTGCATCGGGACTGACGCAAGTGATCGTCAGCCTTCGGACGAGACGGATGCGGAACGATAATCGGTAAGAGATCGGGAGATGAGACGATGAACGTCATGAGATCGCTGGCCCTGGCGGCAGCCTTCGTCGTGGTTGGTGGACTGGTTACCGCCGCGCAGGCGCAGGACTTGAAGATCGGGCTTGCCGCAGAGCCCTCATCGATCGACCCGCATTTTCACAATCTGACGCCGAACAACGGCATGCTGAGCCATGTGTTCGAGCGCCTCGTCGAGACGGCGCCGGACAACAAGCTGATCCCCGGCCTGGCGCTCAGCTGGAAAACGATTGACGACAAGACCTGGGAATTCAAACTCCGCCCGGGCGTCAAATGGCATGACGGTTCGCCGTTCACCGCCGACGATGTGGCCTTCACCTTCGAGCGCGCGCCGAATGTTCCGAACAGCCCGTCGAGCTTCGCGTCGGCCGTCAAAGGCAAGACGGTCAAGAAGATCGACGATCTGACATTGCAGATTTCGACTGCCACACCGTATCCGCTGATGGCGAGCGAACTCTCGAACCTGCTGATCGTCTCCAAGAAAAGCGGCACCGACGCCAAGACCGAGAACTACAATTCGGGCAAGGCGACGATCGGCACCGGGCCGTACAAGTTCTCGGCCAACATTCCCGGCGATCGCGTCGAGTTCGTGCGCAACGACGACTACTGGGGCACCAAGCCGAAGTGGACTAAAGTGACCTTCAAGCCGATCAAGGCCGGGCCGGCGCGCGTCGCGGCCTTGCTGGCTGGCGACGTCGACATCATCGAGGACGTACCAACCGCGGACATCGAAAAATTGAAGAAGGACCCGAAGGTCGTCATCGCGCAGGGCGTGTCGCGCCGCGTCATCTACTTCCACATGGATCAGTTCCGCGACGACAGCCCGTTCATCAAGGCGAAGGACGGCACCGCCATCAAGAACCCGCTGAAGGACAAGCGCGTCCGCCAGGCGATCTCGAAGGCGATCAATCGCGACGGCATCGTCAGCCGGGTGATGGAGGGTGTGGCCATTCCCGCCGCGCAGCTGCTTGACGAGAGCTTCTTTGGCACATCGAAGAAGTTGAAGCCGGTCGCCTATGATCCCGAAGGCGCCAAGAAGCTGCTGGCTGAAGCTGGGTTCCCCAACGGCTTCAAGATGACGTTGCACGGGCCGAACGGGCGCTACACCAACGACGTCAAGATCATCGAAGCGGTGGCGCAGATGTTGACCCGCATCGGCATTGAAGCCGCTGTCGAGACGATCCCGCCGGCGGTGTTCTTCTCGCGCGCCTCGGCTGGTGCCGCCGGTCAGCCGGAGTTCTCGTTCATCCTGGTCGGCTGGGGTTCTGATACCGGGGAAACATCGAGCCCGCTGAAGACGCTGCTCGGCACCTTCGACAAGGACAAGGGACAGGGTGCGGCCAATCGCGGTCGCTACTCCAACCCGGCGCTCGACAAGGTGGTCGATGAGGCACTCGCCACGGTCGACGATGCCAAGCGCCAGGATCTGCTCGCTAAAGCCTCCGAAATTGCCATGGAAGACTTCGGCCTGATCCCCTCGCACTACCAGATCAACACCTGGGCGGCGAAGAAGGGCCTCAAGTACACCGCGCGCGCCGACGAATATACGCTCGTCAATTCGCTGGCGAGCGAGTGACGCGCCAACGTGGGGCTGTCAGAGAGGGCAGCCCCACGTTGCTAACAGGAGCAATCGCATGTGCGCCGTTGCGAGTGTGCTGCGTCCAACGGTTGATTTCTTTGTCATCCCGCGCGCACCCGCAGCACGTCAGTGGCGCGGTGCAGACGCGGGACCTTGCGAGATGTGCGGTCACAAGGTCGCGCATCAGCGGTGCACCGTTGCACGCTGCACCGCGCGCGGGATGACAAAGGGAACTATCCATTTGGTGTGGAGCGCTAGATATTTATGACCGCCTTCATCCTGCGCCGCATGATGCAGAGCGCGCTCGTCGTCGTTGTCATGTCGGTGATCGTGTTCTTCGGCGTCAATGTCGTCGGCGATCCGGTCTATCTGCTGATCAATCCGCAGGCCGACCAGAAGGACATCGAGGCGGCGGTGCGCGCGCTCGGCCTGGACCGGCCGATCTGGGAACAGTACGCGCACTTTGTCATGGGCGCCTTCAAGGGCGATCTCGGCCGCAGTTTCATTTTCGGCGAAAGCGCGCTGAAGGTGATCATCCAGCGCATGCCGGCGACGCTGGAACTGGCATTCGCGGCGATCGCCATGGCGATCGTGCTTGGCATCCCGCTCGGACTCTATGCCGGCCTGAAGCCAGAAAGCCGGTTCTCCAAAGCCATCATGGCCGGATCGATCGTCGGCTTTTCGCTGCCGACGTTCTGGGTCGGGCTGATGCTGATCCTGCTGTTCGCGGTGATCCTGGGCTGGTTGCCATCGACCGGCCGCGGCGACGTCGCCACCTATTTCGGCATCACGTCGAGCTTGTTCACGACGAACGGGCTGAAGCACATCCTGCTGCCCGCCCTCAATCTCGCTTTGCTGAAGATCAGCCTCGTCATCCGCCTGACACGCGCCGGCACGCGGGAAGCGATCCACCAGGACTACATCAAGTTCGCGCGCGCCAAGGGGCTGTCACAGCGCCGCGTCATCGGCGTGCATCTGTTGAAAAACATCTTGATCCCGGTCGTGACAGTGTTGGGTCTGGAGTTTGGCAATCTGGTTGCCTTTTCCGTCGTCACCGAGACGATCTTCGCCTGGCCCGGCATGGGTAAACTGCTGATCAGCTCGATCCAGTCGCTCGATCGCCCGGTGATCGTCGCCTACCTGATCATGATCGTGCTGATGTTCGTCGTGATCAACCTCGTCGTCGACGTGCTCTATTCCGTGCTCGACCCTCGCGTTCGCCTCGGGGAGAAGAGCGCATGACGCTTTTGGTTGAAGATCGCGCGGATGTGCCGGTGGTGGCGCTCGATGTGCAATCCGTAACGCCGGTCGAGACGCCGTTTCGCCGGTTCGTCTCGGACTATATGGAGAGCCGGGTTGCGGCGACCGCGCTGATCCTACTGCTGGTGCTGGTCGTGCTCTCGCTGATCGCGCCTTGGATCGTGCCGCAGAACCCTTATGACCTGGGCCAAGTCGATGTCATGGATAGCCGGCTGGTCCCCGGCACGCCATCGGCGAACGGCAAATATATCCATTGGCTCGGCACCGACGGCGCCGGCCGCGATCTCGTCTCCGCAATGCTCTATGGATTGAGAATTTCGCTCGCCGTCGGCGTCATGTCGGGCGTGATCGCCATGACGATCGGCGCCGCCGTCGGACTCGCTGCCGCCTACATCGGCGGGCGCACGGAATCGCTGATCATGCGTGTCGTCGATCTGCAACTGTCGTTCCCGGCGATCCTGATCGCGCTGATGCTGATTGCGGTGCTGGGAAAAGGCGTCGACAAGATCATCATCGCGCTGGTGACGGTGCAATGGGCCTATTACGCGCGGACCGTGCGTGGCACGGCGCTGGTCGAGCGGCGAAAGGAATACGTCGAGGCGGCGCGCTGTCTCGGCCTCTCCAATGCGCGCATTGTGCTGAAGCATATCTTGCCGAATGTGTTGCCGCCGCTGATCGTCGTCGCCACCGTTCAGGCCGCCCACGCCATCGCGCTCGAGGCGACGCTGTCGTTCCTCGGTGTCGGCCTGCCGCAGACGGAGCCGTCGCTTGGGTTGCTGATCTCGAACGGCTTCGAGTACATGCTGTCGGGTAAATACTGGATCAGTTTCTTTCCCGGAATCGTGCTGCTGGCGACCATCGTCGTCATCAATCTGGTCGGCGATCAACTGCGCGACGTGCTGAATCCAAGGCTGCAGCGATGAGTGCCGAGCCGACGCTTGCCGTGACCGGATTGAAAACGCATTTTTTCACCAAGGCCGGCGTGGTCAAGGCGGTCGACGGCGTGTCGTTCGCGGTGAAATCGGGCGAGGTTTTGGGCCTTGTCGGCGAATCGGGCTCGGGCAAGTCGATCACTGGATTCTCAATTCTGGGGCTGGTTGATCCGCCCGGCCGCATCGTTTCCGGCTCGATCCGCTTCAAGGGCGAGGAGTTGATCACCGCGTCGCCCGAACGCTTGCGATCGCTCAGGGGAAATCGTATCGCGATGATCTTCCAGGATCCGATGATGACGCTCAATCCGGTGCTGCGGATCGATACGCAGATGATCGAGGCGGTGCAGGCGCATCAGAAGATCGATCGCAAGTCGGCGCTGACCATTTGCCGCGATGCGCTGGCCATGACCGGCATTCCCGCGCCCGAAAGCCGGCTGAAGAATTATCCGCATGAGCTTTCGGGCGGCATGCGCCAGCGCGTTGCCATCGCCATCGCCTTCCTCAACAAGCCCGACCTGATCATCGCCGATGAGCCGACAACGGCCCTCGACGTGACGATCCAGGCGCAAATCCTGCACGAGGCGCAGGAGCTTTGCCGCCTGACCGGAACGGCGATGATCTGGATCACGCATGATCTGGCGGTCGTCTCGGCCTTGGCTGATACGATTGCAGTGATGTACGCGGGCCGCGTCGTCGAGAGCGGCCGCGCCGACGACATCATCGGCCATGCCCTGCATCCCTATACGCGTGGTCTGATCGGCTCGGTGCCGAGCCACAACAAGCGCGGCGGCCGGCTGACGCAGATCCCGGGCATGGCGCCGTCGCTGTTGCACCTGCCGCAGGGCTGCGCGTTTCGCCCGCGTTGCAGCTTCG
The DNA here is from genome assembly GCA_963714325.1 of uncultured Alphaproteobacteria bacterium. Taxonomy (GTDB): domain Bacteria; phylum Pseudomonadota; class Alphaproteobacteria; order Rhizobiales; family Hyphomicrobiaceae; genus CAVQOB01. Next base: position 146,768 of record CAVQOB010000007.1, on the reverse strand, counting down.
AGGCGACTGAATGTTGCGTCGATCCGGAGATGCGCGAGGCGTTGCCGGGTCGCCATGTGCGCTGCTGCAAGCCGCTCGTCGCGGAGGTGGCGTCATGACCGCGCATGATCCCAAGCTGACGGCGGTCGCGACGCCGATGATCGAAGCGCGGGGCCTCTCGAAGCGGTTCACGAAGACGCTGGATTTCGCCGGACGGCTCGCCGCCAAGCTCGGGTCCGGCGCCGTGTCGGAGACGGTGTATGCCGTCGACAACGTCTCGCTTACGATTGCCAAGGGCGAGGTGGTCGGCCTGGTCGGCGAGTCCGGTTGCGGCAAGTCGACACTCGGTCGGATGATTGCGGGGCTGCTGCCGCAGAGCGACGGACAGGTTCATTACAAGGGGCAGGATCGCGCGACGCTGTCGTCGGCTAACGCGCACGCCGCCCGCCTCGCCGTGCAGATGATTTTCCAGGACCCTTACGCTTCGCTCAATCCGCGCGCCCGGGTCGAAGCGATCATCGGCGAAGCGCCGCGCGTGCATGGTCTGGTGACTCGACGCGATCTGCCCGACTATGTCGGTGAGATGCTGACGCGCGTCGGGCTTGATCCGGATTTCCGCCGCCGCTACCCGCATCAGTTCTCGGGCGGCCAGCGTAGCCGCATCGGTATCGCGCGGGCGTTGGCCGTGAAGCCCGAGTTCCTGGTCTGCGATGAAGCGATCGCCGCACTCGACGTTTCAATCCAGGCGCAGGTGATCAATCTGTTCATGGATCTGCGCGAGCAGTTCGACCTGACGTATCTGTTCATCAGTCACGACCTCGGCGTCGTGCAGCACATCTCCGATCGGGTCGTCATCATGTATCTCGGACGGATCGTCGAGATCGCGCGCGACCGAGGCGCTGTTCGCCGGCCCCAATCATCCCTATGCGCAGGCGCTGCTGTCGGAAGTGCCGCGCCTGCAGCGAGGCAAGCGCTCATTCCATCCGGTCAAGGGCGAGATCCCCTCGCCGCTCAACCCGCCGCCCGGATGCCATTTCCATCCGCGTTGTCCGCGCGCCATGCCGCGCTGTTCGCTCGAAGCGCCAGCATTGAAGGAAATCGCCCCGGGCCGCTGGTCGGCCTGTCATTTGAATGGGTGATCGGGCTGCGGGGCTATCGGCGGTAGAGTGACCAGTGTTCAGTAGTATTGGAGCCGGCGCGCAAGCCAAAAGTGACCAAAAACAACCCAAGAGTGCCAATCACAATCTAGGATGGCGATTCCCTGGCTTTTAAAGGCCGCCTGATGCTATTGTGCATTAGTCGGCTAGACCCCTAGCCGAAAAATCACAGCGCGCGCAGATGGCCTTAAAACGCAGTAGGCGCGATTAACTCTGTTCGGGCGTTTTGGGGTGGTTTTGGCGGTTCACCCAAACGCCAATTGCACCTTCATCGACTTGGTCCGGTCAGACGCCAGATGGAAGGCTTCGACGGCGCGCTCAAACGGCAACGTCGCCGAGATCAGCGGTTTGAGGTTGACTTTGGCCTCGCCAATGAGCGCGGCAGCGAGGCCGAACTCCTCGTGAAATCGGAACGTGCCGCGCAGATCGAATTCTTTCGCGACCAGCACATTGATCGGCATCGTGAACTGTCCGCCGAGCCCGACCTGGACGATGATCGCTTGCGGACGGAGCACGTCGAAGGCGGCGACGAGGGCCGCTTGATTGCCCGAGCATTCCAGCAGCACGTCGAAGTGACCTTTGTCTTTGGCGAATTCAGCGAGCGCCACCTTGTCGGCGGCGACGTCGATGCAGCGATCGGCGCCGAGCTGGCGGGCCAGCGCGAACGGCGTCGGCGTGACGTCGGTGACGACGACTTCGGCGGCGCCGGCATGTTTGGCGGCAACGACCGCCAGTACGCCGATCGGCCCGCAGCCGGTGACCAGCACGCGTTTACCGAAGATCGGCCCGGCGCGGCGCACCGCATGCAGGCAGACGGCGAACGGTTCGCACATCGCCGCTTCGCCGGCCGAGATGGCGGCGGGGACGATGAAGCATTGGCTGGCGTCGGCGACGATCGCTTCCTGGAAGGCGCCGTGAATATGCGGGAACGGCATCGCCGAACCATAGAACCGCATGTTGAGGCAATGCTGTTGCAGGCCTTGCTGGCAATAGCGGCAATGGCTGCACGCCCGCGATGGCGAGAGCGCGACGCGATCGCCGGGTTTGACACGGGCGACGCCGGCGCCGATGCCCTCGACGATGCCGGCGACTTCATGACCGAGCGTCATCGGATGCTTGAGAATGACCGTGCCGATGCGGCCCTCGTGGTAGTAGTGGAGATCCGATCCGCAGATACCGCCACGCTCGATGCGGACGCGCACCTCGTTTGGGGCCGGCTCGCCAACAGTGACGGGATCGAGCCGCAAGTCCTTAGCTGCGTGAATGACGATGGCGCGCATGGTGGGTCCCCGACATCTGATGTGACGGCCTATGTCATCGCAGGCAGCCCGCCCCAAGCGCAACCCAAAAGTCACGGTATCAAAGCCCGGGGCTTCAAAAGGGCTATGCCCTTTTGCGGGGCAGCGGGGCAGAGCCCCGCACTTCCCCCCCATTGCGCTTGCCGTGGTCGCCCTGATAATGCCGCCAACACCACCCCCGCCAGGCAAGGACCTATCATGAACAAAGCATCTTTCAGACTGGACGGCCGCGTCGCGCTGGTCACCGGCTCGTCGCAGGGCATCGGCCTCGGCATCGCGCAAGGCCTCGCCGAAGCCGGCGCACGCGTGGTGATCAACGGCCGCGATGCGGCCAAGGTCGACAAGGCCGTTGTCGCGTTGAAAGCCGACCGCCTCGACGCACAGGCCGCCGCGTTCGACGTGACGGATGCGAAGGCGGTCGAAAGCGCCGTCGCGGATATCGAAAAGCGGGTCGGCCCGATTGCCATCCTCGTCAACAATGCCGGCATTCAACGTCGCGGCCCGCTCGAAGATTTCGCCGACGACGCTTGGCGCGAGATCATCGGCACCAACCTCGACAGCGTCTACTTCATGTCGAAGCACGTCGGCCGCCATATGATCAAGCGCAAGGCTGGATCGATCATCAACATCTGCTCGGTCATGAGCGAACTTGGAAGGCCGACGGTCGTGCCCTACACGGCGACCAAGGGCGCGGTCAAAATGCTGACCAAGGGGCTCGCCACCGAATGGGGCAAGTATGGCATCCGCGTCAACGGGATTGGTCCGGGATACTTCAAAACGGAATTGAACAAGGCGTTGATCGAGGATGCCAAGTTTTCCGGCTGGGTCGCAACGCGCACGCCGCTTGGCCGCTGGGGCGACGTCGCAGAATTGCAGGGCGCGGCGGTGTTCCTCGCCTCCGACGCGTCGAGCTTCGTCACCGGCAACGTCATCTACGTCGATGGCGGCATGACATCCAGTGTGTGACAACGGCGCCGTTGGCCGCCGTTACCCGATTGCCAGCCCGCAGCCTGTGTTGCAAGATGGGTCAGTTTGCTACCAAGGGTTGACCATCATGTCTGCACAGGTTCAGCGCACGCCTCTGGCCAGTCCCGGCTCAAGCGCCGCCGCGGAGGGGCGATCGGCACGCGCTTCGGCTGGCGCATCATTCTTGACCGAGGTCACCGTCGAGCACGGTCCGGCGGCGCTGCTCGGTCGCTTCTTCCTCTCGGCTGAAACGGCCGCGCGCGCCCAGGGCGTTACCGTGTCCTTTGCCGGTTATGACGACCTCCTCGCCATCAACGAACAGAACCGCGATACGTGGCGGCCGCTGGTGCCGATGTTCCACCCACGCTACAACAGCTTCACGCGCGACAATTCCATTGTTCTGCTCGGGCGCAACGCGCAAGGCGACGTGGTCGCGACCCAGGCGGCGCGCCTGCTGCGCCTCGAATGGCACGTCGCTCTACGACGAAGCCGTGAACCTGCGCTTGCACTACGAGCGTCCTGAGCGCGACCGCTTGCCCGACGAGGCCTGCGTCGTCACTGCCGAAACAACGCGCAAGATCAGCGGCACGGTGCTGCTCGGCGGCGCGGTCTGGTATCGCCCGGATTATCGCAAACGCGGCTTGGCGGCCATCCTGCCACGCATCTCGCGCGCCTATGCCTACACGCGCTGGAAGACCGATTATACAACCAGCATGATGGTTGCCGGCGTTGCCAAGGGTGGCGTTGCGGCGGCCAGTGGCTACACCAATATCGAGCCATCCATCGAGTTCAAGAATTCGCCGGCTGGCGACTTCGGCTTGATGTTCGTGTGGATGCAGCCGCCGGAGCTGTTGGCGGATCTACAGGTCTGGCTAGACGGATTCAGCTCTGAAGTTGATGCTGCGGTCACTGAGCGTCGCGCATAGAACGGCGTGCCCATCGGCGCTGTGCTGCAGCGGCATCAGCAAGCGCTGATAGACATAGCGCTGGCGGCCCTGATCGGGCCATTCGATGACCAGATCGAGATCATCGAGGCGCAACTGTCCTGTCTTGGCGACCTCCGTATGCGCTTCGGTGGTCCAAGCGCCGAGTGCCGTATCGGCAAGATCGCGCATGCGCTGGCCGATGCTGCGCTTCAGCCAGAAGTTGGCTTCGTGCGCGTGACCGTCGCCGACATGTCCCATGATCAGGTTCGAGAGATTGCCGTCGGCCGTCGAGATCGTATAGCGGCCGCGGAGCCGCTCGTCGGCCGCCCCGAGCACCTTTGCGATTTGTCCCCGGCTGTAGGCTTCCGTCAGTTCCACTTGCAACCGCACCAGCGTCCGCAACGGATTCGATTCGGGCAGCGAAACCGGATCGCGTGGGCGGGAAAGGAAATCATTGGCACGGTTGAACTGGGCGCTGCGCACGAGAATGGCGATATCGGCCATGGCGTCGCGGGTCGTTGCGATCATGCGATGCGACCATTCGCCATCGAGAACGGACAGCATGACCCGCTTGCCCATATGTTCGCCGAGCCAATACATCAGGCCGGCAAAAGCGATCGGGGAGACAATCGACGGGCGCAATTTCAAGCGCACGGACGAGTCATTCGCGGCAACGGCTACAAAGCCGAGGTTGCGAATGCAATAGTCGAGAAAATCGTTACCGACTCCCCACGCGTTGAGGTTGGCCCGCAAAACGGGCGACGCGCTATCGGACAAGTTCCCGCTGTCATCGATCAGCAAGGTACGCATTTGACGCCATTCCACGTTGTCGGGCTTATGCCCAATCGTTCAGCGGCGTGGTCGGCCGCTTGATCCCTGTCGGCGTCCACAGCGCCTTAGGCCGAGTGAACCACAGTCAGCTTAATGTCACGTCAAAGATAACGTTTGAAAGCGAGCAAAATCAGCCGTTCTGTTGCCCTGCAGAAATAGGCGTTGCACCGTCGCTGGATTGATATGGCGCTGGCCGACAATCGGACAAGGCTGCACACGGTGGCGCCGAATGTGCCGAACTGATCCGGACGTTAAGTCCGCGTTGCGACCAGCGCCGCGTTCTGGCCGCCGAAGCCGAAGGCGTTGACGAGGAGGGTATCGATCGCGCCCGCAGCCGGTGATGCTGTCGGCACGAAGAAGCGGGCCTCGGGATCAACATTCTCCGTGCCAACCGTCGGCACCAAGGCGCCGGCCTGCATGCTCATCAATCCGGCGATCAGCCCCATGCATCCAGCGCCGCCTGCGGAATGGCCGATGTGGCCCTTGATCGACGTCACTCGGATCGGCGCGCGGCGTTCGCCGAAAACGCTGTTGATGGCACGGATCTCGGCGGCGTCACCGAGTTTCGTGCCGGTGCCGTGCGCGACGACGGCGTCGACTGCGTGCGCTGTCGCGCCGGCTTCCTGCATGGCCCGCGTGATGGTCCGGGCCTGCCATTCCCCGGTCGGATTGTGCGAGGAGACATGATAGCCATCCGACAGCGAGGCATAGCCGCGAAAATGCCGTGCACCTTGGCGCCGCGCGCGCTTGCCGTTTCGCGACGTTCCATGAAGATGACGCCGGCGCCCTCGCCGAGCATGGCGCCGGTGCGGTCGCGATCAAAGGGACGGCACGCCTTGGCCGGATCGCTGACCGGCGCAAACATGCCGAGCCGCCCGCCGGAGAGCACGCGCAATTCGCACATGCTCGCGTCGGCGCCGCCGGCAATGGCGTAGTCGGCAGCGCCCGATGCAATCATGCCGGGCGGCGACGCCGACGGCATCCAAGGACGAAGCGCACGCAGTGGCGATCGTCATCAACGGCCCATGAAGTTGCCAGCGCAGCGCGATCTGCGCGCCGGCCATGTTCGGCCAGGCCTTGAGATGGAACTTGCGCGAAATCCCGTCGGGACCGATCGGTATCGAGGCCATGCTGCGCCTCGGCGACGGTCTCGACCGCCGACAGTGCGGTACCGGTAATCACGGCCGTTCGCTCGGCATCGGGTGGCGCGTCGAGGCCGGCATCGCGCGACGGCGGCGATGGCCGCGGCGATCAGATACTGCGCGAAGCGGTCGGTGCCTTCGACGACCGGCTTCGGCATCCATTGCTGTGGTTGAAAGCCGTCGATGCGCGAAACCCAGGCGCCGGCGAGTTCGGGCCATCGCTCGGCGCCAGGTGGGGGGCCGATCTTGGCTCGACCGGCGGCGAGATTGCGATGGAACTCGTCGGCGGTCTCGCCGATCGAGGACACAATGCCGAGCCCGGTAATGGCGACGTCCAGCATGCAAGGCTCGCGGGTGGCTTAAAGCGGGGGCTCACAGAGGGTACAACTTCTACGGGTTAGCATCGAAACTGCCCGGCTTGCAACCATCAATTGGCCACAGGCTTCCTGCAACGCGCTCGAATGCGTTGAGTGCTGGCGACGACCAGCGCCAATCCGCGCTCAGGGATATAACCGCTCGCGCAACCACGCAGCCGCCACGTCCGGCCGTTGGAATTGCGACGCGATCATGCAGGCGGAACGGGCGATCATGCCAGAACTCGATCGCGAGCGGCGTGATCGCGCAGGCCCGACCAGTGGTCGGGCCGCGGGATTTCGCCGATTGGATACTTGGCCGTCGTCACCGCCACCGCCTTCTCCAGCGCGAACCGGCTTTCGAGTGGCCGCGACTGCTGCGAGGCCCAGGCGCCCAGTCGCGATCCGCGTGGCCGTGACGCATAATAGGCGTCGGCTTCTTCGGCCGAGACAATGCTGACTTCGCCACGAACACGGACTTGCCGGCGGAGACTCTTCCAGTGGAAGCAAATGCGCCGCCTTGCGGGTGGCCAGGATCTCGCGGCCTTTGGCACTTTCGAAGTTGGTATAAAAAACAAATCCGCGCTGCGCCGTGCCCGTCGCATCGAGGCCCTTCAGCAGCACCATGCGCACGTTCGGCATGCCGCTCGCATCGACGGTCGACAGTGCCATCGCGTTTGGATCGTTCGGTTCATGGGTCGTGGCATCGGCGAACCATTGCTCGAACAGTGCGAACGGTTCCTGCGCATTGGTGAAGTCGGCCGCCTGCGGTCCGGTATAATATTCTGGCTTCTTTGGCTCAGTCACAATTCGCTCCACGGCATGCGGCTTCACACAAACTTAACCGTCCTTGTCCACACTCGTGAACGTGTGTACCGCCGGTGGGCCTGATTGTCACGGGCGTGTATGCAGTGTTCTGTTGCGTTTGTTTTGCGTAGGTCCCATGCGTCCATCGATCTGCTTCGCCTCGCTGGCGTCGACTGTGCTCGCCGGCTTTTCCATCGTCGCCATCGCCGTCATGATCCCGGATTTTGCGCGCGCTAACGAGCTGGCGCCCAAGGCCAACAACGCGCCCTGCAGCTGTCCCGACACGCAGCGGTCTGCGCCGAGCAACCCCTGGGCTCGCCCGAAGGTCGCTGACCTCAAAGCGTCGCCGAGCCTGCCGCTCGACGAAAACGACGAAATCGCCGCCCTCGATGCGATCCGGCACGCGCTGGTCGAAGTCGCCGATGGCTCGGCCTATGTCTGGCATCGCTATCACGGGCGCTTGTCCGGCGTGATCCAGCCGACTGCATCGTTCAAGGACGCGGCGGGCAACGTCTGCCGCCATATCATCACCATGCTCTCCAGCGGTCCGTCGTCCCGCCGGGTCGAGGGCATCGCCTGCCGCCTGCCAGATGGCAATTGGCAGCTCGACGGCTGATGCGGCGCCGCGTCGGGTTGCCGAACCGGCGTCAGATCGCTACACCACGCCGATGAGGGCGCTCTCCAAAGGGCTGCGCGCGCGGGCGGACGGAGAGCGGATGTGATCGCAGGACTTTGGGCCTTCTTCACGGTTCTGGCCGCCGGTGGGCAGGCGCTGCGCAATGCCCTGCAGCGCAATCTCACCAAGACGCTCGGCACGGTTGGCGCGACCCACGTCCGCTTCCTCTACGGCTTGCCGTTCGGGCTGCTGTTCTTGGGCCTCATCCACACCGCCACGGGCGAGTCGATCCCCGCGATCGGCGCCTGGACGTGGCCATGGATCCTGGCCGGCGCCCTGACGCAGATCTGCGGCACGGCCCTGCTGCTGGCGGCCATGAAGGATCGCTCGTTCGTCGTCACCACAGCCTATTCGAAGACGGAGCCTGTGCTGGTTGCGCTCTTCGGGTTGGCGGTGCTCGGCGACGCGTTGACGTTGTTTCTGGCGCTGGCCATCGTCATTGCCACCATCGGCGTCGTGGTCATGTCGTGGCCACAGGCTGCGCAGCGCGACGCCTTCAGCTGGCGGCCGGTCCTCTATGGGTTGGGTGCGGCGGCGATGCTCGGCGCGTCGGCGGTCGGATTTCGCGGCGCCATCCAGTCGCTGGCCAGTGGCAGCTTCATGATCAGGGCGTCGACGATCCTGGCCATCGGCCTGTGCATCCAGACAGTGCTGCTGTCAGGGTATCTATTGCTGCGCGATCGCGAGACGCTGCTGGCGATCTTCCGGGCTTGGCGGCCATCGATCCGCGCCGGATTCATGGGTGCCTTCGCCTCGCAGATGTGGTTCCTGGCGTTTGCGCTGGAAACCGCCGCCAAGGTCCGCACGCTGGCGCTGGTCGAGATATTGTTTGCCCAGATCATATCCCGTCAACTCTTCAACCAGAGCTTGGCGTCACGCGAGGGCGTCGGCATCCTGCTGATCATCGCCGGCATCGTGCTGCTCTTGAACCAATAGTGGCGAGACTGGTTGTCACGGGGACGGCGAGGTTCCGGCAGGCTAGGGTCGGGCATGCGCCGCTTTCGCTCGCGAGGTCCAGGACTTGTCATCCTCATCGCCTATGCACTGATCGTGCAGGGGCTGGTGTGGGCGAGCGCACCCTCGCGGGTCGCCGGACATGCGCTCTGTGCTGCCTCGCAGTCCGCGGCCGTCATGCCATCGCCGGCAACACCGGGTCCAACCGACGCGGTGGATCACGGCTGCTGCCTGGCCGCATGTTTCGGGGGCGCTTCTGCTGCGATTGACAATGCAGGCGCGTTTTCGCTGCTGCGTCTGCCGATTACGCAGATTCAGGCGTGGTATGATGATGCTATCCCAAGTGACTTAGCCTGGCCGCGCTATCGCGCCCGCGCGCCGCCGGCGAACGCGTGAACTGGCCCCGAGTTCCACTCGCTCTTCATCAAACCGCACGCATCACCCAGGAATCCGCCATGTCTCATCATTCGCGCCGGTCGTTCGCGGCCGCAGCCGCTCTGCTCTGCCTCGTGCTCGCAATCTCTCGAACCGAGGCGCAGGAGGCGCCGGTCTACAGGATCGGCAATCTCCTCATTGCCGCGCCTTGGTCGCGGGAAACGCCCAACGCCGCCCGCGTCGCCGGCGGGTTTATGCGCATCACCAACACCGGCACCGAGAGTGATCGCCTGCTCGGCGGCACGGTGCCGTTTGCCGCCCGCATCGAAGTCCACGAAATGACCATGGCCGATGGCGTGATGCGCATGCGCGAACTGGCGGGCGGCCTCGAAATCAAGCCGGGTGCGACGGTCGAGTTGAAACCGGGCGGGCTGCACCTCATGTTCATGGGCTTGAAGGCGCCGCTGAAAGCGGGAGCGGTGCATCAAGGACAACTGACCTTCCAGCACGCCGGTACGGTCGACATCGAACTCAAGATTGCCAACGCCGCGGCGCGCAGCCCGGATACACCCCACAAGCATTGAACCCGATCGAACGGCGCGCTCAGCACTGGACCCCATGACCCATACAGTGATCCGGACCATCCGTTACCTGGCCTGGGCGGCCATCGCCGTTCTCGGGCTCGCCGCCGGGTTGTCAGCCCTCGGCCTGCGTTGGGGCGACGGCGTGCCCGGTACGCTGCCGCTGGCGCAGACCATCGGCGGACCGTTCGAGCTGACAGCGCACGATGGCCGGCGCTTTTCCAGCAAGAGCCTCGCCGGCCAGCCCTATGCCGTCTTTTTCGGCTTCACCAACTGTCCGGACGTCTGCCCGACGACGCTGCTCGAGCTTTCCAATGCGATGGTTGAACTTGGCCCTGCCGCCGAGACTTTCAAAGTGATCTACATCACCGTCGATCCGGAGCGCGACACGGCTGAATTTCTGAAACAGTACATGGCGAGCTTCGACAAGCGGATCATCGCCCTGACCGGCACGGCTGAAGAAATTGCCGCCGTGGCAAAGGCGTTTCGCGCCATCTACAAGCGCGTCCCGACCAAGGACGGCTACACCATGGACCACACCGCGACCGTTTATCTGATGGATGGCAAAGGCGGCTTGGCCGGAACAATCTCGTACCAGGAAGAGCCGAAAATTCAGCTCGGCAAACTTCGCAACCTGTTGGCGCGCCGTTGACCGAGCCGATTCGCTAGCCGGTGCTTGCCAACGCCGCCCTCAACTGATGTTCTTGGCGGTCTTATTGAAGGTGTTGCTGATGTTGTTGCCGAGCGTTTTCCCGGTTGCGATGACGGCAACGCCAACCAACGCCGCTACGAGACCATATTCGATCGCTGTCGCGCCGGACTCGTCGCGCCAGAAACGGGCTAACTTTTCTGTCAACATGTTCCCCTCCACTGCGGATCGCTGCAAGGACGCGATCCACTCAAACTCAGGGTGAAAATAGCAGTGAAGACGTTCACAAGAGATTAAAATTGAACGAGCGCGGCCGCCTCCGTTAGGCAATACCAACAACTCGTTTCTGTGGAAATCGCAATGCGAGATAATTAATCCGCCTTCTGCATTTCAACGAAAACACTTTCCGCTTCCTTGACGGCGTGATTGGCCGCCGGCACGCCGCAATAGATCGCCGCCTGCAGGATCACTTCCTTGATCTCGTCGCGCCCGAGCCCATTGTTGAAGGCGGCACGCACGTGCAACCGGAATTCGTCCCAAGCACCGAGTGCGATCATCGTCGACAGCACCATGCAGGACCGCGTCTTGCGATCGAGGCCAGGCCTCGTCCAGATCTCGCCCCAGGCATAACGGGTAATCAGATCCTGGAACTCACTGTTGAACGGCGATTGCTTGGCCTCAGCCTTGTCGACCCAGACATCGCCCAGGACGGCGCGGCGGACTTTCATGCCGGCTGCGTGTCGCTCGCGGTCTTCCATGTCACGCCTCACAGATCAAAGAACACCGTTTCGTCGCCACCCTGTATCCGGATGTCGAAGCGATAGGCTTGCGCCTCGGCCTTCGCGATCAGCGTCGGACGCCGCTCGGCCGGCACCATGGCCAGTACGGGATCGGTGGCGTTGGCGGCTTCATCGGCGAAATAGATGCGCGAATAGACGTGCCGCACCATGCCGCGCGCAAAGATGGCAACGGCGACGTGCGGCGCCTGCGCCTTGTTCCGACCTGCTGCGGCAATCGCACCAGGCTTGATCGTCTCGAAGGCATAGCTGCCGTCCGGGCGGGTGCCGCAGCGGGCGAAGCCACGGAAACCGGTGTTCGGCCGCGCCCGGTCGGCGGGATGGGCATAGTGGCCGCTGGCATCGGCCTGCCAGATCTCGATCACCGCGTCCGGGATGCCGTTGCCATCGCCATCGATGACGCGTCCCTCGATGCGGATGCGCTTGCCGCTGCTGTCGGGGGCCTCGACCTTGGGCCCGAACAATTCACGAAACGGGTAATCCTTGCCGGGGGTCAGGCCATAGGCGAAGTACGGCCCGACGGTCGCCGATGGCGTGATGCTGTTTGGCGGGTTGGCCGGCAGATCGGCTGGCCGTTTGCTCGCGTCAGTCATGATGCGGCTCCTCCATCGGCGTTGCTTGCCGGCCGCGCAGTACGATATCGAACTGATAGCCGAGCGCCCATTCCGGTTGGGTTGTCTCGAGATCGAAGCGCGCGATCATGCGTTGCTGCGCCTTGGCATCAGTCACCGATTGGAAGATCGGATCGTAGGCGAACAGCGGATCGCCCGGAAAATACATCTGCGTCACCAGCCGCGACAGGAAACTCGTCCCGAACAGCGAAATATGGATGTGCGCGGGGCGCCAGGCGTTGTGATGGTTGCGCCAGGGATAGGAGCCCGGCTTGATGGTGACGAAGGTATAGCGGCCGTCGCTGTCGGTGACGGTGCGACCGGCACCGGTGAAGTTCGGATCGAGCGGCGCCGGGTGCTGATCGACGACGTGGACATAGCGCCCACAGGCATTGGCCTGCCAGATCTCGACCAGCGTGTCGCGCACCGGCCGGCCATCTTCATCGAGCACGCGCCCAGTGAGGATCATGCGTTCGCCGATCGGCTCGCCGGCGTGCTGACGCGTCAGATCGGCTTCCTCTTTGATGACCGTGTCGTGGCCGTAGACCGGGCCGGTCAGTTCGGTCATCGTATGTGGCATGATCACCAGCGGCTTTTTGGGATGCCGCTTTTCGGTCGAGCGGTAGGCCGCGTAGTCATGAGCCGGGTGGGCCTGGTTGCTGGCGCGGGGATAGATCAGCGACATGGGATCGTGCTCCTGATTTTAGTCAGCGCCGTGGGCGGCCTTGGTCCGCGATTGAATATCGCGCAGAATCGTCAGCTCGGCCAGTGTCGGCGGCGGCGTCTCGCTGGCGTCGGGCGCAAATTTGATGGCCCAACCGCAGTTGTCCTTGATCTCGGTCATTGTAACCCCGGGGTGCAATGACGTCACTGTCAACTCCGACGTCGCAGCGTCCGGCTGCATGACGCACAGGTCGGTGATGACTTGCGTTGGGCCTTTCGTCTTGACGCCGAGCGCCTCGCGGCTGCCCTTGCCGGTGCCGTGCCCGAGCGAGGTGATGAAGGGCAACTTGTCGACGAAGGCGCGCTGACCCATCGCCATTGTGATGTAGATCTGGCCGCAATTGGTCGCAATCTCCGGCGCACCACCGCCACCGGGCAAACGCACCTTCGGCGCATGATAGTTGCCGACCACCGTCGTATTCAGATTGGCAAAGCGATCAATCTGCGCGCCGCCGAGGAACCCGACGGTGATCCGCCCGCCTTGCAGCCAGTAGCGGAACATCTCCGGCACCGACACGGTCGTCAGCGCCGTTTCCGCCAACTCGCCGTCGCCGATCGACAGCGGCAGTACATTAGGCCGAGTCGCCAGCGTGCCGGATTCATAAATCAGCGTTATCTTCGGGGCATGCGTCAGCCGCGCCACATTGCACGCCGCCGAAGGCGCGCCGATGCCGACAAAGCAGACGTCGTCATTCGTCAACAGCCGGCTGGCGGCAATCGTCATCATTTCGGTCTTGCTGAACTCAGTCATCAATTCGATCCTGGCATCGTCGCGGTCCTGGCATCATCTAGGTTAGGGTTCAACCCGCAGCCTGGCTGCGCGGCCGGGCGTGGATCGCAAAATCGTCGGGCGTCTTGGTGAGCACGTTGTCCTGCATCCACGCCATGAAGGTCGCTTGATCGCGGGCAATCTTATCCCAGGCGATATAGAAGGCGTTGGCGCGCTTGTAGTAGCCGTGTGCGTAAGACGGAAACGCGCCGCCCGGCACGACGGCGATCGCCGTGACCGTCCAACTCGGAAGGATGACGGCATTGGCGCTTCGCGGGCCGAATGTCGCGACGACCTCCTCAACGGTGATGATGGCGCGCTTGGCCGCCAGCACCGCCTCCTTCTGCACGCCAACGATCCCTTCGAGCAGCACGTTGCCTTCGCGGTCGGCTTTCAACGCATGGATGATGGTGACGTCCGGCCGGATCGCCGGCACCGTCGCCAGCACTTCGCCGGTATAGGGGCAGGTCACCGATTTGATGCGGTCATTCACCTTCGGCAGATCGACACCCTTGTAGCCGCGGAACACGGCGAACGGCAGGTTGGCGGCGCCCGCATCGTAGGCGTTTGCCATCGCCGCGTGGCTGTGTTCCTCGATCTCCAGTTTGCGCGGCGCCCCGCTCTCGATCGCCTCGCGCATGCGATGTAGCGAGCCGACGCCGGGGTTGCCGCCCCAGGAAAATACCAGCTTCTTGGCCAGCCCCATGCCGATGATCTGGTCATAGAGAATGTCGGGTGTCATGCGGATCAAAGTCAGATCGGTCTTGCGCTGGCGAATGACCTCATGCCCTGCCGCGTAGGGGATGAGATGCGTGAACCCTTCCATGGCGACCGTATCGCCGTCGTGCAGGTTGTCGCCAATGGCGTCGGCGAGTGACAGAAATCGCGCCACGACTGGGGTCCTTGTGCAAGCTGCTGCCGAAATGGCCAGCTCCCGCAAACAACACCGCCAGAGCCAAGACCGTCAAGAGGGCGATGTTGACATTAGACGGGCGCTAATCGCACAATGGCCTATCCATACGCTGGGAGCACCGATGGCCGAGATCGTCAACGACTCTGATCGCGACTATATCGCCGGATTGGCCAAGGGGTTGACCGTGATCGAGTGCTTTGAGAGTGGTCGTGAGCGATTGACCATCGCAGACGTTGCGCGCACGACCGGCCTGTCGCGTGCCGCCGCGCGTCGCTGCCTGCTGACGCTGGAACGGCTGCGCTATGCCGAGTTCGACGGCAAGTTCTTCAGTTTGACGCCGCGCGTCTTGCGCCTCGGTTATGCGTACCTGTCGGCGACCGCCCTGCCACAGATCCTGCAGCCATTTCTTGAACAGTTGAGCGAGATCACGCACGAGTCGTGTTCGGCCTCCGTGCTCGACAGCCGCGACATCGTCTATATTGCCCGCGCGGCCACTAAGCGGATCATGTCCGTTGGGCTCAATGTCGGCACGCGGCTGCCGGCTTACTGCACGTCGATGGGTCGCGTGTTGCTGGCCGGTCTGCCGCCGGACGAGGCCCGCCGCCGCATCCTCGCGACGGAGCGCCAGAAATTGACGCCGAGGACCGCCGTTGCCATGCGCGAGTTGGTTTCCCTCGTCGATGATGCACGCCAGAACGGCTACGCCATCGTCGACCAGGAACTCGAAATTGGCTTGACGTCGATCGCCGTGCCGATCCTCACGGCCAGCGGGCGCTGTGTCGCATCGATGAATATTTCCGCGCAGTCGCAACGCATGTCGGCGGCGGCACTCAAATCGCAGTTCTTACCGCACCTCACGGCGATGCAACACACGATCAAGCCACTGCTCGGCTGATCAGAACGCCCGCGCCGGCTGCTGGTGGGCAGCTGAAGGCGCAAACAAAAAGCGCGCCCCAAGACCTGCGTCTCGCAGAAAAATCTAGAACGCCCGGCGCGGTCCGGTGTCGATATGATAGAGCCCGCCGCCATAGTGCTTGAGCCCGCCGACGCTGCCGTGACGGGCCAGATAGGCATAAACGCCACCTGAACCAGCAATACGAAAGTCAACCGCTTCGCCAGACAAATGATAGCTCTTGGAGGCGCCACCCGCCGCGCGATTGGCGCTGCGACTGCGGCAAGTCGACGTGACCTTCACCTGTCCGAATGTTGCCGCAACGTCGTTCAGAACGCCGCGCAATTGCGATGGCACGCACCCAGACGACGCTTGCCAGACGATGCCGCCCGACAGGCTTCTGCTCGTCTCCACCGTGCCGGACGCGCGACCCAGCCCCATCCGTCGGCTCGGCGTGCGAGCGTCATCGCTGGACTTGAACCGAGCATTGGCCCAGTCACTGCCATCGTTTGCGGATGCCGCAGCCGGCAACATCAGCATGCCTGCAAGCGGCGCGCAGACCGCCAGCGCTAAGCGGTAAGTCGTTTTCGAAATCATCTGAACCCCTTGCCTTGTTGCCGGGCCAGCACCTGCATGCTGAACCCGCTTGGCGTGCGCTGGCTTTCGCACATGCACATGGACTTGCGCTGCCTACTGCGCTTTTGTCGCCGGAGCGATGCAGGCCTGGACTTAATCTTAATGTCGCTTCCTCAAGCGTGCGATGGCCGCATGGTTAAAACGCAAAACGGCCCCGGCTTGGATGGCCTGGACCGCTTGGCTTGCGTCAAATCGTTATTGTTGTTTACCAGCTCCGGCGCGGGCCGTTGTCGATATGGAAGAGGCCGCCGCCGTAGTGCTTCAGCCCGCCGACGTCGCCGTTACTGCGCAGATAAGCGTAGACAGAGCTGACGTTGCCATGGACGCGGAAGTCGGCTGCGTCCCCGGACAGGTGGTACGACTTGCTGGCGCCGCCGACGCGGGCATTGTGCGCGCGGTCGCGGCAGGTTGAGTTAACCGTCACCGGGCCGAATTTGGCCGCGACTGCATGGATCACGCTGCGCAGATCGCTGTCCAGGCATGATGCGCTTCGGAGCCAGTTCACCGATCCGCCGGAGAGGCTGCGGCGCGGGCGATCCGCGTCGCTGGAACGGTTGGAAACGGCGGCAACACGCACATTTTGCTTCGGTGCCGATGCCACCGACTTCGTCGGTGCCGAGCGTGGCCGGTCGTCGCTGCTGGATGCCGCCGAGCGAGTTGGCCGGGTGGGTGTGGCCGACGGCAACGTGGTCGAACCCAGTGCCGCAACGCGGACGTTGCCGGTCGCGACCTGCTTCTCGGCGGCCTTCATTTCCTTGATAATGGCATGTGCCCAGCTGTCCTGTGCCAGCGCGGCTGCAGGCGCGAGCAGTGCGACGCCGAATGCAGTTGCGATGATGGTTCCCGTCAACGCGCCGCATGCGCGTCGGATGATAGCGAGTGTCATGGTGTTGTCCCCTGTAAACCATCCTGGCGTCACGGTCCCCCGTGAAGCCTACCTGGATGGGCTTGGTTAACCCCGCAAGCAGGGAGGTGCGTACTCGCTTACGCCCCAAATTGGCACATCCATTAACCGACATAGTTAATCGAGTGGGGGCTGGCGGCGATGTTCTGGGGGCCGAGGGACTAGACGGGAGCGCCCTGCGGTGCGCCGTGTCACCGCGCTTATTGCAGTGCACTTTCGGCAATTGATCCAGCGCATGGCCGCCACAAAATCAACATAGCAAACATGACATGGAAGACATCGTTGGCTACAGTACGTCGGGATGGATGGCGGACGCTCTGACAATGTATCGGGGACAACGTATTGGGTTGGAATTTGCGAACGGAGTGCTCACTATGAAGCGAATCGCAACAGTTGTTGCAACGCTCGGCTTGGTCTTGGCGTTGAATGTAGCATCGACGCGGGAAGCTGAGGCTCGCCGTGGCTATGCCGTGTCCGGTCTGGTCATCGGCGCGCTGGTCGGCGGTCTCATCGCGCATGAGATCGCCCGGCATCATCGCCGCCGGTATTATGCCCGCAGCTACTATGACAGTCCGCGCTACTATGCCCGGCCGACCTACAGCTACCATCGCAATTACCAGCGCAGCTGCCGTGGCTGGGAATGCTATTAATCGATCGGGTTGCCGTGTCAGGATCGAGCCGACGCGAGTAGGGCTGCGACGGCGCCGGCGAACACTTGCGCGCCGATGATAATGTCGTCGTCGGCGGTGTTCTCGGTCCAGTGGTGACTGATGCCGCCGATCGACGGGACAAACAGCATCGCCGCCGGCATCACCGTCGAGAGCACCTGGGCATCGTGTCCGGCGCCCGATGGGATACGCGTCGCCTTGCCCCGGGCGTGGTCGGCGGCCGCCCGCTCGATCACCGATTGAAACCGCTCGTTCATGATCGCCGGGTGGCTCTTGCGCAAAACGTCGACATGCGCCGTGCAGGGACCGCGCGCGTTGCTCGCCGTGACGAGGTCGTGCAGCGCTTGCTCCATCCGCAGCAACGTCGCGGGATCGGCATCGCGGATCTGGAACAGCATCTCGCATTGACCGGGGATGATGCTCGGCGCGCCGGGATTGAGCGTGACGCGCCCCGTCGTCCACACGGTTCGCGGACCTGCAACGGCCGGAAACCGCTCATCGATGTCGACACACAGCCTTGCTGCCGCCAAACCTGCGTCCCGCCGGATCGCCATGCGCGTGGTGCCGGCGTGGTTCTGCATGCCGGTGACTGTCACGCGGAACTGCCAGATACCGACGATGCTGGTGACGACGCCGATCTTAAGCGCGTTGGTCTCCAGCCAGTCGCCCTGCTCGATATGCGCCTCCATATAGCCGATGTGCCGGCCCGGCTCGTGCCGGATGCGCGGCCGGCCGGCGAGGCCGTGCGCCTTCAGCGCGGCGTTCAACGTCTCGCCGGATGTCCGATCGGCGGCGGCCGCGATATCCGCATCACTGACGCCACCGATGTAGGATCGCGATCCCAGGAAGTTTCCGAAATGGCCTTCCTCGTCGAACCACGACGCCACCTCGACCGCCGCGCCTTGGAACGCGGCGTGCCCATTGATCACGCGTGCCGCTTCCAGCGCGTAGACAACGCCAAGCGGCCCGTCGAGCCAGCCGGCATGGTTCTGGCTTTCCAGATGCGATCCGGCGAGTAGTTTTGGCCCGGCATTTTTCGAGCGACCGACGACATTGCCAATGCCATCGATCTGTCCCTCAAGCTCTGCCGATGGCAATTGCGCAACCAGCCAGGCGAGCGAGGCGACGTGCGCCTTGGACAGCGATGGCTTATGAACGCCGGTCTGATAGGCGCCCAAAGAGCGCAGATGATTGAGGTCGCGCAACACGCGTGCGCCATCGATTCTAACATCGGTCATCGTTATTTATTCCTTCCGTGATGGACGCGCCCAGGGTCGCGCGGTCGCATCTTGTATTTTGAATGCCTCGATCCGGGAGGCGTATGTTTGCGTCACCTGCACATCGTCCCAGCCGTTGAGCAACTGTTCGCGCCATCCCGGCTCAATCATCAACGTTGCTTCGCGATTGCCCCAACGGATCATCTGCTCTTGCAGGTCGACGGTGACGGCGAGATCGGGCGTTGCCTCAAGCGCGACGATCAGTTCCTCGACGACCTCGGCATCGACGCTCGCTGGCAGCATCCCGTTCTTGACGGCATTCGACGCAAATATATCGCCAAAGCTTGGCGCGATCACCACACGCATCCCGAACGCGGACAACGCGTAGACCGCCCCCTCGCGTGACGAGCCGGAGCCGAAGTTGCGCCGCGCCACCAGGATCTGCGCCTGCCGCCAGGGCGGGCGATTGAGCGCAAACGCCCCGACTTCAACGTCGCCGTCAAAGCGCAGATCGCGGAACAAGACGTCACGAAGCCCTGCCCCTTTGGCCAGTTTCAGGAACCGTGCGGGAAGGATCTGATCGGTATCGACATTGGCGAGGCCCAGCGGGCACGCAACGGCGGAGAGTGATTTGAATGGCGTCATGGCGAACGGCCCTCTAGCAGCGGCCGTACATCGCTCAAATGGCCCGTGACTGCCGCCGCCGCGACCATCGCCGGCGACATCAGATGCGTGCGGGCGCCCGGCCCCTGACGGCCCTTGAAGTTGCGGTTGGTAGTCGATGCGCAGCGCTCGCCGGCCGGCACGATGTCGCCATTGATGCCGACGCACATCGAGCAGCCGGCATCAGCCCATTCGAGCCCGGCTGCGCGAAAAATGTGATCGAGCCCTTCCTGTTCGGCCAGCTGCTTGATCGCGCGCGATCCCGGCGAGACGAGACCCGGCACGCGCGATGTTCTCCCGGAAAGCACGGCTGCGGCCAGCCGCAGATCCTCGATGCGGCTATTGGTGCAGGAGCCGATAAAAACGCGATTGATGGCAATACTGGTCAAGGCTTCCCCACCCTTGAGACCCATATATGCGAGCGACGAGGCCAGTGCATCTCGCCGAACAGGGTCACTCACGTTCACGAGCGCAGGCACATGGCCCGTGATCGGCAGGGCCTCTTCAGGGGACGTCCCCCAGGTCACTATCGGCGCGATCGCGTGGGCGTCGAGCGATACCTCCTGGTCAAAGGCGGCATCGCCGTCACTGGCGAGGGCAAGCCAGTCTTCGACTGCCCGCTCGAAGGCAGCACCATCCGGCGCAGAGGGTCGACCTTTGAGCCAGGCGAGGGTTGTTGAATTGGGCGCGATCATGCCGTAACGCGCGCCGGCCTCGATCGACATGTTGCACACCGTCATGCGCCCGGCCATGGTCAAGGCTCGGATCGTCGAGCCGGCATATTCGATGGCGTGTCCGCGTGCGCCGTCCGCCCCGATCCGCGCGATGATCGAAAGAATGACATCCTTGGCGCCAATGCCGACCTGCAACGCCCCATCGACAGTGATCCGCATCCGCTTCGGCTTCTTCTGCCAAAGCGTCTGCGTCATCAGCACGTGCGCCACTTCAGAGGCGCCGATGCCGAACGCAAAGGCGCCGAACGCTCCATGCGTCGAGGTATGGCTGTCGCCGCAGACGACCGTCGACCCTGGCAGCGTCAAGCCTTGCTCCGGGCCCGTCACGTGCACAATGCCTTGGCGGGGATCGCCGACGCCGAAAAGATCGATCCCGTGTTGGCGAGTATTGGCCACGAGGTCGGCAATCATCTTCTCGATGGCCGGATTGGCAGTCTGACCGCTCATGCGCTCGCGGACGGGGACATAGTGGTCGGCGACGCCGAACGTCAGGCTGGGCTCAGCGACATTGGCCTGTCGCTGCGCAAGGTCTCGAAACGCATGAAACGAGCCTTCATGGACGAAGTGCCGATCGATCCAGATCAGGCAATCACCACCGTCTGGCCGCGCGGCCACAACGTGGGCGTCCCAAACCTTGTCGATGATCGTTCGCGGCCCTGGCACGCCGGCGCCTCCTCATTCCTTGTCGCGGGTTGGACTTTATGCCAATCGTAGCGAGGAAAGAAAGCAGAAGGCGGCCGGCGCGGCGTTCATGGCGCGGGCGTCGACGAAAATCTCATGGGAGGACAGCATGACCTATCGCTTATCCAGACGGACTGCCATGCGTGGTGCCGCGAGTGCAGCCGCGCTGGTGGCATCGCCTGCCGTCCTTCGCGCGCAGGTCAAGACCGTTAAAATTGGTATCATTCAGCCAGTGACCGGCGCCTTGGCGCAAGACGGCCAGCAAGGCCGCATTGGCGCTGAAGCCGCGATCAAGGCCATCAACGACGCCGGCGGCATCAAGTCGATGGGCGGCGCAAAGCTTGAGATGGTCTTTGGTGATGCGCAGTCGAAGCCCGAAGGCGGCGTGGCCGAAGTCGAGAAGCTGCAGGCGGAAGGCGTCGCCGCCATCGTCGGTGGCTTTGCCTCGCCGATCTGCCTTGCCGCATCCCAGGCGGCCGCCCGCTATGAACTGCCCTACATCGTCGATGTCGGCGTTTCCGATCAGATCGTCGGCCGTGGCCTCAAGAATACGTTCCGCTTCGCGCCAGGCTTCGGCACGGTGACGCAAACGGCCCTCGATAACCTCGTCAAGATCAATGACGCTGCCGGGAAACCGGCCAAAACCGTCATGCTCATTCACGAGGACGGATTGTTCGGCTCAGGCCTCGCCAAGCTGATGCAGGCAGAATTGCCCAAGCGCGGCTTCGAGGTCGTTGAGACTATCGCCCATCCGACACCCGCCCGCGACATGGCGAACATCGCGCTCCAGGTCAAGGCGAAGAACCCGGATCTGATCATCCCTTCGAGCTATTTCGGCGAATTCGTGCTGCTCTCGCGGACCTTGCAGCAGCAGAAGCTCCGCCCGAAAGGCATCTATGCCGTGCTGAACGGCGCGGCCTCGAACTTCCGCTTCGTCAAGGAGTTCCCGGAAGCCGCCGCCTTCGTCATGGATTGCAACCACTGGCACGATCCGCGCAAGCAGGAGGCGACCGACCTCAGGGCCAGCGTCGAAAAAGCCGGCGGATTTTGGACTTATAATATACCACTCAACTATTCGTGCGTGAAGGTGCTGGCCGATGCCATCAACCGCGCCGGATCGACCGATAAAGGCAAGCTCACCGATGCGCTGCGCGCGTCGACGACCACTGACCACATCATGCCCTACGGCCCGACCAAGTTCGGGGACAATGGGCAGAACGCCGGCGCGGGCCCGGTCAACACGCAAGTCCAGGGCGGCGACATCAAGGTGATCTTCCCGACCGATTTCGCCGATGCCAAGGCGGTCTTTCCGATGCCAGCGTAAGGTGTATCGGGACCTCCGCGTGTCATTGCAAAATCGATGTAGAAGGATAGTTCAAAACAGTTGTCATGGCCGCGGAGGCGGCCACCCAAGCAACCATCGATATGGCGATGCAATAGACGATGCAATATTGGCTATGCGGCGGAATTGATCAATCGATCAAGGTTGAAGCCATCATGCGCTATTGGCTTGCTTGGGTGGCCGCCTCCGCGGCCATGACGGTTTTTTGCAATGGACCACCTGCGCTCGCAATCGAGACCGAAATAGAATGCCAACATGGTCTCTACACTTCACACTATCGCCCCGGCAGTCGATCGGGCGATGGAAGGTCTGTTTATTTGCCGGGTGGTCCACCAGAAGACGTAACCCCACAGTGGACAGACGCTTTTCCGCCGCCGGGATATCAGCAGCCGCTTCCGAAGAAAGGGATGGCCGCGACGATCGTTAGCGGAGAAGTACTTCGGCGCGCGGTTGTCGTCGATGTCAGCGCTCAGCGACTTTTGCTTCGGGTTGAATACTACAGGTCGCTTTGGGAATACCAACTCGATCGCCAAGGACGAGTGAAAAATATAGCCGATGGCCGGGTAGTGATCCTTGGGATCGGCGCATCAATCCTCAAGAGCTACAAGCTTTGGTACACAGACTGGGACCTGCAGAAAGGGTGGCGAATTGCAGATGAGCTTGCACCGTAAATCTCGCGAAGTCCGCCGGGCCAGCGAATAGATGTTCTCCGCGCCGATCATCACCGCCGCCATTCTCAATGGCCTGACGACTGGCGCGATCTACGCCCTGATCGCGCTTGGACTGACGCTGGTCTACGGCGTGCTGCACATCATCAATTTTGCGCATGGCGCAGCACTCACCGCCGCTATGTACGCCGTGCTCTTGCTGCACCTCTGGCTGAAGCTCGATCCCTACCTCGCGATGTTCGCGCTCGCACCGCTCTTCTTTGCGATCGGCTACGTCGTGCAGCGTTGCGTTATCGGTCCGGCCAGCCATGGTGACGACAACGCCATCCTGCTGGTGACGCTCGGCCTCTCGATCGTCGTCGAGAATGCGCTGCTTGCAGTCTTTAAAGCCGATACGCGATCAATCGACGTGCCCTATGCGTTTTCGTCTGTTGATCTCGGCTTCGCGTTGCTGAGCCTGCCGCGCGCCATCGCCTTCGGCGTCGCGGTCATAGTCACAGTCATGCTGGCGCTACTCTTGACTCGCACCGACATCGGCAAGGCGATCCGCGCCGTCGCCAAGGAAAAAACCGGTGCGACGCTGTCAGGCATCGATGTTGCTCATATTTATGCCGTCACCTTCGGTATCGGTGCTGCCTGTGTCGCGATCGCCGCTTGCCTGCTGATGCCGACGTTTTATGTCACGCCGCGGATCGGCAACGCCTTCGTGCTCGTCGCGTTCACGATTGTCGTCCTTGGCGGCATGGGGTCCGTCACCGGCGCGCTGGTGGGCGCATTGCTGATCGGCGTCATCGAGAGCCTGTCCGGCCTGTTCTTCGGCGAAAGTCTCGGCCAGATCGGCATTTTCCTGATTTTCATTATTGTCCTGCTGGTGCGGCCGACGGGCCTGTTCGGGGCCAAGGCATGACCGCGCGGGCTTTAGCTCCCATCCTACTGCTGCTCGGCGCGTTGGCGGTGGTCCCGGCGTTTGCTGGCAATACGCTGCTGAACTTCCTGGTGTCGACGTTGATCATTGCGTTGGCGGCGCAGGGGTGGAACATCCTCGCCGGATATGCCGGGCAGTATTCCTTCGGTCATGCCGCCTTCTTCGGCACCGGCGCCTATGCGACGGCCATCCTGCAGGCGAAATTCGGCATCAACGCCTGGTTTGGCCTCGCCACCGGCATTGCGCTCGCCGCATTCGTCGGTTGGATCATTGGTGCCCTGTCGTTTCGATCGGGACTCAAGGGCTCATACTTCGCACTCGTCACGCTGGCCTTTGCCGAAGTCTTCCGCATTGCCGCCAATGCCGCGCCGATCACCGGCGGCGCAGCTGGGACCCTCGTCAAACTCGATGTCGGCTGGTTCAATCTGCAGTTCGCCGATCGCGTCGTGTTCTACTGGCTGGTGCTGGCCCTGGTCGGCGGCGTGATGATCACGACCCGCCTCGTCGAGGGCCGGCGACTTGGCGCCTACATGATTGCCGTACGCGAGAACGAAGCGGCGGCCAGCGCCCTTGGTGTCGATGCACTGCGCATCAAGTTGATCGCTATCACGCTCTCGGCCGCCGTCACGGGCGCCGCCGGCTGCCTCTACGTGCAATACTTCCTCTACATCGACGCGACTATCGCCTACGGCACTGCGCTCTCGGTCGAGGCGCTGGTCGCGCCCATCGTCGGTGGCCTCGGCACTGCCTTGGGACCAGTCGTTGGCGCATTGACGCTGCATGGCGTCGGCGAATTGACGAAACTGTTCGCCGGGCGTGTCCCGGGCATCGATCTGGTCATTTTCGGGATCATTCTCATTCTCGCCGTTGCCTTCGCGCCGCAAGGTCTCGTTGGCGTCGCACGGCGATTGAGCGCGCGCTGGCGGGGTCGCGCATGACCGGCGTCATCCTGAAGGCGGTCAATCTCAGCAAGCGCTTCGGCGGTGTCGCCGCCGTCGACAATGCCAGCCTCGATGTCGTCGAGGGGTCGATCACCGGCCTGATCGGCCCGAACGGCGCCGGCAAGACGACGATGTTCACGCTGATTGCCGGCTTTGAAACGCCGCTGCAGGGGCGCGTCGCGTTCGAGGGCCGCGATATCACGGCACTGCCGGCGCATATGCGTGCCCGTCTCGGCATCGCCCGGACGTTTCAGATCGTGCAACCGTTCGCCGGCCTGACGGTCCTCGACAACATCGCGGTCGGCGCCTATTTGCGGCATGGCGCGCGGCATGCCGCCTATGATCGTGCACGCGACGTCGCAAGCCTCGTTGGCCTCACGGATCGCCTGCAGCAGTCCGCCGCCAGCTTGACGGTCGCTGGGCGAAAGCGGCTCGAACTGGCGCGCGCGCTGGCGACCGATCCGCGCCTGCTACTGCTCGATGAAGTGCTGGCGGGACTCAATCCCTCGGAGATCCGCGACATGCTGCCGATCGTGCGCGCCATCCGTGATCGCGGCGTTACCATCCTGATGATCGAGCACGTCATGCAAGCCGTTATGAGCCTGTGCGATCGCATCAGTGTGCTGGCCGAGGGCCGCATGATCGCCGAAGGTCGCCCTGCCGACATCGCCGCCAACCCGACCGTCATCGAAGCTTATCTCGGATCTGGCGCCGCCAAGCGCCTGGCGGGAGGCGCGCATGCTTGATGTGAAAGGCCTCGTCGCCGGCTACGACACGGCCATCCTGCACGGGATCGATCTCAGCGTCGGCGCAGGCGAAGTCGTTGCCGTGCTCGGCGCTAACGGCGTCGGCAAGACGACACTCAATCGCGCGCTTTCAGGTTTGCTGCGGCCGATGGCGGGCTCGATCACGTTCGCCGGGCAGGACATTACCAGCGCCGCACCCACGTCGATCGTCGCTGCTGGCCTTATCCACGTGCCAGAGGGACGGCGGGTCTTTCCGAATATGAGCGTCGCCGACAATCTCACACTTGGGAGCTATCGCCGCGCCAAAGCCCACCGCAGCGGCAATTTGGTACGCGTCTACTCCATCTTCCCGCGCCTTGCCGAGCGGCGCGCGCAACTGGCCGGCACGCTCTCGGGCGGCGAACAACAGATGCTGGCGATCGGTCGCGGGCTGATGGCGGAGCCGCGGTTGCTGATCCTCGACGAGCCCTCGCTCGGACTTTCACCGAAGCTGGTCGAGGAGATGTTCACGCTGATCGCAACAATCGCCAAGGCGGGATTGTCCGTGCTGCTCGTCGAACAGAACGTCGTGCAGTCGTTGGAGCTTGCACACCGCGCCTATGTGATGGAAAACGGCGTCTTCGTGATGTCGGGACCCAGTCCGGAACTGGCCGACAATCCTGCCTTGAAAAATGCGTATCTCGGTTTGTGATGGAGGCTCGAATGTCCGCGAACACGAGGACCGAAGCGCTGATCGCAGAGCCGGTCTTGCGCCGCCCTGCCACGCCGCGGTGGCTGGCGGAGTTGGCGATGTTTTCGGTAGCGCTGCGTTTTGATGATCTACCGGCCGCGGTCGTCGCTCGGACCAAGCAGGTCATCGCCGACTCGATTGCTGCCATCGCCACCGGCGCGCAGGAACCGGAAATCATCAGCCTTGCCGCGCGGCTGATGCGCGCCAAGCAGGGCGTGACGCCGGCTATCGGTCTCAATCGGCGGACCGACGCACAGACCGCGGCCCTGCTCGGCGGTACCGCTGGCACCATGCTAGAACTCGACGAAGGTAATCAGTACGCGCGCGGCCATCCCGGCATTCATGTCGTTCCTGCTGTGCTCGCCGCCGCTGCTGAGGCACGCGCCACCGGCCAGGACATCATCACTGCGATCGCGCTCGGCTACGACATCGGCGCCCGCATCGGCATCGCCTCGAAGCTGCGCATCACCATGCACCCGCACGGCACTTGGGGAACCGTCGGCGCAGCCGTTGCCATAGCCCGGTTGCACGGCGCCACTGCCGATCAGATGATCGAGGTGATCAACGTCGCGTCGACACTCGGCCTCGCCACCAGCCGGCGAACCATGCTGGAGGGTGGCACGATCCGCAATGCGTATGCGGGCTTGTCGAACCAAATAGGTTTGATGGCTTGGGATATGGTCAGCGCGGGGTTCACTGGCGAAGCTGATGGTCTTTCGACGATCTATGGCACCGTCATCGCCGACCATTGGCAGCCCGAAGAGATGACACGGGAGCTGGGACAGCGATGGGAAATCGCCCGCAACTATTTCAAGCGACACGCCTGCTGCCGATACAATCATGGCGCGCTTGACGCCCTGCAGGCACTCAGAACGCTAGCGGGCGGATCGCTGCAACCCGAGACTATCGCGCGGATCGACGTCGCAACCTATGTCTGGGCCGCGCAATTGGCGAGCCAGCAGCCGCACAATATGCTGGCGGCAAAATTCTCGCTGCCCTATTCGATCGCAACCACCATCGTGCACGGGGCGGCCACTATCGCCGCATTCCGTGACACTGCGCGCGGCGACCCCGCCATTCAATCGCTTGCGCAACGGGTCTTCGTCGTCGAAGACACAGGCATGACCGCCCAATTGCCACGCCTGCGGCCGGCGCGCGTGACCATTACGATGACGGATGGGCGCTCGCTGACCGCCGCCACCGAGACCAACAAGGGCGACACCGAAGATCCCTATTCAGCCGACGAAGTGCGCGACAAGTTCGTCGAACTCTCGACGCCCGTCTATGGCCGTGATGTCGCCGCCGCTATACTCGCCGCCGTCGACGCGCTTGACCGTGCGCCCGGCATCCACGCTCTTGAGGCCTTGCTATGACGACGCTCGATCCGGTCACGTTGGCCGTCCTCAAGGGCCGCCTCGAACAGATCGCCAACGAGATGGATGCCACGCTCTACCGTTCGGCCTTCAATCCGATCATCGCCGAGGCGCATGATGCCTGTCACGGGCTCTATGATGCCGCAACCGGCGCTACCCTGGTCCAAGGAACGTCTGGCTTGCCGATCTTCGTCGGCGCCATGGCCTTCGCCGTCAAGGCCGTGATCGATCGCACCGCGAAGGGAATCGCGAACGATGCCGGCGACACCTGGATCTTCAACGATCCGTTCGAGGGCGGCACCCATCTCAATGACTTCCGCCTGATCCGCCCGGTGTTCCGCGACGGTCGCTTGTTCTGCTGGTTGGCGTCGGTCGGCCATTGGCTGGACGTCGGTGGCGGGGTTCCCGGCGGCTATAATCCCAAAGCTACCGAGACGTTCCAGGAGGGCGTGCGCATTCCGCCGGTCAAACTGATCCGCCGCGGCGAGATGCAGGGCGACATTCTCGAGATCCTCAATGCCAACACGCGACTACCCGGTTCCAACTGGGGTGATCTCAATGCCCAGTTGAACGCGCTGGACCTTGGCGAGAAACGTCTGCATGCGCTGCTGGACGATTATGGCGTTGCAACGATCGAACAGGCGCTCGCCGCCTTCACGCGTCGCGCCGAAGCACTGATGCGCGCCGAGATCGAGGCATTGCCCGATGGCACCTACTCCTACGATGATTTCCTCGACAATGATGGCATCGTCGACGAGCCGCTGCGGATCGCGCTCGACTTGACGATTGCCGGCAGCGCCATGACACTCGATTTTTCCCGCTCGTCGCCGCCCTGTCGTGGCCCGCTCAACATCGCCTATGCGACGACGGTTGCATGCTGCTACGTCGCACTCAAGCACGTCTTTCCGCATGTCCCCGCCAATGCCGGCGTGCTGGCGCCGATCACCTTCATTATCCCAGCGACGACATTGCTCGCCGCTGGATATCCCAAGCCGATGGCGGGCTACACCGAGACGATCCTGCGTGTCATCGACTGCGTCTTTGGCGTGATCGCAAAATTGGCGCCCGAAAAGGCCAATGGCTCGCCCTACGCGACCATCAACGCGCTGTCGCTCGCCGGTTATCGGGCCGATGGCAGTCGCTGGGTGATGTTCTCGTTCTTCGGGGGCGGCCTCGGTGGCAATCCCGAAGGCGACGGCCTTAATCACGGCAACAATCCGATTTCGACGGCTACCATCCCGCCGGCCGAAATTCTTGAAGCCGCTTACCCCGTGATGTTCACGCAATGGGCGTTACGGCCCGATTCCGGTGGCGCCGGCCGGCATCGTGGCGGCAGTGGCGCGATCTACGAAATCGAGGTGCTGAGCGATGGCGGCGCCGATGTCGCGCTGATCGGCGAGCGCGGCAAGTGCCCGCCGTTCGGTGTCGCGGGGGGCGGCCCGGCGGCAGCCAATCGCTTTTTCTACGACACGCCGGACGGCCGACGTTCCCCCGCCATGGTGACGAAAATTACCGACATCCACATCGCCAAGGGCCAGCGCGTGCGCCTCGAAAGCCCGGGCGGTGGCGGCTATGGTCCGCCGCTCGATCGCTTGCCAACCGAAGTCGCCGCTGATGTGCGCGCCGGTACGATCACGCGCGAGGCTGCAAGGCGCGATTTCGCGGTCGCGCTCACGGAGCAGGGAGCCGTCGACTTGGCCGAGACCGCGCGATGGCGTGCCGCGGCAAACCCGGGACCGTCATCATGAGTGTTGCGAAGCCTC
This sequence comes from uncultured Alphaproteobacteria bacterium, assembly GCA_963714325.1. Lineage (GTDB taxonomy): Bacteria > Pseudomonadota > Alphaproteobacteria > Rhizobiales > Hyphomicrobiaceae > CAVQOB01. The sequence continues at coordinate 117,378 of CAVQOB010000007.1, read as the reverse complement.
AGCCGCCGCGCGCCGTGGTCGGCGTCGACGTTGGCGGCACCTTTACCGATCTCTTCTACTTTGACGCGGCAACACAGTCGTTCCGCATCGCCAAGGTGCCCTCGCAGCGCGGCGATGAAGCGGCGGGGTTCATGGCCGGCCTCGCCAGCTTCGGCGCGATCGCCAACCTTGGCTCCATCGTCCACGGCACGACCGTTGGCACCAACGCGCTGCTCGAACGCAAGGGCGCGCGCATCGGCGTCATCACCACGGCAGGTTTTCGCGATGTGCTGGAAATGCGCCGTCGGGATCGCCGGCAGACCTGGGGTCTGTGGGGCAACTTTGCCCCGCTCGCCGCCCGCGAATTGCGCATTGAAGTCGACGAACGCACGCTGGCGAGTGGCGACATTCGCGTCGCCGTCGACGCCGGACAGGTCCGCGCCGCAGCTCAATATCTGCTCGACAACGGCGCCGAAGCGCTCGCCATCGTGTTCATCAATGCCTACGCCAATCCGGCCAATGAGCGCGCCGCCTTCGATGCCGTCAAGGGCGTCTGGCCGAATGAGCACATCTCGGTCTCCAGCACCATACTGCCGGAGATCCGCGAGTTCGAGCGCGCCTCGACGACGGCGGTCAACGCCACGCTGCAACCGGTGGTTGGATCGTATCTCTCGCGTCTTGAATCCGCGCTCGATGCTAGCGGCTTTGACGGCCGCTTTCACATCGTCCAGTCCAACGGTGGCGTCATGTCGACGGCCACGGCGCGTCGATTGCCGGTGCGAACAGCGCTCTCGGGACCGGCGGCCGGCGTCATCGCGGCGCAGGCAATCGCCCGCGCCGCCGGTGTCGACAACGTCATCACCGGGGATGTCGGGGGCACCTCGTTCGATGTTTCATTGATCGCCAACGGCCAAGCCGCGTTGGCGCTGGAAACCAAAATCGACTTCGGCGTCGTCATTCGCACGCCGATGATCGAAATAACCACCATCGGTGCCGGCGGCGGATCGATCGCCCGCGTCGACACGGGTGGCCTGCTCGAAGTCGGCCCAGAAAGCGCCGGCTCCCGCCCGGGTCCCGCCTGCTATGGGCAGGGCAATGACCGGCCGACGCTGACCGACGCCAATCTCGTGCTTGGACGGATCGCTGCCGATCGCACGATCGGCGGCCTCAAGTCGCTCGATATTGACGCTGCCGTGCGCGCTATTGCGCAACATGTGGGCGCGCCGCTCGGCCTCGGCACGATCGCCGCAGCTGGCGCGGTTCTAAAGGTCGCCAATGCCCGTATGGCCGATGCCATTCGCTTGGTCTCGGTTGAGCGCGGCCACGATCCCAAAACCTTCATGTTGATGCCGTTTGGCGGTGGCGGCGGCTTGCACGCTGGCGCGCTGGTCGCCGACGTCGGTCTCAAGGGCGCCATTGTTCCCCCGTTTCCCGGCGTCACCAGCGCGCTCGGCTGCGTTATCGCCGATATCCGCCACGACAGCGTCGAGACTGTCAATCTGCTGCTCGACGGCCTCGATGTCGCGATACTGGATCGCCGCATGCTCGACGCTGGCCGCGACGCCACTGACGTTGTCGCCGCCGCCGGACTGGAGATGACCGGCATCGACGTCATCTTCGAGCTCGACATGCACTATGTCGGGCAGACGCACACTGTCGCGGTGCCACTCCCGGTCGGTTTCAGGGAACAAGGAACAGGCGTCACTATGGCGACCATCCAGCAGGCCTTTGATCGCGCCTATAGTGCCGCCTTCAGCCGATTGCTACCGGGTTTGCCGGTGCAAATCATGTCGCTGCGGACGGCTGCAATCGGCCGGCGGCCACCGTTTGAATTGGCGGCGCTGGCGCCCGGCAAATCCGCCGACGCTAAGGCCGCGCGACGCGGCGAGCGTCAAGTCTGGTTCGATGGTCGCGCGCACACGACGGCGATCTGGAGCCGCTTGGATATTCCCGTTGGCACGATCATCACCGGGCCCGCGATCCTTGAGCAATCCGACGCGACGACGATTATCGAGCCGGGTCAGCGCGCGATCGTCGATCCACTCGGCAATCTGCTGATCACCCGAGCCTGAGCACGTGACCCGCGAGGCACCGTCTTGCCCGATATTCAATCCGCCGCCGGTGAAAACTTCGACGCTAGTGGCGGCGTCGTCATCGTCGGCGCAGGAGCGGCTGGCCTCGTCGCGGCACTGGCCGCCAAAGCGGGGGGCGGCGATCCGATCGTCATCGAGCGCGACGCCGTAGCATCGGGATCGACCGCACTATCGGCAGGCTTGATCCCCGCTGCGGGCACGCGCTTCCAGCGCCACCAAGGCATCGATGACACTGTCGCGCAGTTTCGCGCCGACATCCTCGCCAAATCGGACGGCCGTTCCGACGCGGCCGTCCTCGATGCCGCGACCCAGGCCATCGGCCCGGCACTCGAATGGCTCGTTGACGCGCATGGACTGGTATTCGACGTGATCGCCGACTTCCGTTATCCCGGCCATTCCGCCTATCGCATGCACGGACTGCCGAGCCGCTCCGGCGCCGAGTTGATCAATCGCCTGCGCGCCGCCGCCGAAGCCGCTGGCATAACGATTATCCCTTCGGCCCGCGTCGCGACGCTCTACGCGGCGTTGCAATCCCAGATCACCGGCATCGCCTTCCAGCGGCCGGACGGCAGAATCGAACAACTCGGCTGCCGTTCCCTCGTATTGGCGTGCAACGGCTACGGCGGCAATAAAGCGATGGTCGCGCGACACATCCCGGCCCTGGCGGATGCCTTGTGGTTCGGCCACTCCGGCAACGAAGGCGACGCGGTTGCCTGGGGCGAGGCGCTCGGCGCAGGACTGAAACATATGACGGGTCACCAGGGGCACGGTTCGGTTGCCACGCCGCACGGCATCCTCATCACTTGGGCAACGATCACCGAGGGTGGGTTCCAGGTCAATGCTGCCGGCCATCGCTTTTCCAACGAAGCCAAAGGTTATTCGGAACAGGGCGCGATTGTCATCGCTCAACCGGGCCACTTCGCCTGGACCATCTTCGATGCACGCATCGCCTCGATCGCCCGCCAATTCGAGGACTTCCGCAACGCCGAGGCACAGGGCGCGGTCCTGATGGCACCGACGATGGCGGCGCTCGCCGCCAAGGCTGGCCTCCCTGCCGACGCACTGGAAGCCACCCTCGCCGAGGTCGAAGCGGCGAAGGCCGCGCGTGCCAGCGATGTCTTCGGGCGCGCCTTTGCTGAAGTCGCCAGCCTGACCGCACCTTATGCAGCGGTCAAGGTGACCGGAGCGCTGTTCCACACCCAAGGCGGCCTCGCCATTGATCGCGAGACGCACGTGTTGCGCCGCGACGGCTCACCATTGCCCAACCTGTTCGCGGCCGGTGGTGCCGCCGTCGGCCTATCGGGTCCCGACGCCTCGGGCTACCTCTCCGGCAATGGCCTCCTGACGGCGGTGGCGCTCGGCCGCATCGCCGGCACAGAGGCGGCGCGTCTTGCCGACGCTGAAAATGGCGCTCCGCGTGGTTGCGCGGACGGCTGAACTGCGTGCAAACTGCGATGCGACGATGATCGGCAAAAGGTGTGAACCTCCATGTCCAGCAGTTTCGACACCGCGACCTGCCGTATTACGCTGTTCTCGGCACTTCTCGATGCAGCGGCGAAGCATGGTCACGCAAAGCCCATTCTCGAAGATGTCGAGCGCCAACCGCTGAGCTACAGCCAACTCATCCTCGGCAGCCTTGTCCTCGGCAACGAACTGGCCAAGGATACGCGCCGCACGGAAGCGGTTGGCGTCATGCTGCCGAATGTCAACGGCATGGCCGTCGTGCTGTTCGGTCTTAACGCCTATGGCCGCGTCGCCGCCCTGCTCAATTTCTCGTCGGGCCTCAAGAACCTGCGCTCGACCATCGCTACCGGCGCCATCCGCCGGGTCATCACCTCCAGGCGGTTCATTGCCACCGCCAAGCTCGATGACATCATCACCGACCTTGCGGGGCTGGAGGTCGCGCCCGGAAAAAAACTCGAAATCCTCTATCTCGAGGATATCCGCCGCCGTATCGGCATGACGGCCAAACTCTCGGGAATGCTGAAGTCGACGTTCGCCGCACAGGTGCATCGCCGTCACGCGCTCGGGCCCGATCAGCCGGCGGTGTTCCTGTTCACCTCGGGAACCGAAGGCGTACCGAAAGGCGTGGCGCTGTCGAACGCCAATCTGGTGAGCAATGCGCGGCAAATTTTTGCTCACGCAAAGGGATTGCTGAGTGCCGCCGATACAGTCGTCAACCCGCTGCCGATGTTTCATTCGTTCGGATTGACGGCAGCGTCGCTGATGCCGCTGCTGAGCGGAATGCGCACGGTGCTGTACCCGAGCCCGTTGCACTACAAAGAGATCCCTTCGCTGGTTGCCGCGACGCAAGCGACAGTGCTGTTCGCGACCGACACGTTTCTGCAAGGCTATGCCCGCGCCGCCAAGCCGGACGACCTGAAATCGTTGCGCTACATCATCGCTGGCGCCGAAAAAGTAAAAGACACGACGCGCCAAGCCTATGCCAAACACGGCACGACGATTCTCGAAGGTTATGGGGCGACAGAATGCTCGCCGGTCATCAGCTGCAACCTGCCCGACCGGACCAAGCCGGGATCGGTCGGACCATTGCTGCCGGCCATCGAAGCCAGGCTCGAAGCCGTCGCTGGCATTGCGGAGGGCGGGCGTCTGGTCATCAAGGGGCCGAACGTCATGGCGGGATACTTGTTCGCCGACAAGCCGGGCGTTCTCGTGCCACCGACCGGCCAATGGCATGACACCGGCGACATCGTCGACATCGATGAGCGCGGACTGATCTCGATCAAAGGCCGTGCCAAGCGCTTCGCCAAAATCGGCGGTGAAATGATTTCACTCGCCGCCGTCGAAGGCATGGTCAGTGGCTTATGGCCAGGGTTCAATCACGTCGTCATGAATGTGCCAGATGTGCGCAAGGGCGAGCAGCTGGTGCTGATCACCGACAAACCGGACGCCGAACGCGCCAGCCTGCAAGCCCAAGCCAAGGCCGATGGCTTGCCGGAACTGTGGGTGCCGCGCCAGATCCTGACGGTCGCCGCGATCCCGGTGCTGGCCTCCGGCAAGATCGATGTCATGGCCGCCAACGAACTGGTCAAGTCACTGCAGCCGACACCTTAATAATCTACTCCAATAACGCGAGCAGATACTGCCCGTAGCCGTTCTTGCGCATTGGTTCGGCGAGCTTGCTGATCGCCGACGCATCGATCCATCCGGCACTGAAGGCGATCTCCTCCGGGCAAGCGATCTGCAAGCCCTGCCGCGACTGCACCGAATGTACGAACGAGGCGGCTTCGAGCAGGCTGTCGTGCGTACCGGTGTCGAACCAGCAATAGCCGCGCCCCAAGCGCTCCACCGTCAGTGTGCCGCGCGCGAGATAAGCCGCGTTCACGTCGGTGATTTCCAACTCGCCACGCGGCGAGGGCTGCAAGGCACGTGCGATGTCGACGACGCTATTGTCGTAGAAGTAGAGCCCCGTCACTGCCCACTTGGAGCGCGGATTGACCGGTTTTTCCTCGATGCTGTTGGCACGGCCGTCGGCATCGAAGGCGACGACGCCATACCGTTCGGGGTCACGGACCGCGTAGCCAAACACGCGAGCGCCGGACGTCAGGTTGGCGCCCGTTCGGAGCAAGCCTGTGAGTCCGTGGCCGTAGAAAATGTTGTCGCCGAGGACGAGTGCGCATGGGCTATTGCCGATGAAGTCACGGCCGATGATGAAAGCCTGTGCCAGTCCATCGGGTGAAGGCTGCACGGCGTAGCTTAGCGACAGACCCCACTTGGCGCCGTCGCCCAAAAGATCGCGGAACTGCGGTTGATCGTGCGGGGTGGTGATGATCAGGATCTCGCGGATGCCGGCCAGCATCAACGTTGTCAGCGGGAAGTAGATCATCGGCTTGTCGTAGACCGGCAGCAACTGCTTGCTGATCGTTCGCGTCACCGGATAGAGCCGGGTGCCGGAGCCGCCTGCCAGAATAATACCCTTCATTCCTGCCTCGCGTGCTTGGAACCGCCGATTACTGAGCCGTCGAGAGCCTGCCAGAACCGTGTTGCCATCTCTTTAACACATGCAGGTCCAACACCCGTCAGGCTGGTGGCAACAACTCGCCGAGGACCTCTGCTAAGCTTGCCTCCCAGGCCGGCAATGTGACGCCGAGTGCCGCGCCGATCCGCGCGTTGTCGAGCCGCGAGTTGGCCGGCCGCCGGGCCGGCGTCGGATATTCGGCGGTGGTGATCGGGAGAACGCGCGGCCGCCGACCCGTGACAAAGGCCTGATGCGCAAAAATAGTGTCGGCGAAGCCGGCCCAGGTCGTCGCGCCAGCTCCGGTCAGGTGATACGTTCCCCACAGACCCTGGCGATCCATGGCCCCGTCGGCGACGCGGGCGGCGATCACCGTCACTGCCGCCGCGATATCGGCCGCCGCCGTTGGTGCGCCATGCTGATCGGCCACCACGCGCAACTCCTCGCGCTCGGCGCCCAGTCGCAGCATCGTCTTGACGAAGTTGGCGCCGTGCGCGCTATAGACCCACGATGTCCGCAAAATGACATGGCGCGGATTGGCGGCGCGCTGAGCCGCCTCGCCTTCGGCTTTGCTGCGGCCATAGACACTGAGCGGTGAGATGGAATCGGTTTCGAGATAGGCGCGCAGCGATGTGCCATCGAACACGTAGTCGGTCGAAAACGCGACAAGGCCAGCGCCGATCCGTGCAGCCGCTTGCGCGAGCATCGCTGCGCCGTCGCGATTGACCGCGAACGCGCGGTCGGTCTCGCTCTCGGCCTTGTCGACGGCGGTATAAGCCGCGGCGTTGATCACTAGGTCGTAGCGCGATGCACCCGCGCCCAGCGCCGCTGCGATCGTCTCTGGCTTCGCCAAGTCGATCGCCGGTCGGGCTAGACCGGTCAATTCCGTGCCGGCCGGCCATGGTGCGCGCAACAGCTCGGTGCCAACCTGCCCGTTCGCGCCGACCACCAGGATTTTCATGCCGGAGCTCCGCCAGCCGTCGATCCAGTGCCCAAGCGCTCGCCGCCGTACTGGCCGCTCTGGATCGCCCGCCACCACGCTTCATTGTCGAGATACCATCGGATCGTCTTTTTCAATCCGGTCTCGAAGGTCTCAGTCGGTTTCCACCCGAGCGCGCGCTCGATTTTGGTTGCGTCGATCGCATAGCGATGATCGTGTCCGGGCCGATCGGTTACGAATGCGATCAGCCGCCGATGCGGCGCGCCCGCCGGCCGCAGCGTATCGAGGACGTCGCAGATCGTCTCGACGACGGACAGGTTCGTCTTCTCGTTCAAGCCGCCGATGTTGTACGTTTCACCGATGCCACCTTTATCGAGCACCAGCCGCAACGCGCGGGCGTGATCCTCGACGTAGAGCCAGTCGCGAATGTTGTCGCCGCGTCCATAGACCGGCATCGACTGGCCGCTAAGACCCTTGAGGATCGTCAGCGGGATCAGTTTTTCAGGGAACTGGCAGGGGCCATAATTGTTCGAGCAGTTGGTGACGATGACCGGGAAGCCGTACGTCGCCCCCCAGGCGCGAACCAGATGATCGGAGGAAGCCTTGCTGGCCGAGTAGGGCGAATTGGGCTGGTAGGCCGTTGTTTCGGTAAACAGGCCCGCCGGCCCGAGCGTGCCATAGACCTCGTCGGTCGAGACGTGATGAAAACGGAACGCCTCCTTGGCCATGCCCTTGAGCCCCGACCAATGTTCGCGCGCGGCCTGCAGCAGGCGATAGGTGCCAACGACATTGGTCTCGATGAAGGCGCCGGGGCCGTCGATCGAACGGTCGACATGACTTTCGGCGGCGAGATGCATGACCGCGTCGGGCTTGTGGCTGGCGAAAATGCCGGTGAGGGCGGCTGGGTCGCAGATGTCGGCATGCTCAAAGCGGTAGTTGGCGTGCCGCACACCATCGCCGAGCGAGGCCAGATTCGCCGCGTAGGTGAGCTTGTCGAGATTGATGACGATCGTGTCGCCGGTGGCCAGAATTTGCCGCACGACGGCCGAGCCGATGAACCCCGCGCCACCCGTCACAAGTATCCGCTTCATGGGCCTGCCCTTCAGATGTTCAAGGTTCTGTGTGGCGTGATTCGCGTGCGACCTCAAAAGATCGGGCCAAGCTCGGCCAGGTTCGGGTGCGATTTGTCCTTGGCTGACAGCTTGGCGGTCGCCTCGGTCACCGGCCATTGGATCCCGAGCGCCGGATCATTCCACAGCAGGCCACGGTCGTGCGCCGGCGCATAGATGTTGGTGACCTTATAGAGTACCTCGGTATCCGGCTCGAGCGTGCAGAAGCCGTGCGCGAATCCGATGGGGACCAGCACCGCGGTCCAGTCGGCGGCACTCAACCGCACTGAGACATGGCGGCCATAGGTTGGCGATGACCGCCGCAGATCAACGGCGACGTCGAGCACCGCGCCCCGCGTCACCCGCACCAGTTTGGCTTGGCTATAGGGCGGCAGCTGAAAATGCAGCCCGCGCAAGGTTCCGACCTCAGCCGACAGCGAGTGATTGTCCTGCACGAAGCGATGCTCAAGGCCTGCCGTCGCAAACGCCGTTTCGGAATAGACCTCCGAGAAGAAGCCGCGATGATCGCCGAACTTCTTCATCCGAATCAGCTTCACATCGGCGATGTCCAATGCAGTGATATCCACGTCGTTTCGTCCCCGGTCCTGTCATATGGATCAGCCATCGGCACGCAGTTGCGCGCAGGGCGGTCGAGGCCCGTTACTGCCACAATCGCGCGGGATCGGCCAGATCGAAGGTGATGATCACAGCGAATGACTGGAGCATCGGCGCCTGCGCGACGTGCAGGACGCGATTGCCGCGCTTAATAATACCGATTGATTGAAATACTGAAATCCGGATTGCGCGGGCGCCGCGGCGCGCCGCGTCCGGAACAGCCGTCATTGCCGCAGGTGATCTGCGCCCAACCGGGCTTCTGGCTGACCGAACGTTCGCGCTCAATCCGCTCAGCGGCCGTTTCGTTCGGCCGCGTTGAGGGCAACGGTTGTGCCATGCTTTGGAGGACGTGCGGTTGCCCGGCCATGCAGCCCGCGACGCAGACCGTGCAGATCTGGCCCGGCGAGCAATTCGCCACGTATGTCGGATAGGCCGACTCCGACCGGACCAATGGCTCGGTCGTCGATTTCAGCAGCGGCGGGGGAAGCTTCACAGGTGCCGGTTGCGCCGGGAACCGATAATCGCCAGCCTCGGATACGCTGGCCGCGAGGAACAGCATGATGGTTGCAAGCAGGCAGGGGATGAACCTTTGCATGGCGGGCAAAACTCACGACAGTCGAGCGGAACTCTGATCCAGCCGTTGTCTCACAGACGGCGGATATGTTCCAGCATGCGCTGAGGACTGGGTGAATACGGTTTCAATTCAAACCAATAAATTTGAAAGTTTCGATCAATCAATGTTAACAGTCGCGACGTTTCGAGCCCCAATGTCGACGGCTGCTGGCCGCCGTGTGACGTTGTTGGTCAGACCAAGCAAGCGAAGTGGATTTTTTTGGTGCGCCTCTCCGTCCTCGATCAATCCGTCGCCATTGCCGGCCGGCCGCACGCCGCGTCGATCCAGGAGACGCTGGCGTTGGCACAGCATTGCGAGGCGCTCGGCTATCATCGCTTCTGGGTTGCCGAACATCACAACCACGACACCATCGTCGGCACAGCGCCCGAAATTCTGCTCGCGGCGATCGCCGCGCGCACGACGCGCATTCGTTTGGGCAGCGCTGGCGTGATGCTGCCGCACTATTCGGCGCTGAAGGTGGCGGAGCAATTCCGGGTGCTCGACGCTCTGGCGCCGGGACGCATTGATCTGGGTGTCGGACGGGCTCCGGGATCGGACGGGCGCACCGCCTTCGCGCTCAATCCCAACGCCAATACCGCCGCCGAAGCTTTCCCGCGTCAGGTTCGAGATCTTGAAGCCTGGGTCACCGGCCACGCCCTACCGGATGGCCATCCCTTCCAGCAGGTGCGGGCTTTTCCTGCCGGCGAAACCTCGCCGGAAGTCTGGGTGCTCGGCTCATCGAGCTATGGCGCGCAGGTCGCGGCCCATTTTGGCATGCCTTACTGCTTTGCGCATTTCATCACCGATGGGCGCGGTGCCAAAGAAGCCGTCGACCTCTATCGCGATACGTATCAAGCGAGCGCCCGTTTCCCGAAACCGGTGGCCGTGCTTTGCGTGTGGGCGCTCGCGGCTGAAACGGACGCCGAGGCGACGCGCCTATTCTGGCCACGCGCGAAATGGAAACTGTACCGCGATCGCGGCGCCATTCCGCCGCTGGAGACAGCCGAGGCGGCAGCCGCCCACCCCTATACGCAGGACGAATTGGTCCGCATCGATGAGATACGCCAGATGTCGCTGGTGGGCTCGGTGGCATCGGTCGCTGAGCGATTGCGCGCGATCGGTCGAGAGTGTGGTGTCGAGGAGATCGCCGTCCTGACGTGGAGCGACGATCCTGCCGCCCGCCGCAACAGCTACAACCTGCTCGCTCGCGCATTTGCGCTGAACGAGCCAGATCGCAGCTAATTCCCTCGTTTGCGTGGCTTAAATCGCGTAAGTGCGCGCTTGATGATCGCCGCTGCTGACTTCGTAACATGCAATCAAGGCATGTTTGGCGGCCTTCAGATCGCTGACAAGGCCACCCCGATCTGTCTCGCCAGAGTAGCAGTGCCAGTGGAACGCGCTCCGTCCATGGCCCTTCGCAATGGAGCCGACGGCGAAGTGGGGGTCTGTCGTATCAAATAAATTGACGACACCGGTATGCGGGCAGCGCTTCATCGAGAGCATTGTGTGGCCTCCTGGGTCGCGCAGTGCGCTTCGTTTCGTCCCCCATCGCGTGTTTTTATTGTCGACTAAAGTAGCAGGAGTGTGACGCGCGTCCATCCTGCAGCGCACCAAATCGTCACAGCGACGCGGCCGCTGTGGATAATGGATGTGGTCGCTTCGATGCATTGGCCATTGCCGCTTCGCCGCAAAAGCCGGCAATTGCTATGCAATTTCGAAGCCTGCGCGACGGCGCGCATCCAGTGTCTCAGCCTGCGTCAGCAGCCGCACCAACCGCCGCGCCAGATCAGGTGCGGCGGCACGCGTGGTCACCGCCGCCGTGTAAATCGTCGCCAACTCAAAGACCTTCGGCAGTGCAGCAACGAGGCTGACACTTGGGGTCGACAAAATCTCGGTTACTTGCGTGCAGCCGATGACGCGAGCAGCCCTCGATTGCGCCATCGCCCGCATTGCGGACTGACCGTTGGGGTGCGGCCGCAGCCGCGCTGTGACCGCGCTGGCAATCCCCAGCTGCTCCAGCACTTTGGCAAAGTGGATGCCGGCTGTCGCCAGTTGGGGGTCCGGATAATAGATTTCGTCCACCGCCTCCAAGCTGGCCCGCAGCGCCTCCGCCGTCGCCACATCCGGCTTGGTATCGGCCGCCCGCACAGCGACGGCCGTGCGCACGACGCCAAGATCGGCCGCCGAGCCGGGCACGGCATGGCCGCTGGCCTCGAGTTCGCCGATCATGGCCTTGGTCAGGATCAGCAGATCGGCCGGCTCGCCGGCAAGCAGCTCGTCGCGCATGGCTCCGACCGCGCCGAAACTGCCGGCAATGTTCAGACCGGTTTCTGCCTTGAATCGCTCCGCGAGTGAGGCGACAAGGCCATTGGCCGCGCCGCCGCTGAGCAGCCAGAGCCGAAAAGCACCAGCATGATGCGCTTGCGTCGGCGAGGTCATTGAACCTTGATTCCCGCTGATTTGACGACGCCGGCCCACTTTTCGATGTCGCGCTTCATGTAGGCCTCGAATTGCGCCGGCGACATCGCCATCGCGTCGGCACCCTGCTTGGCCCATGCCGCCTTGACGTCATCGCGTGCCACGATTTTGTTGACCTCGACGTTGAGTTTGTCGACGATCGGCTGCGGCGTACCGGTCGGCGCCATCAGTCCGAGCCAGATAGTCGCCTCGTAGCCGGGCAGGCCTGCTTCCGCGGCCGTCGGTACGTTCGGCAATACACTTGAGCGCTTGGTCCCGGTCGTCGCCAACGCCCGGACTTGGCCGGCTGCCGCATTCCCGGACATGGCGGTTATAGCGTCGATCATCATGTGAACGTGACCGCCGATCAGATCGTTGCGCGCCTGTGAAGACCCGGAATAGGCGACATGCACGATCTCAGTGCCGCTCATCGCTTTGAAGAGTTCTCCGGCCATGTGATAAGGCGTGCCGTTGCCCGACGATGCATAGTTCAGCCCCTTGGGTTTTGCCTTCAGTTGCGCGATGAATTCGGCCAGTGTGTTGGCCGGCACCGATGGATGCACGGCGAGGACGAGATCGGAAGAATTGACCGGCGCTACCGCCACGAAATCACGCATCAACTGAAATGGTTTGGCAGGGATCAGTGACTCATTGGCGGTGTGGGTATTTGACATCATCAGCAGCGTATAGCCATCAGCCGGTGATTTGGCAGCTGCGTCGGTGCCGATGATCGAACCTGCGCCCGGCCGGTTTTCGACCACGAACGGTTGCTTGAGGGCTTGCGACAACTGTTCGCCGACGAAGCGGGCGTACACGTCGGCCGGGCCGCCGGCGGCGAAGGGTACGATGATCTTCACGGGCTTGACGGGGTAATCCTGGGCTGCAGTGCCGGTTGCCAGTCCGAGCCATGTCAGTGCTGTAGCCGCGACAGCAAACAGAGAATGGAATTTGGGCATGTTCGGTTGCTCCTCCGGTGACGGCGGCCCTGAAATCGCAATGTTCAGGGTTGGCCGCGACGCGCCATCAGTTTGGCTGGTTTTGAGAGAGGAGACTAGCGCAAAAGCGCGGCGGCACACTGCAGCGCTGGCGCGCTTCACATTGCAACAGACGGTTGCGGCCGTCGCAGCATTATTCGAGGCCGAGCTGCTTGGTACCGAGGTTGCGGAACAGCGCCTTGATGATGCTTTCGTCTTTGGCTTGGCTCGGGGTCGTCCGCTTGGCGAGGTCAATCACCTTGCCGTCCTTGAGGCCGTACTGCACCGCACGCTCGACCGAACCCTGCTGCGTGAAGTAAACCGCGAAGACTTTGCGATCCGTCTCCTCAGAGGCAAAAAAGGCCTGCTGCGTCTGCGTCGAGGAAATGTAGTAGTAGGCTGTTCCCGCGCCGACCGTTGCCGTCGTCGTCGGTGTGCCGAGTGACGTGCTGACCTGCTGCTGGCTCATACCGGGCTGGATGAGCTGCACGTCGGTTTCCTGGAAGTGATGGCCGTGCCGCGTGATGGTCGGCGCACAGGCACTCAGTGCCAGCGTGGTCGCCAGGGCGAGCATAAGGTGAGCGGGGCGCAGACTTGGCAAGCGATGAAGGCTCCAACCCAGGTAGGACCAAGCGAATCAAGACTGGACGACACTGAAGAGTCCGCCTATCCCAGGACAGCCGAAAGTGCAACGCGGCCGACCTTTGGCCCCACAGCCGCAGCCGTTCTCAAAGGCCGTGGCGGTGTATGCGCACGCTTTTGAATTGCAACTGGAGACGGCATTCCCCCGATGTTTGGTCCCGTGATGTTTGGCTGGCTCTCAAAGAAAGCCGATGCGAAGCGCATAGCACGCGACCTTTACGGCGCGATTGTGACTGAGGCCCGGCGAGAGACCTACTACGCGGCGTGGGGTGTGGCCGATCGGCCAGAGGGGCGCTTGGAGCTAATACTGGCATTGATGGTGGCGACGCTCGGCCGGCTCGAAGCCGAAGGCCAGCCGGGTCAGGCCTTGGCCCGCACCCTCACCGAGCAGATGATCACCGATCTCGACGACAATTTTCGCGAAATGGGCATTGGCGATTTGACTGTACCGAAGCGCATCAAGAAGGCCGCTGCCGCCCTGTTTGATCGCCACCGTGACTATCTGGCCGCCCTTACCGACGCCGATGATGCGGCCCTGTCGGCGCTTATGGCTGAGGCTTTTGCCGTCACGGAGACCAGTCCACTGGCGGGGCGGATGGCGACGCATTTCCGCCAGACCGTGGCAGCGCTTGCGTCGCAGCCGGGGGCGGATATTCTTGCTGGCAGGGTGCAGTTTGCGCCGCCGCTCACGAACACTTGAGGAGGCACTGACATGAGCACGTCAGGCGAACCGCTCGATGCGTGGAGCATCGAGATCACGGCAGTGCCGGCCACCGGCCTGCAGGGGACAAAAGCTGCCAACCGCGAAGAGCGTGCCGCCGTGACGGCTGCGCTCGCGATTCCCGCTTGCGAGGCCTTGAGTTTTGACTATGCGCTGAAGCCGCTCGGCAATGGCCGTTATCGCCTTAAAGGCCAGATCGCCGCCCGCGTCGTGCAGACCTGCGGGATTACGCTCGAGCCGGTGACGGAGGCGATGAGCGAGCGCGTTTCGGTTGAATTCCGCCCTGCCGAGGAAATGCCCGATGCCAAGGACGGCGCCGCACATGTCGATGCCGAGATTGATCCCGAACCGATCATCGACGGCCGCATCGATCTCGGCCGCGTCGTTTACGAGCACGTCGCAAGCGGCCTCAATCCGTTCCCCCGCAAGGACGGCGCGGCGTTCGACTGGCAGGATCAAAGGGGCGGCGCGCCGGCAAAGGAAAATCCGTTCGCCGTGCTCGCTAAGCTCAAGGACAAAAAATCATAATCTACTGTGCTTAGCGCATTGCCGACGAACGCTGTGCACCGGGCTGGCCGCGCATGTGGCCGAGCCAAGCGTTGATCACCTTGATCATGCCTTCGCGCACCATAGCGCCACGATTGACCCAGGTTTCGGCTGGCCACGAAATTGCGCGCGACACACCCGTGATATTGCCGAGGCCAGGTGTGGCTTCGATCGCGGTGCCATCCTTGATCACCACGCGCGGCGCAAATGTCGCGCCAACTGGAATGAAGCGTACTTCGTCCTTACTGAGATTGGCTTCGAGTTCGCAGGCAACCGGTTGTGGTGGCGCCTGGAACACGTGATCGGGGTTGATGATCGCGGCGTGCACGTCGGCGCGCGCGATGCGGATCGACACGAGACAGTGCACATCCTTCAGATAACCCCGCGTCGACTTGGCGAGTTCGTCGCGTTCGCCAGCACTCGGCTCGATCGGGAATTCGCAGACGATCTCAGCGCTCTTGCCCGCCATCAAGTCGGTGAAGCAGTCGACTGCGCCGTGGCTAGCCTTGGCGGCTTCGACGGGGCGAGTGGCTCCGATCGCGAACGCCAATGCCAGGGTCAAGCCCAATACCGATACCGTGGTCCGCATACTCTTGGCCCCGCTGTCCCACTCTCCAGCCACACGTCATCGCGGCTGCTGGAGTTCTATCACCAGAAAATACGGCGACGTGGGGGCCAAACCGCGGGGGTATCATGACGTCATACGCCAACCACCGGGAAGAACTATGCGGCAGCCGTCAGGCAGCATTTCTTGTGTTTTTTGCCTGAGCCGCAGGGGCAGGGATCGTTGCGGCCAATTTTTGGCGCATTGCGCGTGAAGGTGCCAATCGGCGCGGCATGATGATGGTGGCCGTGATGGTCGTGATCGTGGCCACAGCAAGCTTCGCCGTCGGCATGGGTGTGGGTGTGCGCTTGCGGCGCGGTCTTGGTGGTTTCCATGGTGGTCGTCGCGTCCATGCTGTGAGGTTGATGATTGAATAGCATTTCGGCCCGCGTGAAGCGAGTGAATTGCCAAGGCCCGGTTACTTCATGCCGGCGGCGGCGAGCAGGATGGTCAACCCAACGCTCATGCCCTTGACGCTTTCGCTTCTCTCGACATCGATCCACTCGTCGAGCGAGTGCGAGCGATCGCCCTTACCGCCCGAGCCGATGGTGAGCGCCGGAATGCCGAGACTGATTGGCACATTCGAGTCCGTCGATGAAAACGCCAGGAAGGGATGTGACGCCGACGGTTTGTGGCCATGGGCCACTACTGCCGCCATTGCCAGCGAGACAAGTTCGCCCTGCGGATCGGTCTCGCCGGCTGGGCGGTCACCGATC
The DNA here is from genome assembly GCA_963714325.1 of uncultured Alphaproteobacteria bacterium. Lineage (GTDB taxonomy): Bacteria > Pseudomonadota > Alphaproteobacteria > Rhizobiales > Hyphomicrobiaceae > CAVQOB01. Next base: position 101,393 of record CAVQOB010000007.1, on the reverse strand, counting down.
AGCTTGATCTCGGCCTTGATCGGGCCTTCCTTCACCGAGCGCGCCATGTTTTCCGTGACCGTCGCCTGTCCGATAATTTCGATGAAGCGCTTTTCGACAACCGCTAGTGCGGCCGGGCTCTCCGAGCGCATGTCAATTTCCATCCATATTTCGTTGGGAATGGCGTTGACCGATGTGCCGCCGCCGATCACGCCGACCGAGTAGGTCGTCTTCGGTTTCGCCGGCACCTGAATGCGCGAGAACAGGCTCATGGCCTCGGCCATGGCGAACGCCGGATTGACAAGACCGAAAGCGCCGTAGCTGTGACCGCCCGGCCCCTTGAACGTCACCCGATAGCGCTTCGACCCGACCGCACCGTTGACAAGGCGTGCCGGCGTCAGCCCATCCATCGATAAGAACGCCTTCACCTTGTCCTTGTATTTGCCTTTGGTGAAGAGATAACGCACACCTCTGAGATCGCCGAGGCCTTCTTCGCCGACCGTGCCGACGAACAGAATATCCGCCGTTGTTTGAATTTTGGCGACGTCCATCGCCCTGATGTAGGCGAGCAGCACGGCGAGGGCGCGGCTGTCGTCGCCGATCCCCGGCGCCAACAGCTTCGTGCCTTCACGGCGCACTTTGACGTTGGTACCGACCGGGAAGACGGTGTCGAGATGCGCCGACATGACGATCAGCGGTCCGCCACCGGTGCCTTTGCGCAGACCCATCACATTGCCTTCGGCGTCCATCTCGACGTCGGCGAGCCCGTGTGCCTTCAACTGCTCAAGATAGACCTTGGCGCGCTTCTCTTCCTTGAAGGGCGGCGCTTCGATCTCCGTGAAGGCAATGATGTCGGCGACGATGCGGTCGTGTTCGCTGTCGAGCAGTGTGACGGCGGCCTTATAGCCGGCGCTGTCGAGGATACGCTTGACGGTGTCGGGCGCGGATTGCGCTTGGGCGAGCGAAGCACTGAGCACGAGCACGGCAAGTCCGAGATTAAGGCGATGTCGCATGCGGCAAAGTCTCTGAGGTTGGGATGTCAGAGACTGCCATAACGACGCCCGCATGCAAGCGGGATGCACCCGTGCCGGTGAAAAGCTCTGGAATTGGTCTAGAAAAGCTTCATCCCCGGCGGTAGCGGCAGCCCGGCTGTTGCTTCCTGCATTTTGGTCTGCATGGCCTGCTCGGCCTTGGCTTTGGCGTCCTGGAATGCTGCCATGATCAGGTCTTCAAGGATCTCAATCTCATCGGCCTTGGCGAGTGAGGGATCAATCTTGACGCTCCTGACTTCACTTTTGCCATTAAGCGTGACGCGCACGAGGTCGCCGCCCGATTTGCCCGTCACTTCGAGTGCTGCAAGCTCCTCCTGCATCTTCTGCATCTTGGCCTGCAGGCCCTGCGCCTGCTTCATCATGCCCATCAAGTCTTTCATGGCTTTCAACTCGCTTTCGTATCGGACTTAGGCCGCTTGATCCGTCGCACTGTGGTAATCTTGGCATCGGGGAATTCGCGCAGAACCTCGGCGACTGCTGGATGCTGCTTAAAGGATTCCAGTTCGGCCGCCGTCTGCCGTCGCAGGGCTTCGCCAAGCGGCATGTCGCCCGCGCGAGCGCCCAGTGCAATCGTCCAGCGCTTGCCGGTCCAGGCATTGAGCTTTTCGCGCAGCGCGTTGCCGAGTTCCTTCGGCGCGCCGGCCAACAGATGCAGTTCGATCGAGCCATGCGCATCGAATTTGACGAGGCTCACGTGCTCTTCCAGATGCACTTTGAGCTTTGCGTCGCGTTTGAGGCTGGCGAGGTCGACGACGTCCTGAAACGATCGTACAACCGCGTGCTGCGGGGCTTGCGCCATCGCCGGACCAATGTCGGCGTCGGCTTCGGCCAGATCTTCGTCTATCTCCACGTCTTCGACAGACAAGGACGGCGCCTCGCTGTCGTATGCATCCCAGGGCGGCGCCGGCGCGGGCCCAGCGTCGCCGGGAGCGGGCGCGGTGACTGCCGGCGCAACCGCCGTAGGCTTCGCGACGTTCAAGGGGCCGCGTGGTTCGGGCTCACGGCGCCGCTCGTCGGTGGAATCGGGGGGGCGTGGCCCGCCGGGTGTGCGCCCGGGACCGCCACCACCTAGAGCTCGGATCACGTCGTCGGGTGAGGGCAGGTCGGCCGTATAGGCGATGCGGATCAGGACCATTTCCGCGGCCGCAATGGGGCTCGCCGCGCGGCCAACCTCGTCAATACCTTTCGCCAGCATTTGCCAGGCGCGCGACAGGATCGCGATCGACAATCGCTCGGCGAGGGCTACAAAACGTTGCTTTTCTTCCGCCGCGAGCCCGTCGCCAGCCGACGCTACGCCGCCGATCTTGACGCGCGTCGCGATGTGGACGGCTTCCGCCAGATCGCCGAGCGCTTGCAGCGGTTCAGCGCCATCCTTGTAGAGCAGGCTCAGCGCTTCGATCGCTTTGCCGGCTTGGCCGCCGAGCAGGATCTCCAGCAGATCGAGGATACGGCCGCGATCGGCCAGGCCGAGCATCGCGCGAACTTCGGACGACGTGACCGAGCCTGAGCCCATGGCGATCGCCTGATCGAGAATGGAGAGCCCGTCCCGCACCGACCCTTCGGCGGCGCGCGCGATCAGTGTCAGCGCTTCGTCCTCGGCCTTGGCCCCTTCCTTGTTGACGATGCCGCGGAAAAACTCGGCCATGACCGGCACATCGACGCGGCGCAAGTCAAACCGCTGACAGCGCGACAGCACAGTGACGGGAACCTTGCGGATTTCGGTCGTCGCGAAGATAAATTTGGCGTGCGCTGGCGGCTCTTCCAGCGTCTTCAACAGCGCATTGAAGGCGTTCTTGGAGAGCATGTGGACTTCGTCGATGATAAAGACTTTCGTCCGTGCCATGATCGGCTTATAGCGCGCGTTCTCGATGATCTCGCGGACGTCGTCGACGCCGGTATTGGACGCGGCGTCCATTTCGAGAACGTCGGGGTGACGGCTTTCCATGATCTCGGCGCAATGGCGGCCGATCTCGGAGAGGTCGATGCTCGGCCCTTGCTTGTCGGGCGGCGTCCCTTCGCGCTCAAAATTCAGCGCGCGGGCGAGAATGCGGGCCGTGGTGGTCTTGCCGACACCGCGCACGCCGGTCAGCATGTAGGCTTGCGCGATGCGGCCCGACGCAAACGCATTGCGCAGCGTCTGTACCATCGCCCCTTGCCCGATCAGATCGTCAAACGTGCGCGGGCGGTATTTGCGCGCCAGCACGACGTAAGGCTTGGCGGGCGTGGCATCTGTTTTTGTCTCTGTCGGTTTTTTGGCCATTACCGCCATTCGGTGGCGCTGAACCGGTCCAAAGTTCTGGCCGGTAGTGAACAGCGCAAAGAAACCGCGCCGGGTGCTGGTCGGCACCTGAAGGCGCAACAAGAATGAGAGGCTGGCAACGACCCGAGCCTAAACTCGTTAGGGCTGCTTCCTTCCGGACCTGACCCGGTTGGCGAGGGACCCGTCCATCACCAACCTCCCGGGGGTTATGTATAGACCCCGATGCGATATCGCAACCCTGCTCTGCCCTGGCATGTTCAAGGCTATCAACAACGCATGCCGCAGTTGCGAGCGGGCCGCGTTGCCGACGGCGAGCGGGCGTGCTCTTGTCGGGCCAAATCCAAGGCCACCGGGATTGCGCCCCATGAAACCAACACTAGGTACGACAACCATTTTGGACCGCAAAGGGTTGAAACGCGCTGACGAGACATACCTGACCGACCTCGCCGCGAGTGCGCAGGCGCGGTATCTGGTGCTCGCCGACCAGAAACCGGTGATCCATTCCAACGAGGCGCGGACCGAGGCTTCGATCCGCTGGTATTCGCGCGATCAATTGGAAATGCTTGGACTGCCGACGGCGGATGCACTGTTTCTCGGCGTCGACCGGCATACCGGTGCGGGTCATTTCGCGATCGCCGTGACGGAGCATCGCACGCGCAATGTGCCAGGTGCCGTCGAAAGCCTGCGGCCGATCGTCGATCTGCGTGGCCTCGCCATGCAGGGCCTGATGAGTTCGGAGGACCTCTCGCTGATCGGGCAGGCCAAATCGCTGTCGCATTGGCATGAGAATGCGCGCTGCTGTGGTCACTGCGGCGGCACGACGATCGTTAAGGACGGCGGGTGGAAGCGCAAATGCTGGGCCTGTGGCCTCGAGCATTTCCCGCGGACGGATCCGGTCGTGATCATGCTGGTGGTGGCCGGCGACGAATGCCTGCTGGGCCATGAAGCGCGCTTCGCCAAGGAGCCGCGAATGTATTCGACGCTCGCCGGGTTTATTGAGCCGGGCGAGGATATCGAACACGCCGTCCAGCGTGAAGTGTTCGAAGAAGCCGGCATCGAGGTCGGCGACGTCAAATTTCATTCGACGCAACCATGGCCGTTCCCGCATTCCCTGATGATCGGCTGTGTAGGATATGCCAAGACCCGGACGATCAAAATCGATCCGACGGAGATCGAGGAAGCGCGCTGGTTCAACCGTGCCGACGTTCGCTTGATGCTCGATGGCAAACATCCGCAGAACTGGTGGGTACCGGGTAAGCAAGCGATCGCCCGCGCGCTGATCACGAGTTTCGTCGAGGGTCAAGTGTGACCCCTCCGCACCGCCCGGCCGCCGCTCCAGCGGCCGAAGGCGCGCCAGCATCGTCGCCGCCTTCACCACTGCGGCGTCCGGCGTTTCGCCGCGTGGTCGCCGCTCGTACCTGTGCTGGCATTGCCTATCAGATGCAGGCCGTCGCGATGTCCTGGCAGCTCTACACCATGACCGGCAATCCACTGGATCTCGGCCTAGTTGCCTTAGCGCAATTCGGGCCTATCTTGCTGCTAACATTGCCAGCGGGCCATTTTGCGGATCGCTATGATCGCCGCTGGATCGTTGGCCTCGCCAACCTGCTGGGAGCCAGCGCCATGGTTGGGCTCGCCGTCGCTACCGCGACGGGCACCATCACGCGCGAAATCATGTTTGTGCTTGCGGCCGTGATCGGCGCTGCCCGCGCATTTGAGTTCCCGTCTCTCGCATCGCTGTGGCCAGCAACCGTCGAGCGCTCAGAAGTGCCGCGCGCGACCGCACTTTACTCGTCGGCGGCGCACCTTTCTGTGATCATCGGCCCCGCAGTCGGCGGTGTTCTCTACCGCTATGGCGCGACGTCTGTCTATGCATTGACGGCGGTGACGTTGCTGTTGGCCGCTTGCCTCGTGCTCGCGCTCTCAATCGTGTCAGCACCACCGAGCCGCGAACCGGTGACGCTGGCCTCAGTCTTCGCCGGTTGGCATTTCATTGTGTCGCGGCGCAATCTGCTCGGCGCGCTGACGCTGGACCTTTTTGCCGTGATCTTGGGCTCATTGAGTGCGCTGCTGCCGGTGTACGCGCGCGACGTGCTCAATACTGGGCCGGAAGGACTTGGCTTGCTGCGTGCCAGTCCCGCCGCCGGCGCGGTCGCCGTGTCGTTACTGTTAGCCTGGCGGCCGCATCGGCGTGACGCCGGGTTGCGCTTGTTTTTCGCTGTGATGGCCTTCGGCGCAGCGACGATCGCCTTCGCGGTCTCTCGCAATTTCCTGGTGTCGGTCGCCGCGCTCGCCGCTATGGGTGCCGCCGATATGGTCAGTGTCGTCATCCGCCAGTCACTGGTGCAATTGATGACGCCTGACGACATGCGCGGCCGGGTCATTGCGTTCAATTCGCTGTGTATCAATGCTTCGAACCAGTTGGGAGACTTCCGCGCCAGTGTGATGGCAACGTGGGTGGGCGTGATGCCGGCCGTGGTTATCGGCGGTGTTGCGGCGATCGTCGTCGCAGGCGTCTGGATGGCGCTCTTCCCAGGGCTGCGTCGCATGCAGGATGTCAGCAAGTAGGGGCGCGCACTTTTTTTGCAATTTGGTGGCGTGGCGCCAGCTTGCCTGGTCAGTCGGATTTTGTTCGGCGAACCGGCGTCCACGCCAGCGCAAAATGTTCCAAGACCGGCCCGAGCTGAACGATGACGCAGGCCAGTAACATGAGTGCCCCACCGATGATGCCGAGCAGGCCCAACCGCTCGCCAAGCATCAGATACCCGGCGATGGCCGCAATGACCATCTCGAAGCTGGCAATGATCGCCGCTTCGGCCGGTGGCGTATGCCGCATGGCGATCGTCAATAATGTGAACGTCAGCGCGCTCGACAGTACGCCGACAAAGGCAATTTCGATCCAAGCGGCCCGCATCTGGGCGATCGAGACGGTCTCAAATACGAATGCACAGATGAGTGCCAGCAGGGCGACTATCGTGAACTGCAGCGCAGTAAACAGTGTCGCGTTGCCATAGGCCGAGGCGCGCCCGGTCGCGACGACGTGCGCCGCCCAGAAGATCGAGCCCAATGCGACCAATCCATCGCCGCGTGAAAATGCGCCAATTGATCCGCCGCCGAGTAACCACGCGCCAACGAATGATGCGGCGATCGCTGGCCAGACCACGACCGTCGGCGCCGTCCGGTTGATGAACCAGGCGACGAGCGGCGTGAAAACTACATAAAGGCCGGTGAGAAATCCGGTGTTGGTGACGGTCGCCGTCTCAAGTCCTGCCTGCTGGGCTGCCGCACCGAGGAAGAACAGCAATCCGCCAAGGCAGGCCAACCGCGCCAGTTCGGCAAAGCTGCCTGTCGTGCGCTGCATCGAGCGCTCCGCCAGCATTGCGAGTGGCGCCAGGATGAGGGCGGCGACGATCGCCCGCGCGGCGATGAACAGGAATGGACCCATATGGTCCATCGCCGTTTTCTGAAATACGAACGCCACGCCCCAGATCACGGCGGCAAAGGAGATCAACAGGTCGGCACGGATCCGGGTCATGCGACGGGGATAGCTGACCGTACCGATGCCAGCAAGACAATCCGATGCCGCGCTTATCGGCCTCGACAATCACATTGTCAGGCTCCTGGACTGGCCGGTTAGCGCCCGCGTCGCGCCGGCCGGATCGCCTTGCGCCAGATCAGAAACAGCGCTCCGGCCAGAGAAACCGCCATTGAGTAAGTCCACAGAGTCTGGCTGCCCCGCCAATCCATCAGCAGCGAAGCGGCCAGTGGCCCGACGGCCGAGCCGGTGCCCCAGATCAGCATCAGGCTCGAAACCCACGCCACACGCCGCTCCGGCCCGGCAAGGTCGTTGGCATGCGCCGCCGCTAGCGAGTAGAGCGACGAGCTGAACCCACCAAAAACCAGGATCACCGCAAACCACAGCACACCTTTGCCGGGCTCCACTATCGAGATCAGCAGCGACGCCGCCGCCGTCACAATCGCCGAGAATGCCATGATGGTGCGCCGGTCGAACTTGTCGGAGGCATAGGAGATCGGCAGTTGCAGGATGAGCCCGCCCATTTGCAGCGCGAACAGCGCCATGGCGATGACGCCAACGCTGACGCCGACATCGACACCCCACTTCGGCAGCAACCCCGGCCCGGCGGTAAAAACCAGTCCATGCATCAGCGCGCCGGCGGCGGCGGCCGGCGCATGCCGGGGCAAATCGAAATAACTCTGCAGTGAAGGCGGCGTCATCGCCGGCGGTCCGTGGGCGCCGCTGGGACGCGCGAGCGGAGCGAGCAGATAGGCCACCGCCGCAACGAGGAACAGCCACGTCAGATTGGCTGGATCGGCGAGCGCCAGCAGGATCTGCCCGAATGCGAAGGCCGCGCGGTTCATGACCATGTAGACGCCGAAAATTAAGCCGCGGCTTTTTTGCGTCGACTGTTCCGCCAACCAGCTTTCGACGAGCACGAAATAACTTGCCGTGCTCAAGCCCGCGACACCGCGCAGCAAAGCCCAAGTCCATGGATCTGGAAACATCCAGTGCAAAATCGCCAGCGTCGCATTGAACAGTGCGAGTGCCACCGGCGCGCGGTTGCTGCCGAGTGCTGCGATGATCCGCGGCGCCATCAGGCATCCTGCTATGAACCCGATTGAGAATGCCGTCGAAATCATCCCGGCCGCCGATGCCGGATGCCCATCGGCTGCGAGCTTGACGGGGATGAGCGCGAACAGAATTCCGGTGCCTATCTGATTGATAGCCACCATGGCGAACAGCGCGGCGATGACGGATATGCGCGCTCGATCGGTCCGCCATTGGTCCTTGAGGCGTTGCGGGATCATGAGTGCTTGCTCACACCCGCTCCCAGGGGAACGTGTCGAGGCGCTCGGCGCCGGTCGGCGTGATCAGCACTTGCGTTTCGAGCTTGATGCACTCCCGGCCGCCCTGTTCGCCGATCAGGCCTTCAACGCAGACGACCATCCCCGCCTCGAAGTGACCCTGCATGGCGCGCCCGCCGAAGTCGACGTGGGTTAGAATTGAAGGCCATTCATCGACCATGCCGACGCCGTGCAGTGCGACGGAATAGCGGCAGGGTTGGTATCTCTCTGGGATGCGCCAGGACGTCTCGTTGAATTCGCGGAAGCTGACGCCGGGTTTGAGAAGCGCCAAGTTGTGATTGATCTGATCGAGGGCTGCGGCATAGAGCGACCGCTGTGTCCCGGTCATCGGCACGTGACCGATGGTCCAAGAGCGCGAGAGGTCCGCGCAATAGCCGTAGGGCCCGACCATATCCGTGTCGAAGGCGAGGACGTCGCCCATCTGGCAGACATGATCCGAGCACTCCTGGAACCACGGATTGGTGCGTTGTCCTGCCGCCAACAGCCGTGTCTCGATCCATTCGCCGCCCGAGCGGATGTTCTCGTAATGCAACTCCGCCCAGATCTCGTTCTCCGTCTTGCCGGGCAACGAATGCTCGTACATCCGCGCCATGCCGGCTTCGCAGACACGAATGGTCCATCGCATCAAGTCGATTTCTTCCGCCGACTTGATCTTGCGTGCGTGCTCGGTCAATTCCTGTCCTTCGACCAGCGTGATACCGCGTTGGCGCAGCGCGTCGACACCGAGCGGCTCCATCTTGTCTACCGCCAGCCGCATGTTGCCGCCGCCGCGTTGGCGCACGATATCGGCGATCTCGTCGGCCCAGGCGTCGACGCGCGTTGCCAAATGATTGCCAGAGGAAAAGTAGAACCAGCTCTTGGCGGTGCGCACCTCGTCGATGGTTTCGATGCCGTGCGCGAGATGCTCTGATTTCCCGTATTCGAAGGCGATGGCGTGACCGTCACCACAGATCACGGCGTAGTGTGAGGCATTGTGCATCATCCACACCTGCATGTTCGACACATCGAGCGCGTAGCGGATATTGACGGGATCGTAGAGCAGCAGCGCCGCGCAATCGTGTTCGCGCACCTTCGCGACCATGCGGCGCTTGCGGTATGCGCGCGCGGCCATCAGCGTCGCTTTGGGGATCGGGCTCTTTAGCGGTTTGTCGGCACCCTCGCGATTGAGGAATGCAGCCTTGCGCTCATCCTTGAAAACCTGCGACCGGTCCGCCGTCACTGTCCGCCTCCCTGTCTTGCCCGCGTTGGAGCCAGCGATGCGAGGTGAGTGTGGCGCAATTGGCTGCGCGAGGCCAGATGGCTCGCGTGGCGTCCCGACGTTATTGCATGTCAGCTGGGCACGTTCGCATTCAGGTGCGGTCGCGGGAAAGTTTCTCGATCATCGCCTGCATGGCAGCCATCTGTGCTTTCATCTCAGCAAGGTCTTCGTTGCGAACGGGCGTCGGTTGGGGTGGCGCTTGCGTCTCGCCTTGAAGGGCAGCGCCTGGCATCCCAGGCATTTTGGCGACTCCACCGAACGGCACGAACATGCTCATGGCCTGCTCGAACAGGGCAACATTCCTGCGCGCCTGATCCTGGAACACTTCGAACGCGCCGGCTGGCGTGAACGTCGTCGAGAATTGCTTGGTGAAGCGCTCCTGTTCCTTGGCGAAGGACGCGAGTGATACTTGCAGATAGCTCGGCACCATCTTCTGCATGCTGCCGCCGTAGAAGCGGATCAACTGCTGCAGGAAGGGGATCGGCAGCATGGTCTGTCCGCCACCCATGCGGCTTTCCTGCTCGACGATGATCTGCGTCAAGACCGCGTGCGTCAGGTCGTCGCCACTCTTGGCGTCGTAGACGATGAAATCGCGCTCGGATTTGACCATCGCCGCCAAATCATCGAGCGTTACGTAGGTGCTCGTCTCCGTGTTATAGAGGCGGCGATTGGCATACTTCTTGATGACAACCGGCTCCTTTTTGTCGCCAGGTTTGTCAGCGGGCTTATCAGCGGATTTTTCGGCCTTGTCGAGCATGACGCTGGACCTCGAATGCGCTCGCGAGCGCGTGTTGCACTGCCCAAAAAGTTAGCATGCCCTAGCGGCCTTCGCACCTGCAATCGTGGATTTGCTGAACAAATCCGCTGGTTCAGGCGCGGATACATGTCAGAAAGCCGTATTTGCATCTGCGAATAACATGCTGCTATCGTGCCGGCATCATGCGATCTCTGTCTCTCCATGCAGCCACAACTGCCGAATTCAGCCATCATTCTGTTAACCCCTGAGGATCATTTGAGATGAGCACCGACGCCAACACGATCGTCATTGCTTCTGCCGCCCGCACGCCCGTTGGCTCCTTTAACGGAGCGCTGGCAAGCCTGCCGGCACACGAACTCGGCAAGGTCGCCATCCAGGCGGCTTTGAAGCGCGCTAATGTTGATCCGGCCGATGTTTCCGAGGTTATCCTGGGGCAGGTCCTCGATGCGGGCGCCGGGCAGAACCCAGCCCGCCAGGCCTCCATCAACGCCGGCATTCCCGTCGCGGCGCCGGCCTGGGGCATGAATCAGCTCTGCGGCTCCGGTCTGCGCGCCGTCGCCCTCGGCGCTCAACAGATCCTCGATGGCGCCTCGATCGTCGTCGCCGGCGGGCAGGAGAGCATGAGCCAGGCGCCGCATGTCATGCATCTGCGCGACGGCACCAAGATGGGCGACGCCAAGCTGATCGACACCATGATCAAGGATGGGCTTTGGGATGCCTTCAACGGCTACCACATGGGCACGACGGCCGAGAACGTCGCCAAGCAATTCCAGATCACCCGCGCCGAGCAGGATACGTTCGCCGTGGCCTCGCAGAACAAAGCCGAAGCCGCCCGCAAGGCCGGCCGCTTCAAGGATGAAATCGCCCCGGTCACGATCAAGACCCGCAAAGGCGATACGATCGTCTCGGACGACGAGTACATCAAGGATGGCGTGACGCTGGATGGCATCGCGAAACTTCGCCCGGCGTTTGATCCCAAGGAAGGGTCCGTCACTGCGGCCAATGCGTCGGGTATCAATGATGGCGCCGCCGCTGTCGTGCTGATGACACTCGCCGAAGCCAAGCGCCGCGGCATCACGCCCTTGGCGCGCATCGTCTCCTGGGCCAATGTCGGCGTTGATCCGTCGATCATGGGAACTGGTCCGATCCCCGCGTCCAAGATGGCGTTGGAGAAGGCCGGGTGGACGGTGAAAGACCTCGACCTGATCGAGGCCAACGAAGCCTTCGCGGCGCAAGCCTGTGCCGTCAACAAGGGCCTCGGTTGGGACACGTCCAAGGTCAACGTCAATGGCGGCGCGATCGCCATCGGCCATCCGATCGGCGCGTCGGGCGCGCGCGTTTTGACGACGCTGCTTTATGAAATGAAGCGCCGCAATGCCAAGAAAGGCCTCGCCACCCTCTGCATCGGCGGCGGCATGGGAGTCGCCATGTGCGTGCAGCGGGATTGAGCGCGGTTGCTGAAGCATAGCCTGAAAAGGGTTCAGCCGTCTTCGGAAAGGCTGCGCGACCAGCATAGTGTGAGCACCCGAAGGGCCAGAAAATAGTGCGGCACCGCCAAGTGCCGCATTTATTGTTTGGCGCGAAGCCGACTTCGATCAGGCTTGGGCTGCAGTTGAAACACCCCATGGCGTTGATCACTCAGGCTCACAGTCATCGGGCTCACAGTCATCTTGACATATTTATGTCTCGCCCGTATATTTCATGCTATGCGAACCACGGTCAGACTGCATGAAGAACTCCTGCGACGGGCGAAGAAAAAGGCCGTCGAGCGCGGCTGCACGTTGACGGCGCTGATCGAAGCAGGATTGCGCGCCGTTCTTGATGGTCGGCAGGACTCGGGCAGAAAAAAACCGGTCATGCCCCGCGTCAGTCAAGCCTCCGGTGGGCTTGTTGCCGGCGCCGACTGGGATCGGATATCCGACGTCGACGTCGAGGAGGAACGGGCGAGTCTGCATCGCTCCGAGCGGCGGCGATGATCTTGCCGGATGTCAATGTCCTGATTTATGCCTTCCGCCCGGATGCGCCGCTCCATGACCTGTGCCGGCTATGGCTCGCCAAGGTGATCACCTCGGAAACGCCGTTCGGCCTATCGCGGCTGGCACTCAGCGCTGTCATCCGTGTGACCACAAACGCCCGTATATTCAAGCAGCCCAGCGAACTCGCCGATGCCTTTGGGTTTTGTCGAGACCTCATGGACCAGCCACATTGCCAACTCATCGAGCCAGGCGAACGGCATTGGTCGATTTTCGAAACGCTTTGCCGCCAAACCAAAATGCGTGGCCCCGGCATCACCGATGCTTGGTTTGCAGCATTGACGATCGAATTGGGATGCGAATGGATCACGTTCGACCACGACTTCTCCCGCTTTGACGGCATCAAATCGAGCAAACCGCGCGCATGATCCGACCGCGCACGGTTTGTTCGCGATCTACTGATCCAGCCACACGTCGGTGAGGTCCTGGTTGGCGAGATGCGTCGGGATCGCTTTCCAGCCTTTGAGCACTGGCGCGTGCGCGACAATACGGCTGTACCAGATGATCGGCACGGAATAGCCTGATGCGACGATGGATTTTTGCATGTCGGCGACGAGGGACTTGCGCTTCGCCATGTCGTTCGACGCCTTGTATTCGTCGTAGAGTTTGTCGACGTCGGGCGCTTCGTTGCCGGCGACGTTGCGGGCTGATCGCGATTTTGACAGATACTGTAGCAACGGCTGGCGCGGATCATCGCTGTCGGCGCAGAAAGCGTCGATGGCCGTTTGATAATCGCCGGAATTCAAATTCTTCTTCTGCTGGCTGACGTCGAGCTGCACATGTTCGGCGGTGACTCCAATGCGGCGCCATTGATCGACGACGAAGATGCCGGTGGGCGTGAATGGCATATTGATATTGCGGTTGAGCAGCTTCACCTTCAAATCAGCGACGCCCGCCTCGGCCAGTAGCTTCTTTGCTTCCGCACGCGACGCCTCGATGTTGCGGCCAAAGCCCTGCAGTTTTTCGAGTTCCTCAGGTGCCAGCGCATCCTCGGCCCCCGGCCGCAGCGGGCCACCGATCGCTTTGATGCTCGCGATTCTCGACAGTGGCGCCGACCCGCCCCAACGATCGATGGCGATCTGCAAGGCGCGCCGCACGCGCGCGTCATCGAATGGCTTCTCTTTCGCGTTGAAGAAAAGATCGAGACGGCACAGCCACGGCGTTTCCTGGAAGACGATTTTGTCGCCCATGGCTTCCTTCAGTTGATCGCGCTCGGGCGGCGTGACGGTGCGGAACTCGGCCATGACCTGCCCGCCCTTCAGCGCCGTCGCAAGCGCCGACGACTTGATGAAAAACGCCTTGAAGCCGTCGAGGTGAGGCTTTCCGGCGAGGAAGTATTTGTCGAATTTTTTGCCGATCCAGTGCGCCCCGTTGACGTGTTCGACGAAGACGAAGGGGCCCGAGCCGAGGATCGTTTTCTCCGGGCCGCGCGAATCCTTGTTCAGTAGATCGGCGCTGTAGAGGCAGTTGAACGGGATCGAGAGCGTATCGAAAAACAGCGGATCGGGTTGCTTCAGATTAAAGACAACGGTTGCTGGATCTGGCGTGTCGATCGATGTGATGTCCTCGAACGCCGCTTGCCGCACCGACAGCACGCCCTGTGGAGGTTTGCGCAGACGATCATAGGTCGCTTTAACGTCGCGCGAGGTCAGCTTGCTGCCGTCGTGGAAGAGAATGTTGGGATGCAGCTTGAACGTGTAGCTCTTGCCATCGGGCGAGATGGTCCAACTCTGGGCCGCATCGCCTTTGACCGCCGGGTACTTGTCCTGATCGACTTTGATCAAGAGTGAATAGTGCGGGGCCAGCACATGCATCGCCGCGAACGTCGTCGTCGCATGGCAATCATAGGTCGGCGCTTCCCCTGTCACCGCATAGGTCAACGTGCCGCCGTTCTTGGGGGCTTGGGCGAGGCTCGGCGTTGCCAGTGACAGGACCGACAAGGCCGAAAACAACATTATTGATCGCTGCATCGCGCGTTTCCCTGAGTTTAGTGTCTTTTGCGGTGACTTTGCGCAATCGCCATTGATCGATCAAGGTCATTAACCGCCGTTCGTCGCGAATGTCGCCCACCAGAGCGATCGGCACTTGACAGATGCGGGTCGGCCACATTATCTACATCCCAGCAAGTAGCACTCTATTGCAATGAGTGCTATTAGCAATAAAACTTATTAAATCCAACCCCTTAGCGCGCCGTACGCAGCGGCGACGCCGATATGGAGTGAGTTCCACACATGAAATTCCGCCCCCTCCACGACCGTGTGGTCGTCAAGCGTGCAGATGCCGAAACGAAGTCTGCTGGTGGCATCATCATCCCCGACACAGCCGGCGAAAAGCCGAGCCAGGGTGACGTCATCGCCGTTGGTCCCGGCGGTCGCGACGAAGCCGGCAAGCTGATCCCGATCGACATCAAGAAGGGTGACAAGATCCTTTTTGGCAAGTGGTCGGGCACCGAAGTCAAGATCGACGGCAAGGATCTCCTGATCATGAAGGAGAGCGACATCATGGGTGTGATCGAGAAGTGAAGTTCGTGAGTGGTGAGTGGTGAGTGGTCAAGCCACTCCCCATCTTCTCCCCACCCGATCCTCACAGCCCGCTTCACCACTCACGACTGACCACTCAACCACTCGCCATTTTCAGTATTTCACCAAGGAGCAAGCCCACATGGCTGCCAAAGACGTCAAATTTGCCTCCGACGCGCGCGACCGCATGTTGCGCGGCGTCGACATCCTCGCCAACGCCGTCAAGGTGACGCTCGGCCCCAAGGGTCGTAACGTCATCATCGAGAAGAGCTTCGGCGCTCCCCGCACCACCAAGGATGGTGTCACCGTCGCCAAGGAGATCGAACTCGAAGACAAGTTCGAGAACATGGGCGCGCAGATGGTGCGCGAAGTTGCCCAGAAGACCAACGACATCGCTGGCGACGGCACCACGACGGCAACCGTTCTTGCCCAATCGATCGTTCGTGAAGGCCTGAAGTCAGTCGCGGCCGGCATGAACCCGATGGATCTGAAGCGCGGCATCGACAAGGCCGTCAAGCAGGTCGTCGACGACATCCAGAAGCGCGCCAAGAAGGTCAAGAATTCTGCTGAAATCGCCCAGGTCGGCACCATCTCGTCGAACGGCGAAGTCGCCATCGGCAAGATGATCGCCGAAGCCATGCAGAAGGTCGGCAACGAAGGCGTCATCACCGTTGAAGAGGCCAAGAGCCTCGAAACCGAGCTGACGGTCGTCGAAGGCATGCAGTTCGATCGCGGCTATCTCTCGCCGTACTTCATCACCAACGCCGACAAGATGATCGCCGAGCTCGAGGATGTTTATATCCTCATCCACGAGAAGAAGCTGTCGTCGCTGCAGCCGATGCTCCCGGTTCTCGAAGCCGTCGTGCAGACCGGCCGGCCGCTGCTGATCATCGCAGAAGAAGTCGAAGGCGAAGCGCTCGCAACGCTCGTCGTCAACAAGCTCCGCGGTGGCCTCAAGGTGGCAGCCGTCAAGGCGCCCGGCTTCGGCGATCGCCGCAAGTCGATGCTGGAAGACATCGCCGTCCTGACCAACGGCCAGGTGATCTCGGAAGATCTCGGCATCAAGCTGGAGAATGTCGAACTCGGCATGCTCGGCCGCGCCAAGCGCGTCAAGATCGAGAAGGAAAACACTACCATCATCGACGGTACGGGCAAGAAGAAGGACATCGAAGCTCGCATCACCCAGATCAAGCAGCAGATCGAAGAAACCACGTCGGACTACGATCGCGAGAAGCTGCAGGAGCGTCTTGCCAAGCTTGCTGGCGGCGTTGCCATCATCAAGGTCGGCGGCGCTACGGAGATCGAAGTCAAGGAGCGCAAGGACCGCGTCGATGACGCACTGAACGCTACGCGCGCTGCGGTCGAAGAAGGCGTTGTCCCCGGCGGCGGCGTTGCCCTGCTGAAGGCCTCGCTCGCCATCACCGTCAAGGGTCAGAACGACGACCAGGAAGCCGGCATCCAGATCGTCCGCCGCGCACTCCAGGCACCGATCCGCCAGATCGCCGAGAACGCCGGTGTTGAAGGTTCGATCGTCGTCGGCAAGGTCTCCGAAGGCAAGAGCCCGAACTTCGGCTACGATGCGCAGAACGACGAGTACGTCGACATGATCGAAGCCGGCATCATCGATCCGGTCAAGGTCGTGCGCACCGCA
>CAVQOB010000007.1:0-77500 GCA_963714325.1 uncultured Alphaproteobacteria bacterium | reverse complement strand
AGAGCCAAGACAGCGCCACTTCTAGCTGAGCCTCTTTCAAGACCCGC
The DNA here is from genome assembly GCA_963714325.1 of uncultured Alphaproteobacteria bacterium. Taxonomy (GTDB): domain Bacteria; phylum Pseudomonadota; class Alphaproteobacteria; order Rhizobiales; family Hyphomicrobiaceae; genus CAVQOB01. Next base: position 77,453 of record CAVQOB010000007.1, on the reverse strand, counting down.
CGGACGAAAACAAAGCATGCACCGAGCTTCCCCGTTGCGCTTTGCGCTCAATCATAGTGTTTGCTGCCCCGTAGGGCGCGGGGCACTCAGTGCCTCGCAACGAGTTGGAATAAATAGGAAGACGCCCCTGGTGTCAACTGCCTTTGTGGATTTTTTTCATATTTCTTCAGCATGACGTGTGATGCGGCGCAGCAATTGTCGCCAGTGCGCTGATTTAATTGTTCAAATTTAAGCCGCCGCTGGACGACATGCGGCTGTGGATAATTGGCTCCAGAGCATGTTTGGTGCAGCGCAATTTATTGCGTCCTGATCGGCATAGGTTGAAATTTGCGCCGCCCTGATCTGGACACAAGTGCTCGGCATGTTTTTGGTGTAGAGTGATTTGGGGCGAAAATTCGCGCCGGTGCGTTCAGTCATTGTCGAGCGTGCGGGTGTGCTGTGGTGCGTTTGGCTTACAACACGAGGCGCGGTGCGCACCATTTGGGGGCAGTGAACGGTTAATGGATAGCAGGCGACATGCTCCGCTTGCCCAACGCCGCCGCCATGCGGCGCGTGATTTAGAGCGTGTCCCACATTCAGGGCTGCGTCGCCGAACGGGGCTGCGCCAAAGCGGCGTCTATTCCAGTGACCACGCCGAAACGCGAGGAAGCGGCCGGTTCCGGTGGCTGCTCAGCACGTTCCTGGCGGCCGGAGTCGGTGCGGTCGCCATTGTGGTTGCCATCGTGGGATCGATCGATAGTCGCGATATCTCGGGCGGCATACTGCCGACGGTGCAGCGGCAAACAGAGATCCCGCTTTCGACGTTCAAACTCCCGGCGTCGCGGGACGGCGGTTTGAACTGGGCTGTGCCCAAAACCGACCGCATGGTCGCGAGCGCCGGCGCAGTCTCGACGAAGTACATCATCCATGACTCGATGCGGCGCCAAGTCGGCAATCGCGAGAAGATCGTCAACAAGTCCTATGCTCGCGTGGTCGCTCGATTGGCACCAATCCCGGCACGGCAGGCGGAGGCCATACCGCCGTTCAATCCCTACAAACTTTATGCCAGCCCAGGCCGCGCAGATGGAGCACCCGCGGGCGACGAGGCACAGGACGTCCATGTCAAAGTCGTCGAGTTGCTCGGCGGGATCCTGACGGGCGAGGACGGGCAGGAGTTGGCGACGCAAGAGGTGGCTGACATCGTCACGCGGGCGCAAGATGCGGCTGACGAGGATCCAGCCAACGCGATCCGCCCGGGATTTCAAGCGGAAGGTACCGAGAAGAAGTCGCCGCAGGATATCCTCGCCGAACGGTCGGCCCGCGGCAAGCCGGAGCCGTTGCCGCCGAACACGATCGCGCTGGCCAAATCGGTCGTCGAAGGCGAGGAGTTGACGGACGAACTGGAAGCCCGGGAAGTGCGCGTCGTCAAAGCGCAAAAGGGTGAGACGCTGACGCGCATCCTTTCACGGCTTGGCGGCGAAAGCTGGCAAATTCGAGCGATGGTGGAATTGGCTCGGACGATCCTGGCTGACAATGCGCTCACTCCCGGCAATGAAGTGCATGTGACACTGGTACCTTCGGTCACGCGGACCAACCGGCTCGAACCCGTGCGTGTCAGCGTGTTCGGTGAGGCGCACGATCACAAGGTCACGATCGCCCGGAATTCGGCCGGCGAATTCACTGCCAGCACATCGCCGCTCGATGAGCGAATTGTGCGCGCTGCACTTGGCAACGAGGATCTGCCGCAGGCGTCCAGCATCTATGCGAGCCTCTATCACGCGGCGGTTTCGCAGGGGCTGAGTGCTGATACGATCCAGCAGATTTTGCGCATTCATGCCTACGAAACGGATTTTCGGCGACGTGTGCGCGGCGGCGATACGGTTGAATTGTTCTTCGACATGAAGGATGAAGAGCGCGGTGCCGATGGCGGACTTGGCGATCTTCTCGCGACATCGATTGCGACGGCCGGCGAGGCACAGAGATTCTATCGTTTCCGGAATGGCGAGGGCTTGGTTGATTTCTATGACGAGTCCGGCAGCACCAGCCGCAAGTTCCTGATGCGGCAGCCCGTGCGCGGCGAAGGCCTGCGTTTCGCGTCTGGCTTCGGGATGCGGCGGCATCCCTTGCTCGGATACCTGCGCATGCATGCGGGCGTCGACTGGTCTGGACCGATTGGGACGCCGATCATGGCGGCTGGTGCTGGAACTGTCGAGGAAGCCGGCCGCAAAGGCGATTATGGCAACTACATCCGCATCCGCCATGCCAACGGGTACAAAACCAGCTACGCGCACATGAACCGGTTCGCGTCCGGCATCAGCGAAGGCGTTCGCGTCAGCCATGGGCAGATTATCGGATATCTCGGCAATACCGGCTTGTCATCGGGTCCGCATCTCCATTTTGAAGTGTTGGTCAACAATCAGCACGTCGATCCGACGACAATCCAGGTGCCAAAGGACCGTAAGCTTGCCGGCAAGGCGCTGCAGGATTTTCAGAAGGAACGCCTGCGCATCGACGAGTTGATGCGGCGTAATCCGGTCAAGGTGTCGGAAGTGCAACCGCAGCGATGACGATTGCTTGCATCATGCTGCGGCTTTCACTGCGACACCGTTGAATGTGATGCGACCGGCTGAGACGCCGACGTTGACGTTATCGCCGTCCTTGATGCGTCCGGCGAGGATCGCCTCGGCCAGCGGGTCCTGGATGGCTTTCTGTAGCACGCGCTTCAGCGGCCGGGCGCCGTAAGCCGGATCATAGCCGCTATTGGCCAGCCAGGTCCGCGCATCGGGCGACAGTTCAATGCTGATTTTTCGGTCAGCCAGCAATTTCACCAACCTCATCATCTGGACATCGACGATCGCTGCCATTTGCTCGCGGCGCAGGCGATGGAAGAGTACGATCTCATCGAGCCGATTGAGGAACTCGGGGCGGAAGCGCGCCTTGACCTCGCCCATGACAAGGTCGCGCACGGCATCGCTATCCTCTCCGTCCGGCTGATTGACCAGATACTCAGAACCGAGGTTCGATGTCATGATGATCAGCACATTCTTGAAGTCGACGGTGCGGCCTTGCCCATCGGTCAGACGGCCATCGTCAAGCACCTGCAGAAGAACGTTGAAGACGTCGCTGTGGGCCTTCTCGATTTCGTCGAAGAGCACGACCTGATAGGGCCGGCGGCGAACGGCTTCGGTCAAGGCGCCGCCTTCCTCGTAGCCGACGTAGCCCGGTGGCGCGCCGATCAGCCGCGCAACCGAGTGCTTCTCCATGTATTCGCTCATGTCGACGCGGACCATGGCGGTTTCATCGTCAAACAGGAATTGCGCCAGGGCCTTTGTCAATTCGGTTTTGCCGACGCCGGTCGGTCCCAGAAACATAAATGAGCCGATCGGGCGATTGGGGTCCTGCAGCCCAGCGCGGGCGCGGCGGACGGCGGTCGAGACGGCGGCAATGGCTTCCTGCTGGCCGATGACGCGTTTTGAGATCGCGACTTCCATTGCGAGGAGCTTGTCGCGTTCACCTTCGAGCATCTTATCGACGGGAATGCCGGTCCAGCGCGACACAATGCCGGCGACATGATCGGGCGTCACGGTCTCTTCCATCAGATTGGCGCCATCGCCCATCGCCTCGATGGCCTTCAACTCCGCTTCGAGTTTCGGGATGATGGCATAGGTCAACTCGCCAGCACGTTGGAACTCGCCGCGACGCTGCGCCTGCGCCAATTCATTACGCAGGCCATCGAGCTTGGTCTTGAAGTCGGCGGCTTTTCCGAGCTTATCCTTCTCGCCCTGCCAACGGGCGGTCAGGGATTGCGATCGCTCTTCGAGGTCCGACAGTTCTTTCTGCAGGCGACCGAGGCGATCCTTGGAGGCGGCGTCGGTTTCCTTCTTGAGAGCTTCGGACTCGATCTTGAGACGCACGATGTCGCGATCGATGTTGTCGAGTTCTTCGGGCTTGCTGTCGACCTGCATGCGCAGGCGTGACGCGGCCTCGTCAACGAGATCGATCGCCTTGTCGGGGAGGAAACGGTCGGTGATGTAGCGATTGGAGAGGGTTGCGGCGGCGACAAGCGCTGAATCCGAAATGCGCACCTTGTGATGCTGCTCGTACTTCTCCTTCAGGCCGCGCAGGATCGATACCGTGTCTTCGACGGTCGGTTCGGCGACGAAGACCGGCTGGAAGCGCCGCGCGAGGGCTGCATCCTTTTCGACGTGCTTGCGGTATTCGGCCAAGGTCGTGGCGCCGACGCAGTGGAGATCGCCGCGCGCCAATGCCGGCTTCAGAAGATTGGACGCGTCCATGGCGCCTTCCGACTTGCCGGCGCCGACGAGGGTGTGCATTTCATCGATGAACAGCACGACGCCACCTTCGGCCGCCTGCACTTCGGCGAGAACATGCTTCAGGCGTTCTTCGAATTCGCCGCGATACTTGGCGCCGGCAATCAGTGCGCCCATATCGAGCGCCAGCAGCTTCTTATCCTTCAAGCTTTCCGGCACGTCGCCCTTGACGATGCGCTGCGCCAAACCTTCGGCGATCGCGGTCTTGCCGACGCCCGGCTCGCCAATCAGGACGGGATTGTTCTTGGTGCGGCGCGACAGTACCTGGATGGTGCGGCGGATTTCCTCGTCGCGGCCGATGACGGGATCGATCTTGCCTTCGGCGGCGGCTGCGGTCAGATCCCGGGCGTAGCGCTTCAAGGCGTCATAGCCCTGCTCGGCGGAGGCACTGTCGGCGGTGCGGCCCTTGCGCAGATCGTTGATTGCGGTGTTGAGGCTGGCGGGCGTAACGCCGGCGTTCTTGAGCGCTGTGTAGGCTTCGCCGGTTGGCTCCATCGTGAGCGCCAACAGCAGACGTTCGACGGTGACGAACTTGTCGCCGGCTTTCTCGGCGATCTTTTGCGCTTGATCAAACGCCCGCGCCAGCTCGGGCGCCAGATAGACTTGGCCGGCGCCGCCACCGGAGACCTTCGGTCGCTTGGCGAGTGCCAATTCGGTCGATCGCATCGCATCGTCGGGGCGGCCACCGGCGCGGCGGATGAGGCCGGCGGCCAGGCCTTCGGCATCGTCCAGCAGTACTTTCAGCAAGTGTTCGGTGGCGAACTGCTGATGGCCTTCCCGGAGGGCGAGACTTTGTGCGGACTGCAGGAACCCTTTGGCGCGATCGGTATAATTTTCGATGTTCATGTGCATTGCCCTCGACCTGCAGTCCGGGCCCCGAAGCGGCGCGGTCTGCCGTGCTGAACGTCCGCCGATCCCTGATGGCAACCAGCTGTACTCTATCTAGGAAGTGATCGGTCGAACGAAAAGGCCCCCGGAGCGGAGGTGCGCGCTTTTGCTCGCGCCTTCGGATGCCGACGCCTTGGTTGGCGCGTGCGCCTCACCCGAAAACCGCTGCACACTTTTCGGGGCGCACGCGCGGCATCCTGCGCTGCTTCACGCCCTGTGGCGCGCGCTTGGGATCGCGGCGACGGATTGGCCGGATTGATGGGGCTCGCTTCGCGATCGGGCTTTCGCCCGAACCCAACCGGATGGACACCCTCCGAACCGCCCGACTTTAGTGATCTTGTACCGCCCCGACTGTCATGGCCGGCCTTGTGCCACGGCCGTCCAGTCTAAGTATGCTTGCACCGGTCCCACCACCTCATCATCCCGGCGTCATGGCGGAGCCATGCTCACGGCTGTCCGGTTGAGTTCTTATGGACAAAGAGCATGGCATTGATTCTTCTGTGATTCGAGAGCTTGGCGGCATCATCGAGCACGAAAAGGACCAACACCATGCGCCACCACAATACTCTGTTGCACGATATTTTGAAGCTGGTTCCTTGGACGTCGTTTGATCGGAGTGTGGAGAAGCATGAGGCCGACCGGAACGTGCGCACGCTCTCGACCAAGAGCCAGTTTGTGGCGCTGCTGCACGCGCAACTTTCGGGGGCGACGAGCTTGCGCGAGATCGTGACTACAATGGAGAGCCATGCGCCTCGACTGAAGCATGTCGGCGTCGATGCGCCGAAGCGTTCCACGTTGGCCGACGCCAATACGTTACGTCCCGCCGGCGTCTTCGCTGAGGTCTTCGGCACGCTCTTGGCGCAAACGCATCGCCACCTCCGCAAGACGTCGAAAGAGGCCGTCCGCCTGATCGATTCAAGCCGCATCACTCTCAATTCTTTATCGCGTGATTGGGCGCATTACGATGCGACCTGCGACGGCGTGAAGCTGCACATCGTCTACGATCCGCACGCTGCAGTGCCTGTCTATTTCGCTGTGTCACCGGCACGCGAGAACGACATGGTGCAGGCCAACGCCATGCCGATTGAGCCGGGTGCGGACTACGTGTTCGACCTCGGGTATTACAGCTTTACTTGGTGGTCGAGGCTCGACGCGGCTGGCTGCCGTTTCGTCACTCGGCTACGCAAGAACTCACCCGTCGAAGTCATCGCCATGCGTCACGTATTGAAGGATGGACCGATCGTTGAGGATCGCATCATACGATTGCGCGGCCGGCTTGGACATACGCGACATCATCCGCTCGACCGAGATCTGCGCGAGATCCATGTCGTCATAGAAACCGGCAAGAAGTTGCGCATCGTGACCAACGATTTGAACTCGCCGGCCGAAGTCATCGCCGACCTTTACCAGGCCCGCTGGGAAGTCGAACTGTTCTTCCGCTGGATCAAGCAAACGCTCAAGATCAAGAAGTTCTTGGGCACGTCGGAAAATGCCGTCCGCACTCAGATTGCCGTGGCCCTGATCGCTTATTTGCTGCTGCGGATGGCGCACGCTTTGCAAGCCATCGTCAAAAGCCCGCTGGCCTTCGCCCGGCTCGTTCGCGCCAATCTGATGCACTTCAGATCGATCCAAAACCTCGGTCTGCAGCCGGAGCGAAAACCTCTCGATGACAGACAGCTGAACCTTGCCCTATGCTGAACCGGACAGCCGTGAGCATGGCTCCGCCATGACGCCGGGACCCACGTCAGGCCGAAGCGTCAAAAATGCTGGATCTTCGTGTCGTTTGGAGCGGTTTTCAATCGGTGTGGCATTTGGCCACGACGAACAATGGTGCTTTGCCGTGGGTCCCGGCCTGCATCGGGATGACGCAAAAATGCCAGACCGGAGTCGACGTCCATGAGAGTCGGAAAACAAATAAACAACCTGCTCTTCAACGAGAATTTTGAATTGTCACGATTTAAACCGGACAGCCGTGGGACAAGCCCGACCATGACAGTATTGGGTGACGTGGCAGTGAGGGCCATTTTGGATCACTAACCGACTTTGACGTCCAACCCTCAATTCTCATCCATCTTCAGCGCCGCAATGAACGCCTCTTGCGGGATCTCGACCTTGCCGAATTCACGCATCTTTTTCTTGCCCGCCTTCTGCTTGTCGAGCAGCTTGCGTTTGCGGGAAATGTCGCCGCCGTAGCACTTGGCGGTGACGTCTTTGCGCATGGCGCGGATGGTCTCGCGGGCGATGACCTTGCCGCCGATCGCCGCCTGAACCGGGATCTGGAACAGATGCGGCTTGATCAGGTCTTTCAGTTTCTCGCACATGGCGCGGCCGCGTTGCTCGGCGCGGCCACGATGGACGACGATCGACAGCGCGTCGACCGGCTCGGCGTTGACCAGGATGGTCAGCTTCACCAGATCGTTCTCTTCGTAACCGATGATGTGATAGTCGAATGACGCGTAGCCGCGCGACACGCTCTTCAAGCGGTCATAGAAATCGAACACGACTTCGTTGAGCGGCAATTCATAGACGACCATCGCGCGGGTGCCGGCGTAGGTGAGGTTTTTCTGGCGGCCGCGGCGGTCCTGGCAGAGCTTCAGGACGGAGCCCAGATATTCGTCGGGCACCAGGATGGTTGCTGAAATCCAGGGTTCCTCAAGATGATCGATGTGGACGGGGTCGGGCATGTCGGCGGGGTTGTGCATCTCGACCATCGTTCCGTCGTTCATATGCACGTGATAGATGACGCTCGGCGCCGTCGTGATCAGGTTCATGTTGAACTCGCGCTCGAGACGCTCGGTGATGATCTCGAGATGCAACAGGCCGAGGAAGCCGCAGCGGAATCCGAACCCCAGCGCCGCCGAACTTTCGGTTTCGTAGGTGAAGCTCGCGTCGTTGAGGCGCAGCTTGCCGACGGCTTCGCGCAGGTCCTCGAACTCGGCGGCGTCGACGGGGAAGAGGCCGCAGAAGACGACGGGTTGGACGGGCTTGAAGCCCGGGAGTGGTACGGTGATGCCACCCTTCTCATCGGTCAGCGTGTCGCCAACGCGGGTGTCGGCGACCTGCTTGATGGCGGCGGTGAAGAAGCCGACTTCGCCGGGGCCGAGTTCGTTCAGCATTTCCTGCTTGGGGCGGAAGATGCCGACGCGCTCGACCTGATAGTTGCCATCGGTCTGCATCAGCTTGATGCGCTGGCCCTTGCGTAGCACGCCATCGATGACGCGGACCAGCACGACGACGCCGAGATAGGCGTCGTACCAGCTGTCGATCAGCAGCGCTTTCAGCGGGGCGTTGCGCTCGCCTTTCGGCGGTGGCAATCGCTCGACGATGGCTTCGAGGACTTTTTCGACGTTGAGCCCGGTCTTGGCTGACACGCCGACCGCGGTCGAGGCATCGATGCCGATCACGTCCTCGATCTGTTGCTTGACACGATCTACGTCGGCCGAGGGCAAATCGACCTTGTTGAGGACGGGCAAAATTTCGAGATTGCCGTCGATCGCCTGATAGACGTTGGCGAGCGTCTGCGCTTCGACACCTTGCGACGCATCGACGACGAGAATGGCGCCCTCGCAGGCGGCGAGCGAGCGGGAGACCTCATAGGCAAAGTCGACATGACCGGGGGTGTCCATCAGGTTCAGCTGATAGGTCTTGCCGTCCCGGGCCTTGTAGTCGAGGCGAACGGTCTGCGCCTTGATGGTGATGCCGCGCTCCTTCTCGATATCCATAGAATCGAGGATTTGCGCCGTCATCTCCCGGTCGGTGACGTTGCCGCAGAGCTGGATCAGCCGGTCAGACAAGGTGCTCTTGCCGTGGTCGATGTGGGCGATAATCGAGAAATTGCGGATCAGGGATGTGTCGGTCATGGCGCGGGGTGTAGCACCCAACTGAAGGCCTTTGAAGGGGCTATGCAGCCGCCTTACCGGGGCGGATTGCCACTCGCCGGCCCTGCTTTTCGGTCATTTCAGCGTTTGCGAACCACTTCGGCCAGCTTCTGGCGCAGCCAAGCGTGGCCAGGATCGGATTGCGACCGCTCATGCCATGTCGCGAGAATGCGATAGGGGGTGATGGCAAACGGCACGGGAAAGGACTGCAACCCGGGGAAATGCTCCAGGAGTCCGTCGAGACCCATGCCGATCAGGTCGGTCTGCCCGATCATCCGCAGTTCTGATGCGAAATTCCGCGTCAAGTAAGCCGCGCGACGCTCACGCCCGAGCTCCGCCAGGGTTCGATCCGTGGTGGTGCGCTCGAGAATATTTTCGTCGCGGACGGTCACCGCATGCAGTTCATTGCAGAACTGATCGAGGGTGATGTTCCCCTTCAGCCGCGGGTGGTTTCGCCGTGCGACGACACAATAGCGATCATCGACCAATTGGCGCGACTGCAACGAAGGCGCGCTCAAACGCGGCACGCTCAATGCCAGATCGATCTCGCCTTGTTCGAACATCTTCTCGGCACGCCCCATGACGGCATGCACTATGGCAATGCGGATACCCGGCGCTTCTTGCGCCAAGACCTGGATCAACTTCGGCAGGATGACCCACTCGGAGTAATCGCCCGCAATGACCAGAAACGTGCGATTGGCGGCTTTAGGATCAAAGACAGGCGGCTCGACGATGGCGCTCAAGCCTCGCAACCAGGCTTCAAGCTGCGGCGCCAGTGCCTCCAGTCGGGGCGTGGGCCGCAACCCGCGCTGATGGCGAATGAACAAGGGGTCGCCCAACATCGTGCGCAATTTTTTGAGATCTGCGCTGATTGTCGACTGCGAGCAGCCGAGCCGCTCGGCGACGCGGGAGACATTCTGTTCTTCCGCCAAAAGCGAGAGAACTTTCAACAGGTTGAGGTCGACTTTTCTGATATCGATCAAACCAATATCCGTTATCGGTCTATGCTGGATTGTCGTAACACGGAAAGCCACCGAATGTATCGGGTATTAGCGGCATGCCTGACTGCAAGCGGGTCTGAGCGCAAAGTTCACATTCTTCTGCTAGCGACGATTTCAATTTCGGCCGGGCCGGGTGATCGCGAGATCTTCCCGGCCCAATTCGTTTCCGTCAGCTTTTTGCCAACAATCCCTTCGCCTTTTCGACGGCCATGTAACTGTTTGATGTGATGATGACCTTGTTGTCGCGCAGGAAACCATAGCGATGCAGGGCGAGCCGCGGTTGCGGTTGGAGGGCCGCGACAATGATGCGGCAATCGTGTTTCTGGCAGTCGGCGGCAATTTGTTCGAGCGTGCCGATGGCGGTGGCATCGATCAGCGGCACATCGCGCATGCGCAAGATCAGCACTTTCGGCCAGGGTGTGAACGCGTCGAGCACTTCGACCATCCGCGCGGATTGCCCGTAGAACAGCGGGCCGCTGAAATCCAATAGGCGGACACCGCCGGGGAGCGCTTCGCCGGCCAAGCTCGGCGGCAACCCATCACCTTTTTCGATGGCGACGGTGTTGCCATTGTCGAGCCCGACACCGGATGTCTCGGCCATGCGGTGCATGAACAGGACGGACGCCAGAATGACGCCCACCGCTATTGCAACGTTCAAGTCGACGAAGACGGTCAACAGGAAGGTGGCGAGCAACACAACGATGTCGTCACGCGGCGCGCGGCGGAGGAAGGACGTAAACTCGTGTGCATCGATCAGCCGCCAGGCGACGGTCAAGAGCACGGCCGCGAGGCAGGGTAGCGCCAAATAGGACGCGAGCGGCGCGAACAGCATGACGGCCGCCAGGACAAACAGGGCGTGCAAGACGCCAGAAACGGGTGTCCGCGCACCGGCCTGGATGTTGGTGCCGGTGCGCGCGATGACGCCGGTCGCGGGCATGCCGCCAAACAGGGGCGAGGCGACATTGGCGATCCCCTGCGCCAGCACCTCGGTATTCGGACGCAGCCGTGTTCCAGCGATGGCGTCGGCAGCAACGGCGGAAAGCAGCAATTCGACACCGACGAGGAAGGCGATCGTGAAGGCCGAGGGCAAGACCTCGATGATTTTGGTCCAGCCGAGATCGGGCATGGACGGAGCAGGCAATGACGATGGAATGCCGCCAAACCGGGTGCCGACCGTTTCGACGCCGAGGCCGAGAGCCCAGGTTGCGCCCGAGGCGAGCGAGACGGCCAGCAACAGTCCGGGCCAGCGGGGTGCTACCTTGCGAGCCCCAAGGATCATGGCGACCGACGCCAGTCCGACTGTCAGGGCTGCGGGTGTGACGGTCGCCTTGATCGCCCATAGGGCTTGCAATTTATGGAGGACCTCGCCGGGGGTTTCGCCGACCAGCCCGAAGAAGTCCTTGATCTGGCCGACCGCGATGATAACGCCAATCGCACTGGTGAAACCGAGGATCACCGGCCCCGGCACGTATTTGATGTAGGTGCCCATTCGCAGCAGCCCGGCGGCGATCAGCATGAGGCCGGCCAGGAATGTCGCGGTCAAGAGGCCGTCGTAGCCGTGTTTGGCAATGATCGCGGCGACGATGACGATGAAGGCGGCGGCGGGACCGCCGACCTGGAATTGGCTGCCGCCGAACGCCGAGATCAGGAAGCCGGCGACAATCGATGTGATCAGGCCTTTGCCGGGATCGACGCCGGAGCCGATGGCGATGGCCATGGAGAGAGGAATCGCCAAGATCGCAACCGTCAGGCCGGCCATCGCGTCGCGGCCGAAATCGGCGCGGCTATAACCCTGGCGCAAGGCGATGATCAACTTCGGGGTGAATTGGGTCAGATATCCGAGCGCGATCGGTTTGGCGGACGCGTGGGGGTTGGTTTGGGTGGTTGGATTATCTGTCATGAATTATTGCGACCCAAGGGCGGTCGTGTTTCGCGCCCCCTCCCAAAAACCTATTGCGTTGCCAGCATCATAACCGGGGTGCGGGAGATTCGACAAAGCCGGGTTCGTTGAAACACGAGAAGGTTGTTGATCAATGCCGCCTGATCCGCACCTTAGATCTTGTCGTATGTTAGAATTATTCTAAAGTGCTAGCAGCAGCATAGGAGTGCCGGCATTGAAATCGTTCGCGGAGCTTTCCGAGCAGGAAATCCTGGCCCTGGCCATCAGCCTGGAAGAGGAGCACGGCCGCATCTACGCCGACTATGCCGACGGCCTCAAGGAGACCTTCCCAGCTTCGGCCAAGGTGTTCACCGAGATGGCGGAGGAGGAAAACGAACACCGTCGCTGGCTGTTCGACCTCTATCAGAAGACGTTTGGCGATCATATTCCACTTATTCGCCGCCAGGATGTGAAGGGCTTCGTCAAGCACGAGGCGATCTGGATGGTGCGGCCGCTGGGGCTCGACAAGGTGCGCGCGCAGGCCGAGGCAATCGAATACGAGACCCGGCTGTTCTACGAGCGCGCGACCGAGCGGGCAACGAATGCCAATATTCGCAAACTCCTCGGCGATCTCGCGGCGGCGGAACGCGAGCATGTCGGGCTGGCGCAACAACTCGGCCAGACGCATCTGACGACCGACGTGAAGCAGCAGGAGGACGAGGCCAAGCACCGGATGTTCGTGCTCCAAGTCGTCCAGCCGGCGCTGGCCGGACTGATGGATGGATCAGTTTCAACCTTGGCACCACTGTTTGCTGCCGCGTTCGCCACGCACAGCACCTGGGAGACGTTTCTGGTTGGGACGGCCGCGTCGGTCGGCGCCGGCATTTCAATGGGCATGGCGGAAGCGATGTCCGACGACGGCTCGCTTACGGGGCGTGGTCAGCCCTGGGTGCGCGGGACGATCACCGGCATGATGACGGCGCTCGGCGGTATCGGGCACACCTTACCATTCCTGATCAAGGACTTCTGGACGGCGACCGTGCTCGCCATCGCTGTGGTGCTAATCGAGCTCTGGGTGATCGCGTGGATCCGCGCCAAGTACATGGACACCAAGTTCCTGCGCGCGGCCTTCGAAGTGGTGGTTGGCGGGCTGATCGTGTTCGCGGCCGGGATTTTGATCGGAAGTGCGTGACATGAGCAGCGCCTCTCAAGCCGCGGCGCGCTGGCCTTTGACCACGCGGCCGGGAAGAGCGCCGGTTGGAGTGCCGTTGCGATAGGTGACGGCGCCGGAAACAATCGTTGCTTCATAGCCGTGGGCGTGTTGCAGCAGGCGACGTCCGCCGGCTGGAAGATCGAATTTCACGTGCGGGCGATCGAAGCCGACGCGGTCATAGTCGATGACATTGAGATCGGCTTTCTTGCCAACGGCGATGACGCCGCGATCGCCAAGTCCGGCGGCCGAAGCGGTATCCGACGTCAATCGGCGAATGATTTCGGCGACGCTCCAGCGCTGGCGATCCCGACCCCAATAGGTCATGAGCCAGGTCGGATAACCGGCATCCAGAATGAACCCGACATGGGCGCCGCCGTCGCCAAGCCCCATGATCGCGTTGCGATTGTCGAGCATGGCTTCAGACGCGGATAAATCGAAATTGTAGTAGTTGACCAGCGGCGCATAGATGAAGTTGCGCCCCCCGTCTTCGATCAACACGTCATAGGCGACGTCCGGCGCGGAGCGATTTTGCCGCTCGGCCATGGCGGCGATTGAGTCCTCGCGGCGCGGCATGTAGTTCGGCGGATTGCCGAAGCGGAACATCTGCGTATACATCAAGCGGCGGATCAGCGGGAACGTGCTCCCGGCGATCGGGTCTTCCGACAGGATGCTGCGGCGGACGTCCGGATCGCACATGGCGGCGACGCGCTCGGCGAGCGGTTTTGCGGCGATCGACTTGTAGGTCGGCGTTCCCGAGAATGGATTTTGGCTCCCCTCAAGCCCCAGCAACAGCCCGATCGGACGCGGCGGCACGACCGGACGGATGGAAAGCCCGGCATTGGCTGCGGCGTCGGCGTAGCCGAGCAATTCCTGCCAGACTTCGGATCGTTCCTTTTCGTGCCGTTGATTGAGCGAGAATACGGCCGGGCGGCCCGACTGCTCGACGACGCGGCGGAGCATGGCGAATTCGGACCGGGCGTCGGGCTCGTTCCAGTCGGATACGAGTTCGAGGAATCCAGCGCCGGCGTCCTGCATGCCGAGCGCGATGCCGGTCAATTCCTCCTCGTTGGCGCGCAGGGTCGGCGTGTAGTCGCCGGACAGTGTCTTGTGGCTGATGGTGCGCGATGTCGAAAATCCAAAAGCGCCGGCGCGAATGGCTTCCGCCGTCATCGCGCGCATCGTGGCCATGTCAGCGGGCGTCGCCTTCTCATGCCGGATGGCACGGTCGCCCATGACATAGACACGCAGCGCCGCATGCGGCAGCAGGGCGCACAAATCAATGTCACGCGGCCGCGTGTCGAGCGTCGCCAGATACTCGGGGAATGATTCCCATTGCCAGCTCAGGCCTTCGTGCATGACGGGGCCGGGGATGTCTTCAACACCCTCCATCAGTTCGACCAGCTTGTTGCGATCGGCCGGGCGACAGGGCGCGAAACCAACGCCGCAGTTGCCCATCACCGCCGTGGTCACGCCATGCCATGCCGAAGGCGCGGTGTGGCTGTCCCAGATCGCCTGGCCGTCATAGTGCGTGTGAATATCGATGAAGCCGGGCGTGACCAACTTGCCTTGCGCATCGATCTCCTCGGTGCCGCGGCCCTCGAATGTGCCGATGGCGGCAATCTGCCCGGCGATTACCCCGACATCGCCGCCACGCGTTTCGCCGCCGGTGCCATCGACGACCGTTCCCCGGCGGATGATGAGATCGTAGCGGGCCGGCATCAGCGTTCTCCATAATCAATTTCGGCTAAGCCTACGATAGCCAACCCAATCCAGCCAGACGTCTCGGTTGCAGGGCAGAATTGCGCGGCGCGGAACTGCACTACCGGGCGCGACGACAGCGTGGCATGATACGAGGATGCCGCTGTTTAGCCCGAACGAAACAATGGGCCTTGTCGCACAGGAACATTCTCATGCAAGCCAAGCGCCTTCTGCCAACCACCGTCGTCGGCAGTTACCCGCAACCGGATTGGCTGGTTGATCGTGCGATGTTGTCGAAGGTGGTGCCGCGCATTCGCATGCCGGAGATGTGGCGCATACCGGAGCCGTTCCTGGAGCAGGCGCAGGATGATGCGACGATTGTCGCGATCCGCGATATGGAGCGCGCCGGGATCGATATCATTACGGATGGCGAAATCCGGCGCGAAAGTTACTCCAATCGTTTCGCGACAGCGCTGGATGGGATTGTCATCGAGCCACCCGGCTTCGTGCAAGCGCGGTCGGGCCTGACCGCCGTCCCCCGCGTCGTTGCCAAGATCCAACGGACGCGCCCGGTGGAACTGCGTGACATGCAGTTCTTGCGGCGCAATACCGATCGGATTGCCAAGATCACATTGCCGGGGCCGTTCACGATGGGGCAACAGGCCAAGGACGAGTTCTACAACGACGACGAAGCGCTGGCGATGGCGATGGCGGAAGCGGTCAACGCCGAAGCGCATGATCTGGTGAAGGCTGGCGCCGATGTGATCCAGCTCGACGAGCCGTGGGTGCGTAATGATCCGACGAAAGCCAAGCGCTATGCCGTCAAAGTGATCAATCGCGCGCTACAGGGCATCACGGTGCCAACGGTGGTGCACATTTGTTTTGGTTACGCGGCTGTCGTGCCGGGCGATACCAAACCCGCTGGCTATGCCTTCCTGGCCGAGTTGGCCGACAGCGTCGCGGAGACGATCTCGATCGAATGCGCGCAGCCGAAACTCGACCTCGGCGTGCTCAAGGATCTGGCGCCGAAAAAAGTCATGCTGGGAGTGCTGGATCTCGGTGATCTCAGGATTGAAACCGCCGAAACCGTTGCGCAGCGTATCAGAGCCGGATTAAAGCACATGCCGGCTGATCGGCTGATCCCGGCGCCTGACTGCGGCATGAAATATCTGCCGCGTGAGATCGCCTTCAGCAAGTTGAAAGCGATGGTCGATGGGGCGGCGATCGTCCGCGGCGAACTGGGATAGGATTGCAATGCTCAGTCCAGCTTACCGCCGCGCGCGCGGGCGGCGGCGGCGATCGCGAGGGCCGCGGCGATGCCGATCGATGCGGCGACCAATTGTGATTTGAGTGCCGTCGACATGCTGGCGCGCGCCACGAGCTTGTAGTTGATGTTGGGATAGGCCTTGAGCATTTCGCTGAAGGCCCAGTTTTCGGTGTAGTCGGCGGCGGCGTAAAGCACGGGAACGAAGATCAGCATGTACCGGTAGATCGGATCAAGCGGTATCGACACCCGGTCCTTGGCGCGCGTCAATCGCACGATCGTCGCGATCAGCGCCAGCGCGAGCAGCGCCGGCATCACGCGGTCCATGGGCAGGAGAACGCGCTCGAGAAAGGCCCGGCCATCGGCGCCGATGATCCGCAAACTTAGGGTCGCGTCATTGGCGGTATAGCCGGCCAGACACAAGCCGATCGGACAGCGGAAGAACGAGGCTTGCGGCACCGACAAACCGCTTGCATAGGTGATGGCTAGAAACCACGCGATTGCCGCGCCGTTCAGGACGCCGACATGCCACGTCTTCAAACTGCGATCGAGGATCTGCAGCATACCGGACCTCACATACCGGACCTCAGCGGCACCTGTTTATTGGTCAATATCAGAAAACAGTCGGCATTGTCGAAGGCTTGCGCCGCAGAGCAGGCATGATTGAATAGGATCTTCGATGGCAACTGGGAGGTCTGTTAGACAGAGCCTCCACAACGAATAAGGGCCGCACCATGATCGATGTCATTGCTATCATTACGACGAAGCCCGGCATGCGCGACAAAGTTCTCCGCGCCTTCCGCGCCAACATGCCAGCAGTCCATGCCGAAGAGGGTTGCATTGCCTACGCGCCGACCATCGATACCCCGGACATGGGTGGGTTCCAGACCAAGCTCGGGCCCGATGCGTTCGTTGTCGTCGAAAAATGGGCGAGTGTCGCGGCCTTGAAAGCGCACGCTGCTGCGCCACACATGAAGGCCTATGGCGAGCAAACCAAGGACATGGTCGCGAGCCGCGTCATCCATGTACTGTCGCCGGCATAGATTGGCGCGACATTGAGGACGGTGATGGTGCGGCCACCCATTTGGCGGTTGGCACCCTCGCTCATCCAAGCGTACCTTGCCGCCAACGAAACCATCCATCCCTGGAGACAGATATGTTGCGCACAGCCATTGGCCTTGGACTTGTTCTTACCGTCAGCTGTGCTGCGACGGGGGCGTTGGCGCAAGCCTATCCCAATCGGCCGATGACGATGGTTGTGCCGTTCACAGCGGGCGGCCCAACGGACATCGTCGCGCGGATCATCGGCGAAAAAATGAGCCAGCTCCTTGGCCAACAGCTGATCATTGAGAACATCGGCGGCGCCGGCGGGATGACCGGGTCCAATCGTGTCGCGAAGGCCGCGCCCGATGGTTATCAGATGGTGATGGGAACGGTCGGCACGCACGCGCAGAATCAAACACTCTATGCGAAGCCCGCCTACAATGCAGCGGACGATTTTGCGCCGGTCGCCTTGATCGCCGAAGTGCCGCTGGTGCTGATCACCAAAAAGGAACTGCCGTCAACTGATCTGCCGAGCTTTATTGCGCACGTGAAGGCGAACCAGAAAACTATGACGTTCGCTTCTTCGGGGGCTGGCGCGGCCGTGCATCTGGGTTGCTTGACGTTGAACACGACGATCGGAGTCGAGGTCGCACATGTCGCCTATCGTGGATCAAGCGCGTTCATGCAGGACATCATCGGCGGGCGCGTCGACTATACTTGTGACGTGATTTCAACGGTCATTCCGCAGGTCAAGGGCGACACGATCAAGGCGGTGGCGTTGCTGCACTTGCAGCGATCGCCATCACTCCCCGATCTCAAGACCGCCGACGAACAGGGGCTCAAGGGCTTTTCCGCCTACACTTGGAATGCTATTTTCCTGCCGAAAGGTGCGCCGGCCGAGGCGATCACCGCACTCAATAAAGCCGCCGCTGCTGCCGTCACGGACCCCGCCATTCGCAAGCGCCTGGAGGAGCTCGGTTATACGCTGGCAACGCCAGAGCGCATGACACCCGCCTATCTCGGCGCGTTCGTGCGCGACGAAATCAAGAAGTGGGAAGGCCCGGTCAAGGCGTCGGGTGTGCGGATCGAGTGACTGTGGTTCGGCTGTTGATTCGGTCGGTGTGACACCTGCAGACGGAGACGGCGTGGATGGCAATCGGTCCCAACCAGATGTGGATCGGCATCGGTGTTTTCGCCGCCCTCTTTGCGGCGATGAGATTGACACAGCAGGCGCCCTCGCCACTCGGCCCGGAGATGGCGGCGATCCAGGTAGGATACGGCGACGCCGCAAAACTCGAATTGCTCTCACGCACGGAATGCCAGGCCAAGCCGCAACGCCTCTGGGTTATCGCTGAAGGCTTTGGAGAGTGCATCGCCTATATCGCGTCGTCGACTGAGGCCAGCGGCGCGACGGCGGTGATTTTCTTCGAGGGTGACTTCCCCGATGACACGACGGCCAAGGATGATGCCGATACCGTCGCCAACTACCAGCGGCGGTCGCGCGAACTGGCGGAGCGTTTTGCGGTTCCGGTGCTGGTGGTCGCGCGGCCCGGTATCATGGGCTCGAGCGGATCGCATATCAAGGGCGGACAAAAGCAGGAAGCGCTGGCCATGAACGCGGCGGTCGACGCGCTGCGCCAGCGGTTCGGGCTCAGCCGGCTGGTGCTGGCTGGACAATCGGGAGGCGCACGGGTCGCCGCGCAACTGCTGGTGCTGGGCCGCACCGATGTCGCCTGCGCGGTCCTGGGCTCGGGCGCCTATGACCTGCCGACGCTGGTTGGCGGGGGGAGTGTGCGGACCAATATTTTCGGTGACGCCCCGCGCCGCTACCTGGTGCCGATGCAAAGCGCTGACGAGATTGTGCGATCATCCGGCCGGCGTGTGTTCGTGATCGGTGATCCGCGCGACACCCGCACCCCGTTTGTGCAGCAGAACGCCTGGGGCGAGAAATTGCAATCGCTCGGCCATCATGCCGTGGTGATGAAGGCATCGGGGAGCGGACCGGAGCACCACGGCATGAATGCCGTCGCCTTGCAGGTGGCGGGGATGTGCGCGGCTGGCAAAAGCGACGCCGAGATCCAGGCATGGGTGCGCACACAGGCACCGTGACGGCGCAAGCGCTCTCTTATTGCGCCTTCGGTTGCGCATGCTCTTGCTGGCTCGTCCGCCTTGTCCAAAAACCGCTACACACGTTTTGGGGCGCACGAGCGGGCAGCCGCGCAGCTTGTCCGAAAACCGCTGAACACTTTTCGGGCTGCGCTCCACTTGCAGGGTCGCGCCGCTTGTCCGAAAACCGCTGAACACTTTTCGGGCTGCGCTCCACTTGCAGGGTCGCGCAGCTTGTCCGAAAACCGCTGAACACTTTTCGGGCTGCGCTCCACTTGCAGGGTCGCGCCGCTTGTCCGAAAACCGCTGAACACTTTTCGGGCTGCGCTCCGGCAACCGGCCTCCCTCAGAACAGATTGCTGATCAGGATATCCTCGTCCAGCACGCTGGTCAGGTTGACGCCGACCAGCACGGTGATCGAGCCGTTGGTGGCGGTAATGAACGAATTGCCGCCGTAGAAAGCCGACGATGCCCGGACCGCCGCCACATCGGCAAACGCGCTCGTCGAGAAGACGAGCTGATCGCTGGCGCCAGCTGCCCCCGCGAAGTCGTAGATGTAGTCGTAGGCATAGCCCGCGCCTCCGACCTCGAAGATGTCGTTGCCGGCTCCACCGTACAGCGCGTCGGTCTCGGCGCCGCCATTCAGCGTGTCGTTGTCGGCAAAGCCGAACATCGTGTCGATCCCGCCACCACCGCGCAGCACATCATTGCCAGCATCGCCGACGAGGAGATCATTCCCCGAGCCGGCGTCGAGCGTATCATTGCCGACGGAGCCCGAGAGCAGATCGATGCCGGCGCCGCCATAGATCTGGTCGTCGTTGGCATCGCCATAGAGGCTGTCGTCGCCGTCGCCGCCGGTGATCGTATCGGCACCGCCACCGCCTTCGACGACGTCAGTGCCGGCCGAGCCGGTGTAGGCATCGAAGCCATCGCCGAGGTTGGCATAGTTGGCGGCCTCTGTTAGCCGTGCCAGACGATGCGGTCGGCGCCGACGTCGCCGCTATAGATCCAGTCGGTGCTATCGACGAACGGCATGTCGCCGTTGTTGCCGCCGGCGATACTGGTCGCGCCTGCCGGCCTTAAAGGAAGTCGTCGCCGCTTTCAAGTGTGTCAGTTCGCGTTCGTGCAGACTTAAACTAAAACCTTTGCACTCGCTCTTCAACTGTCGATTTGGTGAGGTAAACGCCAATGCCGATGCGGCGTGAAGTTTGGAGCGGATTTGCTATCCGTGGCAGCCTGCCAGCCAATGATCGATGCCGACACAAACGCCGTGCTCACGCGAACACGAAATCCCCCGCGACAAGCGCGCCCTGCCCGACGCCGGTGTTCACCCACAGCACGCCCGTGCCGTAGCCGTAGCCGTACCAGCCGCCGCTGTCGAACAGCTCGTTGAAAGCACATCGCCGAGGCGTGGCCGCCGAAGGAGAGCTGTCATTGCCGGCCTGTCGGTGCCCTTCGTGAAACCGTAGCACGTCCTCGTTGGCGCCGAGGCCGAGATCACGATAGCCTCGGCACCGGACCGCCGACGAAGTGATCGACACCGGTGTCGCCGACGAGCCGATCATTGCCATCCTCGCCGAGCAGGATCGTGTCGACGGCGTGCCAGCGGTCAAGATGTCGTTGCCGCCGCCGCGTGCAGCTCGGCGGAGCAGTTGCGCCGTCGACTGTGACGCTGTCGTTGCCGGTGTAGCCATAGAAGTAGTCGACGGAGTGGGCTGCCACGTTGAGGTGCGCCGCGACGCGTCACATCCGGCCAGACGGTGTAGTCGTTGCCGGCGCCGCCATCGCAGAGGCATCGGTGCTGTCGACGAACAGCAAGTCGGTGCCATTGCCGCCGGAGATCCGAATCCACGCCGTGGTCGCCGTAGCGATAATAGTCGCGATCGCCGCCGGAGGTGTCGTTGTCGCGTCGGCATAGACCGTGTCGCCGGAACCGACTTCGGTGCCATCGGCCATGAGTTGGCGGCGAACGGCGTCGAGGTAGTGGCGGCATCGTCGCCGTCGACGCGTTCGTTGTAGAACGCCGGCGTCGATGTAGTCGTTGCCGCCGTTGCCGAACAGACTGTTGATTCCGATGCGGCCGAAGAGGTAATCGCCGGCCTCGCCGCCGAACAGGTTCTCAATGGAGTTCAGAATGTCGGTGCCGACCCCGGCGGCCGAGGCTTACCGGCCATTGGCGTAACCAGGTGCAGCCGCACGGTTGATGTTGGGACCTAGTCGCCGCAATTGATGCCCCGCCGCCGGTCAACGTGTCGTTGCGGGCGTCGCCAATGAAGGTGTTGTTGTCGCCGTTGACGGTCAGGCTGTCGTTGTTGGGCCGCCGATCAGGCCTTCGACGAAGGTGTCGGTGTCGCGTGCCGAGGTCAACCCGGGTGATCGATCCCGCGCCGCCACGGCCAAGTGTGTGGCTGTCGGCGTTGGTGGCGGCGGCGAGGTCGAGCATGGCGACGCCCGTTGTCGGGTTGGAGCCGCCGTCGAGGCTGTCGGTGCCGGCGCCGCCGCGAGCGTAGCGCTGCCGGCGCCGACGAAGAGGGTGTCGTTGCCAGCACCGCCCCAGAATGTATTGTATCTGCGCGCCACCATAAATGCTGTCGTTGCCGCGATAGCCAATGACGTTCTCGATGCCTAAACGATGTCGGCGAAGCCATTGAACGTGGGTTCGATGTTGACGGCGGTCCTGTCGCCATTATCGTTCAACGGATGTTGTAGTTGCGGTCGTTGATTCCTCGTAATTTGCCGAATCGCTGCCAATGCCGCCGTCAATTGTATCTTGATCGTAGCCTCCATACAGCGTGTCGTTCCCGTCTCCGCCGTAGAGGATATCTTGCCGCGTACGTTGGCGGCCGCCTTCCAAATGTCGTCGCCTGCTCCGCCGTTGAACGTGTCGGCCCCTGCGTCACCGAGGCAATTGTTGCCGTTCCGGCATTGAAGCGGTTGGCCAAGCAACGGTGAACGTGTCGTGCCCGAACCGGCGGTGAAATTCTCGAAGCCGGCGAACGTATCGGTGCCGACGTTGGTGCCCCGTGGCGGTTCCTGTTGTTGGCCCGGTCAACGTGATTGCGACCGCACTGCCAGCGGCGCGTAGCTCAGGGTGTCGTTGCCGCCGATGCCATCGAGCGTCTGATTTGCGGCGTCAGCCATATTGAAGGTGTCGTTGAAGGTCGAGCCCTGATAGATCGATGCCGATCAAGCGATCGTGGCCTGCGACCGGTGCACTCACCGCCGACGTCGAGAATGACAGCGGCCAAGCTGCTGTAGCCGCCGAAATTGCTTTGTAAAATACGAAGTCGTCAGTTCCGCCATTGCCATTGATCGTCCGACCAACGGAATTCTAGAGCATGTAGATCTCGCCCGCCCGCTGACCGATGACATTCTCGATCGACGTCGAATGTGTCGGCCAGACTTTGTTGAGCCACGGAGCGTGAGGCCGTTTCCGAGCGAGTTGAGGCAGACCGATGATGGTTTGGGTCGCCGCTTCGGCCGCATAGGTCATCGTATCGATATCCGCCCCACCGTCGAGCGTATCATTGCTCGAGCCGCCCGACAGCGTGTCATTGCCGTTGCCGCCGTAAAGGCGATTCATGCTGGGAAAGACGCCAATTGAGTCCCGGCGGACTGTACCGATAAGCGAGCCGCCTAATACGTTGCCGTCCAAACCGTAGAAAAAGTGAATCGTTGGCACCCCACGTCCAGTTGAACGGCGCACTGATAGAGTATTATGAGCCCGATTGCCATGTATCGAAATGGCGCCGGAACGATCAAGCCGAGGTTCACGCATGTTCAGGCCGCCGTATGTCATGGCTTCGATTGTCCGGTAAAACCATTGCAGATCTCGATTTCCTCAATCGGATTCGCCGCGATGACATCGCCATTGTTGGCCGATACATCGCAGCCGGGTGAACCGGAGTCGGTCGGTCTCGGCGACGCCGTCAACGAAATCGACCCCGCTTGCAGTCCCCTTGGCATTGATGATGAAATCATTGCCCGCCCCGCCGTAAATCGAATCGTCGCCTGCGTCGCCGACGAGAAATCAGTCCCGTCGCCGCCATAGAGCGAATCGTTGTCATTGCCACCGATGAGCGTGTCGGCATTGCCGCGACCGTCGATTCTGTCCCGGCCGGATGTGCCGGTCATCGTGCCGCCTGTCTACGCGTCGTGCAAGCCGTTGTGAAGGCGATCGTTGGCGCCCCAGGCTGCCAGTCGAACCCGGAGGCGGAACGTGCTGTTTGGCGCGATCCGCAATGTCTCGACGCCGGTGCCGGCACTGTCAAGCTGACATACAGCCAAATGTTCGGGGAGCAGAATTCACTGGATTGTTGTCGCGATAAAACCGGGATCGATTGGATCCTCGAGGGAATTCGCTGAATAGCACGCCATTGCTGGCCGATACCTCCGCAGTCGCGATGACGCGGAGTCGGTCGGTCTCGGTGCCGCCGCCAACGAGATCGACCCCACTTGGAGGCGCATTGGCACTGATGAAGAAAACGTCATTTCCCGCCCCGCCCGCTAACGAGTCGTGTTCGTGCCTCCGATCGCGTACGTCATTGCCCGCACCACCATACAGCGTGTCGAGGCCCGCGCCGCCATAGAGCGACGCATTCCCAGTGGACGCAGCCGATGCGGTGATGACGTTGTCCAGCGCGTTGCCGGTCAGAGTCTGTGCAGTAATACCCGTCGCTGTGCCCGTCAGGTTCTCGACGTTGGCCGCAGTCAAGGTGTAAGCAGCAAGCGCCGTGCGGATCGTATCGCTTCCTTCGCCGACAAGTTCGGTGATTGCACCGCCGATCGTGTCGACAATATAGGTATCATCACCCGCGCCGCCGACAAGCGTATCTGAATTGATGATCCCGCCATCCAGCGTGTCATTCCCCGCGCCGCCGGTGATGGTGTTGAAGAGTGTGTTGCCAGTCAGCTGCTGGCCGCTGACAGCGGTGCCCGTCAGTCGCCCGATCTGTGTCAGACCTGCGAGGCTATAGCTGGCCAGCATGGTCCGGACTTCGTCGGAACCCGTGCCCAGCACCTCGGCGACGATGTCGCCAACCGAGTCGACGATGTAAACGTCGGTTCCAGCCCCGCCGACCATGCTGTCGTCACCGTTGCCGCCGTCGAGCGTGTCGTTGTCATTGCCACCATTGAGCGTATCGTTGCCATCACCGCCGAACAGGGTGTCGTTGTCAGCGCCACCGTCGAGGCTGTCGTTGTCCAAGCCGCCATCGAGGAGATCATTGCCGCCTTGAGACGTAATCGTGTCGTTGCCCGCGCCGCCATACAGCGAATCCACAAGCCATCCGTTAATCAGGTCAGCCCCGTCGCCGCCATAGAGTATGTTGATGGGGTCAACGCCGAACACCCCGGCAGCATTGAGAGTGTCGTTCCCGCCCTCGCCGTATAGGACAAACGTCCCTGCATTGAGATTGCCGAAGAGCTGATTATCCGCTTCATTGCCGTGCAACGTGTACGTTGTGCCGTTGACACCGGTGCCAATGCTCATGGCCAAGATCTCAAATTGGTCGAGCAGCGTGTAATTCATCGCAATGACAATGACCCGGTCGGCCGTCCCGCCGCCCGCCAGCTCGGTGACCACATCGCTGGCGCTATCGACGACATAGGAGTCGTTGCCGCCACCTCCGGCCATCGAGTCATTACCTGTGCCGCCGTCGAGGAAGTCACTGCCGCTGCCGCCGGTGAGCGTATCGAGCCCGGCGCCGCCGTAGAGCGAGGCGTTGCCGGTCGATGCCGCCGATGCGGTGATGACGTTGTCGAATGTATTGCCCGTCAGCGACTGTGTAGTCGTACCCGTCGCGGAGCCGGTGAGGTTCTCGACGTTTGCGGTGGTCAGCGTGTAGGCCGCGAGTGCCGTGCGGATGGTGTCGGAGCCCTCGCCCATCAGTTCCGTGATCGTATCGCCCGGCAGGTCGACAATATACGTGTCGTTGCCGGCGCCACCGGCCAGTGTGTCGGTGTTGGTAATCCCGCCGTCCAGCGTGTCGTTACCACCGCCACCGCTGATGCTGTCACTGCGCGACGAGCCGATGATGGTCTCGGCATCGCCGTCGCCTGATATGGTGATCAGGTCGGAGGTATTGCTCCAGCCGGCGTCGAAGGTAAAGCCGGAAATGTCGAGCGCGGTCGCCGTGCCCATGTTGAAGGTGATCAACTCACTAATAGCACCGAATGTGCCACCGCCTCCCGTGGTGACGATCGCCAAGTTCGATGACAAACCGCTCCCGACCTGGCTGGCCGCAAACAGGTGATTGGATATCGCGTTGCCGACGACATACGTCGTCGATGACAGTTGCAGCCGTTCGATGGACGTGATCGTCGCGCTGCTGAAGTCAAACGTGGTGCCGAACAGGACACTCGCTGGAACCATAATCTGGATGGTATCTGTGACACCCGCATCGCTGCCACCGTCGATGATTTCGCCAGCAGAGACGTCGCCAGTCAGCAGGTAGGTAAAGATGTCCGCGCCACCGCCCCCTCGCAGCGTGTCGGCGCCCGCGTCGCCCGCGATCGTATCGTTGCCGCTACCCGCTATGACGGAATCACTACCGCCAGCGCCGGTGATGCTGTCACCGGTCGCGTCCTGCAATTGCGCGATCGTCCCGCCAGAGAACCCGGTCAACGTGCCCGCACCCGTCACATCGGCGACATCGGCGTTGGCGGTTCCGGTGAATGTGGTCATGAAACATCTCCTCAAAAATCAGTGCACAAAATCGGCAGCAGGCCTTCAATCCGGCCAAAGACTGGATGTGCTTTGTCCAAGTCTAAGCACAGCGGAAAAATCCGCGCGTCTCCCAGATGGGGTATATGGCGGATTTATTTTCTGTGGCGATCGGATGTGAACGTTGTTTGGGCGTGGCGGGGGTATGGGGCGGTTGATGGGGCGTGCGGCGCGGCCTGGACGACCGAAGCGCGACTGCATCAGGGTTGATTGAACAGAATTCAGATTAACCAGGGCGGCTGGCGGACGTTACAATTTGGAATTTTGAGGTAGCAAGCGAGTCCTACAACCTGCAATAGCGTTTACGGCCATAAGGAAGGCCGCTGGATGGCTTTACTGGGTTGCCGCCACCCCCCTAGCCAAAATTACGATAGGCGCTCTACGGCCTTCCTGTGCGCTCTGGAGGCCAATTGCTATTTTTAGTCGCGCCGTCGGTTCTTCGGGGCGTATTAAGCATTATGGTGGGCGCAGGCCTGCCCTTGAGACTAATACCACGCTGAGGATCATCCATGCCACGTATCGCCGACATCAAGCCCGAATTGCTGACGGTCGAGCAACGCGTTGTCTATGACGCGATGGTGGCGGGACCGCGCGGGCGGGTGCAGGGGCCGCTCCGGGTCTGGCTTGCGTCGCCGGTGCTGGCCGACAAGACGCAGGCGCTCGGGGCGTTCTGCCGGTTTGGAACGTCGCTACCGCCGCGCCTATCGGAGCTGGCGATTCTGGTCACCGGCGCGCATTGGAAGTCCGGGTTCGAATGGTTCGTGCATGCGCCGATCGGGATTGCAGCCGGACTTGATGCCGCGGCGGTCGAGGCGATCCGCATTGGCGGGGTGCCGGCGTTTGCGCGGGACGATGAGGCGGCGGTGTATGCGTTCGCGTCGGAGATCTGGACGACGAAGCGCGTGTCGGCGGCGACGTATGCGCGGGCGATTGCGTTGTTCGGCGAGAAGACAGTGGTCGAGTTGACCAGCCTGCTCGGCTACTACGCGATCGTCTCGATGACGATCAATGTCTTCGAACTCGGCGTGCCGGACGGCGCGGCTGATCCGTTTGCAGCATGAGTTCCGGCGCTCGGCGCGTCCTCCGTTCAAGGAAAAATGCGCGGCTGCATTTCGATCGTGACTGCCATGCGTTTGGCAGGGCTTGGCGTCGGCGACTTCTGGTTTAAGGTCTTTGCTGGTGCGTCGTAGTGCTCGTCGCCAAACTGTTGACACCCGTGCACGTCGACCAAACTCCGTCATGGCCGCGCAGGCGGCCACCCAAGCGGGTCAGAAAATTGTGCGAGAATTGTCACTCATATCGCTGTCTCTCATTCGCACTTCGATCGATGTGCTGCGATAATGCGAACCTTGCTTGGGTGGCCGCCTGCGCGGCCATGACGACCACGAGGGTCGAATTGCAAACGTTGGTTTCAAAACGCCAAGCCTGACCACCGCGCAAGCCTTGGACCATGAAAGACCGAAGATGCAATACGCGACGTGGTTCGACAAGACGATCGGCGGCACGGGCAGCCGTGTGCAAGATCTCCCTCCCCCACCTTTTGCACGGCCTGGAAAGATCATCTGCGTCGGTGTCAACTATCCCGACCGCAATGCCGAATACAAAGATGGGAGCGAGGCGCCAAAGTACCCGAGCCTGTTCGTGCGCTTTGCGAGTTCCTTTGTCGGGCACAATCAGCCGATCATCCGGCCGCCGGAGTCGGTGCAGTATGATTACGAAGGCGAGATCGTGCTGGTGATCGGCAAGCCCGGCCGGCGGATTTCCGAAACCACGGCCCTCGACTACGTGTTCGGCATCACGTTGATGAACGAGGGCTCGGTGCGTGACTGGCTGCGGCACGGCAAATTCAATGTCACGCAGGGCAAGAACTTCGATCGCTCGGGGTCCATCGGTCCGTGCATCGTGACGCGCGAGGCCGCCGGCGATCTGAACAACCTCGAACTCGTCACGCGCGTCAATGGCGAAGAACGCCAGCGCGGCAACACTGGCACGCTGATGTTCCCATTTGCGCGGATCATCAGCTATATTTCGACTTTCACGACGCTGGAGCCCGGCGATCTCATTGCGACGGGAACACCGCCCGGCGCCGGCGCGCGCTTTGATCCGCCGAAGTGGCTGGTGCCAGGCGATGTGGTCGAAGTTGAATGTCCGGCGATCGGCATCCTGCGCAACACGGTTGCCGACGAGGGCGCGGTCGCTTAACGTCTCCCCAGTCCCTGCGACCCGAACCTTGCGGCCGTCAGCAATACCGTGTCATCGCGGGGCGTGCCTGCCCCGGCGAAGGCCGGGGTCCCCGGGACCCACCGCGCAGAAACGTCCGGTCTTGGTTTGCGGCGCAATAGATCCCGGCAATAAATGCCGGGATGACACTGGAGTTGGGTGTCGGACTAGAAACCTAAATTGCACGAGGCCCACACGATGCCGCATCTGATCGTCGAATACTCCGCCAATCTCGAGAAGCATCTCGATATCAAGGAAGTCTTGCGGACCGTCCACGAAGCGGCGATCGACACCGGCATGTTCCCGATAACCGGCATTCGCACGCGTGCCGAACGCCGCGACGCTTACATCATCGCCGACGCACACCCCGATAACGGCTTCGTGCATGTGCAGGCGCGGATCGGTACCGGGCGCACGCCCGAGGCGCGGCAGAAGGCCGGCGAGCACATTTTTGCCGCCATGAAGAAGGCGACGGCGGCGCACGCCAGCAAGAAGCCGATCGGAGTTTCATTCGAGTTCTGCGAAATTGACCCGGTCGGCGCCGGCAAGTTCAACAGCGTCGCCGATCATGTCGAGGCACGACAGAAGAAGCAAGCGAGCTGAGCGGGATCGATCATGGCGGGCAAAAGTACAGATAGCTTCGACGGCAACATGACGCGGTTGGCGCCGCTGCTCGCGCGATTGCAAGCCGACGGCATCGGCCATCGCATCGCCGGCCGCCGCGTCGAGGGTGCGGCAACGTTCGAGACGCACTCGCCGATCGACAAATCGCTGATCGCCAAGGTTTCGCGCGGCACCACCGGCGATATCGATGTTGCGGCCAAGGCGGCCAAGGCGGCGTTCAAGTCGTGGGCGGACTTTGACCCGGACAAGCGCAAAAAGCTGCTGCACAAAATCGCCGATGCCATCGAGGCGCGTGCCGACGATATCGCGGTGCTTGAATCCTGGGACACCGGCCAGCCACATCGCTTCATGTCGAAGGCGGCGATCCGGGGCGCTGAAAACTTCCGCTTCTTCGCCGACCGCGCGCCGTCGGCCCGTGATGGGTTGAATTTGCCAACCGCTGAGCATTGGAACGTGACGACGCGCGTGCCGATCGGCCCCGTCGGCGTGATCACGCCGTGGAACACGCCGTTCATGCTCTCGACGTGGAAGATCGCGCCGGCGCTGGCTGCTGGATGCACCATCGTCCACAAGCCGGCCGAATGGTCGCCGGCTACCGCCGATTTGCTCGTTAAAATCTGCGAGGACGCAGGCCTGCCGCCGGGCGTGTTCAATACCGTGCATGGCATCGGCGAGGAAGCGGGCAAGGCGCTGACCGAACATCCGGACATCAAGGCGATCGGATTTGTCGGGGAAAGTTCTACCGGCTCGGCGATCATGCGCCAGGGCGCGGCCACATTAAAGCGCGTGCACTTCGAGCTTGGTGGCAAGAACCCGGTCATCGTCTTCGCCGACGCCGATCTCGACCGCGCTCTCGATGCCGTCGTCTTCATGATCTACTCGCTGAACGGCGAGCGCTGCACATCGTCGTCGCGCCTGTTGGTGCAGGAGAGCATCGCCAAAGATTTCACCGCCCGCGTCGCCGAGCGTGTCAAGAAGCTCACCGTCGGACACCCGCTTGATCCCAAGACCGAAGTTGGCCCGCTGATCCACGAGCGGCATCTGGAGAAGGTCTGTTCGTACTTCGATATTGCCCGGAACGATGGCGCCACGATCGCGGTCGGCGGTGCGCGCCACGCTGGCCCCGGCGGCGGACACTATGTGCAGCCGACGCTATTCACGGGCGCCCGGAGCGGCATGCGCATTGCGGCTGAAGAAATCTTCGGGCCGGTTCTGACCGTCATCCCATTCAAGGACGAGGCGGAGGCGTTGGCGATTGCCAATGCGGTGCAATACGGCCTCACCGGGTACGTGTGGACGCGCGATATGGGCCGCGCGTTGCGCGTCGCCGACAGCCTCGAAGCCGGCATGATCTGGTGCAATTCCGAGAACGTGCGCCACTTGCCGACCCCGTTCGGTGGCGTCAAAGCCTCCGGCATCGGCCGCGACGGCGGCGACTACTCGTTCGACTTCTACATGGAAACGAAACTCGTGAGCCTCGCCAAGGGCACGCACAAGGTGCCGAAGTTGGGGGCGTGAGGGCGCATCAGCGCAACATCCGCCAGCCCAGGACGATGCGGGCTGAGGCGGAGAGGATGCAGACGCCAGCGAAGGTCAGCGCGAGCATCGGGAACGTCTGCGGGAATACGCAGAATAGCGTGAATGCAGCGATCGTCTCGGTGCCCTCAGCGAGGCCCGCGAGAAAGTGGAACGACTTGTTGCCGTGTGCGGCAGCGTCGCACTTCCGCCGTTCGGCCATCAACGCATAGGCGAGGAACGCCGTGCCGTTGGCGAGGAAGCTCGCGAGCAACGCGGCGGCGGCGATGGCGTTGCTGATGGGATCCGCAATGGCGAACGCCAGGGGTATCGCCGCGTAGACCCAAAAATCACAAACGATGTCGAGGAAGCCGCCGCGATCGGTGGGTGCTGATTGCCGCGCGATTGCGCCGTCGAGCCCGTCGAGGACACGGCCGGCGAGAAACGCCAACAACCCTGCGAGCGGGAAGCCGAACGCGATCAAGGCCGCGCCGAGCAGACCCAATGCACTTCCCGCCATCGTCACAGCATCGGCAGTGATGCCGGTGCTCACCAAACTGCGGGCAATGCGCTCGAGCAGGGGATCAAGGATGCAGCGCAGACGCGTGTCGAGCATGCTGGGCAAGGTTTCCTGAATTGCGGAACGGGTAGGGCGCAATAGCGTGAGCGTATTGCGCCGTCCGCGCGCTCTATTCTTGCGCCTTCAGGTGCCGACTTTTCCGGTCGCGCAGCTCATCCGAAAACCGGTTCCCACTTTTCGGGCTGCGCTCCAGCACCCGGCGCGTCACCCAACCAACATGGTGCCGATGCGCTCGATGGCCTTTTTGATGTTCTCGGTCGAGTTGGCGTAGGAGAAGCGGATGAAGCCTTCGCCGTGAATGCCGAACGACGTGCCGGCGACGGTTGCGACACCGACCGTCTCCAGCATCTTGTTCTGCAGTTCCTTCGCCGTCATGCCGGTGCCGGCGATATTCGGGAATGCATAGAACGCGCCGCCGGGATTGACGCATTTGAACCCAGGCAGCTGATTGAGCATCGGCACGATGACGCGGCGGCGTTCGTCGAACGCCTTGACCATCGCGTGCACGGCATCCTGCGGGCCATCGAGGGCTGCAATGCCGGCAAACTGCGTCGGCGCATTGACGCACGAATGCGCGTTGACACACAGCCGCCCGACGTGGGCAACCAGCGTGTCCGGCCAGACCGAGAACCCAAGCCGCCAGCCGGTCATCGCATAGGTCTTCGACCAGCCATCGAGCACGATCAAGCGGTCGCGGATTTCAGGGAATTTCAGCAACGAGATATGCTCGCGACCGTCGTAGAGCATCTGCGAATAGATCTCATCCCAGAGGATGGTTACGTGCGGATGCTTGGCGAGGCCGGCGACGAGCTTCTTGATCTCCGCTTCGGGGACGGCGCCGCCGGTTGGATTGCCGGGCGAATTGAGAATGATCAGGCTGGTCTTCGGCGTGATGCCGGCCAGCACTTCGTCGGCCGAAAAGGCGAATTCATTTTCCATGCGCAGCGCGATGGGAACAGCTTTGGCACCGGTGTATTGGATCATCGAGCGATAGATCGGGAAACCGGGATCAGGATACATGATCTCCGTCTGCGGCGTGCCGAACATCAGGATCGCAAAGAACATCGTCGGCTTGCCGCCGGGCATAATGACGACGTTGCCAGGATTGACGGTGACGCCGTGGCGCTTGTGCAGATCCTTCACGACGCTCTCGCGCAGCGGCAGAATGCCGTTTGCTGGCGTATAGCCGTGATGGCCATCCCGCATCGCCTTGATCGCCGCCTCGACGATGTGGCCGGGCGTCTTGAAGTCCGGCTGGCCGATGCCGAGGTTGATGATGTCCTTGCCTTGTGCGGCCAGTTCGCCTGCGCGCGCGAGCACTTCGAAGGCGGTTTCGGTGCCGAGGCGATTGAGGCTGTCTGCAAGCAACATAGCAAGTCTCCGATCGGATTTTCGGTTGCGACATTGGCACAGACGTACTCGCGTGAGAAGTCTCGCGCTACACGCGACAAAGCCGGGCTGCGCGCATGGCGCAACCCGGCTTGGATCGTCTATTTCAGTCAGCGGGTCTAACTTAGACCGCTTCCTTCAGTTCCTTGGCGGCGCGGAAGGCAACCTTCTTGCTCGCCTTGATCTTGATCGCTTCGCCCGTTGCGGGGTTGCGGCCCATGCGAGCGGCGCGCTTGCGCACCTGCAGAACGCCGAGGCCGCCAATGCGGATGCGAACGCCCTTCTTGAGATGCTTGGTCAGCATGCCGACCAGATCTTCCATCACGGCGATGCCCTGCTTCTTCGGCATCTGGTGTGTTTCAGCCAGTGCCATACCGAGATGACGCAGCGTGACGGTTTCTACTTTTGCTTTTGCAGCAGCTTTTGCAGCCGGTTTAGCAGCCATGGTTTTGACCCCTGTTCGTGTGATTGGCGAATCGTTGCCAAGAGCGACCCTACAGCGAATGCTCAAGAAAACGAGTGGTTTTTAGCGTGATTCTGATGCTTGGCATCAAAAAAAGCGCGTCACCATTGGCAAATTGCAGAGTTTGATGTGCGCAGACAGACGCCACAATGACGCAGGGCCTATTGATCCACCACGCATTTACAGCGGCCAAACGCCCGTATTCACAACATGTTTCGGGCGATTGCCGATTGAGACGTCGACGATCGATTGCAGCGCCGTCGTGGCGATATCGCGAAAGCATTCGTCGGTCCAACAGAGCGCGTGCGGGGTGACGATGACGTTTTCCATGGCGAGGAGCGGGTTATTCGATGCGATCGGCTCCTGCTCGGTGACGTCGAGGCCGGCACCGGCGATGGCCCCGGATTTCAATACTTGAATGAGCGCCGCCTCGTCGACAATGGGCCCGCGCCCCATGTTGATAAAGTAGGCCGTGGACTTCATAAGGGCGAGGCGCTTGGCATTGATGAGATGGCGCGTCTCATCGGTCAGCAGGCAGCAGACGACGACGAAATCAGACCGACGCATAACGTCGTCGAGCGGCAGCAGTTCAGCGCCGAGCGCCTTGATGGCGGTTGCATCGGCAAAAGGGTCGGCGGCCAGCATGGTCTTGAAGAAGGGCCGCGACAGGCGCAGGATCTCCTGGCCGATGCTGCCGGCGCCGACCAATCCGAGCGTGCGCGTGGTCAGGCCCTGGCCCATGTAGGCAACGCGATCATTCCAGCGGCCGGTGTGGGTCAACTCGTTCTTCTTGAGCAGGCGGCCGGCGAGTGCGAACAGCATGGTCAGCGTTGCGACGGCGACCGGACGGCGGACCGCGATCGGTGTGTTGGTCAGCACGATTTTTTTCTGCGTCAACGCCGGCACGTCGACCGAGTCGTAGCCGACGCCGTTGCGGGCAATGATCTTCACCCGGCAATCCGCGCGGGCCACGCTCGCCGCCGTGACGCGCGGCAGATTGACGTGCAGCGCATCGTAGCGCGCGGCGACGTCCGGCGTGATATCGGTCAAATCTTCGGGCA
Organism: uncultured Alphaproteobacteria bacterium; assembly: GCA_963714325.1. GTDB lineage: Bacteria > Pseudomonadota > Alphaproteobacteria > Rhizobiales > Hyphomicrobiaceae > CAVQOB01. The sequence goes on along the minus strand of CAVQOB010000007.1, from coordinate 43,596 downwards.
CCCATTCCCACTGAATGGCGGGATTGGTGTTGAGCACGTCGAGAGCGCTGGCATCGAAACAGGTCGTGCCGTCGGCGGTCAATAGATCGCGGGTGATGCCGACCTTGAAAGTATTCTTGTTGGTCATGCCTTGGTCCTGATCTGATCGAGGATGGTTTTGACGCCGGCCAGCAGCAGCCCTTGATCGGTACCGGTCGCCATCACATTGAAGCCGTGCGCCTGGTAGTCGGTGGCCCACTTGATATCGCTCGGCATGAAGCCGAGGCCCTTCTTGTGCTTACGTCCGGCAGCGACGATGCGCTTGATAGCATCGAGATATTTCGGGTGATCGAAGCCGCCGGGGATGCCGAGGAAGTTGGTCAGGTCGAAGTGCCCGACCCACAGCACATCGATACCGTCGACGGCGGCGATGGCTTCGACCTGATCGAGGCCGCGTTCGGTTTCGATCTGGGCGATGACGAGAGTGCGGGTGTCGGCTGCCTTGATCTTGTCGGCGGGACTGCCCGGAGCGTAATCATCATGGGCGAAGCCGAACGCGGCGCCGCGGCGGCCTTTCGGTGGGTAGTGCGTCGCCTCGACGATGGCGCGTGCCTGCTCGACGCTTTCGACCATCGGAATCATGATGCCGTGTGCGCCGACATCAAGGGCACGGGCGAGGAAATGATAGTCGCTGCGAGGCACGCGCAGCATCGGCACGATGCCAAGACCACGACAGGCTGCGACCTGCCACTTGAACGTCTCGAGACTGACGCCGGTGTGCTCCATGTCGTAGAGCACGAATTCGGCGCCGGCGAGCTTCATCACCTGCGCGATGCCCGGCGAAAAGAATTCGAACACCATCGCGCCGAGCACCTGCTCGCCGGCCATGGCCCGCTGCCGCAACGTCTTTGCCGCCATCGCCGCTCACTCCCTCTGTTGACACGGAGGCTATCGTAGCCTGACTTTGCGCGCTGTCGAGGTGTAGGAGCCATGCGAGCAGCGCTACAATTCAACTCATCCACTCATTCACCACAAAGCCGGCGTCATCCCGGCATTCATTGCCGGGACCATTGTGCAACGATCGGGTCGCCACTGGCCTAGACACGATGGATCCCGGGTGCCGTCCACACATGACACCTGAGGTAGAGGCACAACCGAGCATCGAAGTGCCCGACCATGGCCGCTTGACAGTGAAGGCCACGCGGCGACCAATGCCGATGTCCTCATTCCATGCTGGAGCGCTGCATGAACCCGTCGATCGAAGTCACCGGTATTCGCGTGCGCCGTTTGGTTGTGCCCCTGCGCCGGCCCTTGGCGACAAGTTTCGGTACCTTTAAGGAGGGACCGTTTCTGGCGATCGAGTTGCAATGCAAGGGCGGCATCAGCGGGCGGCTGATCGGCTTCACGTTTCACACGCTCGGTTTGCGGCTCGTGCCGGAGGTGCTTGAACACCTGACGACGTTCGCCGGGGGACGTGCGATCAGTTTCGACGACATGGAGGCATTTCACGACGCTTGCCAGAAGAGCCTGATGCTGCTCGGCCATGAGGGCGTGACGCAGATGGGCTTGTCGATGTTCGACATGGCGCTGCATGATGCGCTCGCACAGGCGGCGGGCGTTCCGTTGTGGAAACTGCTCGGCGGCACACCCGACCCGATCGCCAGCTATAACAGTTGCGGGCTGGGTATCCTGTCGCCCGAGGCGGCGGCCAGGCAAGCGCTGGAACTAATTGGCGAACACGGCGGATTCTCACACATCAAGATGCGACTTGGGCGCGCATCAGCGGCGGCAGAACTCGCCGCCATCAACGCCGTGCGGCAAGCTATTGGCCCGGACGTGAGCCTGTCGGTCGACTTCAATCAAGCACTGCCTTCGGCGACCGCACTTGAGACTTGCCGCGCCATCGATGGTCTCGGCCTGACCTGGATTGAGGAGCCGGTGGTCTTCGATGACTACGAAATGCAAGCCCGCCTCGCCGCCAAACTGGCAACGCCGGTGCAAGTCGGCGAGACCTGGTGGCACTGGCGGGTCGCCAGGCGGGCGATCGATATGCGCGCCTGCGACTACATCATGCCGGATGTGCTGCGCATCGGCGGCATCACCGGGTGGATGCGAACGGCGCGGGCGGCGTCGTTGGCGGGCGTGCCGTGTTCATCGCACCTGTCGCCGGAGTATTCGGCGCACCTGCTTGCGGCAACGCCAACGGTGCATTGGCTGGAGTACATGGACTGGGCGCAGGATCTCATCACCGATCCGCTGCTTCCGGCCAAGGGCTTCGCGATGCCGAAAAATTCGGCCGGCGCTGGCATCGCTTTCAACGAAAAAGCCATCGCCCGATACGTCGTCACCGCTTGATCAGAGCGGCAATGGCAGCGAGCGTACCGCGAGCACCAGCACGACATTGTTGACGATGTGACAGGCGAGCGGCACGCGCAGGCTGCCGGTCAGACGCAGCAGCCAACACAACAGCATCCCGATCAGGAAGATTTCGGCGAGGCCGGGCATCGAATTGCCAATGTGAAGCAAAGTCCAAAGTGCGGTCGATAGCGCTGCCGCGCCCCAGAAACCGAGCGGGCTAGCCTTGAGTGCCGGCAACAGGAAGCCGCGGATCAGCAATTCCTCGGAGACCGGCGCGCCAATCCCAAGGACGAGCAACGCCAACAGCCAATCATCCCCACGGATCGGCTTGGCCATCTCCCGAAGGTCATGCAGGGGGTCGTGACCGAGCAGCAGGATCAGGGCGAGGTTGGTGACGACCAGCATGGCCAACATGGCGACAATGCCGATGCCGTAGGCCGTCCACCCGGCGGTGGGCGCCCCGAGCGCCAGCGCTTGCCAAGGGCTGTTGCTGTAGCGGCCGGCGGCGACAACCGTAGCGGCTGTAATGACACACTGCATCAGCAAGAGACTGATCAGAAGCCCGGTCGCGGGTTCGGCTGCCGGTTCACCAGGCCCGGGCTGGCCCAACAGCGACGGCCCGATGCTAAAACCGATAATCAGGCCCGCCCCGATGATCAGCGGCACGACTAAAAGCGCCTGATATGCCGGCCAGGGCGTGTAGGTGGGGCCGGTGCCGCCACCCTGCGACGGTGGCACGCTTGGAGGGCCAGAACGGCCCGAATTCGCGGTCATTCGCTTGTCTCCTGATCAAGACTTCAGCAGGCGCGACCGGGTGGCTTTTGCCCAGATGTGGAGAAGTGCTTTTTTTCGTCGCGATCATTGCCTATATTGGGTTCGCTGGATTCGTCCAGCTATGGTGATAAACGGACAGTATAATAAGCCTATCGGACCCGGGGGCGGTACCCGGCGCCTCCACCACTTGCAGGGGTTAGGTTACGGGATCAGGGATCAGGAAGTGCGACTTCCTTGAAACCTGGAACCTAGAACCTGATCCCTTGTATGGGGGCGAACTAGGATTGACGAGGGTGTAAAAATTGCTCTTTTGCCCGGCATGATACCGCCGTTATCGGGTCACCAGAATAGTTGCAAATGACAACTATGCTGAGGCTGCAGTCGCTGCGTAATGCAGCGCCTAATGCCTAAAATGAAGCCCTGACGTCTAGCCACGTTAGGCGCGGTTCGGGGGGCACCGGGCAACAGAAGCCCCCTACTGCATCTCTCGATCCCCGGCTTTAGATGGGATCGGGCCTCAACACTGACGGCGGCGGAAGAATGGCAGGCGAGCACGACATCGACTATGAAGCGCTCGCGCAGGATGCCATGCGTGGTGTCGTCCGTGCCGTGCTCCATCAGATTGCCAAGGGCGGTCTGCCCGGCGAGCATCACTTCTACATTGCGTTTTTCACGCAGCATCCCGGCGTCATCATCTCGAAGCGGATCCGGGAAAAATATCCCGAGGAAATGACCATCGTCTTGCAGCATCGGTTCTGGGACCTCGCCGTTCAGGAAGACCGCTTCGAGGTCAAGCTGACATTCGATGCGATCCCCGAGCGATTGGTGGTGCCGTTCCAAGCGGTGAAAGTGTTCTTCGATCCGAGCGTGCCCTATGGCCTGCAATTCGAAGAGCCGGGCCTCGGGGGCAACAGCCAGAACTATCAGCACTCCGGCCGCCATCCCAGTGACAGCGACGATTATCCAGCGCGCGCAACGGAACGCGCCGAAGTCGATGACGGCGTACCGCTGCGCGCCAACCGCACGACTCCACGCCCGGCTGAGCCGGACAAGACTGACAAAAAGCCACCGGTTCGCAAGCCTAAGCCCGCTAAAACGGCCGAACCCGTGACAACTGAATCGCTACCGAAATCGCCACCGCCGCTGCGGGCCAAGCCGTCGTTGACACCGGTTGCGTCGGCTGACGACGCAAAGGCGGCGCCGGCCGCCATCGCGCCACAGAACGATTCTGGCAAGATCGTGCAACTCGACAAATTCCGGAAGAAATAGTCTCGCCTGCGAATTGTCCGGTGGCGCTTTATTTCCCAGTCCGACTGACGCGGCCGCCGCGGACGTGCGGCGCCGGCGCAATCAGTGGTCCGCCTTCGCTCAATGGGCGCTCTGGCCAGCGCCCCAATGTGCGCACCCGATCGTACATGACGATGGCGCCGGCCATCGCGACATTGATGCAAAATCGCGTCGGGATTTTCACGGTGTAATCGCAGCGCGCCAGCAACTCCGGCGTCAACGACCCGCGCTCGGGGCCGAGCACATAGGCCGCGCGCAGCGGATGCTTGAAACTCGGCAGGTCGATCGCGCCATCGATCAATTCGACGCCGACCAGCTTGCAGCCCTGCGGCAGCACCAGCGCATCGAGATCCGACCAGTTGTAGTGCGGCAAATGCCACTGGCCCTTCGAGGTATCGGCGCGCGCTTCCATCGCCTGATAGGTGGCGCCGAGCGTGAACGTGAAACTCGCGCCAAACGCGTGCGCCGAACGCATGATGTTACCAAGGTTCAGCGATTTCGAGAGCCGTTCGGCGCCGATCGCGAAATAACCGCGCGTGCCTGGGTCGGGTGAAGGGGTATCCATCGATGCAGTCCTTCATGCGTGGCGTGCGCGACGGAGGGTCGCTATAAGACGAGCAGTCGCCGTGATCTCGCAGGGGAAGTCCCACATGAAGGCCGCACTATGCAAGTCCCTCGATGGACCCGACGCCATTGTGATCGAGGATCTGCCCGATCCCATTGCCGGGCCCGGCCAAGCCGTCGTCCGAGTCACGGCGGCGGCGTTGAATTTCCTCGATACCCTGGTGGTGCATGGGAAATACCAATACAAGCCGCCGCTGCCGTTCTCGCCGGCGAGTGAATTTGCGGGCGTTGTGGAAAGCCTGGGAGCAGGCGTTACCGGTGTCAGCATCGGCGAGCGGGTGATGGGCTACATGCAGATGGGCGCGGCGCGCGAAAAAATCGCCGTTGCCGCAACCGGACTCGTCAAGACCGCGAGTACTGTCAGCGATGCGATCGCCGCTGGTATTACTGTCACGTACGGCACGGCGCTGCACGGTCTCAAGGATCGCGGCGGCGTCAGGCCGGGCGAAACCGTTGCGGTGCTGGGTGCGGCGGGCGGCGCGGGGCTGGCGGCTGTCGAGTTGGCCAAGTTGCTCGGCGCAACCGTCATTGCGGTTGCCTCGTCAGATGAAAAACTCGCCGTCTGTCGCGATCATGGTGCCGACCACGGGTTTAATTACGCGACCGGCGATCTGAAGCAGGGATTGCGCGACCTGACCGGGGGAAAAGGTGTCGACGTTGTCTACGATTGCGTCGGCGGACCGCATACCGAAGCGGCGTTGCGCTCGATGGCCTGGGGCGGGCGGCTGCTGGTGATCGGCTTCGCAGCCGGTGAGATCCCAAAAATCCCGATCAACCTCTTGCTGCTGAAGAACGCGTCGCTGGTTGGCGTATTCTGGGGAGAGCATGCGCGCCGCGAGCCCGCCGCCCACGTCGCCAATATGAACCAGCTGATGACCTGGGTGGCGGCCGGCCGACTGAAGCCGCACGTGCACAAGACTTATCCGTTGCAAGATACAGCGGCGGCGATCCGCGAACTCGGCGAGCGCCGGGCCGCCGGCAAGGTCATCATCACCCCTTGACGCCCGTACTCGGCGCCCGATTGAGGGTTGGCAGGATATCGGCTAGAAGATCGGCACAAAGCGATCACAGACGACCAACCGTGATCGGCATTTTGGGAGGACGCACAGCATGAAGCGTATTGGAATCATCGCACTCGGCCTGAGCATGGTGCTCGGCGTCGCCGGTGCAATGGCGCAGGCTAAGAAGCAGTTGTCGATCGCCACCGGCGGCACCGGCGGCGTCTATTATCCGCTCGCTGGCGGGTTCGGCGCGATCCTCGCGAAAGAGACAACCAATCTCGCCGCGACCGCCGAAGTCACCGGCGGCTCGGTCGACAACATGAAGCTTATCGCAGCCGGCAAGGCCGACGTCGCCTTCACGCAGGTCGACACCGCCGTCGACGCCATCAATGGCCGTGACAAGTTTTCCGGCGGCAAGGTGCCCGTCCGCGCGCTGGCCGTACTCTACACCAATTTCATGCAGATCGTGACGCTCGACGGTAGCGGTATCACCAAGTTCGAAGACTTGAAAGGCAAGCGCATCTCGACCGGCTCGCCGGGCTCCGGCACCGAAATTGTTTCGTTCCGGTTGCTCGAGGCGGCTGGCATCGACAAGGACAAGGATGTCAAGCGTGAGCGTCTTGGTGCTGCTGAAAGTGCCAACGCGCTCAAGGATGGCAAGGTCGACGCGTTCTTTTTTGTCGCCGGCCTGCCGACCTCGGCGATCACCGATGTCGCCGCCACGCCGAACATGAAGATGCGGATGATCGATCACGGCCATCTCGTCGGAAAAATCGTCGAAAAACAAGGGCCGCTCTACGCGCCCGGCGTGGTCAAGGCCGGTACCTATCCGAACCAGGTCGCCGACAACCAGGTGCTCACGGTCTGGAACATTATGGCCGTCAACGAGAACACACCTGATGACCTCGCTTATACGCTGACGAAAGTGATGCTGGAGAAGCGCGACGACCTCGCCAAGGTGCACAAGGAAGCGCTCAACATCCAGCCGGCCATCCAGCGCTCGGCTTATGCCGGCATTCCCTGGCATCCCGGCGCGTTGAAATACTTTGCCGAGAAGGGCATCAAGCTCGACTGATCGCTCGGACATCGGAACAACATTTTTGCGGGCTCCGGTCGGATCGATCGGGGCCCGCTTCTGTCATGGTCTGGCAGTGAACGTCTCGACGAATTCGAGCAGCACGCGCGCCGCGACGTCGATATCGGCGGGAGACGCAAACTCGGCGGGGTTGTGGCTGATGCCGCCCTTGCAGCGCACGAACAACATCGAGAATGGAATTTTTCCAGCGAACGCCATGGCGTCGTGACCGGCGCCGCTCGGCATCGAACGGGGCTTGTAGCCCATCGCGGTGATCGCGGCGGCGAGGTGTTTCGAGAGCCGCGCGTCGCTGATCGCGGCCGGCGCGTCGTAGGTCATGGCGACCTTGGCCGTTACGCCGCGCGTTTTGGCGATTTTGCCGATTGATTTTTCGATGCCATGGACGGCCGCCTTGCGGATCATGTCCGAGGAACTCCTGACATCCAGCGTCAATGTGACCGAACCGGCGACAGTATTGGTCGCGCCGTTCGCGACCTCCAGTCGTCCGACGGTGGCGACGAGTTCGGCGCCACGCGTGCCGGTCGCCTCGACGGCGAGCACCATTTCGGCGGCGGCGGCGAGCGCATCATGGCGCAACGCCATCGGCACGGTCCCGGCGTGGCCGCTTTCGCCGGTTACTTTCACCGTCCCGCGACTGGCGCCATTGATCGCAGTGACAACCGCCACCGGCGCATCTTCAGCTTCAAGCACAGGGCCCTGCTCGATGTGGACTTCGATGTAGCCCAGACAATCCTTGGCCTTGCGCGCCTCACTGACGATGGCATTGGGATCGCAACCGAAGTTGAGCAATGCCTGCCGGCGCGTTACGCCATTCTGATCCACTTCGTCGAGCAGTTTCGGTTCGAATTGCCCCGCCAGCGCACGCGAGCCGCCGAGCGTACTCGGGAACCGCACCCCTTCTTCGTCGCCGAAGGCAACCACTTCGATGGCGAAGGGCAGTCGGCGGCGTTCCGCATGGAGATGCTCGACGACGGCGATGGCGGTGAGCACGCCCAGATTGCCATCGAAACGGCCGGCATCGCGGACCGTGTCGATATGCGAGCCGAGCATCAGCGCCGGCGCGCCAAGCTTCGTTGCCTCGTAACGGCCGATGACGGTGCCGACGGCGTCGCAATGGACCGCCATGCCGGCATCGCGCATCCACGCCATCACCTGGTCGGCCGCTTTGCGATGCGCGGGACTGAGATAGAGCCGGGTTAAGACACCGGGCTCATCGGTGAACCTGGCCAACGCATCGATGCGTGCGGTGATCGATGCGCCGAATTGGGATTCCGGTGATGTCATGGGAGCGATGATTCCTGCCGCTTAACGCGCCCTCAACCATTGCCCGAGTGTACGGCGTTCGTCGAGGGTCATCGCGGTGATGTTGTTCGGCGGCATGGCGTTGGTCATGACTGCGTGCAGGCGGATCTGTTCGGCTTGCCGTGCAATGTGAGCGGGGGTGTCGAGTAGCACGCCTTTGGGTGGCGTTGCCAATCCCTGCCAGACCGGCTCGGTCGCGTGACACATGGAGCAGCGGCTGGTGATGATGTCATCAACCGCCTTGGGCACGCGCACGTTGGATGCGACTTTCACCGGCTTAATGGCTTTCAAGCCGAGACGCTCACGCCCGAACGGGTTGGACAACATCGAGATCAACACGACGGCCAACATCGCCAATGCGGCGACGCCCCACGTCCACCACTGATCACCCCGCCCAGCATGACGCTCGTTATAGAAGTGCCGCACTAGTGCGCCCGCCACCAGCACGAAGCCGACCATCACCCACGCGTAGGGCGACGTAAAGGTCAGCGGATAATGGCCCGATAGCATGAGGAACAGGACGGGCAGCGTCAGATAGTTGTTGTGCCGCGACCGCGTCTTGGCTTGCTGGCCGTAATCCGGATTTGGTGTCCGTCCGGCGAGCAGATCAGCGATCACCTTCTTCTGGTTGGGAATGATGTTCATGGCGACGTTGCCGGACATGATCGTCGCCATCATCGCGCCGGTGTGGATCAGCGCGCCGCGACCTGAAAACATCTGCTGGAAGAACCAGGCCATGGCCATGATGAACGCAAACCCGACGGCAGCGAGCGCCACTTCATTCTTAGCGAGTGCGGACTTGACGAGTTGGTCGTAGACGATCCAGCCGAGCACCAAGCTGCCGATGCCGATGGCGGCGGCGGCTGGCGCCGACATCTGACGGATCGCGGGATCGATGAGGTAGAGGTCGGAGCCGAGATAGTAGACCCAGACCAGCAGGAAAAAGCCGGAGATCCAGGTCGCATAGGATTCCCATTTGTGCCAGATCAGTTCGGCGGGAAGTTTATCGGGTGCGACGAGGTATTTGCGCACCTGATAGAACCCGCCGCCATGCACCTCCCAGGTCTCGCCGCCCTTGCCAGCGGGGATTTCTGGGATCGCCCGAATGGTCGCGTCGATGTGCATGAAGTAGAAAGACGAGCCGATCCAGGCAATCCCGGTGATGATGTGTACCCAGCGGAGCAGCAGCCCACCCCACTCCATCAAAATCGCGTCCATCGTTCCCCGTCCCCATTCCATCCGGCGGTCCGTGCCGCTCAGTTGCATCGCAGTCTAGTCGGTTCAGTCGATTCCCGATACATAGCGGGTCAACGTATCACCGAGGCTGTCTCGGTTTGTCGCCAGCCCATACGTCGGAGTGCGGGAGATTTCAATGGGACGTTTATCAACACATGTGCTCGATACGGCTGCAGGTCGGCCGGCGGCGGGGGTCGCGATCGATTTGCATCGGCTCGGTGCGGATGGCAGTTGGTCGTTGGTCAAGACAACCAAAACCAATGCTGATGGGCGGACGGACGAGCCGCTTTTGATCGGCGACGCCTACAAGCCCGGCACCTATCAACTGACCTTCCACGTTGACGCGCACTTCAAAGCCAGCGGCATCGCCACCGCCAACCCCGCGTTCCTCGATATCATCCCGATACGCTTCAACGTGGCTGAGGCCGACGGCCACTATCATGTGCCGTTGCTGGTCTCGCCGTGGAGCTATTCGACCTATCGCGGGAGCTGACGCCATGACCTTATCGAAATATCCTCGTGACCTCGTCGGCTATGGCCGCGACGTGCCGCACGCCGCATGGCCTGGTGGCGCGCGTATCGCAGTCCAGTTCGTCATCAACTACGAAGAAGGCGGGGAAAACTGCGTCCTGCATGGCGACGCAGCGTCAGAAGCCTTCCTGTCGGAGATCGTTGGCGCAGCGGCGTGGCCCGGCCAGCGGCACATGAACATGGAGAGCATCTACGAATATGGCAGTCGCGCTGGCTACTGGCGGCTGCATCGGATGTTCGCCGAGCGGAATATGCTGGTGACGGTGTTTGGTGTCGCAACGGCGATGGCTCGGCATCCCGACATCGTCGCATCGATGACCGAGGCGAAATGGGAAATCGCGACGCACGGCCTCAAATGGATCGAATACAAGGACTTCAAGAAAGCCGATGAGGCTGCCCACATCCATGAAGCCGTGCGGATGCACACCGAAGTCGCGGGCACGCGGCCGCTCGGGTTCTATCAGGGGCGCTGCTCGGCTGACACGCTCAACATTGTCATGGAGGAGCAGGGCTTCCTCTATTCCGCTGATAGTTATGCCGACGACTTGCCCTATTGGGTGGCGGGGCCGCACGGGCCGCAGTTGATCGTGCCCTATACGCTCGACGCCAACGACATGCGCTTTGCGACGCCGCAGGGATTCAATTCCGGCGATCAGTTTTTCAGCTACCTGAAAGATTCGTTCGACGTGCTCTATGCCGAAGGCCTGACCCGCCCGAAGATGATGTCGATCGGGCTGCATTGCCGGCTGGTCGGGCGTCCCGGACGTGCCGCGGCGCTGGCGCGCTTCCTCGACTATGTGCAGGGCCACGACAAGGTCTGGGTGGCGACGCGGCTCGATATTGCCCGGCACTGGATCAAGACGCATCCGCCTGCTGGTGGCTACAAGCCATCCGCCATGGCGCGAGCGCTGTTCATCGAACGCTTTGGCGATATTCTCGAGCATTCGCCGCATATCGCGGAACGCGCGCACCGCAACGGGCTCAACGCCGTGCACGATACGGCGGAAGGGTTGCATCAGGCATTCGCAACCGCCTTGCGGGCGATGAGCCGGGATGAAAAACTCGCACTGATCAACACTCATCCCGATCTTGCCGGCAAACTCGCCATCGCCCGGCAGATGACGGCGGACTCGGTGAAGGAGCAGGGCTCGGCCGGCCTCGACCGACTGACACCGGACGAACTCAAGCGCTTCACGCACCTGAACGACAGCTACAAGGCGCGATTCGGGTTTGTTTTCATCCTGGCGGTGAAAGGGCTCGGCAAGGCTGATATTCTCAAGTCGTTCGAGACTCGCCTGCAGAACGATCCACACACCGAATTCGATGAGGCGCTGCGCCAGATCGAGCGCATTGCCCTGTTGCGGCTTAAGGACCGGTTAGCCTGATCCGAAAAGTTCGTGAGGCGCGTTGGCGAGCGGCCCGCTAATATGCTTATATCTGTCGCAACCCGCGCCGAGCTGGCCGGACAAAAACAAGTCGATGGGGAGCTTATGTCCGCACACGTTCGAAAACTTTTGGTTGCCTTGGTGATGCTTGTCGCGCTCGGATCGTCATATGCCTTCGCACAGCAGGAAGCCGTCGAGCGGGAGCTTGAGAAGTACCGCCGGATGATGAAGGACGACCCCTGGTCGAACCCGGCGAACCTCGATGCCGATCGCGGCGAAGTGCTCTGGAAGAAAGCCGCCGGACCAAAGAACGCCTCGCTTGAACAGTGCGACCTCGGCAAGGGGCCGGGCAAAGTCGAGGGCGCCTTCGCCGAGTTGCCGCGCTACTTCGCCGACGCCGATCGCGTCATGGACACTGAGACGCGCATTTTGTGGTGTCGCGAAACACTGCAAGGCATCGACAACGCCGAGTTCCTGAAAAACCCGCATCCTGGCGGCGGCGCACCGGTGAAAGACGTCGGTGCGATCGCGACCTGGATCGCATCCAAATCGAATGGCCAGAAATTCGCGGCCAAAATGGAGCACGCGAAAGAAAAGGAAGCTGTCGCGTTGGGAGAAAACCTGTTCAACCGGCGCATGGGGCCGTTTGATTTCGCCTGCACGACCTGCCACGCCGATTCAGGCAAGCGCATTCGTCTGCAACCATTGCCCTATCTCGCGAAACCGGCAGAAGCCAAGAAAGTGATCGGCGAATGGCCGGCTTACCGCGTGTCCTCGACGCATGTCATGACCATGCAGCACCGCGTGCTCGACTGCTTCTGGCAAATGCGCATGCACCGCGTCGAGTTCGGCTCGGAGACGACCAACGCGCTGATCGCATACATGGTCAAAACGGCCGAAGGTGGCGACATCGCCGCCCCCGGCATGAAGCGTTGAGAGGACACGTGACCATGACCAAGACAACACTCACAACTGCTGTCGCCGTGTCGCTCGCGCTTGCTGCCAGTGTCGCCATCGCGCAGACCAAACCAACCGTCGATCCGGCCAAAGCCGATGCTGCTGTCAAAGCTGCGTTCGCCAAAGCACCTGCCGACTGGGCTGGTCGCATCACCGGCGATGCGACGATGCAGACGTGCTCAGCATCGAACAACGCTCCGAGCGCGGCAGCCGCGAAAGAGATCCAGGCGCGCGAACTGGCCACGATCAAATATCCGGCCGACGGCAAGTTGCTCGGCGACTGGCAGAAGGGCGAACGCATCGCGCAATCCGGCTACGGCATGCGCTTTACCGATTACCCGCCCGCCAATCCGAACGGCGGCAACTGCTACGCCTGCCACCAGATGACCAAAGCCGAAGTCAGCTTCGGCACTATCGGCCCGTCGCTGCTCGAGTATGGCAAAATCCGCAAGTTCTCGGATGCTGATACCAAAGCCGCTTACGAGAAAATCTACAACAGCCACGCGGCGTTTCCGTGCTCGCTGATGCCGCGCTTCGGCTCCAACGGCGTGCTCTCGATCGAGCAGGTCCAGGACCTGGCAGCGCTGATCATGAGCCCGGACAGCCCGGTGAATAAGTAAGCCGGCGTGAGCGTCGCCTCTGGCACGCGGTGCAACACAATATCCGTCATGGCCGCGGAGGCGCGCCCCCAAGCAAGCAGCATTTTTGCGCCTGAGCTCGAGCCTGTATGACAAAGCCAAACCGCGGTTGTGCGCCGAAGAATTGCGAGACCAGTCAACTTGCTTGGTTGGCCACCTTCGCGGCCATAACGACACATAGATTGCCTTGGGTAACTGATGAATGAAAACACTGATTGAATGTCTGCGCCGTCCAATGCTCACTACCTGCACGGCCAAACTTAAGCAGGACCATCCGGTGCGGTTATCGCTCCTATCGCGAAAACCGCTCACAATTCTTTCGTAACCAGCAATCGAGCAGGCAGCAACCAGGGAAACGTCCATGCTCTCTCGCCGTGATTTCCTGCAGGTTGCTCTAGCGGCTGGTGCCCTGACCGGCGTCGGCGGTGGCCTTGCGCGCGTGGCCGCGCAACAGAAGATCACCCAAGCCGACCTGCTGCAGTTCGACGCCAAGGGGCGGCTGACGCTGCTGCACATGACGGATTGTCATGGCCAGCTGATGCCGCATTATTTCCGTGAACCATCGGTCAACCTCGGCGTCGGGGACGCCTATGGTTTGCCGCCGCATATCACGGGGCGGGACTTCCTCGCCAAATTCGGGATCAGCACCGGATCGCATCTGCAGTATGCGCTGACTGACCAGGACTTCGTCGCGCTGGCTCAGAACTATGGCCGGGTCGGTGGCATGGACCGGATGGCGACGCTGATCAAGGCGATCCGAGCGGAGCGTGGTGCTGACAATACGCTGTTTCTTGACGGCGGCGATACGTTGCACGGCTCCTACACCGTCATGCAATCGAAGGGTCAGGACATGGCGCGGGTACTGGATGCGCTTGGCGCGGAGGCGACAACGGGGCATTGGGAGTTCACGCTTGGGCAGAAGCGAATGGCCGAACTCTTCGGCGATAAAGTCAGCGCCGGTACTGCGCAAACTCCGTTTCTCGCTGGCAACATCCACGACAACGACTTCGACGAGCCGGTCTTCAAATCGACCCGGATGATCGAGAAGGCCGGCGTCAAGATCGCCGTCATCGGCCAAGCGTTTCCCTTTACGCCTATTGCCAATCCTCGCTACATGATGCCGAAGTGGTCATTCGGCATCCGCGAATTGGACGTGCGCAAAAACGTCGAAGCGGCGCGCAGGGCCGGCGCGCAGGTGGTGGTGCTATTGTCGCACAACGGCTTCGATGTCGATCGCAAAATGGCGTCGCGGGTCGCCGGCATCGACGTTATTCTAACGGGGCACACGCACGACGCGTTACCCGTTGCCGTCAAGGTTGGCTCGACGCTGCTGATCGCATCAGGGTCCCACACCAAATTTCTGTCACGCCTCGATCTGGATGTGCGCGACGGCCGAATCGCTGATTGGAGCTATGGCCTGATCCCGGTGCTCAGCGATGCGATCACACCCGATCCCGAAATGGCCGCGATTGTCGCGGAGATCCGCAGCCCGCATGAAGCAATGCTCAAGACGGAGCTCGCGAGGGCGGATACGCTGCTGTACCGGCGCGGCAATTTCAACGGCACGCTCGACGATGTCATCTGCGAGGCCCTGCTCAGCGAACGCGACGCTGAAATTTCGCTGTCACCGGGGTTTCGGTGGGGGACGTCAATCCTGCCGGGGCAATCGATCACCTGGGACGACGTCTACAATGCGACGGCGATCAGCTACCCGAACGTCTATCGTACGGCCATGACAGGCGAGATGCTCAAGGCCATCCTCGAAGATATCGCCGACAACCTGTTCAACGTCGATCCCTACTATCAGCAGGGCGGCGACATGGTGCGTGCGGGCGGCATGGGCTATAGCATCAACGTCGACAAGGCGATGGGGCAACGGATCACGAATTTGACGCACATCAAGACAGGACAGACGATCGAACCCGCGAAGGACTATGTCGTTGCGGGTTGGGCGTCGGTGAACGAGGGCACTGTCGGCCCGCCGATCTGGGAGCTGCTGGGCGCGCACCTTAAAAAGAAAAAGGTCATTGCAGATGTCGCAGCAGGCCAAGTGAAAGTCGTCAGGAGCAAGGGCTGATGGCACAGGATGGAGCCGCGATCGTGTCGGGACGCTGGCTTGCAGTGTTGCGCGGCATTGAAGTCTTTGAGGACGCCGACTTCGACGCGGGCCTTGTAGCAGAAATGCAGCGTGCTGCCGCCCATGCGCCTGTTACCGCCCCTCACGCGTCTGTTGCCGCCCCTCTCCCCTACCCCGCTCCCCGCGACGTGCGGGGAGAGGGACGTGCGCTTGACTTCCCCCCGTCGTTACGGGGAGAAGGTGCCCGAACGGCGGATGAGGGGAAGCCGCACGCTCAGATGCGTCCGATCCGCTTCTCCACACCCACTTTCAAAGAATACAATTCGTCCGAGATCAAAGGCTGCGGCAAGAATTCTTTCCCGGCATTCTCGGTGACGGCTGGCGCCTGCGCGCTCGATTGCGATCATTGTCAGGCCAAAATTCTCGAGCCGATGATCCCGGCGACGACGCCCGAGATGCTCGAGCGCAAAGTGCGTGATCTCATTGTCATGCAGGATCTGCAGGGGTTTCTGCTATCGGGTGGATCGAACCGGCGCAATGAGATCAAGTATGAAAAATATCTCCCTGTCGTTGAACGTCTGAAGCGCGATTTTCCGCATCTCAAGATTGCGATCCATACCGCGCTGCTCGATGAGCCGCGCGCGCGGGCGATGGAAAGTGCCGGCGTCGACACGGCGATGATGGACGTCATCGGAGCGCAAGAAACCATCAAGCAGGTCTATCATCTCGACCGCACCGTCGATGAATTCGAGCAGACACTCGCCGCACTCTGCGCGACGAAAATGGAAATCGTGCCGCACATCGTCATCGGCCTGCACTACGGCCGTATTCTCGGCGAAGCCAACGCGCTCGACATCTGTGCGCGGCATTGCATCCATTCGCTCGTGCTGGTCGTGGTGATGCCGTTCTACGCCAAGTACGGCACTTACGTGACGCCCGCCACCGCCGACGTAGGCAGCATTTTCCTTGAAGCGCGGCGGCGACTACCGCTTAAGCAAGTCTTGCTCGGCTGCGCGCGTCCGGCCGGCATGCACAAACGCGTCACCGACGCCTACGCCGTCATGGCCGGCCTCGATGGTATCGCGTTTCCGGCCGACGGGGCTGTGGCCTTGTGCGACGCCATTCAACGCCCCTACGAGCAACAGCACGCGTGTTGCTCGATCAAGGTGGGTGGGAGTATGACGGCGCGGCCGGCCACTCATTGTTCATGACAACGGGGTTCATGACAACGGGCCGTGACTTGACGCACCCCAGCGCCGTCGGGACAACGACCGATCCGGCACAGCGAGGACACAACCGATGCGCATCCTGATCTCCAACGACGACGGCATCGATGCGCCGGGCCTGCATGCGCTGCGGCAAATCGCGTCTGAACTATCCGACGATGTCTGGGTCGTAGCGCCGGAGACGAACAAGTCTGGAGCTGGACACTCGCTATCGCTCAACGAGCCGCTGCGGATGCGCAAAATCGATGATCGCGCGTTCGCCGTACGCGGGACACCGACAGATTGCGTCATCATGGGCGTGCGTCACGTGTTGAAAGACAAGCGTCCCGATCTCATTCTGTCGGGTATCAATCGCGGCGGCAACTTGGCCGAGGATGTCACCTACTCCGGCACCATCGCGTGCGCCTTCGAAGGCACGCTGGTCGGCATCCGGTCGATCGCGCTGTCGCAAGTGTTCGGCTACGAAGCCGGAGACGCACCACGTTGGGAAACGGCCCTTGCCCATGGTCCTCACATCATCAAGACGCTGATCGGCACGGACTGGCCGGCCTTCACGCTGATGAATATCAACTTCCCCGATCGCGCGCCCGATCAGGTTGAAGGGATCAAAGTCACATCGCAGGGTCGCCGTGATCAGGACCTGCTGGACATCGACGCGCGGCGCGACACCTGGGGCACACCCTACTATTGGCTCGCCTACGAAAGGCGCCGTTCCAATCCCGATGCCGGGACTGATCTGCGCGCCATCTACGACGGCTGGATATCAGTGACGCCGTTGTCGATGAATTTCACGGACATCGCGACCAAGACGCGCATTGAAGCTCTTTTTCGCTGAACTTTGGCCTCCGAGGCACGGTTATGCAGCAGGCGCGAACACTTGCCATCATCTTCGTCGATCTCGCGACGTTAGGCGCTGACCTCGTGCGCATGGCCGACGAGCGGCGCCTTATCCCGGCCTGCGAAGCGGCTCGTCTCGCACGGGTGACTGATCCCGATAGCCTGCAGCAGCGAACGGCGGCGCAGGCAGCGCTCCGCCTCGCATTGTCGGATGCCGTGCCTGCAGACGCCGCCCGCGCTGACTTCGTGCGTTCGCCGTCCGGCAAACCCGGCCTCACCAACGGGACCGTTCACTTCTCACTCGCGCATACGGATGCGGCGGCGTTGATTGCGATTGCCAGAGACGGTCCGGTCGGTATCGATATCGAGGCGGCCCGCGAGGTTGCCGTCGGCGCCGATCGGCACGCCGCCTATACGCGCGCGGCGATTGCGCTCGGCATTGGCGCTACCTTGCCTGGCGCCAGCGAGCATGATCGCTTTGTCGCGGCGTGGACACGCGTCGAGGCGATCGCCAAGGCCACCGGCCTCGGGATCGCCGGCCTGATCGCGGCCATCGACTTGCGCAGTGCCGCGTCAGGCGCACTCGATATCCGACGTCTCGACGCAGCACTTGGCGTTGGCACGGCCCGCCTCATTGCACATGATCTCGTGTTGCCGGAGACGTTCTTCGGAGCGATTGCGATACCGGCCGCAATGCCGATGACTGACGTCCTCATTGCCGATCGGGCGACGCTGCAACGCTGGTCCAGCCGCTTCACAGCGTAGTGTCTCGGACCGCATTCCTATCCGATCGTCTTGCAAGGCCACTGCATTCGGGCGCATTGGTTTCCGGTTGATGAGGGCACGCAACGCTTGCCTCGCAGGGGCAAAATCACCATCGTGCTTGGGACGCATTGGGCCACCGGAGGGCTGCTATCGCCATGTCTGAACTGCCCTGGACCGACATCCGTTACACCGCGCGCGATGGCTTGCGCCTCTACGCCCGGCACTATCCGGCGCCGCATTCGGCGCGGCGGCCGGTATTGTGCCTGCCGGGACTAACCCGGAATGCGCGAGACTTTCACGTGCTGGCGATGGCGCTGTCGCAATCCAAAGGCCACGCGCGCGAGGTCTTTGCGCTCGACTATCGCGGTCGCGGCCAGTCCGAGCATGCGCCCGACGCCCGGACCTACACGGTCTTCACCGAACTCAACGACGTACTCGATTTCATGACGCTGGCGGGGCTTGGCCATGCGGCGATCGTTGGCACATCACGCGGCGGTATTCTGGCGATGCTGATGGGCGCGGCTCGACCGGCGACAATCGGCGCGGTCATTCTCAATGACATCGGGCCGGTGATCGACGCTCAAGGGCTGGCGCGAATCGCCGGCTACGTCGGGCGTGTGCCGGTGCCGCTGAACTGGCCGGAGGCGGCGGCGATCGTCAAGGGCATGAACGCACCGCTGTTCCCAAGGGTCACGGACGCAGAATGGGCGGAACTGGCGCGGCAGTGGTTCGAGGACAAGGATGGCCGGCCGGCGCAGGGGTATGATCCGAAACTCGCGCAGACGCTCTCGCCGGAACAGAAAATTCCGATCCTGTGGCCGCAGTTTCTCAGTCTCAGTCACGTGCCGATCATGGCAATCCGTGGCGCGAATTCGGATCTCTTGTCGACGAAGACGCTGGAGGAGATGGCCCGCCGCCATCCCAATCTCACGACGTTGACGGTGGCAGACCAAGGGCATGCGCCGCTGTTGCGGGACCAGCCGACGATCAGCGCTATCGAAGCGTTTCTTGTGCGCTGCGATTCCCATCCTGCGTTGCCACGCCAGGCGCACGCTGTTGTCACCGCGGTTGCGCCATCATGACAGCGCCGCTCGTGCGGCTATGTGGATGCCGAGCAGCAATAGGCCCGCGAAAAAGCAGGCGCGGAACGCGGTCTCAGGGATCAGCGAACGGACAAGCTGGCCCAGCCCCATACCAGCAAGTGCTGCACCGAGTGCCGCGATCGACCCGCGCGCGACCTCAAGCGTCAGCAGGCCGCCCGCAGTGAGCGTGATCGAAAGTGCGATGGTTGAGGCCAGGAACATGATGCCGAGCGCCTGCACCAGATCATCCTTCTCGAAGCCAAGCGCCTGGACATAGGGCGTCGCGGGCACGACGAAAATTCCGGTGGCGGTGGTGATCAAGCCGTTGGTGATGCCAATGGCGGGGGATAGCCAACGCTCATGATGTTGCGGCACGTGAAAGCGAACTTTGAATAGACCGAGCAACGCGTATGTCACCAACGCCAGCCCGAGCATAAGCGTTGTACCCTTGCCACTGCCGGCGCCGAGGATCCAACTGCCTGCCAGTGTGCCGGCCAGAATTCCGCCGAGCAGCGGCGCCAAGCGGCGCGTGAGGGGCCGTAGGTTTGAGCCGGCTACGACTTGCCAAACGTTGGTGACCAGTGATGGGACCACCAAAATGGCGGCGGCTTCGAGCGGCGGCATGACGAGACTGAGGATACCGATTGCGACGGTCGGCAGGCCAAGCCCGATGACGCCCTTGATGAGACCGGCGACGAAGAACGTCGCGGCGACGGCGAGTGCCAACGGAGTGACTTCGAGCACGCGGTCTCCATTCGACAATTGTGCGCGCAATGCTCGGCTGGCGATGTTCGTCGGCACGGCGCGCGCAACGGCGCGAACTCTATGGCACGCCGCGCCACGCTATGTTTTGTGTGACCGCTGTCAGACGCGCTTGGATGTCTCGACCTCGCCGCGATCAACGCGACGCGAGAACTCCGTGTCGCCGCCGGCAGCAAGGATACGCGACTGCTCGACCCAGTTTTCGCGTTCGATGCGACCCTTGAAGTCGAGCATCTGGCTGACGCGGTCGATGTCCTCGTTGCCCCATTGTGCGATCTGCTCGTAGGAGACGACGCCGATCGAATTCAGTTTCTTTTCGATCAAAACGCCGATGCCGCGAATTCGCTTGAGGTCATCGACTTCTGTCGCACGCGATGGGCGGAACCCGCCGATTGCCGCGGCCGCTGCGGCGGCGGCGGCTGTTGCCGCATCGACGCGTGGCCGGTAGGCGTCGGATTTCACCGACGGCAAGCTCGCGATATCAATGCGTGGGGTTGGCGTTGAAATAGACTGGGCAGATGATGGCAAGACCGAAGCGGGCGAGCCCGGGCGTGTCCGGCGGTCGAACTCACGGGAAAAAGCCGTATCGCCGCCCTTGCCGAGAATTTGTGCCTGCTCGATCCAATTTTCACGCGAGATCCGGCCATCGGAGCCGAGCAATCGATCGAAGCGACCAATGTCATCGCGTGACCAGCCGGCAATATGCGCATAGCGTGAGATGCCTTGCGCGTTCAACTGACGCTCGAGTTCTGCGCTGATGCTGCTGATACGCTGCAGATTATCGCGGCCCGACATGGCGGCGGGGGCAGGCGCGGGCGGCGGCGAAGCGGCGGGTGCTGTGGGCGCGGCGCGCGGCTGCTCAACGCGTGGTGGAGTCGGCGTCTGTCGATTGGCGAATGCGGCACGCTCGGAGACGTGGGGTCCAGCCATCGGAGGTCCAACCGCCGTGCCAGCCGCCGTGGTGGAGCCGACGGCTGAGCGCACGGCGCTGGCTGCTGCTGCGGCGGCAGCGGCGCCTGCGACGGCTGCAGCACTTCCGGCAGCGCTC
Source organism: uncultured Alphaproteobacteria bacterium (assembly GCA_963714325.1). Classification (GTDB taxonomy): domain Bacteria; phylum Pseudomonadota; class Alphaproteobacteria; order Rhizobiales; family Hyphomicrobiaceae; genus CAVQOB01. The sequence continues at coordinate 22,631 of CAVQOB010000007.1, read as the reverse complement.
ACACTGGACGGCAGCGCGGTTACTGGCGCGGCCGCTTGGGGCGGCGGCTGCGCGGGGCGCAAAGCCTGGGTCAGGACCGGCGCGCCGGTCTGCAGAGCCTGCCGCTGACGCGAAAACGCGGTCTCGCCGCCGGAGGACAGGATCTGTGCTTGCTCGATCCAGTTTTCGTGTTCGATGCGTCCGGGGCTGAGGCCGAGCGCTGTCGCGACCTTGCCAATATCGGGCTTCATCCACCCCGCGATCTGGCGATACTGCGTAATGCCAAGCTTGTGCAACGCCGCCTCGATGGACGCATCGATGGCCCGAATGCGTTTTAGATCATCGGCCGCGGCGACGGCGGGCTTTGCCGCCTGATAGGCGCTGGCGGCCGCGGTCAAAACGGTTGATGTCGTGGCTGCGACCGTGGCGGCCGCGAACACGGGCTTGGGTTGCACGACAATCGGCGCTGGTCCTGCGACTGCAGGAGGCGGAGCGACGGGTGCGGCTGATTTCGAGGCTGCGATCGCGGCGGCCGCGATCACCGGCTTGGGTTGCACGACGATCGGCGCTGGTCCTGCGGCCGCGGGAGGTGGCGCGACGGGGGCGGCCGGCACCAAAGGCGGCTGTGGTGCCACGGGAATCGGCCGTTGCGCCGGGATTTCGGCGCGGACTTCGGCTCTCGCGGCCGGCGGCGGCGCTGCGGGCCGTGGGACGGGTGCTGGCATCGGCTGTGGTGCTGGACGCGGCGGCTCGGCTTGCGATCCGGCCAGCGCGCGCTCGAAGCGATTGACATGGGTGCCGATTGGCATGGCGGCAGGGGCCGGCATCGGCGGCCGCGGCGGCAAGTTGGGCAACGGATTGACACGGCGCAGGCCTGCGTCTGGAGGTGGAGCATGACGGGTCGCGTCGGCAGCAGCCGGGAGCGGCGGGCGAATGTCGATCGGCATCGCGGTTCGCACGGCTGGTGCCATCAATCGCTTCAACAGGCACGCGAGGGAGGCGCCGAGGAAAAATGCCAGCAGCATCAGCATCAGTGTCTGCCAGAGGAACCAGTACATTGCGCATACTCTCGATTAGGAACTGAATAGCTTGGGTCGAAGTGCGATGGATGTTGGCATCACGGACGTCAGCGTCTTGAAGCTCGTGCGTTGTGCGCGCTGCGCGCTGATTGCGTCGGCGGCGCTACGGCACTCGGCGTCACTGGCGTTCGTCTTCGTCCTGGCTGCACGATAGCCAGCCGGTCAATAAGCCAATGGCGAGCGCGCCGAGCATCCAGGGCCAAAGCTTGATCAGAAGGTAGTCCATACTCGTTCATCCTTACCTGTGACGCGGAACTCTCAAACACCCGGCGTGCCGGGACAAATTTGACCTGCCAGAGCGACGTTAGCGATTGGACCTCAGTTGGTCTTGACGGTGAATTCGATGCGGCGATTTCTTGCGCGATTGTCCGACGTGTCGTTGGGCGCCAGCGGCCGCGTATCGGCATAGCCGACAGCCTGCATCTTGTTGCCATCGACGCCGGCCTTGTTCAAATAGTCGACGACGGAGCGTGCACGACGGTCGGAGAGACGCTGCTTTCGTTCCGGTGTGCCTTCGGCGTCGGTGTGGCCCTCGATTTCGATCACCACTTGTGGGCAGGCACGGGCGATGCCAGCGAGTTTGTCGAGGGTCGGAAAGCTTGCACGCTCGATATCGGCACTCGCGCGCGCGAAGCGAATGAGACCTTCGCTGGCCGCCGAACGCAGGCCATCCTGGCAAACCTTGGCGGTGTCGGGGCGCGGCGCGGCGGCGACCGGTTGCGACGGCGGAGGCTGTATCGGCGCACGCGGCGGGGCGGCAATGCCGACACTCACCTGATCGCGTCCCGTATAGCCTTTTTGGAGATCGCGGTTGATGCGTTCGCGGATCGACGTGATGACCTGTTGATCTGCGGCTTCACCTGCGACAACGAGTTCCAGACGATTGAGGCGTACCTCGCCGCGCTTCAGGTCAGCCAGCATCGTCAAGCCGGCGTCGGCGACGCGCGGCCACTTGCGGGTGCGCGTTTCGACGACACGCATCCGGTCGACAACAGCGGCGCCTCGAAACTTTCGACCCGCCGATTGTACTAATTGAGCGCGGGCCGCAGCACTTGGCACGTCGCCTTCCAAGATGACATCGGCGCCGCTATAGACGGCGCGCCACACCAATTCCGGTGCAGTTTCAGCCAGAATATCGACGCGGACGTTCGCGTCGCAGTCACCGCGCACCGCCGCCCTGACGTCGGCTGGAACGGCTTCCGCCAGATCATCGTCCTCGGTGGCACCTGCGACTTCAAGGCGGCGATCGCTCAGCTGCAAGCGGCCGCTGCCTAACCGTGCAATGCCAAGCAACCCGCCATCGACGCAGCGTTGCCAGCCATCGGGGGCACCCGGCGCAATCTCAAGCCGATTGTCGATCTGACGACCGGGAAAGCGAACCTTGGCCTGCTGGACGATTGCGTCGCGCGCGGTGTCACTTGGCGCGAACCCCGTGAGGACGACGGAGCCTGCATTGACGGCAGCAGTCGTCACATATGGGCCGGCGACCTTGGGCAGCGACGGCGCTGACGGGACCGCAATGGGCGGTGGTGGTGGTGCCCGATGCTGGATCTGGTCGGTCATGCGGAAACCCTGTGGCATGGCGCTGCGCATGTTACGTCGCGCCGTGTCAGCGATGGCTTCGTCGGCGGCCATTCCGGCAACGGTCAACTGCGCGTCGCGCGTTTCCGCGCTGCCTTCCTCGAGCCGGCCGAGTTCCTTCAATGCAGCAATCGCAACGCCGGTCCAACTGGCCGGTGCGCCTTCTGCGACTTCCATTCGATCGACAACATTGGCGCGCGGCAGAGCCGAACGCGCCGCCGTCACGATGTCGTCGCGGGTCTTGTCGCCCGAAACGTAGCCGCTGAGGACGACCTGCCCGCCGCCATGGCGCGCGGCCCAGGTGAAGGGACTGACGACCGGCGCGGTGACGCGATCGCTGCCGAGGCGAACGCCACGCGGCAAGCCACTCTGCAGCGCCGTCTTGATCGCGCGATAGCTGGCTGGCGTATTGGCATCGCCGGTGACGCTCACGTTCAGGCTCTCCAGCCGCGCCTCGCCACTTTTCAGCCCAGCCAACTGGGTCAGGGCGAAGGTGACACCGGAAAGCCATGAATCTGGGACTCGGTACGCCACGCTTCAACTGCATTTCGTCGTCGATCTGAGCGCCGGCAAATGTGGTTTTGGCGACATTGACGATCGATACGCGCGTATTTTCGTTCGGCACCATGCCGCGCAGGCGAATGCGATTGGCGGCGCGCGAGGCATACCAGAGATAGGCTTCGGCCTTTTCGATCAATTCGACCTGACTGTTGGCGATGCGCACGCCCCAGACGTCGCGGGCCACGCGGCTCGCTTTGTCTGGATCGCCCTCATCGAGTGCGCGGCCGGCAATCGTGACGTCGCGGCCATCGAAACTGGTTGTTGCCCATTTCATGCCGGCATTGGCCATAGCCTGATCGGTGCGATTGCGTAAATCCGCCTCAACGCGTCCGCGTTCAAAAAACAGGGCCGCGCCGCAGAGCAGTGCCAACGGCAGCAAGCCCCAGAGCCAACGTAGTGGATTGCATCTCATCGCCAGTCGGCTCCTCGGCGCGGTCCGGATGGATCGCGGCACTTGCGTTCTGTTGGGCTCGCCACTGCCCGGTCAGGCAAGTCGTCCCCATTCTCGACCTCAGTATACCCAACCGCCATGACCTTTCCAAGTCGAGGCAATACGATATTGAATGGTACAACCCTTTGGGGTTGTGGCAGAAATGTTGTCGCTTGGTGTCGGGAATGGTGCGGGTTGCGGCTGCGACGGGTGGATCGGCACCGGATTCGACTACCCAACGACCGACCAGGGAAATTATAGATATCGGCCTGAACGGGCATTGGAGCGAGGCTATGGGCGACTTGGTGCTGGTGACGATCCGGGATGGCTATCGCATTCTGGCGTTAAATCGGCCGGACAAACTCAACGCCTTCACCAGTGATCTGCATACAGCGTTGCGAACGGCGATGGACGCCGCCGAAGCCGACAAAACTTGCAGAGCGCTGGTGCTGACCGGGTCTGGACGCGGGTTCTGCGCGGGGCAGGACCTTTCCGATCGTATGGTTACTTTCAAGGCCGGAGAAACGCCGAACATCGAAGCGACGCTCGGGAAATTCTATAATCCGCTGATCCGGCGGTTGCATGCGTTCCCGATGCCGGTGATTTGCGCGGTCAACGGGATCGCGGCCGGCGCCGGCGCGAACGTGGCGCTCGCTTGTGATATCGTCATCGCCGCGAAGTCGGCCAAGTTTCTGCAGGCGTTCGCCAAGATCGGCCTGATGCCGGATGCCGGCGGGACCTGGACACTGCCCCGACTGATCGGTCCGGCCCGTGCTCGCGCTATCGCCATGCTTGCCGAACCGGTGACCGCTGAGCAGGCTGCCGCTTGGGGGATGATCTGGAAAGCCGTCGATGATACCGCCTTGATGACCGAGGCGGAAGCGATGGCTGCCAAGTTGGCGGCCATGCCCACAGGCGCGTTCGCAACGATGAAGCGCGCGTTTGATGCCAGCGAGACGAACACGCTGGACGCCCAGCTCGATCTTGAGCGCGACCTCCAACAAGAACTCGCCAGCGCACCGGACTATGCGGAAGGCGTGACGGCGTTCTTCGAGAAGCGCGCGCCAAAGTTCCGGGGGAGATCATGATGGCGCTTAGTGCTGACGAGATCGCCCGGCAATCAACCGCGGCCTTGTGGGTCGAAGATCGCGCCTCGCAGGGGCTCGGCATGGTCGTCGACGCCGTTTCGCCAGGCGTTGCGGTGTTGTCGATGACGATCACCGAGGCGATGGTCAACGGCCACGGCAACGCGCACGGGGGGTTCATCTTCACGCTCGCTGACAGCGCGTTTGCGTTCGCCTGCAACTCCCGCAATCAACGCCACGTCGCGCAGCACTGCCAGATCAGCTACGTTGCTCCAGGGAAACTCGGCATGCGACTGAGAGCCGAGGCGCGCGAACGCCATCGCGCCGACCGCAGCGGCATCTACGATGTCACCGTGACCGACGCCAGTGGCGCGACGATCGCCGAGTTTCGAGGCCATAGTCGCGCCATCTCCGGCACGTTGCTGGGCGATGGAACAAGCGCATGACACGACAAGCGCAACGTCAGTGGAGCCGAGTTCTACGCAAGGCAGGAGATGCCGTCCTGCGCAATGGGCTGCCGCTTGAGCCGCAACACGAGCAGCTCCTCGGATTGGCCGCGGTGATCCAGGATGTACTGGCCGAGACTGACAGTACCAAGCGCGCATCCGATGCGGCGGAGCTGGTGCACCGGGTCAATGATACCGCGCAGCGCCGAGCACCCGAGAAGGTTGCCGTCGCCTGCGCCAAGGGCTGTGCCTACTGCTGCCATACCTATGTTTCCGCGATGGCGCCGGAGGTATTTCGTATTGCGCGGGCGTTGCTTGCCGATCCCGCATTCGAACAGCGGCGCTCCGCGCTTGTTCAGCGACTTCAGGTGACGTCCGGCCGATCGCACGAGAATCGCCGCGGCCGGAAATTGCCCTGTGCATTGCTGGTTGATAGCCTCTGCTCGGTCTACGCCGCGCGGCCGTCCGTGTGCCGCAAGACCGCGGCGACAGCGGTCGATGACTGCGTCGCGGTGTTCAACGGTGGCACGACCGGATGGACGTCACCCCGCATCAACGACGTAGCGTCGAGTGCCGCGCTATTTTCACTCAGCATCGCGCTGCAGGCGCAGAATCTGGTTTGGCATAGTTATGAGCTCTCAGCCGCACTCGAAGTGACACTGATGCGCCCCGACGCGGAGGTGGCGTGGCTTGCTGGCGAGGATATTTTTGCCGGCGTGCGGCGTGACCCGCGACCGGCCGCATTTGAGCGCAACGTGACGGCGGCGGCGTTGGAGCTGGCCGCCATCATTTGAAGCCTGACGATTGGGGACCCTGCATGGACGATTTGACACCCACCCGCGACAGCCTCGAGCCGATCGAAATTGCTTCGCGTGATGAGATCGCGGCGGTGCAGCTGAAGCGGTTGCAGTGGGTTGTGCGCCACGTCTACGATAATGTGCCGCATTACTGGAAGGCGTTCGATGCGGCGAGCGTGCATCCTGATGACCTGAAATCGCTCGGCGACCTCGCCAAGTTTCCCTTCACGACAAAAGGCGATCTGCGCGCCAATTATCCGTTCGGGATGTTTGCCGTGCCGCGCGAGGAGATTGCGCGCATTCATGCCTCGTCGGGGACCACCGGCAAGCCAACTGTCGTCGGGTATACCGCGCGGGACGTCGACATCTGGGCGCAAGTCGTCGCGCGCAGTATGCGTGCGGCCGGCGCCAAGCGCGGCATGATGCTGCATAACGCCTATGGCTATGGTCTGTTCACGGGGGACTCGGGCTGCACTATGGCGCAGAAAAACTGGGCGTCTCGGTGACGCCCATCTCAGGCGGCATGACCGAGCGACAGGTGCAGCTGATCAATGATTTCAAGCCGGACATCATCACTGTGACACCGTCGTACATGCTTTCGATCCTTGATGAATTCCGCCGGCAAGGTCTCGATCCCCGTCAATCCTCGCTGAAGGTCGGCATCTTCGGCGCTGAGCCCTGGACCAATGCTATGCGGGCCGAGATCGAGGCGGCGTTCGACATGCACGCCGTCGACATCTATGGCCTCTCTGAAGTCGGTGGTCCCGGAGTCGCCAACGAGTGCGTGGAGACCAAGGACGGCCTGCACGTCTGGGAGGATCATTTCTACCCCGAAATCATTGATCCGGTGACCGGTCAGGTTCTCCCCGATGGGGAGAAGGGCGAATTGGTGTTCACCACCATCACCAAGTCAGGCATGCCGGTGATCCGCTATCGCACCCGCGATCTCACGCGCTTATTGCCTGGCACCGCACGGACGATGCGGCGCATGGAAAAAGTCACCGGCCGCAGCGACGACATGATGATCGTGCGCGGCGTCAACGTGTTCCCATCGCAGATCGAGGAGCAGATCCTCAAGATCAAAGGACTATCCGCGCACTATCAAGTGGTGCTGACGCGCGACAACCGCCTCGATGAGATGGAAGTGCTGGTCGAGGCGGCGATCAATGCGGCCAGCGCCGAATCGAGGGCTGCGGCTTCAGCGAAGCTCGCTGGCCTGATCAAGCACAACATCGGCTCAACAGCGACGGTGACCGTCACCGAGCCCGGCGGCGTCGAACGCAGCCAAGGCAAAGCCCGCCGCGTCGTCGACAAGCGGGCGAAGCTGTGAGTGATGGAACGTGGTGGCGATCTCGGCACGGCACCCATTCAGCCTTGCGCCATGTTTAATACCGACCAAGAATGGCTCACCGTTTTCACGGACTGATGGATCAGTGCTGGCCTCGCCGTCACCGGTTGGTCAGCTTCAGTTCGATGCGGCGGTTGCGGCGGAGCGTTTCCTCGGCGGCTCCGTCCTCGAGCGGTTGGAACTCGCCGTAGCCGGCGGCAACGAGACGACGGGCCGGCACGCCACGGGCGATCAGATATTTGACGACCGAAGTGGCGCGAGCACTGGAGAGTTCCCAGTTTGAGGGAAACTGCGCGCTGGCGATGGGGCGCGCGTCGGTGTGACCGTCGACCTGCAGTGACCAATCGATCTCGCGGGGAATCGAGCGCTCCAATTCGACGATTGCCGCGGCGAGCTGATCGATGGCCGCGAGACCTTCTGGAGTCATCAGTGCCTGTCCGGAGGGAAAGAGCACCTCAGACTGGAACACGAAGCGATCGCCGACGACGCGGATGTCGCGGCGATCCTTCAGAAGTTCGCGCAGCCGGCCGAAGAAATCAGAACGATAGCGCTGCAATTCCTGGACCTGCTTGGCGAGCACGACATTCAGGCGGGCGCCGAGATCGGTGATGCGGCCCTGGCTTTCCTTGTCCTTAGCTTCGGCAGCGGCGAGGGCATCCTGGATCGCGGCCATCTGGCGGCGAAGGGCTGCCAGCTGCTGATTGAGAAGGTCGACCTTTGAAAGCGCTTCGCTGGAGAGGTTCTTCTGGTCGTCGAGGTCCTTGGTGAGAGCGGCGACACGGGCGTTGGCGCTGTTGATCTTATCATCGCCGAGTCCGGCCGAACTGGACAGGCGGGTATTCTCGGCGCGCAAGGATGCGAGTGACGCCTGCAGGGTGGCCAGTTCATCTTCACCGGTTTTAGCTTTGCCCTTTTCGAGACTGAGCAGGCTGGTCAGTTCCGAGATCTGGCGGGTGAGGCGGCGCAGCGCATTGTCCTTGCTGCTACTCTCCTGGGCGACGAAGAACTGTGCGATCATGAAGATCGACATCAGGAACGTGACGACCAGCAGCAGCGTCGACAACACGTCGACGTAGCCCGGCCAAAACTCGCCGTAGCTCTCGCGTTTTCTGCCGCGTCCGCGTGCCATCAGCGTTGACTCACTTGTTGCCGATGTTGGTTGCCAGATTTTTCAGGACGGAGGCGACCTCCGACTGTTGGGCTGCCTGCTCGTCGACCCATTCGCGCACTACTTTCTGTTCGGCGCGCATCTGGCGGACTAACTGATCGACGCCTTTGGCAAGTTCCTTGACCAATTCTTCGCCAGCGCCATTGATGGGCGCCGGCAAGTGCGCAGTCGCTTCCATCTTGGTCGAGAGGTCTGCGAGTACGCGCTGCATATCGTAAAGTACGGCGTAGAGCTGACGATTCAACTGATCGCCGGAGGGTGCGGCGGCCGGCGACAATTCGGTGATGCCGGAGAGCCATTCCTCGAGTTCATTATAGAAACGGCTGTGGGCGTGGCTTGCCTGCAAATCCAGGAAGCCAAGAACCAGCGAGCCGGCCAGCCCGAGCAAGGATGACGAAAAAGCGGTACCCATGCCGCGCAAGGGAGCTGCGAGGCCGGCTTTCAATTCCTCAAAGACGCTGACGCTGTCGGAAGCCTTGGTATCGAGCGCGTTGATGGCCTTGCCGACCGACGTAATGGTGTCGAGAAGCCCCCAGAAAGTGCCGAGCAGGCCGAGGAAGACGAGCAAGCCAACCAAGTATCGGCCGGTATCGCGGGCTTCATCGAGCCGCGAGCCTATGCTGTCCATGATCGAGCGCATCGACGTCGCGGAAAGCGATAGGGCGCCAGTGCGATCGCGCAGCATGGTTGCCATAGGTGCCAAAAGTGTTGGTTGGCGAGCGGCTGCGGAGAGGCCGGGATCGGCAATGCGGAAGCCGTTAACCCAACGTATTTCCGGGTAAAGGCGCAGCACTTGGCCGAAGCAATAGATAATCCCGAACAGCAACACGGCGATGATCAGGCCGTTGAGGAAGGGGTTCGTGAGGAGGGCTGCCTGCAACGGCGGAATGATAACGGCGACGATGGCACCTACCAGCGCAATGAATAACAGCATATTGACGAGCGCCTTGCGCGGCGTCGACAGCGCGCGGTGCAGCGTCGCCGATCCGTTATCTGTTTGTCTCGCTCGAGCCATAACGCGTTACGCCCTGTCCCCGTTGCCTTTTTGTCCCTGCGGGACCTTAACCGAAGGCTTCACCGGTATAAACCGGGCAATGTCGAGTCCTTCTGTTATGCCGGTAAAAACTGCAACACTGTGGCGGGACGGGTCAGGACGCGACGCATTCTGGAATCATCGTGATTTTTTCGTCTGAGGATCACCGATTGCGCCCACTTCGTACTCAAAGGGCGCAATTCGTGATTGCATTCGGAATTCGGAATGCTAAAAAGAGTTGTTGCTTCAACTGCCGATCTCTGACCGGGCGTCCGCTTCATGTCCATGCCGCAGCTGCAGTTGGCTCCGAATCTGATTGATCAGGTGCATGATCGCTTGTTGGAGGCGATCATCGAGGGAGCGCTGGCACCTGGGGCGCGGATCACGCAGGACAAGGTGGCGGCACTGCTGGGTGTTTCGCGCCAACCGGTCAGCCATGCACTGCATCTTCTGAAGCGGCGCGGCCTCGTCATTGAGCATGGTAAGCGCGGCCTACAGATTGCTCCCCTCGATGCGCGACGGATTCGTGACCTCTATCAAATCCGGGAAGCCCTCGATGGCATTGCGGCTGAAAGTGCAGCGCGCAGGATCGCGAGCGGACGGGTCGCCCGTGCCGAGCGGTCACAGGCCGAACACGTTCTGGACAGCGGTGCAGCGCTCAGCGCCAGTGTCCCGATGCGCCAATGGATTGCCGCCGATGTGGCCTTTCATTCGATGCTGTATCGGCTGTCGGGCAATCAAGCGATCAGCGAAACCGTTGCCGAGCAGTGGCCACACTTCATGCGTTCGATGCGGCTGGTGCTGGCGACAGATGCGGCGCGCGCGCGCGTGTGGGGCGAGCATCAGGCGATCCTGGTGGCAGTCCTTGCCGGTCAGGTCGATACCGCCGGACGGCTGGCGCGACTGCACGCGGCCATGGCCGGCGAACAGACCGCACAGCGCCTGGAACACAGTCTATCGGTTGCCTGACCATTGCAGACACGCATGACCTACCCCAAGCCCGACAGAGGAGACGCCCGATGAAACTCACCGACGCACAGATGAAGCAGTTCCATGACGAAGGCTGGCTGTTTCTGCCGGAGTTGTTCAACCCGGAAGAGATCGCTGTCCTCAGAGAAGAATCGGCACATGTTCTCGGCAGCAATCGGCCGGAAATCTGGCGCGAAAAGAACGGCGCGCCGCGGACGGCCTTTGCGGCCCACACCTACAACGAGGCGTTCTCACTGCTCGGCCGGCACCCCCGCATGATCAATCCGGTCGAGCAGGTGTTCGGCGAAAAAGTTTATATGCACCAATATAAAATCAATGCGAAAGCCAAGTTTGACGGCGACGTCTGGCAGTGGCACCAGGACTACGGCACATGGCTGCGCGACGACGGCATGCCGGAGCCCCGCGCGATGAACATCTCGGTGTTTCTCGATGAGGTCTATCCCTACAATGGCGCCTTGATGCTGGTGCCGCGCTCGCAGCAGCACGGCAACCTGCAGGCCGGCCACGACACGGCGACGACGGCCTATCCGCTCTGGACGCTGGACAATGCGACCGTCGAGAAACTGGTTGCTGACGGCGGCATCGTCGCGCCCACCGGCAAGCCCGGTGGGATGCTGATGTTCCACGGCAATCTGGTGCATGGTTCGGCCGGCAACATCACGCCGTTCTCGCGCCGCATCGTCTATCTGACATTGAATGCGGTCTCGAACCATATTCGAAAGCCGACGCGGGCCGAGTGGATCGCACACCAGGATTTCACGCCGATCACACCTACGGCCGACGATGCGCTGTTGCAGTACGCACGCCGGTATAAAAAGCAGGCGGCGGAGTGACGGCCAAGCACGGGCCGTCTGTACGTAAAGCGCACTTGGACCGGCGGTGCCGTTCGATATAGGATGCTGAAAGAGGCGGCTGCATCGGCCGCCTTTTGGCTGTCAAAAAGACGTTCAGGAGGACCCCAGTGAGCTCAACCGCCAAAACAGTGCTGATCGCCGCCGCCGCGTTGGCCGCGTCGGCGCTGACCGCCCTTGCCCAGGACCAGAAGTTCGATCTGAAGCTGTCGAGCTGGGTGCCGCCGAGCCATGGCATGCATCCGGCGCTCAACCAATGGCTCGAGAGCATGAACAAGGCGTCGGGCGGGACACTCACGGGCAAACTGTTCCCAGCGCAGCAGCTTGGCAAGGCCGAAGACCACTATGATATGGCGCGCGACGGGATTGCGGAGTTCACCTATGTCTCGGTCGGCTATCAGCCGGGCCGGCTGCCGGTCGCGGAAGGGGGGAACCTTATGTTCCTCTACAACGACGCTGATACCGGATCGCGCGCCTACGATGCTTGGTATCGCCGGTATGCGGCCCAGGAGATGAAGGACGTCAAGTATTGCTTCGGCTTCATCCATGATCCGGCGACGATTTTCTCGAAGAAGCCGGTGAAGGTGCCGGCCGATCTCAAGGGCATGAAAGTTCGCTCGTCGAACTCGCAGACGTCCGACCTGTTGACCGATCTTGGTGGCATCAATGTTCGCGTCTCAGCACCGGAAGCGCGTGCGGCACTTGAATCCGGCGTCGCCGAAGCGATCATGTTCCCGTGGAAATCGATCCTGCTGTTCGGCATCGACAAGTCTGTCAATCATGCTACCGACATGAACCTCTACGCCACCAGTTTCGCCATCCTCATGCACAAGGGCACCTACGACAAGATGTCGGCGGGGCAGAAGAAGGTCGTCGACGAGCATTGCACCAACCAATGGGCTGGGATCGTCGGCAAGACCTGGGGCGACTATGAAGCAGCTGGACGCAAGGAACTCTCTGCCAAGGCCGGGTTCACTGTCGTCAAGCTCAACGACGCGGAACTTGGCGAATGGAAAAAGGCCGGCGAAGGTGTCAGGAAGCGTTGGTCCGAGGCCGTCAAGAAGGCCGGCCTTGATCCCGACAAGGCCTATGGCGAACTCGAGGCCGAAATCAAAAAAGCGACTGGCAAATAGTCGCGCAGTATACGATCCGGAGGACCTTTCAATGTTCAATCGTTCCAGACTGGCTTTTGCCGCGACCGCGTTCGCTTGCGGGTTAGCGGTGGGTGGCGCCTCGGCGCAAGAGCAGAAGTTCGAACTCAAATTCTCGAGCTGGGTACCACCAAGCCACGGCATGCACCCGGCGGTCAATCAATGGCTCGAAAGCATCGGCAAGGCGTCGGGTGGATCGATCACCGGCAAGCTGTTTCCAGCGCAACAGCTGGGCCGCGCGCCCGATCACTACGACATGGCGCGCGACGGGATCGCAGAGGTGACGTTCATTTCGGTGGGCATACAGACGGGACGGCTGCCGATCGCGGAAGGCGGCAATCTGTTCTTCCTGCACAATGACGGTGATGCCGGCTCGCGCGCCTATGACGCCTGGTATCGCAAATATGCGGCCCAAGAAATGAAGGATGTGAAGTTCTGTTTTGGGTTCGCGCATGACCCGGGTAGTTTCTTCTCCAAGAAGGCGGTTCGTGTGCCGGCCGACCTCAAAGGCGTGAAGGTTCGCTCGTCAAACTCGCAGACGTCGGATCTGCTGACAGACATCGGCGCGGTCAACGTCAATCTGGCGGCGCCGGAAATGCGCTCAGGCCTCGAGTCCGGCGTCGTCGATGCGGTGATGGGACCATGGAAATCCAACATCCTGTTCGGGCTCGACAAGGTCGTCAACTTCGCGACCGACATGAACCTCTACACGACGAGCTTCGCGGTGCTGCTCAACAAGGCGGTCTACGACAAAATGTCGGCGGGGCAGAAAAAAGTGATGGACGACCACTGCAGCAATCAATGGGCGGGCGTCATCGGCAAGACCTGGGGTGACTATGAAGCCAGCGGCCGCAAAGAATTGGCCGCCAAGGCCGGATTTACTGTTGTCAAGCTGACGGACGCTGAACTCGGCGAATGGAAAAAAGCGACTGAGGGCGTCAAAAAGCGCTGGTTTGATGCCGTCGCGAAGGCGGGAATCGACCCTGTAAAGGCCTACGCCGAACTCGAAGCCGAAGCCAAAAAGGCGGCTGCGAAGTAAGGCTTGCTCGCGCCCCATGACGCAACGTTCGTCATGGGGAGACGGGCATCGGGGGGACCATGGAACGCACAGCACGGGCCATCGAGATCGTCGCCGCCTGCATCATGGCGGCGGTGGCCATCTTCATTTGTGTCGGCGTCGTCGGCCGCAAGGTCTTCAACTATAACGTGCCGGATGCGTTCGACCTCTCGAAGCATCTGCAGGGTATCGCCATCGCCTGGGGCATTGCCATGGCGACGTACTACAAGAGCCACGTCGTCGTCGATGTGATCTGGGAACTCTGTGGCAGAAGCGGTCGCCGGGTGATCGACGCGTTCGCGACACTCTTCGTGATCGCGTGCATGGGCATGTTCGCCTATGCGTTCGTCGACGCGTTCTGGCCGGTGGTGACATCGAAGCGCACGACGAATGAACTCAAAATACCGATTTGGATCTTTTTCGGCATCATCACTGCCGGCATCGTGATGGCCTTCATCCTGTCCATCGTTGGCGCCGTCAAGCCGCCGCGCAGTACCGACGGCGCGGATCAACCGAAGCCCATCGAGTAAGGCCATCGCACCAATGGACAAGGATCTGCTGGCCGTCCTCGGCTTTGTCGCCATGTTCGTGCTGATGGCACTACGGGTTCCTATTGGCGTTGCCATGGGTGCGGTTGGTGTTGCCGGCTATGCCATGGTCAGTGGTATCGGACCGGCGATGCGACAGATCTCGACGACGACGTTCTCGACGATCATCGATTTCAATTTCTCGGTCATCCCGATGTTCGTGCTGATGGGGGCGTTCGCGTCGGCCGGCGGCATGAGCCAGGAACTTTTTCGTGCGGGCTCCGCTTGGCTCGGGCATCTGCGTGGCGGCACGGCGCTGGCGACGATTGCTGCCTGCGGCGGCTTCGCAGCGATCAATGGATCGTCGGTTGCGACGGCTGCAACAATGACCCAAGTCGCCATGCCCGAACTCGATCGGGAAAACTATCATCGCGGGTTTTCTGCCGGCATGATCGCCGCCGGCGGAACGCTTGGCATCATGATCCCGCCGTCGACGATCTTCGTGCTCTATGGCATCATGACGGATGTCGACATCGCCGCGCTGTTCATCGCCGGGATCATTCCGGGCATTCTCGGCATGCTGATGTACATGGTCGTCATCCGCGTGATGGCGTGGAAGTACCCTGAGATGATCCCGATCGGGAAGCGACACAGCTGGGCCGAGCGGCTGTCGGCTCTCAAGGATATCTGGGCGACCGTGCTGCTGTTCGCGTTCGTCATCGGTGGTATGAATTTCGGTCTCTTCACGCCGACTGAGGGCGCCGGCATGGGCGCGGTCGGCGCGTTCCTGATCAGCCTGCTGCGCGGCCGACTGACGGTCACTTCCACGATCGATGCGCTGGTGGCGTCGATGCGCACGATCGCAACGGTGTTCACGATCGCCATCGGAGCGTTTCTGTTCGGGTATTTTCTCACCATCACCGGCACGACGCAGAATATCGTCGAATGGCTGGTGGCGTTGCCGGTCGGCGCCTATGGCGTGCTGGGGCTGATCCTGCTGCTGTACCTGCTGCTCGGCGCCATCATGGACGAACTTGCCATGATCCTGCTGACGGTGCCGATCGTCTATCCGGCGATGATGAAACTCGGGTTTGATCCGATCTGGTTCGGGGTCATCATCGTGATGACGGTGACGCTCGGCATGATCATGCCGCCGGTCGGCATGAACGTGTTCGTCATCAATTCGATCCGGCGCGATATCGGGCTCGGCACGATTTATCGCGGGGTGGCGCCGTTCATCGTCTCCGATCTGATCCGGCTTTTCATCCTCTGCGCCTTTCCGGCGCTGTCGACCTGGCTGCCGAAGCTGATCGGCGGCTGAGGACGTTGCTCCGGCAAGGTGTTGTTAATTCGTTGTCAAATGTTCCATGGCAGTCTGGCCCCTTGCAGTAGCCAGGATCACGCGGAGCATGCCCTTTACGCTGCAGGACTTGGCTGGCCTCGCGGTCGCAACACTGTTGTTCGTGCCGGTCCTGGTGTTGCCCGGCTATGCAGTTGGGCGCTTCACAGGCTTGCTTGGCTTTGACCGCGCGACGCCATTGACGCGGATCGGCCTCGCGCTGCTGTTTGCGACTTCGGCCGTCATTGGCATCGAGGCGTTGGCAACGCGGCTGGCCGGAATTGGCGCAGCGCTTGCCGTGGGGCTCGTCGGCGCGGCGGCCGGATGCGTCCAACTCTCCCGACAGGAGCGACCGACATTGAGCCGTGGCATCGTCATGCTGCTCGCCGGATGGTTCGTGCTGGTCGGCGCGGCATGGGTCGATATGGCCTCGGCCGGCAAACTCTACACGACGCTGCTGGCGGTCGACGGCGTCAAGCACGCGGCGACGGTGCGGGCGATTGTCGAAGCCGGTGGCACACCGTTGATCGACCCGTTCTTCATGCGCGATGGATTCGCCAGCTACTACTACTTCTTTTATGTACCGTCGGCGCTGGTTGAAGTTCTGTCGCTGGGATTCGTCGATTCGCGGGCGGCGGTTGGCGGGCAAATTTTCTGGACCGGGCTCGCGCTCGTCGCATTGCTCCACACCTTGGGTACTCGCGCCGGGCTGCTGGCGCGGCATTCTGAGCGAACCTTGGCCGTCGCCGTCACCATGCTGTTTGTGGCTGGTGCGCAACTGTTCAGCGTCGTCCTAAGCGCGTTCGGGTCCGGGCATTGGATCGCGCAAACGAATTGGGCGAACCAACCCGTCGTCAGCTTCTTGCTCTCGGTGCTCTGGGTGCCACATCACGTTGCGGGTTTCATCGCGTCGTGGATCGGCCTGTTGTTGATCGCGTCGACGGCCGGTGGCGGAGCCGACGCGGGCCTTCGGCGGCATGAACGGTTGATGGCCATCGGGCTCGCGGCCTTGGCGTTCGCCTCGGCGCTCGGGCTTTCCGTTTGGATGACGATCGGGACGGTCGTGATCGCGGGGTGTTGGCTGGTCTTGCTGCTTTTGCAGGGGCATAAGCGGATGGCGCTTGCGTTGATCATGGCCGGCGCACTGAGCGCGCTGCTCGCATCGCCGCATCTCGCTGACCTGTATCACTTCCGCAGCTTTGACGCGACGCCGATGACAGTCGGGGTCAGGCCGATTGAATTCGATCCGCGCCTCGAGGCGATCTCTGGTAGCCAAGCGCTGGCGCGGCTGATCTATATGCCTCTGCATTACGCGGTCGAGTTCGGTCTCATTCTGGTTGGGACCATCATGTTCTGGCGTGCGCGTGGTTACGCAGCCCTCCGCGGGCAGCCGGTGGCGCAGTTGTTGGCATTGAGCGCAGTGGTCGCGCTGGTACTTGGCACCTTCGTCCAATCGACAATCCAGAATAATGATTTCGGTTGGCGAGTGATGCTGTTCGCACAAATGGCAGGACTGCTCTGGACGGCGGTTATCGGCTCGGAATTGCTGAGGGCATGGGACGGCTCCGCCCGGCGGCTCGTGCAGATGGCAACGGCGAACCCGGCACTTGCTTTGCTCCTGATCGCCGGTACAGCGGGGACAGCCTACGATTGCGTGGCGTTGCGCGCCTATCAGCCGCTCGGGTTGCACGCGCCGCAAGCGGGTGGCAGCGGACCAGCGCAGGATTACGCCAATCGGGTCGTTTACGGATGGCTCGCCGCGCACGTCGATCACGCTGCGGTGACGCAGCACAATCCCGACAAGGGCCGGGCCTATGGATTTGGCCTCTATGGGCGGCAACGCGTGGCGATCTCGGATCACGAAAACGGTCGATTGTTCGGCGTGACCAAGGCAGATTTCGCTGCGCGCATTGCTGCGCTCACGCCGGTCTTTGCAGACAACTTGCGGGTTGGCGATGTCAGAGATCGGCTCGCGCGGCATCGGGTCGACATGGTTGTCGTATCGGCGGAGGATCCGGCTTGGCGAAGCGCGGCGTGGGTCAAGCGCAGCCCGTCGATCTTCCAGTCCGAACATTTTCGCGTGCTGAACGCCCGTGACCTCGTCGAGTAGAGCCCGTGGATCGTCGTGCCATGACCGAACAATCGTCCAAATCGACATCGCCGGTGCGCAGCGCGTTGAGCGACGTGCTGGCGGCGATCCTGATGTTTGCCATCGCCACTGCGATCGGCTTCGTGGCGCTGGTTGTGCTCTTCAAGACCGGCGTATTCGCGTCGATCGACATCCTGTTCTACCGGGGGTTCGTGCTTTGCGTGACGGTCCTGATGCTGCTGACTGTTGGCATGATCATCGCCGGCCGGCGGACGGGATTGTGCAGCGTACGCGATGCGATCGCGGCTGGCGTGTTGTCGTTCGGGCTCAATCTGGCATTCCTGATCGTCGCACCGGTGACGGTCGATCGTTCGGTGACGGTTTTTGTCGCCGGCTACATGGCGGCACATCCGGGCCAGCCGCTGTCGGTCGGCGAACTGCAAACCGCATTCGAACGGCGCTATCTCGGCGAATTTGCCCAGATCCAGCGCCGCATGGACGAACAGATGGCGTCTGGCAATGTCGCGCAGCAAGGCGGCGGGTATGTGTTAACGGGGCAAGGCCAGCGGTTCATCGAGACGGCCAAGTTCATAGGCTGGTTGTTCGATGCGGACCCGCAATTCGTCAGCCAGAAGCCGTTGCCGGGCTTGCTAAAGGCCGTGGCGACGCCCGCGCGCCGCTGAAGCTGAACAATGCTACATCCTGCTTGATCTCACGTGGCGATGCGCTTACGGTCCCGGCGTTTTGCGATGCTGCAAATCGCTATGCCCGAGAAAGGTCGTGCCATGGGCTTTTTTGCCGACAGCTTGAACCGCATTCAACCGTCCGCCACCATTGCGGTTTCGACGAAAGCGCGGGAGCTGAAAGCCAAGGGCCGCGATATCATCGGGCTGGCCGCCGGCGAGCCGGATTTCGACACACCGCAGAACATCAAGGACGCGGCGAAGCGGGCGATCGATGCCGGCAAGACGAAATACACCGACGTCGACGGCATCCCTGAACTGAAGGCGGCGATTGTCGCGAAGTTCAAGCGCGAGAACGGACTGGAGTACAAAGCCAACCAGGTCTCGGTCGGCACCGGCGGCAAGCAGGTGCTCTATAACGCGTTCATGGCAACCATCAATCCGGGCGACGAGGTTGTGATCCCGGCGCCGGCGTGGGTGTCCTACGCCGATATCGTCATGCTTGGCGGCGGCACGCCTGTTTATGCGATGACGCATATCGAGGACGGCTATAAGCTCAAGGCGGCAGCACTCGACAAGGCGATCACCGCGAAGACGAAGTGGTTCCTGTTCAATGCGCCGTCGAACCCGTCGGGAGCGGCCTACTCACGCGTAGAGTTGAAGGCGCTGACCGACGTCTTGATGTTACCGAAGAACAAGCACGTGTGGGTGCTGACCGACGATATGTACGAGCATCTGCTCTATGACGGGCACACGTTCTCGACGCCGGCGCAGGTGGAGCCTGGGCTGTACGAGCGCACGCTGACCATGAACGGGTTGTCAAAGGCCTATTGCATGACCGGCTGGCGCTTGGGCTATGGCGCGGGGCCGGAGCCGTTGATCAAGGCGATGTGCAAGCTGCAATCGCAGTCGACGTCGAACCCGTCGTCGATCACGCAATGGGCAGCCGTCGAAGCGCTCAATGGGCCGCAGGATTTCATCCCGCGCAACAATGCGATTTTCAAGGAGCGGCGCGATCTCGTGGTGTCGATGCTCAATCAGGCGCGCGGGATCAAGTGTCCGACGCCGGAGGGTGCGTTCTATGTCTATCCGTCGTGCGAAGGGGCGCTCGGCAAGACGTCGAAGTCCGGCATCAAGATCGTTAGCGACGAAGCGTTCGTGACAGCGCTGCTGGAAGAAGAAGGCGTCGCCGTCGTCCACGGCGCGGCGTTCGCGAAAAGCCCGTTCTTCCGCATCTCCTACGCAACCTCGACCACGGATCTGGAAGATGCGTGCACGCGGATACAGAGATTTTGTGGGAATTTGCGGTAGGTCGACGCTGGTCGATTGGAAACTGAACGGGCGGGCTGCGAGGCTCGCCCGTTTTGAATTTGGCGGCTTTTGAGCCTGAGCGGACGACGCGTCTCGACTTCTTTTCCCTACTCTGAAAGAAACTGGCCACGGGCACGGTGGGCTGACGTCATGCGGCACGTTCGAGTTTCACCTCGAAGCCGAGAGCCCTGAGCTGACCGGCGAGACGCTTGGCCTTGTTGTCTTTGGCTGCCGCATCGAGGGGACGGACCTGTGGCGGCCGGTAGGGCACACCATCGCGGACCATGTGGTAGATGGCGGTGAGGATCGAGCCGGCGACCGCGATGGCGGCCTTCTTGGGCCCACGCCGGGCGGCGATGCCGGCGAACTGACGGGACAGATAGGTGTTCTTGGTGCGGGCTGCAGCCATGGCGCATTGCACGAGCAGCGGTTTCAGCCAGGCCCCGCCCTTCTTGACCCGTGTCGAGCGCTTCTTGCCGCCGGTCTCGTCGAGACGGGGCACGAGGCGGGCCCAACTCGAGAGATGGCCGGCGGTGGCAAAGCAGCTCATGTCGGTTCCGATCTCGGCCAGGATGGCAGACGCGGCCCGCTTCTTCACACCAGGGATCTTGGTCAACTCGGCGACGAGCTGACGAAAGGGGGCGAGCAAAGCCTCCACCTCCGTCTCGAAGCTGGCGATCCGCTGGGCGAGCACGTCGATCATGGTCAGGTGCTCACGGACCAGGAAGGCGTGGTGGCGCGTGAAGCGGCCGTCGAGGGCGGCGGCCAGGTCCTCGCGAGACGCCTTCAACCTGCGATCGGCGAGCGCCGCCAGTCGCGCAGGATCGGTCTCGCCAGCGACCAGCGCCTCCAGAATGCGCCGGCTGTTGATGCCGAGCAGGTCGGACACGACGGTTGCGAGTTTGATGTTGGCGTCCTCCAGAACCTTGCCGATACGGTTCTCGTGCTGCGTCATCTGGCGTTGCAGCTGCGTGCGCGTCCGCGTCAGATCGCGCAGCTCCCGGATCGGCTCCGGCGGCACGAAGCTCGCGCGGATCAGGCCGTGGGCCAGGAGATCGGCCAGCCAGCGGGCATCGCTCGCATCGCTCTTGCGGCCGGGCAGATTGCGCGCCTCGTGGGCGTTGACCAGCATCAGCGTGAACGCGGCGTCCAGGATGTGCCACACAGGCTTCCAATAGACACCGGTTGCCTCCATCACGACATGCGTGACACCACGCTCTTCGAGCCAGGCTGCGAGCGCGAGAAGATCGCGCGTCGTGGTCGCGAAGCGGCCCTCCTCGTAGGCGATCTTGCGGCTTCGCACGGTGCGCGCGCAGACCGCCACGAAGGCGGAATGCACATCAAGACCGGCGCACTTCTTATGTAGGATATTCACGGACACCTCCCAAGTGACAGGAATGCCGTGGCCAGGGGCCTCGTCGATTTGAACTCTACTCTGCGTGCTCCGGGACGGAACGGTGGGCTGAGCCCGCCGCCGTCCGTGGCGACAATGACATGTGCTCTGAGGCCCCAGGATCAAACTCTCCCTCGGGCTCGACGGCGCCAGGGAAAAAACGACCTCAATGCCACGACGCCGACAGTAAAACCGCTTTCATCCATTCATGTGCGCGCCTTCGGCGCGCATGGTAACTCTCCCCGTAACGGCTACGGGATTCACACATCTCGGACGGCCATAGCAAGGGCGAAGCCGTCGAGGCGGTCTTGGAGTTGTCGCCAGCCGGCGGCCATGGTCTTGGGGCCAGGAGGCTTGTAGTAACAGTTCCAGCCGCCGAGCCGCGCCGCCACCCAGGACACCGCCGCAAGCGAGCCTTTAGGATGCGGGTTCTTCTGTCGCGCCGTATTGCCTTCGAGGCTCGCCGATATGATGGCAACGGCCTCGATCTGGTCGCCGTCGATCACGTCGGTCGCCGGCCGCGGACCGCCGTCGCGGGCGTCGACCAGCTGCATGATCCTCGCCGCACCGATCAGCCCGAACGCCGCCAGCTTGAACAGCCGGCGCGCATCGGTGACCTGCGATGCCTCGACGTCGAGGCCGTCCGATTTCAGCGTGCGGAACAGCTGCTCGATGCGCCAGCGCAGCCGGTAGAGCTTTGCAACCTCGTTGGCCTCGGCCAGCGTTCCCACAGGCAATGTCGTGAGCAGCCGCCACATGAGCGGCTTGGTGCCGGGCGGCGGCGCCACCTCGGCGATCTCGACGGGCCCGAGGGAGATCGTCGCCGGTGTGCCCGCGACCGCGGCAAGTTTGCGTGGTCGGACGATGTCGACGCGGCCGGCCGTTATCGTGACCTCGGCAATGCGTCCCTTGTCGCCGGGGCCGCGCGGGGGGACATGCACGCTCGCCACACCGAGCAGGCGGAACGTCTCGGGCATCTCGAACAGCGGTGTGCCAAGCGTCGTCGCGCGGTCGTGCCGAGCTCGCACGATCATCTCCACGTTCGCTGGCCGGGCCGCGAAGTGCTGGTAGATGTCGGCCTCGCGATCAGCGACCGAGACCACCTTCGCTGCGACATCCGCGACGCCGGCGCAGGCCGCGTCGCCGCGAGCCAGCGGGCGCTCTCCTTGTCCGCGATGGCGCGCTTGGCGCGGTCGCCGACGGGCGCCTCATCGCGCGTCCAGATGTCGGCGTGGACGAGCCCCAGCACGGCCTCGTGCTCGGCATCGACCAGCAGCAGCGGATGGCAGAAGAAGCCCGGGCTGACGCCGTCGCCGGCAGGCCCCAGGCCCGTTCGCCGCGCGGCCCTGTCCTTGAAATTGACCTCGGTCGTGTCGTGCACGGCCAGCACGTATTGCCCTTTCGCGGCGGCCAGCGTGCGCGCGGCCGCAGTCGCCAAAATGGCGGGGACGGTAACATCGTCGTGGTCGAGGAAGCGGGCCGCGCCAATCTCGCCGGCCCGGCCGCCGCCGATCGTGCGCAGCACAGACTGCCCGTCTCCACGATCGCGTCGAGCACTTCGTCGCCGCGCCGTTCGGTCCGGATGTCCTTCGCCCCCCACGCCATGATCACCTCCGATTGGTCGAGCTACGATCTTGAATCAGAGACGCCTTGCCCCCGCCACCCACCCGAGTCACTCTGCCGCAGACATTCACCCCATCACCTCATTGCAAAGCGGATGTGTGAATGCCGTA